>JBDHYF010000022.1:0-3782 GCA_039811185.1 Chitinophagaceae bacterium | reverse complement strand
TGTAGCCATAGGAATAGCTACTCCAACGGGTAGAAAGGGCAGCCAGTGGATCCACACTAAAAAACCTTCCTGTCTGCTTGTCGTACATGCGTGCTCCATAATCCAGCCATTCCAAACCAAAGCCATCACTAAACTCCTTAGCCTGCTCTTCCTTGCCGTTGTATTTGTATTGGTTTTCTAATGAGGTGGCTGCCTTACTGCAGACGCCCTCCATTGTAAGCCCAAACGGATAATAATGCGTTTCTTCCAGCACTGGGCCTCGTTTATGTTCTATGTGCAGGTCATCAAAATATGCGTCCATATACAAGCTGCTGTTGCTTACATATACCAAAAGATAACCGTTTCTTTCAACGGTAATTTCATTGCTTGTTAGCAGTTGCTTTGAGCCGGTGGTGGACGTGCCAAGACCTGTAAAATTAGAATTATTGCTCACCAACTTTAACTGCTCCTCATCCAGCAGTATCCAGTTTAAATAGGCGTTACCACTATAATTGAAGTTATCCTGTGTGTTTAAAAATTCCAGTATCGCGGGTAACTGCAGGCCTTGCTCCATTACAGCGCCTGACATATCTTTTAAGCCTGAAGTTAGCACACCCGAGGAAAACAAATTAGCTATCAGCGTTTCCAAATTGGGAATGGTGGTTGGCGGAGGAGACAATTGATTTGTTCTTTGCATGGCATAAACAGAAGCGGTAAACTTGTCGCCCGCCATCACTTTTAGCAACTTGCTTACACCCATAGTATTGAGTACTGTTGTAAGCCCGCCACCTTTAACGAAGATAACGTAAGCACTGTTAACCTTGATCGGTTCTTCGATGTTTTTATTTTTAATTAAAAAAAAGATTTAGCGCCTTCTACCAACACATTCCTGATGGAAAATTCTTCCACACCCTCTTTTAAAAACAGACTGATAAGCTATAATAAATTCCTGACGATTGAACCCGCGGAAAATAATTTAAATAGAAAACCAACTGCTCATGGGCTGCCGGATGGAAATGGAAAACCCGCTGAAGGCATTGCAGCGCAGACCCTGCGGCGGATTTGGAATGGACAGCCGGACGACAAAAGCACAACAGCGAGACGAAAGGCGACAGCCCCAAAAAATACTTATTGTTTCTTGCTCAAAATATGTTGCTCAAAATCCGGAATGCCCCATGCGTCCTTCACATCGAACGCACCTATCTTGGTACGCCGCAAACTGCTGAGATAGCCTCCCGTGCCAAGTAAACTTCCAAAATCGTTGGCCAGCGATCGGATGTAAGTGCCCGTAGAGCAAACCACTCTAAACCAAATTTGCGGCAACTGCACATCGGTTATTTCGAACGCTTCAATGCGTACCGGCCTCGGCTCCACAGTTGTATGGTCGCCCTTCCGCGCCGCGAGATAGAGCGGTTTTCCATCTTTCTTTATCGCCGAATGCTGTGGCGGAACCTGCAAAATATCTCCGGTAAAAGACAAGGTTGCTGCTTCTATTTGTTTGGTAGTAATGCGATCATAAGAAAGAAAGTTTTCCGGCGCCGACTCCAAATCGAATGTAGGCGTGGTAGCGCCCAGCGTAATGCTGCCGGTGTACTCTTTATCCATTTTCATGTACTCATTAATTCTCTTGGTAAACTTTCCGGTACAAATAATTAACAGCCCCGTAGCGAGCGGATCCAGCGTGCCTGCATGCCCCACTTTAGAAACGCCGGTAAGAATTCTTACTTTTTTAACTGCATCGAACGAGGTCCACCTTAAGGGCTTATCCATTAAAATCATCTCGCCATCCAGAAAATGTTGCAGCGCCGGGTGAATGGGTTTTTGCTTCATAAAGCCGCAAAAATAACAGCAAACAGGGTTACGCCTGCCGGCGCCGAAAAAGCTTTTTACGAAAGTTGAAGTAACTCGCCTTTGTTTTTATAAATCCGCCATTCGTCTTCGAAAGAGGCGCATGTAAACGAACGGTACAGCCGCCGGAAGCAGACTGTATAGAAAAGCCGCCATCAATAGAAACCATTCGATGGTTCATATTCCAGATACCGTTTCCTTTTGTATTTCCTGTGTCGGAACAGCCTTTGCCATTGTCGGAAATTTCGATCAGCAAACTTTGATTTTTTAGTGTTGCCGATATGGTGATGAAGGAGGCGTCCGCGTGCTTGATGCAGTTATGAAGACTTTCCTTTACACATAAAAACAAGTTTCGCTGTACTTCGCGCGAAATTTTTTGATCGATGAAGTTTTCAGGAAGTTGTAAGCGGTATCCTACATGGTTTTCTTCCAAATAGTTGCTACAGTGTTCGCGCATGTGGGCAAACAAATGATCGAGCGTGGTATTCTGCGGATTTAATACCCAAATCATGTCGCGCATATTTTCTATCAACGCTTTTGCGGTGGCGGAAATGTGCCGGAGATCTTTCACAACTCCGGCGTCGTACACAGGTTTTGCGCTCACAGCCTCCGCCATTATTTTAATATGGGTAAGCCCCGAGCCGAGGTCGTCGTGCACATCTCGTGCTATGCGCATACGTTCGTTATACTCCGCATCCAAAATGGCTTTTTCTTTTGCCTGCTTGGTTTTAAGCAGCTTGCGACTGTAAAAAAGATAAGCAGAAAAAAGCACCAGAACCGTTAAGAAAATAATGGCAACGATACTGAGTTGCTGCCGTTCAATTTTCAGCTGATAAATTTGTTCTTTTTGTTTTAGGTCGGAAATTTCCTTTTCCTTTTTTGTGGTTTCGTACCGGGTTTGCAGCTCTGTTAGTTGCTGTGAGCGTGCGGCATTAAAAAGACTGTCGTTTAATTTTTGAAACTGCTTCTGATAAAAGTGCGCGGCCTTGTAGTTTTTTAAGGCTGCATAATCGTCTGCAAGGCTTTCCAGTGCTGCCACTACAACATTCTGCGCACTGATGGCCCGCGCCCTGTTGAGGCTGCGGGTATGTAACTCAACCGCCTTCTGATAATTCTTTTGTTCGTAATAAATATTTGCGAGATTGTTTTCGCTTACGGAAAGCATAAACTCGTCCTTCAGTTCGCCGGCTTTTTCCAGCGAAGCGGAGTAGTAGCGGACAGCCTCGGGGTAATTCTTTAAAAACTTGTAAACGATTGCAATATTGTTGTAAGCAAGTGCCATGTTGTAAGGCAGCCTCAGCAATTCGTAATACTGTAAGGCAGTGTGGTAGTTAGCGAGGGCCTTATCGTACCGTTCCTGTTGCTCATATATTACGCCGCGGTTGTTGGCAATGTCGGCAAGCAGCATGGTATCGTTAATGTGGAGTGCAACCTTTTCTGCTTTCGAAAACAATTTTAATGCATCATCAAAATGTTTTTGCTCCGAAAATAAAGCACCAAGGTTCACCATAATAGCGGCCACTTTTCGTTCGTTTTGGCCGGCTTCTGCTTCATCGATAGCGAGCTGGTAATACTTTACGGCGGGCATTACATGGCTCATTTGGGAATGGGCATTTCCGAGGTTGGTGTACAGGCTGATGAGCAGTTCGGACTGCCTGTTTTGCTTTGCATAATCCACACGCTTCGTAAGTACGTCAACGGCTTTTTCAAAATGCCCTTCGTTAATGAGTTGTATCCCGGTTGTCAGGAACGAGTCGGGTATCGGCTGCGAATAAACGGTGTGGCAAAGCACGGTCAGGATCAGGGGGAAGAAGCGCTTCATGCGGAACTGAATGTATTGCCAATAGTAAGCAATATTTTTCAGTTATCTGTTTTTTGGGGGCTGTGAGGGTTTGTTTCTCTGTTCAGCTTTTGCAATCGCGTTTTCCGCTGTATCTTTTTTGCCTTTGGGGGGC
>JBDHYF010000021.1:0-10946 GCA_039811185.1 Chitinophagaceae bacterium | reverse complement strand
CAGCAGTTGAAGAAATGGCGAAGTAAAGTAAGGATTTCAGAATTGGTGAAACGTAGCTCAACTGAATAGGCATCCCGCCCTCCGGTCGGGAAGGTAAAAAAGGAAAAGGCCTTTTTAAACGAGATTTAAAAAGGCCTTGTTTATTCTTTTGCAGTAAAGTTGTAAAATTGATGTTGGACTTTTGTCCTATCGGGCTTTCTGCTCCTTTATGGACTTTTCGTCCCCAACCATTACCACCGTTAATTTATCCGGCTGAATATACTTGCTTACCAACTGACTTACTTGTGCGGGGCTCACTGCATAAATGTTCTTAATTCTTTCTGTGAGATAACTTTCATCCAAACCAAAAATATCGATAAAGCTCAACTGCGATATAATTCCGGTTGGTGAAGAGTTACGTAATACAAAAATGCCCGCTTCATACTTTTGAATGCCTTCCAGCTCGCCCGCAGACGGCGGCTCCGATGCAAGGCGCTCGATTTCATTTTTTATTTCCTTAATAGCCGCAATCGTATGCTCGCTGGTAACATCCGCTTCTTCCGCCCATACACCGGAACCCGGCACCACTGTAACTTCGCTGAAGGGCGAATAAGTGTAACCCTTGTTCTCACGGATGTTGGCGGTAATACGGCTGCCGAACGACCCGCCTAACAAAGAGTTGGCAATAGTGAACGCTGTGTAGTCCGCATCTTTCGGATCCATCACAGGCATTCCAATAATAATTGTGGTTTGTGGTGCATCCTTTCTGTTTACAATTAGTTCTTCGGCAGTATATGGTTTTGTAATGGCCGGATATTCTACTTCTTTGCCGGCCTTCCAGCTTTTAAATTGATTGCTTATCGTTCTTGTAACAGCAGCTTCATCAAAAATACCCGCTACATACAGAACCGCCCTCTTTGCCCCGAGGTTGTTATTATAAAAGTCCTTTACGTCTTTAATGGTATAGCTTTCCAACATGGCTTCAGTTGGATAAAATCTTCCATACGGACTTTGCTCTCCGTAAACAAGCTTGGCAAAATGCTCAGTTGCAATAGACGTAGGCTTTGTTTTTTCGACCGCTAAATTTCTTTTTAAACTTGCTTTAATGCGGCTTAATTCCTTTTCCGGAAGTTTCGGATTTAAAGCAACATCGGCAATCATGTCGATTAACTCGGATGCATATTGCGACAGTGCAGAGCCGGATATAGTAAACGCGTAGGGGCCGGCGCTAACATTAATACTTCCGCCTATCCGGGCGGCCTTGGTAGCCAAATCCCGGGCCGTAAACCGGGCGGTTCCCTGCTCCATCATTTTTGCAAGCACATCCGACAGCCATACCTGATCTTTTCCTTCATGCGCATTGCCCGTTTTAATCACTAAACGTACATACACCTTCGGAATATTTCCATAAGATACCATCACCGTTTTCATGCCGTTCGATAGATGGTTTTCTTTTTTCTGCGGCAGAACGAAATCCTTTGCAGGAGCAGGTTTCGGCGGATTTTCTTTCTGAGCACTTACCTGAAATCCGATAAAAAGAAACAATATGATAATGCACTTTTTCATGCTGATTTTTTTTGATGGTTAATAATTTATTTCGCTAACGGGTTTACGAACAGAATGGTTCTGTTTCTTTTATCCAAATTTCTATTTGCCGCCTCTTTTACCTGATTCAATGTTAGCGAATTGAACTTTTCGGTGAGATGATTGATTTGATGCGGATCATCATCGAACAACGCAAACACGGCTAACAAATCAATTCTGTTAATACCGTAGTAACCGCCAAATATGTCGTACAAATCGGAAAGCATTTTTGTTTTGGCAAGTTGCAAATCCTCTTCCGTAATAGCAGAAATGTCCTTAACCGCTCTGTCGAAATAGTGGAGTACGGAATCGGCCGGTGTGGTTTTATCGTAAATAAAATCACACATCCACAGCATCGGCCCGTTATAATTAAACATGTTTCCGAGGTAATTAATACCGCCGCTTACACCGGATGTATAGCCCTTTTGTTGAACAAGATATTGATGCAGCTTACTGTCTTTTCCTTGTACAAGTAGTTGGTCAATTAATCCCATCGCATAATAGTCGGTTGTTTTTCTTTCCGGCATTTTGTAGGCAATTGCAACCGCCGGCTTGTTGGCAAGGCTGTCACTCTTCGTAAATCTTTGTTCTGCATTTTGTTTCGGTTCCGAAATATCAGCTTTCGCCGGAAGCTTCGACGACGGAATGGAGGCAAAATACTTTTCTATCCACTTCTTGGCTTGTTCAATATCTAAATCGCCGGTAACAACTAAAACCGCATTGTTTGGCGAATATTAGGTGTTAAAAAAATCTTTTGCATCCTCCAAAGTGGCGGCATCAATATCTTTTAAATCGCCATAAAAATTATGTGCGTTAAACCAATTTTTGTTTGCGTATTGAGGCATATCCAGCCACGGAAAACCGCCGTATGGCTGGTTGAGGACATTCACCTTCACTTCATTTTTTACTACGCCTTGTTGGTTTGTCAGATTTTCTTGCGTGATGTCCAGCCCGCGCATCCTGTCGGCTTCTGCCCAAAGCATTGTTTCTAATGTATTGGAAGGCACCACCTCGAAGTAGTTGGTAAAATCAAATCTTGTGGAACCATTTAACACACCGCCATTTTGTTGTACGAGCTTAATAAATTCCATCTTCCCTAAATTTTTCGATCCCTGAAACATGAGGTGCTCGAACAAATGAGCAAAGCCCGTTCGGTTTTTCGGCTCTATTCTAAAACCAATGTTGTAATAAACGCCAATACCAACGGAAGGTGAACTGTTATCAACCGAAAGAACCACTTTTAAACCATTGGATAGCTTGTAATACTCTACAGGAACCTTGAAATTGTTTTTTGATTGCGCTCGTGCAGGCAGTGAAAAAAGAAAAAGAAAGCACGAGAACGTTGCCAGAAAGATTGTTTGAAAGCCATTGGCTGTTTTCATAATCGAAAATTAAATGTGAGGAAAAAATCTTTTTCAAAATAGAGCAATGTTTTAGTAAAAACAATTATTTAAGAGTGGCTGATGTTTCATTCATTAGCTGAATATATCTATCTTTTCGCAGATATTTTTTGTTATGAAACAAGCTTCCGTTTTTATTAGCGCACTGCTGTTTTTTGCCGCCTGCAACACTTTTAGTAAGGTTGATGGTGATGTTGGCCAAGAATTATTGGATGAAAAAGTTTTGGCAGGCGACATCAAAATTTTGGCGTCGGATTCCTTCCTCGGACGTAAGCCGTTTACGGAAGGAGAAGTAAAAACAACTGCGTTTTTAGCTCAACGTTTTAGGGAAATTGGCGCAGAGCCGGGAAACGGAGCGAGCTATTTCCAAGAGGTGCCAATGGTGGAAATAGCAACGGTTGCAGCACCAACCATGAGGGTAAAATCGCCGGCCGGTGAAGCAGATCTGAAAGGATTTGATGATTATGTGATATGGACGGAAAAAACGGATCCGGTAATTCGTTTGAAAGATGCCGAGCTGGTCTTTGCCGGATATGGCGTTGTTGCTCCGGAATATAATTGGAATGATTATGCAGGTATAGATGTGAAAGGGAAGATTGTGATGGTGCTCGTTAACGATCCGGGCTATGGAATAGATAGCTCGTTGTTTAAAGGAGACACGATGACTTATTACGGACGATGGACTTATAAGTTTGAAGAAGCGGCACGCCAGGGAGCAAAGGGCTGTTTGGTAATTCACAACACTCAAGCTGCGAGCTATCCGTTTAGCGTGGTGCAAAACAACTGGAACGGTTCGCGTTTACGGCTCGATACGAAATTGAACAGCTATTGCGATGTGGTGGGATGGCTGTCGGAAGCAGCAGCAGAAAAATTGTTGAGTTGGGCAGGGTATAGTTCGTCTGTACTGAAACAAGCGGCGGTAAAGGGTTTCAGCGGAGTTGAACTTAAAACGAAGTTGACGACAAGTATGAGCGTAAAAACAACTTATAACACATCCAAAAACGTAATTGCTAAAATTACCGGCACAAAAAAGCCGGATGAATACATTATTTATAGCGCGCATTGGGATCATTTAGGAGTAGGAAAGCCGGACGATACGGGCGACTCGATTTATAACGGAGCGCTCGACAATGCAACCGGAACGGCCGGCCTCTTGCAGTTGGCAACTGCGTTTATGAAGGCGGCCCAAAAGCCGGAACGAACCATTGTTTTTCTGGCAGTAACCGCCGAAGAACAAGGACTTTGGGGTTCCAATTACTACGCAAATCATCCCGTTTATCCTTTAAAGAAAACGGTTGCCAACATCAACATGGATGTGCTGAATAACAAAGGCAAAACGAAAGATGTTGTGGTAGTAGGGAAAGGTCAGTCTGACCTTGAAGATTACCTGGAGGAAACGGCAAAAGAGTTAAACCGCAGAGTAGGCTTCGAAACCAATCCCGCATCGGGCGCTTACTATCGGTCAGACCATTTCAATTTTGCTAAAGTGGGTGTGCCGTCGTTGTATATGGGCTCCGGCCGCGAACTCCTCAACACCGCCAAAGCATCGCAAGGAGAGGATTACGTAAAAAATCATTACCACCGTCCGTCCGACGAATACAACGACAGTTGGAATCTCGAAGGCGCAGCCGACGATTTAAAATTACTATATCTCTTGGGCCGAAAGCTCGCAAATAGCAACGCGTGGCCGGTTTGGAAAACAGGATCGGAATTTAAAAAGATAAGAGAACGCTGATTTTTGATTAGCAAAGAAGCAAGCTGTCATCTCTGATTATCCTTTCATTTCGAGTTTCAGATATTTTGCGGTTTCGGTTTTGGCTGTCCGTATCATTTGTTCGGGTGTGCCTTCAAACAAAATTTTTCCGCCGCCTTTGCCGCCTTCGGGGCCGAGGTCGATGAGGTAATCAGCCATCTTTATCACATCCATATTATGTTCGATAACGAGCACAGTGTTGCCACGGTCTACCAGTTTGTTCAGTACGTTCAACAAATGCCTTATGTCTTCAAAGTGAAGGCCGGTAGTGGGCTCATCCAAAATATAAAACGTTTTTCCCGTGTCCTTTTTTGCAAGTTCTGTGGCGAGCTTTACGCGCTGAGCCTCGCCGCCACTGAGGGTTACAGCACTCTGCCCCAACGTAATGTAACCAAGGCCAACATCCTGGAGCACCCGTATTTTTCTAAAGATATAAGGCACCGCATTAAAGAACTCGCAGGCTTCATCAACCGTCATATTTAAAACATCGCTAATCGATTTTCCCTTGTAACGGATTTCGAGCGTTTCGCGGTTGTATCTCCTTCCCTGGCATTTTTCGCACGGCACATAAACGTCGGGTAAAAAGTTCATCTCTATGGTACGCATACCGGCGCCTTCACACACATCGCAGCGACCACCCTTAACATTAAACGAAAATCTTCCCGCATTATAGCCGCGGATTTTCGCTTCCGGAATGGCCGCGAACAAAGTACGGATATCGGTAAAAAAACCGCAGTAGGTTGCCGGATTGCTGCGCGGTGTACGACCAATCGGCGACTGATCAATTTCAATTACCTTATCAATAAACTCCAACCCTTCAAATTTTTTGTAAGGCATCGGGTTTTGTTTGCTTTTGTAACAATATTGCGATAGGATGGGGTAGAGCGTTTCGTAGATGAGCGTGCTCTTTCCACTGCCACTTACTCCGGTAACAACAACCAGATTCGCCATCGGAATTTTGATGCTGACATTTTTTAAATTGTTTCCCGAAGCACCGCTAAGCTTTAAAAAGTTGCCGTTGCCTTTTCTGCGCTCGGAAGGCAATGGTATTTCTTTTTGCCCGGATAAATATTGGGCCGTTTCCGACTGAGAAGATAGAACCCGTTCCGGCGTTCCGGCTGCAACAATTTCTCCTCCGTGTAAGCCTGCTCTGGGCCCAATGTCAATCAAATGGTCGGCGGCCATCATAATGTCTTTATCGTGCTCAACAACAAGAACACTGTTTCCGATATCGCGAAGATTTTGCAGCGCCGCTATCAGTCGTTGATTATCTCTCTGATGCAGGCCGATGGATGGTTCGTCGAGAATGTAAGTGATGCCTTGCAGTTGCGAGCCAATTTGTGTGGCCAAACGGATGCGCTGGCTTTCACCGCCACTAAGTGTTTTGGACGGACGATTCAAATTTAGGTAGTTCAGGCCGACGTTCAGCAAAAATTGAAGCCGGTCGCGTATTTCTTTCAGCACTTCTTTGGCAATTACATTTTGTTTTGCCGAAAGACGGTCTTCCAGATTGCGAAACCAATCCATTAATTCATCGAGGTTCAGTTCGCTCAACTCAGCAATGTTTTTTCCATCAATTTTAAACCATAAACTCTCCTTTTTTAGACGTGCACCGTTACACGAAGGACAATTATTTAACTGCATAAATCTTTCTGTCCATTCCCGCATATTCTCGGTACTTCCGTTTCCGGAAAACCATCGCTTCAGCATATTTACTACACCTTCAAAGTCGCCGCCATAAACGTTTCCCGAGGGTATTTCCGCATAGTCCTCCACCTCAAAACTTTCGGCTTCCTCGCTTCCAAACAACAAAACATTTAGCTGTTCTGAAGTAAGCTCCAAAAGGGGTTTATCGGTTTTAATTTTGTACTTTTTTGCAACACGCTCCACTTCTTTATAAATGCCTGCTTGTCGCTCCTCACCAAGCGGCACAATTCCGCCTTGTTTTACCGATTTGGAAAAATCCGGAATTACCGCATCCATATTTACGGCATACACAGCACCAAGGCCTTTACATTGCGGACAAGCGCCGTAAGGCGAATTAAATGAAAAAGAATTGGGAGATGGCTCTTCGTAGCTGACACCCGTTTCGTAACACATTAGCCGGCGCGAAAAAGAAAGAAGCTTTTCGTTTTCCTGAAGCAACACAAACATGAGGTCCTTTCCGAGCCGCATGGCCTGTTCAACGCTTTGATTTAAGCGGTGTTTCAACTCGGTGGTTACCTCAAGGCGGTCAACAACAATTTCAATGTCGTGCGTTTTATAGCGATCCACCTGCATCTTAGGAACCAGGTCTTTTATGTCGCCGTCAATTCTTACTTTTAAAAATCCTTTTTTTCTTATTTCTTCAAACAATTCCCGATAGTGTCCTTTCCGGCCTCTTACCACCGGAGCAAGTAAAGAAACCTTCTTACCGTAACATTCAGTAAAAATGTTATTTACAATTTCTTCCTCACTGAACTTAACCATTTTTTTGCCCGTATTATAGCTAAACGCCTCACCAACTCGTGCAAATAACAGGCGCATAAAGTCGTACACCTCAGTCACTGTTCCAACCGTAGAACGCGGGTTTTTGTTGGTTGTTTTTTGTTCGATGGAAATCACAGGACTTAATCCTGAAATTTTATCCACGTCGGGTCGCTGCATGTTATCAATAAACTGTCGGGCATAGGCGCTGAAACTTTCCATGTATCGCCTTTGACCTTCGTTAAAAAGTGTATCAAAAGCGAGCGAAGATTTTCCGCTTCCGCTAACACCGGTTATTACAACAAGCTTGTTTTTGGGTAGAGATAGTGAAATGTTTTTGAGATTATGTTCGCGGGCCCCGATAATCTCAATGTGGTTTTCTGCGTGAGGTTCAGCCATTCTGCAAAAGTAAAAGGCATCAGCAATACTTCAGTACGACTGCTAATAATTTTAGTGTAACGTTAAATATTGGGCTAAATTAGAGTTGATAATGAAGCCGTTCGGCACATATTTCGCTTATTTGTGGAGAATTACAAAAATCAAGATTATGACACTGAGAAATTATTTTTTGTTAGGAACGATTGCTGTTATGTCGTTAACGGCTTGTAAGTCGATGAACAATTCGCAAAAAGGTGCAGCCATTGGAGGCGCCAGCGGTGCGGTTGTAGGCGGCGTAATTGGTAAGGTTGCCGGAAATACGGCGCTGGGAGCCATTATTGGTGCTACGGTAGGAGGCGCAACGGGCGCAATCATCGGACATAAAATGGATAAGCAAGCCGAAGAACTGAAAAACGAAGTTCCGGACGCAAAAGTGGAAAGAGTGGGTGAAGGAATTGTCATCGAATTTTCGAGCGCTGTGCTTTTTGGGTTCGATCAGTCCAATGTGAACGCCGCCGCCCAAAACACACTCGACAACTTAGTGAAAGTGTTAAATAAATATCCCGATACAAATATTGAAGTGCAGGGTCATACCGACAGCATTGGCAAGGAAGATTATAATATGACCTTATCGGTTAAAAGGGCAACGTCTGTAGCGAATTATTTAAAATCGAAAGGAATCAGTTCTTCGAGAATAACAACGAAGGGTTTTGGGAAAACTGCTCCAAAATATTCCAACGATACGGAGGAGGGAAGAAGCCAAAACCGTCGTGTAGAGTTTTTAATTACAGCTAACGAAAAAATGAAGTCCGATGCCAAACGTGAGGCAGGTGAATAGTCCGCTTTAATTATAAGAAAACCTAAACCACCCTGAGCGGTGGTTTTTTTTAGCTTTGCACTTCATACAATTATGCACAATACTAATAAACCGTCGTTCCTAACAAGTGTCATCAAAAACAAATGTCCGAGGTGTCGCCGCGGAGATCTTTTTATTTACAAAAATCCGTACAACTTTAAAAACAATTTAAAGATGCATCCGCATTGCGAGGTTTGCGGTCAGCCCACCGATATTGAAGTTGGATTTTACTATGGTACGGGCTATGTAAGCTATGCGTTGAGCATTGCGTTTCTGGCCACAACTTTTGTACTCTGGTTTTTTACCATCGGATTTGGGCTTCATGATAATCGCTTATTCTGGTGGTTGGGAACCGGCACTGTGCTGCTGATTGTGCTCCAACCGGTTTTCATGCGGCTCGCAAGGAGCTTATGGATTAGTTTTTTTGTTGGGTACGATGAAGACTGGCAGTCGAAGAAGGCAGCCGATGCAGAAAGAGTGGTGAAAGAACATATGACAAACTGGTAATTGCAGCCGATGAAATCCGCATTGGTAAAACTGCACGTTTCTGTTTTTTTATGGGGATTTACCGGCGTGCTCGGCCGGCTCATCAGTTTAAACGAAGGGCTTTTGGTCTGGTATAGAATTCTCCTCACTTTGGTCATTTTATTTTTAATCAGGAAATTTTCGTCTTCTCCGAAACATTCCGTGTCCCGAAGGGAAAAGTGGCTTTTATACGGCATCGGAACGCTCATTGCCTTTCATTGGGTATGCTTTTATGGAAGCATCAAATACAGCAATGTTTCTATTGCGCTCACCTGCTTGTCGGCGGCGGGTTTGTTTACCTCGTTTGTTGAGCCAATCTTATTAAAAACAAAAATGAGGTTTGCCGAAATTATGCTCGGTCTTTTGGGCGTAGCAGGCATTTTCCTGATCTTTCATTTCGATCCAAGATATAAAACCGGAATCATTCTCGGACTCATTGCCACGGTGCTAAGCGTTTTATTTTCCATTTTCAACAAAAAATTTGTTGAGAAGCATTCTACTGAGCAACTTATGTCGTACGAGTTGACGGGTGGCTTTATTGTTCTTACTCTTTGTATGCCGTTTTACCTCTACTATTTACCCTACACACACCTGTTTCCAACAATGGCCGACTGGGGATGGCTGCTGTTGCTGAGTGCTTTCTGCACGGTGCTCGCCATGTATTTGTCACTTCAGGCGCTGAAGCATATTTCTGTTTTTACACAAAACTTAACCCTGAATCTTGAACCGGTATATGGAATTATACTGGCGTTTGTTATCTACAGGGAAAATCAGTATTTGAGTCCAGGATTCTACGCCGGCTTTTCGCTCATCCTCACTGCTGTTATAGTGCAAATGTTACGAACACGCCTGCAAGTGAGGAAACTGCGCAGAATGGAAGTGTAACTTTAGTCACAATTTTCGTGTTTGTTTTTATTGAGGTTTGTGATTTATTGAAATTAAACAACAATTATGATACACGAAGTAGATGTGCAATGGATGGGCAAAATGCAGTTTAATGCCCTGGTAAACGGACATACGATTGTGATGGATGCGCCGGAGCGCGCCGGCGGCGAAAATCTGGGTGCTATCCCAAAGCCGTTTGTGCTTACTGCGCTTGCCGGATGCACAGGGATGGATGTTGCTTCTCTTTTGCGGAAAGCGGGAAAAGAGGTGGACGATTTATTCATCAGTGTAAAAGGGGAAATCAGTAAACGGGCGCCTATCGAGTATGTGGCTGTTCATGTGGAGTATGTTTTTACCGGCCCTGACGAAAACAGGCAGGCTGCCGTGAATGCGGTAACGGAATCGCAGGAAAAATACTGTGGCGTGAGCAGTATGCTAAAAAAAGCACTTCCTGTTACCTGGACGATAAAGTATAATAATGAAATGGTGTTTAACAGCGCAATCAACCAAACATTAACCGCCTAAATTTATAGACATGATACCATTCTTTAAAAAGCTTTTTAGCTCCGCCGATGTGCCTGATTACGCATCACTGACTGATCATTCGAACGCAATTATCCTCGACGTCAGAACGCGTGAGGAATACAAGGGTGGAAGCATAGCCGGTTCTGTGAATATTCCTCTGAATGAGTTGGAACAAGGCATAAGCAAATTGAAAGACAAAAGCAGGCCTGTAATATGTTGTTGCGCTTCGGGGATGCGTAGCGGCCGCGCCAGAAATATTTTAATTAAGAAAGGCTTCGAGCGGGTATATAATGCAGGCGGTTGGCAGCAACTTCGGTCGCAATTACCCCGCTAAGCAAATAAAGACGATGATAAACACGGCATGCGTTGGGCTTTTTCCCACTTTTCAGGTTGTTCGCGTGGCTATTTTTGAAATAGATTTTCAGCATAGCAATTCTCATTAATCCGTAGTTTATCTAAACTTTCAGACAACAAAAAAGGTTGCATTTCTGCAACCTTTTTCTATTCGTAGTTAAGTATGCCTCGTCCTAAAATTGGTTGACACAAAAATGTTGTCACCATGAATAATAAAGGACAATTTCATGTTCGTAAGCGG
>JBDHYF010000020.1:0-16607 GCA_039811185.1 Chitinophagaceae bacterium | reverse complement strand
CGTGCTTTCAAAAATATAACTGATGATGTGCGTACCTACGCCCGCAACCGCAGGACTAAACATGCCCGCAGCATCCATACCGGCGCCCGCAAACTTACCGGTGCCCGGAACACCGTTGGTAACCGAAGCTTTCGAAGCAAGGGAATAAGGAGCACTGCTTACACATACCGCCGTAAGCGCATCTAGCGTAACAACCGGTGTTACTTTAAAAGTATCCGTCCACGAAGAATCGCTGCTGCAACCCTTATCCGTAGTAACCTTCAACTGCAACTTATAACCTCCATACTGATATACGTGCGAAGGATTCTGCTGGGTGGACGTATTGGGATTGGAGGGCGTTGCCGCCGCATCACCGAAATTCCAACTCCAGGAGCTGATGGCCTGAAGACCGCCATCAGGAATAGAAGAAGTGTCGGTAAACTGTACATTGCCACTCGGTGGAAGACAGCCACGCGAATAACTAAAGCCGATATGCGGAGCCGCCAGAACGACAATTGTATCCGTATCGACGTTGCTTTCGCATGCCAGTTTCGATTCAATTTTATGCCTTATTACAAACGTCCCCGATGTATCGTACACTTTGTAAAAACTGCTGTCATTACGAAGCGTATCTTTTTTTCCATTACCAAAATCCCAATACCAGTAATCGGTATCTATAAAATCCGATTTCAGTTTAACCGAATCCCCAATACAGAATTGCTTTTTATCTATTGTAAATTTTGGCTTGGGGCGGCCGTCTTTCACCACAAACGTATCGATATTGTAGCAGCCCTCGTAAGTGGCTGCCGGCACGCGGAAATGATTGGTGACAATGTAAATGCCGGTATCGGCAGTAATAGACGGTGTGGTTTGCGGTGGCGTGGTGTGCCAAGTATAATTGCTGGCGTACCCAAACTGCTGCGTTAACGTATCAACTTTTGCAGTAATTACCACAGGAAGCGTACAATCTACCGTATCGAAACGATGGTGAAAACGGATGGTATCCTTAATTACCACCACAATGCTATCGTAGGAAGGATCGGGCAGCACTGCCAAACAAGCAGTGGTTTTAATGCTGTTCCGGCATTCAGAGAATTTTGGTTTAATTATCACTGTTTCGCTGCCTTCGCTAATTCCATCGAGAATGGGAATAATTTCAACAGAGCGCTCAATTTCTCCGGGAAGGAAAATGAGGCTGTCAGGCATCGGCATATGACCTGTGGTAACGTAGTCGATGTTTTTTGTTGCCGTGCCGGAATAGTTTAATTTCAGGATGGTGGTATCTACCGCCGGTCCGCCAAGGCGCACTTTAACTTTAGCATCTTTACAACCTTCAACCGCAGTTGTCTGCTTCCTGGTTGTTCTAAACCCATCTTCCGGAAGAAAATTAAACTCCGGAGAAGAAAAGCTGTTCGCCTCCAAAAAAACCCCGCTATCCAAACTTCCATCAGAAACGTCGGCAATGGCAATCTTTATTCTGTATTTATAACAGGGCTTTAATCCTTTATAATAAGCTTTCAAAACGACTGTTTTACCTTTATGCGTTAAGCTTGTAGAGGTAGGCGGAATGCCGGTTGACGGCGTATTGTCGATATAAAACTGCGGAAATACAAACCCCACCGGACAAAACTCGTTAACCTCGTTCCCACGATTTACAGAATTAATGGCAACAGGGATGTTATTGGCACCAGGCACTTTAGCAATGTTCTGGTCTACCGGATGGGCGGGTAAGTCCGGGTCGGCCGCATTGGTTCCGGGCGCTTTTCCGGAAATAAGCAGGAAAGCAAACACGTCGGTAAAGTTACTGCACGTGAATGCTTGATATTCCTGCGACGTAAATACATACTTAAACTCGAGCACATCACCCTCTGGAACAAACGAAAACTCGAGTACAGTGGCATCTTTTGTGGTTTTCCCGGAGCCATTTGGAAGGAGATTCAGATAAGTGTCGAGTGTTGGATCGCCAGGGCCTCCAAAACTGGTGGAAGGCGCCAACGTATTTGGGCCATTTACGCCGGCGCTGCCAGGGATGGTTTTAGCGCGTCCGCTGGTTAACACAATGCCCGATTCCATATCCACAGCCCCTAATCCATTATCAAAAAAGCCGGCGGAAGTGGGCACACCGGTATACTTAGGCTTATCGTGATTTGTGGGCAAGCCGGAAGTACAATTTACAAGCGTTATACCTTTTCCTAAAATTTTACGTGCCAGATGAATAGCGATGGTGTCGCTGAGGGCGGCCGGCGAAATAGAACTATAAACACCTCCCGTAAAATCCGTCACAACCATATCGCTGCTTTTTGATAAACCGTTAAACTCGTCGGCCCCCACATCCGGTGGCGAAAGACGCGGCTGACCATCTACATCAACTGTGACGCCTGCAACAGAAGTTCCACCGCCGCTTACAAACGTGGCCACGTTGGTTTTAATGTGTAAAAAATCTGACGCATTCGGTGCAAAGGAGATGAACGGAGGATTCTCGCTTTTTGAAAAATTATCGCGATGCGACATGCCGCTGCCCCCCGGAACGCTCGACTGCTGACCGACAAAATTCCTGAAAGCAGAAAACTTTTCGAGCAAATTCAGGCCGTCGAAAAATATCAGATTGGTTTTTGTGGGCGGGCCGGCATAGTAGATGTTGTTGTCAGAAGTTTCCGAATAATTTTCAAGGTTTTGGGCACTGCGGCGATAGGCAACTGTATACCCTAACCCTGCTCTGGCGGAGGTGTTAACAAGGATATTACTTCGGAGGTCGAGCTTGGCATCGGAGATAGATGAACTGCTTTTTACATACAAGGCCGCGCTGCCAAAATCGCCGGCTTTCGTAGAATCGCTGAGCGCAATCGTATTAAAGTATACATTCAGATTGGCGTTTGTGTTAGCGGGAACCAAATACATCCCGGCCATTCCCAATGCATTGTTTAAAAGCGGGGCGGCAAAGTTCCCAATCAGGTTGTTGGTAGCAGTGAGCGTGCCGATACGGTAAACCGCCAGGCCGGTTACTGCGGCAGGAGCAGCCGTGGCAGAAGAGTACAAACCACCAATCCGGTTTTTGGAAACGATGACCGGGCCAAGGGAGTTTTGATCGATATGAATACCGGTTGTTGAGCCCGCTGATCCGATGTTTACGATTTGATTTCCTTCGATGCTGATAGATTCAGGAGATGTCTGATTTCGGATACTGATGCCGGTTATGGATGAGTTGGGGCCGTCGGCAGCAAGAAGTGAGGTAATCTTATTTCCTGTGATATTCAATGCGCCGCCCCGATGACCCTCAATCTGAATAGCGGTAACGTTGGTGCCGGCGGTGGCAGAAGCGCCACCGGGACTTAAAATCAAATTCTGGAGAATATCGACGAACGCAATATACTCCACATAAACAGCGGCAGACGCATCACCAACGCTTTTACCAAAGTCAGGAATCTTATTATTTTCGATTTTAACCGTGGCATCGGCCGACATCCCGGATATGTGGTGCCCTTTCATAAAGATGGCGTTGTTCCATCCCTTGATTTCATTTCCCAAAATCTGCACGCCGTTAAAGCTGCCAGCAGCCAAAGAGTAAGTGAGCCCCATATTATTATCGGGAAGTGTATCGGGACCGTGGTTCGATGCGAATATGGCAGAACTGAATTTATCGTTTGCCGCAGTGGCTTCAAACCTGCACGATGTAACTTTTATATTGTTGTAAGCGCCTCTTTTATGCGCACTGTCTTTGGTTAGGAAAATACCATATTCTATCCCCGGATTATCGGCAATGATGTGCAACGAATCGAAGCTTACGTTAGCGGTTCCATGCACATTGATTACCGCATCGCCAAATCCGCCCATCACTGTTGTAAACACGCCGCCCACATCCGAACGCTTTATTACGGGAAGCGCGCCCACTCCATCTTTGGAAAACCTAATACTGTTGGTGCCTGAAGCCAGAGATATGCGCGGTAATACTTCATCATACACCTTACCTGCCATCAGTTTAAAATCAACCGGTCCGCTTATACCATAAGTATTCAGCGTATCAATTGCCTGCTTCAGGGTTTTAAAATTCTGGTTGACGCTCCAATTGTCAGGCAAGGAACTATCTATGGTATAAATTCCGGACAGTGACTGAGCCGACAGGCCGGCAGTAAAAAAGAAAGTAGATACTGCAAGCAAAAGAATATTTTTCATCAGACAGGTTTTGAAGTCAGCAATTTGAGCGTTTAAATGTAGAGATTAGATTCAAATTCGCTGACTTTTGTTGCCCACATGTGAACAATAAAAAGAGCCCCTGCAAACGCAAGGGCTCTTCAGGTATCAGAAGCGATTCAATTACTTGGTATCGCCTTCTTCTTTTTTCAGTCTTTCTTTAATCTGGGCCAGCGCACCTAAATCGCCAAGTGTTGGTTTTTCCACTTTGCTTTGAAGACTCTTAACCGCTTTCTGAGTTTTTTCAGCGTCGGCTCTTTCTTCTTTCCGTGCAGCTTCTTTCTCGTCGTATTTGGCTTGTTCCCAAATTTTGGTGTGAGAAACAACAATCCGTTTTTCGTTTCTGTCGAACTCTATCACCTGAAACTGTGCTGTTTCATCGGCAGCAATGCTTTTGCCGTCTTCTTTAAGCAAATGTCTGTTAGGTGCAAACCCTTCCAGTCCGTAAGGAAGCTGAACGGTAGCGCCTTTATCATCTTTCCGCGTAACGGTACCTTCGTGAACGGTTCCTACACCGAAAGTTTCTTCAAGGGAGTTCCAGGGATCTTCTTCCAACTGTTTATGTCCTAACTGAAGTTTGCGGTTTTCCTTGTCGATGTTCATAATAACAACGTCAATTTCGTCGCCCACTTTCACGTATTCGGATGGATGGTTAAAGCGCTTCAACCAGCTTAGGTCGCTGATGTGGATCATACCGCCAATTCCGGCTTCCAACTCAACAAAAACACCATAAGGAGTAATGTTTTTTACAGAACCTTTGTGCTTGCTGCCTTCAGGGAAACGATTGTCGATATTGCTCCAGGGGTCGTCAGACATTTGTTTAATGCTGAGGCTCATTTTACGCGCTTCTTTATCGAGCGTTACCACTTTTGCTTCATGCTCATCGCCAAGTTTAAAGAATTCTTTGGCGTTAATTGGTGTGTTTGCCCAGGTAATTTCGCTTACGTGAACGAGGCCTTCTACACCCGGCATAATTTCGAGGAATGCGCCATAATCTTCAATGTTTACAACTCTTCCTTTTACAATGGCACCTTCCTGGATGTTTTCGGCAAGTACATCCCATGGATGCGGGCTAAGCTGCTTCAAGCCAAGGCTGATGCGCTTTTTGTCGTCGTCGAAATCCAATACAACCACCTGAAGTTTCTGATCGAGTTTAACCACTTCTGACGGATGGTTAATTCTTCCCCATGAAATATCGGTGATGTAAAGTAAGCCATCGAGGCCGCCAAGATCCATAAACGCACCGAAGTCTGTGATGTTCTTCACGGTTCCTTCGAGTACCTGACCTTTTTCGAGCTGGCTCATGATCTGAGCACGCTGTGCTTCAATATCGCTTTCAATAAGCGCTTTATGCGAAACAACGGCGTTTTTAATGGCTTCATTAATCTTCACCACTTTAAACTCCATTGTTTTTCCAACAAACTGATCGTAGTCTGTAACCGGCTTCACATCAATCTGCGAACCCGGAAGGAAGGTTTCCATTCCAAACACATCTACAATTAATCCGCCTTTTGTTTTGCTGGTAACTGTTCCGGTAACAATTTCGCCGGTTTTGTGTACTTCCACAATTCTTTCCCATGCGCGGAAAATTCTTGCAGATTTGCGGCTGAGGTGGAGATTACCTTCGCGGTCTTCTTTTTCAACCACCATTACTTCAACCGTATCGCCCACTTTTGTACCGGGCATGTCACGGAATTCGTTTAACGATACGAGGCCGTCGCTTTTAAAACCGATGTTAATCACTGCATCTGTTTTCGTCATTGCCACGATGGTACCGTTAATGATTTCGCCATCTTCAATTTGCACGAAGGTTTTATCGTACACTTTGTCGTAGCTCTCCTGCTCAGCGGCAGAATAATGGCTCACATTCCTTTTATCGATTGTCCAATCGAAGTCGTCATGCGCGGTTGCCACTTGTTCCTGCGGAGCGGATGTTTTTACGTCGGCAACTTCATTTGTTGTCGCTGTTGTGCTTTCAACCTCTGCGGTATCCTGCGTTTGCCCTTCAGCGTTTGGGTTAACAATATTGTTTTCTTCCATAAAATAAATCCCGTTTGATTTTATTCGGGGTGGCAAAATTAAGCTAATCTCTTTATCTACCGCTATGCTATTTTATAAAAATACACAATGAGGTATTAAAAAAGCTTTGAAGCCCTTGCTGGAACAGTTATTGAAATTCTTATTGGAAACACAACTATGCAACAGAAAGATGATAAAAAGAAAGAAGAGCAGTGGCCACAGCAGCTAAGCAATCCTGAAAAAAGATATCTGGGGAAGAAGGCTGAGGAATATTTGCGTGAAAGTGGAAAGATAGAAGACTATCCCAACGAAACGAAAAAGAGTGAAGAGTAGCCATAAAAAAACCGGAACATTACTTCCGGTTTTTTGTTGTAGCCCGTACGGGAATCGAACCCGTCTTTCCTCCGTGAAAGGGAGATGTCCTAGCCGATAGACGAACGGGCCGTTTTCTCGCTGAATCCCTGATTCATTTCTGAATTGGGAGCGCAAAAATAACAGTGCATACCATTCCCTCCAAATTTTCATTCATCTTTTTATAAAATAAAATTTACTGCATAAGGTATAATTTTTGTATCCTTCCGGATTTCCCTCTATACATTATCATGACAAAAATTATTATTGTATCTAACAGGCTGCCGATAAAAATATCTAAACAAGAAAACACTTACAGCTATACACGCAGCGAAGGCGGGCTCGCCACCGGCCTCAATTCGGTAAGAGATAAAGCCGAAACGATTTGGATTGGATGGCCCGGTGCTACTGTTGATGAACAAGATCAGCCGGGCATGCAGCAACACTTACATGCACAAGGCCTGCGCGCCGTATTCTTATCTGAAGAAGAAATCCGCAACTATTACGAAGGCTTCAGCAATGAAACACTGTGGCCGGTATATCACTACATGCCCTCTTATGCCCGTTATGCTCAGGAGTATTATGATGCTTATGTATCCGTGAACGAGAAGTTCAGGGAAGCGGTTGCGGCCGTTTATAAAGAAGGCGATATTGTTTGGGTGCACGACTACCAATTGCTGCTCCTTCCTTCGCTTATAAGAAGTACATTTCCGGATGCAACGATTGGATTCTTTCAACATATCCCCTATCCGTCGTTTGAACTGTTCCGATTAATTCCATGGAGGAAACAGTTACTGGATGGCATGATGGGCGCTGACCTGATAGGCTTTCATACGTTTAATGATACACGGCATTTTGTTAGCGCCGTAACCCATCTGCTGCCTGTGCGGTCGAGTTCCAACGAACTCACATACGGTACACGAACAGTGGTTGCAGATTCTTTTCCAATGGGCATTGACCCCTATTTATTTGAAAAAGCGCTGGCTAACGATGAAACAAAAAAGAATTTAGAAAACCTGAAAAGCACTTTTGAAGGAACGAAGCTTATTCTTTCCATTGACCGGCTCGACTACAGCAAAGGGATTTTACAGCGACTACAGGCATTTGAATGTTTTTTAAAGAATTCGCCCGAGTACATTGAAAAAGTGGCGCTTTATATGGTGATTGTACCCTCGCGAGATACCGTGCAGAAGTACAAGGAACTGCGCGACGAAATTGACTTGGTTGTAGGCAGAATTAATGCGCAATACAGAACCATGACGTGGCTGCCGATTCACTATTATTACCGTTCGTTCTCGCACAACATGCTTGTTGCGCTTTACCACAGTGCCGACGTTTGCCTGGTTACACCCATGCGCGACGGAATGAACCTGGTGTGCAAGGAATATGTGGCTTGTCGGACGCAACATACCGGTGTACTTATTTTAAGCGAAATGGCCGGCGCCTCCAAAGAACTTACTGACGCACTGATTGTGAATCCGAATGATACAGGCGAAATATATTCCGCTATTAAAGAAGCCATTGAAATGCCGGTAACGGAGCAGGAATCGCGTATGCGCAACATGCGCGCTGTTGTACACAAATTCAACATTAATCATTGGGTAAAAATTTTCATGGAGAAGTTAGCCGAGGTGAAGGCACTGCAACAGTCGCTAAAAACAAAACACGTCAGCATTGATACGGAAAAGCTGATTCACAACAAATACAGCAAAGCAGCAAAGCGCGTGTTGTTCTTAGACTATGATGGCACGCTGGTAGATTTCAATCCTCATATTGAAAAAGCAATGCCGGATGAAGAATTACGCTCCATCATTCAAAACCTTTGCTCCGATCCGGCTAACCGTGTGGTGGTGATCAGCGGCAGGAATCACCGCACATTGAACGAGTGGTTCGGTGAATTTAACCTCGACTTAATTGCTGAGCACGGCGCGTGGCGCAAGTTTCATGAGACGGGTTGGCAAAGCATATCCGGATTAAATGATGCCTGGAAAAAAGATATCTATCCCATTTTAGAGTTGTTTACGGAACGCACACCCGGAACTTTTATCGAAGAAAAAGACTTTTCGCTGGTGTGGCATTTTAGAAGGGCTGATAATGGATTGGGCGAACTGAGGGCGGGCGAACTAATGAATTACCTGCGTTACCTGGCCACCGACCGAGGGCTTCAAATATTGCCGGGCAATAAGGTGATTGAAATTAAAAATATAGAGATTAACAAAGGCAAGGCGGTGCTTGACTGGCTGCACAATCAGGAATTTGATTTTATTCTCGGCATGGGCGACGACCACACCGATGAAGACATTTTTAAATCGCTTCCCGACAATGCGATTTCCATTAAGGTGGGCAGAAGTAATTCTGCGGCCTCCTACTATCTAAATAATTTTAAAGACGTGCGGCGTTTTTTGAGTAACCTGGGTAGCGACGCTAACGTAGATGCTACTTCCAAATTGCCTGAGCGCGATCAAGCCGATCGTTGATAGCTCGTCCGAGTCCTTCGTCGGGAAAACGTTCTGCGATGATCATATCGAACTTGCCTGCGTCGATGATACGCATTACGGCAAATAAATTAGCTGCGGCTTCGGCCAAACTGCCGTTGAGCGAGAGCGGAAATTCTTGTCCGTTGCTTACAGGGTTGCCTTTTTTTAACCGGATGATCGCCAGTTTTTTATGGGTGTGCCGGAGGGATAGGATGTTTGGGTTGCCGACTACCAACGGAATTTGCGTTGCATAGTGGCTTTTTAGCTGTCCTGAGGTCTGTACCTTCCCGTTGTGATGAGCAGGAAACTTTAGTGGAAGTGAGGTGTAGTTTTGAATTTCTTCGAGGGCTATTCCGCCCACACGATGCACGAGGATGGCGTTCTGCTCCCATTCAATAATTGTAGATTCGACGCCCACTTCGGCCGGGCCGCCGTCGAGGATATAAGGAATGCGATTGCCGAGTCCTTCGAGCACGTGTTGCGCGGTTGTGGGGCTTACGTAGCCGGAAGGGTTGGCGCTGGGTGCTGCCAGTGGAAAAGGCAGTCGTTGCAACAGTTGAAGTGCAAGCGGGTGTCGGGGTATGCGCACTGCAACTTTATCGCTGCCGGCAGTTAGAATATCGGGAACGTGTGGCTTTTTTTTCAGCAGTAATGTGAGAGCACCGGGCATTAAGCCGGCAGTTAACGGCAGCAAAGCGGTTGGTAGAAGCGCGTACTTTTCTATGTGGTGCGCAGCAGGTAAGTGCAGGATAAGGGGGTTAAAGGAAGGGCGGTTTTTTGCAGCGTATATTTTTGCAATTGCTGTAGCAGAGAGGGCATTGCCTGCCAGTCCGTAAACGGTTTCGGTTGGTATTGCCACCAACGCATCATTTTTCAGATAAGTCGCTGCTTTTTCTATGTCGTTTCCGATAACTGCCTGCATCGCGCAAAATTATTGATTATGGAGTTAAGCCAATGCCTTAGGCTTAACTGAAACTGAGGTAAACCGAATTTGTAAATTGTTTCATCTACGCTGTCAACCGCATTGCGAGCGGCTTTTGGCGTGATGACCGTGTTTTTATTCTTATCTGTTTGCCCTTTTGCGCAGTGCGGTAAAAGCGTTGTTTGAGGAAAGCGTTTGCAATCTAAACCGGGCGATTACGTTCAATTGTAAAAAGAAAATCCGGAACATAGCGGGAGAAAATAATCGGGCGTTGTGCCTATGAGTTGATTGCGTCCCTTCCAATGAGCGATTTTAATTCACTGAAGGTATCGGCATTATTTAGGTTTTGCCAGTGTTTTTCAAAATTAGGGTTAAAACGATTAAAGGTACCCTTGCGCTCTTTATACACGATAATTCTGTCCTTATCACAAATCGCAAACGAAGACGATTTTAACAGACGAGCGTACGACAAAGCCTGGTTATATGTACGCGTTCGTTCAATGTTAGAGCCCATATCAAACTTTACTTCTATTATTAATGGTGCGTTTTGGAAATACGTTTCGCCTTTTGGCAGAAAAACAAAATCAGGAATTGCTTTTTCTTTCCGACCTGCTTTTTGTATCAGCTGCCGCGTCCAATCAGCATCAGCAAAACCAAGTTTCCGTAATAGCGGTATGAGCAGTAGATCTTCAACCTCCTTTTCTGATTCTACACTCAAATCGGCCGCTACATCAGGGATGTACAACTGTGGTAATACAGAAGTATCAAAGCCTTTATTTCTAAATAATCGTTGTAGCTCGGCATAATCGACTGCAGATAAACGAACACCGTTCACTCCCTGAAAGTTCTTTCTGGTAAGTGGAAATTTTGAAAAATAGCTATCAGATTTCAACTCGTTTAAGTTGATATGAGGCACAACGATACCACGAACAACTCTTGTTCGGCTATTATAGTAATTGAATGGGGTATAAACGCCATCAATATCGGCCCGCCAAATTGATTGAATGCAACTATAAGGAGTTCGAACATACATAACAATTATATCGCCACGCTTCGTTCGTTCATTACACGTCCAAACTGATTGTAGCGCCTCCTTGGGATTCTTTAAAAACAACTCATAATCGCTTTTACTACCGCCTGTAAGCCAAACGTTCGTTGGTTCCGGAAGTGTTGTATCATTCGATAAGTCACACAAGAACATCAAAGCAAAATCATACACGCAAGCGCAAGTCTCTTCAGGAGACAAACCATTTTCTAACGCAAACCTTTCGATATTCCGGTTAATCTCGTTATACATAAGGAGCCGTCCTTTTTTGTCTGCTTTTCCAGGCAAAGCCGGCATCGGTATCCCTAGCACATCCAGTATCTTTATAAAGATGTCGAACTGTTCCTTAAATAAGATTGGGAAAAAGAAAAGTCCACCCGCTTTGAACGCATATAGCACCAGGGAAATTTCTGCCACGATCGAGCACAGCGCTTTATAATCGCCCCGCGAAAGAAGCGGTGTTTCATTTCCAACCCTAACAGGTAATTCATCTTTGTCGCGGTCAAAAAAACATAGTTCAAGCCGGTCCACTAATCTGTTGAAGTACTCAGGAGCGTTTTCTCCTGAATTGACGAATATTCTATCGGCAAAAATTCCGTCGGCAACCAAGTGGCAAGCCATAATAAAATCTTCCTCCCCTCCTGTATCACCTAAATAATCAACATATGTTCTGTATAATCGTTGTGCAATAAATTCAAGGTTATGTGGGTTGCTTATATCTGATCTAAACCGGGCGATTACGTTCTTACCTTGTTCAGAACCTTTGTATAAATGCCAGAGCGCTTTATTCATTTTATAAACATAGGATTTTCGGTAAGTGAATGCTTGCTGATGCAACGCTGGTTGTTGTATCAGCGTCCTTTTAATCTCACTAAAGCGAACAAGAAACTGCAGTTAAACTCGAAAACGAGTTTGAATTTTTCAACAAACTTTACTGCTTATTCCCTAACCCGTTCAAACAAACTTCGTTCAAAAATGCCTTCAGTTCCAAGCAATTTAACGCCTACAGAACCGTAACCGCCGTAATGCATCAACAGTCCTTCAACCACATATGTATTGTCTGGCTTTAAAACCCGGTCTTCCACACCAATATAACGCAAACGCCCGCCCACTTTAAGTGGTTTGCCTTCAGCATTTTTATCTATTACTTTAAATATAGAAGGGCTAAATTCCAGATTGCAAGGGAATCCAACCAATTTTACCAATTGCCACGAGCGAGCCAACAACCTGTATTCCACTTCGTAAGTTTTATTGAGTGTCAGCAGGCCCCGTGGATCTGCGGGAAATCCACAATAGTGGCGATGGGTAATACTGACTTCGTTGTTCTCATCAATTCCAATATACCGTACAAATGCGCCTTCCTTTCAGCTATTTTTTTCTTCAAATTTATTATACCATGCGTGGTACTCTTCGTCGAAGGCATCGAAGTTAGTTTTGTCCGGTGCATCCATTCTTAACCTTCTTATCTTAGGGAATTTAACGGGTGAAGTGTTTGTAGCGTGAAGGTAAACGAACGTCTTGATTATGTTACTCTGATGGGCTAAATACTGCTGCGGATTTAAGCTTGAAAGACAAATAAAATTCAAAGAAAGTTTTGATTTATTGTTTACACATTCAGAGTGTTGGCAAAAAAGTGGCTCTTTTGGTTTACGCACGGCATTTGTATCTTTTTTATGGTGTTTGTGAATGCTTCGCATTTATAAAGCGTTGGTTCGTATGTTTGAGTAGCGAACCTACTGCTGATGCTGCGTTTCGTCTGTCGCTATTGCACAAAACCGTGTTGGTGGCATGTGCTTCTCTCTGTCATTAGGTTGATGCAGGAACATTCGCCCAGTTCTCACCACGTTTTATTCTGATGATTTGCATGTCTGATACTTTGAAAATCTTTACCAGTTGTTTTACCGATTTGCCTTCATTCAGAAGTTTTTTCAAAAGCATCACTTTTGTCACAGTAAGCTTTGCTCTATTTGGATTTGATTGTTGTCTTTGTCGCCGGTGCTGTTTGTCGTTGATTACATACGGACTACCTTTTTGATGCTCATAATTTTCTTCTGGTGTCATCCATTTCAGGTTTGAAACTCTGTTATTCAATTTGTCATAGTCAAGATGTGCAACAACGGTTTGTTTTGAGGTTGGTGGGGGCAGAAAATAATAAGCGACGAGTCGATGAATGAGCGAATGATAATTTATTGTCCGCTCTTTAAGGTCCTTCTGAAACTTCTTGCTAACGTTCTTTTTTAACGTATCCAGCAGTAGGGTTGTTTCGTTGATAACGTGTTTGCTTTCCCCATTTTTCACCTGTGACTTTAGTTTCCTTGCAAGTGCAAAGACTTGTTGCTGTAAATTGTCAAGTTTGGCTTGTGTTCTTTCGTCTCTGGGTGTGTATAGTTTTAGTCGCACAATACGGTAGCCATTAATCATCGAACCTTTAATAATGTTTCCGTTAGAAACTTTATTAAAAGTCCGAAGTCGTCCGAAGTTGGAAACTTCAAGGCGAAAGTCGTTGGTAAATTCAAAATCAAATTCAACGGTCTTCCATTGTTCGCCTGGAAAATTTTTAGTCATCTGTCAAATATAGTTCTTTGAAGTTTCGGGTGTGTCCATTTAACATTGCCGACAAGCGGCAAGTGAGAACTCCAGTCCTACCGTCCGAAAAAATCCGTAGACGGAGCTATCGTCAAAACCAACTATTGCCTACAACATTCGAGTGTTTGCGAAGTGCGGGACATCTGCGTTCCGTCTGCCTAGCGTACTGAAGTTGATATCTGTTCATTGCTGAAATTATGATTTAATGTTTAATAGCGTTCGGTCAGCCGGAACAAAAGCTAAATTGGAAATTTGCAGTTGAAAGAAAAAGTTCCCTCAGCCCACATTTTGCCAAACCCCTTGTTGTGCGAATTCTGTCATAAAAGAATGACAGAGGATTAATATTCTTCCTCTGTCATTTAGTTTAGCAGCTATTTTTTATTAGCCTTTCTTGCCAAATAGTTGGATTTAATTTTTTTATAGCCTCCTAAAATCCAAACCAGAAGGAAGGTCATAGCGATGGCTATTCCTAATTGAATGAATATTTCGTTTATGCCAAAATTGAAAGTAAAACCAATAAGCAATACAATCATTATGGCGAACGCAAAATTTACTGTCCAAAAAATTCTTTCTGAGCTTATATAAAATTCGTTAAATGATTTCATGGTCATAGGTTTTTAGCTTCCAAAAATTCCAAAGCAGACTAATCTTAATAGGGAATGTCCTGCTGCTCCTGCTAAGCCGCACGCTACTGCACCCGCAGGTCCGCCGGCTGCGAAAAAGCCAACTCGTCCCCATGTAATTGCACCGGAAGCATCAGCATATGCAACACCACCCCAAGGTATGTTATTTCGCTGTGCAAGTCCTGAGAAACCAGTACCGCAATGGCTCATAAGTTTTTCCCGAAGCCTAGACAAGTTATCTTTCCAAAAGAAAACTGAGCTTCTGCAAATAGTGGCAGTTACCTGCACAACCCTTTTTTCATCTAAATCTCCTAAATTGTTAGCATTACTAATGACGCTATTAATGCGTTCAGAAAATTCCGATGCGGATATTTTATCAGTTGAAAAATCATTAAAAGCGTTTTGAACTTCACAAGTTAGCTCTGTCGCTTCTGACGATGATTCAAAACCAGTTGAACAAAAATCCATATCATCATAACCCTTTGCGTCTTCAATTGAATTTATTTTAATCTGTGCACTTAATCTCTTGGTGGTTAAAAACCCTTCTAGATAAGATGCTAATCTGCTCCTAAACTCTTCATTGTCTTATGCGCAAATTTCATCCTCTACTATTTTATCTACAACATATTCCATTGCCTGATTATGAATGGCAGCAACTGAATCAAGACTTAAGGAATTGTAGTTTACCCCTTCGTCTGCAAATAAGGCTTCCAGTTCAAAAGGCAAAGACGAACGATTTGCTGTGCTTTGAAGCATTAAAGAGTTAGATTGAGAACTAGCAGGTGTTGCAATTGGACTTTCCTTTTTACAAGCTACAAAAACAAAAAGCAGTGATATTGCGCTTATTAGCGGTAATAAAATTGTTTTTTTCATTTTATAACATGTTTAAAAGTGAATAAATAACAGTTGCAGGAATGCAACTTTCATGTGTCACAGTTTAGCCTATAGGTAAATTGCCATTTGAAGTCCGTTAACAAATAGTATGCAATTAGCTGGTGCTGTCAAATTTTACCTGACAAACACCAAGTTTTTATTAAAAAGCGTCAGGTGTATTGCTCTTTGTCAGTTTAAGGTTGTCTGCCAATATTTCGCACAACGGTTTGCGGCTTTGCGAAGGAGCGAGAATTAGAAGTACAAATGTTTATGTTAGTACAAAAGTTGATTAGAATTCCCAATGTTCAAATTTAGCACCAAAGCCCCACTTGTGCCAAACCGATGTTAGCGGTAGTTTTAATTGTCAATGTTGAGTATTTTGGTTAATTGTTTCTTTTTGTATTGATTTACCGAGGTATTTCCTAAATAAGAGAGTAATGCAAGATGCCAAAACAAAAGGAAACGTAAGTTGGGTAATGTTAAACTTCAACATTAAGAAGCTAATGGCAAGCGAAAGTAACACGGCAATTAAAACCCAAAATCCGTCTTTAATTTGGTTGTCTGCAAACACAATAGCGCACAATACAGCATTATAACTAAATAGTCCAAGGCTTATATCGCTGGCAGGCGCAGAGAGGTTGAATGCAATAACAGCGGATAGCATTGCTCCAGCAAGTCCATATAATGCAGAAATTGGCGAACTAATAAATACTGCGATGAAAAAGAGCATTCCAGAAACTAAACTACCTTGAAAAATTACTTGTCCATAGCCCTTGAAAACAAAAGTAAAATTATTGTTAGCAGAGGCAGTTGCCACGGGTAGTTCTGAAATGATACTTGTGAAATAATTATTGGCAAATAAAAGGATAATCCAAGTTACCAAAACAAAAGGCAGTGTGAAAGCAGGTATTTTTCGTTTTATAAAAAGGTGCTGCAACACAGTTGCTAACGCTGAGCCAATAATAATAATAATCCAACTTATCAAAACTGGTTTTAGAAATAGTATGGCTGCAACACCAACCAATGCCGCACTAAAACCGTAAAGTCCTTTGTCAATTTCTGATTTTTCATATTTCAGCAGTAAGGCAGTAGTAGTTCCACACACTACTGCTAAAAGCGCAGCAGCACCCATTATAAATGAACCATAGAAAATGCCAATGAGAAAAAGTAATCCTGTAACGGCATTTTCCTGGAGCATTATTTGTCCAAGCCCTTTTAGCACAATAAGCATTGAATAAATGAGCTTTTCGACTACTCCATTTCTTATTTCAAATTTTCTAAGCATTATTTAACATTGAAAGATGGTTTATTTAAAATATAGTTTTTCGATTTCGTATGCTAAAATCTTTAAATCTTGTTTCATCAAAGTAACAAATGCTTCCGTTTGGTCTAACATCTCTAATTACACCACCAACAGAAACTGTAATTGTGCCCATTATTATACAAGCCCAAAAAGGAAGTCCTGCGTCAATGCTTTTTGTTATTCCAACAATAGTAAATAAACCAAGTCCGATTGTGTCGAACAAGAACAAAGTGCTGCCCCA
>JBDHYF010000019.1:0-23977 GCA_039811185.1 Chitinophagaceae bacterium | reverse complement strand
TTGTTGCTCATCTTGTCTTAAAATTATGGTTATTGTCATATTGCTCAAAGTTTCTACAGTCGTTCGTTTAGGGTTGCCACCAACTCCCAAATTTACGCATCTCCTTCATTCCCAAATCATTTAACCATTTTTAAACGCTTAAAACGTTTATATCCGGATATAGTCGACTAACAACCGACTAAGGTGTTTCTGCAACCTCATCTTTGAGCTGCAATTGCATATTATTCATTTTTAAAACTTAGGTTATGAACGTAAAAAACAAAGTACAGCTAATCGGAAACTTAGGTCAGGATCCGGAAATCAAAACATTCGACGGCGATAAAAAGCTCGCCAAATTTTCCATCGCCACCAATGAAATTTATACCAACAACAAAGGTGAAAAGGTAAAAGAAACGCAGTGGCATAACATCATCGCCTGGGGCAAAACCGCCGGCGTTGCCGAAAAAATTCTGCGGAAAGGAGTGGAGGTGCTGATTGAAGGCAAGCTCATCACCCGCAGCTATACCGACAAGGCAGGCATCAAAAAGTACATCACAGAAATTGAGGCGTCGGAAATTGTGCTCTTCACAAAAGAGCCGGCCGCAGAAGTGGTATAACTTTCTCCGGCCTCAATTTTCAACAAGGCGCTCGGCACACGTGTGCTGTGATGCAGTGGGAAAGCGCCTTGTTTTACTTTTGATTGTTAAACGACTTTTTGTTTTCGGAAATGACTAAACGAAATGGTTGGTACGGGCAGCAACGCGTTTCCGGCCAAAGTAAATCATCATCGATGGAAGGCCTCTAATGTTTGCTACCGATAGTGTTAGTTTTTGTATTAACCCGGCTGAAAGTTTTAATACAAACCGCAACAAGTTCAGATCATCAAATGGCACGGCGTTAAAAACTGATTCCCTTTCATTTGCTAAAGGCAGCCAAAGGGCGTATGTTTTATTTCTTCTTCTTCTTCTTTTTCAGCCAGCTACCAACTAAGCCACCTAAAAAGCTGCCGCCAATCAGTGTTCCGGCAATTGTTGAATCGGTAAGGTAACCGGCAGTCGCTGAGGTCAAAAATTCTTTGTCGCGCTTAATTTGTGCTTCCCTTTTCTTTAAACGGTCATCCGGAGGGCCGGACATTGTTTCGCGGTCGTCGGCCTCCTTGTCCTCTAAAGCCATCGGGTTAAACTCTCTGTGCAAGTTCATCAGGCGGGCAAGACTAACCCGTCCGTTTTCATCGGCTAAGCTACGAAACGACTCAATTGGCATCGGTGCTTCAGAGCGCTGTTTACACCAGTTTCGGTACAGCACAAAAGCATCATCCTCCGATTGTACATCGCTTGTATTTTCTGTAATCATTCTGCTTCTCGGCCGCAAATAAGACGACACCGCAAAACAAAAAACCGAAAAAAGTAACAACGAACTAATAATCCAAAACGGCTCCATGGCAATCGTTTATCGTTTCATTAATCGCTCTGCAATTTCTTTAAGTTTATCGAGCGCTTTCGGATAAGGTCTCATTAAAATACTCAACATAATCGTCCGGAACGTCAATCTCAACGGTTAGGGTTGTGGTGCCGTTCTGCCCGGCAAAGCTGTAGTTCTCACGCCCGCCGGTCCAACTGCCTGCCAACGCTCCCAATGTAATTTCGACTTCGCCATCGAGTAGGCCGTACGGTCGAATAGAAACGAAGCGTCCCGCAATATTGTCAGCAACCTCACATACCATTCCGCTTTTTTTCCCGTTTTCGTCTATTCCGGCAAACAGTATTTTATCGCCTTTTTTCCAACCGCCCGCAAAGGTAGAAGTAGGATGAAACGTACGTGCCCAATACTCGTAGGTACTTTTGTCGTTTAGCCCCAGCATGGTTTCATATACGCACCACGCCGGCGCATTTATATCTTTTATGAAGCGGAGCTTTTGCAAGCGGATGATTTTGATTTAAAGATAGGGGAGAAAAGGAATTCCGAAAATCGATTCCGAACGAAGCGAAACGCGCTTGCATCTTTTAACTGCGCTCCTTATGGCTATATAATGCCTGATGAAGCGACAAAGAGTTTTTGGATTTACGACATCCAAACCTCAATCATTGAAAAAGCGCATGTTTCGCATCCGCCTTGGGCATACGAGCTTTGTCATGGCAATGACTTGAACTGCAAAAAAGCCGGATAATTTCAGGAATGATTGCTGCCTATCTTGCATCATCGGCGAAGTATGATTCGGATATAACGAACTCTGCCTTTCGTTCTTCCGCATCGTCGCGCGTCATCTTCTCTCTTCATCAACCAGTCATACCGTTGCCCGCAGCCCAAGCATTGGGCGAGGACTTGCAACGGAAAGCTGCGGCCGGCGGTACGCCCAAAATATCGTATCTGCAATCGTAGTATCACAATTGCAAGCTTGACGCGCAAAAAGAATAAAAATCCAGATTGTTTAGGGGGGCGGCACAGCAACAAGGAAGGAGGGAGGGAAGCACAGCTGTTTGCGATAAAAATTCGGGACACCAAAAGACGTTGCGAATGGAATAGTTTGGGCCGCCATTCGGCTGATTTTCTTTTCCTTTTCTTTACCAATTATTGTTCAGAAAAAAGCAGGCGGTTCACTATAAATAAATTAAATTTGCCCACTATTTTTTTCTTAAAACGCTAATCCCCGTCCCAACCTAAACGGACAAAAAAATATGGACGAAAACATAATACCTCAGCAAACGGAAGATAACGACCGGATAATAAAGGTGAACATTGAAGAGCAGATGAAAAGTTCCTATATCGACTATTCGATGTCGGTGATTGTAGGACGTGCGCTGCCCGATGTTAGAGACGGATTTAAGCCCGTTCACCGCCGTGTTCTGTTTGCTATGAACGAACTGGGCAACAACAGCAACAAACCTTATAAAAAATCGGCACGTATAGTGGGTGAGGTGATGGGTAAGTACCACCCGCACGGCGATTATGCCATCTACGACACTTTAGTGCGTATGGCGCAGGACTGGACGATGCGATACACACTTGTAGACGGGCAGGGTAACTTTGGAAATCAGGATGGCGATCCACCGGCAGCCATGCGTTATACAGAAGCGCGTTTACAAAAGCTTGCCGAGGCTATGCTGAGCGACATTGAAAAGGAAACGGTTGATTTTCAGTTTAATTTCGATGATTCACTTCGGGAGCCCACTGTACTTCCTTCGCGCATTCCGCAGTTGCTTATCAATGGCAGCAGTGGTATTGCGGTAGGTATGGCCACCAACATGATGCCGCACAACCTTTCCGAGGCGGTAGATGGCTGTATTGCCTATATCGACAATAAAGAAATTACGATAGAGGAGCTGATGAACTTTGTGAAAGCGCCCGATTTTCCGACGGGTGGAATTATTTTCGGGATGGAAGGCGTGAAACAGGCTTTTCTTACCGGAAGAGGAAGGGTAGTGCTGAGAGGCAAATGTACCGTTCACACAAAAGCAAGCGGTCGAGAACAAATTATTATTACAGAAGTGCCTTATCAGGTCAACCGCGACTCACTTACAGATAAAATTGGCCAGCTCGTAAACAATAAAATCATCGAAGGCATTGCTCACGTAAATAACGAGTCGAACAAGCGTGAGGGAACGCGGATTGTAATTGATTTAAAACGTGATGCCGTTGCAAATGTAGTTATCAATCAATTATTTAAGTATACGGAACTGCAGTCGAGTTACGGTATCAATAACGTGGCATTAAGCAAAGGCCGCCCGCGAATTATGAACCTGAAAGACCTCATTTCGGAGTTTATCGAGTTCAGGATGGAGGTAGTGATTCGCCGTGCGGAGTTTGAGCTGAAAAAGGCGCGCGAAAGAGCCCACATCTTAAACGGATATTTAATAGCATTAGATCATCTGGATGAGGTGATTCGGTTAATTCGCAGTTCCTCCACACCGGAAATAGCGAAGGATAATTTAATAAATGCAGGCTGGGGACTCGACGAGTTACAGGCAAAAGCCATTTTGGAATTAAGGTTACAGCGCCTTACCGGAATGGAGCGCGAGAAGATTAAGGAGGAGTACGATCAAATTATGCAAACCATTGAACGCTTGGAGGCGTTGTTGGGCAGTGAAGCATTGAGATATGAGCTCATTAAAACGGAATTGCTGGAAGTAAAGACGAAATTTGGTGACGAGCGGAAAAGCGAAATTCAATATTTGGCCGATGAGATGAGAATTGAGGATCTGATTGAAAAAGAAGATGTTGTAATCACTATCTCACATTTAGGTTATATTAAAAGAACTTCCGCAACCGAGTATCGTCAGCAGCGTCGTGGCGGCCGTGGGGCAATAGGCAGTAAGACGCGTCAGGAAGACTATGTAGAGCATCTTTTTGTGGCATCCACGCATAACACGCTTTTGTTTTTTACGGAGAAAGGGCGCTGTTACTGGCTGAAGGTTTACGAAATTCCGGAAGGCGAAAAATCGGGAAAAGGCCGTGCCATTCAAAACCTCATACAAATACCCCCCGACGACAAGGTAAGAGCGATTATTGATGTAAAAAACATTGACGATAAAGACTTTGTGAAAGAGAATTACATTGTTCTGTGTACGAGAAAAGGCATTATTAAGAAGACATTGCTGGAAGACTTTAGCCGGCCGCGCCAAACCGGCGTTAATGCGATTACAATTGTAGAAGGCGACCAGCTCCTAGAGGCGCGGATGACTGATGGCAGCAGCGAAATACTGATGGCCATAAAATCAGGAAGAGCCATTCGTTTCCCGGAAATAAAGGTTCGACCAACAGGCCGGGGCGCCATTGGAGTGACTGCCATTTCGCTCGACACAGAAGAAGACGAAGTGATTGGGATGATTTGCGTACAGGCAGGAGACGAAGAGAAAACCGTCCTTGTGGTGAGTGAAAAAGGATTTGGAAAAAGAACGGCAGTAGATGAATACAGAGTGACCAACCGGGGCGGGAAAGGAGTGAAGACGATCAACGTGACGGAAAAGACCGGAAAGTTGATCGGGATACTTGATGTAAAATCAACAGAAGACTTGCTAATTACTTGTAAATCAGGAATTACTCTTAGAACGAGCATTGCGGCTATTAAAGAATCGGGGCGGGCTACACAAGGGGTCAAGCTAATTCGGCTTGATGAGCGGGATGAGATTGCCGCAATTTCTAAAATTGAGGAAGCTGAGGTAGAAGAAACTTTGGAAGAACGGGAGGAAGGAACCGCCCAGGAGCTAAACACTGACGAGGCGGGTACGGAAAATTCAGCGATTGATTCTGTTTCTGAACAAAGTGATAACGAATAACTTAGAAAGCTTAATAAAGATTTTGAACGATGGAATTGGTAATGGAACCTTAAAAGGAAATTTGGCATCAAACCATCGGCAAACACTCATATCTAACAACATCATCCATTAAAAAATCACTTAATGAAAAAAATTGTTTTTTCACTTGCGCTGGTTTCGTTCGGACTGTTAGCGCAAGCGCAGTACAAAGATTTGGAAAAAGCTTATCTTTTAAAGCGGTATGAAGACGCTAAAAAGGAAATTGATAAGCTTTCTGCCGATCCAAAAACGAAAGACAGGAAAGAAACCTATATGTGGAAGGCTAATATTTACGGGCAGCTTTTTGCGGATCCGGCCTTGGTCGCGAAGTACAATGATGCCGGTTTTGAAGCCTATAACGCGTTAAATCAATACCGCGGTGGCGACACCAGTACAGCATGGGCAAAAGATAACCTTGGGTTGTTGGATGCGCTTTATGGCACATTCTGGAAGCTGGGTGTGAATAGCTTTAATGCGCAAAAATGGGACAGTGCGTTCACTTATTTTGTAATTGCGGAAGATATGGGCGATGTAATCAGTCGCGGCGGTTTCACTACAACTCCTCAAAAAGTGGATACCATTCGTGCATTTTTTGCAGGTGCTGCCGCACAGAACTCGGGTAAGAAGCCGGAGGCTGTAAAGTATTATAAAAAGCTGGCGGACGAGAAAGTAAGCGATGCCGATTATTTGGATCTCTACAAATATCTCTTGATTTATTACATGGATAAGAAAGAGGAAACGGCATTCAACCACTACCTTCAAATTGCCTCCGAACTATACCCAAAAAACAAATCTGTTTGGAGCGAATTTAAGTATCAGTATATAGCTGATAATTTATCGCCTGAGGAAATGATGACGCGTTACAAGAAGGAAGACGCAGCGAACCAGCTAAAGCAGGAAGATTATGCCGGCTACGGCCAGGCGCTTGGCAATACTATTAAAAGCAATAATCAGGATATAGACAGCACTACGCTTGCTGAGATGAAGCGATTGTCGGCCGATGCGTTTAAGAAATCGTTTGCTACCTCCGGTAATGGCATCGATGCGTTTAATGCTGCTATTATGTATTATAATGAATGGGCTGCGCTGGATGATAAGTATTTTGCCAGCCGCGGTGCGACGCCTGCCTTAAAAGCAAAACGTGAGGCTATTGAGAAAGATCAGCATGTAGTTGCGGATGTGGCCCTTGAATGGATGAAGAAAGCCTACGATGCGTTGAAACAAAAGCAAGACAGAGTTCGCGTAGAAACTCAGACTTTGAATCGCTCAATCGACTTTTTGGCGAATTTATATCTATGGAAACGAGATAAATCGAAAGGAAAATCTCCAAAAGATTATGATACTTATGATGCCAAATACAAGTTGTTCGACAGCGAGCATGGGAAGTATAAAGATTAATTCGCTTCTTGAAGCACATTAAGCCATCTTTCGGGATGGCTTTTTTGTTGTCATGAATGCGAGCAGCAAGGCGTTGTAAGCTGAATCCATTCAGGGCATTCAATGCCCGAATTTGAAACCGCCGGAAGCTGATCGATTCTGGCGAAGAAGAATAAAGCATGCAGAACACAACTTTCGAGAACTGAGAAATGAGGCGAAGAAATGCGGCACCTTTAGTATCTGTGTATGGCCTTCATGGTATCTGAGATAATAATTTGAAATATTCATGGTATGTGATTTTATCCATCAGGTATAAGCGCCGGGAATTTCGAGGCGTTATGTGCAGCAGCTTCCTATGAAGCCGCTCTTTAAAGTAAATATTTGTTTCCTATAATTTATATTATGTTAAATAGATGATTTATCCAAAAGCTAAATACTTCCTTTTTCGATATTGCTTTACACTGCCGTTCCTTCTACAAATCTACCCGCTCCCCATGCTGGCTTCTGTATATAACCAGATAGCCGCTTTAACAAGCGGCTATCTGGTTGAAGGAAATCCAAGCTCCTGATCTCGGCTTTACAGTCCTCCTTTTCTGGTGGGCTTGCCCATCGACGGCCATTTACCCGGTTCGCCGGTGCGTGGGTTTGCCGGCAGCACGGATCTTTCCCGGTTAAAGCTTTCTTCATCTTCACAAGCTGCGTACACCAAAATTGCGGTGAGTAGTGCATTCCGCTGTACTTCATCAAATACAATCTTGTCATAAGTGTCGCGGTTGGTGTGCCATGTATAAATTCCATAATCCCAACTATTACTGCTGAGCGAAAACCCGGGTGCACCCGCCATCACAAAGGACGCAAAATCAGATCCGCCGCTTCCGGGCCATCCGGGAAAAGTCGACTTAATCTCTCTCCTGATGCTGTCGGGCACAGAAGCAAGCCAGCGCTGCAAAAACTTATAACTGTGCAGAAAGCCCTGTCCCGATAAATCTACCACTCTGCCCGTTCCATTATCCTGATTAAATAACGCCTGCAAGCCGTTTACCACTTCAGGATGATCTTCCACAAATGCGCGGGAGCCGTTCAGCCCTTGCTCTTCGCTGCCCCACAGTCCTAACAAAATTGTCCGCTTGGGGTTTGGATAGAACTTTTGCAGCATACGCATTGCCTCCATCATAACAATAGTGCCCGTGCCGTTGTCGGTAGCGCCTGTGCCGCCGTCCCAGGAGTCGAAATGCGCTGAAAGCATCACATACTCATTGGGTTTTATACTGCCTTTCATTTCGGCAATGGTATTATAAGTTGGCTGAATGCCGGTTTCTCTGCTGTCGGCGCGTAAAGTAATTTTTACCGGGCTGCCGTTTTCCTGAAGGCGGTAAATCAAGCCATAATCTTCCAAAGCAATGTCCACAGATGGAATCGATTTGGTGTAGGCGCCGAAAATTTTGTTGACGCCGAATCCTTTGCTCCAGTTACAGGTTATAATTCCTGCTGCTCCTGCTTTTTCCAAAGCCGCCGGCAACGTGCGGGCTGTATAACCCGATTTTGTGATGCGTGCATTCCATGCTTTGGTCAGCGAATCGCGTTCCGACAGCATTTTTTTAAAGCTGCTTTCCAAGGCATATTCTTTCCAGTTGGCATCTGAACGGCCGGTGGGTTGTTCCATGCTCATTAGCACAAACTTCCCTTTAACGGCAGGCATCCATGCAGCATAGGCCACACTGTCGGCGAGGTCGGGCAACACAATAATTTCGGCAGTGACAGACTTACCTTTGGTGGAGGGGCTCCAGGCGAGCTGCGTGCCTTCTAGCGATTTAATCCATGGACTCACCATATCAATGTGTGTAATTCCTCTTTCCCATCCGCGCCATTCGCCCCACTGTTCGTTTCGGGCCGCAATATTCCATCCTGAAAGTTTGTTCACTGCCCAGATATGCGCCTGCTGCATCTTCGGCGAGCCAACCAGTCGAGGGCCGATCTTGTCCATAAGTTCATGCGCAAGGCTTTTTAACTGCGAATGGCTCCCTGCCTCCGTAATCATGTTTTCGATTACCGGATCCACTTCCTTTTTTTGCACGCCGGTTCGCAATTGAGCGGTGGCAACCGATCCCGAAAAAATGGCAACGAACGCCAACAAACAAAATCTTTTCATTTTTAATTGGTTGAGAAATGAAGAAATAATTTTTCAAATAAAGTACATCAGATTAGATCACATCATAAACATCGAGCAGAGCGAAAATAATTCCCGGAACCCAGAATAAAAGCGTCAGCAAAATGCTTAACAAGAAACGGCCGTTTGCTTCGCCATGGTTTAGATAAACAGCCAGCGGTGGAAGTAGAATGGCGAGAATTGTTAGCAAAATCAGGTTACCATCGCTTTCTGCATCATCGTAGGTTCGCATTGCTTTCAGATACGATTTTGCTTTTGAAACTCTCTCCTTTCTTTCTTTCTTCGGAAGCAGTTTAAATTCCAGCAAAGCCGCATCAGATGCACTTTTCAGCGCTATGGACGAATCCATTGCAGGCAGGCTGAACGATGCAAAAGCATTGGCTGCTGATATACAAAATAGCAGCGCAATCAAAAATTTCCATTTCATAAGTTAGTTATCTGTTCTTGAGTTGCGAGTGAATAAACAGCGAGGTGATGCTTTTGTTTTCATAAGCGTTGCGGATGGCGATGGCGAACAAATCAGCAACAGACAGCACTTTAATTTTAGATATCTGTTGTTTTAGAGGGATGGTATCGCAAACCACGAGTTCTTCCAACACGCTGTTTTCAATGTTTTCATAGGCATTCCCGCTTAAAACCGGGTGTGTGCATAGCGCCCGAACGCTTCTTGCGCCCTTCTCTTTTAGAAGCGACGCGCTTTTAGCAAGGGTGCCGCCCGTATCGCAAATGTCATCTATCAACACAACGTCGCGGTCTTTCACATCTCCAATAACCACCATACTTGCAATTTCGTTCGCTCTCTTTCTATGTTTATCGCATATCACCATTTCGCTGTTAAAGTAACTGGCCAGTTCTCTTACACGGTTGGTGCTGCCAACGTCGGGAGCAGCGAATGTCAGGTTTTCGAGTTTTAATTGTTCGATGTATGGAATGAAGATGGCAGAACTGTCGAGGTGGTCAACGGGTATTTCAAAAAAAGCCTGAATTTGTGCGGCGTGCAAATCCATTGTTATTACGCGGTCTGCTCCTGCCGATTCCAGTAAAGTTGCCACCAGTTTGGAACCAATTGCAACACGCGGTTTATCTTTTCTGTCTTGCCGTGCGAAGCCGTAGTAAGGAATCACCGCAATAATTTTGTGTGCACTGGCGCGCTTGGCTGCATCAATCATCAGCAACAACTCCATTAAATTATCGGTGGGCGCAAAAGTGCTCTGTATTAAAAAAACGTATTCGCCTCTGATGCTTTCGAGAAAAATTGGCTGAAACTCGCCATCGCTGAACTTCTGAATGTTAACCTTACCGAGTTTGGTACCGAAACGGTAAGCAATTTTTTCTGCAAGCTGCTGGGACCCTGTTCCGGAAAAGATTTTAACAGAGGGATTCATAAGTTTTTTTATGTGGCGCGAAGATAATTGTTCCCTTATTAAAATTGGTCGTCGTGAATGGCAACAGTCAAAAAAATATCAACAAATCGCTCCACATTTTTGCGGTCTGCATGGTTGCGGGGCGGCAACTCACTTTATCTTGAAAAACATCTGCATTTTTAATCAGTAAAAACTCCTTTCTTTATAGCCCTTAAATTCTTAAGCAAGCATTTTATGACAACTTCCCTTAAAGAGCGAAAGCACCCGCGTGCATTACCTTTTTTATTTTTTTCCGAGATGTGGGAACGTTTCGGATATTATTTGATGATAGGGATTTTTACCCTTTATCTTAAAGATGTGAAGACCGGTTTTGCAATGACAGAAGCGGAAGCATCCGATTTGTACGGAACTTTTATTGCACTGGTGTTCCTTACTCCTTTTCTGGGCGGCCTGCTGGCGGACCGTTATTTCGGCTACCGGAAATCGATTATTGTCGGCGGATTAATGATGGGGATAGGCTATTGTCTGATGGCTATTCATAACCTTACAGCACTTTATCTGTCGATGATTTTTGTTATTGTCGGAAACGGCTTTTTTAAGCCCAATATTTCTACTTTGCTCGGTAATGTGTACTCTACTCCAAAATACTCCGACCGTAAGGACGAAGGGTACAATATTTTTTATATGGGCATCAATATCGGTGCTTTTGTGTGCAATTTTTTTGGCGCAGCCATCTACAATATGCTCGGATGGGGTTATGCATTTGTGGCAGCGGGCATCGGTATGTTTATCGGAGTTATTATCTTCCTTATCGGGACAAAGCATTATAAGGCCGCTGACGTAAAGAAAGGTGTTAAGCCCGGCGATATGTCGTTCACCAAAATTGTTCTGCTCATTTTGTTTCCTTCCGTGATTGCCGGTGTAATCGGTTGGTTTATTCCCGGTTCTATTTTCGGATCGGACAGTACCGATGCTTTTATTTTTGCCTGTATCCCGGTGATTTATTTTTACGCCAATCTGTATAAGAAAGCCGCTCCGGAAGAGAAGCGCCCAATCGCGGCCCTCTTGTCTATTTTTGCTGTGGTGGTGCTGTTTTGGGCGGTTTTCAAGCAAAATGGTTCGGCCTTAAACACCTGGGCCGACCGCTTTACGCACCGCGAGGTAAGTGGCCTGACCGGCGATGTGTTTAACGCACTGCAGCTGTCGCAAAAGGTGGGATATGTAAAAGACTCGGTAGCCAAATACGATCCGGCATTCCGTCTTCAAAAAGAAGAAGGAAAAATTATTAAAGAATACAATTATCCGCCCTACTTTAAAAACATAGCTCCCGAGCAATTGCCTCAGGAAGGCGCTACAATTAATTTATGGGCTACCAACCTGAGCCAGTCCATTAATCCATTCTGGGTAATTATGCTTACTCCGCTTATACTGGCACTTTTTGCCTGGTTAAAGAGAAAGAATGCGGAACCCACAACCGCTACCAAAATTGCCTATGGCCTGTTTATCAGCGGACTTTCCGTTTTGTTCATGATTGCGGCTGTGTATGCCAGTAAAAACGGAACGGAAAAAGCCAGTGTGTGGTGGCTGATTTCGAGCTATGGCGTGGTTACCATCGGCGAGTTGTTTTTAAGTCCGATGGGGTTATCGATGGTATCGAAGCTAAGTCCGGTACGCATTACTTCCTTAATGATGGGCGGTTGGTTTGTGTCTACTTCTATCGGGAACAAGTTGTCTGGCGTATTGGCTACGATGTGGGATAATTACGAGAATAAGGCCAACTACTTCTGGCTGAACTTTGTGCTTCTGATGGCAGCCACTGTGCTGATGGTTTCCATGCTGAAATGGCTGAACAGAATTATGAAGGAAAAAGGAGTGCATTAATAAAACGGGCTGTCTTTTTTCAGACAGCCCGCCTATTCATCACCAAAACCAATACTAATATTAAGAACGGCGTTCGCTCACAATTATTGCGCGGACGCGGTTTCTTTTTCCGTATTTCTGAAAACCACCACTCCATCAAATACATCAACTAAAATAGGATTCTCCTTATCGATGTCGCCGGAGAGGATTTTCTTGCTCAGCTGATTAATAATTTCCTTTTGGATTAGGCGCTTTAACGGCCTTGCGCCAAATTGTGCATCAAATCCGTTTTCTACAAGAAAATCAATAAGATAATCACTGAATTCAAGTTTTATCCCGGTACCCGAAATCAGGTTTCTGAGCTGATTCAGTTGAATGCGGATGATTCCTTTAATTTCTTTCTTCAGCAGCGGCTGGAACATGATCACTTCATCTACCCGGTTTAGAAATTCGGGCCGGATAGTTTGGCGCAGCAAGTTCATCACTTCGTTCTTTGTTCGGCTTACCACATTTTCCACGCCTTCCTCATCAATCTTTTCAAAATTATCTTGAATGATGTGGCTGCCGATATTACTCGTCATAATGATGATGGTGTTCTTAAAATTTACCACTCTTCCTTTATTGTCGGTGAGCCTTCCATCGTCGAGCACCTGCAACATGATATTCCAGACGTCGGGGTGCGCTTTTTCAATTTCATCGAGCAGTACCACACTGTACGGCTTCCTGCGAACCGATTCAGTGAGTTGTCCGCCTTCCTCGTATCCCACGTAACCCGGGGGCGCACCCACGAGCCTTGAAACCGCGTGTTTTTCCTGATACTCACTCATGTCGATGCGCGTCATCATGCTTTCATCGTTGAAGAGATACTCTGCAAGGGCTTTTGCAAGTTCGGTTTTCCCCACGCCCGTGGTACCCAGAAAAATAAACGAGCCGATCGGCTTTTTAGGATCTGACAGCCCTGCCCTGCTCCTCCTGATAGCATCCGCCACTGCAACAATGGCCTCCTCTTGTCCAACCACGCGTTCGTGCAGATGTTCTTCAAGGTGCAACAACTTCTCTTTTTCACTTTGCATCATTCTCGCCACTGGAATTCCGGTAGCTTTTGCCACACTTTCAGCAATATCGTCGGCGTCCACCTCTTCTTTCAATAACCGTTTTTCGCTGTGGCCCGCCAGTTGAGCCGATAAATCGCTGATGAGCGCTTCCTGTTCTTTAATTTTTCCGTAGCGTATTTCTGCAACCTTTCCGTAGTCGCCCTCGCGCTCGGCTTTTTCGGCTTCTGCTTTCAGGTGTTCGATAGAGGCTTTTGCCGACTGCACCTGATCTACCAATTCCTTTTCCTGCTGCCAATGCGCACGATACGTATCGCGTTCCACCATCAGGTTGCTGATGGCAGTATTCAGTTCTTTCAGTTTATCCTCATCATTTTCGCGTTTAATTGCTTCGCGTTCAATTTCGAGTTGGCGAATCTGGCGTTCAAGTTTATCGAGCTCTTCCGGCATCGAGTTCATTTCGAGGCGGAGCTTTGCGGCGCTCTCGTCAATCAGGTCGATCGCTTTATCCGGAAGAAAACGGTCGGTGATATAGCGGTTAGAAAGCTCAACTGCCGCAATAATTGCATCGTCTTTTATTCTTACCTGATGGTGGGTTTCGTAGCGCTCTTTCAGGCCGCGCAGAATAGAGATGGCATCTTCCACCGAAGGCTCGTCAATCATCACTTTTTGAAACCGTCTTTCCAGCGCCTTATCTTTTTCAAAAAACTTCTGATATTCGTTCAGTGTAGTTGCTCCTACTGCGCGCAGCTCGCCTCTGGCAAGTGCGGGTTTTAGAATGTTTGCGGCATCCATTGCGCCTTCTCCTCCGCCCGCGCCTACGAGGGTATGAATTTCATCGATAAACAAGATAATTTCACCGTCGCTTTTGGATACTTCGTTAATGACGGCTTTCAGTCTTTCTTCAAATTCTCCCTTGTATTTTGCGCCAGCAATTAATTGTCCCATATCCAGCGCATAAATAATTTTCGATTTCAGGTTTTCCGGCACGTCGCCGTTTACTATCCGCATGGCGAGGCCTTCTGCAATGGCGGTTTTACCTACGCCCGGCTCGCCCACGAGGATGGGGTTGTTCTTCGACCGGCGCGAAAGGATGTGCAAGGTTCGGCGGATTTCTTCATCGCGGCCAATCACCGGATCGAGTTTTCCGTCGCGGGCCAGTTCGTTCAGGTTTTTTGCATATTTCTGCAGGGCGTTATACTGCTGACTTTGGGTTTGTGAATTCACCTTGCTTCCTTTCCTGAGGTCGTTGATGCTTGTAATGAGGCCTTTTTCGGTTAGCCCTGCATCTTTCAATATTTTGGCTGTGTCGTCGCTGCCCTGCACAATTGCAAGAAGCAAGTGTTCGACGCTTACAAACTCGTCGCCGAATGTTTTTAAGGAGGCGGCGGCTCTTAGCAAAACGTTGTTCATTTCGCGGCTGATGCTTTGTGCAGCGTCGCCGGCGATGGTAGGCAGTTTCCGGATGCTGTCGTCGAGCTTTTCTTGTACATATCCAACATTTACGTTATTCTTTTTAAGAAGATATTCAATCGGCGAATCGTCGTCGGCCAATAATGCTTTAAGCAAGTGATTGGTTTCGATATTGGGGTTCTTTTGGTTGAACGCAAGTTGTTGAGAAGCCTGAATAATTTCCTGCGCTTTGATGGTATAGTTGTTTAAATTCATTTGCTGAGGTTTGTTTGCAGGTTACAAATCCTACTCCATACTAAAATTTTGTGCAATTATGGCAGTTTGTGTGGATGGATTGCGCCCAAACGGCTCTTGATCCGCGTTTCTGTGATGGAAACAAGGATGCGCTTTATTCGGAAAAAGCTGACAGAAAGATGGATTGTTCGGGTTAACTGCATGGAAAGGGAGCCTGCAATTTTTATTTGAAACGGATTTATTTCTACGATTAGCTCCCAGCCTTTATTCTCCCGTTATTTTTGCCAGATGCGAAAACTGAGTATGGATGAACTCGGACGTATGAGCGTGGACGAGTTCAGGCTGGCAAAAAAAACTCGTATTGTTGTGGTGCTCGATAACCTGAGAAGCGCACACAATGTGGGAAGCATTTTCCGAACCGCAGATGCCTTTTTGATTGAGGCCATTTATCTGTGTGGATACACCCCGCGTCCGCCTCACCGCGAAATACAAAAAACTGCCCTTGGCGCCACCGAAACCGTTCAATGGAAGCATTTTGATCAGGCATCTGATGCCGTGGCAGACCTGCGCGAGCAGGGTTTTGCGGTATACGCCGTGGAGCAGGCGAACGGCAGTTTCTCGCCTGAAAATTTAAGGACTACCCTGCCCGGGGTTGCATTGATTTTTGGAAATGAAGTAGAAGGTGTAGACAGCAACCTGATTGAGCTAAGCGATGGCTGCATCGAAATTCCACAGTATGGCACCAAGCATTCTTTGAATGTTTCTGTTGCGGCCGGAATTGTACTGTATGAGGTGAGCAAGGCTTTTCGTGGTGCAGCCGCTGCAGCCCATCATTCCGGAAGCTGATCGCCGAAGAAGTTTTTGACGACTGGCGTTTCGTGGGTTACCATTACCGCTTACCATTGTCGGTACAACATCCGCTGAATGTTTTTCTTCATCTTTGCAACATGATTAAAATTGTTGAATGTCCGCGCGATGCCATGCAGGGATGGAAACCTTTCATTCCAACAGAAAAGAAAGCAGAGTACATTAATAGTTTGTTGCAAGTGGGATTCGATACCATCGATTTCGGGAGCTTTGTATCGGCAGCGGCAATTCCGCAAATGGCAGATACGGCAGAAGTTCTTGCCCAACTCGATCTTAGCGCTACTCAGTCTAAGTTGCTGGCTATTGTTGCCAACCGAAGAGGCGCCGAAGAGGCCGGTCATCAGGAAAAAATCAGTTATTTGGGATTTCCTTTTTCCGTTTCGCCAACCTTTCAGCAGCGCAACACCAACAGCACACAGGAAGAAAGCCTGAAAAGAATCGACGATATTCAAAACATTTGCATCCGCTCCAATAAAAAGCTCGTCGTTTATTTAAGTATGGGATTTGGAAACCCTTATGGCGACGCGTACAATGAAGATATTTTGTTGCAATGGACGGCAGAAATGGCGAGCCGGGAAATTGGCATTATCTCACTTGCCGATACGGTTGGAATGGCCAGACCCGAACAAGTTAAAATGGCGTTAGACGCACTGATACCTCAATATCCAAACGTGGAAATCGGCGTACACCTGCACTCCACACCTTCCACCATCTCCAACAAGCTGAAAGCCGCTGTGGAAGCAGGATGTAAGCGATTCGACGGTGCGCTGATGGGTATTGGCGGATGTCCGATGGCAACCGACACCCTTACGGGCAATATGCGCACGGAAACAATGCTTTCCATTTTTAAGGAACTAAAGGTTGCGCCCCATCTGAATGAGGAAGCGCTTGAAAAAAGCCTTTCGCTGGCCTCACAAATCTTTATATAATGCAGTTTTTTCTTCCGTTTTCCATCCCACCTTTCGATCAAAAAATATCACATTCCGGGAAAGTGTTGTTAACCGGCAGTTGTTTTACTGAAAACATCGGCAATTGGATGCAGGATATGAAGTTTGATGTGCTTCAGAATCCGAATGGCATTTTGTTTAACCCCATGAGTGTTTGTCGTTCACTCCGCTCCTATATTGCGCCGCGAAAATATACGGCAGAAGACATTTTTTATTTGAACGAAGGATGGCACAGCTGGCAGCACCACAGCCGATTTTCCGCTGCCTCACAGCATCAGATACTGGAAAGAATAAATGCGTCGCAGGACGCCGCCCATTCGTTTCTGCAGCAGGCGGACTGGCTGATAATAACGCTGGGATCGGCCTTCGTATACTACTTACAAGAGGGTGGCATTCCGGTTGCAAACTGCCATAAGGCGCCTGCACAGCAATTTCAGCGACGAATGCTTAGCATTGCTGAAATTATTTCGGAGCTCGATGTAACCATCCATCAGCTCTTCCAATATAACCCTGCGCTCAAAATTGTCTTCACCATCAGCCCCGTACGCCATGCAAGAGAAGGGCTGACGGACAACAACCGTAGCAAAGCGAGGCTGATAGAGGCCGTGCATCATTTGGTGCATAAATTCAGCAATCTCTACTATTTTCCTGCCTATGAACTGGTAGTTGATGTGCTGCGTGACTATCGATTTTACGATATCGACCTTGTACATCCTAACTATGCGGCTACGGGCTTTGTAATTGAGCAGTTTCGAAAAACCTGCCTAAGCAACACGTCGGATTTGCTTTGCGATGATATTAAAAAGCTTGTAACTGCATACCGGCACAAACCCTTCCATCCCGCATCCCGGGCGCATCAGCGCTTCCGCAGCGAACAGTTAGAAAAAGCTAAGCAACTGCAAGCCGCTTATCCCCACATCGATTTTTCGAAAGAGATTTCGTTTTTTTCCGCAACGGATTAATGTACTCGGTCGCCCCTCAGTTCAAGTTCGTTCATTACGCCGGCTTCAAACTGAAGCCATTGCTGCCAGCGCGTTCGTACTTTTTCTTTCGGCAAATAATGTTCGGCCAGGTTAATGAATAGGGTGTAATGTCCTGCTTCGCTTTCCATAAATTGCCGGTAAAACTTGCGCATGTATTCATCGGCCAAACCCTCGCTCAGGCGCTTAAACCGTTCACAACTTCTGGCCTCAATCAAAGCACAGATCAGCAACTTATCCAGAAAACGGTCTTCTTCTTTTCCGCCCTTTGTTTCAAAAGAAATTAAACGGTTCACGTATTCATCTTTGCGCTGTCGGCCGAGCTTTAAATTTCGTTTTTCCAGCTCGCGCAATACCATCCGGAAGTGCCCCCATTCTTCCGTAACAATCGGCGCCAGTTCTTTCACCATCAGTTCTTTTTCGGGAAACCGCTGAATGAGCGAAATGCAACTTGTTGCCGCCTTCTGTTCACAGTAAGCGTGATCGGTTAAAATGTCTTCCAAACTTATCGCAGCAAGGTCAACCCATCGTGGATCGGTGGGCAGTTTCAATCCTAATATATTCTTTGTGTCGGCGGATAGTTCCATCCCGCAAAAGTAGGCGAACCCTTTCTGAAAACATCGGCTACAAAAGCCCGACGTGCAGCAGTATTATTTTTGTATTTCCCTATAAATAAATACTTTTCGCCAATAAACTACCAATATGCGGCTTATTCGATTCTGGATTGCCCTGATACTGACTGCCGGGCTTATTTTTTTACTTGACATACAGCTTCCTTCGGGCGGCTCGAAAACACCGCGACTCGGAATGTTTCTTTCGCCGCAGAAAGGCTTTTGGCAAAATGCCGAATCGGTGAACTTCGTTTATAACGAAAATATTAAGCTGGATGGGCTGAAAGGCGCTACAGAAGTGTATTTCGATGAAAGGCTGGTTCCGCACGTATATGCAGAAAACGACCTGGATGCTTTTTATGTGCAGGGGTTTTTGCACGCAAAATTTCGTCTTTGGCAGATGGAGTTTCAAACCCATGCAGCCGGTGGCCGGCTTTCGGAAATACTCGGCCCCAAAAGCGGAGAAACGGATTTTTTAGGTATTGATGTTTTTTTCAGGCGGCTTGGAATGGTTTACGCTGCGGAAGAATCGGAAAAGGAACTGGCGAAAGATGCCGAAACAAAACAGGTGATGGACGCCTATACAGCAGGGGTAAATGCCTTTATTAAACAATTGCGGCCGGAACAATATCCGCTCGAATATAAACTGCTGAATTATAAACCCGAGGCATGGAGCAACCTGAAAACGCTGCTGTTTTTAAAGTATATGTCGTTCGATCTTGCAGGCCACGAAGAGGATTTCGAACATACCAAAGCAATGGAGTTGTTTTCGAAAGAAGAGTTTAACCAATTATACCCTTACGGCAGTGATTCGCTCGATCCCATTTTTCCGGGAAAGAATTTGATTGCTTCAGCCGGATTTAAATTCCGCACCCCTGAGGCTGTTGACTCTCAGTATTTTCAGTTCAGCAAGCTTATTGAAGCCGACACCACCATCGTTCCCGATAAAGACAATGGCAGTAATAACTGGGCGGTTGCGGGCAGTAAAACGGCAAGCGGGCGTCCCATTCTGTGCAACGACCCGCATTTAGGGCTCAATCTTCCTTCGCTATGGTACGAGATTCAACTTTCCACGCCCAATTTTAACTCGTACGGCGTTTCGTTTCCCGGTGCGCCGGCAGTCATCATCGGCTTTAACGACAACGCTGCCTGGGGCTTTACCAATGCCATGCGCGACGTGAGAGACTATTATGAAATTGAGTTTAAAGACTCATCGAAACAAAACTATTTATACAACGATCACTGGTTTAAAACCAATTTCAGAAATGAGGTGATTAAGCGAAAAGGGATGCCGGACACGACGATTGTTTTACCCATGACGGTTTGGGGACCCGTGATGTTCGATGACAGTCATCCAGACAAAAACGGAACAGGCAAAGCGTGGGCTTGCCGGTGGAAAGCGCACGATGCCGGTGTGGAGCTGAAAACTTTTATCGGACTTGATAAAGCAAAAGACGTGTCGGACTATGTAACAGCTATTGCGCATTTTAAAACGCCGGGACAAAACATGATTTTCGCCACCAAATCGGGCGATATTGCTTTAAAGCAGCAGGGTGAGTTTCCTGCGAAATGGTATCGGCAGGGCGATTTTTTGATGCCCGGAAAAAATGATGAATATGCCTGGCAGGGAAACGTGCCCGATATGGATAATTATCTAATGCTGAATCCTGAACGCGGCTTTGTAAGCAGCGGCAACCAACTGCCTTACGATACCACCTATCCTTATTATCTCGGCGGTTCTTATCCCCCATTCCGCGGGTATCTAATCAACCGGTATCTATCGGAAATGCAGGCGGTAACCCCTACCGATATGATGGATCTGCAGAAAAATAACTTTAATGTGGTGGCAGAATGGGCAAGGCCGAAAATGTTGGAGCTGATTAAGAAAGATAATCTTTCCGACAGTCAGAAAAGATACCTCGACCTTTTTGCAGAATGGAACCTAAGAAACGAAAAGAGCGAAAAAGGCGCAACTGTTTTTAAATGCTGGTGGGACAGCCTGAGCCGCGAGGTGTTTGCCGATGAGCTTTCAGAGCCGGGCTTGCCGTGGCCGGAAACCTCCACCCTGCTGGATGCGTTGCTTCGAAATACCGAATACGTTTTTGTAGACAACATCAATACAGAAAATGCATTTGAAGAATGGGGCGATGTGTTAACTGCCTCTTTTCAAAAAGCGGCTAAAACCATTGCGGCGCTGGAGAAAGACGACAATCTTTCGTGGGGGAAATACAAAAACAGCGGCATTCGTCATTTGCTGAGGTTGGAGGCATTGAGCCGCCTGCACCTAAACAGCAATGGTGGCGAAAACATGATTAATGCGCTGAAGCAATATCATGGCCCAAGTTGGAAAATGGTGGTTGAGCTTACCGACGAAACAGAAGCCTATGGCATTTATCCCGGCGGACAAAGCGGTAATCCCGGCAGCAAGTTTTACGACAGCTTCATCACTGATTTTATTGACGGCAAATACTATAAACTGGAAATAACCCCGAAGGACAACATGACGAAGAAGAAACATTTGGGAAAAATTGTTTTTCAACCGGCATAAACTCTACACCATGAAATTTTTTACAGCACTTTTACTGACTGCTTTTTTAGGCTATGTTTTTCCTTTGTTTTCCTTTATGCCGTGGTGGGCGTTTGCGCTGTCGTCGCTGCTCGTAGCGATTGTTGTGCATCAAAAAGGATTCAGGGCGTTTTTATCGGGATTTTTAGGTGTGTTTCTCCTTTGGCTGTTATACGCCATCGTCATCAATACAAAAAACGACGGCATTCTGGCGTTTAAAATTGCGCAGATTTTGCCGCTGGGAGGCAGCACAGGAATGTTGATTTTTTTATCCGCATTTGTGGGCGGGCTGGTAAGCGGTATGGCCGCACTTACGGGCAGTTATATCCGAACCATACGGTAAAAATTCAGGTTGGTCAATTCTTCCATGAAGGATGGAAAAATTTGAGGCTGCCCAATTTTGTGCGACAGCCTCTCGTTTGTTTATTTTTTCTCTCTTAGTTCATCTCTTATCTGCATCAGCAGCGATTCGGTTGGTGTAGGTGCAGGCGGCATTGCGGGCGCTTCTTCGGGCTTTTTCTTCAGTGTATTAATTCCTTTCACCATCAAAAACACAATGAAGGCCAGGATAACAAAATTGATGACCACCGAGATAAAATTTCCGTAGGCGAAAACGGGTCCCTGCGCTCTTGCAGCCTCAAGGGTTTGTCCGTAAGCAACGTTATTGTTCAGCGGGATGTAAAGGTTGCTGAAATCGGCTTTAAACAAGATGCCAATCAGCGGCATAATTAAATCGTTCACCACACTGTCTACAATTTTTCCGAATGCTGCACCGATGATGACGCCTATTGCGAGGTCCATCACATTTCCACGGAGGGCAAACTCTTTAAATTCTTTGGTAAAACTCATAGCAATTTATTTTCTGTAAAGCAATTATAAATTTTGGAAAATACCTAAACAACACGCATAATTTATAAGGCAGCAGCGTATAAAGCTTATATTTGTTTTACACGATTTTATCATGGATACGCAATTCGAAAGAAACAAAAATCTGAAAGCTTCGGCTTATACGGCGGCCATAACTGCATTGCTGTTTTTTGTGATGTTCTTCATCTCGTGGCAGGTTCCGGTGGTACAGCCGCCTGTGGTGGATGAAGGCATTGAAGTAAACCTCGGTAATAGCGATGAGGGACTTGGTGATGTTGCTCCCGAAGTGCCCGGTGCACCCGCTGATGCGCAGGACGAGCTGGCAGACAATCCGCCGCCACCTTCTTCCGTTTCTTCAGAACCCTCTAACGATGCGCCGAGTGAGCCTTCGGATAATGTAAACACCGTTGCGGTAAATGCGTCAACCAAAAAAGAAGACAACAAACCTGTTTCCGAATCGAAGAAAAACACGGCAAAAACGGCAGAGCAGCCTACAACAACTGTTGAGGTAAAGCCGAAGCCCAAAGCTGTTTACGGAGCACCGGGCAACACCGGAACCGGCGGCAATAATGCCGATTCGTATAACGGCGTAAGCAATCAGGGCATTGCGGGCGGACAAGGCGATCAGGGAAAACTAAACGGCAATCCAAACTCGGACAGCTATACCGGCAGCGGGGGAACCGGTAACAGCGGCGTGAGTATTCGTCAGGGACTTACCGGCCGTAAATTTACCAAGCTGCCTTCGTTTGAAGACGATTTTAATACACCGGCAAAGGTGGCGGTAGATATTAGAGTGAATGAAGCGGGAAGCGTGGTATCGGCAGTCATCAATCCGAGAGGAACCACTACGGTAAACGCAAACATCAGGAGCATTGCCATCAGAAAAGCAAAAGAGCTGAAGTTTACGGCTGCCGATGAGGAGCAGAGTGGAACAATTGTTTTCGATTTTAAGATAAGAGGATAGTCTGCTGTTTAGAAAATACCCACCGCCAACTCTACCCAAATCAATCCAAAAACGGCGATGGCGAGCAAACTGAACAAGATCCGGCCTGAAGTGGAGGTTGCTTTTTTCCAGATGAAGTGCAGCATTAACGCAGTAGAAAACAGCAATATTCCCATGGCGATAAAATCGCCGGCCGTCCAACGCACTTCTTCTGTATACTGCATGGCAATGGCGGGAACGGCAAGCAGTGCCAGCACAATGAGCGCGGTGATGGTGAAGGATTTTAAGCTCATTAGGAGAAATTTTATTACAATAGAACGCCGAAATGCTTAAAATATTTTGGTTATGAAAAATGATGACGATTTTTTTTCAGTTGTCAGGATGAAGATTTCATTCTACGATATTCTTTTTACGACTGCAGTCTTATTCGCCGCTTGGTTTTGTTTGGCGGGCTGGTTGTGGATGTACTATGTGAACCTGATGATTGCTTACCCATTTGGGTTAGCTGCTTTGGTAATTTGGATTTTTATAAAAAGAGATGGCCGGAAGCGGAACAGAATGATTCCTGTTTTGTTGGTGGCGGGCCTTACTATTTCATTATCGGTGCTATTTTTTTATTGGGCGAGGACTTTATAACTGGGGTTAATTGACAGGTAAAGCCTCTCTCCTGTTTGAAAAAATCTTTTGCTTTCGATCGTTGACTTTTTGCTATGATGAAACTTAAGTTGCAGGGAGGGATGTTGGAAGATGCGTAAATATGGGAGTTACCGGTCATGCTAAAAGACGACACGACCGACAACAAACGAACATTAAAACAACAGACAAAATGCCAACGCTTCGCAAAATAAGAAGAGCTGCAACCGACCGCACAAGCCGACACAAATTGCAGCACATTTTATTTTGCCCAACCGCACCCAAGCCCACCCACCACCCTGACAAGTGGACAGTGATTTAACGGTAAGCGGACTTCAAAATATTAACTTTGAGACTTAGAAATAAATATGGGACGTTCGACAGTACATTACGCAGACAATAAAACAAACAATGCTTTAAAAAAGCTACATAACAAGTTACGACCTGCTGGTACACCTGTTCAACGAGTGGAATACATTATTGAACTTTTATTGCTTCGCATTTTTGAAACCAAAATCAAACAAGACGAAGAATTTAAGCCGCTACGCAAACTCTTTTCGGCTGACTATATTTGGAAAAATCCAAAGACAGGAATAGAAGAAACAAACGAAAACCGTTTGTTCTCTTATTTGCCGACTGTTTCAAACGAGCAAATTTTATCTGAACTCAACGACAATTTCTTTCCTTTCTATTCAAGCATTTTACACAGTGCCAGACAAGTGTTTGAAGGAAACCTGCCGCAAAAAGTGCAAGACCAATTGGTTTTGATTGAAGAAGTTTTTAGCAATTCTAATTTCACCAACAACGTAAACAGCGGAAACCTTGG
>JBDHYF010000018.1:0-29739 GCA_039811185.1 Chitinophagaceae bacterium | reverse complement strand
ATTTTCATCGGTATTTATGTTTAATACAATCACCGGCTCACCACCAGCTTTTCCTTTGCCACCGTTTTTCCGTTTTGCGATAAGTGGATAAAATAAGTGCCGTTGGCGAGGTCGGAAACCGGAAGGTGTAACATCCCTCTAACCTCTATCGTATTTATTCGTTTTACTGCCTTTCCGCTTAAATCAAAAATTTCAAAAGAAACACTGTTGTAAAGTTGTTGTTGCAAACTGTACGACAATTGAACCGATTGAGCAGCCGGATTAGGGAAAACTTTTAATGCTGCTGCACCCGAACTGGCATCGGTTTTCACAAGCGGGGCTGCAACAAACGATTGCCTCCAATCGCCTTCACACGGAAAATCGCTTTCTAAAATAAAATAACATGGCTTCTCATTATCAGCGAGCCAGAAGTAAACCACAAATTTTACCGGGCTTTGTGGGTGTTGGGTTGGCTGCCAGATAATTGGAACCGTAGTGTTGCCATAGCCCACCGTTCCTCCGAAAGTTGTGGCGCTGCCACCCGGTACTAAAGGAACAATCTGATAGATAACCGAAGCGCTTGTTGGATTATCGATATAGAATTCGTACAATGGAGTCCGGTTATCTTCTCCACAGTCTATAAATCTCATATCTACTCTAAACTCGCATTCTGTTCTGTAGCAGGCTGGTGAATAATACAGGTTCTTACTTTTTACAGAACAGCCGTTTCCCAATGACAGATTATAAGTACCGTATTGAACACCAAGTATTTCCAGCGGATCAACCACACTATGAGTGCCGGAACTTACAATGCTGCTGTTCTTCTGCCAGTCCCAATAATCGAAAGGAACAATCGGACCCGGTAAATGTATAGGAGTTTCGAGGTTTCTGGGACAATGATCGATACATCCGGTTGGAAATATCCACAAATAACTTTCAGGGTTTTTCGGTATAATATTGATTTCCTCGCTGCTCTGGCAGCCATCATTGCTTGTAAACCATACCTTATAAGGGCCGCCATCGCGGATTATAATGGCGTTGCCTGCTTCGCCATTACTCCATGCATAATTTCCAGGAATACCGGGAACGTCGGCCTGCAACTGAACCTGGTAGTCGCTGCAGTCAATGATGGTGGGCGTAATCAACGGCTTAGCGGGATTTGGCAAGATGGCTAACGGAAAACTGTCGGATAAAGCGGTACATAATCCCGAGGAGTCGGCAAGCAGCAGTTGAAGATGGTAGGTGCCTGCCGCCAGACCTTCAAGCACCAATTGTTGTTCATTTTGAGAGAGCTGGTTCCCATTTAAAAACCACTGAAAAGTAATTCCTAAATCTTTATTGCCGGAAAGAATAATCTTTTGGCCTTCGCAATAGCGCAATTTTCCGCTTATGTAAGGAGAAGGAAGGGGCTTTAGTTCTACATGAGCCTTATTTTGTAGGATATCTCTCTCACATTGACTGCTATCTTTTACTGTTACCCAGTAATTCCCCGTGCTGCGAACTGTAAAATGGTCAACAGTAGTTTGTGCTACATTAGAATGGTTCGATTTCCAGTGAAATTGCGTAGGTGTTGCTGATCCTGGATAAGGAAAAAATGTAAGGTGGAGACTATCTCCGGGGCACAAACTAAAGGGGCCGGTGGGATTCATACTGCCCCCCAGCTTGTTTTCAGTTATCAGAAGCGTCTGTGAAACACTGTAAGCACATTTGAAGCTGTCCTTCAGTATGAGGGTGACCTCTTTGGTTCCTCTGCCCGAATAGGTTCGTACAGGATTAGGCTGTGTGTTTTCTGAAATATCGCCAAAACTCCATAGCACCGAGGCGTAGCCGGTACTTGTATTGTAAAATTTCACCGGCTGACCCTCGCAAAGTCCTTGTTTGTCCATATAAAAGCCTGCTACTGGCAAACCAGGCAGCGATATAGTTTTCACCACTGCACAAGAATCTGCGGAACCGTTATAAGTATAACGCACTACTAACTTAATAGAATGACTGCCCGGCGCCAAGGGTAAATTAATTTGGTAATTTGGATACACCAAACTCTGATAATAGCTTCCATTTACATAAAAACTATAGCCGGTAATTCCAACCGTACCATAACTGGTGGGATGAGCCATTAAATCCACGCTATAATTACCGGTGCCGCAGCCCACAGCATACAATAATTCAGGCATAACCGGCACTGCAACACTCGCAAAATCGGAAAGGGTTTTTACGCAGGGTGCTCCGGATACGGCAGTAGTTCCGTTAAAGCTTGCGCTGTACTTAAAATCATAAGCCTTCGCTTCGTCTACTTTACCAAGAAATTCCACCCCCGGGTTTGAGCTTAGGTTTACAATCCAGGGCGTCGAACTCCACTGAGGGCTAAACCCTCCGCTTGAGTAAGCGCCTGAGAGAAGAATATTTCCGCAACTGCCGCTTTGAGAAGCGATGGACACAACAGGCATTGGCGACACCACACAGGAATCGGGTTGTCCGCCGGAGGTGTCGCTGCATTCTTTGGAGATGGTAACCCGATTAGAAACGTTTGTACAACCGTTTAGCCCGATGGCTGTAACAGAGTAGTTGCCAAATGAGGTAGCGTTATAGGTAGAACATGCGGGAGGCTGGCCCGTACAGGAGGAAGTACCCGAAGGCGTATTCCAAATGAATTGTACTGTTGGCTCCATGCCGTGCTGTAATACTGCAGTTAAGGGGTGATTAAACGTAGTGTTGCAGGAAATAACGTTAGGTGAGGGAGAGATTGAGACTTTGGGCGATGGCTTTATCACCACGGGATGAGTTAAAGTAACATCCTCATTACACTGGTCTTTATAAGTAACTTTAAGCTGATACTTGATCGAAGAGTCGATGTTTGTCCTGTAGATATGGGAAACAGCAGGGTTGTTTACATAATTTACTACAATCCCATCACCGAAGTTCCATGTAGCACTGGTACCGGTTGGGATGGTATTCGCTATATGGAGCGGCGCTCCGCTACATATAGTGTCTGGAGCAATAAGAACAGCGGTAGGAAAATTGTTCAGTGTGACCACCATGCTGTCGGCCCGCGTTAATCCGCATTTGCTTACTTTAACTGTGAGCAAGGCATTTGTCCTTATATTATTCCAGAGCACCCGAACCGAATCTGTATTATTTCCTTCGGCAATGCTACCGAAAACATCAGAAAATATTTTCCATTCATAGGTTTCCCCATCCGGTTTGTTTACATAATACCTCTCGAAACTGTTGGTGCAGGATAGGGAATCGCCGAAGATGACAGGCTTTGGAAAACCTGTGGTAACGGGATAGGAAACAGTATCAGAATTGCAAAATCCTTTCTCGGTAATATAAGTGTTCCACGACCGGATCGTGTACTCATCATCATTTAAAAACTTCGCAATCGCCGGTGATCCGGAAGGACTGATGGTTGCGTTGCCATTGGACTGAACCAACCACCTTAATGAAGAAGCATCAGGTGCGTGCTGCACAGTATAATTATAAGGACTGTTTAAACAGACCATGCTTTCACCAATAATTGCACCGGGAGATGTGGGTTTGTCCACAATTTCAAAAGCAAAAACAGGAGCAGCACAACCGTCGGTGATTATTTCTAAGTAGTAAGTGCCTTTCGTGTACAATGTTCCGGGTGAGTAGTTAAATGCGTTATTGCCTCCGGTTATTGTTGTACCGTTCGGCCGGGTTAATTTCCATATCCAATTTCCTATTGCGCCGCTCAATGAAAAAGAAGGCGTGCTGCCGGTGCATAACAACCGGCTGCCGGAAATAAGAGGTATAGCCCGCACCTCTATTTCGAAGGATGCCGACCCTTCGCACTCAATCAGCTCGTTCCAATAACGACATTGAAGCTTTAGATTTGACGGCGACAAGGTGGTAACCACTATTTCATTCGGATTGTCTGTATGCGAAATCTTTGCGTTCACGGTATCACTCAGAACCCAATCATAAAATGTCCCCGGCCAAGCGGGAAGTCGATAAATAAATTGCTCTCCTTCACATAAAACCGTGGCGCCCTGAATGGTTCCCCTCGAAGCAATTACAGGAACCTTAACGGTAGTTTTTCCGGAACAGTATCCTGCACAACCCATAGCCTCGGCAGTTAAATACCCATAGCCATTTTCATCTACATTGTCCCATCGAACGTACACACTGTTGTCTCCGATGTTTGCGATGTTTCCGCCAACCGGATACCATTCTAGTAATTCACAATTAACGGAAGGATCGTTAAGGGTGTACTTGACAGTTTGATTTTCGCAGACAACCGCCGGACATTCTATGCTTACAATTTGCTCAGCATTAACTCTGACGTTCCGCTCAAACTGAGAAGAACAGCCACACCCGTTTGTAACGGTAAGCACAACCATGAAGTCTCCAGCCTTTTTAAAGGTATGCTCAGGATTTATTTTTGTACTTGAACTATAGGTGGTTCCGTCTCCGAAATCCCAATGCCAGTTTATAATTGGCGATGGCGCACCGCTGGAAAGATCGTTAAAAACAACGTTGGAATTTAGGCATAACTCAACAGGCGCGTCTTTATCAAAACCAAGCACTTCAAATAATGCTGATGGCTTTTTTATCAACTGGATACACAAGGAGTCCGATCCGGAGCAGCCTTCCAACGATGTCTCAACGGCCTTAATATAGGTACCTGGTTTGTCGCTCCAAAGTACTGTGCAGGTGGCTCCGGTTTGACTTACAATTGTACCGCCACCAACACTCCACTGAAAAACGCTGCCCGAATCTCCGTGCGCTTTGTAGGTTGCATAATCATTTTCACAGCTTAATACACACGCGCCATCGGGATTCATTAATGAGTCTTCCAAAAGTCGTCCATTTATATCTAAAAAATAGCAGCCCACCCGGTGAACAGCCGTAATTTTAGGAGATGGAAAAGGCTTAATAACCACATCATAATGGAAGGTATCTATACCGTTTACAATGCAGCTAATTCTTCCAACCCCCGGGGAATTCCAAATTACCGTTGCGGTATTGTAGTTTGTGCTCAAAACTGCACCATTGCTAACATTCCACTGATATTTAATCCTCTTCCTGGACACCACCATACAAGTATAATTCGATACCTTTCCTATGCACGCCGTTCCGGGCCCGGTTATCGGGACCGAAGGAAAGTCACCGGGGTCTTCTGGCTCTAAAATAATTTGTCCGGTTGCAGAAAAATTTGAAGAAACGGTCAGTAAAAGTCCGATTAGAAGGTTGCGGTAGTTTTGGAATAGCAGCGCTTTCATGGAGGGTAATTTAGGAACCAAACGTAATGGTTAACTTTGATTTAACAAATTAAATTTCATGAGGGGCAAAAAACCCCAGGCGTTAAATGAAGGGCTACCTTCAGGTGTTGGCGCTGATCTTGTCGCAACAATGAACCCGCTGCCGATGGGCTGCCGGATGGAAATGGAAAACCCGCTGAAGGCTTTGCAGCGCAAGCCCTGCGGCGGATTTGGAATGGACAGCCGGATTGCAAAAGCTGAGCAATGGACTGAACGGCCACAGCCCCATAAAAAAAGCAGGCTTTTTATTACCTGCTCTCTTCATTTATTTGCTGATGCTTAACCGCACACCTGCATAAAACATTCGGCCGCCAACAGGCCCCCAAATCTGAGACGCATCAAAGGTTGCATCGAACGGATTTTGCGCCGACACAATTAATTTTTCCTGATAAAAATTGGTCATGTTCTCTGCCCCAACATACACATCAAAAGGTAATTTTTTACCGAAGGTTTTTGTAACCTGCGCATTCATTAAAAAATAATCGGGCGACTGTATATTTTTCTGGAAAGGCGCCAAATGGGCCTGCGTGATGCGTTTGCGGCCATTATAACTTACGGTGTAATCGAACTTCCAACGGTTTACCTCGTAGGCCAGATTGGTGAAAACACGGTGCGGCGCAGTGAATGGCTTTTGTAACAACTCGTTTCCATAAGTTGTTTGTACATCGAAATAACGATAAGCCAGCTTTACGGTAAGGGCTTTTACCGGCTCGGCATTTACCTCAGCCTGAAAACTGTTTGAAAAAGATTTTCCGGTAAGGTTATAGAATTTTATTTTGGAGGGATCTTCCAAATCTACCACCACCTGATTCTCGAAATCGTTTCGGTAAAAGTCCAACCCGATATTTGCCTGACGGTTGAAGAGCCTGAACTTTTGATCGAGGCTGATACCTTTATTCCATGCCACTTCGGGCTCTAATCCGTAACCGTGGTTGATGGAAGGGTTGATGATTTCGATTGTACGGGCGCTGACAAAAGCGCCGTTGTTTTCGGCAAAAATGTTGGCTGTTCGCTGTCCTCTTCCGGCAGCCAGCCTGATCACCGTTCCGCTAACAGGTTCATAGCGCAAATGAAAACGCGGCGTAATAAAAGTTCCGTATAAATTGTTGTTGTCAACACGTGTTGCCGCCACCAAAGCAAATTGATCGTTGGGCGTGAAAGTGTATTCGGCAAAAGCACCGGGAACAATTTCTTTTCTTTTATAATTGATGGCTTTCAATGTTTCGTTGTAATCGTCCCACTGAAAGCTTAATCCTAATTTATATTTATGAATGGTGCTGCCAATGGCTGACTGAAAAATAAAATTGGAATAAAAATTCTTCTGATGTGCTTTGTAATCGGTATGTCCGAAATAGGCATCTTGTTTATAATCGAAACCGGAAACCTGCAAGCCTACACTTTGATAGGGCTTGTTTGGAAACACATATCCAATTTTTGCAAAGCCTTCGTAGCGGTCGGTATTCATTTCTACGCCATAAAATTTGCTCAGATCGCTCTTGCTGTTGAAACCTGTTTGCCCCGCCATTTTTCTATCGGTCATTATTTTTCCGCCAAACTGAAATTCCATCCCTTCGTACCCGTAATGCCAGCGGTTCATTGCGGTAAATAAATTGCCTGTGGGTGCATCCCGGAAGCCATCGTTATTAAAATCTACTTTGTTGTATCCGAAAGCATCGTGCAGCAAAAAAGCTGTTGACCATCTTTTGTTGAGTTGAATGGATGAGTTGAGGTTGATATCGGTTTTTCCCCAATCGTTTACATATACGTTGGCAAGGAGTTTCTCTTTGCCTTCGGGCTTTTTCATTTCCACATTTATTTGTCCGGCTATGCTTTCAAAGCCATTTACCACGCTGCCGGGGCCTTTAATAAGCTGAATGCTCTCCACCCAGGTTCCCGGAACGGTGCTTAATCCTAAAGGCGTTGCCAACCCGCGCGGACCCGGCATATTTTCTACAGTAAGTTGTGTGTAGTTGCCTGCAAGGCCTAATAACTGAATTTGTTTTGATCCGGTAACAGCATCATTAAACGAAACATCCACAGAAGGATTGGTTTCAAAGCTTTCGCTGAGGTTACAGCAGGCGGCTTTTAAAAGCTCTTTGTTGGTCATGAAACTCATACGAACGGGGTCCGTTGTATTTACATAGGAGGCGCGTTTGGAGGCAGTAACCACAACGGCTGCAAGCTGGTTGTTTCCGCTGAAAACAACTGTTATCGAGTCGTTGCTTTTAAACGGCACCGTCTGCGCGGGATAACCTACATAGCTAATAAGCAACGAGCTATTGTCGCCCGTGTTCTCCAGCAAAAAACTTCCGTCGGCATTGGAAATGGTGGCGATTGAACTGCCCGATATAACGACTGAGGCACCTGCAAGCGGTTTGTTATGCCCATTTACCGACTCGAAAATTTTTCCTGTAACGAACGATGTGGGCGACGAGGTTTGATGCAGCAGAGCGGACTCGTGTGCGTCGTCGTCATCGTGCGAAAATGTTCGATACAAGCAGCATTCAGGTAAACTTTCATAAGCGCTTTCGCTTGCCTTCACCAACTCGGTTGCGTGTCCGACAGCGGCAATTTTTTCATGCAGCGTAATGGGTGCAATCACCTCCTGCAGATAGGTTACCGTAATCATTTTGGTTTTTGCATCCCATCCGGCGCGAATTACGCCGTTTATTTTGATTGATTTTTCTATTCTTGATTTGCACGAGCCACAGTTCCCTTCCACCCGGAAACTAATGGTTGTGTCTTTGGATGTCTGTGCCTGCAATCCGCTAAACGACAGCAGCATAAGACCGATAAATAATAAGTATGATTTCATTGTATTAGAATTTAATAATAGTAGTTAACTAAGAGATGCCGGCGATTGCAGGCAGGTATTAAATTCTAAAAACGCGGTTAGATATAAAGACGGGTAATTTTTGGGAAGCAGGAGGCTCCGGCAGCAGCGAAATATGATCGAAAAAAGACTGCGGCTTATCTAAAAAGGAAAGCCTGTGTGTGAGCACTGCCGGCGTAAGATCGAGCGGCTTTGAAACGATGAGTTTTTCCTGATCGGATTGTATCTTAAGTTCAACCGTTTGATTGAAGCAACAATCCGAATGATCGGACTTTGAATCGTCGCCACAACCGGTATCAGCGATGTCTTCAGCTTCCTGATGGCATGCAAATTTTTTGGCGGGAACAATTTTTACTTCATCGAGTTTGCCACAACAATAATGCATGTAAACCGTCATGCCCGAAGCGGACATACCGTAAACAACCATTAACAGAAGAATGACAAACTTTTTCATTTCGCAGGCAAAAATATTAAAGTATCCGACATCTATAATCGGATGCGTTTATCCTAACAAACACTTAACGCTGACTTTTGTTTCGCTTTTTATCCTTTGCCTCGCGCTTCCATTTTTCGAGCAGTTCTTCTGTAGTGGGAAGCGCAACCGGCTCGTTCACTTTTTTAAGGTAGATGATCACCGACTTCTTCAGTTGCGGATTGCTCTTCAATTGAGCGTGCACCTGAATAAACTCACGTTTGCACGAAGAATCAACAAGCAAGCTGTTGCCTTCCCATTTGCCGTAGTCGGAAGTAAAATTCACCTCTTTTGCACTGAGCGGAATATAGCTGCCGTTTGAAAGTTTGGCATCAACATTAATGTAATTGTGCACATTCATTTTTAAGCTGTCGTAATAGAGATTAATGAAGATGCTGTCGATCGCCTGCGCATTTACCGGCAAAATTTTCGACGAGAAAAGAACGGAAAAAAAAATCAGTTTTTTCATCAGGAGACCGCATTTCGGTGTGGAAAGATACCAGAAATGAATGAGCATCGGCCGGCCTGATACAAAAAAAGAAGTAAAAAAACGTTAAGCGAGATGGGTGGGCTCCAGATTTCTCGCTTTAAAACTCCAACTAAACTGCATTTCTGCCACCAGTTCGTTATCGGAGTTAAGAGCCCTTACGTTGCAGTGAACCAGCGTAGCCTCGCACGAGCGGATGGCATTTTGAATTGCTTCAGCTATACGATCGCCGTCTTCACACAGGAAGCGTATGGTGCCGGTGGCTTTCTTAAAGTAAGATGCACTCTGCTTCACAATCAGCATACTGCATGGCGGTTGTTCGTAAAGGTGTCCCATACACAAAACACCGGTGCTGAGTTCCGCGGCCATATTCAATGCAGCAAAGTATATCGAACGAAAAGGATTTCGGTTGAGCCAACTTTCCGTTAATGAGATCACCGCTTTTTCGGTGCTTACCGCCTCCAGCCTACAGCCGGCTAACCATGCGGCGGGTAAGTTCTTCATCAGGAAAAACCGGAAATTATTTCGTCGGCTGATGCGGCGGGTGAATTGGCTGAACGCGTCACTCATAAAAATTCAAATCTAAAAAAAAGCCGCCTTTCCAGGCGGCCGAATGATTATTGCAACGCAATGTCGAGCACGGCGTTCATCGTTTTTACGTAATGAAATGTTAGGCCCTCAATAAAGTCACCATCAATTTCATTGATGTCTTTTTCGTTTTGCCAGCAAAGGATAATCTCTTTTAAACCGGCACGTTTGGCTGCTAAAATCTTTTCTTTTATTCCGCCCACCGGAAGCACCTGCCCCCGAAGCGTGATTTCGCCCGTCATTCCTAAAAATGGCTTTACTTTTCTGCCCGAGTAGGCCGATGTCATTGCCGTCAGCATTGTAATTCCGGCGCTTGGCCCGTCTTTCGGCGTAGCGCCTTCGGGCACGTGAATGTGTACATTTTTGTTGGCAAACATTTCGGGCGCAATGCCATATTTCTTTGCGTTTGCCTGCAAATAGGTAAAGGCAGTTGACGCACTTTCTTTCATTACATTTCCGAGGTTGCCGGTTAGTTTAAGCTCACCTTTCCCATCGCTCAAAACCGATTCGATAAAGAGAATGTCGCCACCCACGTAAGTCCAGGCAAGGCCCACAGCAACACCGGGTATGTTCGCCTGCTTATAAATTTCGTTGGTGTAGCGCGGCACTCCTAAAATCCTTTCCACATCGTTCACGGTTATCTGTGGTTTCACTTTTCCGTTGATGGCGTAGTCTTTCGCCAGATTGCGCATAATAGATGCCAGCTGCCGGTCGAGTTCGCGAACACCGCTTTCTCGCGTATAGCTTTCAATCACCCTCTCGAGCACTTTTTCCGGAAACTTCAGGTTCACCTTCGCAAGGCCATGTGCTTCCTGCTGTTTGGGAAGCAAATGCCTTTTGGCGATTTCAATTTTTTCTTCAATGGCATAACCACTCAGGTCGATAATTTCCAAACGGTCGCGAAGTGCCGGCTGAATGTTTTGCAGATTGTTGGCTGTGGCTATAAACAGCACTTTACTGAGGTCGTATTCAAGTTCGAGATAATTATCGTAAAAGCTGTGATTTTGTTCCGGATCGAGCACTTCGAGCAAGGCTGATGAAGGGTCGCCGCGGAAGTCATTTCCAATTTTATCAATCTCGTCTAAAATCATCACCGGGTTTGACGATTTTGCTTTGCGGATATTTTGGAGAATACGCCCGGGCATAGCGCCGATGTATGTTTTGCGGTGTCCTCTAATTTCACTTTCGTCGTGCAGGCCGCCAAAACTTAGCCGCACGTATTTTCTGCCGATGGCATGTGCAATGCTTTTTCCCAACGATGTTTTCCCGATTCCGGGAGGGCCTACGAAGCAAAGAATCGGACTTTTTAAATCGCCCTTCAACTTCAATACTGCGAGATATTCCAGAATTCTTTCCTTGATCTTTTTCATGCCATAGTGATCGTTGTCGAGCACTTCCTGAGCGTGTTTCAGGTCGTAGCGATCATCCGTATATTCCTCCCACGGAAGATCGAGCATGAGATCCAGGTGATTGTATACAACCGAAAAATCGGGAGTAGACGGATGCATTCTTTCCAGTTTGGCGATACCGGCAACGAAAGCCTGTTTAGCAGCCTCAGGCCATTTTTTTGTCTCGGCTTTCTTCTTCATCTCGGCAATTTCACGATCGTTGGTATCGCCGCCCAGCTCGTCTTTAATGCTTTTCAGTTGCTGCTGTAAAAAGTATTCTTTCTGCTGTTTGTCGAGCTCGGTTCGGGTTTTATTTACCACTTTATTTTTCAGTTCAGCAAACTGCAATTCCTTCTGCAAAATGGCAATGAGCCTGTCTACCCTCTCTTTTCCATCATTGATTTCGAGCAGTTGTTGTTTTTCGGATAGTTCCGTGTTTAGATTGCTGCTTACAAAGTTTACCAGGAAGTTCGGATTCTCGATGTTTTTTAAAATGATGGTTGCTTCTGTGGGAAGATTGGGCGAAAGCTGAATAATCTGAGTAGCCAGATCTTTGATGGAGCTGATGTAAGCTTCCATATCCTGATCCTGACTCATATCCACCTCATTCACCAATTCTACTTTTGCTTTAAAATAAGGTTCTTCGGTAACGAGCGAAAGCATGCGAAAGCGCCGCTTGCCCTGAATGATAATGGTAGTGCCGCCGTCGGGCATTTTTATCAGCTTCACCACTTTGGCAACGGTTCCATACTCACATAAATCTTTCAGTTCCGGCTCCTCAATGGCAGCGTCTTTTTGCGCCAGCACACCAATCAGCTTATTTCCTTTATAGGCGTCGTTAACCGCTTTAATGCTCTTGTCTCTGCCCACCGTAATCGGCAGTACAACGCCGGGAAACAAAACGGTGTTTCTTAAAGGAAGAATCGGTAAATCGTCGTCAATATCGAGTGGCTCATTAATGCTGTCGTTTTCAGAAATTGGAAGAATGGGTAAAAAATCCCCATCGTCATCGGCACTCATAAATATTTTGCTCAGGCTCATAATCAATTTTCAAAAGTCAATATGACAGAATACCGCTGCAAACTTGTATCATCAGCGGGAGGCATAGAAAGTCAAGATTGATGCCGAAGCAATTTATTTGATTGATCGGGCACAAATTGTCAGGCCAGCAGTTGGCTACAGGACTTTAAAGCCGATTCCGAGTTGAATTTGTTGATACTTCCATTTCTGCGAGTTGCCTACATCGCTGATATTGCTGAGGCCGATATTATAACGGCCATAAATCCGGAAAGAAGAAAGGTTTAACTGCACGCCGCCGAGAAGAGAAAAATCACCGTTCTTAAACGCCTGCTGTCCGTTTGTGAGTAGGTTGTCGTTTTTATTAATTAGAATGCCGAACTGAGGACCGACATGAAGGGTAAGGAGTTTGGAAACATGATAGCGCAACAGAACGGGGATAGCGAGGTAATCGAGTTTGATGTCGTTTGCGTGATTAAAGTGTATCACCTGCGAAAGGGATGTGTCCTGTCGCACCTTCGATTGCGAGAAGAGCACTTCCGTTTGAAGGCCGAATTTGTCGGTGAAGTCAACTTCGAGAAAGCCGCCGGCCTGATAAGACGTATTGAAGCCTTCTTTAAATTTCATTCCATCGATCTTGGTGAGATTGGCGCCGCCTTTAATACCGATGGCTACATTTTGCGCTGTTGCAGCACTGACAACGGCTGCAGAAAGCAGAAACAAAAAAAATTTTTCATAGAATATTTCTCAGCAAAGTTTCAAGGAATATGCCATGAGTGGGATTGACGGCCGGGGATTTACGATTTACGCTTTATGATTGACGATTTGCAATTGACGATTTAAGCAAGTTGGTAGAGTTCGCGGAGGTTTCTTGCGAAGCCATCGTAATCGAGGCCGTATCCGAGCACAAAGCGGTTGGGGATGGTAAAGCAACAATAATCGATGTGAACAGGGTAAATGGTTGCATCAGGCTTGTGCAGCAGGGTTGCCACTTTAAGGGAGCGGGGGTTTTGATTTTTTAGCTGTGGAAGAAATTCGTTCAATGTTTTTCCGGTGTCAACAATATCTTCCAGTATTACCACATCGCGGCCGGTAACGTCCGTGTCGAGGCCGATAGCAGTGATTACATGACCGCTCGACTTTGTGCCTTTATAGCTGGCAAGTTTTATAAAGCAAATCTCGGCTTCGATAGAAAGGTGCTTAAACACATCCGACGCAAACATAAAAGCGCCATTGAGGATGGCAATAAAAAGCGGCTTTTTGCCTTCGTAATCTTTATCTAACTGAGCAGATAAGGCGCGTACTTTCTGTAAAATTTCTTCTTCGGAAATGTAAGGAACAAACTCTTTATCGAACACTTTGATGGTTGCCATAATCGGTGAAATTGGAGGCAATATTAAAGAAGAAAAGCTTATCCTGCAAAAGCAACCTGACTGCCGGAGTCGGCTGTTTTTGGCGCTGTTGGTGCGTCGCTGCGCAAGTAAATTTTTTCGCCGGGAAGAGGCTCTTTTCCTTTCGAAATTTTATTTAGGAGCAGCAGGTTTTGCAAACGGATACCCTCGCGTTGCGATATGTCGTAAAGTGTTTCACCCAATTGCACCACATGGAAATCTTTTGTTCCTTTTTTCTGCTTCTTCTCCAAAAACAACAACTGATCTTTTGCAAGAATATCGGACTGTTCAATGTCGTTAAAATCTAATAACTTCTGATAGCTGATGTTATAACGGCTGGCAAGCGCAAGCAGACTGGTTCCGGTTGGCGCATACACCACATTCATATTATTGATTTTAAAAACGCCTTGCGGATAATTTACTTTCAATTCTTCAACAGAAGTTTGTACAAACATGGGTTGAGGAGAATTTTCTGCAGCCTGATGGTTTTTAACAACGGGCGGTGAAAAAGTCTCCACTTCCTCCACATCCAATTTAGCTACCGTTGTTTGTTCGCTGCCGGGTTCGGGTTTTATCGCAAACAGATTATTTTCTTTTTTCTGTTTCTGGTTTAACGCAAGTAAAGTGTACTGCTGGAGATCATTGTCAACAATCACTTTTATCAGCATGTTGGCATAATTGGGATTGGTGGCATAACCGGCTTTTTTTAAACCTTTTGCCCATCCTTCGTAATCGGTGGGATCGAGTTGAAAAAGAAAAGCGTAATGGCTTCTGGTAAGCAAAAAGTCGGAGTGGTCGCGATAACTGTCTTCAGGATTTTCGTAGCTCCGGAAACATTCACCCTTTGCGTCGTCATCATGATAAACTTTTCCACCCTGCCATTCGGTTTTGCATTTTATTCCGAAATGGTTGTTGGAACGAACGACAAGGTTGCTTTCTCCGGCACTGGTTTCAATAATTCCCTGTGCAAGCTTTATAGAAGCAGGAATGCCGGTTCGAATTTCTTCTTCGATGGCAATATTTTTAAATCGCTGAATATAATCCTGGACTTTAGACTGCGAAAAAGCAAAAGAGAAAATGATGGTGCAAACAAGGGTTAAAAAAGATTTCTGCATGGGTTTAAGTCTTTTTAATCAAAAGCAATCCGTCTCTAACGGTTAATAAAACCTGCTCAGTTCTTTCATCTTCGGCAACGTGTTTATTAAAAGCGTCGATGGCTTTTGCATTTTTCCCCTTCAAATCATCACTCAACACCTGGCCGTGAAAAAGAACATTGTCTGCAATTATTAAACCGTGGTCTGACAAGCGCGGAAGCAACAACTCGTAATAGTCAACGTATCCTGTTTTATCGGCGTCTATAAAAACCATGTCCCACCGATGATTGAGTTGTGGAATTACTTCCAACGCATTACCAACGTGCAAATGTACATGCTTATTGCCTTTAAGCAGTTTAAAATTTTCTTTAGCGGTTGCGGCGTCGTCTGCCCTCAGTTCTATGGTGTGCAGTGTTGCAGATTCGGGCATTCCTTCGGCGAGGCACATGGCACTGAACCCTGTGAATGTTCCAATTTCCAGTATGTAATTGGGTTGCAGCAGGCGAGCATAAAAATATAAAAGGCTGCCCTGTAATTCGCTGCTGATCATGTGTGCGTGCGGATGGCTCAACAACGTTTGTTTAAAAACTTGCTGAACGTGCGGAGGCAGTGCGCTGCTATGCTGCTGTGCATAGCGATCGGCAGAAGGATTAATGAGCGGCAACATCGGCAACCGCTTTTTTATGTGATGTAAGATATAAACCAACGAATGTGATAAGGCCATTCAATATCAGCAGTTCGATGCCGATTTGGAAACCGCCAAATAAATCAGCCGAATAATGTTTGATGAGATAGCAGATTAAAGGAGACAAAACCGCGATTGCCGGTACAGCAGGCGAATTACTTAACTGTCGCTTTGTAAGAATGCCGAAAGCAAACAACCCAAGCAGCGGGCCATAAGTATATCCTGCCACATCGAGAATAATGTATATGATGGATTTATTATCGATCCACTTAAAAATCATCACACATAAAAAAAACACGAGTGTAAAAACAAGATGAACATTCATCCGAATTTTTTTCTGCCCGGCTTCCTGCAATTTCTCTCTCCGTTTAATTCCGAGAATATCGATACAAAACGATGAAGTGAGTGCTGTAATGGCGCCATCAGCGCTTGGGAACAACGCCGATATCAGCGCTATGATGAAAATAACTGAAATGAAAGAAGGTAGGTGACTGAGCGCTATTGTTGGAAAAAGATCGTCGCCCGAAACCGCGATGCCGTTGCTTTGAGCAAAAATGTAAAGAAGGCCGCCAAGCACCAAAAAAATAAATACCACCGCTGCCTGTAAAAAGCTTAGTGTGAGCACATTTTTCTGAGAATCTTTCAGCGTTCGTACGCTGATGTTTTTTTGCATCATTTCCTGATCCAGACCCGTCATGGCAATGGTGATGAACATACCACCCAAAATCTGTTTACCCCAAAAGCCAGCGCTGTCAACGTTGGTGTTAAACACCTTAGTGTAGTTGTTTGCAGCGAGGCTGTTGTACACGTCAGCAGGAGAAAGCGACAGATGGCTCATGATATAAAAAACGCAGATCAACAATCCTGCAACCATAAACGTTGTTTGCAAAGTATCGGTAAATACAATTGTCTTAACGCCTCCTTCAAAAGTGTACAACAGTATCATAAGCAGAATAACGGATGTTGTTACCCAAAAAGGCACATTCAAATTGTTGAGAATAAAAATTTGAAGCACATTAATTACGAGATAGAGCCTTGCCGTTGCGCCGATGGTTCGCGAAAGGATAAAAAACAATGCACCGGTTTTATACGATGTCATCCCGAACCGCTGGTTGAGGTAATGATAGATAGACGTAAGGTGCAGCTTGTAGTATAGCGGAAGCAGCACAAACGCCACTACAAAATATCCGATTACATATCCGATAACCACCTGAAAATAACCGAAAGCATTGGTGGCCACAGTGCCCGGCACACTCACAAAAGTGACGCCGCTTAACGATGTGCCAATCATTCCAAAAGCAACAAGCATCCAGTTGCTTTTGCGGTTGCCGATAAAAAACGAATCGTTGTTTGAGTTGCGGCTCGTAATGAAAGCCACTGCGAGCAACAAAAGGAAATACGCAATTACAAAGCTGAAAAGTAGTAAGGGGTTCATCGGTTTTTTTTAAATCATTTCCGTTTGCCAAGATAGAAATTAAGTCCGGAGCGATACTGCAAAATGGCGTTGTTGTACATATCGCGGTAGGGCGAGTTCACTTCCTGCATCAGATCAAGTCCGATCATGATATAAAAGTTCGACCTGCCGACTATTCTTTGTGCGTATCCAACGCCGCCCAACACCGAGGTGGCGTTATAATGAAACTTTTGTGTGAGCGACGTATTCGTCATGCTCTGTTTAATCGTAATCCAGTTCACCTCCGGTTGCAGTTGAATAAAAACAGACGGTATCGGATAGACGCGCAAAAACGTTCCTGCTCCAAAAATGGTGTTCTGCTGTTTATAGTCTGCCCACGAACCGCCGGCGTTCGACTGGAACTTTATAGAGGAATAATTGAAGTTGAACACAAGGCCCACATCCACCCAATCGGCTATCGAATAGCCCACTTCCGGCGTTACACTAAAGCCGAACCGCCCGGTTCCTACATTCAGGCCGAGGCCGCCGCCAAGAAACACATCATTCCAATCGAAACCTTTTATTTCCGGCTCCCTGTACGGCTCCTCCTCTACCTGCGCAATGGCCGCGGCCGAAAAAAAAGAAAACATCAAAAGCAAATAAAACTTCTTCATTTAAAGAATAATTTTTTGTGGATTGAGAATATTGTTCGGATCGAAAACAGCCTTAATCTGCCGCATCAGATCAATCGCTTTATCTTCAAATACAACGGGCATAAAGCTTTTCTGAATGAGTCCGATTCCGTGTTCCGCACTGATTGTACCACCCAGGCTTTTCACCAAAAGAAACAGTTGATGCAGCACTGCCTGCATTTCACTATTCCCATAACTGTTTTTTTGTTCTTCTTTGTTAATGCGGATGTGCAGATTGCCATCGCCCGCATGGCCGTAGCAAACCACTTTAAATCCATGCTGCACGCCAAGTGCCTTCACGCCCTTTATCAGTTGTGGTAAAGCGGCTCTCGGCACTACTGTATCTTCTTCAATTGTGTATCCCGCCAGTTTCACCGCCTCTGCCACCCGCCGTCTCAACTGCCATAAACCGCTTTTCTGCGCTTCATCCTCGGCAAACAAAATGTCGCCGGTATCCATCTCCCCAAGCAAAGCAGCCATTACATCCATTTCTTCGTACAGCACTTCTTTGTTGTTACCGTCCACTTCAATCAGCAGCACGGCAGCGGCTTCTTTTTGCAAACCGGGAAACAAGGAGTGGTTAAGCATTTTGCAAACAATTTCCAGCGCATCTTTTTCTATCAACTCAATTACCGAGGGCGTAATACCGGCTTTAAAGATTTCTGCCACCGCACGGCCTGCATTTTCCAATGTATAAAACGGCGCCAACATCAACAAATCAAACCTGGGGTAAGGAATCAGTCGCAGTGTGATTTTAGTGATGATTCCCAATGTTCCTTCACTGCCCACGAGCAGTTGCGTTAAGTTATAGCCGGTTGCGTTTTTCAGCACGTTGGCACCGGTTTGGATGATTTCGCCGGTTGGCAACACCACCTCTAAATTTAGCACATAATCTTTTACCACTCCGTACTTCACTGCTTTGGGGCCGCCGCTGTTTTCAGCAACATTGCCGCCGATAAAACAACTGCCTTTGCTTGCAGGATCGGGCGGATAATACAAACCTTTTTCCTTCACGGCATCCTGCAACACCTCTGTGATAACGGCAGGTTCGGTAACTACCTGAAGATTGTCTTCATCTATTTTAATGATGTTGTTTAACCGCTCGGTGCTTAGCAGCACTCCGCCGCAAACAGGCAATGCGCCGCCTGTTAATCCGGTGCCTGCACCCCTTGGTGTAACGGGAATTTTATGCTCGTTACAGAACTTCATCACCTCCGAAATTTCCTGCGCGGTGCCGGGCTTTATCACCACATCGGGTTTAAAACTCAGTTCTTCTGTACAGTCGGTACTGAATGCAATACAAGTGTCGTGGTCAGCAAAAACAAATGCAGCCCCTACAATATTTTGCAAGGCTTTTGTTATATTAGGCTGATTCCATTCCACCGGCGAAACGATTTTTATTTTGCGGCCAAAAATAAGCCCTTCCGCTTGTTTTATTCCGCAAGGGCGGTTTGGAAATAAACAGAAAAGAAATAAATGGATTATAGAACGCGGTTACAAAAATTTATTACCAGTCAGCACCTGAACACAGGCATAAGAGTTACAGGCGCTACACTGATACCTGCGCTGCTGTTGTATCAGTTTAATTTTTTAACCGAGGCCATCGGCGTTTGCTTCGGCGCGCTCTTTACCGGACTCATCGATAACCCGGGTCCGTTTCATCACCGGCGCAACGGAATACTGCTCAGCATTCCCATTAACTTCCTGGTGATTATGATTGTTGGATTGAGCCATGGTATACCTTGGCTGATTGCGGTGGAACTGGTTGCTTTCTCTGTGTTCTTTTCGATGGTTTCGGTCTACGGCAGCCGCGCGGGAAGTATTGGCGCCATAGCACTCATCATTTTTATTCTGCACCTTAACCCACTGCGGGCGCCCGGTACTACCATATACGAAGATGCTGCATACGTGGCGCTGGGCGGCTTATGGTATTTTCTTCTTGCTCTTACAGGATATTCTATCCGGCCTTACAAACAAGTTCAACTGCTGCTCGGCGACTATCTGATGGATATATCGGCCTATCTGCACACAAAATCAAAATTCTACCTGAAAAAATCCGACTACACTCCCTACTATAAAAAGCTTATCGATCATCAGATCAAAATAAATCAGCACCAGAACGAACTGCGGGAGGTACTGTTTAAAACAAGAAGTTTTTTAACCGAATCAACGCGGAAAGGCCGCTCGTTGATGATGATGTTTTTAGACAGCATCGACTTATTGGAAAGGATTATGACATCGCAACAAGATTATGCTGCCCTTCATAAACAATTCGACGATACAGACATCCTTACTCACATCAACAACAACCTCGTAATCCTTGCCAACACCATCCATAACATAGGGCTTGCCGTGCAGGGCGGATACAGTTATAAATCGAATGAAAACCTCGGCAATATTTCGGAGGAAGTGATGCAGGTGTTTTTAAAAATCAGAAAGGAAAATCTTACGTCCGAATCGCTCGAAAGTTTTATCAGCCTGCGGCATATTCTGTATAGCTTGCAGGACATTACCGAACGCATTAAACGACTGGAAACCTACGCGGCCTATAATGCCGATATTAACAAGGACGAACTGAAGAGACGGCAGCTCCACAAATTTGTGAGCAGTCAAAAATTCGATATCGATTTGTTGCTGAACAACCTCTCTCTTCAGTCCACCACTTTCCGGCATTCGCTCCGCCTCACCGTTGCGCTGCTGGCGGGTTATCTGATATCGTTACTGTTTACGAGCATTGGCCACAGTTATTGGATATTGCTATCGATTGCAACCATCTTGCGCCCGGCATTTGGCGCCACAAAAAAACGCAACATCGAAAGGGTATCGGGCACCATTGCAGGCGCAGCTTTGGGCTTTGTGATCTTATTTCTTTCCGGCGATAATAACCTTGCCATTCTGATTGCCATGGTGGTGGCAATGCTGCTTGCCTACAGTTTTTTGAAACTTCAATATTTTGTAAGCGTAACAGCGGTTACAGTGTATGTAATTATGAGTTTACATTTTCTAAATCCCGGAACCTTAAAAAGTTCGCTGAACGATCGCGTGATTGATACGTTGATAGCCTCATTGATTGCGTGGCTGGTATCGGGCTTTGTACTGCAATCGTGGGAGTATAAAACTATCGGCAATCAAATAAAAAAAGCAATGGAGGCAAACAGGAATTATTTTTTAAAAAGTGCCGCCATTTTTACGGGAGATGCGATAGATGCAGTTGCATTTAAAATTGCACGGAAAGACGCATTTGTGGCGCTGGCAAACCTTGCCGACAGCTTTCAGAAAATGCTCGCCGAACCCAAAGAAAAGCAACCGAAAATGGAATACTATCACCAGCTTGTAACAGCCATACACGTTGCCACATCGCATATTGCCGCGCTTTCGTATTACGCCCAGAGCTTTGGAGCAAAATATGTAAATCCGGATTTTGCACCGCTGATAAAACAAGTAGACCGCCAGATGGAGAGGGCTGTTTGCATTGTAGAAAACGAGTACTGCACAGGCGATGAGCTTGCCAACAAACTGCCCACAATGCGCAAAGTGCAACAACTGCTCGATCAGCGAAAAAAAGATTTGGAAGCAGGAATCGACAGCGACATGGAGACGATAAAGAAAGTGCTGTCCGATTTAAAAACTATTACCGATCAGTTTCAACTCATCAGCGCCACCACGGTGGATACCATCAAAATTTTACAGAAAATTTATCCCGGCAATGCAGCACCGGCTGCTACCAACACATCTCCCGCCCTTGTGTATTAGCAACTTGCAAAACTTAGGGCTGCTTGGCGCGAATACCGATATTTGCAAGGTTTATGATTCCACAGGAAACCATTCGCCAAATTATTGATGCCACCGATATTATTGATGTGGTAGGTGAATTCGTGAACCTCAAAAAAAGAGGCGTCAACTACATTGGTAATTGTCCGTTCCACAACGAGAAAACGCCTTCCTTCACCGTATCGCCATCAAAAGAAATTTTTAAATGTTTTGGCTGCGGAAAAAGTGGCAATGCCATCGGCTTTGTAATGGAGCACGAAAAATACAGTTATGTAGAAGCATTGAAATGGCTGGCAGCCCGCTACCGCATTCCCGTTGAAGAAAAAGAGGTGAGCGATGAAGTAAAACAACAGCAACACATTGCCGAAAGCCTGTATGTGCTCAACAATTTTGCACAGAAGTTTTTCTCCGAAAATCTGTTACAAACTGAGGAAGGCCGCACTGTGGCGCTCACTTATCTTGAACACCGCAACTTCACGGCTGCCATCATTCAACAATTTCAAATTGGCTATTGCAACAGCAGTGGCAACAGCTTTGCGAAAGCCGCACTGAAACAGCAGTTCAGTAAAGAAGTGTTATTGAAGTCGGGACTTGTTACGGAGCGAAATGGCGAGCTGTTCGACAACTATCGCGGACGAATTATCTTTCCCATCCACAACCTTTCCGGCCGTATTGTGGGCTTTGGCGCCAGAGTAATTGGCAAGGCCGATAAGGCGCCCAAATATATCAACACGCCTGAAAACGAAATTTATGTAAAGAACAAAACCCTTTACGGAATCTATTTTGCCCGCACGGCCATCGGCAAACAGAATGAGTGTTTGTTGGTAGAAGGCTATACCGACGTTACGGCGCTTCAGCAGGCCGGTATTGAAAATGTGGTGGCGAGTGGTGGAACATCACTGACAGAAGCACAGTTAAAGCTGATACATAAGTTCACCGATAACCTCACTATTTTGTATGACGGCGATGCGGCCGGTGTGAAGGCGGCGCTCCGTGGTTTGGACATGGCGCTGGAAGAAGGATTGAACGTAAAGATTGCACTGATTCCGGAAGGCGAAGACCCCGATGGATGGGTGCAGAAAAAAGGCAGCGCAGCGTTTTTACGGTTTGTTTCCGAAACAAAAAAAGACTTCATTTTTTTTCAGTTAGAGGCGATGCTGCAAGACGCCGGCAACGACATTGCGAAGAAAAATGAAGTGGTAAATGCCATTGCAAAATCGATCAGCAAAATAAACCGCCCGGAAGATTTTGTGAAGCAGCAGGAGTTCAGCCGGCGGTCGGCGCAACTGCTCAATATTGAAGAAGGGGCGCTGCTGCAACTGATTGCAAAATATAAGCGCGAGGAAGTTGCGAAAATTACGCAGCGGGAGGAGAAGCAACAGGCGGCTACAGGGCAGAGAGTTCCTGAAAGCGAGCCGTTGTCTGAAACAAGCGAACTGACTGACTTTGATGATTTGCAGGAAAAAAACGTGCTGAAGCTGCTTGTTGAACATGGCCACAAGCCGTGGGATGAAAACGCTACAGTAGCAATGTACATGCACGAGGCGCTCGAGTCATTTAACTTCAACAATGCCTTGTATGAAAAAGTGTTCGATGAATACTTTATATTAACCGCCGCCGGTGAGGAGCCGGACGAGAAATATTTTCTGCATCATGCCGACGAAGCGGTTAAGCAGTTGTTCACTAATTTGCTGATGCAGCCGCACGAGCTGAGCAGCCGCTGGGATGAGAAGCTGAAAAATTTTAAAGAACCTACGCCCGAAGAAAAGACTGCTTACAAAACGGATGTTTTTAAAAGCCTGTGTTTCTTCAGGCTGAAGAAAATAAAAACCATGTTCGATGAAAATCAGAAGGCGTTGGAGCAGGAAAAAGATTTTGAGGAGCAGTTAAAGCTGATTGCAATACACAACAAGCTAAAAGAAGTGGAGGTTTCGCTAACCCGCGAGTTGGGGACCGTGATATTGAAATAAGTTTTACTGAGTTAGAAAATTAACAGCAACTATTCTCTATCTACTTAGTTCGGGCAATAAAATTAGTTGGCGGTAACGCTCATTTACTGTTATAGGTTAATTCAGGCTCCTCGACTTTCAATGATGAGTCCGAAGAAATAAACGTAACGAATTCATCTGGAAAGAACTTAGAAAACTCGACCGAAATTGGAAACCAATAGTCATCCAAAGCGGAATTAGAGTAATACTGATCTACAGGCGATAATTCAACAATATGGAAGCCTATCATGCTATCGTAAGCATATTTTACAGTAATAGATGGAAAGCGAGCTGCCAAATCAGCCAACTTGTTCTTTAAATATTCTGCAGGAGTCATGATTTTTTGATTTTGCTTGTTGTTGAAATAATTGCCTTTGCAAGACTGATCGCATTGTACGATGCTTCCTGTGAAATGATAGCATCCTGATAATCAGCTTTCTCCCTTAGCTTCTTTAATTCCGGAAATTTTTTTTGCACCCATTTATAGTCCGACTTGTCAACAGATACTAGTGCACTACTGACCAATTTGTATGCCCAACCGTGCGTTCCAGTCGAGTTATTCCGCGCATCCGAGTCAAATTGCGCTCTATCTACATTAAGCCTTTTAAAAATAATTTCTAAGAAATTCTGGATGCAGGCATAGTAAGATCTATTTACCGACGAATTATAGTAAGTATGCTTAAACAGCAACTCAGCCGCCATAAGACATTCGTTACTTTTCTCAGTAAAATTAGAAGTCACAGCACAATATTAAACTTTCCTTCAAAAAAACACCTTCATATTCGGTACAAAAATTCCCCGGCGATTACTTCCTTAACGCAAATTACAGAACAATGCAACTTTGAAAAAATCCTATCAAACTTAACCTGGTTTGTCTGGTATAATTTTAATGTTGTCCCTACCGCAAACCCTCAAACACTGGTTTTACATCTTCCCAGAAAGCGTCGAGCAAAATCATTTGTTCTTTCAAAAATGAAATGGCGGCCGGCCAGTCGTTGCGCTTAAATATGTCTGGCCCTTCTAACTGTAACGCAATGCTGCCTTCATCTTTGTTGAACATCCACTGCCAGCCAGTCCCCACAACCGCATCAAACAATGGGCGCAGTTGTAAAAACTGATTAAAAAATCGCTGCCGCATTGCCTCATCCGAATGGTTGATGACAACAGACACACGAACCGACTGCCGGGTAAAATCGGGTTTAAAAAAAATGTTCTTTACACCGGTTTTATAGTTCACCCAATTGCGGTTATCGCCATCGGCGCCCGGAACCGGCATCATATATTTTCCGTAGGCCGTCCAGAAGTCCCTTTTTATGGCGGCCTGTTCTTCTTTGGAGTACATCTTAAATACTTTCTTTTCCACCACTGCCTTTAAACTGGTGGCGGCTTTCTTTAAACAAAACATTAAAGCTGGTGAGCGACCCATAAACGCCGGTGATATATTGTTGTAAGTCTACTTTTTCTTCAGCGGTTAATCCTTTGTGAGCATTTATTTTCTGCTCTATCAGTCGCATACGGTCGCGCACCATCACGATCTTGTGAAAGAAGGTGGCAATCGGCATTTCCTTTTCCTGCAAGCTCGTTTCGCCGGGTTTTAACACCAGTGTTCCGTTATTCCATTTCCCGGCCATCGGCACCATTTCCATTACATCGTGCCGGCGACTTAAAACAGCCTCAAGTGCAAATTCAATGTCGGCGGCGCTCAGGCGTTCCGGCTCCGCTGTATGCTCCGCTGCTTCCATCACTTTCAATTCAAAATCTTTGGATATTTTTTTAGTCTGATCAAGCGCTTTAAACCAGATTACATAAAAGTCGGAGCCTGCATCTACAATTACACCACGGCCAAGATGGCTGTGTTCCACACGGCTCCCAATTCCTACTGTTGCATTCATAGCGCCAAATGTATTAAACAAAAATTTGTATAATAGCAGGCATGTTATGTCGAAAAATTTCAAACTCGCGGCAAAAAGAATTAAATTTGTCGTCAGATCTTTTTTTATGGGGCTGTACCTGGCTTTGACAGCATGGAGTACGGTAGGTGTAAGCATGTAGTGCGTTGTTCCATTAGCACTTAAATCTGAAGGTTCAAACCATAAATGGCGATAATAACTACGCCATGGCTGCCTAATTCAGTGAATTAGTAGTCATTATGGCCGGGCGAGCAGGCGGTTTCGTTGCCTTTCGCTGCCCCGCTTAATCAACAAACAAAAACGAAATGCTGTAATGCAAGGCTGTGCGCATTACAAAAGACCATGCAGCTAAGGAAGTATTTGGTGTGTCCTGTTCCGGATATTTCCCGACAATGAATGCAGGAATAAACATGTAGAAAGCTTATGGTGCTTATGTTTGGACAAGGGTTCGACTCCCTTCAGCTCCACAGTAAAACCGGTGTTGTTGGCGGCATCGGTTTTTTTATTTGGGGCTGTCAGCAGCAGCGCATTTATCATCTTAAGCAACCGCGCTTTCCGCTGTATCTTTTTTGCAAGATGCAAAAAAGGATGCCGCTTCAATCGCGCAGCCCATCGGCTGATTGTTCATTAATCATCTCAGGCTTCATTTTCAATTTTTGGAATTCAATGCCTTTAAAATGATAGATACTTTCCTTACCAAGAAAAAATTTAAGGGTTCTTTTCAGAAAAATGCGACTGCGCTTAAATTAAAAACGCCAAGCTGCTAAGCCTGGCGTTTGATGAAGTAATAGCCCCGAATAGGGCTTTTGTGTTTTATATAATTCTCGTAAAAACAAGTATTGCAGGTAGTATCACTGCTATTACCCAAAAGACAAAATTGAAAATGCCGTCTTTCATAAGACTAATATCCATTGTCCAAAAAGTATCTACAGGGTCTCTATTGTATATCTTTCTGAAAACAGTAACCAAGCCAATAAATAAAAGTTGTGAAAGAACCGGCATTTTTAGAGCCACTACCAGTTTAGGGTTTCCAATAGAATAATATTGCAGCACATAGCCCAATACAAATAAGATTAGATTACACGCTAATAATATTGTGAACGGCTGCTTTTGCAACAGCCATTCACGTTTATACAAAAAGACAAATAAGGTATTTATTCCTAACAGGATGAAAATAAAATCCATTTATATTTTCATCAAAATGAAAGGCAATCCACCTCCTAAAAACCAAAACAATAATGTAAATATTACATCCTGAGTTGGTTTGCCTGTAAATGTCCAAAAAGTATTTTCAGGATTCCTTTTATAAATTTTTTTAAATCCTTTGTAAAGAATATAAAAAACAAGTGATGCCAGCAAAGGCATTTTGAGAGCTAAAACCAACTTGGGATTTCCTATTTGATATTGAAGTAAAAGAAATGAAATACCAAACAGAAAAATGTCGTAAACAATATTTATTACGAAAGATTTTGGGTTAAACAGCCATTCAATTTTAAACATGAAAAGCCAAACCGTACTCAATCCTATTAATACAAAAATGAAATCCATAATTAAGGTCCAAATGAATTGTAAATACCATCAAATGCTCCAAAGCTATCTGCAACACCCAAGCCAATAGAAATAAAAGGCCCCACAATCGGAATAGCTGCTGTACCTGTTATTATTAAAGCCCCTGTGAACCTTGCATAATCTGCTCCCGTTCCTTGACTGGTTAAAAGTTGGTATCCGGAAATAGCAAGAGATGTTCCAGTCATACCTCTTCCTAAATTTTTTGCAAGCTTAGCTGTACTTAAACTATTGCTTACCGATTTCGAACTAACATATTGGTTTCCTCTAAATCCTTGGCTATACGTTTTTCCATTCGTATGAACATACTGCCCATTGGATAGAGCATTTTCAACAGATTGGGCAGACCTGCCAAATACTTCATAAACCTTTCCCTGTCTTGCTAATTCTCCTACAGCTAAACCTCCGCTTGCAGCAGACAACCAATCACCCCCACCACTTTGAGCATTTATGCTATTTTCGTCATACACCTATTTATTTTTTATTACCCATATTAAAAAAAGAACTGAAACTATGATATAACCTACGATAATGATATACCCTTTTCTCATCGTAGGCTTATCCATTTCAATTTTCAAAATGTCTTCTTTTGTGAAGGTTCTTTTCAAAATAAAAAGAATCGGGATGAAAATCAAAAAACCAATTAAGTATTTAATTGACATTGGAGTTTGAGTTGAATAATCCTGATTTCTTTTTATGATATTAAAATAAATCAATAATGCGAATACATTTAAAAATAAAACCATTATTAATGCAGTTAATGCACTAAAATATGCTATTGATTTTGTGCTGCCTTTATCGTAATAACTATAAAAAAGAAATAGAAATTTTAAAATTAGTTTTTTCATCTTCTTGGCCCTCCCATATTATCAATGCCATTGCCAACTTGATTATAAAACCAATCGCTGCCTCCTGACAAATCCAAAATTCCTAACCCAACTCCAACAAATGGATTTACTCTAAGAAAAACTAATCCAGTATTAGATAATGCTTTTACTAAACCTCCCGTTGTTGGTTTATTATAGTAATCATACCATGCTGTACCAGCACCCACTATTCCAGTCGCCTTACCAAGAGCCTTAGTAACTTTCAAATAATTATTTCCTGCATTTCCAATATCCCCACTCTTTTTTGCAAACTCAATTAGCCCTTCTTTTACATCCATGTTAAGACCAATTCCACCTGCAATTTTATCAACCAAATCAGAGTTTAAACCACCACCCCCGCCATTTTGAGCAGAAAAATCATTCCCATCGTTCGAAGGATTATATGATGAACCAACAGTAACTGCTGGTAAATTCTCCCAATGTGGGTTATCGTATAAGATGTTTCCATATTCATCCGCCCAAACATCTCTGCCTTCAGAATCGGTACCCGAAAACCGCTTTGCAAACCAGGTGTATCCTTCGGGTGTGCTTTGTTCATCCAAGCCCGGGAAGTATACCATTTTGTTAGTACCGTCTTTTCGGAACCAATCCTGAACACCGTCATAATCATCATCGTAATCATAATCATCCACATACATTCCGTCCACATCAATAAAACGAATGGGGTTATTGTAGCCATAGGAATAGCTACTCCAACGGGTAGAAAGGGCAGCCAGTGGATCCACACTAAAAAACCTTCCTGTGTGCTTGTCGTACATGCGTGCTCCATAATCCAGCCATTCCAAACCAAAGCCATCACTAAACTCCTTAACCTGCTCTTCCTTGCCGTTGAAGTGGTTAAAGTGATTCATCATCCCCTATTGATTCCTTGTTGCAAAACTATTCTTCGAACCTCTTCTTACATTGAACTTTACATATTTTGTTTCTGTTAGTCATTACTCCATATTTTAGCCTTTCTGTATGCAAGCAAGTACAGGTTTTTACGCTTATCTAATATTTTGTATCGGGTTAAATTTATTTCTTGTTTGGAATTTGAAAATACTACAAATCTGTTTAAGTCTGCTTGTGCATCTGCCATATAAATATTGTCTCGATAAAAATAAATTAGTTTTCCGCTCTCAATACGAGCACCTGACAAATGATTTTTATTCAAGTATAAAGTTAAATTTACAAAGCGTTTTCTTTCTGAACTATCAATAAATTCAAGCAGTTTACTTTTATATAGTAAACTATCCGTTATAATACCAACATTATGAACAGAGCGTAATGTATCATTAATATATAGAAAAAATTCATTATCCTTTCTGTCAGCATTATTCATATCAACATCTATCCCATAAGCGAATATTTCATTTTGGGATTTAAGGAAAATTTCATTCATAGCATTTACACTATCTGTTACAGAAGTTATGCTATCATTAAAAACTAACATATTTCTATCCTTTGGATTTTCTAAATTTCCACAAGAAAATAAAAATGATAGTGCTGAAAATAATACAGCTATTTTAAAAATATTTTTATTTCCCATAATATCCTCTTAAAATCATTCGTGTATCTTTTTTCTCATCAAAAAAACCGTAGAAATTTGTCCAGTCTGTTGTTGGGGAATGAGTATAAATCGAATATATTCCTGCACCTTGTGCAGCATCAATAGACAATATACCCATAGCCCTTGCAGCAACTCCATAAAAATAATTTCCAAAATCATCAGGAGAAAAATGTTCTCCATTAACATATCCTCCTCCATTTATAGTAAATGGACTATTTTTAAATGCTTTAGGGTTCATAAATTCGGTTTTCGCTCCTTTGTATTGCATATATCCAAAGGCTGCCATCTTTGCCGGATAAGATAAAACAGGTCCTCCCTGTTGTTCCTCAATTATGTTTGCTATACCTTCAAAAAGAGCTTCCATTGCTCCAATACGTGAATTAAATTCTGATGTTAAATCACCAACACCAACAGTAACTGCTGGTAAATTTTCCCAATGCGGGTTATCGTATAAGATGTTTCCATATTCATCCGCCCAAACATCTCTGCCTTCAGAATCGGTACCCGAAAACCGCTTTGCAAACCAGGTGTATCCTTCGGGTGTGCTTTGTTCATCCAAGCCCGGGAAGTATACCATTTTGTTAGTACCGTCTTTTCGGAACCAATCCTGAACACCGTCATAATCATCATCGTAATCATAATCATCCACATACATTCCGTCCACATCAATAAAACGAATGGGGTTATTGTAGCCATAGGAATAGCTACTCCAACGGGTAGAAAGGGCAGCCAGTGGATCCACACTAAAAAACCTTCCTGTCTGC
>JBDHYF010000017.1:0-33952 GCA_039811185.1 Chitinophagaceae bacterium | reverse complement strand
CAGTCTTAAACCTTAATAAATCAGATAAGGGTAACAGAAAGTTTGTCCTAATTGAAATGGAGAATTATGCAAATGGCCTGACAGCCGAAAGAGCAAAAAGAGTTATCCAAGGTTACGGCACAACCGAAGGCACAGGCGGAAGTTTTGATTTTTATGAGCTGGGGCAACCTATGTTTTTGGAAGACGGCAATTTGAATGAATGGGTAGGCGTTGATAAAATTCGTCAATACGTGTATTACACCGAAACCAAAACGCCACTCAACGCAACCAAACACAAAGACAATAAACATTTCCTGGGCAAGCATAATGATACAGCATATTACTTCCACTACGAGCAAGACGAAGTAACCACCTTAGACCATGCTTTTTTAGCCACCATGAAAACCAAAGCGGAGCAGTATGTAATTTATGCCGACAACTGTTTGGTCACCAAGGATTTCATGACAAAACACCATATTATTTTTAAGAAAATACCAAGGGATATTACAAGATTTTAAGCAATGGAAGAAAATAGCAATTTTATTATTTATAACAACCCCAACGGGGAAGTTAAGGTTGATGTTTTTGTAGAAGGAGAGACAGTTTGGCTTACTCAAAAAAGTTTGAGTGAACTTTTTGGAGTTGCTAAATCTACCATTAGCGAGCATTTGAGTAACATATTTACCGACAAAGAGTTGGATCAAAATTCAGTTGTTCGGAATTTCCGAACAACTGCCGCTGATGGTAAAAATTACAATACCAATTATTACAACCTCGATGCAATTATTTCAGTTGGTTACAGAGTAAATAGTAGTAAGGCAACACAATTTAGAATTTGGGCTACACAAACCCTAAAAGAATATTTAATAAAAGGTTTTGTGTTAGACGATAACCGACTAAAACAAGGGCAAACGCTATTTGGTAAAGATTATTTCAAGGAACTACTTCGCAGGGTTCGCTCCATCCGTGCCAGCGAGCGCAGGATATACCAACAAATAACAGATATTTTTGCAGAGTGCAGCATTGACTATGATAAAAATTCAGAGATAACAAAGAGTTTTTATGCTATGGTTCAAAACAAATTTCATTTTGCTATTACCGGTAAAACAGCAGCAGAAATTATATACCAGTCAGCAAATAAAAAGCAAGAGAACATGGGTTTAACAACCTGGAAAAATGCACCAGATGGACGAATAATTAAATCAGATGTTATTGTTGCTAAAAATTATTTGCAAGAAAAAGAAATAAGCCAATTAGAAAGAACAGTAACAGGTTATTTTGATTACATAGAGGGTTTGATAGAGCGTGAAAACACCTTTACCATGCAGCAATTGGCAGAAAGTGTAAACAAATTTTTGAATTTTAATGAATACAAGATTTTACAAGGGAAAGGAAGAATTTCAAAACTGCAAGCAGATAAAAAAGCAATCAAAGAATATGATGATTTTAATAAAACTCAAAAAATCATTTCAGACTTCGATAAGGAAATCAAAAAATTAGGCAAGAAAAAATAAGAGATGGAATTAAAACCCTATCAACAACAAGTGATTAATGACCTTGCTCTGTTTTTGGAAAACATACAGGAAACCAAAGACCTGAATGACGCTTTTTATAATTTTTGGGCAAAGCACCCGAGAACGCCTTTTTTTCCGTTTTCAGGCACAGCCATTGAACCCTACAAAAATAATGTTCCCCGTGTGCCGCACATCTGCGTAAAGGTGCCAACGGCAGGCGGTAAAACTTTTATTGCCTGCAATGCCATTAAAACCATTTTTGATGCCTTTGCATACGGCAAACCCAAAGCAGTAGTTTGGTTGGTCCCGTCCATTACCATTTTAGACCAAACCATTAAAAACCTTAAAGACACCAACCACCCTTATCGCCAAAAAATCAATTCTCATTTCGGCAACAGAGTAGAAGTATTTGACAAAGCAGAACTATTGCAGGGAAGCGGATTTAACGCCATTTCGATAAAAGAGCAGTTGAACATTTTTGTATTGAGTTTCGACAGCATTCGCACCGCAAACAAAGAAGGGAGAAAAGTATTTGAACAAAACGGCTCATTGCAATCATTTGAAGCATTGCTCGGCAAGGACGAAGAGATTTCGTTGATGAAAGTGATGCAATACTTAAATCCAATCATAGTGGTGGACGAAAGCCACAATGCCGAAACGGATTTAAGTGTAGATATGCTCAAAGAATTTAATCCTTGTTTTATACTTGACCTTACAGCCACTCCGAGAAAGAACAGCAACATTATTAGTTTTATAGATGCCCTGGAGTTGAAAAAGGAAAACATGGTAAAACTGCCGGTTATTGTTTACAATCATCAGGACAAAACAGAAGTCATCAATTCGGCTTTGCAACTGCAAAAACGCTTGGAGTTACAAGCCATTGAAGAAGAAAAGAAAGGCGGAAAATACATTCGTCCCATTGTGTTGTTTCAGGCACAGCCGAAAAACGGCAAAGACTTTTTGAATGCAGAAGAAGAAAAATCAAACGTTCAGAAATTGAAAGAAAAACTCATTGAGTTGAAAATTCCTGCCGAACAAATCAAAATCAAAACGGCAAACATCAACGAAATAAAAGGCATTGACTTGATGAGCAAAGACTGTGAAGTCCGCTACATCATAACCATAAACGCACTGAAAGAAGGTTGGGACTGTCCGTTTGCATACATCTTGGCATCTTTGGCAGACAAAAGTTCGGCAGTCGATGTTGAACAGATTTTAGGCAGGGTTTTACGCCAGCCATATGTGATGAAACACAATTTTCCATTGCTCAATTTGAGTTATGTTTTAACGGCTTCATCTAAATTCCTCGACACATTAGACAACATTGTAAAAGGTTTGAACAAAGCGGGTTTCAGTGACAAGGATTATAAATTGGGTGACCCCGCCATGTTGGAAGAAGCCAAAAAACAAGACCCTTTACAACAGCTTACAGTTTTCCCAACCACCGAAACATCAACAGAAGATATTACCTCAGACATTTACACAACCCGAATTTCTGCACCATCAGAAACTGAGTTGCCAAACGCAACCGTTTCTGAAATAGAAAAAACCGCCATTGAACAAAATGAAGCCTTTGAATCCCGCTTGAGCGCGACCGAAATGGAAACACCCATTCCAAACGAACTACAACAACTGGTGAAAACATACAATATCAAAGAGGTATTTAGACAACAGGCCGAGCAAATCAATTTGCCGCAATTTTATTTAAGAGTTCCTGCCAACGACTTGTTTGGCAAGAAAGAAGAAGAATTACCATTAGAAAAAGAAAACCTTTTAGAAGGTTTTGCATTGAGCAAAGCCGACACCAACATTGCGTTTGACAGCATTACTGCCGAGCTCTACAAAGTTGACCTGGACGAAACTAAAAAGGAACATACGCCAACATTTGTAAGACTTGACGGAGACGTGAAAGCAAGTGTAATGACTTATATTCTCGATCCTTCACGCAAAGACAGTCGGGTAAAGAATTTTACTAAACGACTGATGGATTTAATCGGAAATATGTTCCCAATTCCTGACAAGGAAATTGAAAAATACATCAACCGAATTTTAGAAGATTTCAAAGACGAGCAATTCAGCGACTTGGCAGCCAACGAATACACATACAAAGACAAAATCAAGTTCAAGATAATTGCCCTTTCTGAACAGTTTGCCGAGAAAAAGTTCAAAGACTTTTTAGACACCGACAAAATATTAATCAAACCATCGTTCACGCTACCAAAAAGCATTTCACCGGGCGAAATAGCTAAAGACATTACCAAATCGCTTTACGAGAAAGAAGGAAGCATGAACGGTTTTGAAGAACGTGTAATCAATGAAATTGGCAACATGACAAACATTGCTTTCTGGACAAGGAACTTAGAACGGAAAGGATTTAGAATAAACGGCTTTGTAAATCATTATCCCGACTTCATCATTCAGACAAAGAGCGGCAAAACAATTTTATTGGAAACCAAAGGCGACCATTTAGACGCTGAACAAAAAATAAGACTTGGTCAACTTTGGGTAAGTAAAGCAGGAAATAATTATCGCTACTTCATGGTTTACGAAAGACGGACTGTTGAAGGAGCATATAGACTGGAAGACTTTTTAAACATCATAAAAAACATTTAATCATCGTCACTCAACAATAAATTCAATCGTAAATCACAAAATCGTAAATCATCAATTTAAAATCCTCAGTCCCTCACGTAACCGGCTTCCACTCGCTCTTTTTTATCAGCTTCGCTGCATATACAATTTGCCCTATATGATAACTGTAATGCGTTAGCTGCCGCAAAATGGCGTTGGCTACGGTAATTTCCTTCCCCTTCAAAAAAACATGCTTCTCAAGGTCTGCATCAGTCAGCAGTTCGAGCGTCGAAAACAACGCATGCCATGCTTCTTCCCATACCCTAAGCACCGCCGCTTTCGATGGTATCTCGTTTACAAATTCACCAGGCTTATCGCGCCAGATCTTTTCGCCATCGGTAGTAAGAAAGTCGCTGAAACGACTCTTCATATTACCGCTGATGTGTTTCACCAATACGCCTATGCTGTTGCCGGTACCATCAAAATTGCACAGAAGCCCCTCCTCTTCCAATTGCAGAAGCGCTTCATCGGCAACGGCTTTATAGGCTTTAAATTGTTTTTCTATCGCAGATATAATCCGGCTGTTCATATCAAAATTGTTAGTGATTCGTTTTATTCCAGACAATGGCATTGGCTTGCCTGCGCATTCTGCCCGCATTAATTACATTTGCAAGCTAAATTTTTGTGGTGAATCTCCTTACGAAATTATTGCTCCTTTTGCCGCTTCTAGCGTTTTCTGCTTTCGCATCGGCTCAGTGCATAACACCTACTGCCGCCGCACCCTACACCGAAAGTTTCGAAGCGGGCAAAGGAGGCTGGGTTAATGGAGGTAACAACAGCGACTGGGCGTGGGGCAAGCCTTCTAAACAAATTATTTCCCAAGCGGCTGATGGCCTTAACTGTTGGATAACCGGCGGCTTAAATTATGCCGGCTACGGAAAACAGGAGTCATGGATTCAAAGCCCCTGTTTCGATTTTTCACTGCTTACAAAGCCTTACCTGAGCTTTCAGGTTTTTTGGGAAACAGAAAATAAATACGATGGCGCCACTTTCGAGTACTCTACCAACAACGGCGCCACCTGGAGCCGACTCGGTTCTTACGTCGATCACATCAATTGTCCAAACGACAGCTGGTTCAACACATCTACCATTCAGGTCATTAACAACAGTCCCGGCTGGTCGGGCAACATACAGCCCACGAGCAGTTGTAGCGGCGGAGCCGGCGGCGGAAAAGGCAAGTGGGTAACCGCCCGCCATTCGCTCGACGTGCTTGCAGGAAAACCGAACGTGGTCTTTCGGTTTTACTTTGGCGCCGGCTCGGTGTGCAACAATTACGATGGCTTCGCGGTTGACGATATTTTTATTGGCGAAGAACTTCCCAACGACGCCTCATTTGTTTTTTCCTGCAACTCTAACCGCAACCTGAAATTTCAAGCACCCAACGCCAAATGCGGTTCGGTCTTCAACTGGAACTTCAACGATCCCACATCCGGCGCACAAAACACCTCGTCGCTCGAAGCGCCCAATCACAATTTTTCAGGGCCCGGCACCTACCAGGTGCAGCTCACATTAACGCATCCCGATTTTACAACCGTTTCGTTCAGCAAAACCATTTATGTTGCCGATGTAGACATTAACGTCATTCATCCGTTGTCGTGCAGCAATGGCGCCGACGCGGTTCTGGGCGCTGTTGTAAATGCGCCTGCCGTACACTACACAATCGGATGGAACACGAATCCGCCATCCGATCAAAATATTGTCAGCAACCTGCCGGCCGGCGATTATACGGTTACCATAAGCGGAACCGATTTCTGCACCGCAAAATCAAACGTGCAATTGCCCGATCCGCCACCCATTCAAATTAATGATCTGAAAATAACAGGCACAGCATGCAACCTCACAAACGGCGCTGTAGAGGTTGACGCTGCCGGCGGAACCGGCGCTTTGTCGTATTCATGGCAACCCGCCGTAAGCACCACCAATAAAGCCGTTAACCTCGCTGCGGGCAGTTATCAAATTACCATTACCGATGCCAACGGTTGCGCAAAAACCACCGTTGCCAAAGTAGAAAGCCCCAACGCCATTCAGGTAAACCTCGGTAACGATACCACCATTTGTCCGGGAGCCACACTCACCCTTGCACCCGGCGTTTTCAACAGCTATAGATGGCAAGACAATTCTTCTATGCCCACTTTTACGGTGTCTGCTGCAGGAACCTATTACGTTACGGTTTCCGACGCTGCAGGCTGCACGGCAAGCGATACCCTAACGGTTAAAGTAGACTGTTCCGACGTATATTTTCCAACCGCCTTTACGCCCAACAACGACGGCCTCAACGATAAATTCGGACCTATAGGAAATATCGGAGCGATGCAGCAGTACACGCTCAAGGTGTTCAACCGCTGGGGACAGATGGTGTTTTTTTCCTCGAACCCCTGGCTGAAATGGGACGGCAAGGTAAACGGCAAATTGGTGAACGGAACCTATATCTGGATAGCCGGTTATGTATTGCCGGTGGTGGGTAGTCAGGAACGGCAGGGTACGGTTATTTTAATTCAATAATTTTTATGTTACCGGCATTTTCCCGCTATGCAGCTTCCGCTGTGTCACACCTCGCATCGTTCAACACTTGCGTGAGCTTTTTTTAATACTAACTTCACCTCAAAAAAATGCTTCGCTTCAATATTCAGCAACTGCAACCCAAGGCCTTCAGTGCCATGCTTGCGCTCGAAGATTATCTCTCAACCACCTCCATTCCTCCGGCTTTAAAGTCATTAATGAAAATACGTGCCTCACAAATAAACAAATGTGCTTTTTGTATCGATATGCACGTAAAAGAAGCTGTCAGGGAAGGTGAAACCCATCAGCGCATTTATTTGCTGAATGCATGGCGCGAAACCAGCGTTTTTTCCGACGGGGAAAAAGCAGCCCTCGCCATTACGGAAGAACTGACACTCATACACCAGTCAGGTCTCAGCAACAATACGTATCAGTCTGCGCTTCAGTTTTTCAGTCAGGCCGAAATCGCTCAAATCGTAATGTGCGTAGTAACCATCAACGCCTGGAACAGAATTGTCATCAGTTCAAAAATGCCCGTTCAGGACGAGTATTAGCAGCATGTATATACCCAAACATTTTCAGGTACATGATCAGCAATTGATAAAAGCGTTTATAGAAGAAAACGCATTTGCTACCATTATCAGCAGCGCCGACGACTGGCCTGTTGCTACCCACGTGCCGCTCTATCCTGTTTGGCGGACTGATGGGCCAAACCTGCTGTGGGGGCACGTTTCAAAAGCAAATCATCAATGGAAAAACTTTTTACTGAACGATAATGTGTTGGTGATTTTTCTATCGCCCGTTCATAGCTACATCTCCTCATCCTGGTACAATCATCCCAATGCACCTACGTGGAACTACATGAGTGTACAGGTAAAAGGAAAAATAAAAATAATTGAAGGTGAGCTGTTATGGGAGTCGGTTCGACGGCTCACCGATAAATATGAAGCATCGTCTGAGAACCCGGTTTCGCTCGACAACTTACCTGAGTCGGTGCAAAAACAAATGAATGGAATTGTCGGCTTCGAAATATCGATGATGGAAACACATGCCGCTTTCAAACTCAGCCAAAACAGAAGCGATCACGACTTCGCGAACATAGTAAATGAGTTGGAAAAATTAAATAGTCCGCAAGCCACCTTAATGGCAGATTGTATGCGCCGGCATCGTAACGGCCGCTGATGCGCTCGTCATACTTCAAAAATGAAGAAAGGTTGCTGATAGCCGGCTCGTTGCAGCACCTGCCTCGCAACATTGTACACCGGAATGCCCTTGTGTGTTTTTCCTTCTAGTGTGCCCATGTGAGCATGGCCATGGAAAACCGCAGCAACAGCGCGTCTTTCCAACGGTTCTGCCAATCGCGAGCAACCCAGAAACGGGAAAATGGGTTCCGGCTCGCCGATTACCGTATCGCTCACGGGCGAGTAATGCAATACAGCTATTTTCTTTACCTGATCATGTTCCTGATCAATTCGTGCAAGGGCCCTGTCTAACCGCAACGCTTCGTCAACGGCTTCCTGAACGAATGCTTTCATTGCACCTTCGCCAAACATCGACAGCATATAATTATCAAACCCGCCGCCGAAGCCTTTAATGCCCGCAAACCCTACGTTGTTTATGATTACGGATTCGCCATCTAAGACATGCACATCGTTGTTGATTAATATTTGGCGTATGAGTTTATGGCGGCCCTTTTCAAAATCGTGATTTCCGAGTACTGCCACCACCGGAATTGTGCATGCCTTTAAATCGTCGGCAAGCACCTGCGCCTCCGTTTCATCGCCCGTGTCGGTAAGGTCGCCGGCAATAATCAGCACATCGGCTTTTTGCGATACATCGCGGAAGCAATCCGTCCATTTCCCTTTTTCAGAATCCTTTACATGGATATCGGCGATCGCTGCAATTCTTGTAGTAGCTGTTTTCATTACACGGTTTTTATCGTTGTTACCTTATAGTCCCACTCTTTTATATCGATGGCGTATTGTGTTTGATCGATGATGGGACCTCGACAAACTTTCTCCCACGGCGCCGGTATTTCGTACTGCTCATGTGCCCGCCGCATCAGCTCATCGAACAGCCATTTCGGAATGATGCTCCGATATTCCGAAGGATAAACAAATTGAAACTGTAACACCGCCATCAACAATAAGTGCCAATGCGGATCCATGCGGTGCAGCAGGTGTTTCCAGTTAATATTGGCGCCTTGTTTCAGCAGTACATGGTTTACATCCGCGCCATCGTAACGTTCGCGGTTCTGTACATAAATCTTACACCATATCAACTCTTCTGGCGGAATAATTTTTATGGTATGGCCCATAAATTCAGCCACCGGCGCGTGTTCGTACCAATAATCATCCACCCTGCATATATTGTTCACCGTATCGAAAATGATGTCGATAAAATACTCGCCAGAATGCACTTTTGCCAGCCATCTTACATCGTATAACTCGGTTGTAAAGCCTTTTTCAGCAAAGTGTTTTAAGATGGCGGGATACTCTGAAGGCTTGCAGAAAATATCAAGATCTTTTGTGTCGCGATAAATGCCGGTATAGTGGAAGAAAGCGAAAGCGCCGCCAAGCATAAACGGTGTGCCGGATTCTTTAAGATGTTGCAGCGCTTGCGAATAGAATGCGTGGGCTTCTTTTTTCTGTTGTTGGGTTTGAACCATAGACGGCAATCAGCCAAAAAAAGATGCCAGTTTTCTAAAGTAACAGGCCGCTGAGAAACAGATACGCCACGCTGAAATAGATAACAAGTCCGGTAACATCTACGAGCGTTGCAACGAAAGGCGCTGACGATACGGCCGGATCGAAGCCAAGTTTTTTTAAAACAATGGGAAGCATAGAGCCGGAAAGCGTGCCCCAGAGCACAACACCGCTCAGCGCTACCGCAACGGTGTATCCAATTTCCTTCCAGTGTTCGCCATATACATTGGGTGCAACCACATGCCAGACGGTGATGCGTAAAAAGCCGATAAAACCAAGTAGCGATCCCAATAATAGACCGCTGAAAATTTCGCGTCGGAGTACACGCCACCAGTCGCGGATGGTAACCTGCCCCACCGCCATTGCCTGAATAATTAATGTAGACGCTTGCGAGCCGCTGTTACCGCCGCTGGAAATAATGAGCGGAACAAAAAGTGCGAGTACCACCGCTTTGGCTATCTCATCTTCAAAAAAGCCCATTGCCGTGGCGGTGAGCATTTCGCCGAAGAATAAAATCACCAGCCAGCCGGCTCTTTTTTTAAACAGCCGGAACAAAGGCATGTCGAGGTAGGGCTCGTTCAGCGCAAGTGTTCCCCCTATTTTTTGCATGTCTTCGCTGAACTCTTCGTTTGCCACCCACAGAATGTCGTCGATGGTAACAATTCCCAGGAGGATATTATTGTCGTCAACAACGGGCAGGGCCACACGATTATTCATTTTAAATACCTGATAAGCGTGTTCCTGATCGTCGGTAACTTTTAAGGTGATGACACGCCGGTCGATGAGTTCATCAATTTGCTTTGTGGGCGCAGCGAGGATGATGTCGCGAATTCGGATGTCATCAAGGAGTTCGCCGTATTCGTTAATCACGTACAGCACATCGATGGTTTCGCTGTTACGTGCAACTTTTCTTAATATTTTAAAAACTTCTTCAACGGTGTTGTGTGCATAAATGTAAACATAATCGGGTGTCATCAGCCGGCCCACACTGTCGGGCGGATATCCGAGCAACGACAGGGTAATGCGCCTTTCTTCGGGGTCGAGCAGTTTAATGAGGTCGCGAATTACTTCATTGGGAAGCTCTTCCAAAAAGTCGGTGCGGTCGTCGGCAGGCAGCTCGTTGAGGAGTTCGGCTGTTTTAAACGGAGGAAGCTGCTTTACAATGTCTTTTTGAATATGAAGGTCTAAAATTTTAAACACGCTGGCAGCGCGGTGAATAGCCATACTGCTGATAATGGCGGCGGCATCTTCCGAATGCTCATCTATCAAACCCGCAACGTCGCTGATGTTCTGACTGTCGAGAAAATTTCGTATCAGCAGTTTGTCGTCAGCGGCGATTACTTTTTCAAATTGTTCTGATAAATTCAGCCCCTCAAATGATAAACTCATAGTGCAAATTAACTATTTGCGAATTTGAAATATTTTTAACGCGAAACACCCGAAAAAATAAGATATGATGCATTCAGCGCTTTCTATTAAATCATCCAGCAAAGGTGGACGAGGAGTATTTACATCGAAGGCTATAAAAAAGGATACGGCAATAGAAACCTCACCGGTACTTGTGTTTAATGCGAAGGAGCGTAAGTTGCTTGAAGGAACGCTGCTGGCGCGCTATATTTTTGAATGGGGAAATATAAGAAGGAAGGTTTGTGTTGCACTCGGCTATGTTTCGCTATACAATCACGACTACGACGCCAATTGCCGCTACGAGATGGACTTTGAAAGTGATACAATGACTATCACAACAGTGCGCGACATCAAAAAAGATGAAGAGCTTACCGTTAACTACAACGCCGTTCCGGACGATAAAACACCGGTTTGGTTTAAGACAAAATAATTTCTACCTTACCAGCGCTGACCGTTTTTTTCATATTTAAACCCTGCTAATTATGAAACAAAAAAGTTTTGACACGCGCACTCGTTCCGGAAGAAGAAAGTATCAACAGCAGCTGGCGCACGATCGCGAGCATCCGTTGCACCAGCAACACGAAAAGAGCCGCAATACAAAAGTAATTGCCGGCATTATTGCCTTTATAGTGTTTATATTGTTAGTGCTTTTGTTGGTTCCATACTTATTGAACAGCTAACCGCTTGCACCATCAATCCGCAGCCCGATCATTTTTTAAGCTTTACGGATGAGATAAAAGCCGGGAACGAACGAAGTGCCATCTGATGAGAAAAAGCTTTTAAACGCGCAGATTTAAAAGCTTTATACCGTTCGGAAAATTATTGTACTACCAATTGCTGAAGCGTATACCAACAGCGTAGGGATACTGTTTTAACCCGTTTTCCATTAGTTCGTTAAAGCTGTACGAACCATAAATCCTAACCGGGCCTATCCCGGCTTCGGCAATGGCGGCGAGCCGCCACGGATTCAGGTTAAAGTTGTTTTTATTTTTCGTTTTACCTCTTTCTCCGCTGATTTGTTTTGTTCTGGATCCTACCAGATATCCGGCGCTTACACCTGCACTGAAGCTAAAGCCATTTCGTTTGGAAGGCGTCGCATCTATATTTAGCATGAAAGGGACAGTAAGATAGCCTGCATACAACTTGTTTTTGGAAAAGTTGATGGAATCTTTAAAGATGTAGGTTGGGTTGTTGGAGAAGCTGATGTTGCTCGAGTAACGCAGGTTATACATCTCGAGTCCGAGCCCATATTTTAAATTGAGAACGTGTTTGGTTACATTGAGCTTTTGCATAAACAGCCAAATGTTTACGTTGGACGACTTGCCTGAGTTCAATTTAAAATCTTCTTTTTGAGGAACGGTTCCATTGGTGCCTACTGCGCGTAAAAAATTAGATGCAGTTGCCGCAGCGTAGTCGGTTTCGTCGCGATAATTGGCGAATCCTAAATCGAAAATGAACCAGTTGGTAGAAAGATTTTTGTTGGCTTTCTTTTCTTTATTCCAGTTTATTGAAAAGGAGCCGGATTCTTTTTTAACAGCTTGTTTTTCTTTTTTGATGATTACGAAATTGCCTACCGTAACAGTGTCTGTTTTTGCCGTAAGGGTGTCGTTAGTTTGTGCGATGGCAGACGTTGAAACAATGGCTGCCGCCGCAATGAGAATAGATTTGATTTTCATTGTGTAGATATTTACTTCTTTGGTTTAGTTTATTTGGATGTGTTGGAATTTCCTTTCAGCAACTGACGGGCGCTGCTGATAATTCCGTTTACTTTTCGCTTGTTTAATTGAAGATTCCCGATGAGTAGATTGTTTTCATTGTCGTCATCTATATCAATCACTTTTAGCTGTTGCACTTTTCCGGCAAGTGTTTCGTCGGTGTTCAGCGCTATTTCATCCGCAGGGTTTTCTGTCAGCATTTTTTTCAACTCGTCGAAGTTGAGCTGCGGCGCGTGCTTGTTTTCGGCGAGCAAAGGCTCATGAGCCGATGGCTCTGTCCGGGGCTCCGGCCGTTGCTCTTTAATGACAGAGGGCGGTTGTTTTTCTGTAGATGGTGTTTTTAACCGGTTAGCAACGGCAGTATATTTTTCGTAAGTATTTGCAGCTTGATAGCTCTCTGTTTGTTGGTGCGGAGTTGAAACTGTCGGAGCCGGCGGTTGTGTTTTTACAGAAGGCTTTTGGTTTATGTTTCGGTTGTTTGCCGTTAGTGCGCTGTTGGTTGCAGGCGGCTGTTTAAAAAGCATCCATCCTGAAACAACAACGGTGATAAAGGCTGCGGCAACCGCCATTTGCGAAAAGGAAAAGTAGAGGAACGGACGACGACTTTTCTCTTTTTTATATAGCTCGCCTTTGAAAGTACACGCCATCTGCTCCGGTACGAGTATTGTTTTCATAATGGCGTCGAACGAAGATTGTAACGCAGGATTTTGCAGCACAAAAACTTCAACCGACGTTTGTTGGGCGGGGGTTAATTCTTTATCGGCATACAGTAAAAACCATTCCTCATAATTACCTTCATGGATGGTGTTTCCGGCATTGAACAGCAGTGCCGATTTGTCGGACATGAGGATTTCATCCGGAAGCAAAATGGTTTGTTGCAACAGTTCAAACTCTGCTTTCAAATGGGGGTGGTCATTCAAAAAAACTTCAACCATCGCGCGATCGCCGGCAGCAAGCTCGTTATCTAAATACAACAGAAAAAATTCTTCATAATTATCCAAACCAATCTTCATATTAAATCAGGTTTTCAGTTTTTACCAAATAGTTTTTTAATATCAGCCGCGCCCGGTGCAGGTACACTTTCACCTGGCCTTCGTTTAAGCCCGTGATTCCCGCAATTTCCTGGTAGCTGTAGCCTTCGTAGTCTTTCAGCAACACCAAACTTCTTTGCAATTCATTCAACTGTTGCAGCGCTTCGTTCAGATGTTTTTTCAACTGTGTGTGCGGCTGAAAAGTAGTGGTGTCGCTCACTTTAAAAAGCGTTGCTTTTCGTTTGTCTACCACCTGATTTCTTCTTGCACGGTCACGTACAAGGTTGTAAGCAATTGTAAACAAATAGCTTTTTGCCGTGTCAAAACTTGCGTGTTTCAGGTTGCGCCAAAGCTTTTCAAATGTGGTTTGAACAATGTCTTTTGCATCCTCTTCGTGTCGGATGTTTTTTATTGTAAACCGAAAAACCGCATCGGCATACTGATGAACACATTCATTATACTCCCTTTCAGTCATAAACAGCTTGTTGAACAGATACTATACGCATGCGTTGAAGATTTGTTACAAAATCAATTCATATCCCCGCCAAATTTATTACGGCCTGTGTTTTTTGTTCACAAACAGCTTCAGCAATCGTGGATAATTTGGAGTGGTGTTCACAATAAGGCGGCGCGAAAACCAGTTTCTTTGTAAAGATGATTCAGACGAGTTACCAGATTAAATTACCACAATTTGAAGGCCCTTTCGATTTGCTGTTGTTTTTTATTGAAAGAGATGAATTAGATATTTATAACATTCCTATTTTCAAGATAACGAAAGACTTTCTTACCTATGTTCAGGAGCAGGAAAAACTGAATGTAGAGCTGAGCAGTGAGTTCATTCTGTTTGTATCTACTTTGATGCGGATTAAGGCTAAGATGTTGCTGCCACGGAAGGAGCTTGATGCAGACGGAAATGAAATAGATCCGCGGGCAGAGCTGGTAGATAAGATTTTGGAATACAAACGCTTTAAAGAGGCAGCGGTTGAAATGGCAGAAATGGAAGCTGAGCGCATGATGATGGTGAAACGCGGCAACCTACAGCGCGAAATTGCCAGCGTAGGAGAAGAGGCGGCCGAGGGTACAGAAATTCAAACTGTTACACTTTTTAAGCTGATGAAGGCCTTTGAAAAGGTAATGCAACGGTTGCACGAACGCAATAACAAGCCGGTGCATACGGTAGTGAAGTTTAACTACACTATGGAAGAAACCAGAAGCCAGATGCTGAATATGGTGGAGGGTGAAAAAACAATCGTTTTTGAGCGGATCATGGCCGTTTGTGAAAACCGCATTCATGCCATCTTTATTTTTCTTTCGCTGCTCGAGTTGGTTCAGTTGAAATACATGAATATTATTACCGGCGAGGGGCGAAACAATTTTATACTTGAGTGGAATGAAGATAGAGAAGAGCAGCAGGAAGTGTTGATACCCAACCCGCAAATGAACTAGCTATCATCGGAGCAGCTCGCACGGTTTTAAGCCCGTGTGCTTCTTAAAGGCAGCTGAAAAATGCGAGATAGACGAATAACCAAGAATGTCGGATACATCAGTAACGCTAAGGTTTTTTTCGTACAACAGAAACTTTGCGTGCTCCATCCGTTGCTGCTGATAAAATTCAAATATGGTAGCACCAAAAACCTCTTTAAATCCTTTCTTTAAGTAACACTCATTGATGGCCACTTTTCGGCTGAGTTCCTTAATGGTTAGCGGACTTCCAATATGCTGCAACAGTATGTCGCGTGCCTGATAAATTTTATCGCGTCCGCGTTCATCAGCCAAAAATTTGCAGGTAAATATCTGCTCTTCGTTGTCTTCAATCAGGCATTCAAGACTGTACAAAAGCAGTTCATGCGCACGCGCCGTTAAAAAAATGTTCTCCGTGCTTCCGGAAAAATGATGGCTCAGCATCGATTGTAAAGTCAGTTTTATCTTGTTGCAAACCGGGAAGAATTTGTTGAACGACTGCGGGAAAGTGAAGGAAAGAATATGGTCTTTTTTATGTTCTTTCTTTACGCCGGTTACAAAAGGTAACATCAAATCAGGCGTAAACCGAAAACTGAATACATCCACACAAGGAACCGAAACGGTGCACAAATCGGTTACAAAATCCTTACACAGCGAGCAGTTCTGCTCTTCGCAATATCTGCCACCACTGAGGCAATAGCGAAGTTCGAAATAATTTTCCTCCGGCTTAGCGGCAATATGATACACCATGAGCCCGCCGTTTTCCTCGTTGAAATTGGGGGTAGCCGCAAACCTTTTAATAGAAAAACTCACCGACGAAGGAGAGCGGTGCTGTTTCTGATAAACGAGCTTCAGCTCGGGATCAGCCTCTATGTTATGTAATGCTTTTAAAATTTGCGGAGTGTACATCGGACCGCAAAATTAAGCCGGAAACATTTAATAAGAATGTAATAAAAGGCGGTGGAATAGATTTTGCTTAGCTTAGATAAAGAATTATGAATCATGGATGAAGCGCAAAATGCCACTACTGCCGAACCGGAGCAAAGCTATTTTTACACATTAAGAATTGCCATTGAGGCTTTTTTGGCCAACCAATGGAAGCTGATTAAAATGGAGGCAACTGAAAAATCAGCCCGGTTCTTTACGTTGCTGATGATTGGCGTTGGCGGCATCTGCTTTTTATTCTTCGTAATATTTGCACTTTCCATGCTCATTGGGTATGCTTTTGCATCGTGGGCCGGCAGCACCGCTATAGGCTTTGCTGCGCTATCAGGGCTTTATTTGGCACTGCTGCTTTTAATATGGGGTGGAAGAAAGCTATGGACAAAAAAACTGGCCAATATGGTGGTTAAAATATTTTTTAATAAACAAGTGAAGGACGGCGATGCGAAGTGAGAGTGATTTTATGAAGGAGAAGGCGAAACTGAAATTGCTGCTCCGATATCAGAGGCAGGATTTAAAAAGTCTTTTGCTGCGCCTGCCCGGCGAATTGATCGCTACCGGAATAGAAGATAATTTTCCAACGGCTCAAAAGCATAAATTTTTTCGTCGGGCTATGAAGGGTGTCCGCATACTATTCGGAGGCGGGCTCGGGAAACTTCTAACACCGAACGACCGGCCACATCTTTATAAAAACACCTTCATAAAGAAGCTTGCGTTTATGTCGTCTATAGGGAAAGTTTACAGGAAATTAAAACAACTTAAAACAATTAATAAGATTAGATGAGAAGCATTTTGTACATCTTCGCAGTCATCCTCATCATCGGATGGATTTTTGGATTTTTCTTTATGACGGCAGGCAAGCTGATACATGTGCTGCTCGTACTGGCTGTCATTTCCATCTTGTTGCAGTTAATACGAGGGCGCGGATACTGATTTTAAATCGGCCCACCGGTTCGCATCTTCGTAAATCTTTTTTCGCTTCCAGTTGTACCATTTAACCGGCATTGTCTTCTTCAGCAAAGTGTCTATGTTCCGCATCCCAACCAAGTTCCAAACGCCCTTCATCTTGCCGCTGAAGGAGTGGTTCAACGCCCGAAGGCTCATCGCAAAGCCGCTTTCCAGATACTCCATGTGATGCCAATAGCCGCCCGGCATAAACAAGGTATCGCCGTGTTCAAGAATGATGTCGTACCCCTCGGCGGCCGCAATTGCGGGAAACTTCTCATAATCTAACTTCGATTTTTCGGCGTCATAATAATTGCTGAAATCCGCCAGGCTCAGCACTTCAAACGGCTTGCGATACAACTTCTTTTCTTCCCTGAAAGGAAACAGCAATACCCGCTTTTTACCAATAAACTGCGTATGCAGTATGTGGCTTAAATCAATATCGAAATGCATGTGTGTAATAGATCCTGTGCCGCCAACAAACAACATCGGCATTGCCTTCACAAATCCTTTCATGTATGCGTCGGGCCACTCGAAGTCGTTGCGCAACTGAGGTGCGTGGCTAAAAATATTAAACAGAAAAATGCGCCATTGTGCCGGCCCGTTTTTTATCATATCTACATACTTTCCAAAAGTAGTATAGTCGTCGGCCTTGTTTATCGGCGTATACGCATCGCTTTTCACGTTGTTATAAATACCTACTTCTTTTTGACCGGCAACAGACTTCAGATAGTCCCAGTTCCATTTTGTGTAGGCAGGCCACTTCTTTGCCATCCCTTTTATAACAACGGGAATTTGAGGCTCAAAATATTTCGCTTTAAAATCTGCAGCGCTTATTTCGGAAACAACATCTACATTTTTCAGTTGCATGATGGTGGTGTTTATTGCAAACAAAAATAATTGAATAATGGCTTTTAATTTTTAAATTGGTGCTTTTGGTTAAATTACAGTACAGGAGGCATTTTTGAATTATGATAATTGAAATACATCCCGAAAATCCGCAGGAGAGAAGTTTAAAAATGATTGCGGAGTGCTTGTTAGACGGTGGCGTTATTGTGTACCCTACCGATACAATTTATGGACTGGGGTGCGATATATTTAAAGGAAAAGCAATTGAAAGAATTGCGCGGATAAAAGGCATCGATCCTCAAAAGGCGCAGCTCAGTTTTATTTGTAACGATTTAAGCGATTTAAGCCGCTACAGCAAACCTATTTCTACGCCGCTGTACCGCATGCTTAAGTACTACCTTCCCGGACCCTACACATTTATTTTACCGGCAAGTAAAGAAGTGCCCAAGATTCTTTCAAGTAAGAAAAACACTATCGGATTGAGGGTTCCCGACAACAAAATTGCGTGTGGAATTATTAAACAACTGGGCAATCCTATTTTATCCGCTACGCTTCCCGGCGAAATGGTGGAGGAATACACCGACCCTGAGCTGATACACGATAAGTTTGGTAAACTGGTGGATATGGTAATTGATGGAGGTATTGGGGGTATTACTCCTTCTACGGTGGTAGACTGCACGCAAGAGCCGTATGAAATTATCCGGCAGGGCGCCGGCGAATGGGAGGCTATTGAGTAGCAGATGCGGAAATTTAATAAAGCGTTAAGATTTTTTTGTTCGTTTCGGAAAGATGTGTAATTTTTACACACCAAACACAAAATTTTTTTGCTATGAACAAATTTTACACGCTTATTTTATCGATTGTGTGTTCAACAGCAGGCATTGCACAGCCGGTTGTGGACGGTGTTATTAACGCAGGCGAAGGCTACACAGTTGCAGCAACGGCCGATGCCACACCCGGATGGGCCGGCGCTCATGCCAAGAAAATTCATTTTGCTGAAGATGCCACCTACTTCTATTTTGCGGTTGAGGTATCGGCTGACAGTTGGATGAGCTATGGAATGATCTTCAATACAAAGTCGGGCGGTGGTTCAACAGACGGATGGGCCCGGCAGATTAACTATTCGCACGCCGACAAACCGGATTACGAGTTGAGAGGAAATTTTTCCGGCGGATATGCGGAATTTCATACATGGAGCGGCACAGCATGGACTGGCGGAGGCACGAGCATAGGGTCGAATGTAGTGGCAAATAATGCTGTTGTAGAATTTAAACTCGCAAAGACCTCTTTCGGAGCTATCGGTTCGATGATGGACGTTCAGTTTTACATCACCGGCGACAATAACGATCATGGCAGCTTCGACGCTATTCCGAACGATAACAACGCCGCGGGCTGGGGACCACCTCAATCCGTAACCAATTTGTCGCAGTACGCACCCATTGCCTCGCTTCTCCCTTATAACAAACTGCAGTTATCCGGCAACCTGAAAAACAGCGAAGGCAATATTGTCCTCACAGTAAAAAACGGCGAATATGCAAAATTCGAACTTGAAAAAAGCGCTGACGGCAAAAGCTGGACTGCTGTTGCAGAAAAGCCTTTCCAATCAGAAGTTTCTCTTTACAACTTTACTACAATACAAAACGAGCCTACCGCACAGTATCGCATAAAAGCTTTCGGCAGCGATGGCAACTTTGTAATCAGCAATGTAGTGGTGCTTACCAAAAAAAGCGCTTCGTCGGTTGAGCTTTTAGGAAATCCCGTTTATGGAAACATTCGCTTTTCCTATTCGTCTGCCGAAGCAGCGAAAATTGTATTCACGTTGTATTCAGTTGAAGGTCGGCAAATTGTGAGCAGCCAATTTACGCACACGGGTGCTTCACACCTATACCAAGTGCCGCTAAAGCACACGAAAAAGGGAATTTATTTTGCCGTTATCTCGATTGATGGCATTGAACAAGTTATGAAAGTAGTGGTAGACTAACCTTCTGGATTTACCAACTGAAATATCTTCCTGCTGTTTTTTTTTACGGCAGGAAGATTTTTTTTTCTACTTTTACATGGCTATGAAACCTAAAACAAACACCGGCTTTTCTAAAATCGGCAGGCGTCGCAGCCTTCTGAATTTCATCAGAAAAATTGAAAGGCAGTACATCAGAACAAAGGAACGCGTTGTTCAGTTAAAGGAAACTTTTTCTATTTACGACCAGATGAATTAAAAATGCTTCTATTTCCAGCTTTCGTTTATAATGGATTTTAACCGCTCATCGCTTCAAAAAAAAATTCGCTTTTCCGCCTAAATCATTCCTTTTCCCGTTCATAATAATTCAGGCTCTTGTAAGGAGTTAATGAAACAGTTTTCATAAAAATTTTCATTATGAAAACACTGCTATTACTATTGTTGCTCGTTAGCGTTGTTTCCCTTCAGGCGCAAAAATTATCTGTTGTTGAAGGCAGCGTTTTCAGCAAAGAGAACACTGCTGTGGAGGGTGCAACCGTGACCTTGCTAAGCGTTGATTCTGTATTGCTAAAAACAGATATCACCACAAAAGAGGGCAAGTTCAGCTTCGATCGCCTCGATGGCTCTAATTTTCTGGTGCAGGTGAGTCATTCGTCATACGACATCTTTTACTCGTCAGTGAAAGCCGGAACTACCCAGTTAAAAATCCATCTGAACCCACGGGTTAAAGAGCTAACGGCGGTCCAGATTACCTCAAAGAAGTCTTTTATCGAAAACAAAATCGACCGGATGATTGTGAATGTGGACGCTTCTCCTTCCAGCACAGGGCTGAATGCAATGGAACTGCTCGAAAAATCGCCCGGTGTTTCAATCGACAACGACGGAAACATCAGCTTAAAAGGAAAGCAGGGTGTGATGGTTTTGATAGATGGAAAACCGACGAACCTCAACGGCCAGGATTTAGCCAACTATCTGAAGTCGTTACCGGCCGCTCAGCTCGATCAGCTGGAAATCATGTCGCAGCCGCCCGCAAAATATGACGCTTCAGGAAACTCGGGAGTCATCAACATCAAAACAAAAAAGAATAAGGCAAACGGTTTTAATACAACCGTTACATCGCAGGCAATTTTTGCCAAAACATTCAAACACTACAATGGATTAGTGGTAAACTTCAGGCAAAATAAATGGAACATTTTCGGCAGCTATAACTATACAAACTGGACCGGTTATAACATTTTAACCGTTGAAAGAAGTTATCGAGCCGACCGCAAATCGCCTTTCTATCAGCATTTAGATCAGCGCAACGAAAGTTATTACAACTTTTTACCCCACAATCTAAAAGTGGGAGCGGATTATTTTGCTTCGAAAAGCACAACGGTTGGCGTTGTTGCAACGGGATTCCTAAACAGCAGCAGTTTTAATTCCGAGAGCTATTCCGAGAGTTTTGACGGCAACAGACAAAAGGCAAATTTCATCAGGTCGGAGTCCGGCAAGCACAACGATTGGGAGCATTTTGGCATGAATGCAAACCTGCGCCAGGTGTTGAACACAGCCTCCGAAATTACGGCGGACGCCGACTATTACACCTATAAAAACAAGGGAGCACAAACCCTTAATAACACGATCTACAATACCGATGGCAGTGTTTTTCAGCCTACACATCCGGATGCACTTCCCAATCCCTATCAACTGCGCGGGCATTTGCCTTCCGATATTGATGTATACAGTTTTAAATCCGACTATTTGCTGCGCCTAAAAAATGAGGCATCGTTTGAAGCCGGCGTTAAAGTAAGCTATGTAAAAACGGACAACGATGCACAATATACTTTTTACGATGCGGTACAGAAGATCTGGCGGGTGGATGCACGAAGCAACCGCTTTCAGTACGATGAGAACATCAACGCTGCTTATTTAAGTTATCGCCAGCAAATTAATAAGTGGGGCATACAACTTGGCGTGCGGGCCGAGCAAACCAATGCAAAGGGTGTTCAGGCGCAAAACAACGCAAGCTTCAACCGCTCTCAAACAGATGTTTTTCCTACAGCCTATTTTACCTATAAACTCACTGATAATGGCACGGCCGGCCTGTCGTACGGAAGAAGAATTGAGCGCCCGAACTATCAAAATCTGAATCCATTTGTGCACATGATAGATAATTACACCTACGAGCAAGGCAACCCTTTGCTGATGCCTCAATTCAGTAACAATTTAGAACTTAGCTATAACTACAAGGGGCAGTTAAATGTTTCGTTAGAGTACTCTGTTACGGACGATATTATTAATCAGGTACTATACAACAAAACCAATCCCGATGGCACACAGGTAACCTATCAAACCAACGATAATATTGCCAAACGTGTAAACATCGGCTTTAACGTAAGCTATAACAAAGCCATTGCTAAGTGGTTCACACTCTCCGCTCAGGGTTCTGTTTTTAATGTGGAATTTTCGGGAATAATCGACAACGAAAAAGTGGATATTGACCGCACAACCCTGCAAACGAATATTACCACCCAGTTTAATTTTGGGAAAGGATTTAGTGCCGAGGCAAATGGATTTTATCACAGCAACAGCCTAGTGAGCAGTAACATTCTGTCCGATCCGCAAGGCTCACTCTCGTTCGGCCTCAGAAAGCAATTATTCAACAATAAAGCAACGATAGACCTGAATGTTCGCGATCCTTTTGAGTTTACAAGATTCAGGGGGCAAACCGAAATGGATAAGTATTATCTGCGTGTGGGTAACGATTTTGAATCGAGGCGTTTTGTGCTGTCGATAAGCTATCGGTTTGGTAAAAATTTACAGCCCCAACAAAGGAGAAGATCCGGCGCCTCTGAGGAAGAAAAGCAGAGAATCAGCACAGAATAACGGTTACTAAAAAGAGCGGCCATTTGTTGAGGGCCGCTCTTTTTAGTAACCGATGGTTTCATGACGCTAGGGCATCAAGAATTTTTTGATGATCGATTGCCAGTTCATCCCGGCCGAGCGTGAGCTTTTGCTGATTAAAGTTTAAATCATTCATGCTGTTAACAGGCAACAAATGAATGTGCGCATGAGGAATCTCAAGTCCTATAACGCTGATGCCGCAACGATTACAGCTGTATGCCTTTTCAATGGCTTTGGCAATCGGCTTTGCGAAAACCAATAAATCCGACAGGTATTCGTCGGGTACATTAAAGAGGTTATCAATTTCAACTTTTGGAATCACGAGCACATGTCCGCGCCTGAGCGGATAAACGTCGAGGAAGGCAAAACATTTTTCGTTCTCCGCAATTTTGAAGCTCGGCACTTCGCCCGAAATAATTTTTGAGAAGATAGTCATGTTAAACGGTGATGTTTTCAATCTTAAATTTAAGCAAACCCGTTGGTGCATGTACCTCCGCCACCTCGCCTTTTTGCTTTCCCAACAGTCCTTTGCCGATAGGAGAGGCCGCAGAAATCTTGCCTAACTTCAGGTCCGCCTCCTTTTCACCGACAATGGTATAAGTGAACGATTTTTTTGTAGCCATATTGGTAATGGTAACCTTTGTAAGAAGCGACACCTTGCTCGTATCTACGTTTGCCACATCAATAATTTTGGCTGTTGCCACCTGCCCTTCAAGCACTGCAATTTTTGCTTCGAGCAGGCCCTGTGCTTCTTTTGCAGCATCATATTCCGCATTTTCCCTTAAATCGCCTTTCTCCCTGGCTTCAGCAATCGCTTTTGATGCCGCCGGCCGTAAAACAGTTTTCATTTCATGCAACTCAGCTTTCATTTTCTCAAAAGCTTCCTTCGTAACGTAAGTTACTTCACTCATAAAAAATCCATTTAGTGATGATAAAAAAAATACAACGCCACATTGCTGCAGCGTTGCATTAAACAAACTTAATATTTTTTCAAATGTAGGAAAAACAATTTATTCAGCCGGAAGACCGATTTTCCCGGCAACAATCTGAGCCATTAGCAGATAAGCTTCATGTGTATAACCGGCAATGTGCGGTGTTATAATTACGTTGGAAAACTGAAGCAGCTTTCTTAGCTGATTGCTTTCATCTTCCGAGTAGCTCAACAATTGTTCATTCTCCAGCACGTCGAGTCCGGCGGCGGCGATCTGCCTCTGCTCCAAGGCAAAAAGCAAAGCTGAAGTATCGCAAATCTTCCCCCTCGAAGTGTTTAGGAAGAAGGGACGCTTGCTGCAAGAAGAAAAAAATGCAGCATCCGCATAATGCATTGTTTCGTCGGTAAGCGGAAGATGAAGGCTGATGACGTCGCTCGATGCAACCACCTCGTTGAGTGAAGCCTCCGTAATGCGGTCGTTTCCAAAACCTGACTTGTATTTGTCGTGTGCAAGCACCTGCACATCGAACGATTGGAGCAATCTGGCAAAGGCCCTGCCTGTGTTTCCGTAACCGATAATGCCTACCGTTTTTCCTTTCAGCTCCAAGCCGCGGTTTGCGTCGCGAATCCACAATCCGCTTTTCACTTCTGCATGGCTGCTGTTTATTTTATGCATCAGCGATAGCAAAAGCCCCAGTGCATGCTCCCCAACCGCATTGCTGTTTCCTTCCGGGCTGCTATAACACTGAATGCCTTTTTGCGCCGCATACTCAACAGCTATCATTTCCATCCCGCTTCCCAAACGCCCAATCCATTTTAAATGGGTAGCTGCATCCAGAACTGCGACGTCAATCTTCAACCGGGTGGTTACAATCAATCCTTCATACATAGCAATATCCTGCAACAATTCTGAAAAGCTGATTGCAGGTTTATAGTCCACAACAAATCCAGCCTCCGACAGCCGCTTGTTTAGCCACGGATGTACAGGCGCAGTGATTAATACTTTTTTCATCTCATCTTAAAAGTTAGAGCTGCGAAATCATCAATAGTCAACTGTTCGGCACGTTTGGAAAAAACAGCTTCTTTCAATATCTCTTCATCAAATAAAGATTTAACGCCGTTGCGTAACATTTTTCGTCTTTGATTAAAAGCTGTCTTCACTAAAAGCACAAATTTTTTGTCCGATGCAACTTCAACTTTGTCGCTGCGGCGTATCAACTCTATCACGGCGCTCTTCACTTTCGGAGGTGGGTTAAAGCACTGCTCACTCACCTCAAACAGGTAGTTCACCCGATAGAAAGCCTGAACGAGCACCGATAAGATGCCGTAACTTTTCGAGTGCGGATTTGCTGCAACCCGCTCCGCCACTTCTTTTTGAAACATGCCCGTAACCACCGGCACACTGTCTTTCCAGTCGAGTACCTTGAATAATATCTGAGACGAAATGTTGTAAGGAAAATTTCCGGCAATATGAAAAGGCGCATCAAAAGGCGCCTCCATATCGAGGAAGCTTTGATGTATAATTTTTCCTGATAGCTGCGGATATTGCAGCAGCAGATAATCTACTTTTTCGGCATCCAGTTCAACTGCCTTAAAATCGATGGCGTCAATTTCTAACAGGTATTTGGTAAGCGCGCCACCGCCGGGGCCAACCTCCAGCAGTCTTTGGGATGGATGATGCGTTACAGCATCTAAAATTTTCCGACAGATGTTTTCATCTTTTAGAAAATGCTGTCCCAGCGACTTCTTTAACGTGTATTGCATCGCTGCGAAATTCGTAAATATTATTCCAATGGCCGGAACTGAGCCGTAAAATGCCGCAAAAACTTATTCTCCTTAACGATTGTAAAACCTTTTGCTGCCGCGGATTTATTTATGATCTCATCAAACACTTCAATCACATAGTCGATATGGCTTTGTGTGTACACGCGCCGCGGTATGGCAAGCCGTACCAGCTCTCTCGATGCAGGAATAAGGTCGTTTTCAGATGAATATTTTCCAAACATAACCGAACCAATTTCAACCGCCCGAATGCCGCCTGTTACATACAAATTGCACACCAGCGCCTGCCCCGGATACTGTTGTGGCGGAATATGTTTGTACAGTTCGCCGGCATTGATATACACGGCATGTCCGCCCACGGGCCATATGATGGGGACGCCTTTCTCTTTAAGCTTGTTGCCGAGATAGGCTGTGCTTTTAATGCGATAATTCAGATAAGAGTCGTCGAACACCTCCTGCAACCCAACGGCAATAGCTTCCATATCTCTTCCCGCAAGGCCGCCGTAAGTGCTAAAACCTTCTGTTATAATTAATGCAGACGTACAAGCCGCAGCGAGGGCTTCGTTATTCAGCGCCAGAAAGCCGCCTGTGTTTACGAGTGCGTCTTTTTTAGCACTCATAATGCATCCGTCGGCTAACGCAAACATCTCCTGAGCTATTTTCCGGTAAGGTGTTGAATTGTAACCGCCTTCATATTGGTTAATGAAATACGCATTTTCGGCAATACGGCAGCAGTCTATAATAAATAATATATTCTCCGATTTGCAGATGCTGCTTACAGCTTTGGCATTTTCCATGCTTACCGGCTGTCCGCCGCCGCTGTTGTTAGTTACCGTTAAAATAACAGCCGCGATGTTTTTATTGCCTGCTTGTGCAATTGTTTCGCGAAGCCTTTCTACATCCATATTGCCTTTAAAGCTAAAATCGCTCTTATTATCGAACGACTCTTTACATGGAAGGTCAATCGCTGTAGCGCCGCTGTATTCAATGTTTGCGCGGGTGGTGTCGAAGTGGGTGTTGCTGATAAATGTTTTTCCTGCACCGCCGATGTGTGTATACAGAATTTTTTCCGCCGCCCTGCCCTGATGTGTCGGCAACACATACGGAAAGCCGGTGAGGTCCGAAACTTCATCATACATTTTCTTCCAGCTTTTTGCGCCTGCATACGACTCGTCGCCCATCATCACCGCACCCCATTGATGACTGCTCATGGCCGAAGTGCCGCTGTCAGTTAAGAGGTCAATCATCACCTTATCTGCATCCAATAAAAAAGGATTGTAGTGCGCATCGGCAATGTATTTTCTTCTTTCGTCTTCGGTAGTGATCGAAATGGGCTCAACCGATTTTATGCGGAACGGTTCGATGATGGTATTGAAGGCCATAGCACTTTTTTGCTACTAATAAAGCAAACTTTTCTCCCGCCTTTTATGATGAAAATCATTTCCCGAAAAATGATGAAAGTTTTTCTTTGGCTAAAAAATAAAATGACCCAGTTGAAAAAAAGATCATGGGCAGAACCGTTTAAAATAAAAATGGTGGAACTGCTGAAAATGACGACCGGAGAACAGCGCCTGAAAGCGATTGAAGCGGCCGGATACAATACCTTTTTACTAAAATCGGAAGATGTATACATTGATTTGCTGACCGACAGCGGTACTTCGGCAATGAGCGACCGGCAGTGGGCCGGATTAATGCTTGGAGATGAAGCTTACGCAGGTAGTAAAAACTTTTTTACGCTTGAGGCTGCGGTTAAAAAATACTACGGGTACAAGCACCTCATTCCAACGCATCAGGGCAGGGGAGCCGAAAACATCCTTAGTCAGGTAATGATCAAAAAAGGAGATATCGTCCCCGGAAATATGTACTTCACCACTACACGCTTGCACCAGGAGTTGGCAGGTGGAACCTTTGTAGATGTAATTATTGATGAAGCACACGATTCGGAAAATCCGCATTTGTTTAAAGGCGATATCGATTTGAATAAAGTGCAGGCACTGATAAAGAAATACGGCGCAAAGAAGATTCCCTATATCTGTGTTGCCACCACGGTGAACCTTGCCGGCGGACAACCCGTTTCAATGAAAAACCTGAAGGAGCTGCGCGCTCTTACCAGCGAGCATGGGATTAAGATAATGCTCGATATGACGCGTATTGCAGAGAATGCATATTTTATTCAGCAGCGCGAAAAAGGATATGGTAAAAAATCGATTGCTGCTATTGTAAAAGAAATTTGCAGCCTCACAGACGGTGCAACCTTCAGCGGTAAAAAAGATGCGCTGGTGAACATAGGCGGGTTCCTTGCATTAAACGATACGGATAAATTTGAAGAAGCGAGTAACCTCGTGGTGGTGTATGAAGGACTCCACACCTATGGCGGAATGGCGGGTCGCGATATGGAGGCGATGGCAATTGGCATTGAAGAATCGGTAAACGATAACCACATGAAAGCACGAATAGGGCAGGTGGTGTATTTAGGCGAACAACTTCAGAAGGCAGGTATTCCCATAGTGCTGCCCATTGGCGGGCACGGGATTTTTATCGATGCTAAAAAGTTTTTACCTCACTTGAAGCAGGATGAGTTTCCGGCACAAACATTAGCAGCGGAGTTGTATATCGATTCCGGCATCCGCACAATGGAGAGAGGTATTGTGTCGGCGGGGCGTAACGCTAAAACCGGCGATCATTACTATCCCAAGCTCGAATTGGTGAGGTTAACAATTCCGCGACGCGTGTATACACAAGCGCACATGGACGTAATTGCCGAATCGGTAGAAAGAGTATATGAAAGAAGAAATGAAATTGCGGGGCTTGATATGATTTATGAACCGCGATACCTGCGTTTTTTTCAGGCCCGCTTCGCCCGGAAAAAACCAAAGCGCAGAAAATAGCAAAAAAAGAGAGGCTGTCATGGTACGACAGCCTCTCTCGTTTACATGATACTCTAAATTACTTAACAAAGCGCACTGTTTCGGTTCCTTTGGCGCTCACAACTTTTAAGGTGTAGATTCCGGGTGCAAGATAATCTACATTGATGTTGATTAAATTGCTGCCGCTGTTAATGAACTGGCTGAAAGATTTGTAGGTACGGCCGGCCATGTCAACAATGGTCATTTCAACTCTTTCGGAGGTTGAACTGTTGAGCTTCACGTTCAGGCTGAACGCAGCAGGATTCGGGTAAACAGAAGTGATTTCCAAAGCTGATTTGAGGCTGTTCACACTTACCACCGACGACAATGTTCTTTTGCCGTCTTTATCTTTCTGAACCAGGCGGTAGTAATTTGTTCCGCTTAACGGATTTTCGTCTGTAAAATTGTAGTCGATCTTATGGCTGCTGTTTCCATTATCGCCCTGGGAACTACGAACACCAATCACAACAAAATCTTTTCCATTTGCGCTGCGTTCAACGTCGAAGCCGGCGTTGTTGCTCTCGGAAAGCGTTGACCAAGTGATTATGTTTGTCTTCCCTTTGGTTACGGCTTTAAAGTTTACCAGGCTAACCGGTAAAGCGGCACAGGTAGCGTCTCCAACAATTGGGAAAATCCAAGGCGTAAGTTCTATTTGCCAGGAGTCGCCTGCCCAACCCCAGTCACCCTGATACTTTTCTATAAGCATTCCCTCCCAAGTTCCTACTTCGGTGGTTACAAAGGAGATTGAGTCGTTAACTGCTCCGGTCCATTGAAGATTACTGATGTCCATCGTTATGGCAAAAAGGCCGTTCGATGGTACCGGTACAGGCGTGGGCAGGTCAATTACAGTCGGCGCCTGATTGTCAACATCGTCCTTTAATTGTTGAAGCGTTTTGGTAACAGATGCCAGTTCGGTAGCGGGCATTTCGGTAATATCGTCCACCGACATCACCTTAAATGTTACCGTTTTGCTTAGATTCGCAGGTACATTGGAGTTAGCTACGTGAAGAAAAATAAACGCTTTACCAATGTGCGTTCCTGTTCCGCCGTAATAAAACAGTCCGCCTTTTTCATCGTCTCCATAGGCGTTTTGGCCGGCAAGATAACCTCCCAGTTGGGCGGAAACTATAGATGGAGTGGTTGAAAGTAATGAAAGTGATAAGGTATCACAGCCGGCAGCAGTTTTTAAACCCGTTGTTGAAGACTGTTTTTTAGTAATTGTTCTGTTAGCGTGGACAGGATTATCAATTTTTTTCAATTGAGCATTTGCTTGTCCTGCAAAAAGCAATGCACAACCCAAAAGCGAGTAGATTTTCTTCATAATTTTTTAATTTTCTCTAAAGTATTTAATTAGCGGCTTTCAATTTAGTCTTCGCTATCAATTGCAATATCTTGTCGGCTTAACCGCCGAATTCTGCTACAAAACGACAGACTGACCAACAAAAAAAGGCTTCCGTTAAGAAGCCTTTTTCATAATTCATTTCGATTGCGCTATGGCTTCACAAGCTTTTTCGAACTTTCTTGTCCGCTGTTATCTTTCACAACAAGATAGTAAGTGCCGGCGGCCAGTTGAGAAATCCCTAATATATTTTGATCGGTATTTGTTTTTTGGCTGAAAACTGTCCGCCCGTTACCATCAACGATCGAAATCAGGAAGGCATCCTTCGCATCCACAACAACATAGTCTTTTGCCGGATTTGGATAAAAACTGAAGTCGATTGCTTTGCCCGCTGTAACCATCCGCACAGGGCTGTATTTCTTTGTCCCGTCTTTATCAACCATCTCCACTCTGTAGAAATGTTTGCCTTCGTTGCTTTGCATGCCATCGGTAAAACGATAAGAAATTGTTTTATTGCTGTGCCCCGCTGCTGCAACTGAACCTACTGCCAAAAACTCTTTGCCGTTAAAGCTGCGTTGCACATTAAAATGCGAGCTGTTCTCCTCCGAAAGCGTTTGCCAGCTTAGCAGTGCCTGCTCGTCCTTAACCCAAACTGTAAAGTTGGTAAGCGTTACCGGAAGCATTTCCGATGTCATAATCGGCAAATAGTTTACAAAGCCAAGCGTGTTTAAATCCGGATTGTGAAAAATCCGCGCCTCAGCTGTGTCCGGAATGTCGGTGTTCCAATAGTTGTTCTGCGCAAAAACATCATCCGGACTGTTATTATAAAAGTCGTTGAGAGGAGTGGAGGCGTTGTTGTTGTTGATAAACATATTTCTGCCGTCGTCGGTTGTGTCGCTGTTGGAAATGTTTCCCACATTTGGGCGCGATCTTCCCTGAATGGTGATGCCCCATAAATTAGCCCGGAGAATATTGTTGCTGACAATTACATTCTGGCCCACACTGGACGCGCTTCCTCCGGTAAACGAAATGCCGCTTCCGCCTAAAGCCGGATTGCCCTGAATGTTGTTGCTGTCAATAACATTGTATCCCACATAAGCATGAATGTTTTGTGCGCCATTAAAAGTTAGCCCATAACGGTTATTGCGAATGGTGTTGCCGGTAATCAGCGCATACACTTCTCCAACGGGTAAAAAGCCAATGCCTCCCGCGTTGGTAGAGCCGGCGTTAATAATTTGACTATTGATGATTTTTACAGTGTCGGCTCCTCCCGCACTCGTAGCGCCCAAATTAATTTGAGGTACATTCTGGCCCGTTGTGTTGTTGCCTTCAAACAAGCTATTAAAGATTTTAGGTGCGTTGGCAATATTTGCTCCGCCTTGTATAGCCGAACGGCGGTTAAATAAAAAGCGACAGTTTTCTATTACCGGCGAAGAACGAAACAGCGCCATAGCTCCATTTCCGAAACTGGTGGATGTGCCAACGTTATTGTACTGAAAGGTGCATTGTTCAAAATAGGCCTTCGTGTCGGTAAGGCGGAAAGAAACGGCGTATTCAAACACCATTTTTTTAAAGCTCGACCCCATGCTCGAGTCGAGGCGGACACCCAAAAATCCTGTGGCAATATTCTCTGCTGTAAGCACAACCATTGTTGGCGGTGCAATAGTAAAAACGCCTTTCTTAACCCAAAAAAAGCTGTTCTGCGTAAATTTAACCACGGCATCATCAGTTATGGATAATGTGTCGTTTTCACTGATTATCACGGTATCGGTAACCACATAGTCTGTTCCAGATTTAAGAACTACGCCGCCCGATTTCGCTACTAAGCTGTCTAACGTATAGGTTACGCCCGTGCCGGGTGTCGGCCATTGCGCAGAAAAAGCCATTGTCGTCGTCATCAACAAACTGCATACAAGCAATAAATGTATTTTCATCATAAGTTACAAGGTTTGGGTGGCAAATATATAAGGAGTTTTCCGCTCCGTTAAAACCTTCTTGCCGCTTCACCGCTTTTCATTCAATATTAAAATATAAGCAAAAACTTTTAGGATTCTGCGGTTCGCCCCTTACCTTTGCGCCCAAATTTAGAAGCCGCTTTTGCCGGCTTTATAAAAAAGACATAAAATAGTAAAAGCTCTATGGCTACAAAGGGTAAAATCAAGCAAATTATCGGTGCCGTTATCGACGTTCAGTTCGAAGGGAACCTGCCCGAAATTTATAACGCCTTGGAATTGAGACGACCAAACGGCGAAAAACTGGTTTTAGAGGTGCAACAGCATCTCGGCGAAGACAGTGTTAGAACCATTGCAATGGACGGTACTGAAGGCCTGGTAAGAGGCATGGAGGTTACCGATACCGGCAGGGCCATCGCAATGCCCACCGGCGACGCAATTAACGGACGCCTCTTTAACGTTACCGGCGACCCAATCGACGGATTGCCCGAAGTTTCTAAAGAAAAAGGACGTCCCATCCACGCAATGCCGCCACGCTTCGAAGACCTTTCTACCGCAACAGAAGTACTGTTTACCGGCATTAAAGTAATCGACCTGATTGAGCCTTATGCAAAAGGTGGTAAAATCGGATTGTTTGGTGGTGCGGGAGTGGGTAAAACCGTACTGATCCAGGAGCTCATCAATAACATCGCAAAAGGCCACGGCGGTTTGTCCGTATTTGCCGGTGTGGGTGAAAGAACAAGAGAAGGAAACGATCTGCTTCGCGAAATGATTGAAGCAGGCATTATGAAATACGGCGATAAATTCATCGAATCGATGGAAAAAGGCGGATGGGATCTTTCTTCCGTAGATATGGAAGGATTAAAAGATTCGAAAGCCACTTTCGTATTCGGACAAATGAACGAGCCTCCCGGCGCACGTGCCCGTGTTGCGCTTTCCGGATTAACCATTGCTGAATATTTCCGCGACGGCGACGGAACCGGAAAAGGAAAAGATATTCTGTTCTTCGTAGATAACATCTTCCGTTTCACACAGGCAGGTTCTGAGGTTTCGGCCCTTTTAGGCCGTATGCCTTCAGCCGTGGGTTATCAGCCAACACTTGCCACAGAAATGGGATTGATGCAGGAACGTATCACTTCAACCCGTCATGGTTCTATTACCTCCGTTCAGGCGGTTTATGTACCTGCGGATGACCTTACCGATCCGGCTCCCGCAACAACATTTGCCCACCTCGATGCAACAACGGTATTAAGCCGTAAAATTGCCGACCTCGGTATTTATCCCGCAGTAGATCCGCTCGATTCCACTTCAAGAATCCTTACACCGGCTATTGTGGGTGAAGAACATTATAATTGCGCCAACCGCGTAAAACTGATTTTACAGCGCTACAAAGAATTGCAGGACATTATTGCCATTCTTGGAATGGATGAATTAAGTGAAGAAGACAAGCAAACGGTTGCCCGTGCAAGAAAAGTGCAGCGTTTCCTTTCACAGCCCTTCCATGTGGCTGAGCAGTTCACCGGTTTAAAAGGTGTGTTTGTGAGCATTGAAGATACCATCCGCGGCTTCAACGCTATTATGGACGGTGAGGTGGACGAGTATCCGGAAGCTGCATTTAACCTCGTTGGAACGCTTGAAGATGCGATTGAAAAAGGTAAAAAAATGATGGCTGCGGCGCAGGGCTAATCAAAATAAACAATTATGTTATTAGAAATTCTTACACCCGAAAAAAAGCTCTTCAGCGGTAATGTATATGGCGTTCAGTTGCCGGGCATTGATGGCTTGTTCGAAATTTTAGACAAACATGCGCCAATGGTAAGTGCGCTTACAAAAGGTAAAATGAAGATTTTGAAAGATAAAAATGCAGCCGATACTATTCATGTTCAAAGCGGCTTTGTGGAAGTGCTAAACAACCGCGTAACCGTATTGGTAGAAGGCGCGCAGGAATAAAGCCAAACATTTTCAACTATAGAAACCTTCATCCTAATGGGTGAAGGTTTTTTTATGGGGCTGTGGCCGTTCAGTCCATTGCTCAGCTTTTGCAATCCGGCTGTCCATTCCAAATCCGCCGCAGGGCCTGCGCTGCAAAGCCTTCAGCGGGTTTTCCATTTCCATCCGGCAGCCCATCGGCAGCGGGTTCGTTGTTGCGACAAGATCAGCGCCAACACTTTAAGATAGCCCTTCATTTAACGCCTTGGGTTTTTTGCACCTCATGAAATTTAATTTGTTAAGTCAAAGTTAACCATTACGTTTGGTTCCTAAATTACCGTCCATGAAAGCGCTGCTATTCCAAAACTGCCGCAACTTTCTAATCGGACTTTTACTGACCAATTCTTCAAATTTTTCTGCAACCGGTCAAATTATTTTACAGCCAGAAGACCCCGGTAACTTTCCTTCGGTCCCGATAACCGGGCCCGGAACGGCGTGCATAGGAAAGGTATCGAATCCCAAAACGGAAAAACGGTGGCAAAGGAAAAGCTGGTGGTGAGCCGGTGATTGTATTAAACATAAATACCGATGA
>JBDHYF010000016.1:0-34456 GCA_039811185.1 Chitinophagaceae bacterium | reverse complement strand
GCCAGCGGTTTTCGGAAACTATGTGGACATTTACGATATAGCCCAAGCCGTTGAAGATGGTGCAACGGTTCGTATTTATTACGAAAGTCGTTTGGCGAAAGTGAATTTGAGTGAAGAAGGCAAACAATTAGTTGACGACCTTGATGATGAATTAGAACAAGAAGATTTAACCTATACACAAAAAGCAAAAGCCAAGTGGACACAGTTGGAAGCCTTGGTGGGTAGTGAAAATCGAATTAAGAATATAGCCAAAGACATAGTTGCACACTTTAGCCAACGTCAGGAAGTATTTGAAGGCAAAGGAATGATTGTTTCCATGAGTCGCAGAATTGCAGCCGATTTGTATCAGGCAATCATTGATTTAAAACCCGAGTGGCATTCAGACGATTTGAATAAAGGTGTGATAAAAGTTGTAATGACTTCGGCATCTTCCGATGGTCCTAAAATCTCAAAACACCATACAACAAAAGAACAAAGAAGAACACTTGCAGAACGCATGAAAAATCCTGATGACGAATTACAATTGGTCATCGTTCGGGATATGTGGCTTACTGGTTTTGATGCACCAAGTATGCACACCCTTTACATTGACAAACCAATGAAAGGACATAACTTGATGCAAGCGATTGCAAGGGTAAACCGAGTTTACAAAGACAAGCCAGGCGGTCTGATTGTAGATTATTTAGGTATTGCAGCAGACTTGAAAAAAGCATTGGCATTTTATTCTGATGCAGGCGGAAAAGGCGACCCAACTATTTTGCAAGAACAAGCCGTTCAATTAATGTTGGAGAAATTGGAAGTTGTTTCTCAAATGTATCATGGCTTTGAATATGAAACTTATTTTGAAGCCGACACTTCAAAGAAACTCTCCATGATTCTTTCAGCCGAAGAACATATTCTTGGACTGGAAGATGGAAAGAAAAGATACATCAAGGAAGTAACGGCACTATCAAAAGCCTTTGCCATTGCTATTCCGCATGACCAAGCAATGGACGCAAAAGACGAAGTTTCGTTTTTCCAAGCCGTTAAAGCAAGATTGGCAAAGTTTGACGGAACAGGTTCAGGCAGAACAGATGAAGAAATTGAAACCACAATTCGCCAAGTCATTGACAAAGCTTTGGTTTCTGAACAAGTGATTGATGTTTTTGATGCAGCAGGAATAAAGAAACCTGATATTTCAATTCTTTCAGAAGAGTTCTTAATGGAGCTGAAAGGAATGGAACATAAAAATGTTGCTTTGGAAGTTTTGAAAAAACTCTTGAATGATGAAATAAAATCAAGAGCTAAAAAGAACCTTGTTAAGAGCAGAACATTTTTAGAAATGCTCGAAAACTCAATCAAGAAATATCACAACAAAATTCTGACAGCAGCCGAAGTAATTGAAGAACTCATCAATTTAAGTAAGGACATTGTTGAAATGGACAATGAAGCCCAGCACATGGGATTGACAGACTTTGAATATGCTTTTTACACAGCGGTAGCCAACAACGACAGTGCAAGAGAACTCATGCAACAAGACAAATTAAGAGAACTTGCCGTTGTGCTGACAGAAACCATCAGGCAAAACGCATCAATTGACTGGACAATAAAAGAAAGCGTGAAAGCTAAATTAAAGGTTGCAGTAAAAAGAATATTGAGAAAATATGGTTATCCGCCTGACATGCAAATGTTGGCGACAGAGACCGTTTTAAAACAAGCAGAAATGATAGCAAACGAAATAACAACATAGTGTAAACTTGTAACAGGATTTAGAACCAAAAAAGTGTCAACTTTTTTTAGGACGAGTCATTTTTTCCAACGCTTCAAAAAAAATAAAAAACGCAACGCACAACACCAGACAGACAAAAAGTAAACGGACAATGACACTGAAACTCAACACTGACAATGGTTTACAAAGACGAGTGGACAGAACACCAGCTGCCAACAGCTTGTTGCCCCAATTGGCGGTGACGTGCAAAATTGAAGCTGAGTGCTACTATCAAACTTTTGTGCAGGTTGACAGTGAAGTGCTCCGAAATCGCCAACTGCGGCAACACGGAAAACGTTACCAGCAAGCGTAAAACGGCACGACACAGCAGATAGACACGAACTTAACAAGAAAAAAGTAAACCATTTTGACAGGTGAACTCAGACATAGAAACCAGATATCAAAAGGGCAACCTGCAGGGCAAACCTTATGAACTCGAAATAGCAAAAGACAATCTTTCAGCTACTGATGTAATCCGTTTATTGAGTACAGAAACTTAAACAGTTTTGACACACTAACCTTAGAAGTTTAAACTACAAAAAATGAATACAACAAAAATTGAAGACGGCATATTACATACCGTTCCCGACGATATAAAAGAAGTCTTATTGCAAAATGCCGAGCTGTTGCACAAATGGAACAATTTGACTGCCATCCAACGTAACGAATGGATCTGTTGGACGACCATTGTAAAACAAGATAAAACACGAAAAAATCATATCAAACGCTTACAGGAAGAAATCCTTGATAGTAAAAAACAACCTTGTTGTTGGCCGGGCTGCCCACACCGCAGACCCAATGCCAAAAAATGGTTTAACTAAAGAATCACATCGACACCTGCGCCCGGCGCATAGAAGCATTGTGAAGCAGTGAAAAAGGCTTCGTTTGAACGTTTTGTGTTAGATTCGACTGTTAACTTCAATTGAAGCCGGTCACAGAAAAGTATGCATACACAAAGCTGCAATATGTTGCCCGAAAGACTCAATACCTTAAAACATGGACATTCTATCAGACTTACCATTAGAATCTTCTGAAGACTTTTCAATTGCTGTGAACAATATTGAATCTGGATGGATGGATCTTGTGATTGCTACAAGCGAAAAACGTTTTCAATATTCAGCGAGTTACCTGACTGATCCTTTAAATGACCTCTTAGAAGCTACCGTTCTACTGTTAACAAAACAGTCCTGTCATAGTAGATTCGGCAGGCTCTTTAAGCACAGTGCGATGGTTGTTCACGACTTGGAGGGTAACATGATCGTTTGGCTTTTACATTATTCGGACGACATCTTTACAGTTGTAATTTGGAAAGACATCGACACAGGCTTGATAGAAGATCTTTGCTCCTATAATCTTGATAAAGCAACTTACGAGAAAAAAACATTTGAAGACTTGCCCGACCTGACAAACAATTTACTATTTGCCCTCAAAGGTTCACCAGAAAGCTTTGCTAAAACCCTGACGGCCACTTTCGATAATTTGGGTGCCAAATTCCCTGATGAAGAAGATAGAGACCACTGGGGTTTTAGTTATTCGAAAACTAAGTTTCAGGCACTAAAAAAATGGCTGCAAAACAAATAAGCCGGCAGGAACCAAAGGGCGTTTGCAAACCGAGGCGCCGTATATACAAAAACAGCAGAATGCACCTAAAATTTAAGAACACAAAAGCATTCATTTCATTCTTGCTCAGAGCATCTTATTTTTGTGACCTTACTAAGTTTGTAATTACTTCCAAGCTCAAAGGCAAATATTCACTAATTTTGCCCTGTCGCGCTGTGAGCAAGCATCTACTTTTTACCCGGAATTTTTTAATTGAAACAACACTTTATAAAAATCAAGACAAGAAATGCGACGAATTTTCCTTTATGTACCACTAATCCTGTTCACGTCATTAGGGTGTTCACCTTCTACAAAAATTATTAAATTCCCAAAGCAACCAAACGAAGTATTTGCAAACGAGAATTTGAAAAACTTCTTCAAGGCCAATAAAACACCAAACATTGTTTTAAGAGTTCCTAACAATAACGATAAGGCAACAAGTAATACAAGTACAAGCAAAGACAATAATGTGTTATACAATGCCATTGAGAAAGAACTGCTAAAAGAGGGTTTTAGTGTCAGAGACAGGGGTTTATTCAACGAGCTTTTGAGCAAGTCTCAAATGAGCGATTACTCAAGTATTAAGGGGTTGACCAATACCGATGTCATTTTGGAAGTTGTAAACATTAACCCGGCGGTTGTTTATTCAACCAACAAGGTGACGATTGTTGGCAAGAAAAAAGAGACCGAAAAAATCGGAACCGTTGACTACAAAACGTATGGAGCTTCTGTTGAGTACAGATTAATATTAGTAAAGAATAATGAAATTGCAGGCACTTATAAATACAACTATCAGCCTTGTGCCACCGGATGCGAAACAGGCACCTTTACATTCACCGGGAAAAATGCACTTAAAAAAATAGAACTAAAAGAAACTGTTGCCATTAATGCCTTAGAACAATTCATCACCTTATGCACTAAAGACCTAATTAAATCTTTCAGAGCGAACCAACCTGCCGGTGACTGAGGAATACGGCAGCCAACGTTAGCGATGCCGGCAACGATGGATGAAACACCTAACGACTCCTAAAATCCTTCAACCATAAACGTTCGTGTTTGCGGGTAAAGTTGCTGATTGCCTATGGCAACTGAGCGGGCTGCGTCGAGATTCATTTCAAAAAAATAGTTTATGGAACACCACGACACAAAGCCCCCCTACACAACAACGCCACACGTTCACTCAACCCCACATCCCTGATGGGTGTTGTAAAGTTTACGTTTCTCGCTACCTTATTTGCCATGTTTGGCCATGCGGCAATTGTACACGCAATGCTTTGTGAAAACGACCCGTACTGGACGTATTGGATAACCGACAGCCTTTTAATGGCTACAGTTTTTGGCGTTGGCACAGCCATCTTGAAATAGGTGTTGCTAAAGACGCTGTGCTTACCGCCGCTCACATTTATGCTTTGGCTTGAATTCACTTGCGTTCTCCAACTAATTAGTCATTCCTGAGCCGCTGCGACTGCAGCCAGGCATTTCGTATCACAACTGAGTACATCTCACCTCCACATTCTTCTTTTATAAATACGCTACACTCCTGCTCTCATTCTACCAAACTACTAACTTTATGCGCAGAAACTGCCTATGCCCAACTGCCTCAACTGCCATCAATACTTCGAAGGAAAGTTCTGCAACCATTGTGGACAAAAGTGTTATACAGAAAAAGACAAGTCCCTTAAAAGCATCCTCAACGAAGCCCTCCATTTCTTCACCCACCTCGAAGGAAAATTATTTACTACCCTGAAAACGATCCTTTTTCGTCCCGGAAAAATGTCGTCCGATTACAGCCGGGGCATCCGCCAAAAATATTACAAACCCATCTCCTTCTACCTGCTCTGCGTGTTGCTGTACCTCGTCTTTCCCATGTTTTCCGGACTCAACATGGAAATGAAGTTTTACGAAGTCAATCCGTTATACGGAGAGCTGGCCGCCAAGCAAATCGTTCAGAAAATGGCAACAACCGGTTTATCGAGGGAAGCTCTGGCAGAAACTTTTCACAGAAAATCGGAAAGCACAGCCAAAGTGCTCCTGTTGCTGTTAATTCCTTTCACCGCCGCCATCATCTATCTCATTTCATTTAAAAGCAAGCGATGGATGTTCGACAATTTCATTCTCGCTACCGAAATCAACAGTTTTTATATCATTCTATTTTACTTCATCTTTCCGCCTTTCGTTATTGGAATCAACTATCTGCGGCCATCCACCGTCAGCGAAGGAATGGCAAGCCTGGCCATCATCCTAACTTATGTGGTATATGTTTTCTTCCTGCTTCGCCGCTCTTTGCAGCTAAAAAAATTTCCACTCCTTTTGGCTACAATAAAATTAGTGCTGCTGCACACGTTTACCATTCAATTTATATACAAATTCATTGTGTTCGAGTGTACGATGCTTTTCATTCAATAACGAAAGCATAGCAAGCTGCAAATCGTTAAAACGCCGTTTCAGCATTCATCCTCCATAATAAAAAACAGTACTTTTGCCGCAATGGCATTTCATCTTCGAAAATTGTCGGCCTTCTTGTTGTTGCTGTTGTTCTTATTTCCAACAGCGGTTAAACTCGGGCACGATTATGTTCATAAAGATGATACGCACTGCCATGCTACCGGCTTGCATTTCCACCAAACGCCGCATCAGTGCGCTATAGACGATTTTGTTCCGTCCTCGGATAACCTTCCGCCATCAAACCGCTTTGTAGTTTCTCCCCTTACATTTTTTCACTTTCCGCCTGCGATATACGACGCACCACATCTGCCATATCGCCAAGCCTTCATTATCGGACTGCGCGGGCCGCCTGCTGCCGCTTAAGTTTTCTGTCTCGCCCTGCTGCAAAATGGTAATTGCAGCTTTCATAACTTAATGCTCCTGCAAAAAATTATGTGCAAGTTCAAACTCTGTGCTGTTATTACAGTGCTCCTTCAGCTGCATTGCGTTGCTGTATATGCCCAAACTTCGTCGCTCAGCATTCGCCTTTTCAACCAGTCCGACGAACTGATTACCGGCGGCACCATCACCCTTTCGGCCGACAGCAGGCGCTATCCTGCAACTGAAAAAACGCCCGGCACTTATCAAATCGATAGTATCCGCGCCGGCGTGTATACGCTGGAGGCTGCGGCATTCCGGTATCAATCAAAAACCGCCTCCATCAAAATCGATGAAGGCGCCAACACTGTACTTCTCCATCTTTCCGTCGGCTATAACACGTTGGAAAACGTGGTGGTGACAGGATATTCCTCCAACAGTAAAATCAGGGCATCGAATCTTTCTATGCACATTGTGGGTGAAACGGAGCTGCGCAAAAACATGGGTGGCAGTCTGGTGCAAACGCTGTCTAAGATTCCCGGTATTGAAATGATGGGCATCGGCGCGGCTCAGGCAAAACCCACGATACGCGGACTCGGATTTGACCGGATGCTCGTGATAGATAAAGGCATTAAACACGAAGCCCAACAATGGGGCGCCGACCATGGGCTTGAAATTGATCAGTTTTCCGTAAATGAAGTAGAAATTATTAAAGGGCCTGCGTCTTTTCTGTACGGCGCCGGCGCCATTGGAGGTGTCCTGAAAATAAACCCGGCTCTCAAACCACAAAAAAACAGTTTCGGAGGCAGCCTGCAACTCATCGGAAAAACTTCCAACATGCTCGGCGGACTGGCCGGTAATCTTTATACACGAAACGATAAGTGGTTTTTCACCACAGGATTTTCTTATCAGGACTACGCCGATTATAAAGTTCCGGCCGACAGCATTTTTGTGTACGATTACGCTGTTAAACTCCACAACCGCAATCTTCGGAATACTGCGGGTGTGCAGTCGGGCTTGAATGCGAGTGCCGGCTTTGTTGGAGAAAAATGGCAGAACACATTATATGTGAGCAACGTGTTTAGCCGCAGCGGTCTGTTCGCAAATGCACACGGGCTGGAACCGAAAAAAGTGAATCACCTGCTTTACGATAAAAGCAGCCGCGATATTATGGAACCCAGCGATCAGGTAAACCATTTTAAAGTTATCAACTATACCGCTATTGCCACCCGGCAACACGCAATCAGCTTAGCGGTCGGTTATCAGAATAACTTCCGTCAGGAGTTTTCTAAATACGTTGCACATGGCTACATGCCGGCTACTTATCCTTCAAACAATGGTATTCCGCAGAATCTGGAAAGAGAATACTCCAAACAAGTGTTTTCATTTCAACTCAATGATGAGTTTAAGGCTTTCACTCATAACTTAACCATGGGTGCAAGCGGCGAAATACAACTGAACAAAGTGGATGGATGGAGTTTCCTGACGCCGGCATTTAAACAATATACCGCCGGCATCTTTGTTTACGATAAAATAACGATCAATAGCAAGCTTAGCCTCCACCTTGCCGCACGCACAGATTTCTCTTACATCAATATCAATGCCTACCGCGACTGGTTTTATTCGCGTCTTCCAAACGGTACGCAGGAGCAATTGGAAAGGGCCTCTGCACTAAAACGAAATTTTAGCAGCTTAACCGGATCAGCAGGCATTACCTACAACCTGCGCCAATGGTGGTTTAAAGTGAATGTTGGGAAAAGCTTTCGAGTACCCATTGCAAAAGAGCTGGCCGCAAACGGCGTTAACTATCATTACTTCAGCTTCGAAAAAGGCAATCCAAATCTCGACGCGGAAGAGTCTTGGCAACTCGATGCGTCGGCATCTTTCAAAAACGAAAATTGGTACTTGGAAATCAGTCCTTTCATAAACTATTTCCCCAATTATATCTACCTCAACCCTACGGCTCGTCACGATTATTTTTATGGCGCTGGAAACCAAATCTTCCAGTATAGCCAATCCAAAGTTTTCAGAGCCGGGGGCGAAATGGAGGCGAATTACCGAATTTCGCGTTCGTTAAGCACCGGCATCAGCGGCGAATATTTATATGCACAGCAATTGAGTGGCGACAAAGCCGGTTATGGCCTTCCCTCATGTCCACCGCATTCCGCCACCTTCAGTTTTACCTTCGAGCCACAGCAGATGAAGCATTTTTCGGCGCCTTATATTTCGGCAGATGCACAGTTTGTGGCGCCGCAAAACCGTATTGTGCCACCGGAGAAACAATCGGCCGGATACATGCTAATGAACTTGCAGGCGGGCAGCCAGTTTCACGTAGGCAAACAAACATTCGACCTCAATATGCAAATACGCAATCTGTTCAACACATCCTATCTGATGCATACCAGTTTTTACCGGCTCATCGGGTTGCCGGAAGAAGGTGTCAACTTTATTTTATCGTTTAAAACAAATTTTAATATCTCAAAATCAAAAAAACACAATGACTAAAAAATCTATTTTCCCGTCTCTTGTTGTGCTGCTGTCAGCAACAGTATTGCTTTCATCATGCAAAAAAGAAAGTGCCGACACCGAGTATCCGGTGATCGACGTCGATTATCCCGGCTCCTTCCCAAAGAACTGTGTTGATGTGAGCCGCGGTGGCAGTTTCACCTCAACAATCCGCGTGCACGACAATGTTGAGTTAGGCTCGATGAGTGTAGAGATTCATGAAAACTTCGATCACCATACGCACAGCACCGACGTGGAAAGCTGCCCGGAAGTGCCCGCTAAAATACCGGTAAATCCTTTTTCTGCCATCGTGGAATTTCCACTCCCCGCCGGGCAATCGAGCTATACCTCAGTAAAAGACATCAACATTCCGGCAGGCGTAGATACCGGCCGTTATCACTTTATAATTCGCCTTACCGACCAGGCAGGCTGGCAAACCATTAAAGGAATAGAAATAAATATTAAGTAGCGAATGAGTGAGTTGTGTGCAGCGGTTGCCTTTTAAAAAAGAATGCTTACGTTTAACGAGCATCTGATATTTTTTATGTTACCGCCGTCCGCCTTATTATGATGCTTCCGCTGTGTCACACCTCGCATCGTTCTCTTCTCTTATCGGCATCATTCCCTGCAACCATCTCACCGTCTGCTCAATTCCCGGTCATCGGGCTTCCTTACAGCTTATACCGAAATCCAATAAAAAAATGCCTTCCCTGATTCGGCGCATAAATATAACTGGGGTCAAACACAAGTCCGTACGGATTCTCCGGCGTCACCATTGCTTTTCCACCGGCGTCAAAAACAACATCTTTATCAAAAGGATCATGCGCTCTTGAAATCAAAAAAGGCACCGACCGGGCCGGTGTAAAATCGAAAATGTTTTTTACACCGCCATATATTTCCGTCCGGTAAAACTTGTCGAAAGTGAGTTGCAAATTTTGAACACTCCACCAGGGCGACATCCCCGGCCTTGGATCCCATTCACTCACAAGCGGCAGGCGCATCGGACCGTACACATTGCCCGTATAATCAGCGTTTAAATGAACAACCGGTAACCGGTAGGAAACCGTCCACGTTCCAGAAAATTTTTCGGTTAGCATTTGTTGGGTTGTAATTCCCTTTTCGGTAACGGTGTTCTCCATCCAGGTGGCGCCCGCAAGCATCTTCAATCCGCTCAAAAGCGAAAGTTCCGCATTCAGGCTAACGCCTTTGCTTACAGCATGTTGGTCCAGGTTATCGTAAATTATTTTCGAAGCGTCGGTTTCATAATCGGGAACAATTTTGTTATGAAACCAGGTGTAGAAAACACTGCCGTCGAGCAGCAAAAAATTGCCAGACGAAAAATTAATTTTTTTGTTGTAATTCAGATTTACATTGTACGAACGCTCAGGTTTTAAATCGTTTAAAATCTTCACTTCCCTCGCTCCTGTAAGCGCCGCATGATCTTCTGTAAAAATATTTACCACACGATATCCCGTTCCTGCATTCAGGCGGAAGAGATTGCTTTTGTCCGGCGAAAATTTATAGGCAATCCGCGGCGTAACAATGTTGCCATGATGATTGTTGTAGTCGTAGCGTATGCCAGCAAGGAATTTATGTTTTTCCGAAACGGCATATTCGTTTTGCAAAAAGATGCCGGGTAGCCACGTTTTGTCTGCACCCGCGGTGGCCGGTGTATTGTCGTCGTAATAGCTGTATTTCAACGCAACACCTGCCAGAAAATCGTTCCGTCCCATTGTTTTATCCCACACCAGTTGTCCGAAAATAATTTTTTGATTGGCTATGTAAAACGTGTTTCCGTAAGCACTGTTCTGATCGTGAAGGATAAAGGAGAAATTAAAGTTTATGCGTTCACGCAAAGGAAGTGCGTATGCGGCAAGCAACTCCATCCTCTTGGTAAATACACTCTCGCCATAAACTGAGTCCGTTCCTCGGAACTTCCTGCTCCAGTTCATCGCGCCGCCCCATCTGTCTTCATACAACAGCCGCCCGGCTATCGACAAATGGCGGTTGTCTTTTCTGTCAACTTTCCATTTTTGGAAAACGGATAGCCTGTTTTGAAGCGGCACATCGGTGAAGCCATCGCGGTTTACATCGCGTTTGTCCTGAAAATTAAAATAGTTGATCCCGGTAAGCGCAGCAGCCTTCTTCGTAGTCCATTTCAGACTGATATCTGTGTTTAGCTGCTTCCAGTCCGTGGCAAAAGCGTCAATCGAAAAATTAGAGGCATTCGCCGGATTTTTTGTGATGATGTTGATGAGCCCGCCCACCGCCTCGCTGCCGTAAAGCGAGGATGCAGGGCCTTTTACCACCTCAATTCTTTCAATGATGCCGTTCGGGATGCCCGATAATCCGTAAACGGATCCAAGTGCACTTACAATCGGCATTCCATCAATCAACATCAGCGTATACGGCCCCTCCAAACCGTTGATATGAACATCGCCGGTGTTGCAAATGCTGCAATTTAACTGCGGACGCACGCCGTTAATTGTTTGCAGCGCCTCAAAAACACTTGGCGTCGGATTTTTCTTCAGGAATGCCGGCGTGTACACTTCAACAGGGACAGGACTTTCCAGCCGCTTTACCGGACGCAATGTGCCGGACACCACAACTTCCCCCAAATCCGCCTCCACCCGCAGCGATGTAAGATCAATCACATAATTTTTCAGGTCGCGGTTTATCGTGAGTGTTCTTTCAAACGCAGCAAAGCCGGTGGCCCTAACGGTAATCGCATAATCTCCGGCCCTCAGATCCTCAAATTCAAAACTGCCGTTGTCGGAGCAGATGGTTTGCCTGTCACCTATTGATACCAAAGCGCCCGCTTGCGGCTGGCTATCCGCAACCACTTTCCCATTCACCTTCCACTGAGCAAATACTGTGGCGCTAAAGTTTGAAATGATTATAAGCGTGATCGCTGCAACCAAGTTCTTCATGGCGCAAAACTAATTTTATTAGGCATACCTAACAAAGTTAGTTTCATATAGCGCATATCTTTGCAGGAAAGTTTTTTATGGACTTATCTTATTCGGAAGAAAACTATTTAAAATCAATCTTCAACCTTTTAGCCACCAACACAACCGCCGCAGTGGGTACAACAGAACTGGCGATGCAGCTTTCTGTAAAACCCGCCTCCGTAAACGAAATGCTTAAAAAGCTCAAGGCTAAAAAGATGGTCGATTACAAGAAATACGGAAAAATTAAGCTTACAAAGGCCGGCAAAACCATTGCTGTTGATGTGGTGCGCAAGCATCGTTTATGGGAAACATTTTTATACGAAAAGCTCGATTTTAGCTGGGATGAAGTGCATGAAGTGGCAGAAGAACTGGAGCACATTCAATCTCGCAAACTGATTAACAGCCTCGACAAGTTTTTAAACTATCCGCGCTTCGATCCGCATGGCGACCCAATTCCCGACGAGGTCGGCGTTATTCAGCAACAATCGAAAAAAACGCTGTCGGAAGTAGCGATAGGTGCAACTTGTAAAATGGTTGCCGTGAAAGATAATTCAAGCTCTTTTCTTCAGTATGTAATCAGTCTCGGGCTCGGCATCAACAATTCTATAAAAGTGATGAGCCGCGAAAGTTTCGACGGGCAAATGTCTATCCGCATTAATGGAGAAACAAAAACAGTGAGCCAGAAATTTTCCGAAAATATCTATGTAATCTAAACCGCATCAGATTTGTACACCACCACCGATTGGGGTAATAACGTTATTTCGTGTTTCGACTCAATTGTTTGCGGCACCGTTGCCTCTCCTTCTTTTTCCATCCATTCCTTGCTGCGCGAATTCAATAAGAGGGAATACCCATCGGCATAATTCGGAACCGCAGTCCGCACTTCGTTTTTCCCGAAATTAAACCATGCAAGGATGTGTCGGCTGCCCGGATGATTTTTCCGGCTTAGCAAATAAGCCGCATCGCCAACCACCTGAACGTTTACCGTGTTTTTCGAAAATTCTCTTAGCGGCGCTTCGGTTCTCCGCATTTCGATCAGCGTTTTATACCATTGAAGCAAAATTTTATGGCGGCCTTCTTTTCTGCTTCCCCATTTTATCTTGCATTTTTCAAATGTTTCTTCACTGTAGGGATCGGGTGCATCAAACTCGCCAAAATCAGCAAACTCCACCTTTCTGCCCTCTCTCACTTTTTCCACCAGTTCCATATCGGAGTGGCTCACAAAAAAAAGAAAAGGCGAATCATCCGCATACTCTTCGCCCATAAACAGCAGCGGAACGTATGGTGATAACATTAAGGCCGCAGCCGCAAGTTTGAGGGTATCAAAATCTACCAGATGCGAAAGTCGCTCTCCTCCGGGCCTGTTGCCAATTTGATCGTGGTTTTGATTAAAGGCAATAAATTTTTCGCCGCTAATACCGGCAGATGAGCGGCCATGTCTTTTTTTTCTGAAATTGACGTATTCACCGCTGTGTACAAATCCTTCTTTATACGCTTTTGCGAGTTGCTCTACCATCTCAAAATCGCGATAGCGATTTCTATCGTCGGGGTTAATCAACACATACAGCGCGTGATGAAAGTCGTCGAGCCACTGGGCATGAAACCCCATTCCTCCTGCGTCGGGATGTTTAATAGTTGAGGGATTGTTTAAATCGCTCTCGGCCATAAAGTATAACGGCCGGCCCAACTGTTGTTCCATCAACACTCGTTCTTCATGCAACAGCAGCCAGATGTTTTCAGCCGAACGGTCAAACATTTCATGTATCGCATCAAACCGCAGGCCGTCAATATGATAATTAATGATCCAGTTGCGCACACTTTGAATGACATAATTTTTTACACCGTCGCTCCATTTCCCGTCAAAGTTCATGGCGTCGCCCCACGGCGTGTGATAAACGGAGCTGAAATAAGGTGCAAAACCGGGCAAACAGTTTCCCTCAGGCCCAATATGATTATATACAACATCCAGAAAAACCGCAATGCCGTTCTTATGGCAGGCGTTCACCAGGCGCTTCAGCCCTTCCGGTCCGCCATAGCTGTTGTGCACAGCAAAAGGAAATACGCCATCATATCCCCAATTGCGATGGCCCGAAAACTGTGCTACCGGCATCAATTCAATTGCATTGATCCCTGTTTCTTTGAGATCGGCCAATCGTTCAATCGCGGCATCGAACGTGCCTTCGTTGGTAAAAGTGCCTACGTGCAGTTCATAGATCACGAAATCGCGGAACGGCAGTCCTTTCCAGCTCTCGTCCGACCATTGGAACCGGCTGTGATTCACTGCCTCCGACGGTCCGAAAACACCCTCGGGCTGGTAATGCGATGCAGGGTCCGGATTGGACGCTCCATCTTCTGTGATATGACGGTATCGCAGATGGAGAGGCGCATCCGGTATGGTTGCCGTAAAATTTCCGGAAGCTTCTTTTTCCATAGCAATCCGCCTTTTAAACGGGTGTACGATTTCCAGGTCAACCCGGGCTTTTACCGGAGCAAAAAGCCTGAACCGGCAATCCCCATTCTCTGTATAAATAGCACCAATATTCTTCATTGATTTACTGTTTTTTTAGTCTGACTACAATGCCTTCGTCGCCACTGAGACAAATCGTCTCCGATAGTTGCATTCCTTCCAACTCCGGAGTGGTTGCAACCACCACTTCGCCTTCCGCTTCGGCCGGATTCGGTATATAACACGGTTTGTGGGTAAGATTCAGCACTACCAAGAAACTATCATATCCATCCTGTTCGCGCTGATACGCAATGGCCTGCTGATCGGCAAAAATGGGTTTATAGGAGCCGGTTTGCAATGCGGGCTCGCTGTTCCGGAGCGCTATCATTTTCTTATACAGGTTCAACATAGACAGCGGATCTTCTTTCTCGCAAGCAACGTTTACGCGGCTGTATTTTTTATCGATACGCAACCAGGGCGCAATGGTTGAAAATCCGGCGTAAGGCGAATCATCCCATTGCATAGGCGTCCGGGCCGGGTCGCGGCTCAAATTCTTGTCGGGCATATTCAATCCCTGTGGATCCTGCACCTCGCTAAGCGGAACAGGAACATCCGTCATTCTAATTTCATCGCCGTAATAAATGGTGGGTGTTCCTCTTAGCGTCAGCAGCATCAAAGCCGCCACCGATGCTTGTTGCAGCCCTATCCGGCTGGTAATGCGTGGCTGATCATGATTGCCGAGCACCCAGTTGGGCCAGCCTCCGGGCGGAATTGCACTTTCATATTCGTCGATAGCTGCCGCCAAACTCTTAGCGTGCCAGGCCTGTGACACTAACATAAAATTAAAGGGAAGATGTGCGCCGTTGTTTTCCGGTCCGTAATAGGTAACGAGCTTATGAATGGGTAAGTAAATTTCGCCAATCATCATGCGGTCGCCATATTCATCGAGCACTTTCCGCATCATTTGTACAATATGATGAACCTCCGGTTGGTCGGTAGAATATACGGGCAGCAGTTTTTCGTATGTTGCCATGTGCGGCTCGTAGTGCGGGTTTTCGGGATTATTGCGGAACTGTTCGTCCTTAATCATGTGCCACATCACATCCACGCGGAAGCCATCTACGCCCCTGTCTAACCAAAACCGCATTACGTCCAGCATTGCGTGTTGCACTTCAGCGTTGCGCCAGTTTAAGTCGGGCTGCTCCTTTAAAAAAGCGTGATAATAATACTGTCCGGTCTCTTCATCCCACTCCCATGCGCTTCCTCCAAAAACGCTCAGCCAGTTGTTGGGCTCACTTCCATCGTCCTTTGCATCTTTCCAGATATACCAATCGCGCTTTGGATTACTGCGCGACGACTTTGAAGCAAGAAACCAGGGGTGCTGATCAGAGGTATGATTGGGAACGAGGTCAAGAATCAATTTCATTCCCCGCTTATGTATTTCATTCACCAGTTTATCAAAGTCGGCCATCGAACCAAACATGGGATGGATGTTTGTGTAATCCGAAATATCGTACCCGAAATCGGCCATTGGTGAAGGATAGATCGGCGACACCCAGATAGCACGAATGCCGAGTTCCGCAAGATAGTCGAGCCGTTGAATAATGCCATTGAGGTCGCCAATGCCGTCGCCATTGCTATCCTGAAACGAACGCGGATAAATTTGATAAATGATTCCGTTTTGCCACCATCGATATTGCGTCATGAAATAAAAATTGCAGCAGTACTGCAAGGAAAGAACGTGCCACGAACCGCCGAGGTCGAAAAATTTTCGCTGCTCTTACTGGTAAGGAAATTGCAGCAAAAACGACATGAGAGCACTTCCCGTTGTACACGACCGACTGCATCAACCCACAGAACCTAACCTGATGAATCGCTTCCTGATTTCATTGCTCCGCGACGAACGCGACCTTCCTTTTTTATACCTTGTACTCCGCATCAGCTTCACGTTAATTCCGCTCGGACTGTTGCTCTTTATGCCGCTGCCGGCATTATACTGGTGGCCGCTTGCCGTTGGCTATCTTATTTTAAATTTCCTGTTCAAAAGCCCTTATGGTTTAATGCTCCACTGCATCAGCCATCGCAGGCTCTTTAAAAAAGAATATGAATGGCTGATGATTTGGATTGTATGGGTTGTGGGTGTTTTTATCGGGCATACACCGCACACCTACTTTTCGCACCACATTGGCATGCATCATCCGGAGAATAATATGCCCGAAGACGAAAGCAGCACCATGCCCTACCAGCGCGACAGCTTCAAAGATTTCCTGAAGTATTTACTCAATTTTCTTGTTGTTGGACTGTATGAGCTGATCCAGTATCTCAACAGAAAAAATCGCAAGCTGCTTGCGCAAAGAGCCATGAAAGGCGAGTTCAGTTTCTTTATTTTTTGTGTGATCATGCTGATCGTAAACTTTAAAGCCGCATGCGTTGTTTTTGTTCTTCCATTTATTTTTTTGAGGATGATTATGATGGTGGGAAACTGGACGCAGCACAGCCTGATTGACCACGACGAGCCGGGTAATCCGTACAAAAACTGTATTACCTGCATTAACGTGAAATACAATCACAAATGCTGGAACGATGGCTATCACAGCAGCCATCATGCGCGGCAGGCATTGCACTGGACCGAGCATCCGTCTGCATTTTTAGGAAGTGTGGATGTGTATGCTGCAAACAAAGCAATTGTGTTTGACCGGCTTGACTTTGGGCAGGTTTTCGTTGCGTTGATGCGAAAAGATTATGAAAAACTTGCCGACCATGTGGTGAATGTGGGCAACACGTTTGGTTCGCGGGATGAAGTGATCGCTACGCTGAAGGCAAGAACAAGGAAATTTACGAAAGACGAGTTGCTGCAATTTATGGGGAAGTGACTTCCGAAAGCAGATAAAGCGCTGCCATACGCACCGCAACGCCATTCTCCACCTGGTCGAGGATAATGGAATGGCGGCCATCAGCCACATCAGAGTCTATTTCCACTCCTCGGTTAATGGGACCGGGATGCATGATTACAATTTCGCGCCGCTGCTTTCTGAGCCTTGCCCCCGTGATGCCGTACGACATATTATATTCACGCAGTGAAGAAAATAAAGGCTGATTTTGTCGTTCGAGCTGAATGCGAAGCACGTTCGCTACGTCGCACCATGCAAGGGCTTCATCAATATTGTATTCTGCCTTTACCCCTAAAGCAGCTTCGAGGTATTTTGGAATCAGTGTAGGAGGGCCGGATACTTTCACTTCTGCGCCCATTTTTTTTAGCAGATAGATATTGCTCATTGCCACCCGGCTGTGCATGATATCGCCGACGAGAAGCACTTTCAAACCTTCGAGGCTGCCAAATCTTTGTTGCATCGATAAGGCATCGAGCAGTGCCTGTGTGGGATGTTCGTTCACGCCATCGCCCGCATTAATGATGGCGGCCCGGATGTGTTTCGATAGAAAATTGGCTGCTCCCGAAGCACTGTGCCGCATCACCACCACATCTACCTTCATACTTAAAATGTTGTTGACGGTATCAAGCAGCGTTTCTCCTTTTGAAACCGAACTGCCGGATGCACTGAAATTCACCACATCGGCAGAAAGGCGCTTTTCGGCCAGCTCGAACGATAAACGTGTGCGGGTAGAGTTCTCGTAAAAAAGATTAACGACGGTTATGTGGCGAAGCGAAGGAACTTTTTTTACCGGCCGTTGCAATACATCTTTAAACTGTTCGGCGGTAGATAAAATGAGTTGGATGTCGGCAGCAGAAATATCTCTGATTCCAAGTAAGTGTGGGCTACTAAGCTTCATTAAAAAACGAAGATAAAAGGTTTAGGAATATCAATCATTTCAAACTAAAATTCCATCACTTCCTTTTTAAAAGAAAAAACATTTAAAAAAAAGCGATACCTTGTACATCACCGAAACGCACAGTTATGAAAACACATTACGGAACGCTTTCTCAAACCGTGGAAGGCTTAAAACAAGATGGCTACACCTACGATTTCAATTTGCAGGATGACTGCCTTGTATGCAACAACAACCATCAAAGCCTCTCGCCTGATGATTTTGAAATTGACGGCGTCTATCGTTTCGAGGGAGAATCCAATCCCGACGACGAAGCGGTTGTGTATGCGATATCTTCCGACACTTTCAATATAAAAGGCGTGTTGGTGAACGGATACGGCATTTTTTCCGATGCGTTTAACGACGTATTGGTGAAGAAGTTGAGGCGTCAGTTGTAGCGATGTTTCAAATTGGGAAGATAATAAGTGATGAGCCCCATAAGCGGTAAGAAAGAGCAAATGTTGTATACGAAGTGAATGTCTTTTATATCGGCCACCATTCCGAGCAATGCGGATCCAAGCCCCGCCACGCCGAAAGCAAATCCAAAAAACAATCCCGATATCATTCCGATTTTTCCGGGCATCAGTTCTTGTGCATACACTAAAATAGCAGAGAAGGCCGAGCTTAAAATAAATCCGATTAACACGCTCAAAACGGCGGTCCATCCCAAACCAACATAAGGCAAGAGCAAGCTAAAAGGCGCGGCGCCTAAAATTGAAAACCAAATTACATATTTGCGGCCGTATTTGTCGCCAAGCGGACCACCAAAGTAAGTCCCAAGCGCCGATGCAGCAAGAAAAGCAAACAAAAAAAGCTGGGAAGACTTTACCGTAACATGGAATTTTTCTATCAGGAAAAAAGTGTAATAGCTGCTGATGCTGACCATGTAAATGTATTTTGAAAAAATGAGCACGAGCAGAATAAAAAGAGAAAGCCTAACTTTCGTTTTAGGAAGCGAATGCAGCTCGTCGGTCGGCAGCGCAATGTTCATTTTTGTGCGTATTGTTAATCTTTGTTTCGCCCATTTGCCTACCTGAATCAGAATGACAATGGCAAGCAGAGCAACCACTCCGAAATATAAAATATGATCTCTGCCATAATGAGCAATTACAACGGCGGCAAGCAGTGGACCGATTGCGCTTCCCGTATTACCGCCCACCTGAAAGATAGACTGCGCCAAACCGCGCTTTCCCCCCGATGCCATGTAGGCAATTTTAGACGCTTCGGGATGAAAGATGGATGACCCTATACCGATCAGCGCCACGGAAACCAAAAGGCCGGCATAGGTTTGAACAAACGAAATCAGTATCAGCCCGACTAATGAAAAGGCCATGCCTGTGGCAAGAGAAAAAGGCTGGGGCCGCTTATCGGTGAAGGCACCTACAAAAGGCTGAAAGATACTGGCGGTAAGCTGAAACGTGAGGGTAATAAACCCGATTTGAGTAAAGCTGAGATGAAATCCGGTTTTTATTAAGGGGTAGATAGATGGGATCAGCGATTGCAACATATCGTTCAGCAAATGAGAAAAGCTGATGCTGAATAAAATGCTGTAAACCGTTACCTGTTGAACAACAGGAATGGATTTATCTTGAAACGTACCGTCTTTCATGGCGGATGCGAAATTAGGAAGGTTTGCACCGGCGGGGTGCAATAAGAATGTTATGTATAAATAAAAATTAATAACGAAGGGAAAGCGGCGGGCACTGAGAAGATATCAGGGCTAACGCCCCTTACAATCCTTAGAAAACATATTGCATTGTCGCCTAACTTAGCGGAATCCATGTCAACAGATAATTGACCTAAGGCGCAAACAAAAACCGCTGCCGATTAACAACTAAAAAACGCTCACAATGTGCGAAGTATCAGAACAACTTAGGCTATGCTCCTGCAAAACCAAGGACGTGGAAAAGCTAAGGCACTATTGGGTGTTAAAACGCGATAACGGAGAATCGAACTGTGTTGTAGGGGAAGTAATTTTGCCGGCAAATGTCTCAACAACAGTTGAAAATCTTAATATAAAAAGATTAACAAGAATGCTCAACAGCGGCGATTGCTTCGACGTGAAACTGTATCATCAGGAAAATGACATTCTCCAATTACATTTTACTCTTGATGCCCGCTCAGAAACACAGTCATCACCACGTCAAAGCGGCTATCTTGCCTACGCCTTTGTTTATCAAAATAAAAAATGGAAGGCAACCGACTATGATCCATTCGATGAAAACTTAGACAACATCCAAAAAGGTAAAATCATAATGCCCTTCGCCCGCAATTCGGGACAATAACGTTCACCTCCAACTCTAATTTTTTCCAAACCTAAGTTCATCCCCGGAAAACGGCAATACTCCTCCAACCCCGGTGCCGAAAAAGAGGCCCGCCGAAACGCACCGCCCCGCTCCTAAATAAAACTCCCGATTGGCAAGGTTGTTGAAAATATATCGACCAAAGATTTCATTATGGAGAATACAAAAATAATTTTGGGAATTGCTATCGGTGCTGCGGCCGGCGCTATAGCCGGCATATTGTTAGCTCCGGCGAGCGGCAAAGAAACCCGGAAATCAATTGCCGACACAACCAACAATTGGGGCAACAGCATGAAGGAAAGATTTTCTGACCTTATGGGTAACAAAAAATTTGAAGACGACCCCTGGGCTAAAAATCAGTAAGAAGTTTTTATTGTTTGAGGAAGGCTCCACCACCGGGTGGAGTTTTTTTTATATCATTCTGTAATTCATGGTAGAATTGTTTTCTTTGCAATTCATAAAAAAAGTACAGTGGCAGCAATGGCGAAACAAAAAAAACCGATAACCGAAAGTAAAACACCCAAAGGCAAGGCGGCACTGCAAAACGAGAAGCCCACAAAGCCTCTGGCCTCCGAAAAAGCAAACGAACCGGTGCCCGGAAAACCGCTGAAAAAGGCGCCGGCAAAGCGCGCTGCAAAAAAAACCGCTCCTGTTCCCGAAAGCCGCACCATCATATTTTCTGTAAACTTTTACACGAAATACGGACAGTCGCTTTTTGTTGTGGGCAACCATCCCAAACTGGGAAATAACGATGTCAGCCGCGCGTTACCGATGCACTATGTAAATAAAGAATTTTGGGCTGCTGAGTTACAGCTCAATGCAGATGAAATATCCGGCGGGCCCATCACCTATAATTATGTGATGAAAGACGAAATGGGCAGTTTCATTACCGACTGGGGCACCGACAAGCAAATAGACATAGCAGCCTTTCCACACACAAAAATTTATACCCGCGATGCCTGGAACCACGCAGGCTATCCCGAAAACGCTTTTTTAACCGAGCCATTTAAAACCGTGTTTTTGAAAGATGGCTTTCGTGCCGTGAAAACCACTGCACAGCCAAAAGTCTTCGACCATATTTTCCGATTGAAGGCGCCCCTGCTGAAAGCCGGCGAAGTGCTTTGTATGCTCGGATCGGGTGACGCACTACATAACTGGAATGTAAACGATCCCATTTTCCTCTCTCGCGAAAAAGAAAGCGACTATTGGGAAGTAAAACTGAACCTCTCCGGCCCTTCTGATCTCAACTATAAATATGGCATTTACAACACAACGGATAAGCGCTTTGTACAGTATGAAGAAGGCGACAACCGGCACCTGAACGGCCTTGCGTCGGCCGGTGCGCTAACGATTGTAAACGACGGCTTCCTTTATCTTCCTGCCACCGCATGGAAGGGCGCCGGTGTGGCAGTTCCGGTATTCTCGCTTCGCTCCGACAGTGGCTTCGGCATTGGCGAGTTCACCGATATGAAACTGCTCGCCGACTGGGCGGTGCGCTGCGGACTCAAACTCATTCAGATTCTGCCGGTAAACGACACCATTGCCACCCATAGCCGGCAAGACTCCTACCCCTACTCCGCCATTTCAGCCTTTGCACTCAATCCGGTCTACTTAAATCTTGATCCGCTGATCGACGGTAGCCTGAAGGCCTTTTATAAAGAATATGCCGAAAAGCGTATTGAGCTGAATGCGAAAAAAGAGGTGGATTTCGACGCTGTTGTGCGCCTTAAATTCGAATTCCTCAACCGCATCTATAAACAGAAGAAAACAGCAACATTTAAATCGAAAAGTTATCAGGACTTTTTCCGGAAAAACGAACACTGGCTTCAACCCTACGGATTGTTTTGTTACTTCCGCGACCACTACGGAACGGTTGACTTCAGCAAATGGCCGCAGCACAAAAAATATAGCAAAACCATCTTTTCCAAATTAATGAAAGATGAAACCGTTGCGGATGCGATATCGTTTCATTTTTTCGTTCAGTATCATCTTCACATCCAACTGAAGGAAGCTACCGTATATGCGCGCAGCAAAAACATCATTGTAAAAGGCGATATCCCTATCGGAATCTATCGTTTCAGTTGCGATGCCTGGCAGCAGCCCGAACTCTATCATATGGAAATGCAGGCCGGAGCGCCGCCTGACGACTTTGCCGTTAAAGGGCAGAACTGGGGTTTTCCAACCTACAACTGGAAGAAAATGAAAGAAGATGATTTCGAATGGTGGCGAAAAAGATTTGAGCAGATGAGCCATTATTTCGATGCATTCCGGATTGATCATATCCTCGGCTTTTTCCGCATCTGGAGCATCCCCTACGAAGCCGTTGAAGGGATACTCGGCTATTTCATTCCGGCAATTGCTGTACAGGAGCAGGAGTTTGCAGAAAGAAACATCTACTTTAATAAAGAAAGATATTGTGAGCCTTTCATCAACGACGCTGTGTTAGCAAACTTATTCGGCGATAAATCCGCACTTGTAAAACAGCGGTTTTTACTGGAGCAAGACGGATTGTGTAAACTGAAGCCTGCATTTAACACACAGCGTAAGGTAGAAGCTTATTTTGAAGAGAAAACGGAGGAAGATACCACACTGAAAACAGGACTTTTCGATTTAATCAGCAACGTAATTTTAATTGAAGACAGAAGCTTTCCGGGGCGCTACCATTTCCGTATTTCTATGGAGCATACCGACTCCTTCAATCAGCTCGATCATCATACAAAAGATGGATTGCGGACGCTTTATACAAATTATTTCTTTGAGCGGCAGGATGAGTTTTGGAAGGAAGAAGCGCTGCAAAAACTGCCTGCTTTAAAGCGTGCCACCAACATGCTGATATGCGGCGAAGATCTGGGAATGGTTCCCTCTACAGTACCCGATGTAATGCAGGATTTGGGAATATTAAGCCTGGAAGTACAACGGATGCCTAAGGATGCGCGCAAACAATTTTCCAATCCTGCCGAAGCGCCCTATTTAAGTGTGGTAACGCCTTCCACACACGATATGAGCACAATTAGAGGTTGGTGGAAAGAAGACCGCTCCATTACTCAAAAATTTTATCAGCAATCACTGCACAGCAGCGGTCCCGCTCCTGCCGATTGTGAACCATGGATTAATGAGGCTATTGTAAGGCAGCACCTGCATTCTCCCGCAATGTGGAGCATTTTTCAGTTGCAGGATTTAATGGGAACGGATGGCGCCATTCGCAGAGAAAATGAAGAGGAAGAAAGAATAAATATTCCGGCTGATCCCAAACACTATTGGCGTTACAGAATGCACATCGGCTTAGAAACGCTGCTGCTGAAAAGCGACTTTAACGACCGCATTAAAAACGATATACACAACGCAGGGCGATAAACAAAGAGGCTGTGTCACAACACGTGAAACAGCCTCTTTCTCTTTGTTTGTCCAGACTTCTGTCGAACTGCGTCTCTCAATGATTCAATTCACAAGCACTTATTTAGTGGTCTTTCTTTTTGTGGAGGCTGAAACTATGCGCGCTTCAACCGCTGAAAAATACTCATTATAAAACCGATTGTCATAATCACAATGCCGAGCCACAGTACGTTGATAAAAGGAAATTCATAGACCTTTAATGTAATGAGGTCGTTCATGGTTTTATTTTCTTTAAAACTAAACTCGAACTTGTTTTCATCTGCGTCTACAATGCGATCAAACTTCAATATTAAGCTCTGTGCCACCACCGTGTCTTCGAGGTTTCTGACGCGCTGAGGATTAATCGCAATGCCGGGTAGTGTTCGGTACTGAAACCCTTCTTTAGAAATAACAGTAAAGTCGAACATCAACGCACTTTCGTCGGCATTTATCAACCGCTTATTATTTGCCGGGTTTTTCTGCACCTCATTCAGCACAAGCATACCGTTAGAGTAAAACGCCGTATCGCCAATCTTCATTTCCACCGGTTTAAACGAGGTGGTATCATTTTTTTTAGCTTCGAGAAAACTGGTAACGTACACAAAAATATCCTTGGTGAGATAATGCCGTGCATCCGGATTGGCCGAAAATCCTTCCGCTCCTTTATTGTTCTTCATTACATTCGGATACAGCATAAAGGTTTCACCCGTTGACTTCTTCTCAAAAGCAATTTCAAAATGTTGCTTCTTTTCTTTTTCGTTAATGGTATCACGAACATACGTCACGTTATACAAGCCCATGTCGGTTTTAATGCCTTTAAAAAGCGAAATGTTTTCAGCGGGATTTTCAGCTCCATCTTTATCTAAAATAGTGAGGCCCGTAGTATTCCAGCTTAGCACCGTCTTCTTCGAACTCGAAATCAGAATGCCCACGAGCATCAGCGCAAAGCCAATGTGTGCCACGGAAGCGCCGGCTGCTTTAAACTTGCCTTTCAAAACCATCAGTATATAAGCGCCGTTCGCAATCACTGCATAAACAGCAGCGAAAATTCCGAGATGAATCGCTATCATGAAGCCCGGGCCCTGCTTTCCATAATTCACTTTCCCTACCAAAATAATTATGAGGCTTAGCACCACCGCAGCTACAGTGGGCCATAAAATCTTCTTCCCAAATTCTGCTTTCGACGTGTTTTTGTATTTAAAAAACTGTGCAATCGCCGTGAGTATGCCTACAATAATGGCTATGAAAATTTGGATGGAGTTATGCGCAAACTCGGGATCTTCAGGCGGGGCAATCTTTGTTTTAAAAATAAGATTGAAAACCGGGATCGATGTTTTAGAAGTGATTAATACAGCCGAAAGAAAAAACACGAGTGATCCGATGAACATCCAAAACTCGCGGCTGTAAGTGTTTTCCTCGCCCGGAACAACGGGAATGGTTTTACTGCGGGCAAAAAACAGCGTAAGCGCCGGAATAAAAAATACAAGTACAAAGCAAACAAGTTGCGTGGTCATATCGGCTCCGGTAAAGGCATGAACCGAGGTGTCGCCAAGCACGCCGCTGCGCGTTAGGAAAGTAGAATACAGTACCAGCACAAATCCTAAAATGTAAAACAGATAAGTGCTTTTCAAGGTTCGTCCGGTTGAACGGGCAATCAGGTTGGTATGTAATCCGGCAATCAAAATCAGCCATGGAACAAGCGAAGCATTTTCAACAGGATCCCATGCCCAGTAACCACCAAACGTAAGGCTTTCATAGGCCCAGGCAGCGCCCATCATAATTCCGAGACCCAAAGCCGCGGCCGAAAACACGGTGTAAGGAATAGCGGGCTTTATCCAGCTATGATCTTTGTTCACCAACCCTGCGTACGCAAACGCAAAAGGAATGATGGTGGACGCAAAGCCGAGAAACAGCACCGGTGGATGAATTACCATCCAGTAGTTCTGCAAAAGCGTGTTCAAACCCGATCCGTCGGTTAAAAACTCAAGATAGTTTGCCTTCAGTACGCCGGATGCATCGAGCAAAACAGGTGCATTGTCGAGCATACCTTCATTGCGCATCAGCACGAAAGGATTGCTTCCTATTTTCACTCCGAAAATGTAAACACCGAGCACCATCGTTGCAAGACAAAACTGTGCAAAGCTTACAACCGTCATCGTTGCAGCCTCCCATTTCCCTGCTTTTTTTATCAATACCCAACCCAGTACGGCATGCCAAAAAGCCCAAAGCATAAAGCTCCCTTCCTGCCCTTCCCAGAAACAACTGAGCAGATATTTAAACTGGAGATCCATGCTGCTGTGCTGCCAAACATATTTGTACTCGAAATAATGATTTGAAATAAGATGATAAAGAATGTAGAAGATGGCAACGATGGAAACAGTGTCGGCCAAAAAAGCAAAGCGGCCTAATCGCAACCAGCTATTCTTCTGGTCGGGGTGCAGCGACTGGTTAGCTTTAAAAAAAGAAATGGTTGCTACAAGAGAAGCAACCAAAGAAAGCACGATAAAAAAATGACCGATCTGTCCCGGTAATAGATGTTCGCCGATATACATTTTAAGCTGAAAGTTGAGGTTAGAGTTATTGGGTTGCCACCATATTTTTTGCGGCTTCGGGGTCGTCTTTATACTTGGAAGGACATTTCAATAAGATGTCTTTACATTCAAAATGGTCATCTTTTACACTGCCTTTCAGAACGAGCCTTTCGCTCTTTTCCATATCGGTTGGCTTGTTGTTGTGATATACCACTTTAATAGCGTTTCCCAAAGTATCCACAGCGGTAAAACTCAGGTAGTTTGGATTTTTCACGGGATCGTATTCCATTGGCTGCGACTTATCTAGCTTAGCGATAAGGTGCACAAATTTTCCGGGTTTTTCTTTTGCCGAAGCAACCGTATCGTAAGTGGTAACATCGCCCATAAAACTTATCAAAACTGCAACAGTGGCTGCAATTAAAACGAGGGCGATAAGGTGTGTCTTTTTCATTTGCTTGCGAAATTAAACCAAAAAGAATTCTATTGAGTAAAGAGGGCAGTGTGCAATTGTTAAAACGCCTTGAAGAAAACAACCGTGGGCGGGTAAAAGCCATAAATTTGAAATCTTTTAATTCTCCTGATGACGATAATTGCCTTCCTCTGGTCTTTGATGGGATGCCTTGCGCTGTTTGGAAACGAGCCGGGCATTCGTGCAACCGCCGACGATAAAAAGATTCAGCTTACCATTCTCCTTCCCACCGAACCTTCGGTTCAGAAATGTTTCGTGGAGAGAAGCAGCAATGGCAAGCAGTTTTTTGTGCTTGATCAGCTTCCGCGCCCCGAACCTGTTCCTGACAGTGTTGTGTTTTCAGACTATAATCCGCTTTACATTAATTACTATCGCATCAAGATGAGGATAGCAGATGGAACTACTGCCTATTCGAAAGCCGTAATGGTTAAAAACAGCGCAGCAATGGATGCCAGCATATTCTATAATTCTTCGCACAAGATGCTGGAAGTGCAGCTTAAAAACGGACTGAAAGCGTTTTGCCATGTTTATAACATGAATGGCGATAAGGTAAAGTCCGCATCGCTGAAACGCGAAACCAACTCAATCAATATTTCGGCTTTGCCCATTGGAAATTATTATGTGCAAGTGGTAACGAGTAAAGACCAATCGTTCGGAAAAACCCTGTTAATTCAATAATCAGCCGGCGTCCTCGTCTTTCAGTTCAGTTACCAGTACTTTATCGATACGTTGTATATCCATATCAATAATTTCAAAACTGAAATTTTTCCATGTCAGCTTCTCGCCGGTTGCAGGAATTTTTTGGAGCTTATCAATAATAAATCCTGCGAGTGTATCAAAATCGTTTTCGGTTTCTTCTATCAGGTCTTCACTTTCAAAGAATGAAAGAAAGTCGTAGAAAGGAATTTGTGCATCAATAATAAAGCTGCCGTCTTCGCGTTCAACAATTTCAAAATCGTCGGGATCTTCAGGCACCATATCGCCCACAATAGCTTCCAGCACGTCGTTGAGTGTAACGAGTCCCTGTACGCTTCCGTATTCATCAACAATAAAAGCGTGATGGCTTTTGGCCTCGCGATAACGCTCCAGCAACTGATAAGCAGAAATGTTTTCAGGAACGAAAAGTCCGGTTTTCATAAACTTTTCAGCAGGCAGTTTTGGCTCACCTGCAAGAAATAAATCTTTCAATAAAATCACGCCCTTTAAATTGTCGATGGTGCCATCGCAAACCGGATAAACCGAATAGGCGCGTTCGCCAATAATGTTTCGTATTTCGTTAAGCGGAGTGGTAATATCAATCCAAACAATATCATTACGGTGCGTCATCAACGAAGTGATATTGCGATCGCCGAGATGAAACACGCGTTCAATAATTTCCTGTTCGGCTTCTTCAATGGCGCCATGTTCAGTACCCTCGTGAATGATGGCTTTTATCTCTTCTTCCGTAACCTGATTTTCGGTTGACTGAATGCCCACCATTTTAACCAACACGTTGGTAGATTTGCTTAACAGCCAAATAAACGGATGGGTGATAATGGAAACGTAGCGCATTGGCGTTGCCATGATTTTGGCAATTTTTTCCGGATTGCTAAGTCCGACGCGCTTTGGGAGCAGTTCGCCCAACACGAGAGAAAAATAGGTAAGTACAATAACAATCAGCACCGTTGCAAAGCCGTCGGAATATGCCTGCATAAACGAAAACTGATTGAGCCAGTCTACCACCCCCTGTTTCAGTTTATCGCCCGAATAAATACCGGTAAGCAAGCCAATGAGTGTGATGCCGATTTGAACTGTTGAGAGAAAAGTATCCGGATTGATGGCAAGGTTTAATGCTGCTTTTGCTTTCAGATCGCCTTTTGCGGCTTGTGATTCGAGTCGTGCTTTTCGGGCGCTGATAAGGGCGATTTCCGCCATAGAAAAAAGGCCGTTTAAAATAATCAGCCCTAAAATAATAAACACCGTTCCCATTAATAAATAATGCTATTAACTGTCAAATATACACGCAAGGCGCCCAATTAATACATTTCATTCAATAATCTTTCCATTATAAAATCGTTCATAAAGTATCCTTCTCCAATATCAAAATCTCCTTTGCCGGTAATTTCAAACTCCATCTTTTTATAAAAGTGAATGGCACTGTTTGCCCTGTTCACCTGCAATTGCAGCTTCAGCGCGTTTGCGCGGCGAGCCTCGTTTAATACAGCGTTGAGCAGTTCGGTTCCGGCGCCTGTTTTTTGATGTTGAGGCAGCACATACAACTTGTGCAGCTTAAAACAACGAGGCTGTTCCGGTAGCGCAGAGCAAGCCGCAAAACCTACACAATTCAGATGGCTGCACACTAAAAAAAATGTTACACCGGCACTCATTTCATCAACAAGCACAGCGGGGTCGTAAAATTTTTTCAGCATATACCGGATTTGGTTTTCGGAAAGAATTTTTCTATAGGCAACGGGCCATATTTCGAATGCCAGCAACCGTATAGTTTCAACATCGGCGGCACTTGCTCTGCGAATGGCAATTTTTTCCATCGATTAAAAATACAACCCTAACTTTCAGGTTGGTAGAAATAATGAAACAGTTTTTTGTTGTAATACTATTTGCAATTGGCTTAAAGATGCATGCACAGCAGTTTTCGGCCGTTCCGCCTTCGGTAAAATGGCAGATTTTAAAAACGGACACGGTTGACGTAATATTCCCCAAAGGCTTCTACGGCTCTGCCGATGTAATTGCAAATATTGCCGCTTACGAGCAAAAGCACAGTTCGTTTTCCATTGGACAAAACGTGAAAAAACTTCCCATTGTATTACAGCCATTCACCATTAACAGCAACGGATATGTGCAGCTTGCACCGCGCAGAAGCGAGTTTTTTCTAACGCCGCCGCAGAGTGGATATCAGCTTGGTGTAAACGGATGGACGCAAAACCTTGCGTTGCATGAGTATCGCCATATTATGCAGTACAACAACTTCAATACGGGCATCAGTAAATCCGCTCGGTTTCTGTTAGGGCAGCATGGTCAGGAATTGTTGAACAGTGCCGCAATTCCCAATTGGTTTTGGGAAGGCGATGCTGTTTATTATGAAACCGCATTAAGCAACAGCGGCCGCGGCCGAATACAGAATTTCTTTAATTACTACAAAAGCCTGTGGGTTGCGGGAAAAAACTATTCCTTTATGAAGCTGCGCAATGGGTCGTTGAAAGATATGATTCCATCGCACTATCATCTGGGATATTTATTGGTGAGTTATGGCCGCAAGAAGTATGGAGAAGCCTTTTGGGAGCAGGTTTGCAAAGACGCAGCGGCCTACAAAGGCGGCTTCTATCCCTTTCAAAAGGCGCTGCTGAAGCACAGCAATATTACTTACAAAGATTTCCGGAACGAAGCCTTCAGCTATTTTAAAAAAGAGATGCAGGTTGACAGCTTAAGAATAACGGGAAATGCGGGCACTACAACGGTTACCGGCCGCGGCGATGTGTATTTTCCGCAGTTTGTTTCTGACAGCAGCTTTATCTTTTTACAATCGACGCCGGACAGGCCGCCGGCATTCTATATCAGCAAAAATCAACACGAGCGCTTATTGTTTGCTGCGGACTTCATTACCGACAATTATTTCCATCATTCACAGAACAAAATCGTGTACAGCACGCCGCGCACGGATGCCAGATGGAGTTATATTCAATACAGCGACGTCCGGATTGCAGACCTCACAACAAAAGAAGCAAAAACCATCACACATCGCGGACGCTACTTCTCTCCTTCTTTTTCCGCCTCAGCGAAGAAAGTGGTTGCTATACTGCAGTCGGAAAAACAGGAAAATTATATTCAGGTGCTCGATGCGAACAGCGGTAACATCCTCTTCCGGTACAAACTTCCGGAAAGCGAATTTGCTTCCTTTCCCCGCTTTTTAAACGATAACGAACTTGTTTTTGGGATTCGGAATACCAACGGAAAGATGGCATTAGCGCAAATGAAAACGGGCGACAGCAGTCATCGGCTCATCATTCCATTTTCTCCTGTCGTTATTGGTTCCGTTGCTGTTGAAAACGGCAGCATATTTTTCTCTGCTTCTGTTGAGGGCGCTGATAATATCTTCGAACTGAAAAGCGATGGCCGCATTTTTCAGGTTACAAACGAGGCACTCGGCGGCTATCAGCCGGACGTAGGCAGCGGTCGTGTACTCTACACAACACTTACCTGGGAAGGTTATAAGCCTGTTGTACAAAACGCAAGGGAAACGGGAACAGAAATTCAACGTTCGCGGTTAGCGAATAGCATCGGATACGTGCCTGCCGTTGATTTACTTTACCCAAAGTTCGATGGACAAAAACATGCGGATACTTTACGGAAAACCGAAAGCTATAACCGAACGTCGGGTCTGCTGAATTTCCACAGCATTAAACCATTTTATGACGACCCCAACTGGAGTCTTACTCTTTTAGGAGAAAACGTTTTGAACAACATACAAACAGAAGTTTTTTATGTGTTTAATGAGAATGAATTCAGCCATGAAGCGGGCTTCCGGCAAGCGTTTGGGCTGTTTTATCCGGTAGTTACATACGGGTCGTCTTTCACTATGGGCAGGCCATCGCAAAGAGGAAATTATCATCAGTTAAATTGGAACGCGGGCCTGCATGTTCCATTAAATTTTTCGCGAAACAAAACGCTGTCGACACTTCAGTTTGGGAGCAACATCAATTTTGAAAAAACATTTTTTCCGGGCAAAGGCGCGGTTGGTGATCAGGGAGCTTTTTTCTACTTACGGAATTTCTTACGCTTTCAGGTTTCGGGTCGTTCGGCTCCTCTATACATTGTTCCGAGAAAAGCGGTGGCGGGGTCGGTTCAGTTTAGAAATGCGCTTAGCGGGGTGGCTGCCTGGCAGTTACTGATGCAGTTGTCGGTAAATGTTCCCTCTGTTTTCCGGACGCATGCATTCCAGTTTTCGGGCGCCTTTCAGCAGCGCGATACGGCATTGCAACATTTGTATGCAAATAATTTCCCGTTCTCGCGGGGTTATGTGCTGAAGCCGGATTATCCGGTGATGTATAAAGGAACAGCCAACTACTTTTTGCCGCTTGCCTGTCCGGATTGGGGACTGGCACACATTATTTACGTGAACCGGATAAGGAGCACATTGTTTTATGATTATGCAGTGCCCAAAAGCATACGGCAGCAAACATCGCGTCCGTTTGCCGCTACCGGAGCAGAAGTTTGGTTTGATACAAGATGGTGGAACCAGTTTCCGCTGAGTGTGGGGTTTCGCTATACCCGATTATTGAACGAAGGCTTAGGAAAAGAAAATGCAAATCGCTTCGAGATACTGTTGCCGGTGTTGTTTTAGTTTGAGAAAATAGAACAGATGTCGGGCTTAGGGAAAGCCGTTCTCAGGATGGAATCAAATAAGATCATATTTTAATTCCAAATCGTTTCAACTTAGCTAATGATTCATACGCTCTTATAAGAGCTTGTTCTTTAAGAAGTTCTTTCTTCGCCAACGCAGTCCGAACGGCTATCACGTTGGCTAATTCAAGATTGTCAAATATTTTTGTTTGACTAGCTACATCAATAATTCGTTTCCAATCGTCTTTTGAAACCAATAGAAGCTTATCGTAGATAAATTTAACTTCTACAATTTCTTTGTCTTCCAATTTCGACAAGGCTTTTACTTCGTCAATAAGTGCTGAATTTTCCTGAATATAGTCTAACACTTTTTTACCAAAGGTAATTTCCCTTGCCGTCAGATTTTTATTCTTGTTCAGTCGGCTTACCAAATCAAAAGCGATAGACCAATCAAAACCATCAGGCTTATTAGTGTCTATGTAAATTCTAAAACCGTCCCAGAATTTCAATCCCATTTTTTGAATTTCGCTGATTACAAAAACGGAATCTTCTATGTTGTTCGTGTCAATTTCTTTCTCGTTTTCTCGTTGTATTTTTTCTTCTTCCGAAATCAAATACTCGTTTAAAACCGAATCCAAATCTTCTGAATATGCTGTATTTTTCAGTTTCTCCCACGAAGTAGCACGTTTTGCATATTCTGAAATCAAACTTCCGCTTGCTTCTGTAATAATGTGGTTGTAAACAAATACAAGCAATTTTGATAACTGATTGCTCAAAAAATCGTCAATTTTTTGTTCTTCGTAAATCCTCCACAAATCAATTCTGTTGTTTGTCAAATGGTGGAAATACGAAACCGTATAAGCAACGGAAAGAGCTTTCAAACTTGTGTCGCCAATCGCATTAACTCCTTTTCTTCCGAAAAGCTGGTCAATAGTTTTGAACAAAATGGCATTGGCGATGAGTTTACGATAAAAATTCTCACCTGGCAATTTGTTTTTGCTGACTAAATCCGTTATTTTTTTTGTGTAGTGAATAAAGTTTTTCTGCGAACCTTGTGCAACAAAATGTGGTTCTAATTCCCAACCGTTGATATATTTTGCAACATCTGATTTTACAAATTTCAGACTTGACGGATTCTGTTCTTTGAACTTCTTTTGTTGTGCAGGTGTTTGTTTGTTCAGTGTTTCCCGATATTGTCCGTTTGCACGTTCAAAAAACCATAAACGAGATTGATTTTTATTTTCAGGATTGACAACGTACTTCTTCCTTGACAAGTTTTCAATCTGCACAAAGTACGGATTGTTTGACGACAAGTCTAATTCTGAAACTTTGTTCTGACTGTTTGCAAAGCGTGAAATATTGGGAACTTCAATGTTTTTCTGTTCTTTATCTTTGATAACCGTTAGTTTCATTTGAACAAAAATTTTGCTCAAATCAGCATCTTTAAATTTCTTTTGTGTGTGATAAAGCGAAGCCGTTGTTTGTCCACCGTTCACAATCTGGAAATCGTACAATCGTGTAATGACAAGTTGATTGTCCACAAACTTTGTTTCAACGCTTTCGGCTGTGGCAGTAATACCGTTGTTGTACGGCAAAAACATTTGCGGTTTTATGCGAATGGTATCTCTGATTCCTTTGTTGAATTTTCCTGCCTGTCCCAAAAACGCACGAACATTGCTTTCCAGCAATTCATTTGAAAATTCTTTGTATAACTTCGCTAAAATTTCACCAGGCACAATTGCTAAATAACAGTCGTACATTTCATCAATATTCGGAACTTGCAGACATTGCAAACCTTTTCCATTTTCTGTAAAACTTTCAAATTCTATTTCTATCGGTTCGTGAACACTATTACTTTCATTGATTTTGAACAATCGGGCAATGTCCCAGGTATGGACGAAAATATCAGCATCAGCAACTTCAATTTTTTCTTTGTCGTGGTTTGAAAAACCATTTATCAGAAAATATACATTGATACGGTCAAAATCTTTGCCTTGTTTTCCAATGGTTTCGATTAAGTGATATAATTCCGTATTTGATTTATCAATGTAATCAATATGGCGTTTTAATGCGGAATTAATAAAGCGTTTTATCTGATTGAGCGACTTTGTGTAATCGTCTTTTGTAATGTTGTAATCGTATTCGTTTTTGTAGAAAGTGATAAACAAATCCAGCGTTTCGTAATACTCTTTTTTGTTTTCGTCTTTTGTAAGGTCTTTCAGACAAAACCCATTTACTTTCCAATCAATTCCGCCCTGACTGTTTGGGTTAATGTATGACAAAACTCTTGCTCCTTCGGATTTTCCGATGCTTTCCAAAACTTCAATGCAATATTCTGTGAACTTATCTTCAAAACTTGCTCCTTCGCCTTCCGAATAAACCCGTGAAGCGACATCTGATTTTAATTCTTCAATATAATTTTCTAACGCTCTTTCCATTCCCTAAACCTTTGCAAGTATATTTTCGAGTTCCACAATAAAACTTTCTACGGATGAAATTTCTATTGAATATGAAGTATCATAAATTCCTAATGGCAATTGACCTTTTATAATTTTAGGAAATTCAGAAC
>JBDHYF010000015.1:0-36369 GCA_039811185.1 Chitinophagaceae bacterium | reverse complement strand
AAAAGATTGGTGAAGCCTTTGGGGAAGCGGCTAATAATTCTTTGGCCGTCAACATTCCAATGGTTAAATCTATAGTCGCATAAATTAGCTGCACTGTTCGGTGAATAAATAACATCAAGCTTCAAATGTTCATATCCTTGATGGACGATTTTGCCATTGGGAGTTAGTTGTAAAATACCATAAGGTGCAGGTATGTAAGTAATGGTATCTGCATAAAAAGCCACCTCAGTTTCAGAGTTTTTTATATATGTGGAATCAAGAACACTTACATCATACTGCAATATTTTATACCCCACAGTCATATAAAGTGTATCAGTATTTATATAAATTTTTTTCGAGTTGGGTGAAAATTCAATACTTAAAGGAAATTTTGTGGGAATATAAATAGCATTGGAAAGTTGACCGGTGCTATTGTTTATTTGATAAACTTCAAAATAGTTGCCAAGCGAAACAGCCTGTGTCAATAACTTGCCATCCGAAGAAGTTTTTATATCTCCTGATGTCATGTAAGTTACATTAGAATCAAAACTTTTACCGGTTGAGGATATCACCGGATTACCATCCACTCCATTACAACTGATTAAAAAGCTATAAAATTTATCAGTCCAGTCTTTTGTTATTAACCAGGCATCCACACCATTGGCATGCGGAGCAAGGGTAAACTTCCCTGATGAAGGACCGTAGAGATAATGGTTTTTTATTAGTATATCACCCAATCCGTTATTTAAAGACATGTTTACTATGGAATAGCAAAAGCCTTTGACACCATTTGAAGGTGGTTCAATTGATTGAGCTGTAAATATAAAATATAAGCTATCACTTCCAACAAATGGAAAGGCTAAAACATTATTTCCACCGGTGCCACCTCCTCCGAAAAGCCCGGTACCATTGGGCATAGGCTGGTGGTTTTTATTCCATACAGTTTTGCCATCGGTATAAAACAAAAGATTGCCATTTATATCTGACATTGTAGCCGAACCCACTCCGCCAAAGATTTGTCCGCCATATAAAATAGAAGGCGGATCAGTATTAAAAGTCAGTCCCCCAAAACCTGAAAAAAACCAATTATTATAACGTTGCGCGAAAACACTTTTACTTAAAAAGAAAATTAATAAAATGGAGAATATAATATGGATAAAATTATTTTTTAGCACACCCCAAGTTACTAAATATTAATCCTAAATTTAACTTATTATATTTTTTAAACTTAAATTTTTTAGCTATGAAAGAATTATTCAAAAAATTGATGGGAGTAAGTTTACTCCTATTCACCCACTTCTGTATGGGCCAAAATGTTTTTTATGAAGGTGTACTCTCCACATTTTCAGGCACCCCGGACGTTTTGCGTACACAAAACGGTTGGTCCTCCCATTATGTAAGTGGCACAATGGGCGGATTTAACTCTAGCGACAAATGGCAGGCCATGGGTGAGTTTACGAGCGGCACCTATTACGGTCACCGGGTTCAGCAATCACGCTTAGGGCTTTTTTCCGGTTTTAATAACACACAACCGGTTATTCAATGGGAAAGAAATTCTCCATTCGTTTCCCCGCCGTCTCTGCAATTTAGATATGGTTCAGGCAATCCCACCCCTTCCGGTTAGGCCGATAAATTGGTTCCATACTATTTTCATAAGCACCCATCAGCATCCTTTTATCTACCCTTTCGTTCGCCTTTGTGCCAACTTGAATTACATTTCGGCAGCATAAAATGCTTTCCTTTGCACGCCAATAAAAGCCGGCCTAAGAAGTGAACGAGAACGCCTATTTCTATACCATTGAACAAGAAGCTGTAGCCGAGTACAAAGACCGGGGCAGCAAATTTTTGGCTTATGCATTTCCCATTAACTCTGCTGATGATTTTAAGCAGCGGCTTACTGCTTTAAAAAAGGAGCACCCGAAAGCCAATCATCATTGCTTTGCCTATCGCATTGGAAACGACAGCAACCATTTTCGGGTAAGCGATGACGGCGAACCCTCCGGAACCGCCGGCCGCCCGATATTAGGACAGATAGACAGCAAGCAATTAAGAAACGTGCTGATAGTGGTAGTGCGTTATTTTGGCGGTACACTGCTCGGTGTGCCCGGCCTCATAAGTGCCTACAAAACAGCCGCAGCGCTGGTATTGCAAACCGTGCCTGTGGTGCAAAAGCCAATCACACGCAGTTGTCATCTTCATTTCGACTATACACTGATGAATGAAGTAATGCGCCTTATCAAAGCACTGAATATTGAGGTAGTAAAGCAGGAGATGCAACTGTTCTGCAACCTCTTAATTGAAGTGCCCGTTAACCGCATCAACGAATTTGAAAACCTGATCAGTGAGTTGCGGATAGATCATAAATTCTCTGTCTGAGATTATTTCATCAACTCAATATTCAGGTCGGGTGCTGTTTTATCGCCCGAGGGTGAAGACGAAGCGCGTACCAGCATGTTTATCTGAAGCAGGAGAAACAGAAAAAGCATAATTGCCAAAAGAATCGACAGCAGGTGGGATCGTTTCTTTGCGATATTTTCAGCCGAAGCCGACGATGTGTTTGCAGCAGGCATATCCGTTAGGGGTTTAGGTGTTAAAGTAAATGAAAAGCGGCGCAGATTCCAAAGAATGCACCGCTTAAATTGCACTTAAATATCGCCGCTAAGTAGTAGCCGTTATTTTTTTTCGTAGCGATAGAAACCTTCGCCCGATTTTACACCGAGCTTGCCGGCAAGCACCATGTTTACCAGCAAAGGACAGGGCGCATACTTCGGGTTGCCAAAGCCATCGTGAAGCACCCTTAAAATGCTCAGGCAAACATCGAGGCCGATAAAGTCGGCCAACTGCAAAGGTCCCATCGGATGCGCCATGCCCAGCTTCATCACCGTATCAATTTCATCTTTTTGGGCAACGCCTTCGTAAAGGCTGTAAATGGCCTCATTAATCATAGGCATCAAAATACGGTTGGCAATAAACCCCGGATAATCGTTCACCACACAAGGGGTTTTATGCAGTTGTTTGCTTAGCTCAACAATGCTGTCCGTTACGTGTGGCGCCGTGGCATATCCATTAATGATTTCAACCAGTTTCATTACGGGCACCGGATTCATAAAGTGCATACCGATTACCAAATCCGGGCGCTTGGTTGCCGCTGCAATTTTTGTAATGGAAATGGAAGAGGTATTGGTGGCAAGAATGGCGGCAGAAGGCGCAGCTTCATCGGCCTCCTTAAATATTTTCAGTTTTAAATCTACATTTTCAGTTGCCGCCTCCACCACGAGTTCGGCGTTGGCAACTCCATCTTTTACATTGTTGACGGTAGTAATGTTGGCGAGCGCCTGCTGTTTCTGTTCGGCAGTGATGGCATTTTTCGCAAGTTGGCGATCGAGATTTTTCGTTATGGTGGCGATGGCTTTTTGTAGTTGAGCCTCGTTTACATCAATCAGATTTACCTTAAAACCGTTTTGTGCAAATACATGGGCAATGCCGTTTCCCATTGTGCCGGCACCAATTACTGCAACATTTTTCATACTTGTTTTATTAGGGTGGCAAAAGTAGAATATTTCCGAAGTCAAAAACACGAAGGCTGTTTATCAGATACCGCTTTTGTGTGGAGGGTGCCCGCACCGGCAGCGCGCCGCGTTAGGGATTGCAATGGAAATCCTTTTTATGACGAAGGAATAAAAAGATTGTAATGGAAAGCCCGGCTCCGGTAAGGCCGTCCCTGATGTTTTTTACACCGTAAAGCCGTGCCGCACCGGGCAACGCCCCAATATTAAAAATCTTTCCAGAGATAGAATTTGTTTTTCTCTTTCAGCCGGCCGTCTTCGTACAACTCGAAAAAATACCATCCGGCGCGCATAAAGTTGGCTTTATCGAGTGTAAGAAAAGGCTCGGAAATATGCTGTATGTCGAATAACAAATCGTCGGATTCATCGACAATTTTAAGACGGTATTTCTTGCGGCCGGCGTCGGGTAACACAATGTCGAGATAGCCTCTTTTGTTGGTGTGAACGTAAGCCGATGCTTTCCATATTTCGCGCAGCAAAAATGGTTTCAATACCACTTTATCGGGCCCTTGTGCAAACAAAGTGTCTTTCGTTTTCAGCGCAATGGAATCGCGAAACTGCATGTAGGCGCTATACGGCAGTTTTGCGAGCAGGCTGTCGCGGAAATAAACCGAGATTTCTTTTTCCGCTGTAACGTTGTCTGTGGGTTGGTGTTCCACCACCTCGTCGTAGGCGCTTCCATGTGGCTGTGCGGAAGCAGTGAAGAAGTAATCGCCGCCTTCCAGCACATAAAATATGCGGTAAAAAAGCGGGCGACCGTATGCCTCATCGTCTACATATCCGTTTTGCGGCAGGCCCGGCGAAGCGGGTGAAAAAATGGTTTTAAAATTTCTTAAACTGTCGAACGAGCGCTGCACATTTATTTGTGTAACCTTTTGTGCAAAAGGATTTGTCCAGCTTATCCGCACTTTGTATTCACCCACGCTCACTAACGAAAACCCGGGCAGTGTATCTTGGGCAAACACACCGCTCAGCACAAGGAAAAACATGATACCCGCTAAAAATATCGGCTTCATTGCGCCAAAAATAGGAGTTGAATGTGTTTTAAAATGGTAAAGTTTCGGCAGGAAGCGAACGGTTACCTTGCAGCCCGCCACCATGAAGCATGAGTATTTTTGTCTGCGCGCTGAAGTGGCCTTTCTCAATCAAGTCGAAAACGCCATAAACCATTTTAGCCGTGTACACAATATCGGTCGGCATCTGGAAGTGCTGATAAAGGGTTTGCATAAATGCGATTAACTGCGCTGTTGTTTTAGCGAACCCGCCAAAATGATAGTTGTGAAAAATTTGGTATTTGCCTCTTAGTTTTTCGGGCAGCAGTGCGTCGATATGCGGTTGCAGGCTTAGGTTGTTTTTCATACTGCTGATGCCGATAATCTGCTGATGCGGACTGCAATAGCGGCGCAGCGCAGCAAGGGTGGTTCCACTGCCCACGGCAGTAATGAGGTGGGTGTAAGCAGCGCTGTTAAAACTGTTCAGCAACCATCGGAACCCTTCCATGCCGGCGGTTCCGTAGCCGCCTAAGTCGATCCAGTAGTGAGTGGGTAAAAGCGATTTCAGTACGTGGGGCTGCGCAAATTCGGTTCTTGGAACGAATCTTATCTCCATTCCGTAGTCAGCGCAATCGCGCAAGGTTGGGGAGCAGGCCGCGGGCTTTTCGCCGCGCACAAATGCCACACTCGGAATGTTTAACTGCCTCGCTGCAAATGCAAGGGCGGACAGGTGGTTGGAAAAGGGGCCGCCGCAACTTGCCACACCGGCATAATTTCCTTGTTGCAACAACTGTAGATGTCCTGACAGTTTAAAGAGTTTGTTGCCGCTGATGATGGGGTGAATTTTGTCGAGGCGCAGCATGCTTACTTCAATTTCTTTGTTGTTCCAGCCGTGGGCGGTAAGCGGTTGCAGCAATGGAGGTATGGGTGCGAGGTTTGCAAAATTCATCATCAAATGAAAACCCTTGGGCGATTAATGTTTAGTTTCGCAAAGTTTTAAAAAAATTATTGCATGGAACCAACTCTCGTTATTTTGGCTGCAGGAATGGCAAGCCGTTATGGAAGTATGAAGCAAACGCAGTCGTTTGGCCCTTCGGGCGAAACCATTATGGATTATTCTATTTACGATGCCGTAAAAGCAGGATTTAAAAAAGTTGTTTTTATAATACGTGAAGATTTTGCCGAGGCGTTTAAACAAAGCTTTGAGCCGAAGCTGAAAGGTAAAATTGAAACAGAATACGTCTATCAGAACCTGCGGTCGTTTGTTGGCGAATCGGAAATTCCCGCCGACCGTACCAAGCCCTGGGGCACCGCACACGCCGTTTTATGCTGTAAAGATGTGGTGAATGAGCCTTTTGCGGTGATTAATGCAGATGATTTTTACGGACGGAATGCCTTTGAAAAAGCCTATGAATTTTTGACGAATGGCGTTAACGATAAAACCTATTGTATTATCGGCTATCCGTTAAAAAACACGTTGAGCGAAAATGGAAGTGTGAGCCGCGGCGTTTGTGAAGTGGATGATAACAACCATTTAAAAGCGATTGCAGAGAGAACAAAAATTTACCGGAATGAGGAAGGTGTGATCACTTATGAAGATGATAACGGTAAACATCCGGTGAGTGAAGAGTCGGCGGTAAGCATGAATTTTTGGGGCTTTGCGCCGAATGTGTTTTCGCTTACCGAAAAGTTGTTTCATCAGTTTTTAGCGGATAACCAATCCAATCCCAAAGCTGAGTTTTTTATCCCGATTGTTGCCGACCATTTTATTAAAGAAGAAGGAGGCGCTATTAAAGTGATTCCAACGGCTTCCCAATGGTTTGGTGTTACCTATAAAGAAGATGCACCTTCGGTGCAGAGGAGTGTGGACGAGCTGGTAAACGCAGGCGCTTATCCTCAAAATCTGTGGACATAAATATTTAAACCAGGCCGGATTGAAACTTCCCGTTGCTTTAGTGGATGCAGTGCGAACCGTTGCCGGCGCAGATGCCGACGCATTTGTGCGGGCACACAGCCACCCGCAAGCCATCACATCTATCCGCATAAATGAGCTGAAACCGTTGCCGCCACAGCATTTCGGGCCATTGCTGCCAGTGCCATGGTGTTCGGCAGGTTTCTATTTGTCGGGGCGTCCGTCGTTCACCTTCGATCCGCTTTTTCATGCCGGCGCCTATTATGTGCAGGAAGCAAGCAGTATGTTTTTGTGGCAGGCCTTAAAAGCGGTTGCAAGCAGCAGCGACGCCCTGAAAGTGCTCGATTTATGCGCGGCGCCCGGTGGTAAATCAACCCTGCTTTCGTCTTTTTTTCCGGAGGGGCTTATTGTAGCCAATGAAACCATTAAAACACGCGCCGGCATTTTGGTGGAGAACGCAGTAAAATGGGGCACGGACAATTTTGTGATTACATCGAACGATCCGCGCGACTTTCAGTCGCTCCCTTCTTTCTTCGACGTTATGGTAGTAGATGCGCCGTGCAGCGGAAGCGGGTTGTTTCGGCGCGATGAGCGTGCAATGGCAACATGGAGCGAAGCGAACGTGAAGCTTTGTTGCGGCCGTCAGCAACGTATACTCGCGGATGCGATAGACGCACTGAAAGAGGGAGGTATTTTAATTTATTCCACCTGCTCTTTTTCGCCGGAGGAAAATGAAGAGGTGGCCGATTGGATTGTGCAGAATTTGTCGTGTGAAAGTGTGGGTGTGGGGGTGGAAGCCGAATGGAATATTGTGGAAACGAGCGCGCCTGTAAGCGGAGCGAAGGGCTATCGCTTTTTTCCGGACAAGCTGTTGGGTGAAGGGTTTTTTATGGCGGTGTTCCGCAAAACGGCCGGTAGGGATAGCTACATAAAAGTCAAGAAAACGGAGAAGGCGGCGGCTTCTGTTGCGGCAAAGCTTTCGGGCTGGGCGAATGTTTCGCAACATTTTTTGTTGCCGCTGAGGAGCGGCCTTACCGCGGTGCCAAAAAGGTGGGAAGAGGAATTGTCGATGCTGATGGCGCATCTGTACATAAAACGGGCGGGTGTTGAGTTAGGGGAGATGAAGCACGACAGTTTTATTCCGGCGCATCATCTGGCCGTCAGCAGTTTGTTGTCGGAAGATGTGGCGGCAATTGAAACCGATCGTTCAACAGCTGTCTCGTTTCTGAAAAAGCAAACCATTCAACTGTCTGCCAGGAAAACAGGATTTGCGGTTTTAAAATACGAGGGCATTCCGCTGGGGTGGATGAAAGTTCTTAACAACAGAATAAATAATTATTATCCGATAGAGTGGAGAATTTTAAAAGATTAATTTTACACGCCTTAAAAGAAACTATTTTATGCTGATGAAATACAGATGGCGCTTCTTAATTTTTATCAACCTCATACTTTTTTCGCTGTCGGCAGATGCACAGAAACAGCTTGTGCTCAGCTATCAGGGAAATATTCCTTACATAACGTATAAAGTAAAACAAGGCGAAACATTATCAGCTATTGCGCGTCAGTTTGGAACCGATATTGGCACAGCCATGCGGTTTAACGGGTTTAATGCACAGAGCATTTTGGAGCCGGGAATGGTCATCAACGTTCCGGTAAACACCAAGGTGCTGAAGCAGACAGCCGATAATACCGCCGTAATTCATACCGTTCAGCCGGGCGAAACTTTATACCGCATCAGCGTGAATCATAACAAAACACCGGTTGAGCTGTTGAAGCAATGGAATAATTTATCCGATAACAACATCAGCACCGGGCAGCAAATCATTGTCGGTTATCTTGCTACCAATGCCGAACCTTATACAGCGGGAACAACGGCCGTTAACCGTTCGCAAACCAATAATCCGACACCTCCGAAAAATTCGGCTATCATGCGCGACGATGAAATCAGTTTCGACAAGCCGGAAAAAACTACTGCCTCCAATCAAACGGCGGTAAACACAACAACTTCCACTACTTCTACTTCTGCTACTACAACCACGCCGCAGGTATCATCGCCGGGTAGCAGTTCGGTGGAAACAAAAACCGAAGAAACAGAACCTGAGCCAAAAGAAAAGGTGGAATATGTGAAGGACGACAAGTTTGAACTTTCCGGTGAGGTGAAGGAGAAAGAGGCGTTGATCAATCCGGCCAACGTAAGCAAAACAGGATTTTTTACGCCCCTGTTTGGTGTGGATGTAGAAGGAAGAAAGCCTGAAACCGTTACCGGCACTGCCATGACGTTCAAATCGTCGTCGGGCTGGAGCGACAAGAAATATTATATTTTGATGAACGATATTCCACCGGGATCGATTGTGAAAATTGTATCGGGCAGCCATGTTGTTTTTGCACGTGTGTTATGGAATTTGGGTGATTTAAAGGAGAATCAGGATTTGGATTTCCGGATCAGCAATGCTGCTGCTGCCGCCCTTGGCCTTACGGATGCAAAGTTTCAGATTGAAGTAACGTATTACGAGTAGGGAGGTGGGTAGTGCGCTTTAAGCGGTTGCAGTGAGTTGGACACTTTCATCCATTTAAAAAAACAATTGTGGAAAAATTGAAACGGGAGACCATTTCTTATTCGCTGAACGTGGACGGCCTGCAAACGGTGGCACTAGAAGAGATCGGTAAGGAGTTGTCGCAATTCAAATTTCTAAAAATTGGAGACTTGGCGGCTAATAACCTGGGCGGGTATGAAGCGATTGCAAACGCGATACAGGCCGAAAATTTGCACTCATCTTCTTAGACGAGGTGGCGGGTGAAAGCGGTATTGGAACCGTTATCCCGATTTTTTAGATTCCTAGTCGAGAAATCCCGATCGTTTTATAATGTCGACAATGTTTTGATAGGTATTGCTTAAATAGCTTTCAATCGCGTCTTTATTTACCCACATGGCTTTTTCGATGCCTTCTTCCTCTTGCACTTCAATGCGGATGGGCGGCTGCGCTTCCATCATATACCACCAGGTTTGCTTTAGAACTTCTTTTTTTTTTCAAAATATCGATGCTCCGTTGTTCCGATCAATCGTACAATGTGGGCAGTTACACCCGTTTCTTCCTTAATCTCCCGAAGCGCGCAGGCTTCCAGTGTTTCGCCTTCGTCTAACTTGCCTTTTGGCAAATCCCATTTTCCTTTGCGAAATATGAAAAGCAGTTCTTTTTTATCGTTAAATATCAGACCGCCGGCGGCTTTAATGGTTGTACTCATTTCACAAATTTATTGCCTTTGCTAATGCGTTTCATCACACGATTTCACCTCTCCGGGGTTTTTGGTGTTTGAAATAATTCGGTTCTATAATCATTTCATCCCTTCGGGATTTCGCTGTTGTGGTTAACAGACTCTGCGCTCTGTCGAATCGCCTAATACATGATTGGTTTGGATAATTCGGTTCTATAATCATTTCATCCCTTCGGGATTTCGCTGTTTTTGATGTGGGTTGCAAAAAATCTTATTTTTGAAAGCATAGTTATGCCCTACCATCGCAATTTTATTTACTGGATCGATAAGCGCAGATGGAAGTTCTGCTTCCTGGTGGCTACACTCGATTTGTCGGGGAAGCGTTTATAGATTATGCTTATTTTCAATTCTTCATTTTTAAATTTATTATATGCCTTATTATATTCAGCGCGGCCGCATTCCGGCAAAACGGCACGTTCAGTTTCGTAAGCCCGACGGACAGCTTTATTCGGAGCAGTTGTTTTCAACCGAAGGGTTTAACAGCGACTACTCATTATTGTATCACGTACACCCGCCCACATCCATCGTTAAAACCGAAGAGCCTTACGATGTGCAGCCGAAAATAGCAGAAGAAAAAATGTTGAAGCACCGTAGCTTCGAAGGGTTTAACGTGAAGCCACAGGCCGATTATTTAAAAAGCCGGGTGTCCGTACTGGTGAACAACGATTGCCATATCGTCCTCGCTGCCCCACAATCGGGATTCAGCGATTATTTTTTCAAGAATGCCGACGCCGACGAAATGATTTTTGTGCACGAAGGCAGCGGCACCCTGCTAACACAATATGGCGAAATTGAGTTCGGCTATGGCGATTATCTGATGCTGCCCCGCGGAACCATTTATCAGCTACAGTTTAACGACAGCAATAACAGATTATTTATTGTGGAGAGTTTTAGTCCTGTTCAGTTTCCAAAACGGTACTTAAGCCGGTACGGACAACTGCTGGAACATTCGCCCTTCTGTGAACGTGATCTGCGTACTCCCGCCAACTTAAAGACGTTTGACGAGAAAGGCGACTTTGTGATTAAAACAAAAAAGAAAGGACGCATGTACCATATTCACTATGGCTTTCATCCCTTTGATGTAGTGGGTTGGGATGGCTGCTGCTATCCCTATGCCTTCAGCATTCACAATTTTGAACCCATAACAGGACGTGTGCATCAGCCGCCTCCGGTGCATCAAACCTTCGAAGGACACAATTATGTGGTGTGCAGCTTTGTGCCGCGGTTGTACGACTACCATCCCGACGCTGTTCCGGCGCCTTATAACCACAGTAACATCGACAGCGATGAAGTGCTGTACTATGTGGATGGCGACTTCATGAGCCGTAAAAACGTTACTCGTGGAATGATCACCTTACACCCGGGCGGCATTCCGCATGGGCCACATCCCGGAGCGGTAGAAAAAAGCCTCGGCGCAAAGGAAACGAAAGAACTTGCGGTGATGGTAGATACTTTTCACCCGCTGCAATTAACCGAAGAAGCACTTCAAATAGAAAATGAAAACTACACAATGAGTTGGGCCGAATAACACCTTCTTTTTTGTGCATTGAAAAAATATTTTATATTCAAACCTTAAACTATTCATATGATAAGCTTTAACGATTTGCAGGTTGGTGATTATGTTATTGCCGAATTCGAAGGTAAAATGGGGGAGGGAACAGTAACAGGGTTAAACGGAGATGAAAAACAGGTTGAGGTAGATACCGGTGTACAGCGTTTCTGGTACGAATTGCAGAACCTCTATCCAATTCCAGTGAATGATGAACAGTTGCTGAAACTGAATTTTGTAAAAGAAACCGGCGATGATGGAAGCGTAAAATATAAGAAAGGTGCATTTAGAATTTTAATTCGCTCGAAAGATCAGTTCTATCCAATAGAAATATGGTACCGCGAAGACCATCGCGCTTTTCAACACCTGCTTATGGTGCACGAACTGCAAAATCACTATCTGCAAATGACAAAAATTCACTTAACCACCGATGTAATGGTGTAAAAAACAAACTATGCCTTCATTTGACATTGCAAGTAAAGTTGACTTGCAAACTTTAGATAACGCAGTAAATGCCGTTAAGAAAGATATCTCGAACCGTTTCGATTTCAGGGATTCGCCCTTTGAGATAGAACTCAACAAAAAAGATTTCGTAATTACACTCACCGTTGAGAGCGATATGAAAATGAAACAGGTGATTGATGTGCTGATTAGCAGGGCCATGAAACATGGGATAGACGCTGCTGCATTTAATTTTGAGAAAGATGCTTATCCTACCGGCAAGGTTGTTAAGAAAGAAGTTCCGGTTACGAACGGACTTAAGCAAGAGGAAGCCAAAAAGATTGTAAAGCTGATAAAGGACAGCGGGCTGAAAGTGCAGGCGCAGATTATGGATGACGTTGTGCGGGTAACCGGAAAAAAAATTGATGACTTGCAGGAGGTAATTGCAAAATGTAAAAGCAGCGGCCTGAACCTTCCCCTTCAGTTTACAAACATGAAAAGTTAGGTTTTTAATAGTTTTTTCAGATTTTCGTTTTTTTGGTTCGGTGGATTCCCATAGTTTTGCACGTCGAAATTTTTGAAATCAACCCTTTTAGGTGTTAAAATAAACGTTTTATGAAAAAGGACATTCATCCGCAGAGCTATAGATTTGTTGTGTTTAAAGATATGAGTAACGGTTATCAGTTTTTAAGCCGTTCTACCGCCGCTTCCAAAGAAACCGTAAAATGGGAAGATGGCAACGAGTATCCTTTAATAAAACTGGAGATTTCAAATACTTCTCATCCTTTTTACACAGGTAAAAATGTGTTGGTAGATACCGCCGGAAGAATCGACAAGTTTAAAAAGCGCTACGCAAAAAAATAAATTGGTCTCCATTCATCTTTTTTGAGGCTGCTCACACGGGCAGCCTTAGCTTTTTATGTAAGTTGAAGCGGATACGATAATATCAATCTTTCGTTCAATATCTTTACAGCTAATTTCTGTCAGTGAACTTTCAATCCCTTAAACAACAGTATTATCAAATTCCGGCACTTGCCAGAAAATTCTTTATTCGTGCTGCCATTGTTTTTGTGGTTTGGAAACTGCTGTACATTTATATCCTTTATCCCGCCGGTATTCCCAACCATTTTCTTACCGATGCAACGGCCTGGGGCACTGCAAAACTTGTAACCCTTACCACCGACAAGCCTGCCTTTCCCTACTATGCTAAAAATTCCGCTTACGTTTATAATGTAGACCGTAAAGCATTTTTAATTGGGAACTCCTGTAATGCATTGGAAGTTTTTGTACTCTACATTGGCTTTGTACTATGCCTGCCCGGCTATAGAGCAAAGCGGGTGATAAAGTATATTTTGGCCGGCATTGCAGCCATTTATGTGCTCAATATTCTTCGCTGCTGGGGACTCTTTCTTTTGCTGATGCACGAGTCGTCCTTGTTTGGTTTTGCACATAAATACATTTTCAAGTTTATCCTGTATGCGCTCGTATTTTTTATGTGGTGGAGGTATACGAGAGTAAAACCACAATTGAATGAAGCGTCCTGAGCGAATCGTTGTTGAGATACTGTTATTTCAAACCGTTGTTTGCAGCATCGCCTATTTCAGCATAAAACTGTGGATACTTCCGGCGCTGCGCACCGTATTAAATAGCAAAGAAGAAGTCCGCCTCGCGCAACATTCCTTATATCTTTTTTGGATAGTGTTTATGTGGTGGGTTGGGTGGAAAGGCCTGAAGCAGTTCCGGCTCGGATGGCCGGTTTTTGCCTGGAATGGCATCAACGTAGCTATGCTCCTTTACTTTTCAGCTTCCGAAGTGCTCGGTTTTGTTATCGGCGGTAAAGCGGGATTTCCGTACCTGTCGGCAATGGCCCACACTGCATTAATTTTTTGTACGCCCATGCCCTTGTTTTGTATGCTGATGGTTGTACTGTGGGCTACAAACAAAAAGGCTAAACAGCCGGATATGCCGTGAGTTGCTGAAACAACTGTTCCAACGACTGACTGCCATCATCCAAAAGATTCGACAGGCGATCATCGGCTGCTATACTTCCTCTGTTTATGATGATAACGCGACTGCACAACGCTTTCACTTCCTGCATAATATGCGATGAAAACAAAATGGTTTTTGATGCACCTAATTGCTTAATAAGATGCCGGATCTCAATAATCTGATTCGGGTCCAAACCGGTGGTTGGCTCATCGAGAATCAGTAGTTCCGGATCGTGGATAATTGCGGCAGCCAATCCTAAACGCTGCTTATAGCCTTTCGACAAGGCACCGGCCTTTTTGTTTTTTTCCAACTGCAAACCGGTAAGTTCAATCACCTCTTCAATTCTTTTCAACTTATTTTTTATGCCATGCGCTTCTGCAACAAACAATAGATATTCTTTTATGTACATATCGTAATACAAAGGATTCGCTTCGGACAAATACCCAATCATTCGTCTGGCCCAAATGTCTTTTTGATGCACTGCTTTTCCATTAAAAAGCACACTGCCTTCATCGGACGGGAGGTAGCCGGTAATCATTTTCAGCGTTGTACTTTTTCCTGCACCGTTGGGTCCGAGAAAGCCCACAATTTCTCCTTTCTGCAAAGCGAACGAAATATTGTTCACCGCCTTTTGCTCGCCAAACGCCTTAGACAGATTTTTTACTTCCAACACCATATACACCGCGGATTTAAAAAGTTATGCACGCAAATTTAGCCTTTACAATAATTAGTTAGTTTTGATTTAAATCCTCATTATGATGCGGAAGATTCTCATCAGCATAAAAAATAAATACCTCATTGCATTTGCCATTTTTCTCGTGTTTATTTTATTTTTCGACCGCAACGATTTCTTTGTTCAACTCGAAAGAAAGAAGGAACTAACGGAGCTAAAACAAAGCAAAGCCTATTACGAAGCAGAAATTGAGAAGAATAAAAAAATTTTGATGGAGCTTGAAACAAACGCCGAAGCCCTTGAAAAGTTTGCCCGCGAAAAATATTTTCTCAAAAAAGAAAATGAAGACGTTTTTATTATTCAGGAATAGAAAAGCAATAACACCCCGATTTCTGCGTTAATAGTGTAAGTTTTAAACATGAAGAAATACTCAGCGGAAGATATGCTTGCATATTTTTATCGCGAATGCCCACAGGAAATATCCGCATCCATTCACAACCGTTTAAGCACCGACTGGGCGCTATCAGAAAAACTTGCCGTAATGAAAGAAGCTATCGACCGTCTTGGAAAAATGCCCCTTTTGTCGCCGCCGAATCAACTGGTAATCGACATCTGTTCGGGTGTTCATGATTTTAAGTCTGCTGTTCTCCCCGAAGGTTAGTTATTTTTGCAGATGAGAAAGCGGGATCGGCTGAACGCTTGTATTCAGTATTTTCAGGAGCAATATCCTAATGCAGAAACGGAGTTGGAGTATAAGGACACCTACCAACTGTTGGTTGCCGTAATTTTATCTGCCCAATGCACCGATAAGCGCGTAAACCTTACCACACCCGCACTTTTTAATCGGTTTCCCAATATTCCAAGCCTCGCATCAGCAGCTTACGACGACGTTTTTTCCATCATAAAAAGCATCAGTTTTCCGGGCAACAAAAGCCGTCATCTGATAGGAATGGCACAGAAAGTAATTCAGGATTTTGATGGGCGCATACCGATGACGGTGGAACAGCTCGTAACACTTCCGGGAGTGGGCCGGAAAACGGCAAACGTCATTACGTCCGTTATCGGCAAGCAGCCGAATATGGCTGTTGATACGCATGTATTCCGTGTTTCGGCGCGGATCGGACTTACCTGGCGTGCAAAAAATGTTTTGGAAACAGAAAAACAACTTATCAAAATTGTACCCTCCAACCTGGTACATATTTTTCACCATTGGCTCATCTTGCACGGTCGTTATATCTGCGTTGCCCGAAAGCCGAAATGCAGCGAATGTGGTTTAGTAAGTGTTTGTAAGTATTATAAAAATTTATCCTTGGTTGAAAAATAAATTTAGTTAATTTGCCCTCTATAAAAGGGGTTACATGAAAAATTGGTTGTTGGCGTGTTTTCTTATAATTGGATTTTCTTCTATTGCTCAAACGCGTTTTTATTATGAAAACGACAAATATTTTGAATTGGGAGGATCGATCGGTTTGATGAACTGCCGCACCGATTTAAGCAGGAAAATTAACTGGAACAATGCGCAAACTGCCGGTTCTGTTTTCGCGGCTTTTAATTATCAGAATGTTTGGGTGGCCCGTGCTGAGCTTACTTTCGGCTCCGTAAGTGCCAGCGATCATAATTCCAAAGATGATAAGCTTATTCCCCGCGGTTTAAATTTCCACAGCAGCCTCACTGAGGTGGCGCTTATCGGCGAATTTCATCCGCTGAACATGAACTATTTTACCGATATGTATGGATCACCGGAGTTGTCGCCCTACATAGCAGCCGGCATTGGAATGTTCTGGTTTAATCCGAAGGGCAGTTACGACGGAAATACGTATGAACTCTCGAAATACCATTTGGAAGGACAGGGTTTTCCTGAAACCGGCAGAAAGCCTTATTCGCTTCAACAGTATAGCTTCCCGCTCGGAATTGGGTTGAAATATGATGTAAGCCCCCGGATGACGCTTCGTGGAGAGTTTTTATACCGTTTCACCACGACTGACTATCTCGACGATGTGTCCTCTACTTATATCGATCCCAAGTTGTTCGATAAATACCTGTTGCCCGCTGATGCAGCAATCGCTAAAAATATCTACAAGAGAATTAAAGATATACCCGGACGTACCACTTCTACCGGAGAACGCCGCGGACTTGATGACAAAGACGGCTATTTTACGGTAGGCCTTAAGCTTTCCGTTTCTCTTTCCAGACGTTATGATTATTGGTAACAGATTCCCGCATCTGCTTATAATGTATCGGCATCATTCTGCTCAATTGACATAGCATTTTATTTCATCGGGCTTGAATCGATCTGTTCAGCAATCATCGTTCCGGCAGGCAAAGACAGCTCTGTTTCCAAATGTTTTTACGTCTTTTTCATATAACGAAAGCATCGTTACACGCTAAAACATTGCCATTGCAACGCTTCCGTCTTCAACAAAAAATAATCGGTTTATTCTTTGCAACGTTCATCTAAAAAAAGATGGACGATAAACAAATGATTATGGCAGCACAAGAGCCTGAGTGGGTGGAAGCTGCCTCAGAAAAAATTCAGCCGGCAATTTTGAAAGCATTTCAAAACAGTGGCGAAGCAGGAAAAGCAGTCAAAAACTTCTTACATGGCAAATGGTTAGGGCATCCGTTGCATCCCATTCTCACTGATATTCCTATTGGCGCTTACACGGTTACTGCTGCACTCGATATTGCGGAACTGGCAGGTAATAAAAAGCTCACTAAAGGTGCAGATGCTTCACTTGCTATCGGCCTTGCAGGAGCGCTCGGTGCTGCGGTTACCGGAATTACAGACTGGACAGCCACCTCTGGACAGAGCCGCCGCACTGGATTGGTCCACGCCGCACTAAATGTGAGTGCAACCCTTTTAAATGTGGTGTCGCTCTCGCTGAGAAAAAATAAATCGTCGCGTTTAGCGGGCATTGGCTGTTCGTTCGCAGCATACGCACTTACCACAGCAGGCGCCTACCTTGGAGGCCACTTAGTATATGGGCAAAAAATCGGCACCGACCATACGGCTGAGGGAAGTGCGTATCCTCTGGAGTTTACGGATGTAATGAAACTGGCTGATTTAAGTGAGCAGAAACTTACATGTGCTATGGCCGCAGGTGTATCTGTTTTGTTGTACCGGGAAGGTGCGGACGTTTATGCCATCGAAAATACCTGCTCGCACATGGGCGGACCGTTACACGAAGGAAAGCTGATTGGAAACGATTGCGTAGAATGTCCATGGCATGCTTCTGTTTTTTCCTTGAAGACCGGCGGTGTTGTGGAAGGGCCCGCAACCGCTCCGCAAACGAGATTTGAAACACGTGTTTTTGAAGGAAATGTGCAAGTGCGGCTACATCCTAAGGAAACGCTGAAGATAAACGAAGCGCGCAACTAACATTGAATGTGTGAAGCGGTTATTTTAAAACAATCTTATCCGTTTCGTTCCACAGATGTAATTTTGCCGCCTTCGCAGAAAACAAGAGTGTTATGATGTTTGATCAATTAGATGCTGCTAAAGCTCGCTTTGAGCAACTTGGAATTGCTTTAACCAATCCGGATATAATTAATAACCAAAAAGAGTTTGAAAAAACGAGCCGGGAATATCGCTCGTTGGAGAAGTTGGTGAAGCCCTACGAAGCGTATCGAAAACTCCTCAGCAACTACGAATTTGCAAAAGAAAGCCTGAACAGCAGTGATGAAGATTTGCGCGAGTTGGCGAAGGAAGAACTGCCCGCGCTGGAAGAGAAAAAAGAATCGCTCGAAAAGCTGCTGACAAAGCTACTAATACCGAAAGATCCGCAGGATGATAAGAATGTGATGCTCGAAATCAGAGCAGGAACCGGTGGCGATGAAGCTTCTCTTTTTGCCGGCGACCTTCTGAATATGTATTTGCGCTATTGCAGCAACAAGGGCTGGAAAACGGCGATTGCCTCGGAAAATGAGGGCACGATGGGCGGTTATAAAGAAGTGATTGTTGAAATTAAAGGCGATGATGTGTATGGTACGCTGAAGTTTGAAAGTGGTGTTCATCGTGTGCAGCGCGTCCCGGCCACGGAAACACAAGGCAGAGTGCATACATCGGCTGCCACGGTAGCGGTAATGCCCGAAGCGGAAGAAGTAGACTTTGAACTAAATCCCGCAGACGTAAAGATGGAAACCGCACGAAGCGGAGGTGCAGGCGGACAAAATGTGAACAAAGTAGAAACGAAAGTGATGCTTACACACATACCCACCGGCACGGTGGTGGTTTGTCAAACGGAAAGAAGTCAGCTCGGCAACCGTGAAAAAGCGATGCAAATGCTTCGCACCAAGCTATATGAAGAGCAGGTGAGAAAGCAGGAAGAAGAAATTGCGCGCCATCGTAAAACACTGGTAAGCTCGGGCGACCGCAGCGCCAAGATACGCACCTACAACTGGCCGCAGGGGCGGGTTACCGATCATCGCATCGGGTTAACGGTTTACAATCTCGACGATGTGATAAACGGCGAAATTGATGTCTTTATTGAAGCGCTGCAAGTTGCAGAAAACGCGGAGAAAATGACGAGCTTTCAGAAAAATTAAAGCTGTTGTTTACAGGTTCTTTATTTCGGAGCAAAGCTGCTGTAAAACATTTTTTGCATCGCCGAAAAGCATGGATGTTTTCGGCTGAAAAAACAAAGCGTTTTCAATACCGGCATATCCCGGTTTCATACTGCGCTTGTTTACAATCACCATTTTTGCGTCTTCAACTTCAAGTATCGGCATACCGTATATCGGTGAGGAGGAATCTGTTTTAGCGGCCGGATTTACCACATCATTTGCGCCGAGTATCAGCACAACGTCGGTGTTTTTAAACAATTCATTTGCCTGCTCCATCTCCATCAGCTTATCGTAGCTTACGTCGGCTTCTGCAAGCAGTACGTTCATGTGTCCGGGCATCCGGCCAGCAACAGGATGAATGGCGTAAGCAACTTCAACACCCTTTTCCTCTAAAAGTTTTTCAAGTTCGTGACAAGTATGTTGCGCCTGTGCCACCGCTAAGCCATATCCGGGAACAATAACAACCCGCGCCGCATAGCTCATTACCACCGCTGTGTCGGTAATGGAAATTTGTTTGTAGCTGCCACCGGTTTCACTGCTTCCACCGCCGGTGCTACTGCCGCCAAAAGCACCAATTAACACGTTCAGCAGCGAACGGTTCATTGCTTTGCACATCAAAATTGTAAGTAAGGTGCCGGCAGCGCCCACCAATATGCCGCCGGTGAGCATAGCTTTGTTGTCGTATAAAAATCCTCCGCAAGCCGCTGCAACACCGGTAAAAGAATTTAATAGAGAAATTACCACCGGCATATCTGCTCCGCCTATCGGCATCACAAACAACAAACCATAGAGCAACGATAAAGCAAAGAGCAGGTAAAACACAATCACAGCTTGTGCAGGTAAGGCTGTCACTAACCAAACAGCGAGCACTACAATTACGAGCAGTAAACCAATATTTAAAAATTGTTGACCTTTAAAGCTGAAGTCTTTTATTTTTCCATTCAGCTTTCCCCAGGCAATCATACTTCCGGCAAACGAAACCGACCCGATTATAAGTCCAATGCAGATGATAAGAAGGAACATCCGGAATGATGAATCGGCTTCGGGAGCGGCAAGTGCCAGAACGCCTTCGCCGGAAAGTGTATGAATAGCGTGCTTAAACTCAATAATTGATATCAGTGCGGCACAGGCGCCGCCCATTCCGTTGAACAAGCTAACCATCTCAGGCATTGCTGTCATTTTCACTTTCTTCGCCATCATAGTTCCCGCCACTGATCCTACTACGAGCGCAAGAAAAATCCATTCGAGGTTGAAAAGTTTATGTCCGGTTTCGGTATCGCGATATAAAAAAATAGTGGCAAAAATTGCAACGGCCATTCCACCGGCGGCAATCAAATTCCCTCGGCGCGCAGAATCGGGTGCAGACAGCATTTTTAAACCAACTATAAAAGATACCGACGCAAGCAGATAGCAAAGTGTGAGTATATGGTTTTCCATATCAGTGTATTTCTGAAATTATTTCTTCTTCTTTTTAAACATTTCGAGCATTCTGTCGGTTACAACAAATCCGCCCACCACATTGAGTGTTCCTAAAATAACGGCAATAAACCCGAGTGTGAGGGCAAGGTAGTTATCGGCTTCTGCTTTACCCATTACTATGATGGCGCCAATAATCACTACGCCATGTATGGCGTTGGCCCCACTCATTAACGGTGTGTGCAATACACTCGGCACTCGGCCGATTACTTCGATGCCTAAAAATATCATGAGCAACACCACGTATATCATTTCCTGATGATTGCCGAGCCAGTTGATTATTGCTTCCATCATATCAGTTGTTTTATTCTGTCGTTAGTGATTTCTCCATTATAAACAATGCAGCTTCCCGCTACGAGATCGTCTTCGAAATTTAAATGAAGGCTGTTGGCCTTGTCTACGAGCAGTTCGAAAAAGTTGAGGATGTTTTTGCCGTACATCCTGCTTGCATCGAGTGGCATGGTTGCCGCGAGGTTGCTGTTGCCAATAATGGTAACATTGTTATGAATAACGGTTGCGTCTGCTTTAGTAACCGTCGTGTTTCCACCGGTAGAAGCGGCGAGGTCTATAATCACCGACCCGGGTTTAAGGGAGGCGAGCATTTCGTCCGTTATCAGCACCGGCGCTTTTCTGCCGGGGATCTGCGCTGTGGTAATGATGATGTCGGCCTTCGAAACCGCTTCCAAAATTTTTTCTTTCTGTTTTTGCATGTATTCTTGCGATTGCTCAACAGCATAGCCGCCGGCTTTTGATGCGTCGGCTGCACCTTCCACTTCAATGAACTTTGCACCGAGGCTTTTCACTTCTTCCTTCACCGCGGGCCGTGTATCGAAAACCTCAACCACAGCCCCCAGCCTGCGCGCCGTGGCTACCGCCTGAAGGCCCGCAACGCCTGCGCCAATCACTAAGATTTTTGCCGGCGATATGCTTCCGGCAGCCGTCATAAACATGGGAAAATATCTCGGAAAAATGTTTGCCGCCAACAAAACAGCTTTATAGCCAGCAATATTTGCCTGACTGCTCAATATATCCATGCTTTGAGCACGCGTAGTTCGGGGCAGCATGTCGAGACTGAATGCAGCAATGTTCAGCGGACGCCAGGAGGCTATCAAATCATAATTAAACAAGGGAGAGTAGGCGCCGATTACTACGGTTTTCGGCCGAATGCACGCGAGGGCTTCAGCAGGCAGCGGATGTATAAACAGCAACACATCAGCATCCTGAATAATTGCATTTCTTTCTGCGATAATCGCACCCGCTGCAAGATATTCCTCATCAGCCGCATAAGAATTCAGTCCTGCATCGTGTTCAACCGAAACACTAAATCCTTTCTTTATCAGTGACGCCGCCTGTGCGGGTAATAACGAAACTCTTGTTTCGAAAGGGGGCTCTTTTAATATTCCAATCTTCATAGCAGTTAGTCGTTCAAAAATTAATATCGAATGCGAAAATGTTGCGGCACTTTGTTTTCTTTTCTAAAAAAAACAATACCTATAAAAAACAAATCGAGCGTTAAAGTTACTGAAGGATGGTGTTTAATTATTTCCCATGCTTCTTCCATTTCTTCACTCCAGTGAATGTCGTCAAAAATTAAAATGGAATGTTCATCACACTTTTGAAGCAATTGTTCAAAATAACGAAGGGTCGGCGCCTTTCGGTGATTCCCGTCTACATAACCAATCCCAATGTGTTTTGTTTCGTGTAAGAAAGAAGGCAGTGTAACGTCAAAATTTCCCTTTATAACCCGAATGTTTTGCAATCCGAGCCGGTTAAAGTTATCGAGTGCTTTTTTTGCAACAGCTGTGGCGCCCTCAAATGTAAACACCTTAGCTTCCGGATGGGCAACTGCAAAGCAGGCGGTAGAGATGCCGAAAGAGGTTCCAAGTTCCACCACGGTTGCAGGCCGAAAGTGGAGCGCAAGCCTGTAAAACAAAGCTGCGAACTTCCTCGGCTTTAACGCTGATGAGGCTATTGACTTAACAGAGCGTTGTTTGTTTGTGGTGACTACGGAACCTGCACCAAAATCTTCAATTTCCAGCACTGTGCCATCTTTTTTTAAGTCGGCCCTTAAAGCTTCGATGGCATCGAGGCAATAGAAGTGGCGGCGATCGTTTAAAATATTTGTGATGAAGTTGAAAACAAAAGGAGAGTGTACACCGTGGCCTTTGCTGTTTGATGCGGACAAATAATGCCGCAGATATTTATTTGTTAGTTGCCACTTGGAGTGCATGTAATGGTTTTGGCGAAGATAAAGCAGCAGCCCTCAGTTTAAAGAGTGTTTTGAGGATTTTGTTTCTGCCACTCTTCGAAGGTGTAATCGAAAGCGTGCTTTTCGTCGGCGCGCCACGATGTTTGTTTTTTTAGTTCCCAGCCATTCATATCGAAGTTAAAAAATGTGTCGGCTTCGGGGTTGGTGAACACTCGGGTAAGTTGGATGCTGTCGGCGAGGGGAAGAAAGAGGTCGTAAATTTCAGATCCGCCAACTATCATCAGTTCGTTGTACAAGTTTGTTCTGCAGAAGCAAATGGCTGCATGGATGTCATGGACAACGGTACAGCCATTTGCCTCAAAAGAAGCCGATCGGGTTAAGATAAGATTGGGCCTGCCTTTTAATGGCCGACCAACTGAGTCAAAAGTTTTTCTTCCCATTAAAACGGGCAATCCCCAAGTAAGGTTTTTGAAGTGTTTTAAATCGTTGGGAAGATGCCATAGCAACCGGTTGTTTTTTCCAATAGCATTGTTAAGCGCTGCGGCAACTACCAAGGTTATTTTCATGGCTGGCAAGGTAGTTAAATCTTCTAAAGGAAGTGATAACCATTAGAAATCGGCCTTTTAAAATGTTTTTTACAAGTACCGGCGTAAGTTTGCGTGTCAACAAACCCGAGCTATCGCGTCTTAACAGATGAGGAAAGTCCGGACAACGAAGGGCGGTCTGCCGGTTAACAGCCGGTCTCCTTTAAAGAGAGGAAAGTGCCACAGAAAATAACCGTTTCAAAAATTTTGAAACAAGGGTGAAAATGTGAGGTAAGAGCTCACAACTTTAGCGGGTAACCGTTAAAGTGGGTAAACCCCGGATGTTGTAATGCCATGTAAAGGAACGTAAGCGGCCCGCTTTGCTTTTAGCAGGTTCCTGGGTAGGCAGCAAGAGGTAAGCAGCAATGTTTATCCCAGATAAATGATAGTTTAGAAACAGAATCCGGCTTATGAGGTTTGTTGTTTTATTATGATGGTGAGCGAATTAAAGTTTTTTTAGCTTAATAATTTCTTTTTTCGTTGAATACTGTTATCTTTGCGCTCCCAAATTTATGTCTAAACAACCGTTGATTAAACAAGATGGAGTTATTGTGGAAGCGCTCAGCAATGCCATGTTCAGGGTAAAGCTCGAAAACGGCCATGAAATAATAGCTACCATTTCCGGTAAAATGAGGATGCACTACATCCGTATTTTGCCCGGCGATAAAGTAGGAGTTGAAATGAGTCCATACGATTTATCAAGAGGTCGTATCATTTTTAGATATAAATAAGGATTAACAAACTAAACTTTAGTTGAGATGAAAGTAAGAGCTTCTATTAAAAAACGCAGCGCCGATTGCAAAATAGTTCGCAGAAAAGGTAGGCTGTACGTTATTAACAAAAAAAATCCCCGTTACAAACAAAGACAGGGGTAATTATTATTTAGAAAATTAAAAGTTGAATTAGTATATGGCCCGTATTGCCGGTGTTGATTTACCAAAAAACAAAAGAGGAGAGATCGGTCTTACCTACATTTATGGTATCGGTCGTTCCACAGCCCAGTACATTCTTGACAAGGCTGGAATTAATTACGATAAGAAAGTGAATGAATGGAACGATGATGAACAAGCATCTATCCGTAACATTATTAACAACGAAATTAAGGTAGAAGGCGCGCTTCGTTCTGAAGTGCAAATGAGCATTAAGCGTTTGCTTGATATTGCCTGCTACCGTGGTCTTCGTCATCGTAAAGGACTTCCGGTTCGTGGCCAGCGCACACGTACGAACAGCCGTACAAGAAAAGGCAGACGTAAAACTGTTGCCGGTAAAAAGAAGGCGCCTAAAAAATAAGATACACAATAAAATTCCGAAGCTCACTGCTTTTTGCAATGAGCTTTTGGTTTTATATAAAGCCGCCGGATGTCGGGCTGCATAAGCCGGAAGCAGGGGCAGGGTTTTTAGCAGATTACCTCAAAACAATTAAAATGGCAAAACAACAAAACAGCGCAAAAGCCGCTGCAAAAAAAAGGATTGTAAAAGTAGACGCCTTTGGCGATGCGCATATCAGCGCCACCTTTAACAACGTAATCATTTCTTTAACCAACAAGCAGGGTCAGGTTATTTCCTGGTCATCTGCCGGTAAAATGGGTTTCCGTGGTTCTAAAAAGAACACGCCTTATGCCGCGCAAATGGCTGCTCAGGATGCCGGTAAAGTTGCATTCGACGCCGGTTTAAAAAGAGTGGATGTTTTTGTAAAAGGCCCGGGCGCCGGTCGTGAAAGCGCCATCCGTGCTTTAACGCAAGTTGGAATTGAAGTATCGATGATTAAAGATATTACACCAATTCCGCACAACGGCTGTCGCCCTCCAAAGAAAAGAAGAGTTTAATAGAGTAAGCCTCCGTTCGAGGCTTACTATCAAATATTTATTGAAGCCAAAGGCTTTCATTTTACAAAAGGGTGCTCCATTAATTTTTTACGATTTTTAAACGATGGAAGCGCCGATTCTAAAAAAATCGAAATGAAAATATAACTATGGCACGTTACAATGGTCCCAAAACCAAAATCTCCCGCGTCTTCGGTGAGCCTATTTTAGGAAACGGTAAATGGCTTACCAAAAACAGCAATCCTCCGGGTCAGCATGGTGCAGCCCGCAAGCGTAAAACCCTTGGTGAATACGCATTACAGTTGAAAGAAAAACAAAAGGCCAAATACACTTATGGCGTTTTGGAAAAACAATTCCGCAACACTTTTGAAGATGCCGCGCGTTTAAAAGGCATTACCGGTGAAAACCTGATTAAACTGCTTGAATCCAGATTGGATAACACGGTTTTCCGTTTGGGCATTGCGCCTTCTCGCCCGGCTGCGCGTCAGCTTGTTTCGCACAAACACATTACAGTGAACGGACAGGTGGTAAACATCCCGTCTTACCGTTTAAAACCAGGCGACATCATCGGCCTGAAAGAAAAAAGTGCAAACAACACGGCGGTTACCAGCCACATCCGCGGAAAAAATCCGAAGTTCTCCTGGATCGACTGGAACGATACAACCAAAACAGGAACATTTATTACGTTCCCGGAAAGAGAAAGCGTTCCCGAAAATATCAGAGAACAACTGATAGTGGAATTGTATTCTAAATAAGAGATGACTCTTTTTATCAACTTAAAAAATTAAAACAAGGGTAATAATGGCAATTTTAAATTTCCAAAAACCAGATAAAATTGTTCTTCAGAAAGCTACCGACTTTGAAGGACAGTTTGAGTTCCGCCCGTTAGAACCGGGATATGGTTTAACAATTGGTAATGCGTTAAGAAGGGTGTTATTAAGCTCACTTGAAGGCTACGCAATTGTAGGTATCAGGATAGAAGGTGTGGATCATGAATTTGCAACCATTAAAGGTGTTACTGAAGATGTAACCGAGATGATCCTTAACCTGAAACAGGTTCGTTTTAAAAAGTCGCTCGATCATGATGTTGTGAGCGAGAAAATAAGCCTTTCCATCAGCGGGAAGGATTTTACAGCCGCACTTATCGGCGAAAAGTCGCAAAGCTTCGAGGTGATGAACCCGGAACTGGTAATTTCTACTTTGGACAGCTCGGCGAAAATTGATGTAGAGCTTACCGTTGCCAAAGGCAGAGGCTATGTTCCCTCCGAAGAAAACAAAGTGAAAGATGCGCCGTTCGGATACATTCCCATCGATTCAATTCATACGCCCATCAAAAATGTACGCTATGCAATTGAAAACTATCGTGTGGAACAAAGAACCGACTTCGAAAAACTTGTTCTTGATGTGGCTACCGATGGCACCATCCATCCGGAAGACGCCGTTAAACAGGCTTCACGCATTTTGATTCAGCACCTGATGATCATCACCGACGAAAACATCACTTTCGATAATAAAGAAGATAAGAAAGAAGATGTGGTGGATGAACAAGTGCTTCAATTGCGCAAAATTTTGAAAACTCCGCTTGAAGACCTCGATCTTTCTGTGAGAGCTTTTAACTGTTTAAAAGCAGCAAAAATTAACTCGTTAAGCGAGCTGGTTCAATACGAGCAGGAAGACTTAATGAAGTTTAGAAACTTTGGTCAGAAATCTCTTTCCGAAATTGAACAGGTATTACACGAAAGAGGCTTAGGCTTCGGAATGGACCTGCATAAATTAGGTTTAGATAACGAATAATTTAAACGCCTTTAAACGGTGTTTAAACAAGCTGTTGTAATTCCTTGACACGGTACAACAGTATTTATTAACCGGCAGCGCAGCCTGCCAAAAAATTAAAGTCATGCGTCACGGCGACAAAATCAAAAACCTCAGCAGAACAAAATCTCACAGAGAAGCGTTATTGGCAAACCTTGCCAGCCAACTTATTCAGCACAAAAGAATTACCACTACGCTTACCAAAGCAAAAGTGTTAAGAACTTACCTTGAGCCACTTATTACTAAAACAAAAAAGACGGGCTCAACCGCTGAAATTATGCACCAGCACAGAGTGGTGTTCAGCTATTTAAAAGACAAAACCGCGGTTAAAGAATTGTTTACCGTAGTAGCTCCGAAAGTAGCCGCACGCCCCGGTGGATACACGCGTATCATCAAACTTGGTATTCGTGTAGGGGATAATGCTGAAATGGCAATGATTGAACTGGTAGATTTCAACGAAATTTACGGTGCAACGGCTCAAAAATCGGCTGAACCGGCAAAGAAAACAAGACGCGCCGGCGGAAGAAAAAAAGCGGCTTCCAAAACCGAAGAAACCAAAGCAGATGATGCTTCAACCGCTTCGGAAGAAACAAAGGAGTCTGCCGAATAAAACCGGTCTACAACAAAGTGATAAATGGTTTCGGAAAAAATCCGAAACCATTTTTTTTAAATTTATCTCAAACCTCCCGCAGCCATGTTTTCCCTGCCCAAATAAATCTATTTTTACTGCTTAACTTATGCTATGCGGTTAGTCTTTTTTCTTCTGCTCGTTGCCACAGCTTTTGGAGCAAGAGCGCAATGCAAAACCTATTTTATCGGCATCAACCGCGATACGCTTAACTGTGTAGATGCCAATGGCCGGAAGCAAGGTAAATGGGTAATTGAGCATCCGCAAATTCGGATCACGCCCGCCTCAACGGAGGAAGGCGAATTTGTTAATGATGAACGCGAAGGCCTTTGGCGCCGGTTTAATAAAATGGGCGATTTGCTTGCCGAAGAAAATTATGTAAAAGGGCTGAAAGACGGCATCTGTCGCTATTACACGATTGCGGGTCTGGAAAGAGAAGAATCGTGGCTCGCCGTGATTCCACGGGATGAGTATGATACTGTTGCCGTAGTTGATTTGAGGGACGGAAATTCGTACGAAAAAGTGAGGGTAAAGCGCGAAGGCGAGTCCTTTGAACATGGTGTGTGGAAGTATTATCAGCCGGGATCCAACTCGGTGCTCACGATTCATAAATATGTGATGGGAAAGCGCGTTGCACAGAGTATGGACGATTTCACGGCGGGCACTGGAGTACAGCGTGATTCAGCGGACGTAAAGAAGATTGGGAAGCCCGATAAGGAAAAAATGAAGCCAAAGGAAGTGCTGGAATTTGAGAAAAAATATCCGGGCAAAAAGAAGTATAAGATGCGCGATGGACGCACCGGATAGCTACTCCAGAAACACACCATCTGCCGATACAGTAAACCGCTGTAAATGGCTTCTCAGATATTTATGCGCAAAGGCTGCATCCAGGGTAACGGACTCGATCCGCCGCAGCGGAATGATGAAAAGCTTTTCCGGGTGAACGGGTTTTCCGCCTATCCCAAGCACCAGAAACAAATGCTGTTGTGTACGGTATTCCCATTCTCTGTAACCTTGTAGCTGGTGGCTGTTTGCCCACTCTGATTTTCCGTTTACAAAGCCATGCCGCCATCTGCTAACCACTCCAAATCGCTGTCCGCCTTTTCTGCTCTCTAATTCTAATCCCGGGAGTGCAGATGCGCGGTTTGCCGGTTCTTCGCTATAATAGTCATCGCGCCAGCCTGTCACCTCGAAGTCCTCAACAGGAAAACGGCTGAAAACAAATTGCTGGAAAATTTTTTCCGATAGGTTTTTCTGACCTTCTACAACATTATCCACTTTTGACGATGCGGCTTCAAACGCAGTGTTATTGCGGGTTTCAGCCAATTTAAGTTTGTGCCTCAGCACTTCTGCTTGTGCTTTTCGCTTTTTTTTATTTACAACAAACAGCAAGTAATACGCAGCAGAAATAACCGCGAGCGACACCAATATCATTTCTACAAAAGGCGGGGAAGGGTAAGTTGGTTTTCCTGAATTTTCATCAACCGGAAGCATTTGCGCATTAACAACAACCCCTGAAAACACCGTGCATAAAAGCACTAAAATTTTTTTTTCTAGCATGAAATACGTACCGGCTTTATTCTTAACAAAATTACAATAGATTTGTGCCAACCGAAAAAAATTAGTGGTGAACGACTTGCTATCCCATCCCAAAGATCTGATATCCGTACTCATTGTAGAAGATGAAGAAGTGTGGGCAAAAAACCTCCAGCTCATGCTAAAAGATTTGAATTTCGAAATTGCTGCAATGCCCAAAAGCTTCGACGAGGCATTAAATACGGTTACGCAGGTAGAGTTTGATATTGCCCTCATCGACATTAATCTTCATGGCAAAGAAAACGGCATTGAACTGGGAAAAATCATCAACAAAGTTTACAACAAGCCCTTCATTTTTATCACTTCCAACAGCGACAAAACATCGCTCGCCAAAGCGTCGGAGGCTAAACCTTCTGCATATCTTGTAAAGCCTGCAAACTCTACGTCTTTATTTATCGCCATTCAAAACGCCATCAACAATTTTTACTTTAATAATAACGATGTTGCCGTTTCGGCCGACAGCCATTTCTTCTTTTTTGTGAAACAAGGCAGCAAATACAAAAAGCTTTCGTGGACCGACATTGTTTATCTTGAGGCGGGCAAAAACTATCTGGCTTTATTTAACGCCGTGGACGGAAACGTGTACTACATAAGGAGCTCGCTGCAAAAAACGTTGCAGCAAATTATACCAAAAGCGTTGGTAAAGCACTACGTGCAGATTAACCGGTCGGAGGCCATCAACACAAAATACATTGAAGAGCTGAGCGCTACCGAAGTAAAAACCAAATACAGAAATTTTAATGTTACCGAGCTTTACTATAAAGAATTACGAAAACAGTTAAACATCATCTCTTAGTACAAAAGCTTGCGTTTCTTTGCAGCATGCATTATGTTTCTGCCGAAGGTTTAACCAAGGCTTACGGCATTCAGCCGCTGTTTAACAACATTTCATTTAATATTCGTGAGGGTGATAAAATTGCGCTGATTGCCCGCAATGGAACAGGGAAATCTACCTTACTAAAGATACTCGCAGGAAAAGAAACTGCCGACGAAGGAAAGCTATGGATTCATAAAGAAGTAACGGTGGCGCTCTTCGATCAAAATCCCCGGTTCGATGAATCGAAAACCGTGGTCGAAAATATCTTTCTTGCTAACAATCCTGTTATTACGGCCATTAAGAATTATGAATCGGCGGTCGAATCCGGGAATGAACATGCTATTACCGAAGCCATTGCCCTCATGGATGATTTTGGTGGGTGGCAGTTTGAGGCGGAAGTGAAACAAATTTTTGGAAGGCTGAATGTGCATGATTTAAATAAGCCGGTTTCTGTATTAAGCGGTGGCGAAAGAAAACGCGTAGCCCTGGCCAGAACACTGATTGACATTGGATTTGAACACAAACATGTACTGTTGATTATGGATGAGCCAACCAACCATCTGGATGTATCGATGATTGAATGGCTGGAACATTATTTAAGTCAGCAGCACATCACCTTGTTGCTCGTAACGCACGATCGCTATTTCCTCGATGCGGTTTCAACCGAGATATGGGAAATGGAAAGAAGTACGATGTACACTTACAAGGGTAACTACGAAAACTATCTTTCAAAAAAGGCAGCACGAATAGAAAGCGAGGCGGCAAGTATCGATAAAGCGAAAAACCTGTTTAGAAAAGAGCTGGAATGGATGCGTAAGCAGCCGCGTGCACGTACCACAAAAAGCAAATCGCGCATTGATAATTTTTATGAGGTAGAAGAAAAAGCCAAACAAAAAATTGAAGATGCCAACCTTCAGTTACAAATGAAGATGAGCCGCCTTGGAGGGAAGATTGTGGAGATGAAAAAAGTGTACAAGAGTTATGGCGGCAAGAAAATTTTAAGTGGCTTCGATTATACTTTCAGCAAAGGGGAGAGGGTTGGGGTAATCGGGAAAAATGGTGTAGGAAAATCTACTTTTTTAAACATTCTTCAGGGGCTGGAAGCAGCCGACAGTGGAAAAATCAATATTGGCGATACTGTTGTGTTCGGCAATTTTTCGCAGAGTGGGTTGGCAGTGAAAGAAGACTTGCGGGTGATTGAGTACGTGAAAACCTTTGCGGAAAGTTTTCCGTTGGCAAAAGGCGGAAGCCTTAGCGCTGCACAGTTTTTAGAGCTTTTCTTGTTTCCGCCCGAAAAGCAGCATACCTATCTTTCAGCATTGAGCGGAGGCGAAAAAAAGCGCTTGCAACTGCTGACCGTTTTGTTTCGTAATCCTAATTTTCTAATTCTGGATGAGCCAACAAACGATTTGGATTTGCCCACGCTAGGCGTATTGGAAAATTTTTTGGCCGATTATCAGGGGTGCGTGCTGATTGTTTCGCACGACCGATATTTTATGGATAAGCTGGTGGATCATTTATTTGTTTTTGAAGGGGCGGGCGTAATTAAAGATTTCCCGGGCAACTATTCGCAATACAGGGCAAGTGAGAAAGAACCGGTAAAGGAAGAGGCAAAGCCACAGGCTGTTACAGAGCCGCAGGTAAAAAGCAGTGCAGTAAAAAAAATGAGCTATAAGGAGAAGCGCGAATTTGAGATGCTTGAACAAGAGCTTCAACGGCTTGAAGATGAGAAAAAACATCTGGCCGAAAAACTTTCTGACGGTAACCGTGATTATTCGGAAATTGAGGAGATCAGCAACCGGTTGACAGCGATTGCTGCGCTGCTCGAAGAAAAAGAAATGCGTTGGCTGGAACTTGCGGAGTTAGCAGGAAATTAATTATCGGAAACCCAGCAATTCCACCTCGAATATAAGTGTGCTGTTAGCGGTAATGGAGCCGGTTTGCCGGTGGCCGTATGCAAGATGCGGAGGGAGAACTAAACGCCATTTGCTTCCTACGGGCATTCGTTGCAGTGCTTCTGTCCAGCCGCTGATAACGCGGTTTAAAGGAAAGCTTGCGGGCGTGCCTCTGTTAACGGAACTGTCGAAAACCGTCCCATCAATCAATGTTCCGTGGTAATGGCAGGTAACGGTACTTGTTGCGGATGGCCGTGCTCCATTTCCTTCTTGCAAAATTTCGTACTGCAGTCCGCTTTCTGTTTCCCTAACACCAGCACGCATCCTGTTTTGTTGTAAATATTCTTCACCGGCTTTTAAGTTGGCAGCGGCTTTCTCGTTCTTTAGCTTAAATAATTTTTCTGCTATCCCCATGCGGTAAAACTACGAAAGACATAATTAAATAGATTTAGTGGGCGGGAAATGTTTTAATTTCAAACTAGGATTGGGTATATGAAGAGCGGTAGAGGCAATTCCGAAACCCAAAAACTAATGATTGAGTGATGAGAAAGATAAAGATTCTACCATTTGTCTGCCTGTTGGTGTTGATGAATTTGAAAGGCGCTGCCCAACCCAACCTTGTCCCGAATGGGGACCTGGAACAATACCTAACCTGTCCCTCTAACGCTTCGTTGCCGCAAGGAAAACAGTCATCTCCTCAGTATTGGTATAAGCCCGACAAAAGGGGAGGGGGCTATTGGAATGCCTGTTCGCCCACGCTTAACGTTCCTTTTGCTGCCACTGCGGTCGGCCCCGGCTATCAGCCGGCCCGCTCGGGAGTAGGATATATCGGTATGTATTACAGGAGCGGCAACGATGTCCGGAATTATTTCCAGGTGAAGTTGAATGACAGCCTGCGGGCGGGAAAATGCTATTATGGAGAGTATTATGTAAGCCTCGCCAATGGATGCAATCTGGGATGCAATAACCAGAGCATGTTGCTTACCGCCGCACCCATATATGCCGATACGGCAAAATACAAACTCATCATCCCTGCCAGTCCGCAGATCATGAATGCAGGCAACATCATCACTGATACGGTAAACTGGGTAAAAGTGAGCGGTGTTTTTACCGCCGTCGGCGGCGAGCAATACTTAACGCTGGGAAATTTTAAAACCGATGCCGAAACCAATTATTTGGTTTATTATCCCGGAGGCAGCCATTTTGGCGCCCTCTACTTTGCCGATGATGTGGCGGTTTATGCGCTGGACAGCTTTCCGCTGCCCGCCGATGCCGGCAGAGATACGAGCATTCTTCTGGGCGACAGCCTATACATCGGCAGCTACACAACGGGCTTAACCAATACTGTATGGTACAGCAGCAGCGGCTCGGTAATGGCTACGGGCGTTCCGGGTTTTTATATAAAGCCTGTTGTCAGCAGTTTTTATGTGCTGGAGCAATCGGTTTGCGGCCAATACAGCCGCGATACGGTTTTTGTAAATGTGGGTGTGCTGCCCTTAAAGTTTCTGTCGTATAACCTTACGCTAACTGCAAGCCAGCGCGTGATAAACAGATGGGTTACGGCAACGGAAATCAATGTATCTCACCACAACATTCAGCGCAGCTCCGACGGCGTCAATTTTTATAGCGTGGGGCGGCAACCGGCAAAAAACAGCAGCTATAACGAGTATGAGTATGTGGATGAAAATCCATTGCGCGGCAAATCGTTCTATCGCATCGAAAGCGAGGATAAAGACGGCAGCAAAACTTACAGCAAAACGCTAAAGGTGGAGGTGAGCGGCAGCAGGGAAATATTAAGCGTTTACCCCAATCCTGCGCGCACGTCGGTTACGGTATTGTTTAAGGCTATTAAGGAAATACGGATTATGGATTTGTTCGGGAGAACGGTAGCGCAAACGGTTTATAATGGAATCGATAATGTGGTTAATTTAAGTACAGGCAGACTGGTAAGCGGTCTGTATCTGATTAAGGTACCACTGCTTCCGGCAATTCCGAAACCCAAAAACTAATGATTGAGTGATGCGGCTTTGATGCATCATCCAACATAATTTTACAACAGTTGCGACCGGCCGTCGGATACAAACAATTACCTTTGCGCCCTTTCTAATTTTTGTTATGAGTAAGTACGCAAAGGAAATAGACCGTAGGAAAACATTTGCTATTATATCGCACCCGGATGCGGGGAAAACAACCCTTACAGAAAAATTTCTTTTGTTTGGCGGCGCCATTCAAACTGCGGGCGCCGTAAAAAGCAATAAGATAAAAAAACATGCTACCTCCGATTTTATGGAAATAGAAAAGCAGAGAGGTATTTCTGTTGCCACATCGGTGATGAGTTTTGAGTATAAAAACCATCTGATCAACCTGCTCGATACACCCGGTCACAAAGATTTTGCGGAAGATACGTTCCGAACGCTCACTGCTGTTGACAGTGTGATTCTGGTGGTGGACAGCGTGAATGGAGTGGAAGAACAAACCCGTCGCCTGATGGAAGTTTGTCGCATGCGCGACACACCCGTAATCGTTTTTATCAATAAAATGGACAGGGACGGTAAAAATCGGTTCGATTTAATTGAAGAAATCGAAAAAGAGCTGAAAATTTCACTTCATCCCATGACCTGGCCCATCAACAGCGGAAAAGATTTTAAGGGTGTTTTTAATTTGCATGAGAACTCCCTGGTTCTATTCACGCCGAACACAAAAGCCGATGAGGATGTAATTAGAATAAACGATTTGAATGATGTTGTAGTGGAGCAGAAACTCGGCGCTAAAGATGCTGCAATTTTAAGAGAAGATGCGGAACTGGTGCAGGGCGTGCACGGACAGTTGCATGTTGACGACTACCTTTCAGCTAAAGTGGCTCCGGCATTTTTTGGAAGCGCTATCAACAACTTCGGTGTGCAGGAAATGCTCGACACTTTTATTCAGATTGCCCCCGAGCCGCAACCACGGCAAACGACAGTTAGAGAAGTGTTGGCTAAAGAAGACAAGATGAGCGGATTCATTTTTAAAATTCATGCGAATCTCGATCCAAAGCACCGCGACCGGATTGCGTTTTTGCGTGTTTGTAGCGGCAAATTTGAGCGGAACAAATATTATCATCATGTTAGGATGGATAAGGATATCCGGTTCAGCAATCCTTATTCGTTTATGGCGAGAAGTAAAGACATAATTGAAGATGCGTATTCCGGCGATGTAGTGGGATTGTTCGACACAGGAAATTTTAAGATTGGCGATACTTTAACCGAGGGTGAAGATTTCTATTTTACCGGCATACCATCGTTTTCGCCGGAAATATTTAAAGAGCTGGTGAATAAAGATCCCATGAAAACAAAACAGCTGGAGAAAGGGATTCGTCAGCTTACGGATGAAGGCGTGGCTCAGTTGTTTACCCAGTTTGGAGGCAACAAAAAAATTATAGGCTGTGTGGGTGAGTTACAGTTTGAAGTAATACAATACCGACTGTTACACGAATACGGAGCAGCCTGCGAGTTCCGCTCTTTACCCTTCTTCAAAGCTTGCTGGATTACATCGGGCAACAAACAGAAGCTGGACGATTTTATTAAATTCAAACAAGCGAATATTGCAGCAGATAAAGATGAAAACCTGGTGTATCTGGCACAAAGCGAATGGTTTTTGAATACAGAAATTAATAACAATCCCGATATTGAATTTCATTACACGAGTGAGATAAATAAGCAATAAAAAATAAATTCTTTTTTGCGGGATAGGAATAGCTCTATATATTTGCAGCCCTAATCAACCGGGTAGCTCAACTGAATAGAGCATCCCGCCCTCTGGTCGGGAAGGTTTCAGGTTTGGCTCGGAAAGATTTTTGAATAACAGGCCTCGTAGCTCAACTGAATAGAGCATCCCGCCCTTTGGTCGGGAAGGTTTCAGGTTTGGCTCGGAAAGATTTTTGAATAACAGGCCTCGTAGCTCAACTGAATAGGCATCCCGACCTTTGGTCGGGAAGGTTTCAGGTTTGGCTCGGAAAGATTTTTGAATAACAGGCCTCGTAGCTCAACTGAATAGAGCATCTGACTACGGATCAGAAGGTTTCAGGTTTGAATCCTGACGAGGTCACAAACCGAGAGCCACTTACGAGTGGCTTTTTTTATGTTCACTGTTTATATTTTACACTCGGCAAGTCTTGATGCATTTTACATCGGCTATACCGGCAAAACGGTTGAAGAACGGCTGATGCGCCATCTTGAAAATCATAAAGGATATACTGCGAAAGCAAAGGATTGGAAGATATGTCACACCGAGCCGTTCGCTACGAAAGCTGCTGCAATAAGTCGTGAGCAGCAGTTGAAGAAATGGCGAAGTAAAGTAAGGATTTCAGAATTGGTGAAACGTAGCTCAACTGAATAGGCATCCCGACCTCCGGTCGGGAAGGTTTCAGGTTTGACTTCCCGACCTTTGGTCGGGACAAGCTCTGACGAGGTCACAAACCGAGAGCCACTTACGAGTGGCTTTTTTTATGTTCACTGTTTACATTTTACATTCAGTAAGTCTTGATGCATTTTACATCGGCTATACCGGCAAAACGGTTGAAGAACGGCTGATGCGCCATCTTGAAAATCATA
>JBDHYF010000014.1:0-41436 GCA_039811185.1 Chitinophagaceae bacterium | reverse complement strand
TTTCCAAAAGGGATAAGCATTCACTTTCTCCTTCAGTACATCCTCTGCACTTTTGGTAACACCTCTATCGGTGAAGTAGGTTTCTTTGTATTGGTTGAGCTTGTAGGTTTTGCCCGTGCCGGGAGGACCGTAAATAATTGTATTCAAATTCATCTTAGAAAGTTCTTCTTGAATTAACTTATTCTGTGCCATGCCGTTCATGAAGTTTAATAAATTGTCAATAGCTTTAGGTTGACTTACCAAAAGAAAAACGATAATTTTTTCTAATCCGAAACTGTATTTCTCAATTTCAGCAAAGGTTGCCGGGTTGTTATGAGTTACCAGATTATGTGATATAGGATTTTCAAGTTTATAAATGTACTTCACACTTATTGCCGGCTTTACTCCATATCCTGACAACGTCAAAGTAGGTCCATTAAAATCGTATTCAGATTCAGCTATACAAATACCATCAAACGTATTTTTTCCCATCACAAATATCAAGTCACCGACAGATAGTTCATTTACCCACGGATAAATTGCCCTAGAGCCACTTTTAAGTTTGCTAAAATCTATTTCTAAGTAGTTAGTGTTATTGTCAAGCCATGCAAATGTCAAAAGCCCAGAGTCTTTCATTTCATTCCACCGCCACGAATCAGCACATCTCCAAACATTTGAAAATTCCTTCCTGATTGCAGCTACAATTTCTTTAGCTGTCAGTGACTTTGGTCGTACTTCAAACTCAAACTTCCTGAGATACTTGTTTGTGGGTTCGCCACCACTGTATGGCCAATCCTTAGTGCCGTTGGCAAGCAGGTTGGCATACCGCATCACCTCTTTAGGCGGATACGCTTTGCCATTGATGACTACATCAAAACGGTCTGAAGGTTCTAATACAATACCTTCCCGTTCGATTTTATCAACCGCCTGTAAAATATGTTGCTTTGTTATATTATCTACACTCATTTTACTTCTGAAATTAAAAATCAACCTCCAACAAATGCCCGTTTTCTTTCAACCACTTTTTAGCTTTCTCATAATGGGGCACCTGTATAGATAAAATGTTCCAAAACCGAGGGGTATGGTTACTCTCCATCAAATGCACCAGTTCATGTGCTACAAGGTACTCCAGCACATACATGGGTGCTTTTACAATACGCCAGTTAAAAATGATGTTGTTGTTGGGCGTACATGATCCCCAGCGGTATTTCATTTCTGAAGTCTTGAACTGATTATACACCACACCCAGGTTCTTTGCATAATGCGTTGCCAAAGGCTCAATTAGTTTGAGTGCCTGTTTGAGATACCACTTTTTGAATAACGCATTGGCGTTAGGCTGATTGGCTTTAGAAATACGAAACCGTTGATCAAACTCAATTCCTTCAATTGGTTCATCTACCACCAGCAATTGATAGTTCTTACCCAAATACAGAAGTGTTTCGCCTGATACAAATTCTTTTGGCTTGTATTCCACCGGATACTTCTGAGCATGATTGATCTTTTCCTTCAACCATTGGCTCTTTGATTGAAGCACTTCCTCTATTTTCTTCAATGAAGTATGCTCGGGAGCCCGGACAATTATTTTCCTGTCACGTTCAACCGTGATGTTAAGCGTTTTGCGTTTGCTATATTTTACTTCATATTCAAACTGCATCAGTCTGTCACTATTTTGAAGTGATTGGTTTTTGCCAACTCCATTATTCTTGATATAAGTTCGTTCCGCTTGGTGATAATATTGGGGATTGTTTTGAACTCAGGAGATAAAATCAACTTCTGTAACTCCGCCTTCAATTTCAATTGTGCAGGTGTGCTATCCCAGAAGCCGGTCAATTTTATCTCAGTGGCCACAAGGTTGAATATATGTTGCGTCAGGTTTACATTCTGAGCAATTTCATCTTCCGTAAGTGTTCGGTTACCAAAAAGCTCTGCCTTGAAAATGCGGAAGAAAGGCATTTGTTTTTTGCGGTCTAAACCAAATGTCTCTTCCTTTTCACGGTTTCGTATCTTCTCTCTCAGCTTCTCAAGCTCCTCGTAAATAGCCTTCCAGTTACCCTTGAAGTTTTCTAATATCTTTTCCAATGCTTCTGAAAAAGAGGCAAACAGTTCAGGGTCTTCATCGAGGTTAATATCAATGTAATGACGAATGGCATGTTCTACTTCTGCCGCTTTGGTTTTGTCCCTCTTTTTACTGTTAACGCCCTTCTGAAAATCATCGGCAATAATGGATATTGGTGCAACAGTTTGCTCAATTCCTCGTGATTTCAAGAACTCATCGGCAATACCTCTCAACTTCGGTGGTATGCCTTTCATGCTGAATCGCTGGTCACGGAAATGCTTGTTGGCTAATTCATTGATTTCCGTAAATGCTTTCCAGTCATTGAAAAAATCCAGCGCTTCTTTACGAGGGAGCACATTATTGAAACAAGTAGTCAGGTGTTTGTACTTTTTAATGTACTCAAACCGTATATCCTCATCATAAAACACATCAAAGAATGCATCTGAATCTGAAAGGTCTTCAAGGCCCTGCTGCTTTAAATATTCCCAAATATCCTTGTGGGCTTTAATCAGGTCATTCAATTCAGCATCATCATTGGATATACAATCAATAATCTCCTGCAACTCTTTTTCAGCGTATGTATCCAATGCCCTCTTCAGATGATGGCCGACTCCCACATAATCTACAATAAAGCCTTTGTTCTTTCCTTCGGGGCCAATACGGTTTACCCTTGCGATGGTTTGCAGTAGGTTGTGTTCAACGATAATTCTATCCAGGTACATTACCTGCTCAATGGGGGCATCAAATCCTGTTAGCAGCATGTTGTTGACAATGATGATACCTACATTGCCATTGATGGTGTTGTCTTCTTCGTCTGTTTTACCAAAGGGTAATTTGAAACGCTTGATACTCTTTCGGTGATACTCACCATTGGTAAATGCCTTGATATGCGGAGCATCATTATGACTGCCTGAAATAACCACTGCAGTTTCCAGTTGTTTCAGCCCATCAATGTTAATCTGCATAGGATTATCTACCAGCAAGGCTGCAATTTTCTCTTTCAGAGCCTCCTCAATCGCCACTTTGTATCTCACAGCTGCTTCACGGCTATTGGCCACAATCTGTGCTTTGAAACCACCGCTGAAGATTTGATCCACATAGTGGTTCATCATGCTCCTTGCCTTTTCCCGAATGGTTTCAATGGCTTCAAGGTAAGCATCCCGGCTTCCAAAGCCGAGTATCTGAAGGCGTTCTGTTAACTGGTAATCGCTGAACACATCCTCAAACTTCTTATCCATGCCTTTCTTGTCGGGCATCTCAGCATTGTGTGTAAAGCCTTCGTACACTATTTCCAATGTAACGCCATCATCAATGGCCTGACGCATGGTGTACTTATCAATGTAATCCTTGTATTTCTTTTCTGTTTTACCTGTGGGTGTTCCTGTAAAGCCAATGGATGTGGCATTAGGTAATGCTTTATCCAGATTGGCTGCCAATAATGAATATTGAGAACGATGTGCCTCATCGGTCATTACAAGGATATTGGTATTGGCATTCAGCTCGGGGAAAATTTGTAACCCTTCCAAATCACCATTCTCCTGGAATTTGTGGATCATCGCCATTACCAAATCTGAGTTATCATTACTCAGCAACTCCTTTAAGCTTTTACCATCTGGGGTAGATTTAGGGTTAATGAAATTGGCCACTTTAATGGTGAAGCCAATACTCTGTCCTGTTTCTGACAGCTGTTCTTCCAGTTGGGTACGATCTGTAACAAATACTATTTTCCATGAAAGCAATTGTGGCTTTAAACGCATTTCTCGGACCATGAACATCATGGTCAATGATTTTCCTGAACCCTGCGTATGCCAAATGATGCCGCCCCTCTCCATTGGGTTCTTGCCTTCAATCAATCTTTTGGTGGCTATTTTAACAGCACGGAATTGCTGATACCTGCCTACTACTTTTATCTTCTTTCCCTTGTCATCAATCTGGAAAACAGTAAACACCTGAATGATGTCTAACAGGTTTCGCAGGTCCAACATACCGGCCACCAAACGTTGCTGATCGTTTGGAGATGACTGGCCATGCTCCAGATCATTTAATGAACGGGGATAGGGATCTGTCCAGCGGTAGAAATGCTTCTCAATGCCTGTGGTTATAGTTCCAAACTTGGCTTCCGTACGGCAGGTAGTGATGATAAACTGGTTGTAGTAAAACAACTCTTTGTTTCCTTCGCCTGTATCACCACGTTGTTCCGAATAACGAAGCAACTGATCAATGGCTTCGGGTAGAGGTTCTTTTACTTTGGATGATTTGGCCTCCACTACCACCACCGGAAGACCGTTGATGAATAAAACGATGTCCGGGATGATGTGATGATCTGTACCTGTCACCCTAACCTTAAACTGAGAAATGGCGGTGAAAATATTGTTGCCTATGTTTTCAAAATCAATGAACCGAACAGTGGGGCTTAGTTCACCTGTTTGCTCATTACGTGAAACGGTAGTATTCTCAAGCAGATAAGTGAGTACCTGCTCATTATTTTCTATCAGGCTGTTCTTTTGAAAGCTGGTGATTTTGCGAACCACTTCATCTACCTGCCCATCAGTGAGGAAAGGATTGATTTTTTTGAGAGCTGCACATAGCTTAGGCTGCAATACTACTTCACCAAAAGAAGAACGATAGCTTTGCTCCGTTGTTTGCTGCATTTCCAACTCCAGCACCTCATTGGGGCCATCGTTCCAACCCAATTGTTTGAGTTGTTCCAAAAAGGGTTTTTCTACATGGCTGTATTCATCCAGCCGAAAGGTTTCACCCAGGGAACCCCTGTATTTATTATCGTTACTTAAAATCATGATGCCGATTGATTAGGTGTGATCGCATTAACACGAACCTTGCCGCTTAATAAAGCCTGCATTAGTCCTGACTTTAATTTCCTTAATTTATTACTATGTTCTTGTTGATTTGAAACGAACTCTTTTATCTGAAGAATCTTACCTGCAATTAGAGACTGCTCATCATAATTCTTTGGAAAGACCAATGCAAAATTCTCAATATCTGATTTCGTAATATTTGGGTCTTTTCTTGTACTTACCGCAACCTCTTTCCATTTATACCTATAATACTGCAATATCAACTGAACAAAATCAGAATTCATTTTGCGGTTTGGGTTAAACAAACAAGTAATTGCTTGATTTGTGCCGGACTCACTTTTTAAAATTGATGTACGACCGATTTGCTCCCACCCTCCATACATTGCCACAAGTATTGAATTTATAGGCATCAATTTCAGTGAAGTGTTTTTTAGTGCATAGTCTGTAACCTTTTCTTCTGTTTCATAAAGATGTCCTTCGTTTAAATCCAATGTCTTAGCCCAATTATACCCTTCTAATGCAAAATATCGTTTGTTACTTCGTAGAGGCGTTATGCCAGATTTCAATTCATATATTTTACCGATCGGAAAACAATCCCACTCCTTCGGTATCCTGCCCAGATGACTATCTTTAAACTCATGTGTTTCCTGACTGCGTATATTGCCGTTTTCATCAATCCCTTTTGTAAGCAGGTCTTGCATCAACCCGGTTTTAATGCGATTGTATTTCGCAATCAGTTTTTCTGTTTCAGCAATAGCCTCATCTGCTTTGCTGAGAATGGAGGCAATGGTTTGTTGTTCTTGGCTATCTTCTGGATAAAGAAATAAGTGTCTTTTAAATTCTTTTTTCTGCAAGTGTTTTAAACCGCTACCTTCAAAATAATTGTCATTGATGTAGTCAATGATATTCAGTAAACCATAATACAAAAAGCGGGTATCAATCTTCTCCTTTGTACCAACCGTGTAAGTATCTGTTGAATATGCAGCTTCACCATCATAGTATTTCACATTGGCAACACCACCGGTTGCTAAGAAAATATGCCTGCCATCAAGTTGTTTTGTATTGTGTTGCAATACGGCTTCTCCACTTGTAAAAAATGGGTATGGGCCAAAATTGGCAGCGTCAGAAACCTTTAAATTGGATTTGGGCTTCTCTATGAAGAAGCTCCCCAACACCTCCTTTCGCCAACCTTCTGGTATGAGAATTTGATTTTCTTCCATATCAATTCAAGTAGCTTAATTTGGTGAGAAAATCATTTAACTGATTCATTGTGTCTGAACGTTTCGCTTCAATACGCTGAGCAGATACAAAGTATTTATCAAACAGGTTTTCATAGGCAGCAATCAATGACCGTTTTTCTGCATTCAGGTAACGCTGCAATTGGTTGTTGATAATATCGAAATGTTTTTTAAGGATAAGCTTTTGGGCTTCCTGTTCGGATAGTATGCCGCCAATACTCTCCAATAAATCATCCAGTTTGTGCAGCTTGTCCTGAATGATCTGTTTGTCTTTCAGTAAAGTATTGTAGGCCTTGGTAATTTCTTTGAACTGCTTCTTTGAATCCAATACTTTTGCCAATTTTTGAAGTGTTTCCGTGCTATTCTCCTTGTCCTTTTTCAGCAGCTTCTCCAGGTCTGCGGTTGCCTTTTTTATGGCATCAAAATCATGGCTCTTTTTTAAATCTGCTTTAAACCCTGCAATCAGTCCATCAATGACCACATCCAACTTGCCGATTTCTGTGTTGGCTGCAATCAGTAATTTTTTACCGTCTGCCTTTTCATCTTCTGAGCCATAACGTTTGAGCACCAGCTTCAAATCAAGTTCAGCCTGTTTTACTTTTAACTGAGCTTTCAGCTCTTTTATTTCCTTTTCAACATCTACAATCTTTTTCTCGGCTTCCTGATATGGCTTGGCTTCTGCTGGCTTGTTTTTCTCGGTTAGGTAATATTCAATCTGTGTTTTCAGTTCTTCCTTTACTTTGGCAGTGCTGATGGTTTCATCCTCTTCGGCTTCCAATTCCATTAATCCAATGGCTTCTTCTACAGCCTCCTCAAATAGTGATTCTTTTTCGGATTGCTGAATTTCCAGTGCTTCAATTTCGGTCTGTTCCTTTTGGAAAAACTCTTCAATGAGATAACTGTCTGGTATCAGTCCAGGGTCCCATCCATTTTGCATGATGGTTTTTAAATCGTACTTGATATTGTCCCACCAGTTAACAAACACACCGGCTACCTGAAACTTATCCAGCACACCCACCGGTACAAACTGCTCTTTAATGGTATCCAGCAACTCCTGTCGCACTTTGGGGATCTTGCTTCCACCTACCATCAGGTAGCTACCAATTCCACTATCGTTTAACGCATTCTCAGGCAACGTGCTTTTCTGTGGAGCTAAGGATGAAAAATCGTCTTTTGCCAATTGCCACCAATCAGCGAGGTGAATACCAAGACTGGTTAAGGTTTTCACTACTGCAGGATCATTGTCAATATGCTCCTTTATGGATGCCTTTGTTACAATAGCAAATTCCTTGTATTGTTCGTTCTTGTCTTTAAACAAGGCGAAGCCATTATATCCAAATTTCCTGCATTGTGAATCCTGTATAAACTGTATTTCGGCAACAGGAACTCCACCAATCAAATGAGCTTTAACATCCTCCGGTTCCGGTTCAGGAGTATTATCCACATACCGCCTGATGTTTAATGTAAACTCGTTCTTCTCAATTGTAGCAAAATCAACCAGCTTTGAATATTTGGCTTCTTCAATCTTATTGATGAAAACAAAATCGATCTTTTCTATGTCCTCCGGTCTGAGGGTGTTTTGCTTTTTACCTTCGGCATAATCTTTATCTGCATTAATGAAAAACACCTTGTTCTTCAGTTCATCCGGCTTGTTTTTATTCAACACCATGATACAGGCAGGGATACCAGTGCCATAGAACAATTGCGGTGGAAGACTAATGATGCCTTCAATAACATCAGCTCTCAACATGCCTTCCCGTATTTCCTTTTCCTTACCGCCTCTGAATAAAACACCGTGAGGCATTACCACCACCACTTTGCCTGACTTTTTACAGCTGGCCAACATGTGCTGCACAAACATGAGGTCGCCCTTCTTACCTGTTTCAGGTGCAAAACCATAAGGGAAACGAGATTGGTATTTCATCGTGGCCTTAGAATAGTTCTGCGAGAAAGGAGGATTGGCAATTACCCGGTCGAACTGTATGAGTTGTCCATTCTTTTCATTCAGCGGCTCTTCCAGTGTATCGCCATACTCAATGGTGTATTTGGTAATGTTGTGTAGGATGATGTTCATTTTACAAATGGCCACCACCGTAGGATCGTTCTCCTGTCCGAACAATTCGAGGTTGTTTGCATTTTGACCCTGTTCTTCTATGTATTGATGCGATTGGATAAGCATACCACCGGAACCCGCTGTAGGGTCATAAATGGACATACCTTCCTGTGGCTTTATCAACTGTACCAACAAACGCACAACCTGGCTTGGGGTGTAAAATTGCCCGCCCTTCTTGCCACTTTCATCCGCAAAGTGTTTCAGCAGGTACTCATAGGCTGCACCCAATAAATCAGGGAACTCGAAGTTTTCATTGATAAGGGCCGGGAAATCATTGAAGTGATCAATCATATCCTTCAGGTCCTTGTTTTTCACAATCGCCTTTCCATCTACTTCCTTATTGAAGTTGATGCGACCCTTGAAAATACCTGAAAGCGTATCGGGGTTAGCTTCTTCAATAGCATCGAGAGCTTTGTTCAACATCTGCCCGATATTGTTCTGCAGGTGTTTGATAGGCGGTTGTTCTACACCGTTTTCATCAATAAAGCCTTCGTGCCAACGAGCCCTTTTGGGAACAAAAAAGGTATCACCGTAGGTGATTTTATCTTCGAGCACTTCATTCAATGTTGCTTCGTCCAAATGGGCATATTCTTTTTTCCGGAACTGCTCTCTTTTCTGATCAAAAACATCCGACATCCTCTTCAGAAAGAGCATTCCGAAAATGAACTCCTTATATTCAGAAGCATCCATTTTACCCCGCAGAATATCTGCGGCCTTCATCAAAAATGACTCTAACTTGGATAGCTTGATTTTATCGCTTTTCATGGTACTATTTCTTCTTCCGTTTTACTTTGTTTAGTAATTCATCGTGTGCTACTTCCATTGCCTTTATTGCTACAGCTTCGTCCTTGGCAACATCGTATAGCTTATCGGCCAACCAAAGGGTGAGTAGTTCATCCTCTGCGATACCGAGCAGTACCGATAGCTTTTTGAGGTGCTGGCGACTTACCGGCTTTTCATTGCTCTCCATTTTGCTGATGTAGGCAGTATCTACCTCCAACTCAGCAGCCACCTGGCGTTGTACCAGTCCTTTGGCTTCCCGCAACTCTCTCAGTTTTTCGCCCAGCATATTTACCGTATTTGGTCTTGTCCTTAAAAGGTCAAATCTAATAAAAGGATAGTTACTTCCCAATACAAAACTTACTAAAAATGAAATCCAGCTGATCCTCATTCGTAATCGTTCCGGTAATCTCCGCCAAATAATGCAGGCTGTTACGGATGTCTATCGCCAACAAATCGCCGGGTATCTGCGCATCCATCCCCCCTTCAATTTCAACAACACTTTCGTGCAGCTTCTTCAACGCATCAAAATGCCGCGCATTACTGATAATGGTGTTTTCCATATTCAATTCGCCGCCCGTAGCCTCCGCAACCAAACGGCTTTTCAGCTCATCAATATGCCATCCGTCTTTCGCTGAAATATATATCACTTCTTCACCCGCATCAAAGTCCAGCTTACGTCCGCCCTCCGCTTTGTTCGCCACCAATATATATCTGCCATGCTGCTTCAGCTCACCAATCCGGCTCAACAAATAATCCCTGCCAATCGTATTTACATCAAACACATATACCACAATATCCGCCTGACGCATCTTCTCCATACTTTTCTCCACACCTATCTGCTCAATAATATCGTCCGTCTGTTGCCGCAGCCCTGCCGTATCAATCAACCGGAATAAAATGCCTTCAATATTCAACACCTCTTCAATCGTATCGCGGGTAGTGCCTTCAATATCGCTCACAATAGCGCGATTCTCGTTCAGCAAAGTGTTCAGCAAAGTAGATTTACCCGCATTCGGCTTCCCGATAATTGCCACCTGCACGCCATTCTTAATTACATTCCCGAGCCGGAACGAACCCAAAAGCTTTTCCACCTCCTGCTTCAAATTGGCAATCAGCGCATACAGCTTGCTTCTGTCCGCAAACTCCACATCTTCCTGCGAAAAATCGAGCTCCAGCTCTATCAGCGCACTGAAGGCAATCAGCTCTTCACGCAGCTGCTTTAAGTCCGATGAAAAACCTCCGCGAATGTTGTTCAGCGCAGTGCGCCGGCTTGCATCCGTGTTACTCGCAATCATATCGGCCACCGCTTCGGCCTGCGTTAAATCCATCTTCCCGTTTAAAAAAGCACGCAAGGTAAACTCGCCCGGCCGCGCCACTCTTGCACCCGACGCCGTAAGCACATCCATAATTTTTTGTTGCACATGAACCGACCCATGACAAGATATTTCTACCACATCTTCGCCGGTAAACGAGCGCGGATTTTTGTATATCGACACCACCACTTCATCAATCGGCTCGCCTCCGCGCTTCAACGTGCCCACGTGCAGGGTATGCGATGGCTGCGCCTCCAGATTTTTCGACGGAAAAAGCCCATTCACAATAGCAATGGATTCGCTACCCGAAAGACGTATCACCGCAATGGCGCCAACGCCTGCGGCCGTAGCAACAGCGGCAATGGTATCGCTCCAGCCGCTCAGGTTTCTGTTCATCATATTGGCGCTAAATTATTGCTTTTTAAGAGCCGCTTCTTACTGGCACAGTTTTGTGAGCAATGGCCGCAAACGAATGTCTATGGACAGCATCAACAAAAACCAGGAGGGCAACCATCACCAAAATTTGGAAGGCGCCGAAGCAGTGAAAAAAATGAGAGCGCTCGCAGACGGGGAAACCTGCTTTGTGTGCACCGGCATTTCCACCGGTAAAAAAATGAATACACGCCCCATGTCCGTTCAGAAAATAGATGATGAGGGAAACTTTTATTTCCTTAGTGCAGCCGACAGCCACGCCAATTCCGACATCCTCCACGAGCCGCATGCACAACTGTTTTTCAAAGGCTCCTCGCATTCCGATTTTTTAACAGTGTATGGCTATGCAAAAATTTTGAAGGATAAAAACTTAATTAAAGAGCTATGGCAACCGGTATATAAAACGTGGTTTACCGAAGGCGAAAATGACCCCCGCATCACGGTAATCAAGCTATCGGCCGATGACGGCTATTATTGGGATAATAAACATGGAAATGCCATAGCCTTACTGAAAATGGCGGTTGGGGCTATCACCGGAAAAACGATGGACGATTCTATTGAAGGTTCTATTAAAAAGTAAACCGTTTCCTTTCCTGCATCCGTTTGGGTTGGAACGGATTTTTTTATAGGGTCGTCTGCAGCCCGCTGCGCAGCTCCCGTCGCGTCGCACCACGCATCGTTCAGCCGTTTGTGCGGCAGGCAAACAGCTACAAACAAAAATCCCCGCCGCAAAGGCAGGGATCAAAAGCAAAATAGTTAAAACAATTACTCCACACGGAAAGTGATGCTCTGGCGCTGACGATAAATTACGTTACGGCCGTTCTGCTCGGCAGGCTCCCATTTGGGGCCGCGGCGAATTACACGAACTGCCTCTTGTGCCGTTCCATAACCCGGGTCGTTTTCAGATTTTACTTCGGAAATATTCCCGTTTTTATCTACCAGAAAAGAAACAATTACCGTATAGCTGCCCGGAGGCGCATTGTTATCGTTTGGCACGTTGCTGTCTAAGTTCCGCTCCAAAAAGCGCACCCAGGCTTGTGTACCACCGGGAAACTTAGCTTCTCGCTGTACGGTTTTAAATTCGTTGTCATAATCTTCTTTTTCCACCTTCGGTGCTTCCACCACACCCGTACCTTTTTCTACCGGCGGTGCAACCACATCGGTTTTAATACCTTCCTGATTTACCACACCAATTTTCACGTCCTCCAGTTTTTCCGTTTCCTGAATTTTTTCTTCAGGCTTTACCTCTTCATCTTTTACAATTTTCGGCGGTGTAAACTTGGCAATTTCCACTTTGGGCGGCTCTTGCTTAGGTGGTGGAGGTGGCGGTGGCGGCTCGGGTTTCGGCTCCTCTTTTTGTTGAATGTTTTCTAACTGCACATCCTGCACAATCATTTCCGTTTTCTCTTTCGTAACGCTTTTAGAAACCATTGCACCCACAAAAATCAGAATTGTGGCAGCCACTACAATCAGTATGGCCTTAATCAGCCTTTCGTTGTAGTTCTTCCGCAGTTCGTACGCTCCGTAGGCTTTGTTACGTCCGTCGAAAATAATGTCCAGAATGTCGGCATTCAGTATTTTCTGTGTATCCATTGCAGACCAATGTTTAATTTAATTAGATTCAAAATGTAAGTAATTCCATAATTACTCTTTGTTTGCCGCATCCGATGCATTTACAAACGCATCTTCCGAATCGGCAATTTCAACCAGCGCGTATCTTTTGGCGTCGTTAATTTTCATCTCATCCAAAATATCCACCAGGTTTTTATAGCTGCTGTTTTCATTGGGTTTAATCACCACAATAAAATCTTCTTCGTCCACAGCTCTTTTTTTGTTCAGAATCACATCGCGTATGTCTTTAAAATTCGACGACTTAAAATTGCTTCCATCAGGCTGCAACTGTCCCTCATAATAATATACGTGATTTTGTGCGCCGAGCAGGATGGTAAGTGCACCCGACTCTTTCGCCTTGTTTTGCTCTTCCGGATTTTTTGTATCCTTGGGCATTACGAGGTTCATTGCCGTTGGCGAACTCATTGTGGTGGTGAAGATGAAAAAAGTGATGAGAAGGAATCCGAGGTCAACCATTGGTGTAAGGTCAACGCGGGTAGATAACTTCTTCGCTTTTTTTACTCCAGGCCCTTTCTTACCCGACCCCTGCGAGGTATCCATATCTGCCATCGTAAACTATTTTATTTGTTCAATTAATCTATGTTTTCTCCGCGTTTGCTTCTGTTCCAAAGCTCCGTTCCTTCGGGCACCGCCTGTGGGTTCGTCACCATCTGAAACTTAAACACCTCGTTAGATTTAAACGCATTAATGATGCTTTTAAATGCGGGGTATTTTGTGCGGTTGTCGCCTTTCAGCAGCAGATTCATTTTACGGCCCTGATAAGTGGTAACAATTGCATGCATCCAGTTGTCCATCTGATTATTGGCAGAGTCGAGAACCGGAATACCGGGGAACGCACTTTCTTTAAAATCTTCCTTTTTAAAGGCGGCCAGCTGCTTTAGCTGATTCATGGCAACGCCATAAAAGGGCGCTTTTACAAGGCTTTGAATTTCACCGTCGGAAAGCCCCAGATTATTGGCACTGTTGAGGTTGGTTAAAACAGATTGTTTGGCTTCTTCATCATCCATCGAAAGGAAAACTTTTCCATCTTTATTTACCTGCACCAGCACAACATTTTGTTCGGGCGCTACCTTGGAAGAAACCGAATTTGGAATTTCAATTTCAACCGGCTCATCAGGTTTAAATTTTGTAGTGAGGATAAAGAACGAAAGGAGCAGGAAGGCAACGTCGCACATCGCCGTCATGTCAATAAACGTACTTTTCCTCGGTATCTTAGGTCTTGCCATTATAATATTTTTAATTCACTTTTATAGAGATGCTATCTCTCCAAAAATTCCATACAAGCCCGCAACAATTATTTATAATTCGCTGCAAAGCTTTGTGTAAGTGTAAAACCGCTCTCATCAATACCGTAAGTGATACTGTCGATGCGGGTAGTGAAAATATTATAGAAAATGATGGCAATGGTAGAAGTACCGATACCTAAAGCCGTGTTATAAAGGGCTTCCGCAATACCTTGAGAAAGTCTTTGACCGGCTTCTGCACCACCGGCATCGCCTAAGGCAGCAAAGGCCGTAATCATACCGATTACCGTACCCAACAGACCCACAAGTGTTGCAACAGATGCAATGGTTGAAAGGAACACTAAGTTTTTCTCCAACATCGGAAGTTCAAGTGCTGTGGCTTCCTCAACTTCTTTCTGTATGTTCAATACTTTTTGTTCGGTGGTAAGTTCGTTGTTCGTAATCATTTCTTTGTATTTACGAAGGCCCGACTTCATTACGTTACCCACAGAACCTTTTTGCTGATCGCACTCTACAAGCGCTTTATCAACATCTTTATTGGCCAGATGATATTGAATTTTTCTGATGAACTCGGCATTATTGCTTTTACCAGTTGCTTTTGCTACAGAAATAAATCTCTCAATGGTAAACATCCACACAATCAGGTTAAGGGCAATCAGCACGGGTACAATAATACCACCTTCATACATTCTCGACCAGTTTGTTTTAGGTCCAACGTGATGCGGCCAAAACCCACCGGAATTATCAGGAGCTGTAAAGTTTTCCGCATTCCCTAACAAAAAGCGCCAGATACAATAGCCAAGTATTAAACCTGCTACAGGGGCAATCCATGATATTGCATTGCCGGATTTTTTAGGTTGTACAGAGGTTGTAGTTCTTACTGCAGAAGTTGCAGTTGGTCTTGTTTCAGCCATTTTGCAATTGTTTTAAATTTTTAATTATACAGTTCAAAAAAAATTGAATCCGCAATTCTAATGAAAAATCAAATTCAAACATCCAACGCCCTCCAATTATTCTTTTTACCATACAAATAATTTATTGTGCAGGCACTAACTTTTAACCAACGGGCACCGCTTCCCGCTGATACAACTTTTGCCATTCGTTTAAAATGTTATTGCTACATTTCCAACCTAAACCTTAATGAATGAGAAAAGTTTTTTTAACGGTTGCCGCTTTTGCTTTTGTGCTGAATGCGGGAGCGCAGCAAAAGCCGGGAGCGCCTGCGGCGCCGCCTACCGCAACCCCTACGCAGCCTGCGCCAAAAACAACCGGCCCAAAACCCTACAAAGAAGTGATTACGGACAAGGCAGTTTCGGCCACCGGCTTATTTACTGTGCATAAGGTAGACGATAAATATTATTTCGAAATTCCCGACAGCATGTTAAACCGCGAAATGATGGCCGTTACCCGGTTTTCGAGGGTTGCCGGCGGTGGCGGTGTGTATGGCGGCGAGCTTGCCAACCAGCAAACATTAATGTTTGAAACAGGCCCTTCAAAAAACGTTTTTCTGCGCGTGGTTACCACCATCAGCATGGCCGACTCTACCAACGACATTTATAAAGCGGTAACCAACTCAAACCTCAATCCCATTGCAGCCGCTTTCGACATAAAAGCATACGCTCCCAACAACAAAGGAGTGGTAATAGATGTGACCGATTTTTTTAAGAGTGATAACCAGGTAGTCAGCGTAAACCCTTTCAGCAAGCGTCGCTTTAACCTGAGCACGCTGGCAGCGGACCGGTCGTACATCGAAAACATCAACGCCTACCCCATTAACCTCGAAATCAAAACTGTAAAAACCTACAATTCGCAACCACCGCTAACACCATCGTCGGCGCCATCTCCTTTCCCTACAACAACGCTGCCTGCGGCATTTGCTGCCGGAGCTGTTACGGTTGAGCTGAATACCTCGCTGATATTGCTTCCGGCCGTTCCTATGGAAAGAAGATACTTCGATCCGCGTGTTGGCTATTTCGCCGACCGCTACACCGTTTATGGCGATGATCAGCAAAAGGTGAAAGAAGAAACCTTTATTGTAAGATGGCGCCTCGAACCAAAGGATGAAGACATAGAAAAATTTAAACGCGGAGAACTGGTGGAACCCAAAAAACCGATCGTTTATTATATTGATCCGGCCACGCCAAAGAAATGGAGAAAATACCTGATTCAGGGCGTGAACGACTGGCAGCCCGCCTTTGAGAAAGCAGGATTTAAAAATGCCATTGTTGCAAAAGAGATTCAGCCCGGCGACTCCATCAGCCTGGAAGATGCGCGCTACTCGGTAATCCGTTACTTCGCTTCCAACATCGAAAACGCATACGGGCCCAACGTACACGATCCGAGGAGCGGTGAAATTTTGGAAAGCCATATCGGATGGTATCACAACGTAATGAAACTTGTGCACAACTGGTATATGCTGCAAGCCGGCGCCATCGACCCAAGAGCACGCAAAATGGAACTTGACGACGACCTGATGGGACAATTAATCCGTTTTGTTTCTTCTCACGAAGTAGGACATACCATAGGCCTTCGCCACAACTGGGGCAGCAGCTCTAAAACACCGGTTGAAAAACTGCGTGATAAAAACTGGGTAGAAAAAAACGGACACACGGCCTCTATCATGGATTATGCACGCTTTAACTACGTGGCTCAGCCCGAAGACAACATTACCGAAAAAGGAATTTTTCCGCGCATTGGCGATTACGATATGTGGGCAATTGAATGGGGTTACAAACCTACGTTTACCAACAACCCAACCGACGATCAGAAAATTGTGAACCGCTGGATTATCGACCGCATCGGAAAAAATCCGCGTCTTTGGTTTGGTACAGAACGGCATCCCACCGACCCAAGGTCGCAGAATGAAGACCTCGGCGATAACGCTATGGTGGCAAGCGATTACGGCATCAAAAACCTGAAACGGATTTTACCGCAACTGCCCGAATGGACAAAAGAAGAAGCGGATAAATACGACAACCTGGAAACCATGTATAACCAACTGATTACACAGTTTGGGCGTTACATGGGTCACGTAGCAAAAAATATCGGCGGCATCGAAGAAACGCCAAAAAGCATTGAAGAACAAGGCAGCGTTTATGCGCCTACCGATCGTAACACGCAAAAACAGGCGGTTGCTTTTTTGCATAAACAATTGTTTGAAACTCCTGAATGGCTGTATAACCGTGACGTGATTAATAAAACGCTGAACGCTACGGGCACAGACCGCATTATGAACCTTCAAACGGCTACGCTGAAAAATCTGCTTTCTGCAACCACACTTAACCGTTTATCTACAAGTACTGCACGTTTTGCTCCGGTAAAAACTTATACGGTTGACGAGCTGCTAAACGATATGAACAGCGGCATTTTCAGCGAATTAAAAACAAAGAAAGCAACGGACTTAAACCGACGGAATTTGCAGCGCGAGTTTGTGCTTGCACTCAGCAATTTAATGAGCTCCACAACAACAGCGGGCGCGCCTGCGGCACGCACCGAAACTGCAAATGCAGATGTAAGCGCACTGGCCAAAGCACATTTAAAAATGTTGCGCTTGCAGCTTGTAAATGCACTGCCTGCAACGACCGACAAAATTTCGAAATATCACTTTGAAGACCTTGCCGACATCATTAAAAAATCGCTCGATCCTAAATAAACATTCACCATAAAAAAACGGGCTGCCATAAAAAAGCAGCCCGTTTTTTTATGCCGACCGCAACAACTAATTAATGCCTGATTTGCCTGCCGGTTGCTCCGTCATTTCAATAATTTTTTGGATACATTGCCCGCTGAAGGGCTTCTGAATAAAGAGGGTGCCGGGCATCCGGGCCAGCTCTTTCTTGGTAAGCGTTAATCCGGAACAAAGAATAATCGGAAAATTCATTTCTTCGTGCAAGTGCTTAATTTCTTCATACACCTGGCGGCCATCTTCCTTCCCGATAAACACATCGAGAATTACAAAAGCCGGCTTAATTCTGCTGATGATAGACTGGATGTTATCGCTGCTGGTGCCGGGCACAAGCTGATAGTTGAAACTCTTCAGTAAATACTCCATCGCTAACAAAAAGTCAACGTCGTCGTCGATCACAAGCGCCTTTTTCATGGGACAGTTATATTAGATGCAAAAATATATTTGGAAGTCAATCATAACAATATTATCCAAATTCTTTTCCTGCATCGTTAACCGCTAATTAAGAACTTCTTAAAATAGCATTAACTAGAACGGATACCCAATAGCAAGGTTTAGAAGCAGGTTTTCACGACGCCATTCTCTACTTCCGAAATCTATTTCATCGAACACCCATCGCGGGCCGCCCGGCAGAAAAGGCTTGCGTAACGGGAAGGCCACATCTACGCGCAGCACAATAAAATTCAGATCGAAGCGCAATCCCACCCCGGTTCCAACAGCAAGCTCCTCTAAAAAGTTTTTACTGAATTGTGCGCCCGGACGGTTGGGATCAGGACGCTGCATCCAGATGTTTCCTGCATCAACAAAAACAGCTCCGTGGATAATAGAATAAATTTTGGTTCGGAACTCGGTATTCAGTTCAAGCTTAATGTCGCCGGGCTGATCCGGAATAAATCCATATTGATTTTTTAGCTGCGATGCGTCGTATGTACCGGGCCCTAAGCTTCTTGCCCTGAACGCACGGACGCTATTGGTACCGCCCACGAAAAATGCTTTTGAGAAAGGCATCTCGCGGCTGTTTCCATAGGCCCATCCGCTTCCCAAAATAATGCGGCTCGCAAGTTCGGTATTGATGCCCATTTTCATATAGTGCCTGAAATCAGCCTCTAATTTAGAATACTGCGATATCGGCACATTCCCAATCATTATCTGTTTGCCTTTATCGATGTTTGCACCCGTTACAAGCCCAATTAAATTTCCCGATAAATCCACGTTGCCGTTAAAAAAGAAATTGTGCTTCTTGTTGTTGGGAACCACCCTTGTGTTGTAGTTGAAGTTATAGTTACTCCCAATAATAAACTGCTTTTCTATGCTTCTTTGCAACGCAGGATTTGCGTTTAATATCTTTTGATAATCGGCTGTAATATTCAGCGGATGCACATAGTTTATGGCGAGTACGTTAAGCTGGTGCTCTTTCCGGATGTCTTCTTTCCAACTGTAGCCAAACAACGCTTTAAAGGAGTTTAAAGTGTATTGTGTGGTACGGTTGAAAATTTCGTAACCGAGATTGATGCGCGTTTTCGGAACAAATCCGCTGTTGGTTTGAAAAGGAATAGGAATGATACGCGGAATAAAAAGATTAGCGTCCACACCGAAACGGTTTGTGCTGATAGTGCCAAGATTACCGGAAACCTGCTTTTCTATACCTGCAAAAAAAGTGAGCGTAAAAAGCTCTGCTCCTCTAAAAATATTTCGGTTACGATACGAAACCGATATTTCTGAGCCCGTTGTATTGTTCGATTTGGTAAGCGCCGACAAAGTAGAACGCAGCGACCGTTTGGGATACCGGGTGAGATAATAAAACACGTTCAGCCGGTTGTCGTCAACGGTGTCAACGGGTTCAAACCGCACTTTCACAAACTTATAAACACCGAGCGTAGTTAAGCGGTTAAGCGTGAGGTTATGATCGGACCGGTTATAAATATCGCCGGGCTTAAATATAACCGTCCGCGAAAATATCTTCGGATTATACCGGTTATCAGGATCGATAATATAGAAACCACCGGTTTTATTCGAGTCGGTTAAAACCATTGTGGTATCGCGGTAAATTTCGTAGTCAGCAAAAATAACCGCCTCGTTAATTGTATAAATCTGCCGCGCTTCGAGTGGCGTTTCTTTCTTCACATCAATGCTCAGGTCCACTTCGTATTTTCCTACACTCGTATCGGCATTAATGATGAGATAGTCCGGATTAAAATAAAAGAATCCTTCATCTTTTAAAAGAATATCGAGCCTTTCTCTTTCTTTCAGAATGCGGTCTAAATCGAAAGGCTTTCCGGGTTGCAGCAAGCTTTTCTCGCGATGGGCATACAAGTGTTTGGCAAGCACACTGGAATCATCGGGGAAACTAACATTTCGCACCACATAGCGCGGGCCATACGATGCCGTATAAGTAGCGGTCATCATCTTCTTTTTCACCGTGGTGTCTGCCGACACTTCGGCCTGAAGAAATCCGCGGTTTTCCAATCTGTTTTCGAGGATGGCACGGTTCTTCTCCAAATTTAACTGACTCCCCAACACCGGCGCTTCACCCCATTTCTTTCTGAAAAAGCCACCCCAGTTGTAAAACATCAACTTCCATCTTACACCAAAAAGTTTGGAGTTGGGCTTAGGACGCGTCAGGCTGTTTAGCTCCGATTCAATCGTCCTTCTGTCGATGCGGGAAAGGCCCTGGCGGTTTTCCGATTTAATTTTTGCACCCACATACAGCGTTTCGTTATCCGCCAAATTTTTTGTTGGATTACACGAAGCAAAAACCACTATCGCTAAAAAAAATATAATCGCAATTCTACCCATTGTCTACTTCTTATTTTTTCTTCGTCTTTGAAGGTCGGCTTCTGATTTCTTTTTCAGAATGTCTTTAAACTGATCAAAATCCAGCGTAAATATGAACGATAGTCCGGTTTCGATAATCTGGCCTTCCACTACAGCTTCGTAGGTGTTGTTTCTGTATGCACGCAATACATAACGACCATCGGAGCTAAGTTGATAGTCGAGCGACACATCTCCCAACAAATTATTGCGCTGCTGATTTTTGTTGCTCTCGCCTTCTACCTGAAACGCGCTTCCCACATTCACTTTCAGCCGATCGTTCAGCAAACGTTTTGAAACCTGAACGGTAAGATCGCTGCGATTTTGATGCTGACCTGTTGAATAATCTTCGTACGACTGTACACCCACATTGATATCAACACCCTGAATTAAATCGGATGCGATGCGATTTAATTGTTCGCTCAGTAGTCGGCTTACACTTTGGCGCGCAAACGACTCCAGCGCACTGTTGTCGCCACCCGATGTACTCGTAAACGGATTTTCGCCAACAAAGCGGTTCAACAATAAAAGGGCAAACACCTGCTTGTTCAGTTCTGCCTGATCGCGGCGGATTTCCGTCAGCTTCTGTTCCACTTCATTCCACTGCGCTGCCTGCTTTTCAGGCAAATCAATGTCGAAAAGAATAGTTGGTTTCAACAGTTCTCCGCTAAGCGACAGCTTCACATGAAACGGAAGGCGTTGTTTAAAACGGTTTACTTCGGCAGGCGACCGACCCACCAGTTGAGGCTCCACCAAATCGAGTGATGGCGCATTGGCAATGTAGGTTGCATTCAGGTTGATTAAGCCCGCCGTAGGATCGCCCGTCCAGGTAATCTGACTTCCGGGATCAATATCGAAATGCCTGCTTAACAAGTTGAGCGAAATGTCGTATGAGCCGCTGTTTAAAAGATAAGTTCCCGTGAGGCTTAGCTTTCCGCTTTTGTCAATTCCCAACGCAAGGTCGGCCTTTCCCCTCATGCGCAATATGTCGCCATTCCTTTCATCTATAACCAATGCAAGTTGCGCCGCGGTGTCGGTTTCAATATCCAGATAAACATCGAGCCCTTTTAAATCGGCATAGCGCGATACCGAATCTTCATTCATGGCAAGCTGCACCGTATCACGCGCCAGCGAATCTATCTTCACAAAATTTACTACTCCTTCCCTCGCAAGCAACTCCGGATTATTACCCGGCAAAATGAAACTGAAATCGGTTTCTTTATCAATCATTACCGAGCCGTCAACAACGAGGTTGTCCATCTCGCCGGTAACGTATGCATCGGCGTCGAGCGTTAGCTTCCCGTAAAACATTTGATTCGGTTGTTTGCGTGCATTTACGGCGCGAAAGTTTTCTGCCGATAAAGAAATGTCAAATGCATATTCGGTGAAGTCGGACGTAAAAACATAGCCGTCAACAATGGCTTTATTTCCAAGAGAATCTTTCAGGGTGAAGTTGTTAAATTCAATGCCCGCAGGCGTTACAGCGAATCCATCCGAAGGCAAACTAAATCGCTCGCCTAAAATTGAAGGCGCAATAAACGCATCTCGAAACTTGAAATTTCCGTCAATTTCCGGGGCGCTTAATTTACCATTCACGTTCAACTCACCGTACATAATACCGCCCGCATCGGATACGTTGGTGCCACCCAACGATTTCAAAATAGAAAGATCGAGCTTCTGCATATCGAGTGCGAGATCGGCCACTTCCGTTGCAACGTTGTACGTGCCGGTAACCGACAACTGATTTTTACCGGTAATGCGGATATTTGCGTTCATCAGATCGCCGGCTTCGTTATCTACCTTCAACTGCACGTTGCCCACAGTATCTTGCTTCAGCAAGAGATTTTGGATGGCAAGGTCCGCCGTAAATGCCGGCTTGCTATCGAGGTTTTTTACAACGGCTGTTCCATTAATCAGCCCCGACGCCAGCAAAGTGTCCTGATTGGCAAGCTGCGCAATGGTTTTAATGTCGAAATCTTTAAAAAGGATGTGAAGCGGCGCATTCAACTTAGCAGGTGTACTGTTTACAGCAAGCTGCTGTGTGCCCTGCGATAAAACCAGGTTGTTTACCAATAACCCTTTCTTGGAATAAACGATAAAGTTATCGCCCGATACATCCCACTTCTCGTAATCCAGTAAAAGCGTTTGCGGATTTAGCTTTAATACGATGGAATCCTGTAGCGATGCGGCTTCGGCCGACAAATGATACTGAGCCGCTCCCTTTGCATCTTTCACAACGGCATCGGTGTAAATTTTATTATCAGCCACATATCCGCTTACATTCGAACCGTAAAATTTCATTCCGCCGGCGTTTATTGCCTGCGTAGAAAGCGCATAGTTTAGCTTCTGATCGTCGGTGTAAATCCGAAGATTCAGGCTGTCTGCACTTTGTTTGCCGTAAATAACTACCGGCGATTTCACGTCAACATTCAAATCGTTTGTGCTGCTGTTGAAGTCTGCATTTAAGAAAACAGACTTAGTGCCCTTTAGCTCCGGCAAAAACTGAAGTACAACCGGACTAACATACAAATTCATATCAAGTTTCCAGTCCTGCGGTTGAAAGGGCGAAGGTTTGTAGCCCGGAATGTGGTAGTAATTGTTGATGGTAGACTGAAGCGCTGATGCGATCTCCGTTAATCTATATCGGCCTTTCAGGTTTGCCATAAGAAAATCGCTCGTAATCTGAAGCGAATTTTCCTGCGGATTGGATACGGCAGCGATGTTGATGGAGTCGCTCACGTAAAGCTTTCCAAGATGGGTTACATAAAGATTTCTGATTTGAATATTGCCGTTTAAACTGTCGATGTCGGCAACCGGAACATCGGCGATAATCCGGCCTTTTATCTTCAGTGGGTCTTTCGAAAAATGAAGCGCTTGCAAGTCGATGTTATCGACCTTTAGCTCCAAATCCACTGCCGGCTTCTTCTTCTTTAAATTGACCAATGCAGTGAGGTTGAAGGCCGCATTGCGATCATTGCTTTCCGCCTTCACATCGGCCAACCCGTTCTTTAACTCTGCATCCAGCGAAACATTGTTGTAGGTGTACCCGTTATATCCAAACGTACGCACATCTGCATGGGCAAAAGCATTCGCCGTTTTCGGATCAAACCCGCTTCCCGTAACGGTTATAAAGGACGACAGTTTCCCAACGGTTGCGCTGTTTTTTGTGATGAAGCCAACATCGAGATCGGCGACATTCACTTTTGCATTATAATTTTTTCCGGTGTTGGTAACGGTAGCTATAGCATGTAGGCTGCCCCTGTCTGTTGCGAGGTTGAGATTGGTTGAATAAGCCTTTACGCTGCCATTAAACTTTCCCGACAAAGTGAACTGCGACGGTAGCTGTATGGAAGCAGGAAGCGCTGACGGAGGCAGGAGATCCTGCAAATCCTTTCTGTTTGTTTTTAGTTTGTGGATGGTGGCATTGTATACCGCCGTTTGTGCATTCGGAAGGCCTTTTATGGTAACCATGCCATCCAGTGTGGTGCCCGATAAGCCCCGAAGCTGAATGTAAGGGATGCTCAGGTCTTTTACTGATCCTTTGATTTGAGTGTTTAAGTAAATTTTTCCGTTTTTATTTTGCTTAAACGGCGTGTTGCCGGCGAGCGACGGAACAAAAGCAAGCACATCGCTGAAGGCGATTTCCGACTGGTTAATGGTAGCATCCACAACCGCATCGCCCGGCCGCTTCGACAATACGGCTAACGAGTCGAATGTGAGAGAGATATGATCGCGAAGCACCGTTTTATCTGTCTGAAGAAGCAGGTTGTTTAACGAGATTTCTTTATCGTTATAAACGAAGTCGGTGTGCAACTTTTGGAGCGAAAAATTCGACCGTTGTTCGGTGAAGGCGATGTTGTTGATGTTTCCGCTCATTTCAGACGGCGAAAAACGAACGTTGTCACCGTCGACAATTAAATTGACAATATTGAAATGCGCATAATCAAACCCTGATTTCTGCGTCGGCATATTGTGGTTGTCGAAGGATAAGTTGTTGTCGGCAAAATCAATTTTATCTACCTTAATTCTCCAGGGATTGTCTACCTGTGCTGCCACTTCTTTCTGCGCCTGATTCGCAACTTTTTGCGATTCGGTGCTTCTGCCAAGAACAATTTTGTTTCGGCTGTTTTTTAAAGAAATTTCTTCGAGCTCAACCAGCCTGTTGGGAAGGCTCATGGTTTTTATACTGGCCAATAGCGCCCCGATGCTGAAGTTGGTTTCAACGGCAGATACGTCGTTATTGTAAGCAACGATGATGTTGTTCAAATCAACGGTTTGCAGCTTTAAATCGAGGTCGGCGGGCTGGTCCGATTTTGCCTGAACTGCGGCCATCGGCTGCTCAACCGAAACAAGCGGCTTATACTGATGCACCGATGCATTCAGCCCATCAATAAATATTGTCGGAACGGAATAGTGCAATTCAGCTGTGTTAAAGCGTTCAATGCTTGTGGTAAGATTCTTCAGCGCAAATCTTACATGATTTCCTGAGTAGTCGTCCTGAAAACGACCATTCACATTCACCAGATCCAGCTTATCAAGCCTTACGTACATCGGCGCTGAAGCCGTTGTGTCTTTCGGCCCATCTCCGGCGAAGGCATCTACAATAAACTGAAAATTGAAAGTTGAATCGGGACTAAGGCGATATATGTTAGCAGTGATTCCGTTCAACTCGAGATAATTTATTTCAACATCATTTTTCAGCAGTTTAAAAATGCTGATGGTAACCGCAAGTCGCTTTCCGGATAACAGTATTTCATCCTGTTTGTCCCGGATGAGTACATTTTCAAGAACAATTTTTTTAGGGAAGTCGAGCGAAAGCCTTCCAACGGCGACTTCCGTCCCCAGCTTTTTATGCAGATAAACAACCGCCTTATCTTTCGCAAAATTTTGTATACCCGGAATCTGAATCAACAGATAGGTTAGCAGCAGCAAACCCACTCCTGTTACAAGCAGCCATCCTATTATTAAACCGGTAATTCTAGCAGCACGTTTCAACTGATCGCTTTTTCAATGTTTAGTTATACGGGGTCTGTTACTTCCTTATTCATCATTTTATTAAACGCCATTTTAGCAGCGACGAAAATGCCCATTTTCCCGGCATTTTTCAACAACCGCGACTTTACCTTCATCAGCTTGTTTTCTGCCTTGTTGTTGAGTAGCAGTTTTATGCCAAGGCTAAGCATTTTGGTGGACGTGCCTGCCATCATTTTTCCAAGAACCAATGAAACGGATACCGACAATGTTTTTTTTACTGCTTCACGCGGAAGTTGCGACAAGCTGATATAAAAGTTTTCGGTGCGCAGTTGGGAAGCCGCCTCCAGCGCCTCAATTTCTTCATCGAGTGATTTCAGGCCGCGGATATTTCCCGGCTGATATGTGGGTGCAGACCATTTCATCTTTTCTTTTTCTTCCGGAAAATCCAATTAATTAAAGTCATCAAAATCATCCTGCCTATAAATCGCCGGGCGGCGAATAAAGCAAACATTCCGATGAGGTAGAGAACCGTAACAATGGCGAAGGCAGCTACCATGCTACCAAGCCATTTTCCTAAAAAAAATCCAATTGTAATACCTAAAAACAAGAGAAAGAAAAAAGCAAGTACAACAGAAACAACTGCCACCATTATTCCGGCGGAAAGCATTGCAATTTGCTTTACCGCCTTTAGCTTAAACAGCAGCAGTTTTTCCTGTATGAGTACTTTTGCTTCGTTCTTTAACTGTGAAAAATAATTTGGATTTTCCTCCATCGTTAAACAGTTACGTCGGTGTACTTATCCTTTTTTTCTTTGATAGTTTCTTTTCCTTTCGACCAAAGACTGGATACCTCGTCACCGGCTTTGTCGGCATAATCTTTTACAGAGTTAAGAAGGTCTTTTCCCTTGTCGCTGGTTAAAAGATAAGCAACGGCAGCACCTGCAGCAGCACCGATCAGGATGCCTGCAATAAATTTTGTGTTGTTGTTCATAAAATCGAGTATTTATTAGTGAAAAAAGTTTTGCGCCATATACAATACAAGGTTTATACCAACCTTAATTATCGTATTCAGCATCAACAATCTGTATAGCTTGCTGAATAATGTTTGCCGCCAGAAGCGCCTCCTCCTTCGATAAAATAAGCGGGGGCGCAATACGCAAATTGTCCGAAGCAAACAGAAACCAATCGGTGAACAATCCCAACTTCAGACACTGATCGATTACCTTTTTATTGAAATCAAAACTTTCGAACTGAAGGGCCGCCCATGCACCTTTCCTGTGCTTATTTTCTATGCGTGGATGACTGATGTTGTCGAGCAGGAGTTGTACATTTTCAGCAGCTTCGTAAACAAGGTTTTTATGACGCAGTAACCAGGTGAAGGCTGCTTTGCCGGCTGCGCAACTTACCGGATGCCCGCCAAATGTAGTAATGTGCCCCAACACCGGATTTGCCGCCAGTGTTTTCATCAGTTTAAAGTCGGCAATAAACGCACCCAACGGCATTCCGCCGCCAAGCGCCTTACCCAACAGTAAAATATCCGGACAGATGTTCTCCGCCTCAAATGCCCAAAGTTTTCCGGTTCGGCCAAATCCTGACTGTATCTCATCAACAATCAGTAAGCACTGTTTTTCTTTACACCGCTGCTCCAACTTTTTCAACCATCCCAACGGCGGTATCTTCACACCACCTTCCGCCTGAACCGCTTCCACCACAACGGCTGCAACCGATGCATCAAGTTCCGCAAACACCTTCTCTTCACCGTAACGAAAATGATACACTTCGGGCAGCAGCGGCCTGAAAGCATTACGAAAATATTCATCGCCCAACAAACTGAGCGCACCTTGCGTACTCCCGTGATACGACTTATGAAACGCAAAAATTTTTCTCCTTCCCGTTACCCTCTTTGCCAGCTTCATCGCACCCTCCACGGCTTCAGCGCCGCTGTTAGTGAAGTAAACCGAGTTTAAAGAAGGTGGAAGATGTTGTGTGAGCAGGTGTGCATATGCCACCTGAGGCTGTTGTACCAGTTCGCCATACACCATTACGTGCATATAGCTTGCGGCCTGGTCAGCAATCGCTTTTATCACTTCCGAATTGCTGTGGCCGATGTTGCAAACGCTGATGCCGGCTATCATATCGAGCAGCTTATTGCCTTGGGCATCGTAAAGAAAACAACCTTCTGCCCTGCTGATTTCGATAGCCAGCGGTGCTTCACTCGTTTGCGCCACGTGCTGTAAAAAAAGTTGACGAATATTCATTCCCGCAAAAGTAAAAACCTAAATCTTAATTGTAAGTTCGCAACATGGCACTCATGATTCCTGTTTTAGATAAGACGCCCGTTTTCGGTACAAATTGTTTTTTCGCACCCAATGCCACCATCGCAGGCGATGTAACAATGGGCGATGATTGCAGCATTTGGTTTAATGCAGTGGTAAGGGGCGATGTAAATTTTATTAAGATGGGCAACCGTGTAAACGTTCAGGATGGCGCGGTAATACATTGCACTTATCAGAAAAATGCCACCCACATCGGCAACAATGTTTCTATCGGACACAACGCCATTGTACATGGATGCACTGTGCACGACAATGTTTTAATTGGGATGGGCGCTATTGTGATGGACCGCTGTGTGGTGCATTCCAACAGCATTGTAGCCGCGGGCGCCGTTGTTCTTGAAGGAACCATCGTTGAAGCGGGAAGTATTTATGCCGGTATTCCCGCAAAAAAAGTAAAAGATGTTTCGGAAGGTTTAATTGAAGGAGAGATTAACCGCATTGCCGGCAACTATGTAAAATATGCTTCCTGGTTTGCCGACGTTAATTCTGCCAAATAACAATAATTTTACGCATCGTCTGCATTATGAAATACCTGAAAAGTTTTATCGTACTATTTACTGCATCCGCATTCTTATTTTCTTGCGCTGCTAAAAAAGGATGCCCTTCAAACGGCAAAAATGTGGGCGCTGAAAAACTTCTTGGCGGCGACGGCAAGAAGTCGCAGAAAGCGCCAAAGTTCCGGCTTGATAAATATTAAAGATGTTGATGAAGCGCATTTTTGGCAGCCATTGCTGCAAGCGCACAGCAATCTACATCCACAACAAAACCGGGAATATTTATCCGAACGTAAGAAGGGATTGTTGCTCTCTCCGATCGCTTCGGCTTTCCTTTCTGCACTTTTATTCCATAGTTTAACACGTAGGCCATTTGTGCGCTGCTGAAGCCGAAATGTTGTTGAATACGGTTTACGAACGCAATCAGATTGTTGTAATCTTCCGGTTCTCTATACTTCATAACGGCCAGCTTCAGGTTAAAATGACTGCTCTCTGCGAATGCATTCATAATTCGGGCGTCGCTGCTGAGTTGCAGATAAGCCGACAGCGCCGCTTCTTTCAGTGCAGGATGATTCCAGACGAAGGATTTCAGAAAAATGTCTTCGAGGCGTTCGGGCGCGGAGAGAGAAATCACTGTAAAATGCTGTTGCAGTTTGGTAATATCGAACTGAAAGTTAGCCGCGTCAAAAACCAGCAGGGCGCGCTTCTTCATATCGCCTTTCAGAATATTTTCGAGCAGCTCAAAAGCAAAAAGTTTATCCTCTACGTTTTCACTTCCTCTTTCAATTACATGTAAAACCGTGCGGATGGCGTTGGCGTCGTACAACTTCTTCCAAATATTGAAAAGCGCTATGCGGAGACGGGTGTAATGGGCATTGAGTTGCAGCACAAGTTCGCCAACACCGTCGGCTTGCTCAAGGTCGTGAAGAGCCGACTTCGTCCAAACCATCTCTCCTAAAAGATCGAATGCAATCGATTCCGCCGCAAATTGCGAAGCATCAGAAACAGGTTCGCCATTGATGGCAAATGCGGCCGACAACTCTGCTTTCAGATAAACGTCTGAAACGTCCCAAAGGTTTTCGAAAACAGCAAAGCTCATTTTCGTGTTCGATGAAAACAAATAGTGCACAATGCCAATCCGGTTAAAAAAATGATCGCTGTTGAAATAAGAAGCCTCGAGTTTTGCAAAGCTGCCGCCTGCCTGCGGCACTGCGAAGGATGTAGATGGGTTATACAACTGCATCATCAGCGTATTCTCGTGGTCGGACTCCAGCAACTGCTGAAAATGATTTACTGCCTTGTGAACCGCCTTCCATTCCGTATCATCATCTGTTACCGCGAACTGCATTGCTTCCATGCCCGAAAACTTCTTTTCAGCGTCTTTGAAATGATGGAGTATTTGCTGTATTCTGTTTCGATAACTTTCGTTCAGAAAAAGATTTAGAATCACCCAACCGGCAAATAAAAGGAAGCACAGAAAGCTGATGGCCGTCAAAAACGCAAACGGCTGCTTTCCCCAGCCGAGCAGATAGGAGACCGCAAGAAGCAATACTCCGGAACCAACGGTTACAAGTTGATTTAATCCGCCGTCGATGGCCGACTCTACCTCTAAGCGTTCGGAAGGCTCGGCTGCCTGATATAATACTTTGGTAGCAGGAAGGCTAATGGCTTTCCGGATCACCCTTTCGTTCCATTTTGCAAGAAAAATAAACGCAATTACAAAGAATCCGCTAACGGCGCCGCCAAGTCCGCCAATGGCCGCAAATAGAAACGACAGGCTGATTAAAACCGGCAACACAAGCAACGAAAATCTGATGCCTTTTGAACTGATGATGCGGCCTGAAAACAGCGAGAACAGCAGTTCTCCGGCTTTTACAAAGCTGAAGAAAACCGCTACAATAGACGCCACCTGAATGCCGGAAGCATCCGCCAATAATTTCACGGAAAGGATGTAGGTGTAGTCAACGAAATACACAGCCAGAACAGAAAACACCGAGCCGGCAGCAATCAATAAATAAAACCGGTTAGACGCAATTACTGAAAAATTAAACTTTGATACAGATGATGCTTTTGTTGGTTGTATTTTCCATCTGCCTCCATAGTGCTTCTGCATGGCGCCAAGCGGCAAAAAAACAGCCGCTATGCTGAGGGCAGCCACAATCAGCAATGGGTGCATTCCGCCTGTAAAACGGATGATAACCGGCGACAGCAAGTAAGCGATGATGGATGCAATAATTTCGCCTGTACTCACGAGTGCAAGCAATTTTTTGCTTTGCGATAAATTAAAAACCTGTGCACAAATGCTGAAAAAACAAAGCGAAAAAATAATGGTGAATGGCATATTAAACAAGTACGCCCAATAGGCCAGCCAGGTTGCGTAGGCCGGCACGCCCGCAACATACACAAACAGTAAATAGTTGATTGCACACAGCAACAGAAATGCAGCCAGCACACTGTAATAGGCTGCAATAATTCCCCGCTTCTTTTGCAGTTTCCGATACCATCTTACGAGCAAAAAGCCCACAATTCCGGAGATGATGTATGCCTGCGGGAGGCTGTAAATACTTGTCTGCTGAATTAAAAAGCTGTTTACAAGCACAAAATAAAACGCCAGTCCCGAGCCCACCAGCAGCGACTGAAGAAACAGCAGGCGGAATGGCCGCTTCTCGTCCGGATGGAGTCGTATCGACAACTGCTTCAACATTTAGTTACCAATTTGAGTAATCAGTTTCAGCATAAAAAACCTTTCTCCCTGTGGCACCCTCGAACTCTGAACACCGCTTGCAGCCCGCACTCCCGGCGAATAATATTCGGTATTCAAAAGATTATCAACCGTCACCTGAACAGAAACGGCCGGTATAATCTGGTAAGTAACCGCACTGTTGAACAGCACATAGCCGTCAATTTTATCGAATGGATTACCGTAGATAGAAGTGCTTTTACCGGTAGGCTTTTCGCCTACATAGTTCATGCGGAGGTTGAGGTTCAGCTTTTTCTTTAACAGTGATAAGTTCACACCCGCGTTTGCAGAAAAAGCAGTGATGTCGCCGGTGCGGACGGATGAGTCCTGTCCGTTTATTCGCGACTGAAAAATGTTTTTCGGATCGGTAATCCACGCGTTTCCATAGACAGACACCGCAGGATTTAACTCGTAGGTGGCCGACAACTGCAGCCCTTGAATACGCGCTTTGCCAATGGCCTGAAACTGTGTGGTTTTTATACCGTTGGTATCTACATTAACTGTTCCGAGAATGTTGGTATAAAACGCATGATAGTACGCCAGCTCAATGTGTGCCTGCTTATTGAATACGTATCTTAGGGAAGCTTCAATATTTTTTACGCGTTCCGGCTCAAGTTGCGGATTATTCAACAAGCGGGCGGAGGAAGTTGCAAACTTGTTGTATACGGACGCATCTAAAAATGCTTCGGAATAGATGGCTTTTAAAATCCAGTTGGAAGGATAATAAACGATTGCGATTCTCGGATTAAAAACGGAGCCGTATCCAAATTTACCGTTGATGCTGTTGTAGTCGAAACGCCCGCCCACACTGATGTTCAGGCGTTTCTCTTTGTTAGAATAGTTTAGTTGTGTAAAGGCGCCAACGTCAAACACAGAGTAAAAATTTCCGCCGAGGATTGAGTCTTTCAGCACGCCGGTGATGAGTGGATCGGGCGCAGCGGAATTGATGTAGTCGCCCTGAAAAAAGCCGTTGCGGAGTTCGAAGCCCCCGGTAATATCGAAGCGCTCGTTAATCGTGTACCCTAAACGCGTTTCCGTACGAAATTGCTTCGACTGTACCCCAAAATAATTTGGTAGATAATAGGGTTGTTTTCCTTTAATAAAATCGGTAAAGCCCAGTCCGGCGTTGGCATATCCGTAGTACCTCGTAACAACCGATTCTTTTCCAAAATCGTTTATTTTAAACGACGTTTGGTTAGAGAAGTTCAAACGCTCGCTCAGGCTTTTATCATATCGGATATAAAAGAATCCGTTGCGGCCCTGCCAGTTCTGTAGCTTACTGTTGACCATGTAGTACTTATCAATATAGTCGGGCGCCACACCTTCTGTCCAGTTGAAATATTCGAATCCCATTGAAAAATCTGCAACCCGAAATTTCCCCGACAAATAATACTGCTTTGTTCGGTCTGAAAACCTTGGCAGCACACCGTTATAGCCGTTTTGATAGTTAGCCTGATCCAACGAATCTGCAACTTTAATTGCATAAGCCGTGGGAAGAATTTTGTTTAGCCCGGCATCCACATAGTGATAAAGATTTGCGGGGTCATAAACGTTATAAAGACTATCCAGCTTCTGTGAATATGGCTGACTGAAAACGTTTAAATAGCGATTTGGACCGAACTCATCGGCTGTCCATTGTCCGTCCCAGTCGGGATAAGCAGAAAGGTCAACATCGTCCGAATGGAACGTCCGCCCGGTTAAAGCAAAAAAGAAATTTCGGTGTTTTCCCGCAACGCTCAGGTCGCCAAACTTTGTGTTCAGCGAGCCGCCTCCCGCCTGCCCCTGAACAGCGAGTGAAACACCTTTACGAGTTGTGGCCGACACATCCGATTGAAAGTAATCTTCCTCATTTCTTGTAACGATATTAATGACGCCTACGAACGCATTTGCGCCATAAATAGTGGATGCGGGGCCATAGATAACTTCCACCCGCTTGATGTTCGACAATGGATATTGCCGGGTTACAAAGGCGGAGTTACTCCAAAGGTCATTGTCGGGCACACCGTCTACCAACAGCAATGTTCTCTCAGTGTTCGCAGCCGACCGGTAGCCTCTTTGAAACAAAACGGAATACGATAAACCACTTGTTTTATTGATATCGAATGCAGGCAAATCGGCAAACAACGCCTCCAAATCGCGATAGCCCCGGTTAACGATGTCTTGATGGGTGATAATCTCGATGGTAGCCGGCGCAAGGTCAATGTTTTCGGCTTTCTTGGAAACAGATGAAATGAGGTTGGCTCTAAGCTTCTGACGTATAAACAGCACCTGCATCCTGAAGCGGTCGGGGTCGCGTGCATCGGCCTCAAAATTATCTTTCAGAAGCAACAGCCGCTCAATGTTTTCATCAGCTTTTGCCACAGAGTCAACCGCCAGATAACTCATTGCAATAATCCGGTATGCCTGTATTCGTTCAGGATAACCAAAAGCTTTCTGATCTATACACGCCTGTAGTTTTGTGACTGCCTCCCTGAATCTCCCGATATTATAAAGCGCTTCGGCCTCAGATACAGTGTTGGCGCAGCTTTGAGCCCGAACCACCGGAGGTAGGATTACAAAAAAGAACAGTAATACAAGAATGTTTTTCATTGCTATTTGGATGTTTGTAACGCATTAAACAAATCTTCCGACGAACTGTGCCATACCATCACCTTTTTATCCTCCCCGCACGTAACGAGATATTTTCCATCGGGCGAATATTCGATCTGATATACCCATTTCAGATGGCCCTTCAACGTAAGCACATCCTCTTTTTTTGTGTTGTTCAGCACGTCAAAAACATCAATCAGTTTTATGGTTTGATCCGCGCCGGCCGTTGCGAGCTGAAGCCTGCTTCCAAAGCGGTGGAAAGCCATATCATTCACCGAAGACTGATGCAACGGCAAACGAATAAACTCGCTCCTGCCATCCATTTTCTTTAACCAGATACTGCCATCGTAACTGCCGGCTGCAACAACATGGGTGTCGTTGTTGTACAAAAGACTTCGAATAGTGGCGGATAAGCTGTACTGCTGGTCGGCCGCCGACCCAATTTTTTCGATACCGGCATATACCATCAACTGATTTCCGATGGCGAGAAAGCTTTTTCCTTCAGGTGAAAATTCAACAGAAGCAATTTTATCGTTATCAAAAGCGGCAATTCTTTTCAGTTCGCCCGACTGCAACTGGTAAACATAAACGCCCTTCGATGACAACACATACCATGAGTCGCTTCCTATAAATCCGGACTTTCGTGCAATTCCCGGAAATGTGAACACAGCCTTTTGAGTCAGCGAAAAATTGGTCTGGTTAAAAAGAAACCCGTTGCCTCCGGCAGTAGCCACCACGAGCAAGTTGCCGGAAGCCGCAGCCGATACGGACCGCACTTCTTCTTTAAGCGCATAAGCTCCCTTAGGCACAATTTCACCATCAGCCGTAATCGCACTTAGGATGATGGTGCCGCCTTCATCGCCGGAAATCACGGTGCCATTAGCGTCGCTTACTTCAACACATCGTACCGGCAGTTGATGTGCATTCAGTTGGTTTTTATTTCCAATGCTGTTAATCCAGTTAAAATGCAGCGCCGTATAGATGTCGTTGTTCTGAACGGGGCCATTGTTTTTTTTGTTGAGCGCATAAGCATCGAGTGCAAGAATCCGGCTTTCATCGGGCTTATTCTCATTCAACTTTAATAACGATACGTAGGCAAGATTGCGCGCTTCAGCCAGTTCTTTTAAACGCGTGCTCACCTGCTTTTCCGACTGCGCAATCTTTTCGTTCTTTAACGCAAGTTGACTTTGCTGTTCGGCTATCTGCTTCTGATCGCGGGCTAACTTTTCGTTTTGTTCTGCAATATGTTTTTGTCGCTCTGCAAAGTTTTTTTGTTGTTCGGCAAGCTGCTTTTGAAGGAGCGCATCTTGTTCGCTATTCAACGCTTTACGCTTTTCCGATTCGGCAATTTCCTTTTGTTGCAGTGCTTCCACGGATTTCTGCTCGGCAATCTGCTTTTGCTGCAACGCATCTTTTCTATTGTTTTCAGCAAACAATTTCTGCCGGTTGGCTTCCTTCGTTTTCTCCATTGCCACCGCTGTTTGGTGGGTGGCAATGTTTTTTTGTTGAAACGCATAAATCGAAACCAAGAATGCAACAAAGGCAATACATCCAATTACGGCTGCAATGGCTCTGGCCCGCTTCAGCCTTGCTTTTTGTCGCGCTTCTTTTTGTTGCATTTCGCCTTCAAACTGCTTTTTGCTGTGCAGTAAGAAAACCATGGCTTTATCAAACTCATTGTTGTAACGCGCAGCCCATGCGGCATTGGGCGAGTTATCTTCTTTCCACTTCCATGCAAGCTGCAACTCCGGATCGCGCCAAAGGCCACCTTTTCCGGTTTCGTAGCGGCCCGCTGCTTCGCAAAGCCGCAGATAGATTTGCGCACTTTGATTTTCTTCTTCTACCCAGGCCATCAGCCGGTTCCACACACGCATAATGCTTTCGTGCGAAATATCGATGATGGAAGCAGGGCTGAGCGGTATACCGGCGGGCGGCATTAAGAAAGTGCGGCCTTTTTTTCGGAACACCTCTATCACTTCGGCAACTTCATCCACCGGTGCGTTGGCCAGAAGGGCAAGCGACTGAAGCGTTTGCGGCCTCCGGATGCCTCTTGCGTCCGATCCTTTATCGGTGAGCGCTTTAAATACCACTTCGCATATCTGTTTCTTCCGTGCTGTATCCAACTCCTGATAGGCTTCCTCGGCGTGTTGCGAAAGCGCTTCGCGCATCGTGCCGGTTTCTTCGTAATCGTCAATATCGATTTCTTTATTTGCTGAGCCGGGCTTTTTATACCAAACTTCCCACGTGCGCATGAGCGCATGTTGGAGAATGGGAAGCTGGTCCGGATTATCGCCCACATCGTTCAACAACTGGTTCAACAGGCGCTGACTTATTTGTGCGCCGCCCACAGCAACCGGTCCGGTAATGGCTTCACGTCTTTCTTCACGCGTCATTCGCGGAACAAGATACTGGCCCTTATTAATGGCTTCGGGCAGTCCGCGAAACTCGGTACAGTCGCCAAGAAAATCGGATCGCATGGTAAAGACCACATACACCGGAAATGTTTTTTCCTCAACGGCCTTCAATAGCAGGTTAATGAATGCAGCCGAATCGCGCTTGCCTTCGCCCGCTTCCTTTTCAAACCGGCTGAAGCGGAACAGCTCTTCAAACTGATCCACCAATATCAACAAATTCGATTTTGAACTTAGATGCGATTGTTTAAACACTTCGAGCAATCCCAGATTGCTTCGTCTCAGCGTTGCCTCATTAATAGCCGTAAAAGTTGATTTTTGTTCGGCATCCAAATCGTTATACAGAATACCGTTTTCCGAAAGTGCCGCCGCAAGATTACCGATTGGGTTGCTGCCCGGACGGAACGAACAAATGCGCCAGTCGGAGCCTGCTCCACTCATAAAACCGCTGTGCAAAGCCGGAATCAATCCCGATTTCACAAGCGATGACTTACCGCTTCCGGATGATCCGATAACAGCCAGAAAGCGCACCGTTCTAAGCTTTGTAAGCAGTTCATCCACCTGCTTCTCACGTCCGAAGAAAAGGATGTCTTCTTCTTCCTCAAAAGCTCTCAGGCCCGGAAATGGATTAAAATAACTTTGTTCATCTGCCATTTTCTTTGCGCTTTCGTTATTTTAAAATTCGGTTTAACACGTCGGCAGGCAATCCTTCGATTGCATTCACCACCTCCGCTTCATTGGTGCGGAAGCGCTCCTTGGAGGCGGTGGAAGGCTGTGCCACATAAACAACTTTTGCTTTCAGCGGTTGGGTTCGTCCATATCCACTAATCTTCATAAAATCGCGCATTTTACTGCGCAGCCAAAGTTCGTTTGCGTTGCCATAAAATAGTATTGCCGAGCCACAGCTTTTCAGATTCTCGGTATGGTCTTCTCTGATCTGGCTTTCGTCGCCTTCAAAAATGGGTATTACTACTTCAAATCCGCTGTTAAACAAATGGTCTTCCAGCTCTCTGATGGCATCGATATCGCTGATGTCGCAAATCAGATAAATCAATTTATTTACATCTGCTTCGGATGCGGTTGCCTCCTGCGCCGCAACGGGTTCGGGTGTTTTGGTTAACCGCAAAAGCTTATCGCTTATTACGGCTTTAAAATCTTCGAGTGAGCTTTCCACCAAATCGGCGGCTGCTATGCCTTCGCGTCCGCTGCGAAGCTGTTGTACAAAGGCTTTCTGGCGGTCGTCACGGGGGTCGGTTCCTTCCGGTATCCATATCAACCGCGGTTTGTCGGCGGTTACAAAAACGGATGCCGCGAGCTGATTTTGAATTTCTACAAGCGAATGCCTTGTTCCTTCGGGCACCACGCCGTAGTTGGAGCCGATGAGATGTATGCTGAGGTCGGACTGTTGCAGATAGCCGTCGATTTCGGTTTGAATGATGGGAGCTATCAGCGGTAGTTGTTTGTCGGGGAAGATGATGTGGCCGTGGTCTTGCAGTTCGCGCTTAATGCTGTCGCGGAACTCCTGCGTGTCGTAACTGGACTCAGCGAGAAAAATTTTTTTCTGTCCTGAAAGCGGTGTGGGAGCAGCGGGTGCACCAAAAGCACTTGTCGGCACCGCGCCTTGTTGCTCGAGCGACTCCAGAAAATTGCAGATGTCGTGTGCCAGATCGTCGAGTTTTTCCCAATAAGCAACTTCCGACTGTTGCCCGAAGAACTGTGCATATTCCTTCACGCGGCCCGTTTGCGGATCGGTGCTGAAGAATTCATATCCAAGAATATTTCGGATGGTTTCGGGATGCAGCTCCGGCCGCACCGGCGTTTTCACAATTTTAAACAGCCGCGCATGGTTGTTTACATTAAAGCCGATGTTTTTTCTGCACGCTTCATAAAAAGAATTCACTTCTCTAAGGCACCATTCAGAGCGGATGTAGCGTGGCGTTAAAACAGAAATCATGATAGCCACTTTTTCGAGCTGCTCTTCAATTTGCTTATCGAAAAAATGATTGCCCTGAATTACCGGATCGCGCCATACCACCGGCCGCCGACCCAGCAACTGTGCCAGCCTTATCTCGAGCGCTCTGTGGAAATCGCTGATCCATCCGCGCTGATTTTCTACCAGCGATTCATCATCGATATGCGCATAACTGATAAATATGTCTTTCTCAAACTGCATTATTTTTCGGACTGTGAAAGCTGTTTAATGGCGGTTAACAATGGCAACAATAAAAACAAATTCAGGTCTTTATTTTTTTCTTCGTCGCTTAGCTTATCGAAAGGAATAATCTGGTCGTGAATTTTCAGCGTTTCTTTTAAAAAGCGCTTTTGTGCCGGCTGCTTTATCACGCCGTATTTAAAATTAAAAACCATCTTTTCTGCATTCCATCTTTTGTGTTCAACGGGTGCGATGCGGGGATAGTATTTCCGGATGTTTTCTATGTTCACCGGACGACAGCCGATGCGGGCCAGGGCCGCCGTTTTTACCGCCGCATGCCTTGCGGCGTAGCGGTTGGAGTCTTTTTTCCGCTGCGTGAGCAGTTGCCATCGTTTATTAACCGAAAACTCTTTTTCCAATTCGTGCGGGCTGATGTTGGTGAGCTTCGAGAGCTTTATCAGCACCACTTGCTCCAGTTCTTCCAGTGTAATGGAAGCGCGCTTTTCAGAGAGGTCAATCATTTCTTTTTCAAGCTGGGCAATCACGTTTTCGGCCTGATGAATTTTATGGTGCTGAGAAAGCAGTGCGCTGAAGTCGTACTTCACACTGTAAAAATAGTTGATGGCTTTTGAGAGCTTATCGGTAAGCGCTGTTTCCTCGATGGTTTCGCTGCGGCAGGTGTCGGAAATTTGCCTGAATTGATGGATGTTTAACTGCTCGCTGAAGAGGTTTACCGCGTTTTGTTTATAGTTTGCCGCACTGTTTAAAAGGTTTACAATGCCGGTATCTTCAGATAAGCATACAATCAGCGGAATGTCGGAAATAGCGAGGGTTTGCGCATACAAAAACTGCCGGAAACTGGTGGCTGAATTTATAAGGGCGGAATCGTTATCGCCGAAAAAATAAGCAGCTTTAATTTTTGTGAGCTGCTCAATATTTTTTTTGCTCCAGCTAAAGTTGGCAAAAAAGCTTGCGTTCAGTTGCTTTACCGGTACTATTTCTACAAACTCGCTGTAGAAGGGATATTTGTAATTCAGCTCGTGAAAGGCGGTGTCGGCGTCTTTGTCAACCAGATAAATTTTCAGGTTTTCTATGCCGGGGTAATGGCTTAGAATAATGTTTTCCACAATAAAATTTTCCGCCGTTCGGTTGTAGCCGATTATGGCAATGGCGTACTGGCCGCCTTCATCGCTGCCGTTAAAAAATTTGTGTGGCGGAAACTGGTCGTACAGCTTTTGAGCGGCAAGCTGCTGCACATTAAAAGTTTCCAGATCGTAGTGTTCATCTTCGTTATTGATGTCGTAAAAATCCTTAATCACATTTACATTGTCTGTGTTGGTGATGTGTACCATCAGCTTTAAAATACCGTACTCGCTTTTACGGTGTTCGTGGCGGTAACGGCTAATGGTGTTGGCAAGTTCAATGTTTTCTATATCGTTTTCGTTGGCAAGCACACATATCCAGGCTTTCTCCAATGCAGCGGCTTCAATGGTTTCGGCCTCCAGTACGTTTTTGTGCAGCACAATACCGCCTGCTTTCCGCACTTCATCTACAAAACTGTTGTTTTTTTCCGGCTCAACTGCCACCACTTTATAGCCGTTTTGCAGCAACTCAAGACAAATGTTTCGTCCAATATGATTGAGATGAAAAACGATGATGTGGCCGGCATAGTTATACCGTATTTTCGATTCGGTAATTTTCTCTTTCAGGTAGTCGTAAATCAGCGAAAAAAGTCCCAGTCCTAAAATCAGCGCTGCCAGGTATTGTGCAATCAGCACTAAGTATCCATGCTCTGCTTCCGGTGCTACGTGGTGCATTAAAAAAGAAGCTATGGTAGCGTAGACAGCCGCCCAGAAATCGAAATGATCGCCGGAATGCTGTTTATAGCCGGTGACCGACAGCACAAAAATTACCACAACAAGCGCAGGAATAAAGAGCGGCTTCAGTTTTTTAAAACTCATATAAGTTAGTTATCGTACAAGGCATGAGGTTTTCAAAAGTATATATAAATAAAAATATCGGGAGGGCGAATTTGGGGCTGTGTGCAGCCTGTCTGTATTGAGCTGTGGCAATCGTGCTTTCCGCTATATCTTTTTTGCCGGGGGCAAAAAAGGATGCCGCTGCAATCACGCAGCCCGTCGGCATCCTCTCTTTTATGAAGAAAATTGCGTCAGAGCCTATCGATACACCTCCGGATCAAAAGGCTCGTAAAGTCCATTGATTCATCGTGGTGATTGTCTTTAGCTCCGCAGGAGGCATTCGGCCGCAGAAGGCCCGCGTCATTGCGAGGAAGTAAATGATTGCTGTGTTTTACAATGTGCCTGTACTTCCGAAGCAATCTGATGTTGGGTGCAGACGGTTTTCGCGTTGATGTAGTCCTCCGCTGAAAGCCGACGTCATTGCGAGGAAGTAAATGATTGCTGTGTTTTACAATGTGGCTGTGCTTCCGAAGCAATCTCATGTTGGGTGCAGAGGGCTTTCGTTTTGGTGCATGCCTCCGCTGAAAGCCGACGTCATTGCGAGGAAGTAAACGACTGCTGTGTTTACAATATGGCTGCACTTCCGAAGCAATCTCCTGTTGGGTGCAGAGGGCTTTCGTTTTGATGTATGCCTCAGCAGAAGGCCGACGTCATTGCGAGGAAGTAAACGACTGCTGTGTTTGCAATATGGCTGCACTTCCGAAGCAATCTCCTGTTGGGTGCAGAGGGCTTTCGTTTTGATGTATGCCTCCGAAGAAGGCATCTAAGTGGGTTGTAGTTCCTTAAAAGAGATTGCTTCGCTCCGCTCGCAATGACGTTGCATTTAGTTCCTGCAAGGACAACTTCTACCACAATTTTATTTCTTCAAACAAATCCTTCCAATCGGGATTTACAGAATTAATTCTTTCCATTTTTTTAGCTCTACTTCCTGCCTTAATTCTTTTTTCTTCCATAATAGCTTCATCTATAGAAGAAAAAAACTCATAGAAAACTAGCTTGATGCAATTGTATTTATCCGTGAATCCCGGGTATTCTTTGTTTCGATGTTCATTTATTCTAGCCCATAAATCCGAGGTTACTCCCGTATAAAGAGTTGTGTGATTCTTATTTGTTGTGATATACACAAAACCACCCTTTTCCATTTATTAAAAGTAGCTATTTCCGTTAGCTGTTGATGGTTGCGGACGACTCTCATTAAGTTTCTATAAAACAGTTTGCTTCGCTGCGCTCGCAAAGACGTTCGTTTCTGAAAGCCTTCGTTTCGCCGGAGGCATTCGGCCTGCGAGAAAACGCGTTAAGAAATCGGATAGAAAAACGGATTGTCGGGCCAATGAGACAGGATGTAGAAACAGACAATAGCAGCAACTGATGAGGCAGAGCGGAAGCTGACCGAAGCATCATTGGGCATTGCAGGATTGCTATCCGATTTTAGCGTTTTGTCGCCAGCCTTGATTTTTTTTGCCTTCTTTTTTTGATCAAGCAAAAATAAGGTCGCCGAAGGCATAGAAGTTGCGGTTCCTTAAAGCAGATTGCTTCGCTGCGCTCTCAATGAAGTGAAATTCCTGCGGCTCACAAACGGCGCCTTGGACATCACCGGCTCACCACCAGCTTTTCCTTTGCCACCGTTTTTCCGTTTTGTGATAAATGGATAAAATAAGTG
>JBDHYF010000013.1:0-41864 GCA_039811185.1 Chitinophagaceae bacterium | reverse complement strand
CCGCTTACGAACATGAAATTGTCCTTTATTATTCATGGTGACAACATTTTTGTGTCAACCAATTTTAGGACGAGGCACTGTACCGGTAATAAAAAGAGGCCCCAAAAATTGATGACCTCTTTTCAACAGAATCTTTTGTCTTCTACGGGATAATGATACTTGACTTTGATGACTTGCCTTCCATCATGCTTACGCTTCTTTTAATAAAAGCTGTGAGCGAATTGCCTTTCAGCAATCCCTGCGAAAGCAGTGCAAGGTCTGCCAGGCTTCTAACTTTATCTTTTTGTAGTTGTTCGTTTTTTTCAGAAAGTATTTGCCGGTAAACCGGATGGTTACCATTTACCGTCAGGTTTACTTCATCGGGCATGCTTCCATAAAAGCCCATTCCGCCGCCCATCGATGCCATATCCTTCATACGGCGCATAAACTCCGGCCGCGTTGCAATTACCGGATCGCTTTCAGCGCTTAATCCTTTTACTTCTACTGTAACGTGGGTTTCCGGTATCTGTAGCCCAAACAGCTCTTTCAGCTTGCTTTCTTCATCTGCCGATAAAACACTTTCGAGTTTTTCCTGTGCATCAATAATATTGTCAACAATGTCGGCGTCAACCCGCGTAAACGTAACGTTCTCCCACTTCATCTCCATATTGTTGATGAAGGCGGCATCCACAATGGTTTCCATTTTAACCACAACATATCCTTTGCTTCTGCACGCCTGAATGTAGCTGTCCTGCTGCACCGGATCAGTGGTATAAAGGATCACCAGTTTGCCCTCTTTATTTTTTTGAAGCGCTTCACCGGCGGCCCGGTACTCCTCAAGGGTATAAAACTTGTTGGAAGAAGCATCCTGCATCACCAAAAACTTATTCGCCTTGTCCAGAAACTTATCGTCTGTCATCATTCCATACTTCACAAACAACCCGAGGCTTTCCCACTTCTCTTCAAACTCTTTTCGTTCTTTATTAAAAATTTCCTCCAGCTTATCCGCTACTTTCTTGGTAATATGTGCGTTGATCTTTTTTACATTCGGATCACCTTGCAAATAGCTCCTGCTCACGTTCAGCGGAATATCGGGGCTGTCGATCACTCCATGAAGCAACATCAAAAACTCGGGAACTATATCTTTCACCTCATCGGTTACAAAAACCTGATTGCTGTATAACTGAATTTTATCCTTTTGCAGTTCATAGCTCTGTTTAATCTTCGGGAAGTAGAGAATTCCGGTTAGGTTAAACGGATAATCGACATTCAGATGAATCCAGAACAAAGGCGGCTCGCCGAACGGATACAGTTCGCGATAAAAATCCTGATAGTCTTGTGTGGTTAGGTCGGACGGCTTTTTCGTCCAGATTGGGTTGGTGTTGTTGATCTGCTTGTCTTCAAAGAAAATCGGCACCGGCAGGAATTTACAGAAACGCGTAAGTATGCGGCGAATTCTGTCGGCTTCCAAAAATTCGAGGCTTTCGTCGTTCAGGTGCAACACGATGGTTGTTCCCCTGTCGGCTTTTTCGGTAGCGCGAATTTCAAACTCCGGGCTTCCATCGCAGCTCCAATAAACGGCAGGCTCATCTTTAAAGCTTTTTGTAAAAATTTCTACACGGTCGCTCACCATAAAAGCGCTGTAAAAGCCCAATCCGAAGTGGCCTATAATGCTCGCGTCTTTATATTTCTGCACAAACTCCTCGGCACCGCTGAAGGCAACCTGGTTAATGTACTTGTCTACTTCCGCCTCTGTCATACCAACACCGCGGTCGATTACTGACAATGTTTTCTTTTCAGCATCTATCGATATCTCAATCTTCAGTTCGCCCAACTCACCCTTTGCCTCACCAATTGACGAAAGCGTTTTCAATTTTTGTGTGGCATCCACCGCATTACTGATGAGCTCGCGTAAAAAAATTTCGTGTTCGCTATATAAAAACTTTTTAATAATCGGAAATATGTTTTCCGTTTGTACCCTTATTTTACCTTTCTGCATATTAAATAATTATTGCCGGCAGCATTTTCAAAGAAAATACCAACAGCGGGTTTTGTGACAGGATGTCAAAACACGCATCTTTCTACTGCCCTTATAAGAGATTTATTGACCACGCATTCAAAAACGTCACTAATACCGCAACAATTTTTCTATGGTTTCCGCCAGGCGGTTAACCGGCAGGAAGTTTTTTTCCAGTTCGATGTTAAAAGGCACCGGTGTATCAAGTGAAGCCACCCGCATCACGGGGGCGTCCAGTAACTCGAAACAATGTTCGCTGATCCAGGCGGAAATCTCACCACCAAAACCGCCGGTCAGCGTGTCTTCGTGCAAAATCAGCACTTTGCCGGTGCGGGAAACGGCTGTCCGGATGGCATCATAATCGAGCGGCAGCAACGTACGGAGATCGAGGATATGAACCGATGTGTCCGCGTTGTTTTTTGCGTATGCTTTAGCCCAAACCACACCGCTGCCGTATGTGATGATGGTTACATCATTGCCTTCGTTCACAACGGCGGCCTTGCCGATTTCTATTTCATAATAGCCGGAAGGCACGTTGTCTGTTAAACTGCGATAAAGCGCTTTATGTTCGAAAAACATAACCGGATTAGGATCGCTGAAAGCTGCTGCCAGCAAGCCTTTCGCGTCAACCGGCGACGATGGATAAACCACCTTCAACCCCGGAACATGTGTAAACCACGCTTCGTTGCTTTGCGAGTGAAAGGGCCCTGCACCAACGCCACCACCCGTAGGCATACGCACCACTACGTCGGCATTCTGCCCCCACCGGTAATGAATCTTAGCCAGATTATTTACGATTTGATTAAAGCCTACGGAAACAAAATCAGCAAACTGCATTTCCACCATCGACTTATAACCTTCGAGGCTTAAACCGAGTGCTGCGCCAAGAATAGCGCTTTCACACAACGGCGTATTTCTCACTCTTTCCTTTCCAAAATCTTGCACAAAACCTTCGGTTATTTTAAACGCGCCGCCATACTCGGCAATGTCTTGCCCCATCAGAATAAGATTCGGATGTTTTAGCATGGATTGATGAAGTCCATCTTTCACCGCATCGATAAACCGCATTTCTTTAGCCGAAGAAAAATCGGGCGCAGCCGGTTGTTGCCATGAAAGCGGTGCATATACGTCGGCCACTTCACGGCTGGTGTTTACCGAAATTGGAGCGGCCCGGTAAGCAAGATTCAATTCCTGCTCTATATAGTCTTTATAGTCTTTTTTTATCTGTTCAACATCGTGCAAACTCAGGACGTTTTCCGACAGAAGAAACTGCTCATAATTTTGCACCGGATCTTTCTTTCCCCACTCATCAAAAAGCTCTTTCGGAACATATTTCGTTCCGCTTGCCTCTTCATGCCCGCGCATTCTAAAAGTGGCGCATTCCACCAAATAAGGCTTCTGATTTTTGATGCAGTATTCGCGAATGCCTTTAATGGTATCGATCACCTCTAAAATGTTATTCCCATCAATTTTCACTCCCTCCATTCCGTAACCAACGGCTTTATCCTTTATATCTCTGCACTTATATTGTTCGTTTACCGGCGTACTTAATCCGTAGCCATTGTTTTCTACAATAAAAATTACCGGCAAGTCCCAAACGGCTGCCACGTTCAGCGCTTCATGAAAATCGCCTTCACTTGTTCCGCCGTCTCCGGAAAAAGCAAGCGCTACTTTTTCTTCTTTCTTCAGTTTTGCAGCGAGCGCTACTCCATTGGCGATGGCAAGTTGCGGACCTAAATGCGATATCATTCCGCATACATGATGGGCACTGCTTCCAAAATGAAAACTTCTTTCCCGCCCTTTGCTGTAACCATCTTCATTTCCCTGCCATTGCATAAACAATTTATGGAGCGGCATTTTTCGGCCGGTAAAAACTCCGAGGTTGCGATGCAGCGGCATAATCCATTCATCCTGTTCCAGCGCATACGCACAGCCTACCGCAATGGCCTCTTGCCCGATTCCGCTAAACCACTTGCTGATTTTACCCTGTCGGAGCAACACCAGCATTTTTTCTTCGATCATGCGCGGAAGTAGAAGTGTTTTATAAATATTGATGAGCTGAATTCGGGAAAACGAGTGACTGTTGAAATACATGATTTGGTTTTGAAGAAATTTTTATTTAGACGCGCGGCTTCTGCCGATGAGCGCTTCAATTAATGCGATTATTACCGACAGAATGATACTGAAAAAAAGTGCAGACAACCAGTTGTCGACCCCAAAGCCGGGAACCAAATAGGCTGTCCATTGAATCATTAGAATATTGATGACGAGTAAAAACAAACCAAGAGTAATAACGGTTATGGGGATGGTTAAAAACACGAGCACCGGCTTTACAAAAGCGTTTAACAACGCAAGTACGAGTGCTACTAAAACCGCTGTTCCGCCGCTGTCGATGTGTACGCCGGGAACCAGCCAGGAGGCAACCAATGCTGCAAAAGCAGCCACCAGAACTTTTCCAACAAAATGCATGATTGTAGATTGTTACACCACCACAAGTTCGTAAAAATCAGAAGGCTTCAGATACCGCTGAGCGAGTTGCTGCAATGTATCGGGCCTCATATTTTTTATTGTGGCAATGGTTTTATAAAAGTAGTCTTCATTCAAATCATTCAGGATATAATTTTTCCACCGTCCGATGATTTGAAACGGGCCGTCGAGGTCGCCAAGGATGGAGCCGAGCATAAAATTTTTTACCAGTTGCAGCTCGTCATCATTCACAGGAACCGTTCGCAGTATTTCCATTTCGTTATACACTTCCTGAATGGTGGCCTCGCACACTTCGCGGCCGGCTTCTGTGCTAATCATCCATCCGCATTGATGAATGTGGTTTTGGATGTAACTGTGAATGCCGTAGGTATATCCTTTATCTTCCCGGATGTTGGCCATTAAACGGCTGCCGAAAAATCCGCCGAACAAAGTGTTTAGTACCTGGGCGGGAACAAAATCGGGATGATGCCGGTTGGGGAAATGGGTAGCCAGCCGAACAGCGCCCTGCACGCCGTTAGGATCAACGGTAACATGATGTTTCTTTTGAGTTGCTGCATTCAGATCAAACGGTTTGTATGCAGGCTTTTGTTTTTTTGCAGGAAGCTGTTTAAAAACCTTGTTTAAATTAAATTCGAAATCGGCCGGCAGCTTTCCGGCAGCGAAAATGATGCAGTGGCCGTTTACATAATAGTCGTTGTAAAACGCTAACAGTTCATCGCGTTGAAGGCGGTCGTAATCTTCGAAAGAAGAAGACTTTCCGTACGGATGTTCGGCACCGTACAGGTATTCGTCGATGAGTCTGTTGCCCACAAAATCGCACTTCTGCAAATTCACCTTTAACCGCTGTTTTTGATTTTGTTTGTAGATGTCGATTTCTTCCTCAGGATAAACGGCATCTGCAATTACCTCATGCACAATCGGCAACAAATCGTTCAGGTATTTACTCAGGCAATGCAGGGTAACAGTTGCCGTTTCGCTGTAGCACGCACGGTTAAAATAAGCACCGTAAAACTCAATATCTTCATTAATAACGTATGCAGATTTCCGGCTCGTTCCGTTCTTAATAAGGAAGTTAGCAGCAGCCGCCTGAAGGTTGTTTTCCTCGTACCAGTTACCGGCAAAAAAAACAATATCGAGCACAACCACTTCCTGCGCATCAGAATGGATGCAATGCACATTTATTCCATTGTCGAGCTGAAAAGAATGCAGTGGTTTAAGATGGAAATTAAAGTCGACAGCGTTATGAATGGAGGGTGCAATTTTTCTGTTTATCATAGTTAATTTTTACTGCAGTATTGAATGACGTTGCAGTTGTTTTCGCGGAAAATTTCTGCAGCATATCGTTGTACTTCCTCAACCGTTACCTCCTCATATTTTTTCAGTTCGCCATTCATTAAAGCGGCATCGCCAAGCAACTCAAAATATGCCAAGCTGTTTGCCCGGTTAATGATGCTCATATCTTCAAATGCAATGGTGCTTTCCGATCTGTTTTTTACTTTCTGCAATTCAGCTTCGGTAATCCGGTTTTGAATTAACCCATGCAATACTTCATCCACAGCGCCCTCGGCCTCGGCAAAGGAAACACCCTTCACCAACTTTCCATCTATTGCAAGCAATCCCGGATCAATTGTTCCGAAATGATAACAGTCAATACTGCTGAAAAGCTGTTTTTCCTTCACCAGTTTTTGATATAAACGCGACGAACCGCCACCGCCCAAAATGTCTGTAATCAAATCGCACACATAATATCCCTTGTGCATTCTTTCAGGCATGTGCCATGCTTTCAGCAACGCATCGAGCGGAACGTCAGCCTCAATTTTAAGGTGGTGTTTCTCTTCCTGCGCCGGCTCTTTTTCAATGTTACGTTTTGGGATGTCGCCCGCCGGAATATCGCCAAACCACTTTTCCGCAAGTTGCTTCACCTGCTCCGTTGTAACGTTGCCTGCTACCGCAAGGATGGCGTTGTTAGGACGATAATATTTATGGAAAAATGATTTTACATCGGACAATTCTGCATTCTCGATATGAGAAAGTTCTTTTCCAATTGTCATCCACCGATACGGGTGCACACGGTATGCAAGACTGCGCATTTTCAGCCAGATGTCGCCATAGGGTTTGTTGATGTAATGTTCTTTAAACTCTTCACAAACGACCTTGCGTTGTATATCGAGGCTTTTTTTGCTGAAGGCGAGCGAAAGCATACGGTCGCTCTCGAGCCAAAAGGCGGTTTCAATATTTTCGGCCGGAAGCTGACAGTAGTAGTTGGTTAAATCGTTGGTGGTATAAGCGTTGTTTTCGCCGCCGGCCATCTGAAGGGGCTCATCGTAGCTTTCAATGTTTACTGATCCGCCAAACATCAAATGTTCGAATAAATGAGCAAAGCCGGTTTTTTCAGGATCTTCATCCTTCGCTCCTACATCATACATCACGTTCACAACAGCCATCGGTGTGGTAGCATCTTCATGCACAATTACCTTCAGTCCGTTATTTAGTACAAACCTGTTAAATGCAATCATAGTTGTTTTTAAGCAGGTGCAAAGCTAACCAATTCGGAATTGGTTGTGCACGTAAAACGCTTTAGTTAAGGCTGCGGAAATCTACGGGCACCAGCTTACTAACACCCGGCTCCTGCATGGTAACGCCATAAATAACGTCAACCGCGCTCATTGTGGTTTTGTTGTGTGTTACAATAATAAATTGTGAGTTATTGCTGAACTTTTGAATCATCTGCGTAAACTTACCCACGTTGGCATCGTCGAGTGGTGCATCCACCTCGTCCAAAATACAAAATGGCGCCGGTTTAATTAAATAGATGGCAAATAACAGCGCCGTTGCGGTTAATGTTTTTTCGCCGCCACTCAGTTGTGTAATGGATGAAGGCCGTTTGCCTTTTGGCTTCGCAATAATGTCGATACCGGTTTCTGCAAGGTTTTCCGGATTTTCCAACACCATATCGGCTGTGTCTTCTTCTGTAAACAGCGCTTTAAAAACCTGCTGAAAATTCTCCCGCACTTTGTTGAAGGTTTCCAGAAATTGTTGATTGGCGGTAGCTTCCACTTCCTGAATGGTTTGCAGCAGGCTGTCTTTAGCGTTTACCAAATCATTCTTCTGCTCCAGAATAAACTCGTAGCGCTTACGCATTTCGGTAAAAGCTTCAACAGCGGTAGGGTTTACCTCGCCCATATTTTCCAACCGTTTCTTCATCCGGTCGGCCGATGCCTGCAGCTCCTCTACCGGCTGTTCGGTAGTGCGTGCTTCATCGAGTATTTCGCTTAAATCAATTTTAAACTCTACAAGCAGGCGCTCTTTCATACCGGCCACCGTTATCTTTAAATCATTCAACCTGTCCTTAATAGAGTTCAGCAACAGATCGCTGTTCTCCTTCGAGCGTGCTTTTAAACGCAAATCGCTTTCACGCTGCTGTAGAATATTCCGCAAACTAAAATATGCCTGATCTGCTTCGTTCAGCAGTACTTCTTCCTCACTTTTACGCTTCATCAATTTTAGCAGTTCTTCTTGCTGCGTCGTTAAAAATGCCTGCTGCTCATTAATTTCAGCAGCAATGGTTTTTTGCTGATGCTGATTCGTTTCTATTTGCTGATGTAATTGACTTAGCTGATTTTCTTTGTACGCCAGTTCTTGTTTCAGCGCCTGTGCCTTGCTTTGTTGCCGGGTAAACTGAATGTTTAACTGATTGTGCTTTGCAAGGGCAAAATTATATGCCTGCTCCGACTGCTGATAGTCTTGTTCCGACAACTTCAGCGCTTCGGTGGTTTGTTTCAAATCGGCATTCAACGCGTCGAGGAGGTCACGCGTTTCTGCAATCGCATCCGATTCTATTTGCAGCCTTTGTTCTAAATCGTCTTTCCTGCCGGCGGCCGCATCCTGACTGTGATGCAGGTTTTCAATTTTATTTTTGATGGAGAATAGCTGATTTATCAGCGCATTCATATCGGCCTCGGTTTGGCGAATCTGGCTTTCCTGCAGTTGTTGATTGTATCCAATAACTGCGTCCTGACGGGTTTTAATGGTGCTCTTCAACTGTTCAACCACTTGTTTTTGGGTGTTGATTTGTTCAACAAGCTTTTCAAGATTTTTGGCGCGTCCTATTTTTTTCCCTTCAAACAATCCAACGCTTCCTCCCGTTAAACTGTATTTTCCTTTTACATATTTTCCATGTTTTTCAAGGAGCACGAAGTCGCCCGCCATGTCAAGCGCAGTGTCATCTTCTGCAATAAATACATTGCCCAATAAATAGGCAGCAAGATTTTTATAAGCCCCTTCCACCTCAATTACGTCGGTGGCGCGTATGGTACCGGCCGGATGCTTCAAAAGTTCGGCCTGATGCTGAAACTGATCGAGAAGAAAGAAGTTGGCTTTCCCCTTTTTGTTTTCTTCCAGCAAATGGATGGCGGCAAGTCCTTCGGAAAGGTTGTTTACCACGTAATAATTCAGGTAGGGATCGAGCACATTTTCCACGGCAGCGCGGTATTCTTCTTTCACGTAGATAATGTCCGAAAGAACGGGTGCTTTGTTGTTCCAGTTTGGGTTTTTATGCAAAAACTTAATGCTTTCCGGGTAGCCTTCCATCGAGTCGATCAGGCTTTTGAGGAGCGCATATTCGTTTTGTTTGGCATCGAGCAAACGACTCTCTTCGGCAAGTTTTGTTCGCAGCGTTTCCAGCTCGGTTTGCGTTTCGAAAATGAGCGCTTTTGTGCGGTCTTGCTGCTCCTGCAAAGCCGTCAGCAAATCCTGCTTCTTCTTAAGGCTCTCCTGCTTTTGTTCCAGTTCCGGCTCTAAGCTCTTCAACTGCTGCTCTCTTCCACCGGATTCTTCCGATAGCTGATGAAGCGCCCGCTGAATATTTTGAATAGATGTGTCCGCAACAGCAACTTTTTTCTCTGCTTCAAACTGTTTCCGCTGAAGCGTTTGGTAATGATTGCGCTGTTCGGTGATGCCCGATTTTTTCACTTCAAAAGCAGACTTGCCAGCTTCGGCCTCGGCAGCTGCCGCTTCAATCAGCGTTTGCAACTGCTCTGTTTCGTCCTGTTCTTCCGCAATTTGAAGGCGGGTATATTCAATAGAATCCTGAAGGTTCTTCGTTTGGCCGGAAGCTTTGTTTAAAAAATCGGAAAGTCCGGATTCTTTCTCTTTTAAAAACTGTAGTTTTTGCGCAGAAAGATTCTTCTCATTTTCCTTAGTTCGCAAATTTTGCACTAACTCGTTAAACTGCTGCTGTTGCGTCTGAAGCGCTTTTTCTTTTTCTATAAACGCCAGCTTTTGTTGCTCGAGCGCCGCTTCCTCCGTTGCAATTTCAGCCTCCAGCGCAACCTTCTTGTCTTGTTCGGTTTCCTGCTCGGCAGTTAGCTGTTTGTACGAGATGTTAAAATCTTCAAGTGCGGCCTTTGCCAACTCTACCGACAGCTCCCTATAATCTTTTTTAATTTCGAAATACTTTTCCGCCTTCTTCGCCTGATTTTCGAGTGTTTTCAGCTGGTTGTTGATTTCGAAAAGTAAATCTTCAATCCGGTTTAAATCCTGATCCGTTGCGTCGAGCTTTGCTTTTGCTTCTTTTTTTCGTGTTTTATAAATGGTGATGCCCGCAGCCTGCTCCAACATTCGGCGGCGACTGTTGTCCTTGTCTTTAATAATATCGTCCACCATTCCCAATTCAATAATTGCGTAGCTGTCGTTGCTTACCCCTGTATCCATAAATAAATTATGAATATCCTTTAAACGGCAGCTTACATCGTTGAGGCGATATTCGCTGTCGCCGTTTTTATAAAACCGGCGCGTAATGGTAACGGTGCTAAATTCGGTCGGCAGCAGATTACGGGTGTTTTCGAACGTAAGGCTTACTTCGGCAAGTCCGCTGGGGCTGCGCGTTTTGCTTCCGTTAAAAACCAGTGCTTCCAAGTTTTCGCTCCTTAATGCCGAAATTTTCTGCTCACCAATAACCCAGCGTATCGAATCGATAATATTGCTTTTCCCACATCCGTTCGGGCCAATAATGCCGGTAATGCCTTCGTCGAAGGTTACAATTGTTTTATCGGCAAAACTTTTAAATCCCTTTATTTCCAAAGATTTTAATCTCACGCTAACCCATTTAAAAAAGTATGCGAACATAAGAACAAAAAAAACAGCCCGAACACCGCCAAACCCTGCGGCGGCATAAACCGGTAGGGTGATTGTTTTGTGTGAATTCATTTTCGCGGTTATCCACAATGCTGCGCTTCTTATCAACAGGTTTTACAGCCGACACTTCCCAAAGCCGTGAATAAATTGTTACTAACACTCCCCATCAGTCAATACAACTCAGAAAAAATGAGCGGAAAAAATATTTTTCTGCGGATTAAATCTTTTTTTTGTTTCTATACAATTCACTTCAACCCATCTAAAATCCATCTTGCACCGTGAAAGAATTAAGATTTAGCTACTTGTTGCTCCTCTTGGGCAGCCTGTTTACACTTGCATCCTGCGGGCCATCGGCCAAAAATGCGGCTGATATGGTTTTCATTAATGGAAAAATTTATACTCTTACCGACTCTATGCCCTGGGCAGAAGCCGTTGCCGTGAAAGGAAAAGAAATCGTTTTCGTAGGCACTACCAAAGATGCCGACGCCTTCATTGGCAGCAACACAGAGGTTACCGACCTGAAAGGGAAAATGCTGATGCCCGGATTTGTAGAATCACATATCCACCCCACCGTGTCGTGGGTTACTGTTGGCGCAGACTTACAAACCGACGACATAAACGAATTGCTGGCGCGCCTGAAAGCCTGGGATGCAGAAAATCCGGAGGCAAAAGTGATTCGCGGATTTGGATGGCGGTATGGCCTGTTTCCGCCCGAAGGGCCTAACAAAAAATTGCTGGATTCCGTTTTCCCCAATAAGCCGGCTATTTTGGTAGCAATAGATGGTCACGGGGCATGGGCAAACTCAAGCGCCTTACAAGCTGCCGGCATCACCAAAGAAACACCCGACCCCATGCCCGGCTTCAGCACATTTCAGCGCGATCCTAAAACGGGTGAACCAACCGGGTTCCTGGTAGAAATTCCGGCTTTTATAGGCGTACTCGGCAAACTCGTGCCTACCGATATATCAGCCGTGAAAGAAGGAATGGAGTTGTACATGAAGAAGTTTTCAGAGGCCGGCATCACCACAGTTTTCGACGCAGGCATTCTTGGAATTAAACACGAAGAAGGTTACGACCTTTACCAACAGCTTGAGAAAGAAGGAAAGCTCGCCGTTAGAACCTTCGGCAGCTATTACTACAACCGTCCGGACGAAGATCCATTCGCACCTTTTCTTGCTTTGAATAAAAAATATCAGTCGGAACTCGTAAAAGCATCCATATTAAAAATTAATCTCGATGGCGGCGAAGCACAGTACACGGCCGCAATGATGCATCCTTATGTTGGAAGAGGTGATTTTAAGGGTAACTTGTTTATGAAGTCGGAGCGTTTGTACGAAATTGTAGCGGAAGCACACCGACAAGGCATTCCCACCTTCGGACACATGGTGGGCGACCACGCCGTAAACGACTATTTAAACGCTGTTGAAAACGCGAAAAAAAAGTATCCCGAAAGCAAAACCCGCCATACCGCTTCACATGTGGTGTATTATTTAGATTCGGATTTGCCACGGTTTAAGCAACTCGGTGTTTCCGCGCAATTTTCTGCGCAATGGGCTACTCCCGATAATTCTGTTCTCGGACTTGCCGCTGACCGAATGGGACTTGATTTTATTAAGTCGAACTACATGCGTGTAGGCTCGATGGTAAGAAGTGGCGCAAACGTAGGCTTTGGAACCGATTGGTTTGCAGCCGGCTATTACAGCACCTACAAGCCCCTTGAGGCCATTCATGTGGCAACCACCCGCGCCATGGTTACGGGAAAAGGCGTGATGGATCAGTTGCCGCCGGCCGACGAAGTGGTTACGCTGGCCCAGGCGCTTTATGCCAGTACAATGGGTTCCGCATACATCCTGAACGCCGAAAAACAAATTGGGTCGATTGAAAAAGGCAAGTTCGCCGACTTCATTGTATTGGATAAAAACCTATTTGATTTACCACCCTCCGAGGTTAAAAATGCAAAAGTGCTTTTAACTGTTATGAATGGTAAAGTGCGGCAAAAACAAGCGCTTTAAGCCGATCTTTTTTCCGATAGCCGCATCCCCGCTGATGCGGCTATTTTTTTTAGAAAGATGCTAAAGACTCCTATTATAAGCTCGAATTCAAAAAAGCAGAAATACTTTTGAAGGCTGGTGATCGATTATTATTCCATATTAAATGTGAGCCCGAAAGCCGGCTATGAAGAAATAAGAAAGGCCTATCGACGTCTTGCGTTTCGCTATCACCCCGACGCCGCGGGAAGCAATCTGGCGAACAGTACACATTTCCGCCTCCTAAACGAAGCCTATCGGGTATTGTCAAACCCCGTTGAGCGAAAAAGATATCATCAAAAACGTTTCACCGAAGGTTTGAACGTAGAGCTATTGGTGCTTACGCCGCAGCAGAGTTTCACTTCACTGCTGCACTTATATGAGGATAACCGGACCGCGGACCCCTTCCGTATGCCGGAAGAATGGATAATGGCCGAACTCTCAGCCATCGTTCCGGAAACCGTCCTGCTTATGATGATGCCGGCCGACTCGGAAAGTTTTAATGATGATTTTGTTTACCTCTACCTCAAATGCATAGAGCCGCTGTCTTATCCACGATTCAGGGAGGCCGTCGGAAAATTGATGCACCTGCCACTCTCGGCTGAGGCCAAGAGGAAAATTTCTGAAACGCTCTCTGTCAAACACCAAAATCACTTCTGGGAAAAAAACAAAATTGCGGTAGCAATTGTTGCAGCGGTGCTCATCTGTATCGTTATGTACTTTGGTTTTTCGTTATAAAGGCTTTAACCATATTTTTGCCATCCGCGCAAGAATTAATTTTTTCAATTGAACTGAAATCTTTTACCTTTGCCGTCCGAATTTTTTTCGGAGTTAAATCGAACATTATGTTTGCAGTAGTAAAAATAGCAGGTCAACAATTCAGGGTAAAGGAAGGCCAAAACTTATATGTGCCTCACCTGCAAGGTAAAAATGGCGACAAAGTTGAGTTCAGCGATGTTTTGTTTACCGATAATAACGGTAGCATTTCATTAGGTGCTGATACAAAAGTTTTGGTGAAAGCCGAAATCCTGAGCGATAAAGTTTTGGGCGACAAAGTGATTGCCTTTAAAATGAAAAGAAGAAAAGGCTTTCGTAAAAAGCATGGTCACAGAACCCAGTACACGCAAATTAAAATTGAAAGCATTGCATAATCAATCAGAAATTCTGATTATAAAAATTTAAATAATGGCTCACAAGAAAGGGGAAGGTAGCGTAAAAAACGGCCGCGATTCGCACAGCAAGCGTCTCGGCGTTAAGATATTCGGCGGACAGCCCGCAGTTGCAGGAAACATCATCATCCGCCAGCGCGGAACCGTTTATCATCCGGGTAAAAATGTAGGCGTTGGTAAAGACTTTACCATCTTCGCATTAACCGATGGTGTGGTTGAATTCAGAAAAACACGCGAGAACAAAACGAAAGTATCCGTTGTACCTGTGGAAGCAACAGCTTAAAAAAATTTGTCAGTTGTTATTAGTTCTTTAATTTTATGGTATTATTTACTAACCATTAAATTCAAATGAACATGGCAACTGCAAAAAAAGCAGCTCCTAAAAAGGCTGCATCCAAAAAAGCAGCACCCGCAAAGAAGGCCGCAACTGCAAAAAAGGCGGCTCCTGCTAAAAAAGCTGCAACAGCAAAAAAAGCAGCTCCTGCTAAAAAAGCTGCAACAGCGAAAAAGGCGGCTCCTGCTAAAAAAGCTGCAACAGCAAAAAAAGCAGCTCCTGCTAAGAAAGCTGCAACAGCAAAAAAAGCAGCTCCTGCTAAAAAAGCTGCAACAGCAAAAAAAGCAGCTCCTGCTAAAAAAGCTACCACAGCAAAAAAAGCAGCTCCTGCTAAGAAAGCTGCTGCTAAATAGCTTTCAACAAAAGATCATATTGGAAAGTCCTGCAACTTGCGGGACTTTTTTATTTTACTTCCTATCTTCATTTCAATGAGAAACTTTGAAATAGCTGAAAAGCTTAATCTGCTCGGCACACTGCTCGAAATCCATGGCGACAGCGGCTTTCGGGCAAAATCATATTCCATTGCAGCATTCACGCTCGAAAAGCTTGATGTTGAGCTTTCCGACATTCCCGAAGGAGAAATTTTTGCCTTAAAAAACATAGGCGAAGTGATGGGCAAAAAAATAGTTTCCCTGCTGCATACCGGCAAACTCGATGCACTGAGTAAAATGGTGGCCAAAACGCCGCCCGGGGTAATACAGATGTTGGAGATTAAAGGCCTCGGTCCCAAGAAGATTCATATCATTTGGAAGGAAATGGGAATCGACACGCTGGAGGCGCTGGAAGCCGCCTGTGCGGCCAATCAGCTTGCTTCCGTGAAAGGATTTGGAGCGAAAACGCAGGAAAGCATTTTACAGGCAATCCGATTCTACCTGAGTAACCAAAACCTCTGGCTATACAGTCAGTTAAACGAGGTTCAGTCTGCAATGGATGCAGCCTTACAAACAATGTTTCCCAACGAGAAGTTTATTGCCACAGGTGAATATCGCCGCCAATTGGAAGTGCTGGAAAAACTGGAATGGGTTACCACTGTAAAACCGCTTGTACTGCAACAACTGGTTTCCGATAACCTCCTGCTCCATACGTCATCACTCGATGCCACCGTCTTCATCACACCCCAAAATCAGACCTTCTTCTTTTACCACAGCGAACCGAAAAACTTATGGAAAAAAGTTTTTGAAACTTCCTGCTCAACGGAGTTTGTGCAAACATGGCAGCAAAAATTTCCACTTGATAAGCAGTATCATTCGGAAGAAGAGATATTCAGCACCCATCATCTTTCATTCATACCTTCACCTCTCCGCGAGTCACCTTCAATCATCGCCAAAGCGGCCGCAGGCCCGCTTCCTCAACTAATTCAGCCTTCAGATATTAAAGGACTGATTCACAGCCACAGCCGCTGGAGCGACGGAATTGAAACTATTGAAACAATGGCCGAAGCCTGCACGGCAATGGGCCTCGAATACATGGTAATTTCCGACCACTCCAAAACCGCTGCCTATGCAAACGGCCTTACGGAGGAGCGCATTACAGAGCAGCACGCCCAAATCGATTCGTTGAACGAAAGACTGAGTCCTTTCAGGATTTTTAAAGGAATTGAATCGGATATTTTGAACGACGGAAGCCTCGATTATGCGGACGATGTATTGCAAACGTTTGATGTAGTTATTGCCTCAGTGCATTCTAACCTGTCGATGGAGAAACCCAAGGCTATGAAACGGCTGGTTGCAGCAATTGAAAATCCTTATACAAATATTCTCGGACACATGACCGGCCGGCTGCTGCTGAAGCGCACCGGGCTTGAAATAGATCATGAAAAATTAATAGATGCCGCCGCCGCAAACAATGTTGTGATTGAGATTAACGCTAACCCGAGACGGCTGGATATTGACTGGAGATGGATTCACTATGCGCTTGAAAAAGGGGTGTTGCTATCGGTTAATCCCGACGCGCATGCAATTGGCGAAATTGGCTACACTAAGTTTGGAATATTAGCTGCTCAAAAAGGAGGACTGACAAAGGAGAATAATCTAAGCAGTTTTAGTTTGAAACAGTTTGAAGCATTTATAGAAAAGCAACGAACAAAGCGTTAATGAGGATCGCGGGAAATGATGTTTTGTTTTTTCTCGAGTTGTTCTATCTGTGCGTTCAGGCGTTCCAGGGCCTGACGTAAAATAGAAATTTCGAGCTGCGGCGCGTCGTGCGCAAGTGCATACTTCAGTTGTTGATTTAAGTCGGTTTGTTTAGAGGTAAGCGCCAGTAACAGTTGCATTGCTTCGTTATGAGTATTAAAAAGGAGCAATAAATTTAAAAAAAATTTGAAATCGGCCGAATTATTTTTTGTTATACAACTGCTTTGGTGCTGCCCACCTTATCCATCACTATCTTATTGATCCCGGACATCAGGAAGGCGCCGATGATCATCATTACTATGCAGATGTATCCCAGCGTGTCGAAATGGTGGATGCGGCCGCCGGGCTCCTGATACACAATTAATCCTGCAATAACCGATGCAATTCCGCCGGCAATCTGCTGAAGCGAGGAATTCACACTCATGAAAGCGCCGCGGTCGGCACTGTCGGGAACGGCTGTCATCAGCGCCTGCGCAGGAATCATTCTCGACATGATGCCCGCAAACATAGTGGCGCTTACCACAATCACCTTCCACACCGGCGATACCGGCAGATTGCAGTAAATAAACACCATGACGGCGCCGAGTACCGTGCCAAAAACAAAGGTGGGAAACTTGCCCGCCTTATCACTGATTCTTCCCACCGCCGGCATCACAATCATAGAACAAACGCCCATCACTACATAAATGCCTGGTAGCTGTTCGTTTAAAATACCAACGTTGTTAATGAGGAAGGGGGTAGAAAAAGGCATCATCATATACCCGCCTATCGACAGCAGCGCAGTAGTGGCAAACGCATAAACATATTGTTTGCGGACAACGGTATTTTTTAAGTGCACAAAGGCATTGATTTCTCGTTTATGCTGAATGTGTGCGGCTACAGGCCGAAGAAAAATTCCGATGATAACAGCAGTTACCACGCTGATACCTACAATGAGCAAAAAAGGGGCATGCCAACTGAAAATGTTAGCAAGATAGAGGCCGACAGGAATTCCAGCAACCTGACTTACTGCAAACGCCATTTGCACAAATCCCATTACCCGGCCTCTTTGCTGAAACGAAAAGATATCGGTGATGATGGCGAGGGTAACAGCGCTGATTACACCGCCGAAAAGGCCGGTTACAATGCGTGCAAACATCAACATAAAATGCGTACCGGAAAGAGCAACGAGCAGCGTGCCTACAATAAAGCCGGTATATAAAAAAAGTAGAAGTTTTTTGCGGTCGAAGCGGTCGGCAAAACCGGCAGCAAAAATGCCGGAAACGCCTGCTGCAAACGCATAAGCAGAAACGGCCGTTGCAAATTGTGGCGCATTCAGTTTCATCGATTTCATTAAAATATCGCCCAAAGGCGCCATCACCATAAAATCGAGCACCACGGTAAATTGCGCTACGGCGAGCAGTACAATTACAAGAATCTGATAGGAAGAAAATTTCTCTTTCGGAGCAAGGTTATTTTTCATAAAAAGCGTACAAAATTAGCCGCCGCTAACCGAAAGCACAGAATAATTTTGTTATGCTAAAGATAAAGCGGCCGAAAAGAAAGTTGATGCATTAACCGAAAACTGCGAAATTCGAAACCATGAAACATTTGCTGCTCATTATCCTCACCTGCTGCTTTTACACGAGCTTTTCTCAAAAAATTGTCAGGTTGTACAGCTGGGACCACAAACCCGCTGCCGCCGAAAATGCCCGGTACTATTCCTCAACGGAATGGAAGGATTCCGTTTGGGAAAGGAAGGATTTCTATTTGCCGGAAAAAGGCCTTGCAATGAAAGGCAGTTATCTCGATTCAAATGGCAAACTGCCTGTAGGTGCTTTCTACTATTTCTATCCCTCAAAAAACCAAAAAGCAAAAGAATTTTATAACGAACTCGGAAAAAAAGAGGGGCGCTGGCTGGCATGGCACGACAACGGCCGGCTAAAGGATTCAGGCAATTATGAAAACGGAGGCTTAGCCGGTGCAGCGTATAGTTGGTACGCGAACGGCAGGCTGAAAGACAGTGTTTTCTTTAGCAGGGAAGATGGCCTTTGGGCGCGGCACGGCTTTTTTAGGAATGGACAGCTCAGCGAAAGGACTTTCTTCCGGTCGGGTAAGAAGCATGGAATCTGGAGTTATTACAACAACGGCGGAAAACTAACTTGCACGGAAGAGTTTGTGGACGGGGAATTGATCGCATCGAAATATTATGACGAGAGAGGGAAAGAAATGAATCCGTTGCAGCCCAACGCTGATGCGAGTTTTGAAGGCGGTACAAAAAAGCTTCAGAAGTACTTTTTTAAAGAGGTGGATTTTCCGGATGCCGACGACATTCGGGTGAGTCGAAATTTCGATCTTTTAATTGGTTTTGTTATTGATGAAAATGGAGAAGTAGATAACATTACTGTGCTGCGGCCCGTTCATCCGGCATTTGATAGGGCGGCCGTTGAAGCCATTCAGAAGATAAAGGGCTTTATTCCTGCAAGGTCGAAAAACCGTAGCGTTGAGTCGAGGTTTGTGCAAAATTTTAATTTGAAGTTTCTGTTGTAACAATTGCGGTGTGGTTCTATCAAACAGATTGCTTCGCTTCGCTCGCAATGACGGGGCGATGTATTCGCAACGACGCCGCGTTGCGTGTTCAGTGCCCTGTTTAATAGATGGGCATCTGCTGATGGGCTGCCGGATGGAAATGGAAAACCCGCTGAAGCTTTGCAGCGCCGGTCCTGCGGCGGATTTGGAATGGACAGCCGGTCTGCAAAAGCCGATAAACGAGCTGAACGGCCACAGTCCCATTTTTCTATAAATTAAACAAGACGCAGGAGGCGCGTATGGATGCCGAGCACTTGTTCTATTACCGAATGCCGCTCATCGTTAAACACGACAAAATCGCAGAGTTTCATTTTAATGCCGTCGTCCAATTGCGACTGCATTCGCTTCGTTACTTCTTCCCGGCTAATACCGTCTCTTTTCATCACCCGCTGCAGCCGCAGAGCTGTTGGCGCTGTTACGCCAATAATGTAATCGAGCCCACGGGCCGAGCCCGACTCGAAAATTAATGCTGCTTCTTTCATCACATACGCGGTATTAAAACGGTTAAACCACTGATCGGCATGCCGGATGACCGCAGGGTGCACAATGCTGTTCAGCTTTTCGAGTGAGGCCGCATCGGCAAATACCACGGAAGCGAGATAGGCCCGGTTTAAACCGTTTGACTGAAAGGTTTGCGGGCCAAAAGCGGCAATGAGTTGTTGTCGTACACCATCATCTTCAATCATAGTTTTCTTTGCTTCCTTATCCGCATCAAATACCGGGACGCCAAGCACAGAAAACATCTTTGCGACAACCGATTTTCCGCTGCCGATACCGCCTGTTATGCCCACTTTCAACATAATAAAATAAAAAAATTCCAAACTGAATATCAATCTGGAATTTTAAAAAGGTAAAGGAATTTATTTTTTATCTGCCGACTGGGCTTTGTTCAGGCCCGAAGTCCACTCCATGCTAATGGCCGACTTTTCGATTTTTAAATAACTGCCCGGCGTGATTTCCAGTTGGATAGTGTTGTCTTCGTTAACGCGGTTAATTACTCCATGGATTCCGGCTATCGTAACAATTTTATCGCCTTTTTGCAGGTTGTCGATAAACTTCTTTTGTTCTTTGGCTTTTTTAGCCTGCGGACGGATCATAAACAGCCAGAAAACCAAAATTATGGCGCCCATCATAATTAACTGAATGGAGCCTCCGCCGCCCTGGCCACCCTGACCTGCCGCTAATAAAACATTCATCATTGTAACTCTCTAAAATTTATTGTGAATTAATAAAAAACATTGTCGCCCGAACCACAGCACCACACTTCGCCGGTAAATACCAGCTGGTGCATGGCATTGCCTTTGGTGTTGGTGTGTACGGTAATGGATTTCCGGATGTCGCCCACATCGCTTCTGTTGCTATCGAATTCAGCCGTAACTACACCCTCTCTTTTTGGAGGAATTGCGCCACGGGTATAGTCTACCACGGTACAGCCGCAACCCGCCTGTACATCTACGAGATAAAGCGGATTCTCGCCGGTGTTTTTAAACCGGAAGTGAACACGAGCCTTCTCACCCATTTTTATAGTGCCGAAGTTTACAAGCGAATCGACCCACTCGATGGTTGTATATTTTTGAACGTTTTTTATAACGTCCTGATTCATTTTATGCTCGGCTTCCTGCGTAATATTACCCCGGCAAGCGGCGAAGAACACAGTAGTAAATATGGTGAAAAATAAAATAATCCTTTTCATCTTTGCAAGTTATTATTTCATTTCGATTTGTAATCAACTTTGCGGATTTTATTAGTCGCAACAAGGTCTTTATGAATGCTATCAAGGATTCCGTTAATGAATTGGCCGCTTTGAGGAGTGGAATATTCCTTCGCTACGTCAATGTATTCGTTAATGGTAACTTTGGGCGGTATTGTTTCGAAATACAGCAATTCACTTACACCCATCTCCATCAAAACCATGTCGAGCAAGGCAATGCGTTCGGCGTCCCAATTCTTTAGTTTCGGCGCAATCATCTGTTGCAGATATTCTTTTTTTTCCAAAACGGTGGTCATTAAATCTCTTGCATACTGCCACTTTTCTTTCCCCACCATTTCCTCCAGATCGTACGACTGCGGCTTGGCTATATAACCCACAACGAGTTGCCGAATCATTTCATCATCATCGGCTAAATTGGTGTACACGTCTTCCACATAGGAAACAAAATCTTCATTTTCTATCATTAGCCGGTTAAAAATAAACAAGGCTATTTCCTTATCGGCGGCCGCTGTCCGTTCGCCAACAATGTATTTTTTATATTCGTCGGTTTGTGTAAGCTGATTATATAATTTTTTGATGATTTGTTTGTCGCTGCGCAGTTGTGGGCTGAAAGCATCAACAGCCGCTTTATAGCCGGGGTTTTCCAGCATCTTCCACACATAAATATTCCCGGCAATTTTCGTGTTCACATTTTTATCTTCTTCGGATGGAAGATTTTTTGAAGCGCGCTGAAAGGCGTCTTGTTCGGCGTAGCGAGCAATTTCTGTAAGATGATAAACCAGAAAAACAAAAAGCTCCTTCGTTTTGTCGAGTTGCGATTGAAGCAGTTTTACAGGATTGGTTTTTTGAGATTGTCCTTCATCGGAGCCTGAAAACGTTTGAAGCGCATATAATATCTGCATCACCTTTACCCTGATATTTCGCCTGCTAATCATGTAAACAACTTTTTTGGGGCTGCGAAGATAAGCATATCGCCTTTCTAACATAAAGGCGTGGTTTCGTGAAACTGTTAAATCAGGGGTTTGGCACCTGTTTTTCATCATTTTTCAAAGCTTAAATAAAAATCATGAAAAAACCGCTCTGCACCTACCGCATTCAGTTTCATAAAGACTTTCGCCTTACAGACCTTGAAAATATTCGCGATTATATCTACCACCTTGGGGTGGATACCATTTATGCATCGCCGATTTTTAAAAGTATGCCGGGCAGTACGCATGGATACGATGTTACGAATCCGTTTGAGATAAATGATGAAATCGGGAGTTTGGAGGATCTCAGGCGCATCAGCAAAAAACTGAAGGAGAAAGGGATGCTTTGGTTGCAGGATATTGTTCCGAACCACATGGCTTTCAGTGCGCAGAATGGCTGGATTCACAATGTGTTGCGTGAAGGAAAAAGCTCAGCTTATGCAGCCTATTTTGATATTGACTTCAACAGCCCCCTAAGTTGGTTAAATGGCAAGCTGCTCGTACCTTTTTTGAGTGAAGATGCAGAAACCGCCATCCGCAACGGAAGCATTAAAATGGTTTTGAAGGAAGATGGATTTTACTTTACCTACTACGACAACCTTTTCCCTGTAAACGCCGATTCTCTCCCACTGATCGCCTTCCATGCAACCGATGAGATGGCTGAAATACTCAAGAAGGCTTCGGCCGGACTATCGGCGTCGGAGGCCATCGAACAGCGACATCGGCAATGGGAAGAATTGTCTGAAACGCTGATGTCGGAATACTTTCGGGCAAAGACGAACGAACTGCTGGATGCCCTCAATTCTAATACCGAAGCACGCTTCGAAATCCTGCGCGAACAACATTATGTGCTTGCTCACTATAATGTTACCAACAGTATCATTAACTACCGCCGTTTTTTTACAATCAACGGGTTAATTTCTCTCAGGATGGAAGACGAGGAAGTGTTTAACCATTATCATCGCTTTATTCTTCAGTTGTGTGCAGAGGGAATTTTCGACGGCCTGAGAATCGATCACATCGACGGCCTGCTGCAACCGGAATTATATCTGAGCCGACTGAAAGCTGCTGCGGGCCGGGATGTGTATGTGGTGGTGGAAAAAATTTTAGCGCAGCACGAGTTGCTTCCCGAAACCTGGCCGACTGAAGGCACTACGGGGTACGACTTTCTTGGAATGGCATCGAAGCTTCTGACCGATGCGGAAGGCGCGGCTCAGCTTAAAGATTTTTATCATCGCATCATGCCCTGTCCGGAGTTCAGCACGGAAACAGCCAACAGTAAAAAAACATTTCTGGAAACTTTTATGGCAGGCGAATTGGATAATATCACTGAACAGTTTTGTACAATAGATGAATTAAAACCTTATGATAAATCCACTGTTAAACAATCCCTTTCAGCAATTATGGTTGCGCTCCCGACATATCGGATTTATCCCGCTTCCGGCGGTTTACCCACCGCACAGCAGCAAGTATTGGCACAGGCATTTGAAGAAGCCGGTAAAAAACATGAACGATTAACCAACTGCCTTTCCACGTTATTTAATTTATTTGTTCGGGTGAATCCATCTGAACATTTGCTTACTACTGTAAACCGCTTCATGCAACTGAGCGGCCCACTTGCTGCAAAAGGCATTGAAGACACGGCATTCTACAACTACAACGTACTGATATCACATAACGAAGTGGGCAACTCGCCGAAGCAGTTTTCTGTTGGTGCCAGGGCTTTTTTCGAGTACATGGCGAATAGAAAATCGCAATTCCCGTTTGCGATGAACGCGACCGCCACGCACGACACCAAGCGGGGTGAAGACAGCCGCATGCGCATTCAGGCATTGAGCGAAATACCCGACGACTGGATGCGTTGGACTCAAGATCATTTGCGGCAAGCGGAAGCAACGCAAACCGCTTGTCCGTCGTTGAACGACCAATACTATATTTTTCAATCGATGATTGGAGGGCTGCTACCGGAAGCAGTCCTTTCAAAACAGGATGCAGACCGGCTGAAAGCTGCCGTTACCAAGGCTTTGCGCGAGAGCAAGCGCAATAGTTCGTGGCACGAACCCAATGAGGCCTACGAAGCTGTCTGCATGCAGTTTATCGACGACTGTTTTAGCAAGCAAGCATTTGTTGAAAGTTTGAAGGCGCTGCTCGCATTAACGGACAGCTGCGGAAAAAGACTATCGCTTGCTCAAACCGCGCTAAAACTGCTGAGCCCCGGCGTTCCCGACATTTATCGCGGGTCGGAAGCGGGTGATTTCTCCTATGTGGATCCTGACAACCGGCGAGCCGTTGATTTCGATACCGCAAAAAGCAATTTGCACACAGCAACGATTTCCTCCAAGGACTTTGAGGAGCAAAAAGCAGCGCTAATTAAACGGCTGCTTCACTTCAGAAAAGCAAAATCTTCTTTATTTGAATACGGGAAGTATGAATGTGTTGAAGTTGCCAACCCTTCTGTCTTCTGCTTTTCTTTTTCATACCAATCGGAGATTTTTGTGATAGCGATTTGCACCCGCGGCAAGCAAGGTCCGGAAATTCCGTTTCCCGTTTCCGTTCAACAGCCTTTCGATTTATTGCGGCAATCTTATTTAGAAAATGATGTAATTGATTTGAAAGCGTTTCCGGTTGCGGTAATCCACGGCCATCGCTAAGCCCAATAAAACGGAAAACATGTAATACATTACATTTGCAGCAAACTTGCTGCGCTGCCTTGCCATGCAGTAAAAATTCGTTTTATGAAGAATATAAAGATTATTGAGGTGCCCTCAGAAATTGGAGCGGGCACCCGCGGCGCCAGTCTTGGTGTGGAGGCGATAAAAATTGCTGCTCTGGATTTTATGAGCAGTTTCTTCATTCATTTTCCATCGGAAAAAGTTGCATGTGAAAACAAACTTTTATATGAACCGATTGAATCTACTTATGCCAAGAGAATTAAAGGTCTTGTAACGATGTACGATAAGGTTTCCAAGTCGGTTTCAGAAACTTTAAAAAGTAATTTCTTTCCCGTTGTGCTGAGCGGCGATCACAGCACGGCCGGAGCTACGATTGCCGGAATTAAAATGGCCAAGCCCGACAGTAAGCTTGGCGTAATCTGGATTGACGCGCACGCCGATTTGCATACCCCTTACACCACGCCATCCGGGAACATGCATGGTATGCCGCTTGCCACCGCATTGAACGAAGACAATAAAGCAAATGCCGCTCACGAACTGGATGAGGAAACAAAAAAATACTGGAATCAACTTAAAAACATTGGCAAAATAGCGCCGAAAATTCTTCCGGAAGATTTGGTGTTTATTGCGCTGCGCGACTTTGAAAAAGAAGAAAAATACCTGATAGAGAAACACGGAATAAAAACAATAACCACAAGCGAGGTAAGGCGCAAGGGTGCTGAAAACATTGTGCGGTCTGTACTTCGCTACCTAAGCGATTGCACAGACATTTATGTGAGCTTTGATGTGGACAGCCTCGATTCTTCCATCTCGAAAGGAACCGGCACTCCGGTGCACAATGGATTAAAAGAAAGAGAGGCAGAAGATATTGTGAGTAAACTGATGCAGAACCGAAAAATTTGCTGCTTTGAAATTACCGAGGTAAACCCCACGCTCGACAAAGAAAACCTGATGGCCGAAATTGCCTTCAATATCCTGCAAAGAAGTGTGAACGTGATAATGATGAGCTAATTAATTATGAAAATGAAAGGACTTGTTGTTTACCGAATTTTATTGCTGCTGGTAAGTGCTTTTGCGGCTGTAATGGCGTTTGGCTTTATTCCATTTTTGGTATTGATGTTTGCTAATCCGGCTTTCGGATTGTTTGCCTTCGTTATTGCCTGCGTTGCGCTTTATGCAATTTATGCCAGCAAATTTTTCCGTCAGGTAATTCTACGCGGTTTGCCTTTTACAAAAAAACAGTCGGATATGCTGACCGTGAATGCCATAGTGGTTTTTATATTCAGCCTTCTCAGCCTTCAAGGCAGTGTTGCGCAATTACAACGTCCGATGGCGCTTCCGGAAATGCCGGCCGAAATGTCGGGCAGCCTCCCTTCCGCTGAAACAATGCAAATCATAGTGATTATATCCTTGATCTTCTCTGTCATTCTGCTTGTCCATGTTGTCTGGACGTTTGTGCTTCACCGAAAACACAAACGCCAAAATTTGCCCGAATAAAAAATGGCCGCCTTTGGGGCAGCCATCAATCTGCTAACGAAAATTTTATAAGTTAAAAGCTTGCTCAATGGCGTTTCCAATAACCTGAATGGTTTTGGACTTGCTGTTATGGTGCGCCTCGAGCCAGCATTTTTCTCCGTTTTGATGTTGCATTAAAATCAGCTGCTCCTCAAAGGGCTTTTTATCGCAGGCTTCCTTACAGTCGAGGTGCAATATCTGGTATTGGACAGGATCGGTTGAGTTCACCTCTTTCACATCGGCGAGGTAATTCCCTGCGGGAAGATTGAGTTCACCATCGTAATCATCTTCACTTATTGTAAATTGAATTCTTGCTTTTTTAGGTTCCATAAAAGGCTTTTTAATGTGGTTTAAAACTCAATTTACAAGCCAAAAAAAAAGCGCTTTCAAATATTGAAAGCGCTTTGCTGATAAAAAAGAATTTATAAACCCAACAATGTTTTCACAGGGTCTTTGCCAATAAGGAGTTGCCCGGGGTTTTCAAGAAGTTCTTTCACCCGCACAAGAAAGCTCACACTTTCTTTTCCGTCAATAATTCTATGGTCGTAGCTCAATGCCAAATACATCATCGGACGCACCACAATCTGTCCATCCACCACCATCGGCCTGTCCTGAATTTTGTGCATTCCGAGGATAGCGCTTTGGGGAATATTAATAATTGGTGTGCTCATCAAGCTTCCAAAAACACCGCCGTTGGTAATGGTAAAGGTACCGCCCTGCAAGTCTTCAGCCGTTAGCTTGCTGTCGCGTGCTTTGGTTGCCACTTCAATCACTTTCATTTCCACTTCAGCCATGCTCAGGCTTTCCACGTTTCTGATAACGGGCACGGTAAGTCCGCGTGGCGTGCTCACTGCAATACTGATATCTGCATAATCGTGGTAAATCAGTTCGTCTCCATCAATATAGGCATTCACTGCGGGCCATTCGCTGAGTGCTATGGCACATGCCTTTGCGAAGAAGCTCATGAAACCGAGGTTTACGCCGTGGCTTTTGCTGAACGCATCTTTATATTGTTTTCTAATCTGCATGATAGCGCCCATATCCACTTCATTAAATGTAGTGAGCATGGCGGTTGTGTTTTTCGCTTCAACCAACCTGCGGCTGATGGTTTTGCGAAGGTTACTCATCTTCTCACGACGTTCGTTGCGCGAATGCAGTTGCTGGCCGTCGAAAGCCTTTTTTCCGGGATTTTGAAGCGCCTCCAGCACATCATTCTTCATTATTTTTCCCTGCATGCCTGAAGGCTTAATTTGTTTCACATCCACGTGTTTGTCGGCAATAATTGCGGCGGCAACCGGAGAGGTTTTTACATCGTTTGAAACGGCTGTTACCGGTGCCTGTGAAGCCGGTGGTTTTGTTTCGGGAGCGGCGGCTTTCGCTTCCACTGCAACATCAGAATTAATGCTGGCGGCGGTTTGCCCGATTGCAAGCACATCGCCTTCTTTGGCAAGATGTTTTAGCTGTCCGGACTCCGACGCATTGAGTTCGAAAGTGGCTTTTTCGCTTTCAAATTCTGCTACCACTTCATCGCGGTTTACCAGAGCGCCGTCGGGTTTTACCCATTTTAGCAGGGTTACTTCGGTAATGGATTCGCCGATGGCAGGAACCTGAAGTTCGATGATTCCTTTACCGGCAGGCTTTGCTTTTTGCGGTTCTCCGGCCGGTTGAGAAGCCGGGGTTTGTTCTGCTTCTTTGTTTGAAGAAAGCTGTACCGGAGCCGTGTTTTTTTGGTCGGCGGATGTATCTATCTCAGCCATCGTTTGTCCTACGTTTAAGGTATCACCTTCTTGCGCTTTCAGTATAAGTACGCCGGATTCAGTGGCGTTCACCTCAAAAGTTGCTTTCTCACTTTCCAATTCCGCAATCACTTCATCTCTTTCTACATATTCACCATTCTTTTTTATCCATTTTAACAGACTGACTTCATTGATCGATTCGCCCACGGGTGGCACTTTTATTTCAATCATAATTGTATTTTCTAAAGTGTGAATTGCTATATTTTAAATGCGGTTTCTAAAATTTCGTTTTGCTCTTTTGCGTGTACTTTTCCAAAACCCGATGCTGTGGAAGCGCTTGGTTTACGGCTGATAACTCCGTAATTTACCGATTTAAGCGCCATTTGCATATAGGTTGCGGCGCCCATGTTCAGCGGTTCTTCCTGCACCCAAAACCAAACGGCTTTTGCATACTTTGCGTAGAGCGCATCAATCTGTTTATGTGGCAGCGGATACAACTGCTCTATCCGAATAATGGCTATGTCGCTTCTTTTCTCTGCCTGCTTTCTCTCAGCAAGTTCGTAATAAATTTTTCCCGAACAGAACAACACTTTTTTAATTTTTCCTACCTCTTCAACGGAGGGATCGTCGATGACTTCTTTAAATGTTCCGTTCGTGAACTCATCTGCCTTGCTGTAGGTTCCGGCATAACGGAGGTATGCTTTGGGCGAGAAATTAATGAGCGGCTTTCGGAACGACCATTTTAGCTGACGACGGAGCAAGTGAAAAAAGTTAGCTGCCGTGGTTACATTCGTTACCACTAGGTTTAGTTCAGCACACATTTGAAGGAATCGCTCCATACGGCCGCTGCTGTGTTCGGGGCCTTGTCCTTCGTAGCCGTGCGGAAGTAACATCACCACCCCATTCATGCGATCCCATTTTTGTTCGCCGGCAACAATAAACTGGTCGATCATGGTTTGTGCGCCGTTTGCAAAATCGCCGAACTGTGCTTCCCAAACCACGAGTGCCTGCGGGTTGGCCATTGCATAGCCATATTCAAAACCCAACACACCGTATTCGCTGAGGAGGGAATTATAGATAAAGAATTTTTTCTGATCGTTTGTGATATGATTTAAGCGGTTGTAGCGCTGCTCGGTTTGCTCATCTGCCAGCACAGAATGACGATGGCTGAAAGTGCCTCTCTTTACATCCTGGCCGCTCATGCGCACAATGCTACCTTCTACCAACAAACTGGAGTAAGCCATCAGCTCAGCGGTGGCCCAGTCGATTTTGTGTTCGGTTTCGTAGAGTTTCACTTTGTCGTGAAGCAGCTTCTCCACTTTTTTAAGCGGCTGAAAATTTTCCGGCCACTTCATTAAGCCAAAGAACAATTCCTTAAAGCGTTCTTCTGTAATGGAGGTGTCGGGCGATTGGTCGAAATCCGACTCCTTCGCTTTTGTGAGATTACGCCACCATTCTTCGGGCTGCTGATATTTGTAAGGAAGCGGGTTTTGTTTAATATCGTCGAGCCTTTCTTGCAAGTCGTTCCAGAACTTCTTCTCCATCGCCTTCGCCATTTCCTTCGCTTCGGGCTCGCCATTGTTAATCAGAAACTGTGCGTACACTTCGCGTGGGTTGGCGTGTTTTTCAATCAGCGCATAAAGCTGCGGCTGCGTATATTTTGGATCGTCGCCTTCGTTGTGTCCATGCCTTCTGTAGCACAACATATCGATGAAGATATCGGTATTAAATTGCTGGCGGTATTCGGTAGCAAGTTCTACCGCTCTTACCATTGCCTCGGCATCGTCGCCATTAACGTGCAACACGGGTGCCTGTATCATGGATGCGATGGACGTACAATAATCTGCGCTGCGTGCATCGTCGAAATCGGTGGTAAATCCAATTTGGTTATTGATTACCAGGTGCATCGTTCCGCCGGTGTCGTAGCCCTGCAAGTCGCTCATCTGTACGGTTTCGTACACGATACCCTGCCCTGCAAGCGACGCATCGCCATGAATGAGGACAGGAAGTACTTTATCGTAATCGCTGTTGTACAATACGTCGGCTTTAGCGCGGCAAAAGCCGAGTACAACCGGATCGACGGCTTCAAGGTGAGACGGGTTGGGTGCAAGTTTCAGGTGGATGTTCTTACCATCGGGCGTATCAACAAAACTGCTGAATCCGAGGTGGTATTTTACGTCGCCGCTGCCCATCGTGGCATCGGGAATGGCGGTACCTTCAAACTCGCTGAAAATCTGTTCGTAAGTTTTGCCAAGAATATTCGCCAATACGTTAAGCCTTCCGCGATGCGCCATGCCAATAACTACCTCCTGCACGCCGCCGTTGGCCGCGGTGTTTACAATGGCATCGAGACCGGCAATCATTGTTTCACCGCCTTCGAGCGAAAACCGCTTTTGGCCAATGAATTTGGTATGAAGAAATTTTTCGAAAATGACGCCCTGATTCAGCTTTTCGAGAATCCTTTCCTTCTGTTTCACAGGAATGGGCTGCGCCATTTTTTTCTGATAGTTCGTTTCAATCCATTTTATCTTTTCCGCATCGTTGATGTATGCGTATTCGAGGCCGATTGAGCCGCAGTACAACTTCTGAAGCTTCTCCAGAATTTGTTTTAAAGTAGCTTGCTCCCAACCTAAAAAAGAGCCTGCTGCGAACGACTGATTGAGGTCGGCTTCCGATAAACCGAACCATCCCAAATCTAAATTGGGCTTCCGGTCTTTCCGCGGGCGAATCGGGTTGGTTTTGGCAATGAGATGGCCTTTCTTTTTATAAGCTTCGATAAGGGCATAAACAGCAAACTCTTTTTTTAACGGTTCGCCGCCGACTGCAGCGCTTGTACCGGAAACACCTTGCCTTCCGTAAGCAAAATCGAAACCTTCAAAAAACTTTTTAAACTCGGGATCTACTTCATCGGGTGATTGTAAATACTGCTCATATAAGCGCTCGATATAAGCAGGATGTGAATTGGTAACAAAAGAAAAATCCTTCATGCCAAATGATTATGATTTAACGGTTGGCAAATATCGGTGGTAAAAATCAATATTTTTGTTTAGGAAGTTCCTTTATCTTTTTATTTGAGATTCACTGCCCTCGGCCGAATCGTTTTGATAAATCTGGGTGCCCGAATTGCCTGCTTTAATATTTTTTTTAGAGTTTTGTGTTGCCCGTTTCATTCTAAACCCTACCTTTGCACTCCTTTAAAAGAATTTTGTAATGGCAAACCATAAGGCAACAAAGAAAAGCATGCGCCAAAGTGCTACACGTAGAGACAGAAACCGCTATTACGGTAAAACAACCCGTAATGCAATACGTGATCTTAAAAAACTAACAGACGAATCTGCATATACCGAAAAGCTTCCTTCTGTAATTTCGATGATTGATAAACTTGCGAAAAGAGGCATCATTCATAAAAACAAAGCAAGCAATTTGAAAAGTCAGCTTGCCACCAAGAAAACTGCATAATTTTTTTGCTTAGATATTGTAAGAGGCTGCCGTATAAACGGCCGCCTTTTTTTGTTTATTGCGATATCGGAAACAGCAGTTTAAAGCAATTAAGATCGTCGCCCATGCTTTCGTACACTATTTTGCCATTATGCAAATGTGCAATCCGATTAACGATGCTCAGGCCGAGGCCGTATCCCTTCTTTTTCTCGCTGTTGTTAGCCCTGAAAAAAGGAAGAAACAACTTATCGCGGTCGGCTTGCGGTACCACAGCGCCGTTGTTCAGCACTGCAATTTCGTTATAGCCGTTTTCCTCTCCAAGATCTACCTGAATTTTCTTGTCAGGCGAATAGGTATAGGCGTTTTTCAGCAGGTTAGCAACCGCCGAGCGCAGCAGCACTTCGTTTCCCGGAACAGACAAATAGTTCTCGTTCTCCGGTAATTGCTTATAGCTCACGTTTATTTTTATTTCCGGATATAGTTTTTTGATGGCGCCAATGCTGTCATACACAATTTCATCAAGCCGAACCAGTGGCCATTGACTCGAGAAATGAATGGTTTCGAACTGAGAGAGCAGCAAAAGTGAATTCGTGAGGTCGATCATCTGCTGCTGATCTTCTTTCAGTGACAAGAGTACCATCCTCATTTCCGCTGCAGAGAGGTTGCGGCCAAGTGCCATTTCTGTTTGCGAAAGCATAGTTGCGAGCGGTGTACGGAGTTCGTGAGAAGCGTGATGCACAAAATTCCGCTGAAGAATGAATGCCTGATTCAGGCGGTCGAGCATACTGTTGAAGCTAACGGTGAGCTTTTCCAGCTCGGAAAACCCTTTTGGAATGGTGATTCTGTCGTGCAGATTTGAACCGGTGATGAATTGAATTTCCCTATTTAGTTTTTTAATAGGCTTATCAATCTGCCTTATAAAAACGAATGCAAAAAAAGAGGTCGCCAGGATGCCGACCGCACATACAATAATGAGCGTTACAAGTAGAGTTTGTTGTTTCCTTTTTCCATATTTGTCGAATGCCGATATCATTAAAAACACCGGCTTACGGTTTTTGTCGATGCCGTTCAGCACTACGCCTTCTCGTTCGCGGGCGCTGAAAAAAACGGATCCTTCGGCACGAGCTGATGGAAAAAGAGAAGAATCGGGAAAGGCAACTTTCTTATCGGGATACGAAAAAATCGGTTCCAGATTCTCGTTTACGTATAGCGCCTGAATTTCGTTTAGCGCAGAAGGCGTGTTGAGGAGCACTCGTGTAAAAGCCTGCTGAGTAACTTCAGATGAGTCGATGAATGAATTATATTGATAGATTGCCTGCTGATACAATCTTTCCTTGTAATCGTCGCGGCGATGGGCAACAAAAATCAGGTAAATAACAACGAGTGAACCGATAAGCAGCCCCGAAACGATGCCGGCGAAAAGCACCGCAAATTTCAGCCGGATTTTCATGAAAGCGCGGTTTCCCGAATGTAATAACCAAATCCAGGCTTGGTATGAATTAGCTTGTTTTCAAACGGCTTGTCTACTTTGTTGCGCAGGAAGCTGATGTACACCTCAATGGTGTTGGTGCCCGTGTCGAAACTCAGGTCCCACACTTTTTCGAGGATGTCGGCTTTCGAAATTACTTTTCCTTTGTTTCGGGCTAACAGCACTAAAAGTCCAAATTCTTTGGCGGTAAGATTGATGTTCTTGCCTTCGCGGGAAACGGTTTTATTTTCGAGATCGATTTGAAGATCGGCCACAACAATTTTTTCTCCGGCTTCTGCCTGCCCTTCAGACCTTTTCAGGAAAACTTTTATTCGGGCAAAAAGCTCATCGAAGTGAAATGGCTTGGTAATATAGTCGTCGGCGCCGAGGTTGAATGCGTCTACTTTATCCTGAATTTCTCCAAGCGCAGTAAGCATGATAATCGGCACATTGTTATTAATGCGCCGAAACTCTTTACATAAAGCAAGGCCGTTTTTGTAAGGGAGATTAATATCGAGTAACACCAAAGAATAGTGCTGTTCGGCAAACATTTTTTCTGCAACTGCACCGTCATAAGCCACATCGGTAGTATAGCCTTTGTGCTGCAGTTCGTCTTGAATAACCTGGCTGAGCTTGGGTTCGTCTTCTGCGAGTAAAATTCTGTAAGGGCTTTCCATTCAGTTACAAATTAAATGATAAAGACAAAGCATGGGTTGCTATCTTATTAATTCAATAATAATAAAAATAATTAATTTGAAGAAGATGTGCATGAAAGATTTCATTTCACCTCGTTCTCCTGAAGCGCATCCTTCCGCAGGTCTTTAAAAATCAGCCTCAGGTTTTGATCGTAGGTGAAGTATTTATATATCCAGTTTACAAATACCTGTACCCTGTTTTTGATGCCTAATAGTAAGAATAAGTGCACCGTCATCCACGCAAACCATGCAAATGCACCATTAAAGTGCCACTTGTTTGGAAGATCAACCACTGCAAGCCCGCGGCCGACCGTTGCCATACTACCCTGATCGTCGTATTCGTATGGTTTTAGCGGCTTGTTTGATAACTGTCGCAACAGGTTTTTGGCAAGCAGTTTTCCCTGATTTTTTGCCACGTTTGCCACCTGAGGATGGCCTCTCGGATACTTGGGGGTTTCCATGTAAGCGATGTCGCCGATGGCATAAATGTTTTGGGTGTTCAACACTTTATTGAAGCGGTCGACTTTGATGCGGTTCCCTCTCACCACGAGGGCCTCATTAAACCCGGCGGGAAGATTTCCGGTGATGCCCGCTGCCCAGATGACAATTTTTGCCGGAATCTCATCGCCATTATTGAGTGTAACCACCTCTCCGTCGTATGATTTTACAATGGTGTTTAACCTGATGTCAACGCCAATTTTCTCCAAATAATGCTTGCTGTCGGCACTGCTTTTTTCACTCATGGCGCCTAACAGTTTACCCTGACCTTCTAACAGATAAATGGTCATTTTATCCAAGTCCAGATCGGGATAATCTTTGGGAAGTATATGCCGGCGCATATCAGCCAGCGCACCTGAAACCTCCACTCCTGTAGCGCCCCCACCCACCACTACCACCGACAACCGCTTACGGTATTCGTATTCATCATTTTTATAACAAAGTGCATCTTCAAGCAACTGAAAAAAACGGTCGCGCAGATTGAGCGCTTCCACTGTCGACTTCATCGGAAAAGAAAAATTTTCCATCTGATGGTTTCCGAAAAAATTCGTGGTACATCCGGTGGCAATCACCAAAACGTCGTAATGAAAGCGCCCGATGCTTGTATTGATGAGGTTTTCATCCGGATGAACAGAATGTAAATCGGCCAGGCGGAAACGGAAGTTTTTGCTTTTTTGAAATGCCTTACGAAAGGGGAAAGAGATATTGGACGCATCGATGGAGGCGGTAGCAACCTGATAAAACAAAGGCTGAAACTGGTGATGGTTAAACCGATCTATCAACAGTATCTCGATGTTTTCCCTGTTGTTTAAATTCATGGCAAGGTTAACACCAGCAAAACCTCCGCCTACAATAACTACTTTCATATTTAACGAGTTGGATAAACCCGAAAACAAAGAAAGAACTATGCCACGCGCTTAAGGAAGGATTAGCCTTTTCTGGTACATTTTTCTCATACAATGATGAAAAATTGCGCTATGAAAAATGAAAACAGAAACAGTGGAAGCAGACAGCGGCCTGATGTAAGGGACAATTTAGACAGCCGTAAAAATGAAGAGTACAATTACAAAGGCGATGACGTAACGCATAACGAAAAAGAAGTGAGAAGCCGAAAACAGAAAAGGAAATAGTTAAATGAAGAAGAGCCATTTCGCGATGGCTCTTTTTGTGGGAAGAAGAGAGGTGATTACCTTGATAACAGTAAGCCAGATCTTCAGTAGCACCTTCATCAGACCAAAACCAATGCCATCCTGCTGCATAATGCCTGTTTCTAAGCAAAAAAAAACAGGTCTTTCGTACGATATCACGTCTTTCTCCTTGCAGAAAAACTATGGCCTGTCTGCTGTTTTCAGGCTTATTTTGCATCAACATTTAAGAAATGAAAGCATTCGTCATTGTCTGCCTCTTTTTGGCGTCCAGCATGGCACAGGCACAAACCACGTTTACACGCGCTGATTCGCTCCGAGGCGGCCTGAATGCGGAGCGCAGTTGGTGGAATGTTTTACGATATGATATTGAAGTGGAGCCCGATTTCCGGAATAGGAGTATTCAAGGGCAAGTGTCGTTGCTGTTTCGTGCTACCCGCGCTGAAAGCCTCATGCAAATTGACTTGCAGCAACCGATGAAACTGAATGCCGTTGCACTGGAACGAGTGGACGGATGGCGACCGCTGCCGTTTATACAGTACGCCGACAGTAACATTGTACGCATCACTTTTCCCGGTTGTGAAGCCGGGAGCAATTACCGCATCAGAATGAGTTTCTCGGGTGTTCCGAAAGCGGCTGTTCACCCGCCATGGGATGGTGGATGGATTTGGAAGACCGACGAAGGCGGAAATCCGTGGATCAGCGCTGCCGTTCAGGGTTTGGGTGCAAGCGCCTGGTTTCCCTGTAAGGATCATCCCTCCGACGAGCCTGATTTTGGCGCATCACTATCTGTCCATGTTCCGGAAGGAATTCAAGTTGTTTCTAACGGCCGTCTGATCCAAAAAATTAACGACACCTCTTCAGGAAAAATGCGGTTTACATGGGAAGTAAAAAATCCCATCAACCTTTACAACATCGTTCCTTACATTGGCAATTATGTGCAGCGGCGAGATACTTTTTGCGGAGAAAGCGGCGTGTTAAACATCGACTACTATTTCCTGGCGCAGAACGCCGAAAAGGCCGAACAACAATTTCAACAAACGAAGAAGATGCTGAGAAGTATGGAATACTGGTTTGGCCCCTACCCTTTTTATGAAGATGGTTACAAGTTGGTGGAAGCGCCGCATTTGGGCATGGAGCATCAATCTGCAATTGCTTACGGAAACGGATTTCAAAACGGATATTTGGGGAGAGACCTAAGCGGCAGCGGCGAAGGAATGAAATTCGATTTTATTATTGTACACGAAAGCGGCCATGAATGGTTTGGCAACAATATCAGCGCAGGCGATGTTGCCGATATGTGGATACACGAAAGCTTTACAAGTTTTTCGGAAGTGCTTTATCTCGACTACCACTACGGAAAGCAATCAGGTAATCGCTACTGCGTGGGGGTGCGAAAAAACATTGAAAATAAAAAACCGATGGTTGGCGCCTATAGTGTACAGAACGCTCCCGGCCCGGACATTTACTATAAGGGAGAAAACATGCTGCAAACCCTCCGGCACAGCGTTGGAAACGACGATTTGTTCCGCGCAATGCTTCGCGGATTAAACAGACAGTTCTATCACCAAACCGTAACAACTTCTCAGATAGAAAACTATATCAGCTCACAGCTTGGGACGAACTACACTACTTTTTTTAATCAGTATTTGCGTTCGGTTAAAATTCCTGTTCTCGAATTTTATCGCAGGCACAAAAAGCTTTACTACCGCTATGTTAACTGTGTGCCCGGTTTTTATCTACCCATTCACTTTTCTGCGGGCGGAGCAGCAATAACTTTGCAGCCGGCTGAAAGCTGGCAGCAAATGCCGTTGCCGGAGAAATTTAAATCCGGGGCATTTGTTTCGGAGCTGGAAGATCAGTACTATATCCTTGTTAAAGAGGTTAAATCCAATTAGCAGAACGATGTTTTTCAACACTACCCAAAAGCCTTTTATTATTGCCGGGCCTTGCAGCGCCGAAACGGAAGAGCAACTCATGAGCACAGCCGTGCAACTATCGCAAACCGGAAAAATAAACGCGCTGAGGGCGGGCATCTGGAAGCCGAGGACGAGGCCTGAAACCTTTGCGGGAGTAGGATTACCGGGACTTGAATGGATGCAGCAGGCGAAACAGAAAACCGGACTGCCCATTGCCGTCGAAGTAGCTTCGCCTTATCATGTAGAGATGGCGCTGAAATATGGAATTGACATTATTTGGTTGGGGGCACGTACCACCGGAAACCCTTTCAGTGTGCAGGAGATTGCTGATTCGCTGAAGGGTGTATCCATCAGCGTGCTCATAAAAAACCCTGTGCAACCGGATATCGATTTATGGAGCGGAGGGGCCGACCGGTTGCTGAATGCCGGCATCATCGATCTTGGTCTTGTACATCGAGGGTTTCACACCTACCGAAGTACCGACTATCGAAACAACCCGCTCTGGGATCTCGCAATAGAAATGAAAAACCGCTATCCGGCACATGCCCTCCTTTGCGATCCATCGCACATTGTAGGAAAAAGAGATGGGCTGTTGGAAGTATGTCAGAAGTCCATCGACTTAAATTATGATGGACTAATGATTGAGTCGCACAATCGTCCGGACCAGGCTTGGAGCGATGCCGCTCAGCAGATTACGCCATTGCGCCTGAAAGAAATGCTCGACGCTTTAATATGGCGAAGAGAAGAAAGCGCCGAACTGCATCCGCTGATAGAAGAACTAAGAAGAAAAATTGATTGTATCGACGATGAACTCTTCAGCCTCATCAGCGACCGTATGAAAATTGTGCGCAGCCTCAGCGCCTATAAAAAAGAAAAAGGTTTAACGATTGTGCAAACGGGCAGGTGGACAGAGATTTTGCAGAATGCTGCTGCCAAAGGCGAAAAGCTCCATCTTGCAACCGAGTTTATTGAAAAATATATGGAAGCAATCCACTCCGAAAGCATCCGCCACCAGACGGAAGTTTTTAACAGCAGCAGTCAGGGCAGTTAGTGGTACCACTTGTTTGGCGTTAATTTGGATGCAATCTCCGCATGAAAAAGATGTATCTATTAGTAGCGATGTGTGTATGCTTTGTGGGAAGTTTTGCTCAACCTAACAGTATACAAAAAAAGGTGGATCGAAGCGAGGAGTTTAAAAACGCAGTTCGCATCACCATTGATCAGCTTGCGGCATATCGCGGGAAAACGGTGAAAATTTGCGACCGTGTGACCGAGGTAAAGTTGCCGAATATTTCGAAAGACCGCGGATCGGAGTTGTATGTGGGCGGCCATTTTCCGGAGCAGAAATTTACCATCTTCATCCCTAAATCAGTAAGGGAAAAATTTTCCTATAACCCGGAGGAAAAAATGGTGAACAAACGTTTCTGCATTGTGGGTAAACTCACCCGACACAAAGGCAAACCCGCAATTGTGGTAAAAAACGAAAATCAAATTAATGAAGAAGAGTAACAAACGTATGTGAACTACAAACATCGAAAACCGTTGCCCGGCTTCTCTCCATGAAAAACGGCCTTCGTAGAAACAAAGGCCATTAAACTTCCGTACGTATGAAAAGGGGTTATAATCGTCTGTTGTCGGTAGCCTATCCACGCACCGGTTTCGCTGTTTATTTCACCAGCTTATATTCCACAACCGGATATCCGCGTACGCCGCCATCATTTGCATGAAACGAAACAAACTTCAGCTTGTACACATTGCCGGCACCATCTTTCACCACAAAAAATCTGTCGGTGTACACGCTTGCAGCAGTAGGGGAAGAAAGGCGCCAATTGCCGCCAATAACCCATCTGTCGCTGCTAAAGGAAGTAGTTGCCACATTTTCAAGCTTGTAGTCGGCATAACTCACCACACTGGTCATAACCTTCGCCGCCTGCACACCACCCATTGTGTTAATGGCAACTAAATCGGAAAAATTATAAGGAACCATACCGGCTCCGAAAGACGTTTGGTTTAACGAATAAGTCCAGACAATGTCCCATTCAGCTTTTTTCGGTTCTACTTTCACCAACGCTCCGTTGTTAAGCGACACAAAGTTGAAGTTGTAAGCCGCATCCTTTGGTATTTCTACGGTTTGGAAATTGGTTTCTGTAATCCTTGCGTACTGAAGAACATATCCGCCGTTTGCGCTTCGGTTAATTTTCAATTTCATCCAGGGCCGGGCTGCAATTCCGCCGCCTGTTCCTCTGTTTAAAATAACAACTTTATTGTCGCTGCTGTTGGCGGAAATCTCCGGAATCAGCGTATTGTGAATGTTGCCGGATATGGCGTCGAAATAAGCAAACTCTGTGGGCTGAGGATCGTTGTGGTTTACTGCCAGCGTTAAGCCCACTGTATCGGCCGCACCCACTTGTGTCAAATCAGTTTTCGTGGTCACCATTGCTCCCGCAGACGCCGTGTAATTTAAAATAACGCGAAAATCGTTGCCACAATAAAAGCCAAGATCCCAACCTGAGCGATTAACAGAATCCTGGCTGTCAGAACTCAAATCGAGAAAAACCGAGTTGCGGGCATTTGCGCCCCCGGGGCCACCGTTAAGCGACTGTACCTTTCCATCAGACGGAAGGATGGTCGGATTAAAATTATCCTCTTTCTTACAGGCTACCATTCCGGTGCATACAACTGCCATTAACAAGGGAAGGAGTTTCTTATTCATATTTTCTTGTTTTATAAAGATTATTTTAATTGAAATGATAAGCCGATAAAATAAGAACGGCCAAAGCCCATCAACACCGGATTGGGCGATGTGTGCATGATGCCGCCGTTTTCAACTGCATTATCAATCCGCACTACATCGAACAGATTTTTAATGCCTGTCTGGAGCGTAAAAAATTTCAGGAAGTCTTTGCTGATCGTTAGGTCCGCCCAGTTATAAGCAGCCATAGAAGTAAGATAAACTTCGTCCTTGCCTGTTGTGGCGTTAAACTCGGAAGTATAGCGCGGCAATTTACCGGTATACTTGTAATTCAGGCTCACGTTGGCACGCAGCTTTGGAAACTGATAGCTGATGTTGGTGTTGATTTCCGGCGACCACAAAAACTCCGGCAGGTCGTTGGAAGGAATTGTAGGATCGTCGCGGAACAGGTTATAACGGCCAATGTATGAAATGCCAAGCGTTACAGAAAGGTTGCGGTATTTGAAGTTGTTCTCCATTTCGAAACCTGTTGTTTTAAAACGCTCTACATTCAGATAAGTATAGATGTTGTTCGGTGCCGCTGAAAGCGTGATGCGATTATGAAAACTGTTGTAAAAACCCGTAAGGCTGCTGTTAAATGAAACAACATTCGTTTGCTTCCAGTTCCGGGTAAAGGAAGTTTGGAAGCTGTTAGATGTTTCTGCTTTCAGGTTTGGATTTCCTTCGATTGCATGGTTCGCATCAAAGTAATTAAAAAACAGCTCGCGTAAAATGGGCGCGCGGAACCCGCGGGCATAAGAAAACCGCCACGATGTTTTCTCATCGATATCAAGCTTTCCGTTTAAAGAAGGGATTACCGGCGGCGCATCGTAATTAGAGTTTTTTGAGAACCGGACACCGGGACGAATGTTTAGTTTTTGAAGCGGCTTTATTTCAGCCGATACAAATAAGGAATAGTCAGTAATCGACGGCTGACCCTGTACCCTTTCGCCGGAAGTTGCATCATTTTTTACTTCAAGTCCAGGCTGAAGAGAAACCTTCTCCGATAAAATAAGTTGCCCTGTGCTTCTAAAAAACCACGACTTAAAAGTTGATACGTCCTGTTCGCCGGCGCCTGTACCATAGGTTTTATTTCCTGTTACATAATCCATCGTGTACGTTTCTGTTCTTCGCTTATAATCCTGATAAGAAACGGATGTGGTCAGGCGGAATCTGCTGTTAAGTTTCCAGTCGTTTTGCAATTGGTGTGTAAAGCGGTCGGTATAATAGTGCTGATCTTTTGCCCTAAAATTATTTGGGTTTAAAGCACCCGCCACATAAATGTCTTCATTCAAATAATCGAGGCGGTACCACGTAATGGCTTTCCCTGCGCGATAGCCAAGTGTAAGGCCGCCGAGGTATTGGTCTTTTGGTTTGGCCTCCTGCGCACGAAGGGCAGCATTGCCCGTCCAGCCACCAAAGGCATTGCGCGAAAAGTAACCGGTAGTAGCCCAGCTGTTTTTTCCATAAGAAATGCTCAGGTGCTGATGATGCAGACCGTCGTTGGCAAAAGGGCTGTAATGGCTGCCGGAACTCTCTTCCTGAAGGCGGGCAGTTACTTTAAAGCCGTCGTCCGATTTTGGTTTCTTCGTAATAATATTAATTACCCCGGCCAGCGCATCAGTGCCATATATTACACTCATCGGGCCTTCCACAATCTCAATTTTTTCAATGCTGTTAATATCAATCTGACTCAGGCTCTGCCGCACATTGTCCCGGTCAACCAACGGAATTCCATCGAGTAAAATTTTTACGTTCTGGCCGCTCACTCCCATAAAATTTACATTCGTTTCCCCAAGTGTGTAATCGGTCGAAAACCGGATGCCCGTTTCCGTATTCAATACGGCAAGCACATCGGTTGCGCCCTGTTGGCGAATTTGGTTGGCATTGATTACCCTTACCTGAAAAACCGACTTTTTCAGCGCTTGTGGTGTGTACTGTCCGGTAACCACCACTTCGTCCAACATGCGTGCATTCGCTTGAACAGCCGAAGTATCCGGCGTTTGCGCTACCACAGAAAACAGACTAAAAAAACAACAAGAACTTAAAATTATACGTGTAAAAAAAGCAGGGGTTGCCATTTTTTTCAAATTAAAAAAACTGAATTGGCCTGCAAGAAAGCAAGATTTTAGAAAGAAAAAGCTGATCCTGTTTGAAAAACAGTGCCCATGCGCTTAAACTGACTTTCCTATGACAATAAAAGCCGTCTGAGCAGGCATTATCTGTAAAAAAAATCCATTGCCATGGTTTAATGACAATTCGATTTAAAACGAGAAAGAAGAATAATGGGATCATCGTTTGCCCAATGTTCAAAGTCCCCCGTGTCACTCACTGCCTCGTTCAGCCCGCTGTCAACATTTTGCATTCATCGTTAAACAAAAAAACCGCCCCTGAAAAAGGAGCGGTTTAAAAACTGAAACTTCGTTGTTCAGCTTATTCTTTTACAAACTTCTTCACTGCACTTTCACAGCCGTCGGCACAAATGGCTTTCAGCATATAAGTTCCCGAAGAAAGGTTGTT
>JBDHYF010000012.1:0-51056 GCA_039811185.1 Chitinophagaceae bacterium | reverse complement strand
TGGCGAGGTAGCTCAGATGGTTAGAGCGCAGGATTCATAACCCTGAGGTCACGGGTTCAACTCCCGTCTTCGCTACAAAAAAAATGCAGGTCAACCGGCCTGCATTTTCGTTTTATTTAGCGTCGATTACATCCTATAGCAAACAGCATTTATGTTCATGCCCGCACCTACCGACGCAAACAATATCACGTCGCCTTTTTCTAACTGCTGATCAGAAATCTTATTCTTCAATACCAGATCGAACAGAGTAGGAATGGTTGCAACCGAACTATTGCCCAGCCAATGAATCGTCATTGGCATTATGCTCATGCACGGCGGCTTTTTCCCGTATAGCTTATAAAGATTTTTTATTATGGCTTCATCCATCTTTTCATTGGCCTGATGAATGAATATTTTTTTAATATCACTGATGTCAAGTCCGGCTTTTTCAACGCACTGTTTCATGGCAAGCGGTACATGCGAAATAGCATATTCATACACCTTCCGGCCTTTCATTTTAATAAACTTGGTACGTTCAGTAACCGCAGGGTTATAGGATTCGTCCATTTTAATGAAGTAAGCTTCGTCTACCGCATGGCTTGCCACGTTGAAGGAGAGAATTCCGGAATCTTTCTCGGTTTCGCGATGCTCGAGTACACAAGCGCCTGCACCATCGGAAAAGATCATGCTGTCGCGGTCGTGGCGGTCGATTACACGCGAAAGTGTTTCGGTGCCAACAATTAACGCACGTTTTCCCATCCCGCCTTTAAAAAAAAGATGAGCCTGAATCATTCCCTGCACCCAACCGGGACATCCGAAAAGCACATCATAAGGAATGCACTGAGGATTATTGATTTTTAATGCGTGCTTTATACGGCTGGCAAGTGATGGTACAGCATCCGTTTGGGAGAAGTTTTTGGATACGTTTCCAAAATTATGCGCAACAATCAGGTGGTCGATGGACTCCTTATCAATACCGCTGTCTTCAATTGCCCTTTCAGCAGCAATGGCACCTATGTCTGATGTGTTTAGCTCCGCCGGCGCATAGCGTCTTTCTTTAATACCGGTAATTGACTGAAATTTTGAGATGACTTCGTGTTGCTCGTGGGTGATCGGAGAGAAGTCGTCCGAAAAAAAATTCATATCTGCAAAATCATCATTCACCACTTTCTCGTCCGGTATATAGCTTCCGGTACCAATAACAATCGATTTTTTCATATCAAATGGCCGCTTAAAAGGCATCAAATTTAAATAACCGTTTGATAAAATAACGATAATGATTCCTTAACCTGAGTGTGGCCATTTTCATAAGCACGCGCCGGAATAACGATAAAATACCCAAAAAAGGGTATTTCGTTAACCGCCAAAAAAACTTTCTTTTGCCTAAGTAATCAATCCGATTATTTAGTCCGTTCTCAGGGGGTTTATTGAAAATTCGGTCCTGCTTTTTAGCAGGACTTTTCTTATGTTAAAGAAAATCCTCTTTGTTTCATAGCTTCGTACAAAATCATTCCGCAAGCAACTGAAACGTTGAGCGATTCGAATTTTCCCGGCATCGGAATTTTAAAGTTTCCGTCGCAAATACGCATCAGCGCCGGATAAACGCCTTTTTCTTCGCCACCCATCACAATCGCCGCCGGCTGACTGAAGTCTACTTCGCTCACCATTGTTTTGGCTTCCATCTCGCTTGCGAAAACTTTAATTCCGTTTAAATGTAATTCGTCTACGGCCTTCATTAAGCTGTTTACCCGACAAATATGTAGTTGCTCAAGTGCGCCGGCACTGGTTTTTACAGCGTCTTCATTCAGCGCACCCACACCTTTGTCGGGGATGATGATAGCCTGGCAACCGCAGCTAAGCGCGGTCCGTGCAATAGCGCCGATGTTTCGCACATCTGTAACGCCATCCAGCATAATAAACAGCGGCGTTTTGCCGTCTTCCACCACAAGGTTAATTACATCCTGCAACCGCTGATACACAATTGCTGACTTAAACGCCACAACGCCCTGATGTTGGATATTGGTGAGTGCATTCAGCTTTTGTAACGGAACGTATTGTACCGGGATGTTTCTTTTTTGTGCGAGGTCGCGAATCTGCTGCACCGCATCACCGGAAGCATTTTTAAAGAGTAGAATTTTATCGATGAGCAAACCGCTTTCAATAGCTTCAACCACCGGATTGCGCCCGGCAATAATGTTTTTTTTCGATTGGAACGACGCAGAAAACTTTTTGTTCATTGCCGCAATTTGAGAAATAATTCTAACAGTGCAACAAAAAAGCCGTCTTGCAAAAGACGGCCTTCAACAAATAAAAACTAAGCAACTATTGTAAAACAAACTTTTCTGTGAACACCGGCGTGCCTTCGGCATTTACCACTTTCAGCACATACATGCCTTTCGCAGCAGAAGGCTCAACAGAAAAACTCCTAATCTCTGTGCCCGTTGTTTCCAATTGATTGGTTTGAATTCTTTTGCCCGATAAGTCGCTCAGTTCAACCGTATATTTTCCTGCGGGCAGCTTGGTTAAGCTAAGTTTAAGCTGATGGTTCATCACCGGATTCGGATAAATACTGATAAACCGATTGCCTTTAAGCTGTTCAACAACGGACGGTAGAGTTTGCTTTTGTTTGGACGAATAAGCCAGATTTCCGCTCGCCAGATCAGAAGCATTAAACACGCCTCCGTTGTTCTGTAACGGAGTGGCGGTAAAGGTTGATAAATTTAGCTTGTAGTAATGATTGTGCAATACTGCGCTGCTCAGTACAACATTTCCTTCATCATCAACGGCGGCCCCATTTGTATTGAAGCCGGCGGCTAATCCCTTTATTGCACCCATGTGTTCTGCAACGAGTGTTTTCGGATTTATTTTGAAGATGTTATTGCTCATTGCAAACACCCAGAGGTTGCCATAAGCATCTGCAATCATATCACCGCCCCAGCCGGAGCATTGGTTGTGAATCGAAATATTTCCATTACTTTTTGCGTCGGATAACTGACCGAGTTTCTGCACCTCGGTACTCTTTCCGGTGGAGAAGCGGATAAGCTGGTTACCGTCGTTTGTAAGTGCGTAACCAAATCCGTCTGCGCCTATGCACATGCGGGTAATCACATTGGCTTCTGTGTTTTTCGAGCCGGTATTAAAGCGGGTGTCGGCATTTACAACCACAACGTTTTCGGTAGAAAGATCGATGTAGTTTAAAGTATTGCCGCGCATTTGGGTAAAATAAATGCGGTTCGACTTTTTATCGTATGCAGCCGCAGCCACTCCGTTGGATGTAACGTGCAAGTTGTTTTTTTCGAGTTCACCACCATCTGTGGTCCGAACCACTGTTCTGGATATTTTAGAAGGATCGTATACCGTACGTAGCACTTCGCCGGTTGTTAAATCCACTTCACGAATTGCGTTCCAGTTAAACTGACCAACTGTTTCGCCGGTAACTGCATAGGCCCTGTTTTGTGCGTCGGCATTGGTGCCGCATAAAAGTGCTACTACAAGGCTGCAAAGGGGTAAAACTTTATACTTCATAAGCCGAAAAAATTTAGACCCGAATTTAATACAACTTAATGATATGGGAAAAATAAATAAGCTGAGTCTGCTGCGCTAAACCTGTACATGATACGACAGCAATCCCTGCATCGGCGTGTTGATGATGTTGCCGCAACTGAGCTGATTGTTGTTGCAGATGTCGGTAACTACATCGCGGAACGTCCATGCAATGCCACCAGCAAAATGAATAGGATATTTCCAGGCTTCGGTGTATTTAAATAAGTGCTGAAAAAAGAAATCATTAATGCCATCTTCCAAAATATTTTCTATCATGTAATGTCCGCGGTTTTCTGCAAGAAAAACGGAAAAAGAAGCGAGGTACCGATTGGGCAGACTGCCTTTGTACACATTCTCTAAAATTTCTATAGGGCTGGTAACAAACCGGCTGTCGAACAGGCTTTTCAATTCTTCGTCAAAGGTGTTGTACAAATAATGCTGTAACACTCGCTTACCGAGGTAGGCGCCGCTGCCTTCATCGCCCAAAACATAGCCAAGTCCCGGGCTGTTTTTTGTAATCACGTTGCCATTGAAGAAGCAGGAGTTGCTTCCTGTTCCTAAAATGCAGGCAAGCCCTTTTTCGCTGCCGCATAGCGCTCGTGCCGCTGCCATTAAATCGGTATCCAGTGCAATGTCGGCTTCAGGAAAAACGTTGCTTAAGGCGGCCAGCATGGTTTTCCGGTTGTTAGCGTTGCTGAGGCCGGTACCGTAAAAAAATATTTTTTCCGGCCGCAGTGCATCGCGTTCGTTCAACAACTCAGTGCGCAGAATATCAATAATCTGATCCGTGTTTAAAAAATAGGGACTGATGCCGGTGGTATAAAAGGTTTGCGGTTGTTTATCATCTGCATAACACCATTCGCATTTGGTAGCACCGCTGTCGGCTATCAGTATTGACATATTTCACTATTTAATAGTTTCAAATGTAAATATCAATTCAACATTAATATTGATATTCGCAACTTGGAAAAAATTAGCCGATAAAAGTCCGAAATATGAATCGTAAAAAACTGCAGGTTGCCATGCCGTTGCTGCTTTCTTTAGTGATGGTGGCGGGGATGGCAATAGGGTATAAGTTGAAAGATAAAACAACGGTAACGCCGGGCTTTTTTGTAAATGCGAAGCGCACCTCGCTGGAAGAAGTGGTTGATCTGGTGAATGCGCGATATGTAGATAAAGTAAATGGCGACAGCCTGAAGCAGGTTGTAATCGACGATATTCTTTCACGCCTCGATCCGCATTCGGTTTATATTCCGCCTTCCGAACTTTCTGCAGCCAACGAAGAACTTGAAGGCAGTTTTGAAGGGATTGGTGTGGAGTTTCAAATTTTCAATGACACGGTAAACGTGGTAAGCGTTGTGCCGGATGGCCCTTCCGATAAAGCGGGCGTTAAAGTAGGAGACAAAATTCTTTTTGTGAACGATACCGCCTCCCTGACGGGTAAAGATGCAACGGTGGCCAGAGTGCGGACATTTTTAAGAGGCAAAAGTAATTCTGTTGTACGCATTACAGTTAGCCGCGATGGCGCTGTAAAAAAAATTGATCTTACAAGAGGATCGGTTCCTTTGCCTTCCATTGATGTTGCTTACATGATAGCCGAGGGTACCGGCTTTATGCGCATCAACAAGTTTTCGGGTACAACATACAAAGAGTTTATGTTTAACCTCGAGAAGTTTAAAGAAAAAGGCCTCAAAAATCTGATCCTTGATTTACGTGGTAATGGTGGAGGCTATCTTCCCGAAGCCGTTAATATTGCCGACGAATTTTTAGATAATAACAAATTAATTGTTTACACCGAAGGCGACAACATAAAGCGCGAAGAATATACTGCAAGACGAGAGGGGCTTTTTGAAACCGGCGGCCTGGTAATTTTGGTAGATGAGTCTTCCGCCTCCGCCAGTGAAATACTTGCCGGTGCCCTGCAAGACTGGGACAGGGCTACCATCATTGGAAGAAGAACGTTTGGAAAAGGATTGGTACAACTGCCTTTCCGTTTAAGCGATGGCAGCGGGTTACGACTAACGGTTGCCCGCTACTTTACACCTTTAGGACGCAATATTCAAAAGCCATACAACAAGGGGAAAGACAAGTATATTGAAGAACTGATTGAGCGGTTCCACAGTGGAGAAGTGGTGCAGGCCGATACTTCCACGCCAAAAGGAAAACAGTACAAAACGCCGGGCGGCAGGATAGTGTATGGCGGTGGAGGTATTACACCGGACATCTTTATTCCTTTCGATACCGCCACGCAACCACGGTCTTTCTTAGAACTTTATTTACGCGGAACGCTGCCGAGGTTCATTTACAGCTATTATCTTTCAAATAAAAAAGAATTTGACCGCTATACCTCGCCGGCAGATCTGCAAAAAAATTATCATCCCGGCGAAAGAGAATGGAAGGCGCTTTCTGCGATGGCATTGCAGGACAGCATCGGCCTTAACCGCGTAGACGAATACGCTAAAAGGCAAATGTTAAGCAGAATTCAATCATTGATGGCGCGGCAAATATGGAGAAATGAAGGCTACTTTGAAATCACTAATCTGACAGATCCGATGATTTTGAAAGCGCTTCAGGTGTTGCAAAAACCTGAATAGGCGGCAGACGCCCGGAAGATAAAGCATTGTTGTAGCAGGGTTTTTTTATAATTTAAGCGAAAATTTACTACTATGGAACAACCTTCCGCTGTCAGCATGCAAGTTACTGAAGCCTCAAAAAACGCCTTGTTACAAACCGCAAAATGGGGTAAATTTTTATCGGTGGTCGGGTTTGTGATGTGTGGCATGTGTGTATTATTCGCCATCTTTTTTTCGTTCTTTATGAGCGGTTTAATGGAAGCGCAGGGAATGGGTAGCTTATTTGGCGGCGCTTATCTTATTTTGTATCTGTTATTCGCCGTGCTATACTTTTTTCCCTGTCTGTATCTTTTTCGTTTTTCGGTTAAGGCAAAGGATGCGCTTACCATAAACGATTCAAACATCCTCTCCGATTCGTTCAACAATCTTCGTATGGCGTTCCAGTTTGTGGGCATACTCACCATCGTCATGCTCGCATTGTATGCGCTCATCCTGTTTGTTGTGCTCGCTGCGCTCGCATTTCGTTAGGGCTGAACATTCTTTCATCGCACAGAAAATATCGGGTCGTATGTCCGTTAAAACGGCGGATAATTTGACGATGATCTATTTGTTTATCCGACCATAATCATTTCAAGGGATATAGTCCGTTTGAAAAACCTTTAGTTATTTTTGAACTTTTCAGTTCGATGACAAATCAGATTTTTAATTCCGAAACGGCTGCCATCAAACTTCGGAGAATGGCCCTCGAAGTTGCCGAAAGCTTTCCGCCGGGCAGTTCCGAATTGCTGATATACGGTATCGGAACCAATGGCTTTGTAGTTGCAAACCAACTTGCGGTTTACCTTTCGGGGCGCATCCCCTTTTTGAAGGTTTTTGAACTGAAGATGGATAAATCGCATCCGGAAACAGCTGTGCTTTGGCAAAATGAAGCGCAAAAGGAAGGCGGTAACATTTTATTGGTAGATGATGTTATCAACAGCGGACGCACCATGTGCTATGCCCTGAAACCCCTGCTGCAACTGCATCCTGTTCGTGTGCAAACCCTTGTGTTAGTGGAAAGGATGCATAAACTGTTTCCGGTGAAGCCCGACTATGTGGGGGTGAAAATTGCAACCGCCGAAGACGACTTCATTGTGGTGGAAACGGACAATCGAACTGTAACCCGCGCTTTTGTGCGCTGAAAAATTGAATGAATGAAGATCAACTTTACCGATATTCCCTATGCTGACACCGGCTATTTTTCTCACCTTGTTTTAGATCATTTGTCGGGTAGCGGCAATGTAGGGCGGCTAAGAAGTTTTCAGCCTGATATGCACTCCATAAAACTGGCCTCGCAGTCGGTTGCTTTCAGCACAGGGAAGCGGAGATTGCTCGTTGATGTTTTGAAGGAGCAGTATGCGGATCTGAGCCTGCATGAGGCGGTACATTCACGTTTTGATTTGCTCTTAAACGAAAATTGTTTTACGATAACAACGGCGCATCAACCCAATATTTTTACCGGGCCGCTTTATGTAATTTATAAAATTGCGCACGTAATTAAGCTGGCGGAAACGGCAAATAAAGAAAACACGGGATGCCATTTTATACCTGTTTTTTATATGGGTTCGGAAGACGCGGATCTTGAAGAAATAGGAACGGTGAATATTGGGAAAACGCTTCATTGGAAAACAGATCAAACCGGCGCTGTAGGCCGTATGAAGATTGATGCGGCTTTTATGAACTTGATGGATGAACTTTCCGCCTCCCTTACGTCACTACCTTACGGTGCCGACTTGTCGGCCATGTTTCGGAATGCCTACCGCCCCGGGCGATCGGTTGCATCAGCAACACGGGAACTTATCAACGGCCTTTTCGGGCGTTTCGGCCTGCTGATCATCGATCCGGATCATCCAAAACTGAAGCGCTTGTTTAACGATGTGGTGACTCGGGAAATTGATGAGCAGTTCTCCCATAAAATACTATCCGAAACGATTCGCACGATGGCAGAAAATTACAACGTGCAAACTGAAGGCCGGGAGATAAACCTCTTTTATCTGCGCAACGATTTCCGCGAAAGGATCGTTAGAACGAATGATGGATTTGCTTCCGGCACAATATACCAATGGACAAAACCGGAGTTGTTGTTTGAAGTAGAGACCTGTCCGGAGCGCTTTAGTACCAACGTGGTACTGCGACCGCTTTTTCAACAAACTATTTTGCCTGACGTGGCGTTTGTTGGTGGTGGCGGCGAGCTGGCTTACTGGCTCGAATTGCAGGATGTATTTCGTGCTGCGGATGTGTTTTATCCGCCCTTAATTTTGCGTAATTCCTTTTTGCTGTTAAACGAATCGGACAGAAAGGTGATGGAGGATTTTTCGATGCAGGAAATGGATTTGTTTCTTTCTTCGGGTACATTGTTAAACAACTGGGTGTTGCGGACTGCCGGAACCAAGCTTTCTCTTTCTACTGAAATTGCTGCCGTTGAGGAGCTGTACAATAAAGTTGCAGAAAAGGCTTCCACTGTGGACCCTACTCTCGTTCCGCATACAAGTGCGCTTTCACATCTGGCGGTAAAGAAACTTCATGCTTTGGAGAAAAAACTTTTAAAGGCGGAAAAGAAGAAATTTAAAGTGGAAGAAGAAAGGATAAATGCGCTAAAAACACAACGATTTCCACACAACAACCTTCAGGAGAGAGTAGAAAATTTTTCTATTTACTACGCAGAGTATGGCTCATCTTTTATTGATATGATTGTTGAGCATTCGCAAAGCACCGAACAGCAGTTTCGCGTCATCTATCTGCCTGGCGGTAACTGATTGTCGCGCAGCTTTGCTGATTTCTCCTGCACTGTTTCCATCAGTGCTTTCTTATACGCAAAGAGCTTGTTTGCTATTTCCTGATTTTGTGTGCCTATTATCTGAGCAGCGAGAATTCCGGCATTTTTTGCGCCATTCAGTGCAACCGTGGCAACCGGTACACCATTAGGCATCTGAAGGATGCTTAAAACAGAGTCCCATCCATCGATTGAATTGGAAGATTTTACCGGCACACCAATTACCGGGAGCACAGTTAATGATGCAACCATCCCCGGCAGATGCGCGGCGCCGCCTGCTCCTGCAATAATTACCCGCAACCTGCGGCCGGCTGCGGACTTAGCATAGTCCATCATTTTTTCTGGTGTGCGGTGGGCAGAAACGATGTCGAGTTCGTACGCTATTCCGAAGTGGTCAAGAATGTCGGCAGCCTCCTGCATCACAGTAAGATCGCTGTCGCTTCCCATTATAATTCCTATTAACGGAGTTTTTTCAACCATGAATTCTTTTATTTTTTGCTGACTACGTTTAGAGAATCTTTTATATTTTTTGCGTCTTTTATAAGCGCTTTAATGTCGTTTCCCAATAAGGTGATGTGCCCCATTTTCCGTCCGGGTTTCGTTTGTTTTTTCCCATATATATGCACAAAACTGTTGTGCATCGCAAAAGTCTTTTCTAATCCTTCGTACACCGGAATACCCGCGTTGCCGGCGCTTCCGGTCAGATTTACAAGAGCTGAGGGCATAATGCTATCCGTATTTCCTAAAGGCAGTTTCATCATAATTCGCCAGAGCATATCAAACTGCGAGCAATAGCTTGCCTCGATGGTGTGGTGGCCGCTGTTGTGTACCCGCGGGGCCGTTTCATTCACCCAAACGTTGTCGTCTTTATCCACAAAGAGTTCTACGGCAAAGATGCCGGGCGACTTAAATGCAGCTACTGTTTTTACTGCAAGCGCCGCCGCCTGTGCCTGTATAACATCTGGCAATTGCGAAGGACACAGTTGAAAGTCGAGAAGGTTGAGCTGCGGATCAAAGTACATTTCCACCGGCGGATAAGCAGCCGTTTTCATTGCTTCGTCCACGGCAACAATACATGCAAGTTCATGTTTTATGGCAACTTTCTTTTCCAGTACACAGGGCGCATCAAAAGCTTCAGCCGGGTTTGTTTTTTCATCCAACATCATTACGCCCCTTCCATCATAACCACCTTCGCCAAGTTTTAAAACCGCCGGAAACATTTCGCTAAAAGCTGAAATCTTTTCCTTTGAATCGATAACAACAAACTCGCTCGTTCTGATTGCATGCTGTTGATAAAACTGCTTTTGATATATTTTGTTTTTGATGATTCTTAGCGCGGCGGGGCGAGGAAATATTTTTACGCCTTCTTTTTCCAGTTGTTCGAGGGCTTCAATATTTACGTTTTCAATTTCGATTGTAAGCACATCCACCCGTTTACCAAAGGAATAGACGTCGTTAAAATCTGTGATATTTCCTTTAATAAAATGATGAGCAAGGTGGGCGGCAGGGCAGTGTTGATCCGATTCTAAAACATAAGTTTCAACATCATAGTTGGCTGCGGCCTGAAGCAACATTCGTCCAAGTTGGCCGCCACCAAGAATACCTGCTTTCATTTTGCGAAGATAGAGCGTAGCTTTTTACATTAGACAGATGATATAATTTTGACCGGAATGAAGCTGCTGGAAGTAAAGAATATAAGGTTAAACAGAAATGGACGTGTGGTTTTAGATGACATAAGCTTCACGCAGTTTGCCAATGAGAGAATTGTTATTGCAGGCGCTAACGGCGAAGGCAAATCCACCCTTCTGAAAGTGATTGCTGGTCTTGACCAATCTGATTCAGGCCAGATTCTGCTGGGTAGTGAAAGAGTATTGGGTGCATCGGAAAAATTGCTGCCGGGCCATAGCAGAATCGCCTATTTGTCGCAGGGCTTCGAGCTCCGTAACAATTATACGGTTGAGGAATGGCTTGACGTCTTTAACGTTCTTCCGCCAGAAGAATCTAACCGCGTTTTTTCAGTTTGTCAGATCAACCATTTGCTGAAGCGAGCCACCACGGCGCTTTCCGGCGGCGAGCGGCAGCGCGTGGCAACCGCAAAAGCATTGATTACCGGCGCGGAGTTGATACTGCTTGATGAGCCTTTTTCAAATTTGGATCGTCATCATTCCGAATTGATGAGGCGTGTGATCGATGACATTCAATCCACGCTGAAAGTATCAGTGATAATGGTATTGCACCAGCCCGCGGATATACTGAGTTGGGCAGATCGGATTCTTGTATTGCGCGGTGGGAAAATTTTGCAAAGCGGCACGCCGGTAAAAGTGTATCATCATCCCCACAACGCTTATGTTGCCGGCCTTTTTGGTTCATACAACCACATCAGTTTCGAACAAAAAAAAGCACTGCCGCCTCAGCTTTCCGCACTGAAAGAAAGCCCGCAAACGCTTTTTCGGCCGGAGGAGTTTTCTCTTAGCCTGAATGAAAGAGGAGGAGCCGAGGTGCTGGTAAAAAATATTCGTTTTTATGGAAGCTTTTCGGAGGCAGTTATTGCTTTGGCGAACTTGCAACTGACGGTTCAGATTCACTCGCCTTTTATCCGGCCGGGCGATAAGGCCTGGCTGCGCTACAGGGCATAAAAAAAGCTGCAAGTAGCAGCTTTTAAAATTGACAGCCCCGGGTTTTATTTTTTAACGTGGTTGTTAACTGCTTTAGCAAGGTCGAACATAGAAACCTGCTTTTTACCATCGAAAACTTTTTTGAGTTTATCGTCGGTATTAATCATTCTTTTGTTTTTAGCATCCTGAAGTCCGTGTGCTTTAATGTAATCCCACATTTTCTTAACGATCTCTGTTCTTGGAATCGGCTTGCTGCCTACGATTGCGCCCATTTCGTCAGAAACATTTAACGGAGCCATAAAAGCTGCGTTTGGTTTTCTTGCTGCTTTTTTAGGTGCATCTTTTTTGGTTGCAGTGGTTGCTTTTGCTGCTGCTTTTTTAGGAGCCGCCTTCGCTGTTTTTGCAGCATCTTTTTTAGGCGCTGCTTTTTTTGCTGTTGCCATAGTTTTTGTTTTTTGAAATTAATGAGTTAATAAGTAATTCCTCATTAGGAATTTGTCAGTTGAAATTACTGAACAAAACCAACTGTTTCAATAAATTGAATCAATTATTTTACAATAGGGATAAAATGTGGATTTCTGTAAATAAATTTTGCAGTGTATAAAATTTTGGTTATAAAAATGCCCCACGTAAAAACGCAGGGCCTGTCTCCTTAAATAATCGCCTAAAAGTTGATGTCAAATTCTCCGTTGCTCACAGTTTTTGTTGTGCCGGAGGTATTTCTTCCCGTAAAAGTGAAGGTTCCTTTTACATGTGTATTGTTGATTTCTGTAATCGTTACGCTACCTGAGCCCGCTACCATACTTGTAACATACTGTGTTTCGGCTGCCGTTCCATCCGAGTAAATAGCCATGCTTCCCGTTAGACCTAACTGGTAAGTGCCGGGGCCGCCATTGTTGTAGTTATTGATGGTGATGGTGAAGCCACCACCGGCACCGCCCCATCGGCCGGCAAGGCTTAGTGCATCGGTTTTGGTTGCCGTAACTGCCAAATCGCATTCTTTTACCACACCGTCCACGGTGCCGCGCATGTAGCCTTGGCCGCTAACGAGACCGCCGCCTCCGTTACTGTCTTTTTTGCATGATATGGCTGCCAGCATCAGAAATGAGCAGAGCAGCAAAATTGTCTTTTTCATAAACGAATAATTTCCTCAAAAATATTTTATGGCGTAACCGTTCAAATACCCTAAAACACGTATTTTATTGCAGTGAATGTTTTTGTCAATGGTATTTTTTCGTCAAGTTTGCCGGATGAAAAAAAACAGCATCTTTTTTTTATCTATGATTGTTTCATCGCTTCAGTTATCTGCGCAACAATCGGTTAACCTTCCGTTCGAGTTTGAAGCGGGCAAAGGAAAGTTTGTTGTGGAGTATTATGCTGATAATATCTTTAATATCAGTTTCCTGCCATATGGCTATCAGCGCAACGAGAAAATAAGCGATGCCGTAATTATAAAACCTGTGGCCATTGCAGCCACGCTTCAACATTTCGACAGCGTATCGCTCCTAACCGTTAATAAAACCACTTTTGCATTTTCCGCCAACTCCTTAACAGTAAACAACGGAAAAATGAAACTTTCCGATGCCTATAGCAGCGAAGACTTCAGCGGCTTTCGGTTTACCTGCGATGAGGATGAAAAATTTTTTGGCGGTGGCAGCCGCGCATTACCGCTAAACAGGCGAGGTCAAAAATTTAATCTGCACAATGCTCCGTGGTACAGCTATGAAGAAAATTCAGGCAACTTAAACTACTCCGTTCCGTTTGTCACTTCTTCAAAGGGCTACGGATTATTTTTCGATAACCCGGCATCCGGCTATATGGATATCTGTGCCAGTTCGCCCCATGTTTTTGAATACGCAACAAAAGCAGGTAAACTAAACTTCTACTTGATTTTAGGCGATGAACCGGCGGCCATCCTGAACAGCTATCATACACTTACCGGCAACCAGCCCCTGCCTCCTAAATGGGTTTTGGGTAATATTATGAGCCGTTTCGGTTATACATCGCAGGCACAGATCGACTCGGTTGTGGCTGCAATGAAGAAAGATGGCATCGGCCTCGACGCGGTCATCATTGATCTTTTCTGGTTTGGCGACAGTATTAAAAATTCTATCGGCAACCTCGACTGGATGAACAAGCGCAAATGGCCGCATCCCGAAAAGATGATTGCAGACCTGAAGAAGCAACAAATTAATACGGTGCTCATCACCGAGCCTTATGTGGTTACCGGATCGGTGAATTTTCAGAAGAGCAGGCCTTTTCATGCAACCGACGCAAATGGTAAACCTTATTTGATTACTGAATTTTATTTCGGGAACGGTGGCTTGCTCGATTTGTTTAGAAAGGATGCGCAGGACTGGTTTTGGAGTTTCTATAAAAAACAGATGGATAAGGGCGTAGAAGGATGGTGGGGCGATTTGGGCGAACCGGAAACTCATCCGGCTGCCGTTCATCATAACCTCAAAGATTTGGGCTTCGAAAGGCTGTTTAAAGCTGAAGAAGTGCACAATTATTTTGGCCACATCTGGACAAAATTTTTGTTTGAAAAATTTGCGAAAGAGTATCCCGACAAGCGGTTGTTTAGTTTAAACAGAAGTGGATTTGCCGGTACCCAGCGCTACAATATTTTTCCGTGGAGTGGCGATGTAGCCCGCACCTGGGGCGGTTTTCGCGCGCAGCCCGGCGTGATGCTCGGCATGTCGGTGAGCGGCATTCCGTATATACACTCCGATGCAGGCGGCTTTGCTGGCGGTAATGGCGATAATGAGCTCTATGTTCGTTGGTTGCAGTTTGCTGTGTTCTCGCCGGTATTGCGGCCGCACGGTACCGCACTATATGAAAAGGATCCAATGGCCTTCAGCTACCCGAGTGAAGCAGCGCTTATTCCTGAGCCTTTCAAATCATTCGCAAAAACAGCGATCGACCTCAGGTATAAAATGTTGCCCTATAATTACACACTGAGTTACCTCCAAACAACAAAATCGCAGCCGCTTGCTGCGCCGCTCTATTATTATTTTCCGAACGACGAGAAAGTGTGGACAATGGAAGACGAGTATATGTGGGGCGAAAACATTCTGGTGGCGCCGGTATTTCATAAAGAGGAAAAATGGCGTAAGGTTTATCTTCCTTTAGGAAGCAACTGGTACAAATGGAACACTGCACATAAGTTCAGCGGTGGAACAGAGCAGATAGATTCGCTTTCGTTACTCGAGATTCCGTTGTATGTAAAAGAGGGCAGCTTTATTCCGCTTGCGAAAGGACAATCGTTCAAAAACACCGCCGATGCCGGTAACAGCAAGTTGGAAATTCATTATTATCCCGGCGATAAGGAAACAACCTACACTTTATTTGACGATGACGGTAAGTCCAAATCCTCATTAAGTAAAAACCAGTTTGAACTCATTCGCTTTTCCGGACAAGAAACGGGGGCAATTACAATAACTGTAGAATCTAATGGTGGAGCCTTCAGGGGAAAACCCATTTCAAGGGAGATGAATTTTGTCATTCACAGCAACAGAAAGATTTCGCAAGTGCAGATAAATGGCCGGAAAACGGCGTTTCAGGTTTCGGGCAATACCATCCGCTTCCAAACGGCATTCGCAGCAAAAAAGCTGAATGTGAAATTGCTCTAAAAAAAATAACACCCCTCACGGAATGTTATTTAATTGAAGTAGGATATTGGAAAGAGATTAAGCTTTTACGTTCGTCACAGATATTGGGTTTTTAAAACGGTTTTTCTTTATCGTTACTGCGTTACTGCTTTTGTAAATCGATAGATCAAAAATAAGTTAACGGAAACCCTACTTCCAAACAATTGGCCTTGAATAATATAGTTTTACGTAGTAGTACGTAAGATGGCAACCGATTGCAGAAAGGCTAATTTAGTTAGTTAGCAAAATTGATTTACCTTAGTTGCAATCATTTCCCTTGAAACCTTTACTAACTATACTGCTGCTTGTTGTTTATTTGAAAGGCTTCTCGCAATACTATTTGAGAGGCGAGGTAAAAGACGATCAGCACCGGCATATTCCCAATGTAGTCATCTATCTAAAGTCGAAAGGAAAAATTCCCTTCACGAGTGGCAATACAGGCTTCTTTGGAATACCGCTTTCTGTTGCGAAAGACAGTATCACGCTCGTTGTTGAGGGTTACGAAACTTTTACAGCGGAGGTAGCATCTACAAAATTCCAGTCGATCGTTTTAAAACCTACATCGGCAACCGCAAGCCTGAACAAACTGCAGCTTTCTTCTGTTACAAAAGATTTGTTTAAAGAAAAAAAATTCAATGTAAATCTGCTGGGCGAAAGCTACAACAAAACCGTTGAGAACAGTTTCATCGATGCTTCAAAGTTTTCTCAAACTGGCTTTGCACTCAACTTCAACCGCGCATCCTACAGTAACATCAGGCGAATGTTAAAGCTCGACTACCGAATACCATCCGATGCGGTAAGGATAGAAGAGATTCTTAATTATTTCAATTTGGGTGCGGACTCGACGGAGCAACAGCAATTTCAGCTGAACACCCAATTTGTGCAGGCACCCTGGGCCGCCGGGAATGTGCTGATGTACCTTAATTTGAAAGCGCCCAAAGTAGACCTTGAAAAAGTTCCTCCCTCGAATTTTACGTTTCTTATCGATGTGTCGGGGTCGATGGATAAGGCCAACCGGCTTCCATTGCTGAAATCTGCCTTCAAACTATTGGTAAAGCACCTGCGGCCCATCGATACCGTTGCCATAGTGGTGTATGGAGGAATGGTTGCAACCCTGTTGCCGCCAACATCGGGCGGTGAAAAAGACAGAATTAACCGTGCCATCGACGAATTGGAAGCCTCCGGCGACACGCCCGGCGAGGCGGCAATAAAAATAGCCTATCGGATTGCACAAAGCTCTTTCAATCCAGGCGCGAATAATCGCGTAATCCTAGCGACAGACGGTGATTTTAACGTAGGGCAATCCAGCGAAAAGGAATTGGAAGAACTCATCACTCAATACAGAAAAACGGGTATTTATCTTACTTGTTTGGGAGTTGGAATGGGAAACTATAAAGACAGCAAACTGCAAATTCTGGCGAAAAAAGGAAATGGAAATTTTGCTTACATCGATCGAATCGGAGAGGCCGAAAAAGTGCTGGTTACAGAGTTTACCCAAACAATGTTCAGTGTGGCAAATGATGCCTACTTCAACATCATCTTCAACAATAAAATAGTAAAAGAATATCGTTTAATCGGCTTCGACAATAACATCGACGCCATGAACGACGCATCGAGTGTTTTGGAAGGAGGCGAACTCGGCTCAGGACAAAGCATCGCCGCTATTTTTGAAATGATTCCCAATCAGCATTTTAATGAGGAAGAGGCGGTGGCATCTATAATTCTTAATTATAGAAAAAGTAGCGACCATGAAACACCCGTTCAAAAAAAGTGGACGGCAAAAGGAACTGTGAAGCCTTTTTTAAACGCCGATGATGAGCTTAAACTGGCCACCGCTATCACCATGTTCGGAAGTCTTTTGAAAGAATCAGACTACTCCAAAAACTACAATTGGGACGACGTTTTGTTCATCCTTAACAGCCTGAACAAACAAAACGACGTACTGATAAATGAATTGAAAGACCTCTGCGTCCGCGCCAAAAGAATTTACAAAACGGGCCGCTGGAAAAGAGAAAAACCGATGCTCTTTACAACCAACTAATAAGCGCGTGCAAACAACACCCGTTTCGCTGAAGGTTTGCCGGTTAAAATACAGCTGCCTGCTTCATCCTTCGCTTCGAGCGGAATACAGCGAATCGTAGCCTTGGTAAGGGATTTTATCTTCTCCTCTGTATCGGCGCTGCCATCCCAATGAGCACTTACAAAACCGCCTTTTTCATCTAAAGTCTTTACAAAATCTTCCCAGTTATCGGCTTCCGTAATATGGGAGTGTAAAAACGATTTTGCGCGGTTGAAAATATTCTCCTGAACCTCTTGTAACAGCAACTGCATCGCTTCTGCAATACCCTCAAAAGAATATGACTTCTTTTCTTTTGTATCGCGCCTTGCCACTTCTACCGTTCCGTTTTCCATATCCTTATTGCCGATGGCTATCCGTACCGGAACACCCTTCATTTCATATTCTGCAAACTTCCATCCCGGGCGGTTTTGATCGCTGTCGTCGTATTTCACGCGGATGCCTAATTTTTTAAGCGACGGAATGATCTGATTGTTTACTAAGTTGCCGATTTGCTGTTTTTGTTCTTCACCTTTAAATATCGGAACAATTACAATTTGCAGCGGTGCAATTTTGGGTGGAAGTACCAGACCTTCATCGTCGCTATGTGCCATAATTAAAGCACCAATCAACCTTGTACTTACGCCCCAGCTTGTTGCCCACACATATTCGAGCTGATTGTTTTTGTCGCTGAATTTTACGTCGAATGCTTTCGCAAAGTTCTGACCTAAAAAGTGGCTGGTTCCGGCCTGCAATGCTTTTCCATCTTGCATCAAAGCTTCAATGCAATAGGTGTCTTCAGCGCCGGCAAACCTTTCATTGGCCGACTTCACGCCTTTAATTACCGGCAGCGCCATGTAGTTCTCGGCAAAGTCGGCGTACACATCCAGCATTCGTTTGGTTTCCTCTATTGCTTCTTCTTTTGTAGCGTGTGCAGTATGGCCTTCCTGCCATAAAAATTCTGCGGTGCGCAAAAACATCCGCGTCCTCATTTCCCAGCGAACAACATTTGCCCACTGATTAATCAGCAGCGGCAAATCGCGATACGATTGTATCCATCCTTTATAGGTATTCCAAATAATCGCTTCACTGGTAGGGCGAACAACCAATTCCTCCTCAAGTTTTGCTTCCGGATCAACCATAAGTTTTCCCTTTTGTTCCGGATCGGCCTTCAGACGGTAATGCGTTACCACAGCGCATTCTTTGGCAAAGCCCTCTGCATTTTTTTCTTCTGCTTCAAACAAACTTTTCGGCACAAACAGCGGAAAATAGGCATTTACATGTCCCGTATCTTTAAACATCTTGTCCAGCACATCGCGCATATTTTCCCAAAGTGCAAAGCCATAAGGCTTAATTACCATGCAACCTCTTACAGCGCTGTAGTCGGCAAGCGCACTTTTTAGTACCAGATCGTTATACCACTGCGCATAATCCTGATCGCGTGGCGTGATTGTTTTACTCATCGAAAATTCAGATTGATCTATTTTAATATCACCTTAACCTCAAACATTCTAAGTTTATAACTATGATAGTTTTCCGTTAGGGGCAGCAAAGGTAATGCTATCAATACTTTAAAATATGGATTATGGCGAAGGTGATGATTTTTTGTGGGCTGATGCTTGTTCTGGCAAGTTGTAAATCGGTGTACAACGTCGGACAAACGCCGGACGATGTTTACTATTCGCCCGCAATAGAAAGCGGAGGATATGTGCTGATGCAGAGTGATCCGGAAGACCGTTATCTGCGATGGAAAGTGAAGAACCGCAGATGGAACAGCTTAAACGATTTTGATTATTGGAACGATGTGCGGTACAACTACTATTGTAATTGTAACTGGACGGGCTATTATTATTCCGGATACGCCTACGGTTTTCCATACTATCCAATATACCCCGGCACACACAATCCGGTTCGTCCGGTACGCAAGCCCGCTGTTACGCCGGTTGCGGCTTATGGCAACAATAATTACAGTAATAAAAACAAGAACTATAATCCTAAGTTTGGTACCGTAGAGGCTAATTCTGAAACAAGAAGAGTGTATCCTTCGCGCAGTAATTCCGGCTCCTCTACCAACCCCGTGCGCAGCTTCGAACCCGGAAGTGCTGCGGGCAGCTCGGGCGGAAAAAGCGGTGGATACAACAGCGGTTCCACAGGAAAAAGAGGAGGGAGGGATTAACTGACAGCTATGAAGAAGATATTGTTCCTTACCATTTTTTATTGCGGCTGTTTATATACTTCGGCACAGCAGCCGGAAGATGCCATCAGGAACGCTTGGTTTATACCGGGCGGCACCGCACGCAGCGCCGCTATTGGCGGGGCACTTACAGGCTTAGGAGGAGATATTTCAGCAAATAACAGCAACCCCGCAGGAATTGGGTTATACAAAACACGCGAATTCTTGTTCAGTCCGGGATGGAACTTTAATGATAACCGCTTCAACTATCGCGACAGTATTGCGCAAAACAACAGCAATGCATTTCGCTTTGGAACGATTGGGTTTGTTGCCGGATTTGGCGGCGATCATACAATTACATCGCAGGCCATCTCCGTCAGTTTCAGCCGGCTGGCATCCTACAACGACCACACTTATTTTAAAGGTTTCAATAATCAAAGTTCGTTCAGCGAACAATATCTGGAAGAGCTCACCGCCGATAAGGCCGATTATCAGTCAGCGCTCTACAATTATGTGTATGGCTCATCGCTTGCGTTTAATACTTATTTAATTGATACATTTCAGAACGCCGACGGCAGCATTGGCGGATACCGGAGCCTGGTGCCTTTGGCAGGGCCGCAGCATCCTTATGATGGCGTTTTGCAGGAAAGATGGGAAACTACTAAAGGCGGCTACCATGAGCTGTCGGTTGCCTATGCTGCCAACTTCAATGAAAAACTTTTTTTAGGCGGGAGTATCAACCTGCCTATCGTTTCCTACAGGAGGTCGTTATCGTATTCTGAGAAAGATGTGTCGGGCAATACCGGAAACAACTTTGCCTTTTTCGATTATCGTCAGGAATTTAAAAGCAGCGGAGTGGGCGTAAACGGAAAGCTGGGGATTATTTACCGGCCCAAAAGCCGGTGGAGGCTGGGTTTCAGCATTCATACGCCATCCATCATTTCGTTTAAAGATGAGATCACCTATGCAGAGATGACGACCGATACGGAGAACTTTAAAGGACTGAAAAAAATGAGCAGCGACGATTTTGATAAAGTTGCCGGAGCAGGAATTGCGGAATACAGGCAGGTTACACCTTGGCGTGCGATGGCGGGGCTCAGCTATGTGTTTAACGAAGTAAAAGATACACGGCGGCAAAGAGCATTTATAACGGCCGATATTGAATATGTGCATTATAAAGGAGCGCGGTTTTTAATTCATAACACGGAAGAAGGCGCCGCAAACAAAGAATATTACAATGCTTTGAATGATGCCATCAAGAACTACTATCGCGGCAATTTTAATGTGAAGTTAGGCGGTGAGATAAAGTTCGATCCTGTTGCCGTAAGGCTTGGCGTTGCGCACTATGGCAGCCCGTATCGCGATAAAGAATTGAAAGCATCGCGCACAAGCTTGAGCGGGGGAATCGGACTCCGGAAATTTGGATATTTTTTGGATCTCACCTGCGTGCATACACTCGTCAACGATGTAGTGTTTCCCTACCGGCTAAACAATGTGGCAAATACCTTTGCGGAGCAGGGTGGGAGTCAGTCGGCACTGCTGTTAACGCTCGGTTTCAAGTTTTAGAACAACTCCATATCGCCAACAGAATAGTTCCAATTTTCGGTTTGCAGGAGAGCCGGAAAGCGCTCGTTCATATTTAAATTTCGAAGTGTTACGATGGGGCCGATATTTTTAACCGGCAACATACCCATCCAGCGAAAATCTTTTTTTAGCTGGAGGAATTGATTTCCCGATAATGAAATAAAATGGATGTGGTGCTCGCTGCAGAAATTTTTTATCTGTTTCGCAAGATCGTGGGCTGAACTTTCCGACATTTTAAAGTAGTCGGTAATACGCAATTCGCGAAGTTTCCCCTGAAGCTTGATTCTGCCGGTGGCAACGTAGTTTGTATAGTCGCTGAAATACGTATAATTAAACAATGGATTATCAGCATAACGCCATTGAACATATTCTTTTGAAAAAGGGGTTTCCAACAGTGAGGGCGTCGTCATTATTTTAGCGTCGGCCAGCAGGTCGAGTGGCTTTTGCCAGTTTGCGGCAGGTGTGGGATCGTGATAGGGCGCATCGGGGTCCGTCTTGTAAAACAATTTTCGAGCGGCTATTTTGAAAACGTTTGTCAGTTTAATTTTCATCGGCATTCTGCCTTGCTGTTCCCATCCCATTTTTAAATAGCCCGGCCGGCTTTGCCCGTTCGGGGTGTTAAAAACAAAATCAATTCCGTCGTTTTTACATTCTTCCAGCAATTGAAGTGTAAGCTTTTTAAAAATGCCTTTTCCCTGATGGCTTGGATGTGTTGCCGTGTCTACCGCCCTTATGGCGCGGTATTCTTTGCTTTTCCAGTTCCATTTCCATTGCATAAATGCACGCAGTCCAATAAGGCGGCCGTCTTCTTCCGCAACAAGTACAAACGAGCGGCCGAAGGGGTTTTTCTCGTGCTTCCAAACCCAGAGCGGTTCGGATTTGGGTATCAGCGATTCGCCAAGCGACGACTTCATTAAACCAACGATTTGTGGGAGGTCGGATTCGGTTGCGTGCCGGATAGTCATTTGCAAATAAAATTTAATTCTATCGAAAAAATCGCATTAAAATTTTGAATGGAATCGCGCTTTATTTCTCAAACCACTATCTTTGGAAATATTTGCAGAGATCGATATATGAAAATTTTCCCGCTAATCATTTTTTTTCTTGTCATTATAAATTCAGGGTTTGCACAACCGATACAAAATGGAAACGCTATTCCGGAGGAAGAACAGCCGGGAATGAGTTCATCTGTTCCGCAAGACCCCGGTGATGGCGAACAACCCCTGTCATGGGATAGCCTATCTGCAGTAAACCCGTTGAATCAAAATGGCGGGTTTTCGAGTTTTGATTATGAAGGTGAGTTACCGCCTCCTTTCGATCCGGATGTAGATGATGCCGTTCCGGTAGATGGCGGTCTTTCTTTGTTGCTTGCTGCCGGCCTTGGCCTTGGTGCGAAGCGCGTTTACTCAAGAAGAAAAAAGGAGAAAGCTGCTCAAGCTTCCAAAGACGTTTAATTATTTAGTTTGTCGGCCGAAAAAATTAAGCTCTTCCGAATTACCACCGTTCCCATTTCTATGCGGCTGTTAATTACCGGTCAGCCCACTTTTATGCACAACAGTGGCTTCGAGGTGCACCTTGCAAGCGCCGAAGGCGATGACTGGAACTACATTGACGACCTTGAAAATTTTCACATTCATTACATTGATTTTGCAAGACAAATCAGCCTCAAAAAAGATTGGGTTGCGCTTTTTAAGCTGATAAGGCTTTTTCGGAAATCGAGGCCGCAGATTGTGCATACGCACACGCCAAAAGCGGGGCTTCTTGGAATGCTGGCCGCAAAAATTTGCGGAGTGCCTGTCAGGATTCATACATTAGCCGGAATGCCGCTTATGACGGCTTCGGGCATCAAACGCAGCATCCTTTCGTTTACAGAAAAGCTAACCTTTTCCTGCTCTACCGAAACATGGCCCAATTCTAAACGGTTGCTTCAATACATTCTTCAACATAAAATGATTGCGCCTGAAAAAGCACACATCATTTTATCGGGTTCGAGCAATGGAATTTCACTGGAAAAATTTTCAAAAAATACCATCCCAAATGAAGCGGTAAAGCGGGTTTCGGAAGATTGTCATCTCAAAAATACCGACTTTGTTTTTCTTGCGGTTGGCCGGATGGTGAACGATAAAGGCATTGCCGAACTGGTTGAGTCGTTCATAGAAATACATGCTGAACGCACGAATGCTAAACTGATATTGTTAGGGCCTTTTGAAGCAGCAGATGCATTAAGTGATGGAGTGGTGTCAAAAATAAAAAGCCATCCTGCCATCATTCACGTAGAGTGGAGCAACGAAGTGGAATGCTTTATGGCAGCAAGCAATTGTTTTGTGCACGCCTCACACCGCGAAGGTTTTCCGAATGTAGTGCTTCAGGCAGGGGCAATGGGATTGCCTGTTGTGTGCTCGGATATTCCCGGAAACATTGATATTATTGAATCGGACAGTGAGGGATTTGTTTATCCGGTAAAAAACAAAGAACAGTTGAAATCAGCCATGCTCTTTGTGATGGAAAATAATGCCGTCGCCGCCGGGAAAGCGGCGGTACTTCAACAAAAGATAATTAATTGTTTCGACCGGCGTGCGGTTCAACAGGCTATTAAAGAACGGTACATACATTTGCTCACGCAAAAAAATATCGATGTATCGTCAATTCATTAAGCCGCTTTTCGATTTTGTTGTTGCGTTAATCACGCTCCTGTTGTTGTCGCCCGTCATACTGCTTATTACAATAGTGCTGTTCTTTTCCAACAACGGAAAACCTTTTTTCTTTCAGCAGCGCACAGGCAAAAAAGGAAAGTTGTTTTATGTGATAAAGTTTAAAACGATGAACGACAGACGCGATTCGGATGGAAGGCTGTTGCCCGACGCAGAGCGTCTTTCGGTAACCGGGCGCTTTATAAGAAAAACTTCACTCGACGAACTGCCTCAGCTGATAAATATTTTGAAAGGAGAAATGAGCTTGATTGGCCCGCGGCCGCTGCTACCGGCTTATCTGCCGCTGTATAACCGCTTTCAAAACCGCCGCCATGAAGTGATGCCGGGTATTACGGGATGGGCGCAGGTAAATGGAAGAAATGCCATTAGCTGGCAGAAAAAATTTGAATGCGACGTTTACTATGTAGAACGGTTGAGTTTTTTATTGGATATGAAAATTTTGTTTCTCACATTTGCGAAAGTTTTAAAAAGTGAAGGCATCAGCGCCGAAGGATCGGCAACCATGGAGCCTTTCAGAGGAAACAACGTATGATATACCTGATCGGCGCCGGCGGACATGCAAAAGTGATAGCTGAAATTCTTGAAACAAATCAGCAGCCGATAGCAGGTGTTTTTGACACCGACCTTTCAAAAAAACTATGGGAAATACCTGTTTATACTTTTCCCGGACCTTTTCGCTCCGAAAAAGACCATCTTCTCATTTCTGTCGGAAACAATAAAACGAGAAAGAGAATTGCGGAAAACACGGCCGCTAATTACCTCACAGCCATCCATCCTTCCGCACAAATTTCTAAACGTGCGGTAATTGGCCACGGCACGGTTATAATGGCCAATGTGGTGGTGAACAGCGATAGCATTATTGGCCGGCATTGCATCATCAATACCTCCGCTTCTGTTGATCACGATTGTGAAATTGGGAATTACTGTCATATTTCGCCGAACGCAACGCTTTCGGGCGGCGTATCCGTTGGCGAATGCACACAAATCGGCGCCGGAGCAACGGTTATTCAGGGCGTTAAAATTGGGAAGAATGTATTGGTAGGAGCGGGAAGCGTGGTAATAAAAGATATTCCCGATAACGTTGTCGTGGCCGGGTGCCCCGCAAAAATTATTAAAGAAAATGTATGAGTAATAAGTCGAAAATTTATTTGTCTTCTCCGCACATGGGCGGACAGGAAATTAGATACATAGAAGAAGCATTTGCGGAAAACTGGATTGCGCCCTTAGGGCCGAACGTGGATGGCTTTGAAAAAGATGTGGCCGGCTACATTGGCAATGTTCACGTTGCTGCACTCAGCACGGGCACAGCGGCTATTCATCTTGCACTGATTATGCTGGGTGTACAAGCCGGCGACGAAGTAATTTGCCAGAGCATGACGTTTTCGGCTTCGGCAAATCCGATTGCTTACCAAAGTGCCTTACCCGTTTTTGTTGACAGTGAGCCGGAGACATGGAATATGTGCCCTGTTTCGCTGGAAGCTGCCATAAAAGACAGGATTGAAAAAGGCAAGAAACCAAAAGCAATTATTCCGGTGCATTTATACGGAATGCCCGCCAATATGGAAGCAATTTCAGCGGTGGCAAACCGCTACGAAATTCCCATTGTAGAAGATGCGGCGGAGGCGCTTGGATCGGTTTACCAAGGGAAGAAATGCGGGGCCTTTGGAGCGATGGCCGCCCTCTCATTTAACGGAAACAAGATTATAACAACGAGCGGTGGCGGAGCCCTGGTAACAGCCGATAAACGCTATGCGGATAAAGCCCGGTTTTTGTCGACTCAAGCCCGCGATGCAGCACCGCACTACCAACATTCGGAAATTGGCTACAATTACCGTATGAGTAACATTTCGGCTGGTATTGGGAGAGGGCAAATGCAGGTACTCGATGAACGGATTGCAAAGCGAAGAGAAATGTTTGCCTGGTATGCCGATGTTTTTAAACAAATAGATGGCGTTAGCTTAACAACCGAGCCTGAAGGAAGCTTTAGTAACAGATGGCTCACTGCTATTCTCATCGATCCGTCTAAAACAAAAAAGAAGATTGACCGGGAAGCGCTCAGGCTTGCGTTCGAAAAGGAAAATATAGAGTCGCGCCCGCTGTGGAAACCGATGCATTTGCAACCTGTATTCCGCAGTTCGCCTTATTATGGCGATAACCGCGTTTGCGAAAAGCTTTTTGAAAACGGGCTTTGTCTTCCTTCCGGTTCTAACTTAACATCCGCCGAGAAGGACAGAATATTTGCGGTGATAGACGAATTATTCTCTTAACTTCAATTAAATTTGAAGGATGGATAATAAAAATATATAAGATTTTTATTAATTCTTTAATTTCGCACCACAAAAAAATACGTTTAGCCAAGTCGTTTCCGGGTTGGTTTAGTTTGAGCGGTCGGTGGTAATGAAAATGTGTTTTTGAAAAGCAGACTTGAAAATGAACAAACTGTATACCCTAATAAATCAGCAGAGCACTACTCCAAGGTGGCTTATCCTTGTGCTTGATTTGCTGATTTGTAGTTTTTCTATCATTTATGCCAATTATTTAAGGTTCAATTTCGATACAGAGGCCATCGCCAAAAACCATTTATATCTTCAGGTTTCTGCGGCGCTGCTCATTAATTTTCTTTTTTTCGTAAGCTTTAAAACCTATCACGGCATTATCCGGATATCAGGCTTTAAAGAAGCACTGCGTTGTATTACGGCCATCTTTTACAGCTTTTTCTTTCTCTCTGTTTGCAATATTGTAAGCAGCGTGTTTAACTGGCCCAATCTGATACCGACATCTATCCTGATTATCTATTTTTTCACCGCATCCTTTCTCATTTTCGGTTACAGAATTTTTGTAAAGAATCTGTACAAGCGCAGCATCATGCGGAAGGTGAAATACCGTACAAATGTGGTGATTTTCGGCGCTGAGAATAATGGCTCTACCCTGAAACGTACGTTGGAGCAGGCATCTAACAACCTGTACAATGTGGTGGCGTTTGTGGAGGACAATGAAAAGCTTTTTGGAAAGTCGATTGATAACGTAAAAATCTATTCCTTCTCCGATATCAAAATGGTGATGAGAGGTGGAAACATTAAGATGTTTTTTTTCGCAAAACAAGATTTCGATCTGAATTTGAAAAACGAAATCGTTGATTTCTGCCTTAGTCTCGATATTCCTGTAAAAGTGATTCCGCCTATGCGTGAGTGGATTCACGGGCAACTGAACATTAAGCAACTAAAAGAGGTTAAAATAGAGGATCTGTTGAATCGCCCAACAATCGTTCTGGCAACGGAGCATGTGTCGCGCTATCTTCAAAACAAAACTATTTTAATTACCGGAGCAGCCGGATCCATTGGTAGCGAAATTGCCCGTCAGGTGGCAGCAATTAATCCGGGAAGGTTGGTGCTCTGCGATCAGACTGAATCCGGATTGTTCGAGCTCGATTACGAACTGCAGCAACGCTTCGGGAACACCGGAGAACGGCAAATTTTCATTGGCGATATTCGCGATGCGCAACGTATGCAGCACTTATTTATAGAGTACAAACCTCAAGTGGTTTTTCATGCTGCTGCCTATAAGCACGTTCCGCTTATGGAAAAACATCCCAGTGAAGCCGTTCGCAATAATGTGATGGGTACAAAAATTCTTGCCGACCTTTCTGAGGCCTTTGGAGTGGAAAGGTTTGTTTTTGTTTCTACAGACAAAGCAATCAATCCTACCAACGTTATGGGCGCTTCCAAACGCATTGCTGAATTGTATGTAGAGGGCTTACAGAGCAGGCAAGGGAAAGTGCGCATTAACTCGCTTGGGCAGTTGAATGTAAGCGCCGCCAACGGCAGCTTTGTTCAAACGAAATTTATCACCACCCGCTTCGGAAACGTGCTTGGCTCTAATGGTTCCGTGATTCCGAGGTTTCAAAAACAAATTGATAAAGGCGGGCCGATAACCGTTACGCATCCGGATATTATCCGCTACTTTATGACCATTCCGGAGGCATGTTCCCTGGTGCTTGAAGCAGGGACGATGGGCAAAGGAGGGGAGATATTCATTTTCGACATGGGTGAACCCGTAAAAATTGTTGACCTTGCCATGAAGATGATTAAGCTTGCCGGCCTGATTCCAAATAGTGACATTAAAATACTTTTTACCGGCTTACGCCCGGGTGAAAAGCTTTTTGAAGAGCTGCTGAACAAAGATGAAGAAGTGATTCCAACACATCACAAAAAAATAATGATTGCGAAAGTTGCTGAGCACTCTTTTGAAACCGTGAGCAATGCAATAGATGAAATTATTCGCCTTGCCGTTCGGAATGAAGACATAAATGTGGTTCGCAGAATGAAAATGCTCGTGCCGGAGTATAAAAGCAAAAATTCGCGCTTCGAAAAAATCGACCTTGAATTAGCCGCAAGCCCTGTTGCAGCCGAATAATTATTACTTGTTATTACGGCTGTTTACTTTATCAGTTTCTTCGTTTTTATCTGCTTTAAATGTTGGGCGATATGTCCTATTTTTGCGCGGCCTTTAAGGTTAAAACTTAAATACTATTATGCGACAAATTGCATTTCGTGAAGCCATTCGTGAAGCGATGAGCGAAGAGATGAGAAGAGATGAACGTGTTTTTTTAATGGGCGAAGAAGTAGCTGAGTACAATGGCGCTTACAAGGTGAGCCAGGGAATGCTTGCTGAATTTGGCCCGAAAAGAATTATCGATACACCGATTACCGAGCTTGGTTTCGCTGCTATTGGCGTGGGTGCAGCGCAGAACGGATTAAGGCCGATTGTGGAGTTTATGACCTGGAACTTTGCTGTGCTGGCATTGGATCAGATTTTAAACACTGCGTCCAAAATGCTTGCAATGAGTGGCGGCCAAATTACTTGCCCAATCGTTTTCCGCGGCCCAAATGGAAGCGCCGGACAGTTAGGCGCACAGCACTCAACGGCTTTCGAAAGCCTGCTGGCAAATATTCCCGGAATAAAGGTGGTTTCCGTTAGTAATGGTTACGATGCAAAAGGGCTTTTAAAGCAAGCCATCCGTTATGAAGAAGATCCCGTTTGCTTTTTGGAGAGCGAGCTGATGTATGGAGATAAGATGGAAATTCCTGAAGACGAATACTATATTCCGCTGGGCAAGGCTGAGGTGAAGAAGCAGGGGAAAGATGTTACCATTGTTTCGTTTAATAAAATGATGAAGGTAGCAATGGCTACGGCCGCCGAACTGGAAAAAGAAAACATCAGTGCAGAGGTGATAGACCTCAGAACGATTCGTCCGCTCGACTGGCATACCATTCTGGAAAGCGTTAAGAAAACCAATCGTCTTGTTATTGTTGAGGAGCAGTGGCCGATGTGTTCCGTATCGTCAGAAATTTCTTACCGCATTCAAAAAGAAGGTTTCGATTATCTCGACGCACCTATCCGCCGGATTACTTCTGCCGATGCGCCGATGCACTATGCACCAACCTTGGTTAACGCCTACCTGCCCGACGTAGAAAGAACTGTGAAACTGGTGAAGGAAGTAATGTATATGAAAAAGTAATATCGGAAACAGCAATAGAAAAGCGGCAACTCGTTTATCGGGCTGCCGCTTTTTATTTGAAAATTTCCGTCTAAAATTATCCGGAAACTTTTCAGCTATTCGAGCATCTCGTTAGGTGCTGTGCGCCCCAGCAGTTTATCGTAAAAGAAACGTGTTTTTTCGTTGTTGAAATGTTTCCATCTTTCAGGAAGGTTCCGCCAGCCGTGGCGTGCATCCGGATAAAACATCAGCCTGAATTCTTTTTTCGCATCCTGAAGCGCTGCTGCCAGTTGCAAGCTGTTTTGGATGTGCACATTATCATCCATCGTACCATGTACAATGTATAATCCGCCTGAGTAATTCTTAATGTATGTCAAAACCGAACTTCGGTCGTATCCTTCCTTGTTTTCATCAGGCCCGTCCATAAATCTTTCGGTATAATGCGAATCGTAAAGGCGCCAATCGGTTACACTGCCGCCGGCAATTCCGAACTTAAAATATTCGGGCGCTTTCATTAACGCAAGCGCTGTTAGATATCCGCCATAGCTAAATCCGTTGATAGCAATCTTGTCTTTATCTACGTAAGGCTGATGTATCAACCACTTTACAATGTCTGAATAGTCTTTTATTTCCCACTCACCGAGATTGCGGTGCACAAAATTTTGGCCCATTTTTCCGAAGTGTCCCGAAGCGCGATGGTCCATCGAAACCTGAATCAAGCCTTCCGACGCCCATGGTTGCGTTTGTGAAAGGTCTTTCCAACCATCCATTACGGTGCCTGCATTCGGCCCGCCGTAAATATTTATGAGGACGGGATATTTTTTTGAAGGGTCTGTTTTAGCAGGCAATGTAATTGTGAAAGGCAGCGAAAAGCCATCGGGCGTTGGTACGCGCAGGAGCTGCGTTTCGGCCAACAGAAACTCGTTAAACCGCGGCCCTTTTGCATTGAAAAGAAGGTTTCTTTCACCGCTTGCAATGTCTACCACCGCAAGCTGCTCGGGCGTTGAAACGTTGGAATACACATCAACAAAGCGCTTTCCATCATTAGAAAGAAAAGTTTTATGTGTATAGTTTCCGAACGTGAGGCGCTTTAAACGGCTTCCATCAAAGCCTGCGGCATACAAATCGAGCCGTGCAGAATTTTCTTTTCGCGCGGTAAAAAAAAGCGTGCTGTTTTGCTCATCTACTTTATCAAGCGACCGAACTGCCCAATCTCCGGAGGTAATTTGTTTCTGTCTGCCGGTTGCGAAATCAATTTGATATAGGTGATTCCATCCCGATTTGTCAGAAAGAAAAAATGCCTGCTTACCTCCATCGAAAAAATATAAATTATCCATCCATTCCACCCAGGTTTTCTGTACTTCTGTGTACACCGGATTTTTTGCTCCGGATACAGTGTTAACGGCGAATAAGACAAGCGTGTCCTGACCGCGGTTCATCCACTGCTGGTACAGTGTTTTGCTGTCGGGCGAAAAGAAGGGCGTTCCAAAATATTGGTCTTTCGTTCTGTCAAAATCTGCAAGCTTTATTCTGCCTGAATCAACATTCGCGATGGCAATTTCTACAGAAGGATTTTTATCGCCTGCTTTGGGATAATGGGTAACTTCTGTAAACCCATGAACACCCTTATCGTTATACAATGGAAACACCGGTACTTTACGATCGTCGAAACGCATAAACGCAATCTGCCGGCTGTCCGGGCTCCACCAAAATGCACGGTAGTTGGATGGCCTTCCCAGAATCTCTTCGTAATATACCCAGGAGGCGTATCCGTTATATATAACGTCCGACCCATCGAAGGTTAACCTCGTCTCCGTTCCGGAAGAAATTTCTATAACATAAAGATCGTTGTTGCGCGTATAGGCAGCTTTTGTATAGTCGGGCGAAAACGTAGGGTTTTTCTCAAGCCCGGCCGTATTCGTGAGTTGTTTTTTTGTTCCGGAACCATTGTAATAAAAAACGTCGCCATCAACCACCCGGAGGCTTTGGCGGACAGCAGCCTTATGCGGGGTTTCTTTTCCTGTTTTAACATTGACAGAAACAGAATCCGGCGTGCTTCCTTTTTTTGGAACTACAAACAGGAATTCAGCATCATTCAACCATCCTAACGGACGTGGAATCGGGCGGATAATGCCGGAGTCGGCGGCGGATTTAACAGCTGAGAGCGGCAATTCTTTTTTCTGACTCATTGCCGGCACAGCCATCAGTGCAAAAAACAAAACAAAGCTGTTCTTCATAAACAAAAAAGTTTCGGGAAAAGTAAAGAGATTTTCTACCACTTGGAAGAAAAAGAACGGGCGAAATCGTTGATGTTGTAATGCGACAAGTTTTTACCCGTAAAATATTTCAGAATCATTTCCATTTGCTTAGTGTCTAACGCACCCAGTTCGTAGAAAATTTTTCTGTTGTTATCAGCCGGAATAATGATGGTTGCAGGGTATGCGAGATTACCCTGGGTAAGGTAGAGTACAAACTCATGTGCTTTATAAACCGGATTGTAGCGAAACATTCTTCCATTAAACATAATGCTGTCGCGCGATTCCGCATTAAACCGAAAGCGGTAATAGTTGTTCATGAGGTAGCCCTTTACAGAATCCTGATTGTAGGTGTTCTTGTCCATCAGTTTGCAGTAGCGGCACCAGGTTGTGTAGATGTTAATCAGAATTGGTTTTTTATCTTTTTTGTGAAGCAGTTGAATCTCCGGCCAGTTTTGCCAGAACTCCGGCGATGTTTGGGCAAACGAACTGTTACAAATAAAGAAGCCAATAACTGTGGGAATAAGAAGGAGTCGAATTACTTGCATCTACGCTTGTTTTGACAGATGTAAACAAATGTATTGCACAATGCGTATAAAAATTGTTATAGTCGTCCGCAACGGCTGTGTGGATGCAAGTCTTAACAATGCAGAATAAAAAAGCCCATGATTGATCATGAGCTTTTTTTGGAGTCGGGTGGACTGGATTCGAACCAGCGACCCCTTGCACCCCATACAAGTGCGCTACCGGGCTGCGCCACCACCCGTTTTTTTGTGGCTGCAAATGTAAATGAATTATTCGCTTATTTTAAAATGAAATTCTATTCTGTTTTTATTCGCGCTGCCACGGCTCCACAAAAGTTTAATGTTTAATATTGCGAAAAATTTCCCCCTTCTTTTATGAATTTACTCATAAAGAACTGCCTGATTGCCGATCGTTCATCTCCTTTCAATCTTCAGCGGAAAAATCTTTTAATTATCGATGGAATCATCCGTTCCGTTTCAGAGAGCGCAAGTGAAAATGCTGATGTAGTTATTGAAGGAAATAATATGGTTGCCACACAGGGATGGGTGGATTGCTTTTCGTTTCTCGGAGAGCCCGGTTACGAATTTCGCGAAACGCTTGCAAGCGGCGCATCTGCGTTTTCGGCAGGAGGGTTCACGCATGTGTTCTGCCTCCCGAACACCTTACCGGTTTGCGACCAAAAAACGCAGGCCGAATTTATTGCCAACTACCGGCATTCTGCTCCTGCAAAGCTTTATCCTGTTGGCGCGGTTTCAAAAAAAGCCGAAGGCAGAGAGCTTGCCGAAATGTACGATCTCAAAAACAGCGGCGCTATTGCTTTCAGCGATGGACTCCGGCCCATACAATCGCCGGTATTCTTAGTAAAAGCTTTGCAGTACCTGAAAGCCGGCGACACACCCATTATTCAACTGCCCGTCGACGAAGCGTTTGGCCGCCTCGGGTTAATGAACGAAGGCATTGTTTCCACACAGATGGGCTTGCCGGGACAGCCCGCCATTGCCGAAGAACTAATGATTCAACGCGATATAGCGCTGCTTCGCTACGCAGGTGGCAAACTGCACATCACGGGTGTATCTTCAAAAGCCGGTATCGAAGCCATCCGCGCCGCAAAAGCTGAAGGGCTGAACGTTAGTTGCAGCTTAACGCCTGCTCATTTGTTTTTTTGCGAAGACGATTTGAAACACTACGATACCCACTTAAAGCTATCGCCGCCATTACGAACACCGGCCGACCGCGAAGCCCTGCAACAGGCGGTGCTCGATGGAACCGTAGACTGCATAGCAAGCCATCATCTTCCACAAAACATCGACGCAAAACAATGTGATTTTGAATCGGCACAATACGGTATGATTGGCGCCCAGACAGCGTTTGCGGCAACACGAAGTGCGGTGGAAGGTCTTACTGCCGGCGACGTTGAACGGCTCTTCAGCGCCCGCGCAAGAGAAATATTTGGCATTCCACTGCAGCCAATTGCAGAAGGTGCAGCAGCCGACATCACTGTTTTTTCAATGGATGATGATTTTGTTTTTCATCCGGAAAATAATCTCAGCCGCTCCGCCAATTCTGCTTTTTTCGGGCGACGCCTTAGCGGAAAAGTTATTGCAGCTATTCGTAAAACCAAATTATCTTTAGCGCCAAACTAAACCTTGTTTTATGGAAAAGAAAGTTACTTCTCCCGTTGTAAAGGGGCTCATCATTTCGCTGGCATTGATTGTGTTTGCAGTCGTTACTTATCTAACCAATCAACTCGAAAATAAAGCGCTCGGCTATCTTCAGTATGTCATTCTTTTTGCCGGAATTGTCTGGGCTTGTATATCCTACGCAAACGAAAAAGACAATTATGTTACGTTTGGAAATGTGTTCGGGCATGGGTTTAAAACAACGGCATTTGTATCCGCTGTAATGGCCGTGTATGTACTGCTTGCCTTTAAAGTTTTGTTTCCTGAACTGATGGATAAATCGCTCGAAATTGCCAGAGCCGAAATGGAAAAAAACAGCGCATTAAGCGAAGATGATATTGATAAAGGAATGGATATTTCGCGCCAATACATGACTCCGATTGTAGTAGCATCAACGCTTTTTGGTTTAATGTTTTTTGGAACTATCTTTTCGCTTATTGGTGCGGCTATCGCCAAAAAGAAGCCGGTAACGCCTTTTGATAAATCGACAGAAGAGGTTTTATAATGGATATATCAGTAGTGGTGCCGTTGTTTAATGAAGAAGAATCGCTGACGGAACTTTGTGACTGGATAAAACGCGTTGCCGACGACAACAATTTGTCGTACGAAATTATTTTGATCGATGATGGCAGTACGGACAACAGCTGGCCGGTAATTGAGCGGTTAAACGGTTTGAACACCGCCATAAAAGGAATTAAGTTTCAGCGTAACTACGGGAAGTCGGCTGCCTTAAACGAAGGATTTAAAGCGGCTAAAGGCGATGTTATTATTACGATGGATGCGGATTTGCAGGATTCGCCCGACGAAATTCCCGCATTGCGCAGAATGATTGTTGAGGAGCAGTATGACATTATAAGTGGATGGAAAAAGAAACGGTACGACCCCATCACTAAAACCATCCCAACAAAACTGTTTAACGCAGCAACCCGAAGAGCGAGTGGAATTTATTTACACGATTTTAATTGCGGACTGAAAGCCTACAAAAAGAAGGTAGTAAAAAGCATTGAAGTGTATGGCGAAATGCACCGCTACATTCCGGTTATTGCCAAGTGGGCAGGCTTTAGAAAAATAGGAGAGAAAGTTGTAGAACACCGCGCCAGAAAATACGGAGTAACAAAGTTTGGATGGGAGCGGTTTATCAATGGCTTTTTAGACCTTGCCACCATCACTTTTGTAAGTAAGTTTGGAAAAAGACCCATGCACTTTTTTGGATTGTATGGAACACTTTTCTTTTTTGTGGGATTATTGTTGAGCTTATACCTCGTGCTTTCTAAGATTGTATTACCCGATTTTCCGTTAACCAACAAGCCTTCGTTTTATTTTGCGCTAACTACCATGATTATTGGAATGCAGCTGTTTTTAACCGGCTTTGTGGCTGAATTGATTGCCCGAAACAGCGCTGAAAGAAATACTTATTTGATAGAACAAAAAATTGGACTAAACGCATAAGGACAAGCCTGTCAGAAATGAAAAAGATTGTAATTGTAGGACCGGCCCATCCGCTAAGAGGTGGGCTCGCTTCTTTTAATGAACGGCTGTGCAGGGAGTTTAACGCCATGGGCTGGGATGCGCGTATCTACACGTTTTCATTGCAATATCCTTCTTTTTTATTTCCGGGTACTACACAATATTCTTCGGAGCCAAAACCTGCCGACCTTCAGATTGCGGTTAAGATAAATTCGGTAAACCCGGTTAATTGGTTGCAGACAGGGCAGGAGCTTAAGCGCCTTGCTCCGGATATTATTGTAGTGCGATATTGGCTGCCCTTCATGGGGCCCGCTCTCGGAACCATCTTGCGCATTGCAAAGAGAAACCGCCAAACAAAGATTGTTTGTATAGCCGACAATGTGCTGCCACACGAGAAACGTCCAGGCGATAAAATGTTTACCGGCTATTTTGTAAAGTCAATTGACGCATTCATCACAATGAGCGATAAAGTGATGTTGGATTTAAGGAAATTCACGAGTAAGCCGGCGGTGAAAGTGGATCATCCGCTATACGATAATTTTGGTGCTGCCGTTTCCAAACAAGCCGCCAGAGCGCATTTGGGCCTGCCGGCAGAGGATAAAATTATTCTCTTCTTTGGATTCATCCGCCGATATAAAGGCCTCGACTTACTACTGCGAGCGATGTGCAGCGAAGAGATGAAGCAATCGGAAATAAAGCTGTTGGTAGCAGGCGAGTTTTATGAAGACCGTGCGCCCTACGACGAACTGATGGCTGCATGTGGTTTATCGAACATCATTTTAAGAACGGATTTTGTTCCCGACAGCGAAGTGAAATTTTACCTGAGTGCAGCGGATTTTGTTATTCAGCCCTACCGCAGCGCCACCCAAAGCGGTGTTACACCGCTTGCCTACCATTTTGAAAAACCTATGCTTGTTACAAACGTTGGTGCGCTGCCCGATCTTGTGCCAGACGAAAGAGTGGGCGTGGTTACAGAGCCGACACCGGAGGCTATTGAAGCTGGAATTTTAAAGCTTTATAAATTTGGTGAAACACACTTTATTCCCCACATCCAATCGGATAAAACGAAATACAGCTGGAAGAAGCTGGCCGACACAATAACGGCTCTCGCGGGTAAATCTTCTAACTGATTCGCCATTACATTTGCAGCACAACAAACGTTTTTATGGCTGAAATATACAGGAGCAGGGCGCCGTTGCGGGTAGGACTTGCCGGAGGTGGAACCGACGTAAGCCCCTACAGCGATACATACGGAGGCGCTATTCTCAATGCAACCATCTCCCTATTTGCTTCGGCGAGCATTGAAACAATACAGGAAGACAAAATTATTCTGCACGCGGCTGATCAGCGCGAGTATGAAGCATTTGATAACTGCGATGAGCTGCCGCTTTCCAAAAAGCTAATGCTTGTAAAGGGTGTGTTTAATTGTTTAAAAAGAGATTATCATCTTCCATTAAAAAATATCCGGATTACCACGCACGTAGATGCACCGGCCGGCAGCGGCTTAGGCACTTCTTCCACGCTTGTGGTAGCCATTTTGGGCGCTTTTACGGAGATGTTTAAACTCCCGCTGGGCGATTATGATATTGCGCACTATGCTTACGAAATAGAGCGGAATTATTTGCAACTTGCAGGCGGAAAACAAGATCAGTATGCGGCAACTTTTGGCGGCGTAAATTTTATGGAATTCTATGGCGACGATAAAGTCATTGTAAATCCGCTTCGCATCCGGCCCGATTATTTGCATGAGTTAGAACAAAATCTCGTTTTGTATTTTACAGCCACAAGCCGCGAATCAGCAACCATTATTAAGGAACAGCAAAAGAACGTGAACAGCAAGGATGAAAAGTCGATTCAGGCCATGCACCATCTGAAAGATCAGGCGCGTATGATGAAGGAAGCGCTGCTGAAAGGAAAGCTTAACCACTTTGGAGAAATATTAGATTATGGATTTCAGCAAAAGCGCTTGATGGCGGCAAATATTTCTAATTCGCGACTGGAAGAAATTTATGATGCTGCAAAAGCTGCCGGTGCTACGGGCGGGAAAATAAGTGGAGCGGGCGGAGGAGGTTTTATGATATTTTATTGCCCGGCAAATAACCGATACAATGTTATAGAAAGCCTCACTAAATTTGGCGGCCTTATTAAACCATTTCAGTTTACATCAAACGGATTAACAACATGGACCATTCGATAAATCGTGCATCAAAAATTTCGCAAACCATTCGCGCTTCTGTTTTTGTTAAGGAAAAAATATTACAACAGCCCGAGCTCCTAAAAACAGTAGAGGCGGTAATCGATGTTGTTTACCGTGCGTTTGCACAAGGGAAAAAAGTGCTCTTCTGCGGAAATGGCGGCAGCGCCTCTGATGCGCAACATCTTGCAGCAGAGTTCTCGGGCCGTTTTTATGTAAACCGGCCCGCGCTTCAATCGGAAGCGCTTCACTGCAACACATCTTATTTAACTGCTGTGGCAAACGATTACAGCTTTGATGTGGTTTACAGCCGTATTATCGACGGCACAGCCAGCGAGGGCGATGTGCTGGTTGGGTTAAGTACATCGGGAAACTCCCCCAACATCATCAACGCATTTGAGTCGGCCCGCAAAAAGAAAATGATTACGGTTGGCTTTACAGGCGAAACCGGTGGCCGTATGAAGCCATTGTCCGACTATCTTTTAAACGTCCCTTCAACCGATACACCGCGTATTCAGGAGTCGCACATTTTACTCGGCCATATTATTTGTGAAGAAGTGGAAGCAATGCTCTTTTCCGATCATGTTTAACCTGAGTGATATTAGTTCCGACTGGACACTTTTTCTCGACAGGGATGGTGTTATAAACATCGAAAAAGAAGATGATTACATCCGGTCGAAAGACGAGTTTGTTTTTTACGATGATGCGCTTGCTGCGCTGAAGATACTTTCGGATATTTTCGACACCATTATTATCGTCACCAACCAGCGAGGCATCGGCCGTGGGTTGATGACGGAAGCGCATCTTACCTCTATCCATGATTACATGCTGCATGCGATTAAAGGAGTGGAAGGGCGCGTGGACAAAATTTATTTTTGTTCTGATGTAGACAGTACATCACCCAACCGCAAACCCAACGCCGGTATGGCTTTCCGGGCGCAGCAGGATTTTCCGCGGATTCGTTTTGAAAAAAGCCTTATTGCCGGAAACAAGCTGTCGGATATGCAGTTTGGCCGTAACGCCGGCATGCATACCGTTTACATAGCAACTACTCACCCCGAAGTACCGTTTCCGCATCCGCTCATCGATGCAAGGTTTTGCAGCCTCATGGATTTTGCGCAACATCTGAATGCCGCAATAAAGAAATCCTAAATAAAAGGTGCGGGTTGAATAACGAATCAGATGTTGTTATTTTTATGAAATGGATATTCTTCGGAGTGCGGCAGCTGTTTTCTGCATCATTTTATGCTCATTCGGAGCGATGGGGCAGCGGCTTACAAGCGCTAATTTTACAGCATTATCAGTAGCTGAGGCAAAAGCAAAGCCTTATGCACTTTCGATTGTGCGGGATTCGATGGCTGTAAACCGGATGGAAGCCGATAGCGCATTCATCAGGTTGCTGGTAAAAATGCTGCAAACGCCTTATTCGTTCGATTATCCTTTCGATTCGCTGATTACCATTTCCAAAGTCGTTCCTTCGGACAGCAGTTTTAGAATATTTACCTGGCAAATAGATCAGGAGAACGGCCGCTTTCGCCAGAAGGGCGCCATCCAGATGAATACAGCCGACGGCAGTCTGAAACTTTTTCCGCTCTTCGACGTGTCGGATTTCACTTCTTCCCCTAACGATTCGGTGCGTTCGGTAAACAACTGGATTGGGGCCATCTATTACGGCGTCGTTACCAAAGAATATAAAGACAAAAAAATTTATACGCTTTTTGGTTACGACGACAACAACGACCTTACTACAAAAAAGTGGCTCGACGTACTAACGTTTACAGATGGCGTTCCGGCTTTTGGAGGTAACTATTTTGGCTACAGGAACGACGATATTAAGCCACGGCAGCCCGTTTCGAGGTTTTCACTTGAGTATAAAAAAAATGGCCGAGCCCGCATGCTCTATGATCCCGAACTGGACCTGATCATTTTTGATCATTTAATAAGCGAATCGAGAAATACGGACGACAAGGCTACGCTGGTGCCTGACGGCGATTACGAAGGATTTAAATGGATGAACGGGCAGTGGGTACATATTTCGAAAGTATTTAACGAACAAGCCGATATGCGCGGCGTAGATCCCATATTAGGAAACGCTCCTTTGCCGATGCCGATTAAAGGAAAAACCAACAACAGCCTGCTAATGGAGGATGAGCCCGACCCGCCGGCAAAAGAAAAAAAAGAACGAAAGAGAAAAAACTAATTCATTCGGATTTTGTAAGTGTGAGAACGGTAATTTCCGGTAAAATTCCAACGCGTCCCGGATACCCGATAAAACCGAAGCCGCGGTTTACGTATAGTTGCTGGTGGCCTTCCCTGTACAATCCTGCCCAACGCTTGTACATATATTGCACGGGGCTCCATTTAAAGCCGGGAAACTCTACTCCGAACTGCATCCCGTGCGTATGGCCGGAAAGTGTAAGTTGAATGTCCTTATGTTTTTTAATCACTTGTGCATCCCAATGGCTGGGGTCGTGGGTGAGTAAAATTTTAAAGGGCACATTTTCTACGCCGGAAAGCGCTTTTCGTAAATCGCCGTGTTTGGGAAAGTTACCTTTGGCGCTCCAGTTTTCTACTCCAATTACGGCTATTTCATCCTGTCCTTTTACAACACGTGCATTTTCGTTCAGCAAAATCTTCCATCCCATCTGCTTTTGAAGCGCAACATTGTCTTTAATGTTCTGCAATTTATCAGCCGCCGACGGCCATTCTTTATAGTCGCCATAGTCATGGTTCCCTAAAATGCTGTAGACGCCACAGGGCGCGCTTAACTGCGACAAAACGTTTTTCAGCGGAACAATTTCTTTAGCCTCATCATTCACCAGATCACCGGTAACAAAAATAATATCGGGCTTTTGTGCAAGCGCCAGATCGATTCCTTTCTTTACAGCAGCCACATCTCTTAAACTTCCGCTGTGAATGTCGCTTAGCTGTATCACACGCATGCCTTCAAAAGCCGCGGGCAAATCCGGAACTGAAAGCCGGAGTTTCTTAACCTGATAATTGTATTTGTTGGTAAAGCCATAAACGAAAGTTGCAAAGAAGGTAGCGCCTATTCCGGCAGAAAGCCAGCTAAGAAACAAGGAGCGCGGAATGCCCTCTTCAGCAGTAGCAGCGGCGCCCTCCGACGGACTAATCTTCCCGATAATCCAGCTGATCAGCCGTCGAATATCGTCTGTCAACAAAAACAGTACAGCTAAAATTTTCGCGATAAATATTCCAATAACAAGCGCAAACAGATAGTTGCGCGTTGTTTTCAAAGCCGGCAGGTTGTAGAAATAGGGAAGAAATAAAATATAGATAACCGAAAGCGCAGACACCGTCCAGTAAATGCCGTGAACAAGAAGTCTGATTTTTTCGCTATAAGGTTCTGTAATGGTTTTAATTGCCTGAAAAACATACCAGTCAACAATTATCATCAACAGCACAACAATCCAACGGCCACCCGCTCTCTTCATAAATATTGCTTAGGCTTTAGTAAGCGGGCAAATTAATAAACTAAAGGGTTTTTTATTGGTATTTAATTCATAAACTGTAATTATGATTCGTCAAATTGACGGCTAAAAATTACTTTTGTTGCAGTTCGGAATCTAAAAAAAATAAGAATGGAGTTAACCTATTACGGGCAGTCTTGTTTTCTGGTAAAAATTGCCGGCAAAAATATCTTGTTCGATCCCTTTATCAGTCCCAATGAGTTGGCCGGGCATATTTCTGTTTCTGACATTTATGCCGACTACATTTTTATTTCGCACGGGCACGCCGATCATACTGCCGATGCCGTTGCCATTGCAAAAAGGACGTCCGCTGTTTGTGTGGCGCCTTTTGAAGTTGCCAACTGGCTTTCAGCTAACGGTGTACGAAATGTGGAAGGGATGAATCCGGGCGGTTTTATTCATTTCGAATTCGGCTCGGTGAAGGGAACATCAGCGGTGCATTCGTCTTCATTTGCTGATGGAAGTTATGCGGGCAATCCGGTTGGCTTCTTGTTTAAAACATCCGAAGGCAACTTTTACTACTCGGGCGATACGGCGTTGTCGGTAGATATGCAACTGATTCCACTATGGACGAGTTTGCAATTTGCGGTGCTGCCGATCGGTGGTCATTATACAATGGATGTGGAAGATGCTATCCATGCCTCCAACTTTATTAATTGCGATACGGTAGTGGGCGTGCATTATAACACTTTTCCGCCCATCACCATAAATAAGGCGGAAGCAATTTCGCAATTTAATGCTGCCGGAAAAAATTTGCTGTTGCCCGGAATTGGCGATACGATTACTATTACTACACAATAAATTATAGCTGTAAAATATATGGCAAGAATTATAGGAGTGGCCAACCAAAAAGGTGGCGTAGGAAAAACAACCACCGCAATTAATCTGGCTGCGAGCCTGGCCGTTCTGGAGTTTAAAACTTTGCTGATTGATGCCGATCCTCAGGCAAACAGTACAACGGGTGTTGGGTTCGATTTGCATAACGTAACCTCGAGCTTGTACGATTGCATGGTAAACAACGCTTCAGCGGAAGAGGTAATTTTAAAAAGCGAAATTCCTTTTCTCGATCTTATTCCCTCGCACATAGATTTGGTGGGTGCAGAAATTGAAATGATCAATTATCCTAACCGCGAGATGGTGATGAAAAACATTATTGAGCCGGTTAGAGAGAAATACGATTTTATTGTGATTGATTGCTCGCCTTCGCTCGGGCTGATAACGGTGAATGCACTTGTGGCTGCCGACAGTGTGATTGTTCCGGTACAGTGCGAATTCTTTGCGCTGGAGGGCCTCGGCAAGTTGTTGAACACGATAAAGATTGTTCAGAACCGCTTAAACCCGGCTTTGCAAATTGAAGGCATTTTAATGACGATGTACGACGGGCGGCTGCGTTTAAGTAATCAGGTGGTAAGTGAAGTGAGAAGGCATTTCGACGAACTGGTATTTACGACCATCATTCACAGGAACACGCGTTTAAGCGAGGCGCCAAGTTTTGGAAAACCGGTTGTATTGTACGATTCCGACAGCAAAGGCGCGGTAAACTATTTAAACCTTGCAAAAGAGGTTTTGCAGAAAAACAATTTAACCAGAATTAATAACGAAGAACGAATTCTTGAATAATAAAATCAAAAGCTGATATGTCGGGTGCAAAGCCAAAAAAAGATGCGTTGGGAAAGGGGATAAGATCGTTGTTGCAGAATATTGATACAGATCTGAAAACAACTGCCGGTAATTTAAAGCCGAATGTGCTGGAAGAAACTACCGGCATTAAGCGGATAGCGCTGGATAAAATTCAGGTGAATCCGAAAAATCCGCGACACGATTTCGACGAGCAGGCTTTGAGTGAGCTTGCTGCATCCATAAAAATGCACGACATCATTCAGCCGCTTACAGTTTCACAGTTACAGAACGGGAAATATCAGCTGATTGCCGGCGAAAGACGTTTTCGTGCAGCAAAGATGGCCGGCCTGGCCGACATCCCCGCCTACATTCGACATGCAAACGATCAGCAGCTATTGGAGCTGGCGCTCCTCGAAAATCTTCAGCGCGAAGACCTGAATGCCATTGAAATCGGGCTCAGCTATAAGCGAATGATGGATGAACTGGAGTACACGCAGGAAAAAGTTGCCGAGCGCATGGGCAAAGAGCGCAGCACCGTTACCAACTACATCAGACTTTTGAAATTGCCGCCTGATATACAAGCAGCCGTTAAAAACAGCACCATCAGCATGGGCCATGCACGGGCGTTGATTAACATAGATGCTGTTGAGAAGCAGCTGTATGTTTTTAACGAAATAAAGAAAAACGCATTAAGCGTGCGACAAACAGAGGAACTGGTGCGCAAGCTGTACAAATCGCCTTCCGCAAAACCGGCAACTGCCATCGATGGTCTTCCTCCGGCGTACAAGCGCATACAGGACAATCTGTCTTCTCACTTTTCAACGAAAGTAAAACTTGCGCACAGCAAAAGCGGGCAGGGAAGCATTACAATAGAATATTATTCACTTCAGGAACTAAATAAATTACTGGAACAAATGAATGTTCAGGTAGATTAACCGATGAGGAATCTTGTGCTGGTATGGTTCTTTTTTGCTGCGTTTTCTTTAAACGCGCAGACGCCGTTGCGAGCGGATTCTACGCTTATAACTGTGGCCGACTCAGGAAATGTGCATCCTTTGTTTTCAGATAAGAAACCTTCCGAATCTCCGGTTTCACTAAAGCCCTCGCACGAAATAAAGCTGAAGAAGCATATTCCGCAGAAAGCCACTAAACTTTCTGCAATATTCCCCGGCCTCGGCCAGATTTACAACAAAGAGCCGTGGTGGCGCATAGGGCTTGTGTATGCTGCCGTGGGCATACCGGCTTACTTTTTTGTGGACAACAATATCTGGTATCACAAAACAAAGAAGGCATACGAAATAAAACTTGCGCAGGACACGGCCCGCTTCGGGGAAATCGATAACATTCTGCTTCCACTGGATACGAGAAGTTTACAGTTTTATAGAAACGAATTCAGGAAAAATCGCGATTATTCGGCCTTGTTTTTTCTGTTAGCGTGGGGCCTTAATGTGGTAGACGCCACTGTTTATGCACACTTGAAAGAATTTGATGTGAGCGATGAATTGAGCTTTAAGGTGAAGCCGGTTTATGACCCCTTTACCGGCGCTATGAGTGCAAGCATCAGTTTTTCATTAAAGCAGCCGGCGAAACAGCCGCGGAATTTTAGTTTTCTTCAACCCTAATTTTTCAAAATGAAAATTGCATTAATCGGCTATGGGAAAATGGGAAAAGCAATTGAAGAAATTGCGTTGCAGAAAGGGCATACTGTTGTGATGAGGATAAACTCGTTGAATCTGGAAACGTTGAACGAAGAGGCTTTGCGGCAGGCAGAAGCTGATGTCGCCATTGAATTCTCCGGACCGGAAAGTGCGTTTAAGAACATTACCTTGTGCCTGGCTGCCGGCTTGCCTGTAATCAGCGGCTCCACCGGCTGGCTCGCTAACTTATCTGAAGTTGAAGCATACTGCACAAAAACAAACGGCTGCTTCTTGTATGCAAGCAATTTCAGCATCGGAGTTAATTTGTTCTTTAAACTCAATCGCTTTCTTTCGGCCCTGATGTTTCCACACAGCGCCTATCATCCATCCATCAGGGAAATACATCACACCCAAAAGAAAGATGCTCCCAGCGGCACCGCCATCACCATTGCCGAAGAAATTATAGAAAAATCCGAGCGCGTCCGTAAGTGGGTGAGTGGTGCCGCAGCGGCATCGGACGAACTGCGAATCATCAGTGAACGCAAGGATCCGGCTCCCGGAACGCATATCGTGAGCTGGCAATCTGAAATAGATGAAATTTCAATTACGCACGAAGCAAAAAGCAGAAAAGGCTTTGCGGCGGGTGCTGTACTTGCAGCAGAATATGTGATGGGAAAACGCGGAATATTTACAATGCAGGATGTGCTGGATTTATAGTCCCCAGTTATAGCCTACTTTCAATTCGAACCAGGAAATCCAGTCGTAAGGCTTTTTGCTGTTCACACCATGATATCCAATCTGTGCTTCCACACGGCTGTCGAATTTTAAACCCAGTCCCGCACCGCCGGTGAACTTTGTCTCGCCTTTATACATGCTTTTTGAGTTGATGAAGGCAAAGCCTGCATCGCCGTACACATAGAAAAATTCTTCGTTGAAGTATTGGCGGAGACCAAAGGTTACGGGAATGTAGTTAAGATCCTGAACAGCCGAGCCGGACTTCTTAAAGAAGCGGCTATAGCCCACTTTTCCGGTAAGATAGGTGTGCATTACGGCAATGCCACCGCCGAAGTCGATGCCCGATCCAAACCCAAAATTTTCGCTGAACGCCTTGTTTGCCGGAACCGTAACACCGGCATGACCATTCAGGTAGATATAGCTTTCCTGCGCTGAAGCATCAAAACCTTTCATCACAAAAAACACTAAAACAAAAAACGAGATTAAGCGTTTTTTACTACCAATTAAATGTGCTCTCATAAAAGCTATAATTAAAGCGGCGAAACTAACCACCTGTTAGATTTTTCAAAAATAAAGGAAAATAAAATTGCTTTGCGATTTTTTAAAATATGATTTCCAGCATCAGAAATTTACACTTTCTGCTCTTCTTCCAAAACCGACTTGGAAAGCTCGATGGTTGGCGACTTCTTTTTGCTGAAAAACATTTTATAAATAACCGGAGTGGTGGTAATAAGCACAATCACAATGATGATATATTCCAAATGGGATTTCAGGTCAAAGCCAAACCATTCGTACAACCATTTTTGTAGAAAGTGGCCTCCTAAAATCATACTGCCCACCCACGCAATACAGCCCACAATATTGTAGTATGCAAACTTCTTCTTATCCATTTGTACAATACCGGCAATAATGGGTGCAAAGGTGCGTACCAACGGTAAAAACCTCGCTCCGATAATGGCAATGCCACCATGTTTTTCGTAAAAGTCGTGCGCCTGATGCAGATATTTCTGTTTAAACAGCATGGTATCTTTCCATTGATACATCGAAGGGCCGATTCTCTTTCCAAACCAATAACCCACACTGTTTCCGATGATGCCCATTGCCGAAATAAGCGCAATCAGCACAAACAAATTCAGGTATTCATTGTTGAAAGGAAATATACTTTTAATTAACTCGGTGCTGTAGATGCCGGCCACAAAAAGCAGCGAATCGCCGGGCAGGAAAAACCCTGCAAACAAACCGGTTTCTGCAAACACAATAAACAACAACAGCCAAAGGCCGCCGTTCACGATATAGAACATCGGATTCAGCAAATCTTTCCACGAAAAGCTCTTATGAAGTTCTATTGTGTTGTCGCTAACCTTTGAAAGAAGAACAGACTTTTCCTCATGATTACCTGCTTTCACCACAAGCGTTTCGGAAGGTGCGCTGATGCTGATAAAACCGGAATCGTTTGTAATGTAGGAAGTGCCGTTTACTGTAACATTCTGTTGTTTTAAAGCGGCGCCGTATTGGTCTTGAATTTTAAGTTGGCGCGACTGGCTAAATGCAAATGCAGCGATTACACAAAAAAATAGCGTTGCAAGGATTGGTTTCATATATCGTGTTAATTAGCGTGTTCCAATTCTCCTTCCCACTTGCTTACAACACTAGTGGCGAGGGCATTTCCCACAACATTGGTAGCAGTTCTGAACATATCACAAAAATGGTCGATGGGCAAAATTAAAGCTACCCCTTCTGGCGGTATGTTAAACATTGCACAAGTTGCAAGTACTACCACAAGCGATGCACGGGGAACCCCGGCAATGCCCTTACTCGTCAGCATTAGCACGAGCAGCATGGTGAGTTGTGTTTCTATGGGTAAATGAATGCCATACGCCTGCGCAATGGCTAAGCTCGCAAACGTCATGTACATCATACTTCCATCCAAATTAAACGAATAGCCAAGCGGCAGTACAAACGAAACAATTTTGTTTTTACAGCCAAACCTCTCAAGCTCTTCCGTAAGCTTTGGGAACACCGCTTCACTGGAAGTGGTGCTGAAGGCAACAAGCATCGGGTTGCCGATACGCCGCAAAAGCTCACGCATTCGGCCCTTTAAAATAATAAGGCCTGCAAGCAGCAACAGCGCCCACAAAGCCGCAATTCCTATCAGAAAAAAAGCAAAGTATTTTATATAGAATTCGAAGATGGAAAGGCCTTTCGCCGCTACCACCGCGGCTATGGCGCCAAAAACGCCTAAGGGTGCAAAATTCATTACGTAAGTCACCATTTTTAAGATGATGTGCGAGCTCACTTCAAGCGCCCGTATCACCGGCTGGGTGTACTGACCAATTGCCGCAGCCGCCACACCGAAGAATACCGAGAACACCACAATCTGCAAAATTTCGTTGGTGGCCATGGCTTCAAACGGGCTTTTCGGAATAATATGTTCTACAAAATTTTGAAGCGTGAAAGCCGTTTGTTTACTCATCAAATCTTTCAATCCGTCAGTGTCCTGAAGCGACAAATCCATGTACTGTCCCGGCTTAAAATAGTTCACAAGCACCAGTCCGATAAGCAGCGAAACAAGCGAAGCCGTAATAAACCAAATCATCGCTTTTCCACCTACACGTCCAACCGTTTTCAAATCGCCAAGTTTGGCGATGCCCACTACAAGCGTAGTGAAAACAAGCACTGCAATAATCATTTGCACCAAACGAATAAAGATGGTGCTCAGCAGCTTCACGTTATCGGAAAAAACTTTTATGGTAGCAGGGGAACTGTTGGCGTGCACTACATAACCCGCACCCACACCTAAAATCATGGCTAAGATGATGTAAAAAGTTAGTCGGGATTTTTGATTGGAATTTTCGTGCTTTGCTTTATGGCCGTGAGCCGTGTGGGAATGGGTTTGGGACATGCCGCTTTTTTTAGGAGCGCAATATATATTGAAACGGTTAAAAACATCTTTCGTGTTTAAGAGGATTTGATTCATCAGGGTTTGATCACCTTCAGGTTGGAGCGGCCAAAACTGTTTGGCCGTTACAAAAAAAATCCTGTACTTTTCAACCCTAAAAACTGACGCACAATTATATGAGCCTATTTGTAAGGAAACCCATGGATCTTTTGCTGAATGAAGCAAACGAAACCGGATCACACACGTTAAAGCGAACCCTTTCTGCAACATCACTCGTAGCCCTTGGAATCGGAGCCATCATTGGTGCAGGTTTATTTTCGATTACCGGCCTTGCTGCTGCAAATAACGCCGGCCCTGCCATTACCATATCTTTTATTGTTGCGGCATTGGGATGCGCATTCGCCGGACTTTGCTATGCTGAATTTGCGTCCATGATTCCTGTTGCAGGAAGTGCATACACCTATTCCTATGCAACGATGGGCGAGTTTGTTGCATGGATTATTGGTTGGGACCTCGTTCTTGAATATGCCGTGGGGGCGGCAACCGTAGGCATCAGTTGGAGCCGCTATCTCGAAAAATTTCTGGAAGGCTTCGGATGGCACTTGCCGCACGATTTAACCGTAGGGCCTTGGGATGGCGGTATCATCAATCTTCCCGCCGTTTTCATCATCGTTTTAATGAGCCTTCTGCTCATAAAAGGCACAAAGGAAAGTGCGTTCGTAAACGCGTTGATCGTAATCCTTAAAGTAGCTGTAGTGCTTGTGTTTATTGTTCTTGGATGGAAATACATCAACACCGATAACTACGTTCCTTACATTCCCGATAACACCGGCAACTTCGGCGACTTCGGATTCAGCGGCGTGATACGCGCTGCGGCAATTGTGTTCTTTGCCTACATAGGATTTGATGCCGTGAGTACAGCCGCGCAAGAAGCCAAAAATCCAAAGCGCGATATGCCCATCGGAATTCTGGGATCGCTCATAATCTGCACCGTGTTGTACATCCTCTTTGCTCACGTAATGACGGGCGTTACTAGCTATACATCCTTCTCCGGAAAAGATGGTATTGCTCCGGTTGCAGTTGCCATCGACAACATGGGACATGCCGATGCATCCGGCGTTATTCATCCCGATTATCCCTGGCTTAACAGAGCCATTATTGTTGCCATCCTCGCAGGCTATTCATCCGTGATTCTTGTCATGCTGATGGGACAGTCGCGTGTGTTTTTCAGCATGAGTAAAGATGGTTTGTTGCCACGTGTGTTCAGCTCCGTACATCCAAAGTTTCAAACACCGGCAAAAAGCAATTTTCTCTTCATGATTTTTGTAAGCCTTTTTGCAGCCTTCGTACCCGCGCGGGTAGTAGGTGAGATGACGAGCATCGGAACTTTATTTGCATTTATACTTGTTTGTGTGGGCGTGTTGGTAATGCGGCGCACAATGCCGAATTTACCGCGTTCGTTTAAAACACCATTCGTTCCTGTGGTGCCGCTTCTTGGCGTTGGCGTTTGTTTGTTTATGATGGTATTTCTGCCTGTGGATACCTGGATTCGTTTAATTGTGTGGATGATTATTGGTCTGGATATTTATCTGGTATATGGTGCAAAACATAGTGTGCTCGGAAAAGATTCCGTAACGCGGTCCGGATTAAGAACCGCTAACTGGGTAGGTTTTGTAATGTGTGTGTTGCTGTTGATTGCGGGTTATATTCATCAGTACGTGGTGGGCTTCGATGCCGACCGCACCTTGCTTTATCTGGCGCTAATTTTCGGAGCGGTGCACATTGTAATTTATCTGCGCAATATTGCCCGCCATAAGCAGTAATGTCATTTTATTATTTACAGCAGAAGCAATCGTTTTTACGGTTGCTTTTTTTGTTTAAGGAGCGCTGTATTGCTAACGTCTGCTTATTTTTGCCGGAAATTTATCAGTAGAATATGGGTCGCATTTTCGAAGTTAGGAAGGCCACTATGTTTGCGCGCTGGGACAGGATGGCGAAGCAGTTTACACGCATTGGTAAGGAAATAGCAATAGCAGTAAAATCGGGCGGCCCCGACCCAACCACCAATCCGGCGTTGCGGAGATGTATGCAGAATGCCAAAGCTGTGAATATGCCGAAAGACAGGGTAGAAGCGGCCATTAAGCGTGCATTGGGTAAGGAAATGGATAACTATGAAGAGATTCTTTACGAAGGATATGGCCCGCATGGCGTGGCAATACTCGTAGAAACCGCCACTGACAACCATGTAAGGACAGTAGCAAACGTTAAGTCGCATTTTAACAAGGGCGGCGGCGCACTGGGCAACAGCGGCAGCGTAAGTTTTCAGTTTAAAAAGATGGGTGTATTTAAGCTCAATACCGAGGGAATGAATACAGATGAACTGGAACTGGAATTAATTGATTTTGGATTGGAAGAAATGGGCGAAAGCACCGACGAGAACGGAAATCCTGTTTTAGTTTTAAGATCTGCTTTTGTAGATTTTGGCAACTTGCAGAAGGCCCTTGAAGACAAAGGCATTACTCCGTTGAGTGCTGAGCTGGAATGGATTCCCACCACCACTGTACCGGTTACCGACGAGCAGGCAGAAGATGTGTCGAAGTTAATCGAGCGGCTCGAACAAGACGACGACGTGGGTAAAGTATTTCATAATATGGGTTAGAAAAGGAGCAGGCATGCATGAAATAGAGCCGTTTTACAACTGGCGACATATATATAATTCGGAAGAAGATAACAGAAGCCCTTTTTTCGGGCGTTCTTACAGCGAGTTCGAGTACAACCAATTAATCTATAATTTTTTTATCCATCCGCAATGGGATGACTTCGGGAGCCGCACGCTATATTTAAAAGTGTTGTATGTTGACTATGACGCTCACTTCGCCATTATTGAACTGATTGGCGAGTGGAACGATGCGATTGAAAACGATATTATGCAGCTGAAAAGAGAAGTCATCGATAACATGCTTCAGCAGCATATCACCAAGTTTATATTGATAGCAGAAAACGTATTAAACTTTCATAGCAGCGACCGGGAGTACTATGAAGAATGGTACGACGATGTGAGCGATGATGAAGGGTGGATTGTAATGTTAAATATGCCCGAATCGTCGCAGCACGATTTTAAAAAGAAGAAACTTGGCCATTACATTGAACAGATGGATATTGACCAATGGCGCACATTTTTGCCACAGCACCTGTTTGCAATGGTTGACAAAAAGATAAACGACCGGCTCGATATTTAAGCGCTAGGAGAGTAACATTTTGCTTACCTCATTCAACTAAGAAATATGAAGGGTCCTAAAATAAGTTGACAAGTTTTTAAATTGAACCGACTGCCTCTGGTGGTCGGTTTTTTTGTAAATGT
>JBDHYF010000011.1:0-64153 GCA_039811185.1 Chitinophagaceae bacterium | reverse complement strand
AACTGAATATGTTCATAATCCCTGCTTTTTGAGCGCTAATATACTAAAAATATTAGGTGTGTTTGCGGAGAATCAGAAAATAATTTGAAAAGAGAAGATGCAACAACAAGCCGGATTGCACAGATAAAACTATTAAACATATCCTAACACCCGTTGTAAGCCACGTGCTTTTAACTTTGCCACATGAAAATTTTAATGGTTTGTTTGGGAAATATTTGCCGCAGCCCGCTTGCAGAAGGCATTTTAGCCAAACAGGCCGCCGAAAATGGATTCGCTATTGAGGTAGAAAGCGCCGGAACAAGCGCACACATGCCCGGATGTGCGCCGCACAAATACTCGCAGCGAATTGCTGCTGAAAACGGAGTTGACATTTCCCGGCAGCAATGTCGCCAGTTTGTAGCCGAAGATTTCGACCGCTTTGATAAAATTTTTGTGATGGATGAAAGCAATTATCGAAACGTGAGAAAAATTGCCGGTGAGAAATGGAACCAACATAAGGTTGATTTTTTAATGAATTTGGTAACGCCTAACTGCAACCAAGATATTCCTGACCCGTGGTATGGCAACCTCGATGGTTATTCCAAAGTATTTGATATGATAGATAAGGCCTGTAAAAATTTAGTACATAATTTAAAATCAGAACTAAACCAATCTGCAAAATGAGTAAGCCTGCACTGCCACAAGGAACGCGTGATTTTTCCGGAGAAATTGTGCGCAACAGAAATTACATTCTCCATGCCATTCGGTCGGTTTTTGAGTGCTATGGATTTGCTCCGCTTGAAACGCCTGCAATGGAGAACATTGATACCCTTACCGGAAAATATGGCGATGAAGGCGACAAGTTGATTTTTAAGGTGCTGAACAACGGCCTTGACCGTGAGGAGAAAAAAGCCGCAGCAAGAGCCGGTTTTGAAAATGTACTTGCAGGTAAAATTGAAAAAAATATTACGGAACGGGCGCTCCGTTACGACCTCACCATTCCATTTGCGCGCTTTGTTGCAATGAACCATGCAAAACTTGTGATGCCGTTTAAGCGCTATCAGATTCAACCCGTTTGGCGGGCCGACCGGCCACAGCGCGGACGCTACCGCGAGTTCTATCAGTGCGACGCCGACATCGTTGGAAGCAGTTCCCTGCTGAACGACGCCGAACTTGCCGGCATGTATCTTCAGGTGTTCGAACGGCTGGGAATACAAGTAACCATCCAAATCAATAACAGGAAAATATTAATGGGACTTGCCGAGTCTATCGGTGCAGCGGAAAGCCTTACCGCCATTACAGTTGCCATCGATAAACTTGATAAAACAGGACTCGAAAAGGTAAAAGCCGAGTTGTCCGAATCGGGCTTATCGGCCGAACAAATTATCCAAATCGAGCGCTACCTACTGTTGTCCGGAACTAACCAGGAAAAACTTCAGCAGCTCCAGGCAATGTTTGCCGGAACGGAGCAGGGACGCAAAGGAATTGAAGAAATGCAACTCGTGTTAAACCTCATCGCCTCCATTCCCGGAGCGGAAAAAGTGGTAGCCGATTTTACGCTGGCGCGAGGGCTAAACTACTATACCGGAACCATCTACGAAGTGAAGGCAAGCGATGTTAAAATGGGAAGCATTGGCGGCGGCGGACGGTACGATAATTTAACAGCGCTGTTCGGCCTCAGCAATATGCCCGGCGTGGGCATCAGTTTTGGCGTGGACAGAATTTATGATGTGATGGAAGAGCTACAGTTATTCCCTCCGGCGTCTGCAAACACTTCGGGCGTACTATTTTTTAATTTGGGTGCTGAAGAAAGCAAAACCGCTTTCCAATTTATGCAGCAGCTCCGAAATACAAACATCTGCTGCGAGCTTTTTCACGAATTTTCCAAAATGGATAAACAGTTTAAGTACGCTGAAAAAAAAGGAATCGGCCGCGTTGTGATTATTGGTGAAAATGAACTGAACAAGCAAATTGCACTTGTAAAAAATTTAAAAACCGGCCTACAAGAAGAAGTAGATTTCAAAAATCTATTGCAATACTTATCCCTTCCTGTAAATGAAGACTGAGCAGTATAGTTACTTCGTTAAAGAAACCGCCAGGCGGCTGGGTTTTGACTATTGCGGCATAGCGAAAGCCGGTTTTATGGAGGAGGATGCCCGCCGGCTGGAACAGTGGCTGCACAAGGGTTTCAACGGGAAGATGGGATATATGGAAAACCATTTCGATTTACGAACCGATCCTCAAAAGCTTGTTCCCGGAGCGAAGTCTGTCATCACTTTTTTAAAAAATTATTTCCCGGAAGCCAAGCAGAACGAAGACAGCTATAAAGTTTCTAAGTATGCTTACGGATCGGATTATCATGAGGTGATCCGGGCCAAGCTGCGGGCGTTTTTATTTGAGCTTCATCAGCACGTTGGCGAAGTGAACGGCCGGGGATTTGTAGATTCGGCTCCGGTTTTGGAGCGAAGCTGGGCCACCAAAAGCGGACTGGGCTGGATAGGCAAAAACGGAAACCTGATAACGCGCCATTCCGGATCTTTTTTTTTCATCGCCACACTGATTGTGGATCTTGAATTGTGTTATGATGATCCGAATGTAAAGGATTATTGCGGTTCTTGTACGCGTTGCATCGACGCCTGCCCTACCGGAGCTATAATGCCGGATAAAACGATTAACGGCAGCCAATGTATTTCTTATTTTACAATAGAACTTAAAGACCTGATGATTCCGGAAGAGGTAAAAGGCAAGTTCGATAACTGGATGTTCGGATGCGATATTTGTCAGGATGTGTGCCCCTGGAACCGGTTTAGCAAACCTACCGGAGAAGAGGGCTTTGAGCCTGTTGCGGAAATCCTGAATTTTTCTACACGCGACTGGGCCAACCTGACCGAAGAAGCTTTTAAAAAAATTTTCCGGTTGTCGCCTTTAAAACGTTCGAAGTTTAAAGGCATTGAGCGAAACATTAAATTCCTCGAGCCTTAAAATCAGTTGCGCAAACCTCTTTAAAAGTCTACATTCTCAAACACCACTGCTGCGCCCTGGCCTACACCCACACATAAAGTGGCAAGCCCGTAACGGCTTTTTCTTCTTTTCATTTCGTGTAAAAGTGTTGTTGAAATCCTTGCTCCGCTAGCGCCCAGGGGATGCCCGAGTGCAATTGCACCTCCGTTAACGTTTACGATCGCCGGATTTAAATCGAGGTCCCTAATACAAGCCAGCGACTGCGACGCAAAGGCCTCATTCAGTTCAACAAGGTCCAAATCTGCAACGGAAAGTCCGGCTCTTTTCAGAACTTTTTGGGTTGCCGGCACAGGACCGATGCCCATAATTGCCGGATCTACGCCGGCAGCTGCCGATGCCATAATGCGCGCCATTGGCTTCAGTCCCAACTTCTTCACGGCCGTTTCTGATGCAAGTATCAACATGGCAGCGCCGTCGTTAATTCCGGAGGCGTTGCCCGCTGTTACGGTACCGTCTTTTTTAAACGCCGGCTTTAGCGAGGCGAGTTTTTCCAAACTGGTTTTACGCGGATGTTCGTCAGTGTCGAACAAGATGGTCACTTTATTCTCGACAATTTCCACCGGTACAATTTCATCCGAAAATTTCTGCTCCTGTAAAGCCTTAAAATATTTTTCCTGCGAGCTGAAAGCAAAGGCATCCTGCTCAGCACGGCCGATCTGCCATTGCTGCGCAACGTTTTCTGCTGTTTCGCCCATCGAATAAGGATGATAGTTTTCCGATAGTTTTCTATTAGTAAAACGCCAGCCGATGGTGGTGTCGTAAACCTCTGTCTTTCTACTCCAGGCTTCGCCCTGTTTTGCCATCACCAGCGGTGCCCGCGTCATACTCTCCACACCGCCCGCAAAATATATTTCTCCCTCGCCACAGGCAATTGCTCTTGCGGCATCCATAACAGCCTGCAAGCCCGAGGCACACAACCTGTTAACTGTATTGCCGCTTACTGTAATGGGAAGTCCTGCCAGCAATGCAGCCATTCTTGCCACGTTCCGGTTGTCTTCACCTGCCTGGTTTGCAGCGCCCGCAATCACTTCTTCAATCAGCTCGGCATCCACACGGCTGTTGCGTTTTAGTGCTGCTTCAATAACCAACGCAAGTAAATCGTCCGGCCGCCAGCTACTTAATTTGCCGCCGTATTTTCCAATGGGAGTTCTTAATGCATCAACCACATACACCGCCTGCATAACTGAAAATTTCGGCAAATAAAAACAATTTAAACAGCAATTAAAATTCTATTAAGTCATATAAAGCTTAGTTACAATCGCTCTTCCACATCAGCTTTCTTAGTTGGTACAACTATTTTTGCACCATGAACGTTAAAGCCAACCTCCGGCACTTATCCCTGTCCGAAATTGAAGACTACTTCTTGAAGATGGGCGAAAAAAAATTCCGCGCAAAACAGCTGTACGACTGGCTTTGGAAAAATCATGTAACGTCGTTTGAAGAGATGAGCAATCTCAGCAAGGACTTACGCAACAAGCTTCAGGAAAGCTTTTGTTTAAATGCGCTGTCGATCGATGCCACGCAATACAGCTCCGATGGAACCGTAAAGAGTCGGTTTAAAACGTTCGACGGTCATCCGGTGGAAGGTGTTTTAATTCCTACAGAAGACAGGAAAACGGCATGCGTGAGCTCGCAGATAGGCTGTAGCCTTAGCTGTAAATTTTGCGCAACGGGCTTTCTGCCAAGGAAAAGAAATTTAACGCACGACGAAATTTATGACGAGGCAGCTTTAATTAACCAGCAAAGCCTGCGCATCTATAACCAAAAACTCTCCAACATCGTTTTTATGGGGATGGGCGAGCCGCTTTTGAACTATGGAAACATGATGAAGGCAATAGACCGGATTAGCGCCGAGGACGGCCTCGGCATGAGTCCGCGCCGCATTACGGTTTCTACCGCCGGGATTGCCAAAATGATAAAAAAGCTTGGCGATGATAAAGTCCGCTTTAAGCTGGCGCTTTCTCTTCATGCTGCCAACGATACAAAGCGAAATGAAATCATGCCCATCAACGAGAATAATAACATCAGAGCGCTCGTTGATGCTTTAAACCACTTCTACAAAAACACGAAGAACGAAATCACTTTTGAGTATATACTTTTTAAAGATTTTAATGACTCGGAAGAAGATGCAAGAGAACTGATAAAGCTGTATCGTCAGGTTCCGGCTGACTTAATTAACATCATTGAGTACAACCCCATCGATGGAGCAGATTTTCGCAAACCGGCGGAAGAGGTGGTGGATAAGTTTATGCATCTGCTTGAAAAAAACAGGGTGAACGCACGCCTTAGGCGCAGCCGCGGAAAAGATATTGATGCGGCATGCGGGCAACTGGCCAACAAAGGTTAATCGTTTAACAATTCATTTTTGCTGCTGCTTAAACTCGAAGAGCTTGCTGATGTCTATTCTGCAATCTTTTAACAGCAAATAAATTATTTATGAAAAAGTATTTTGCCTTCGCACTCGCATTTCTGCTCTTCACTTCTGCCGGGTTTGCACAAGAAAAACGTCAGATTAATAAAGAGCGTTCCGGCATGTTTAAAGGTCTTGACCTAACAGCAGATCAGAAAGAGAAAATGAAATCCATTCGCGAATCTTCTAAAAAAAGCATGGAAAAACTGCGCACCGAGAAGCTGACAGCCGACCAATTCGATGCGAAACGGAAAGCCATCCGCGAAAACGAAAGAAAACAGATTGAAGCAATTCTTACTCCCGATCAGAAACAAAAAATGCAGACGCGCTTCAGCGAAGGCAAAGGAAAACGCTTTGAAGGAAAAGAAAAGTTCGGTAAGAAATTTCAGGAGCTGAATTTAACCGACAAACAAAAGGAAGCCATGCAGGCCAACCGCCAACAATTCAAAGAAAAGAAAGTTGCCATTCAAAATAATGCGGCGCTTTCCGACGATCAAAAACGAGAGGAACTGAAAAAGCTACATCAGCAAAGAAAAGAAACCATGAAAACAATTCTTACTGCCGAACAACAAAAAAAGTTGTCTGAATCGCGGAAAAATCATCAATCGTTTAAAGGAAAAAAATAACCGAAGCAAAGGGAAGTTGAAAAACTTCCTTTTTTGTTATAATTGGCAGCGTTGTATCAGCAACAAATATCTTTGTAAAAATTCCCTGTTGAAAAAACAGCATACTATGAGCAAAAAAGCATTCGATAAATTCATCAACCAGAAAAGCAATGCTGCAAAAAAAGAAGGTTTTAAGCAGCAAAAAAGAAAGATTAAGAAGGAACTTACAGAAGCCGCGCGGCTAAAAAGAGAGCAGGCTTCCACTTTTCGTCGCCAAACCGACAACTTTCAGGTAACCTATAAAAACCGTTCGCCGCAAACTGCTTCCCAACAACAGCCTGCATCGGAAAAGTCAATCAAAAAAAATGTTCGTCCTGAATCCACCTCCGAAATGCCGTTAAACAAATTTGTGGCTTATGCCGGCGTTTGCGCCAGGCGAGCGGCTGCCGACCTTGTTAAACGAGGCAACGTTACGGTGAACGATGACAAAGTTTTTGAACCATCGTACCGCGTAAAAGAGGGCGATATTGTAAAAGTGAACGGAAAGCGTGTTTCCATTCAAAAAAATCTGGTTTATATCTTACTGAATAAGCCGAAGGATTATATCACCACCTCGAAAGATCCTCAAAACAGAAAAACGGTTTTAGACATTGTAAAAACAGAGGGCAAAGAACGAATTTTTCCTGTGGGAAGGTTAGACAGAAATACCACCGGCGTTTTGTTGCTGACGAATGATGGGGAACTGGCGCAAAAGCTAACGCATCCATCGTTTGAAGTGAGAAAAATATACGAAGCGAAACTGGATAAAGAACTGACAAAAGCCGATTTTGAGAAAATTGTTTCGGGCGTAACATTAGACGACGGCTTTATAAAAGCAGATGCGCTGGCTTATGCAGATACGAAAGACCGTTCGGTAGTAGGAATTGAAATTCACAGCGGAAAAAACCGGATTGTACGCCGCATTTTTGAGCACCTCGGATACAGTGTAAAAAACCTCGACAGGGTGATGTTTGCGAATCTCACTAAGAAGAATGTTGACCGTGGCAAATACCGTTTGTTGAATGAGAAGGAAGTGCGTGCATTGAAGTTTTTAAACCAGTCTTTTTTAAAGAAGAAGTCGTCCGACAATGACAGCCGTTCATAAGCCCGTTACACTTTTCGAAAACGAAGAATTTATTGCTGTTAATAAGCCGTCGGGATTGCTGAGCATCCCCGACCGGCTGGGAAAAGAAGTTTCGCTGAAAAGCATACTTGAAAAAAATATCGGGAAAGTTTTTGTAGTGCATCGACTCGATAAAGACACCAGTGGAATTATTGTTTTTGCGAAGTCGGAACAAGTGCATCGCAGTTTAAACCTGCTGTTCGAAAACCGCGAGGTGGAAAAATATTACACTGCGCTGGTGCATGGAAGATTTGCTGAAGACAGGGGAAAAATTACTGCCCCCATTGCGCCGCATTTTTCCGAAAAAGGGAAAATGATGATTCATGCAAAAGGCAAGCCTTCTGAAACCGACTATCAGGTAGTTGAAAGTTTTGGAAACATCAGTCTGGTACAATTTCAGATACACACCGGCCGTACCCATCAGATAAGGGTTCATATGCAGCACATAGGTCATTCCATTGTGGGCGATGCTTTATATGGCAGCGAAAAGCCCATCCTTCTTTCCGACTTTAAAAAAAACTACAACCTGGCAAAAAAATATGATGATGAAAAGCCGCTTCTGGCGAGGATGGCATTACACGCATCGCACTTGAATTTTACGCTGGATGGGAACGCCGTTTCAATGGAAGCGCCGCTACCAAAAGACATGCAGGCCACCGTGAACGTACTGAGAAAATATCGGTAAGGCTTACTCCTGATGAATGCGATTGGGGATGGTAACGTTGAATACTGTACCTACCGTACGCTTCGACTCTACGGTAATTTCTCCGTCGATCCTCGTCAACGCCTCTTTTACAATATAAAGGCCGATTCCAAGACCCGTAAGATTAAAATCGCCACGGAAAAATATTTGAAAAATTTTGTTGAGATGGTCTTCGAGTATCCCCATCCCATTGTCCTCAATCCTAATTTTGGCGGCCGTGTCGTCCACAACCACATCAATGTTCACAAACGGATTTTCCTGTTCCGGATTATAGTACTTAACAGCGTTAGAAATCAGGTTGTCAAGAATCACCAACACCCGGAAATGATCAGCAAAAAACTCGGAGGAAGCCTGAACGTTTACCTGAAATTTAATTTCCGGATTTTGCAGTTTTACAATTTCAAGCGTATCGGCAAGCACCGTTTCGAAATTGATATTTTCGATTTCATTTTTTACCCGTACGCTTTTATAATACTCAATCACTTTCAGGGTAAACTTGTCCATTTTCTTCACACACTTTTCAATCATTGGGATATATCCCTTCGGGTCGTCGATAGATTGTTCAAGAGCTGCGAGGTTGAGTACGCCCATCAGCGATGTTAGCGGCGACCGAAGGTCGTGCGAGATGCTGTATACGAATCGGTTTAAGTTGTCATTGGTTTCCTGAAGTTCTTCAATTTTATTCTTTAATTCTTTACGGGTGCAGTATAGCTCATACGCGTTTTGAATGGCCGTTTTCAGTTCAATTTCCGACCAGGGCTTTTTTATGTAACGGAATATCTCACCCTTGTTAATAGCGTCGATAACGGCTTCTATATCGGAAAAACCGGTGAGTAAAATGCGCACCGGCTCCGGATGTGCGGCCCTTACGATGTTAAAAAAATCGACGCCGGAAGTGTGCGGCATTCTTTGATCTGCAATAATTACATGTACATCCTGCTCTTGTAAAACCTTCATTCCTTCAGACGCAGAAATAGCGGTAAAAATTTCGTAGTTTCTTCTGAACGCAGACTTAAACGACACCAAGTTGTTCTGTTCATCATCCACATAAAGAATTCTTACTTTCCTGAGTTTCTCCATCTGAAAATGGTTATAATTGTAAAGGTAAGGTTATGATAAATGCTGCTCCTTTTCCGACTTCTGAAACTACCTCAATCTTCCCTTTATGTTGCTCAATAATCTTAAACACAATAGCCATTCCAAGTCCGGTTCCCTCGCCTACTTCTTTTGTGGTGAAAAACGGATCGAAAATTTTATGCATCACTTCATCCGACATTCCCGGCCCTGAATCGGCAATGCTGATTTCTACATTGTTTTCGTCCACGTCTCTTGTGCTGATCCGGATAAACTCTTCTTCATTTAACTCCCGTTTAGAGCCAATTGCCTGAACAGAATTACTGATAATGTTCATGAAAACCTGATTGAGCTTCCCCGGGTAACATTCTATTTTCCTGCTGATACCATAGTGTTTCTCCACCTTGATGTTGGGCAAAAACGTACTCCTTAAAATGATAAGTGTGGAATCAATTCCTTCATGAATGTCCACCGTCTTAATTTCTCCTTCGTCGAGGCGGCTGAACGTCCGCAATCCTTTCACAATTTCGGCAGTGCGGCTGGCTCCGTCTTCTATTCCCTTCAACAATTCCTTCAATTCTTCTTTGATAAAATCGAGATCAATTTCCGTTTTCAACCGCTGAACGGATTGTAGGCCTGCCTTCAGTTTTTCGTCGGCAACGCCGTCCAGTGCAGAATAGGCGTCGATGATGGCAATTAAATCATCGATATCGAGTTTAATGGGATTTACGTTGGACTTAACAAAGTTGATGGGGTTGTTGATTTCGTGCGCAATGCCGGCTGTGAGCTGACCAAGCGAGGCCATCTTTTCCGACTCCACCAACTGCATTTGCGTTTCCTGAACGCGCTTTAACGCATCACTTAATTCGTTGGTGCGCTCATTCACTCTCTGTTCGAGAATGATATTTTGTTCGCGAATAATTCTTTCATTTTCCTTTAAAAAATTGATGGCGTCCTGCTGCGATTTTGCCTTCTCCATCTTTAAGATATTGATGCTGTCGGCGAGAGAAAAAGACAGCAAAATAAACTCGATGGCCGAACCCAGAAGTAAGATGGAATCAGTGAAGAGATTGACGGGGATGATGCCAAAACTTTTTAACGAAAACACCACTACAGACACCAGAAAAATGCTCCATGCAATAATAAAGAATCTTGCCGCCCGAAGGCCTTTTACAGCCAGATAAAGCGCTGTAAAAAAGAACAGCAAACCGCCGGCCATAGCCACAAAATTTACCACATCGAACGATAGCCTGTAATAGCCGCTTAAAGCCAACATTAGCGCAATTGCTTCCATTCCGAAAATGGCGACAACAAATCGTTTAAATCGCGGCAGATGCTCCTTCAGGTTTAAAAAGTACCAGAAGAACAATGCTACGCCGAGTGCGGAAAGAATGCCGGCGATAATAATTGAAAAATCAGCAACAAGCGGATGTCCGTTCCAAAACCAGCGGTCACCGAGCCCATTCAGGCAAACCTGCGCAAGCCCTACAGAGAAGATGTAAAAAACATAGTAGAGGTAGCTCCTGTCATGCACCGTAAAATAGATAAACAAATTATACAGCAACATCACCGAAACAATGCCGAGGTAAAAACTCAATATTAAATCGAACCGGTATAACTTTTTACTGATGCCCTTTTCATTTCCAATGTAAAGCGGAATCAGCAGTTGGTGGTTAGAGCGAAACGAGAGATAAACGGTTTTCTCTGCGCCCGGTTTTATGGGAAGCTTAAAAACGGATGTCTGATGCGGATAAGCGCGCTCATTGAAAGCGTAATTTGTGCCGGATTTAAAAAAGACCCACTGATTATTTTTTGGAAAATAGAACTTTATATCGCGGAGATCTGTTTTATCAATTTGAAAAAATAAAATTGAATCGGCGCTGTTGTTTACCACTTGAAGTTTCAACCATAGCGTTGCGTTGGAATATCCCAAATTGATTAGCGACTTGTTATACGGATGAAAAGACTGACTACGGACAACATGCAAATCCTGCTGTGTGGATGAATCGGCATACCACGATACATCTTTTCCGCTTACAAGAATATTCTCGCCCGAAAACATTACCGGCTGTTGCGCCTGAACAGCGCTCGTGATCATTAGAATCCATATGGTAAGCAGCCACCTCATTTAATGCGTTACGATTAAGTTATATGCTACTTCAATTTCGCCTTTGGGTCCTTTTTCAATTACCGTTCGTACAGGATGATGGCGCATACCGAAGATGGTATTCCGATTATCGTCGGTTGCGCGCTTCAGCGTTGCTGGATCGTCGAGCACAAGCGCAGTGGCCAGCAAATCCTCTTTCGGATAGTAGAAAGTGCCGTCATTTCCCACCTCGGTTAAAACGCGGTAACCTACGTCAAGACTGGGTTTGAGCGTTGCCGGAGAGGCAAAGGCAAACAACGTGGCAAGCGGCAATTGCGTAAACACGGCCATCCCTACCCTGATAAGGATGATGCTGCCAACGCCAAATCCGGCAATTTCCCGCGAGTTCCACAGTCCGCAATATTCCCCCGCGCCTCCGTTAATCCGCTTTTCTTCCACTATTGAAAATATGCGCGGGTCTAATTCGTCGATTGCGGTTTCTATCGGAAGCGGAATGCTGCCACCTGCAAGCTGAATACGGCCGCCGCCCATAATTCTTCCGTCGTCGGCCTCCACCAAAATAACGTAGGTAAAAGGCTCCTCAACCCAATCGTATTTCAGCGATGTAACCTGCGTTACGCCATAGGCCTGCAACACTTTCCGGTGGCCCTCCACGTACTTGAGCGCCTCGTCCTTCTGCTTATCGGCCCTGAATACTTTTACATTCAATTTCATAGCGAAAGCAGTTAGGAAACAATATTTTTTATGTCGATGTAAAACCTTCCGGATGCACGCACTTCATCCAACAAAATGAGTCGGCAAACTTCGGCCGTAGCGCCGCCGCCCATCGTTACCGAAGAAGCAAGTTGAGGCCAGGTAGAAAGCGTTTTCCTAATTTCTGGAATCGACGCCTTCAGCCGGGGCGATATCTGGTCCATCCCCGCTATTTTCACCGATAACTCAATACGTTTCTGATCAGTTAATAATTCATCGTTCTGCGGCAACAGTGCGTCATCTATCAAACCATGAAAAAGCGGCCGGTTGGGTTCCAAATCAAATCTTTCTATATCGAGCATTCCACGGTCGCTGGTATCCATCAAAACAGGTATGGCATGGCGCCGCGCAAATTGCCGCAATTTCAGCTTTGTGTTTAACCCGTCGCACTCATCAATAATGATGTCGAGCTTGCTATCACCGAAAAAGAACTCCTGCATATTGTTTTCGGTTAATCCTTCGTCGAAGCAAATCACTTTTAAATAAGGATCGATCTCTGCAATTTCCCGTGCCACCACAACCGTTTTTTTTAAAGAAAGATTGTGCACGCCCGCGCGGATCCGGTTCAGATTGGTAATCTCAAGGGTATCGAAATCGGCAATTTTTATACAGCCGCATCCTCTTTCCATGGCAAGGGTTAGGGCCACCGACTGACCTACCGAAAGGCCGACAACACCAATTGTTTTCTGCCTCAGCAAATCGCGCTCTGCAATGGTAATTTTATTGCGATTGCGGTCGGTTCGCAGTTCAATAAATTCTTCCTCCGGAAGAAAATGAACCAATCTTTCACTCCAGGGATAATACACCCACCGTCCATAATTTTTAACGTCAGTTCCCTTTAGATGAGCGGCTGTAAGATCGTCCAAATCTTTATCGGTAAGCACTTCAGACGGCCGTCGGCAACGCATGAGTTCACGCAGCTGCGATCTAACGGTATCGTACACGCGGATGTAGGGCTTTTCTTCGAGAAGCCGCCGGTAGTTCAGGAGATCGCCGGCTTCGTTTAAGTCATATAAAATCGGATACCGTTCTTCGGATGAGTTAAGCATGGAATTTTCATTGTTATTGGGATTCTTGCAAAGCTATAAATATAAAAACAAAGCTTTTTAAATCTGATATATTTTTACCGGCTAATTTTGGAAAGCTATGGACACAGCCAAAATAAACGTTTTATATATTGATGATGAAGCGCACAACCTAACGGCGTTTAAGGCAACATTTCGCCGTGCTTACAATGTATTCGTTGCAGAATCAGCAGCAGAAGGATTGGAAATTTTGAAGCAACATGAAATAGAAGTAATCCTCAGCGACCAGCGCATGCCAAACATGACGGGCATCGAATTTTTTGAATCGATTTTAACCGGCTTTCCTCATCCCATTCGCATACTCATTACCGCCTATACCGATATTTCCGCCGTAATTGAAGCCATCAACCGCGGCGGCGTTTATAAGTATTTAACGAAACCCTGGATAGAAAGTGATGTAAAGAATTTTATTGACAAAGCAGCAGAAGTATATCGTTTAAAAAAAGAAAACCGCATCCTGACCGATCAACTTCTCGACGCAAATAAGAAACTGGAATTTCTTGCACGGCAAAACCTCTTGTCTTAAGCGATTCGTTAATAAGAAAGGGCATTAAACAGGAAGTTTGTTTTGGATGTAAATTTGCAGATTAATAAAAAAAATTTTTATGGCATTGGAAATTACCGACAGTAATTTTAAAGAGACTGTTTTAGACAGCGATAAACTGAGTGTGATTGATTTTTGGGCAGAATGGTGCGGCCCCTGCCGTGCAATAGGCCCTGTTGTGGAAGAGCTTGCGAAAGAGTACGACGGACGAGTAAATGTGGGAAAAGTAAACGTTGACAACAACCCGGAGTTAAGCACAAACTACGGCATTACATCTATTCCGGCTATCCTCTTTATTAAAGGCGGAAAAATTGTAGATAAACAAATTGGTGCGGTTCCGAAAACGGTGCTCGATAAAAAAATTCAGGCGCATTTATAAACCGCCTGCCAAAAAGTTAAGCTGTCTCAGGTATCGAGACAGCTTTTTTATGCCGTAATCTGATTGGAGAGTCATTTCTCTGAACCCTTTGCATCGTCTTCAATCTTTAAAATCTTTTTGTTTTAATGGACTGTTTCGGGAAGCGCATCGGGATTATGGCGGTGCTTAAATAATACCATAAACAATACACCCACTATCAGTGCATAAACCGCAAACGCAAGCCATATTTCGTGCCAGTGGCGATTGCCGTTTGTAGTGTAAAAAGTATCGATCACATATCCGCTTACAATGCTTCCGAGCAGCGCACCGATGCCGTTTGTCATCATCATAAACAGCCCTTGTGCACTTGCCCTGATGGATGGATCGGTTGTTTGTTCAACAAATAAAGAACCCGATACATTAAAGAAGTCGAACGCCATCCCATACACCACACAGGAGAGAATAATCATCCACAATCCATCGCCCGGATTTCCGTACGCAAACAGCCCGAAACGGAGCACCCATGCAAACATCGAGAACAGCATCACCTTTTTAATTCCGAAACGTTTAAGGAAGAAAGGAATAGTAAGAATAAAGAGCGTTTCTGAAATCTGTGAAATAGACATTATGATGGTTGAATACTTCACAACGAAGGAGTCCGGCCCATATTCGGGCACCTTTTTGAAGTCGTCGAGAAAAGTATCGCCGTACATGTTGGTAAGCTGAAGTGCAGCACCCAGGAGCATAGAAAAAATAAAGAACAATGCTGTTTTGTATTGTCCGAAAAGTTTAAACGCCTGCAATCCTAATTTTTCTACAAAAGACGCGTTGTCGGACACCGTTTTCTGTGGAGGAATTTTCGGCAACGTAAAAGAAAAGATGCCGAGTAAAATAGCCATTACGCCCGCAATTACAAACTGGTTAGCGTTGGCCTTACTGCCGCTTAAATTGGTAACCCACATTGCCACAATAAAGCCAACGGTTCCCCACACACGGATAGGAGGAAAATCTTTTACGACATCGAAGTTCTCACGCTTTAAAATGGCGTAGGCAATGGTGTTGGAAAGAGAAATGGTGGGCATGTAACAGATCATTGCGGCGAACATTACGTAATAAAATGTGTCGGCATCCGTTACATACGGAATATAGAAAAGAATGGCTCCATACAACAAATGAAGCAGTCCATACAGCCGTTCTGCGTTCATCCATTTATCTGCAATAATGCCGGTGATGGCGGGCATGAATAAAGAGGAAATGGCGAGTGTAGAAAAAACGGCTCCGAATTTAATGCCTGCACCTTCAGCGGCAGCCATCGGTGATGAAAAGAAAAAAGTGCCGATGGTAATTAGCCAGGCTCCCCAAACAAAAAATTGCAGGAAGCTCATTAGGGTTAAACGAAATTTTATTTGCATTGACGTTTTTTAAGAGATCTGACGGGGTTGCTTTTATCGGCGAAAGATAAAAAGATATTTTAAAAATGAAATTGACAGGAGCTATTTTCTTGTCTGATGTAGGTTAGTTTTTTTGAAGCAATTGTATGCCGAGTCCGGGTAAGCCGCTCGTTTCAATTACTCCGTTTGCATACGTGATTCCGGTTGCTGTTTGGTCGTTGAGGAGCAGCGGGCCGTCGGCGTCCACATAGTCTAAAACCGGCAGAAACTGTGCAATGGCAGCCGTCCCTACCGTTGTTTCATTCATCGACCCCATCATCACTTTCATGTTTTGGGAGATGGCGGCTTTTATCATTTCAACAGCGGGTGTAATACCACTGCACTTGGTTAGTTTGATGTTTATTCCGTGAAACACTTCGCTGCATGGTTGCAGGTGTTTGATGGACACACAGCTTTCGTCGGCAAACAAAGGGAGCTTGGATTGTTGTTGCAGACAGCGCATGCCCGCCCAGTCGTCTTTTGCAAGCGGCTGTTCAACCATTTCCACACCCAGTTCTGCGAGTGCGGCAATTTTACCGATGGCTTCCTCCACTGTCCACCCGGCATTTACATCTACGATAAAAGCAGCATTGGTATGCCTTCTCAGCAGTGTAACAATTTCAATATCGTTTTCACATCCAAGCTTAATTTTATACAGCGGCCATGGAAACGCAAGCATCTTCTCCAGCATTTTCTCAGGATTGTCTAATCCAATAGTATAGCTGGTTACCGGCGTTTTATCACCAGACAAACCCAGCAGATCTTTTATGGGCAGCCGGCGCATCTTTCCAAATAAATCCCATGCTGCAATGTCCAAAGCTGCCACAAGAAAATGATGTTCCGGAAGCAGATGATGCAGATAGTGCCAGTAGCGCTCCGGCTCCGTAAAGGCAAACTTTTCTATCATGCGCCTTTTTGCTTCCATTGTAGCAATCATGCTTTCCACCGTTACATCATAATACGGGATGGCAGGCGCTTCGCCGTATCCCTGCAAAGGGCCAAGTTGCAGACAAACCAATAAAGACTCCTGTACCGTTTTGCTTCCCTTCGACGTAGTGAACGGATGCTTAAACGACGAGCGAAGGTGTTTATAATAAAGCTGGATAACAATAGATTTTAAGAAGTGAAAAAACCGTAATTCGCAAACGAATTTGAGGTACAAATTTTGTCAAATATTCTGAAACAAGCACCATGAAAAAATTTCTGATCATCCTGATGGCCCTCCCGCTTTACTTTTCCTGTTCTTCAACGGCAAACCTCGGCAGAGAAACCCTGAAAGCCGAAATGATAAAAGACCGGCAGTTTCATTTTCAGGTGCAGTCGGCGCTTCCTACGGGTGGAAGACTCATTTCTCTTACACCCGACTTTGATGTGAGGTTGCAGGGCGATTCGCTCATTTCCTATCTGCCCTACTACGGTAAAACCTATGCGGCAACCGGCATGCGCACAGAATCTCCGTTAAATTTCAGAACCAACAAATTCACATACGAAGTTGTTCCATCAAAAATTGGATGGGACATTACGATCCAGCCACAGGACAAACGAGAAGTGGAAACCTATCTGTTTAAAATTTCTACAACCGGATCGGCTACCCTATTCGTTACATTAAATAATAGCCAGCCTATCAGCTTCAACGGCAGCGTTAGCACGCCATAGCTATTTGCTGATCATCCCGTCTACACTTACTCTTCCGGGGCCAAGAAGCATCAAAGAAATGTAACCAAACAGAAAAAGGAGCGCCAGTTCAGAATCCATAAATGGCTTTCCCTTATCCACCAAAAAAACAATTACTACGGTGGTTATAATAAGCGGCACCAATGCAAGGCGCGTGAACAATCCAAGAATTAAAAACATGCTGCAAAACACCTCGGCAAAAATGGCAAGAATGAGCGACGTCTTCGCGCCCATGCCCATAAAGTCGTAAAACTTGGTTGCTCTGGCAGAAAAATCCATGAGTTTGGGTAAACCGTGATTCAGCAACATGGCAAAACCAAGTACCACGCGAAGTAACAGCACACTCAGATTAAAGGCGCTGTTGCTGTACTTTATGGAAAGCAGCTTTTTCATGAATAGTCAATTTGAACAAAAATAGAGGACTTTACTGTTTATCCACAAGTCGCCAACAAAATGTTTTTTCGCTAATGCGAATACTACCTTTACCGCTTTCACGTTTACAGTAAAAACAGTCCTAAACATTGATACTTTATTTGACGATTATGCGCAGGAACTATCGGAATTTCACCCTTGTCTTCACACTCGCTCTTTCGGTTTTCTCAGCTTCAGGACAAGCCAATTATGCTGAGCAGGATCCCAACCGGAATTTTAAACTGGCGAAAGAGTTATTCATAAACGAAGAATTCAGTTTGGCCTATCCCCTTTTCAAGGCTGAACAACTATCGACCGAAAAAAAAACCGCCGGTTTTATTGAAACCGAACTTCGGTATTACACCATTGTTTGCGAACTAAAGTTGCAGGGTGAAGGCGCTGTTGAGGATGCTAAGAATTTCGTTGCCCGCGAAACCCATGAGGCAAGAAAACAGATGATGGCCTATCACCTCGCAACATGGTATTTTTTAAAAAACGACTACACCGCTGCCCTTGAATATTACGAGAAGGCCGGCACCGCAAACCTCACCAACAGGCAGATTGCCGATATGAAGTTTAATCAGGGATATGCCTACTTCTCGTTGGAAAAATTTAAAGAAGCACGGGTGCTCTTCGACGTGATCCGGCAAATGCCGGCTGATCCGCATTACACCGATGCCAACTACTATTACGGATTCATTCAGTTTTACGACAAACAATATAATGCTGCTTTAAAAAGTTTTATGCTGATTGAGAACGAGCCGGCTTACGTGCGGGTTGTTCCCTATTATGTTTCGCAGATCCATTATTTTAATGGTGAAAAAGATAAGGCAATTGCATACAGCAAAGCGGCTTTGGAAAAAGGAAATCAGTATTACGCGCTTCAGCTTAAACAACTGATCGGCCACGCCTATTTCGAAAAAAAAGAATACAACAACGCACTGCCCTATCTGGAAGAATATGTAAGAAATGCGGCTTCGGTAAGGCGCGAGGATATGTATGAACTATCCTACTGCTACTATCAGGCCGGCCGTTTTGAAGACGCCGTAAAAGGCTTTAAAGAACTCGGCGGTAAAGAAGATTCACTCGCACAAAACAGCATGTATCTTTTGGCTGATGCCTATCTTAAAACCAATCAAAAACAAAATGCACGCAGCGCCTTTTTGTTTTGCGCACAAAACAGTGCAAACCTTCAGCAAAAAGAAATATCACAGTTTAATTATGGCAAACTTTCTTACGACTTAGGCTTTAACGATGTTGCGCTGCAAGAACTTCAGACGTTCGTGGTTGCCTACCCTTCATCGCCCTACGTTCCTGAAGCGAAAGACATTTTAGTGCAGGTGCTCGCCACAGGCAACAATTATAAAGATGCACTGGCGCTATTTCGTACCCTCACTCAAAAAAGCGAGGGCGTTAAAAAACTGCTCCCTAAAATCATTTTCGGACGCGCCGTCGACTTCGTGAACGACCAAAAACTCGCCGAAGCAGATGCCCTTTTAAACGAATTCTTCGAGCTTTCTTACAACCAACAGTATATTTCTGTAGCTAACTTCTGGAAGGGCGAAATTATGTTCCGACAGTCCAAATACGACTCCGCTGTCTACTTCCTGAACAAGTACATCCAATCGCCCGTTATCCACGAAGAAGCTAACCCGCTTTTTGCACAATACAACCTTGGGTACGCTTACCTCCGACTCGAAAACTACAGTCAGGCGCTGAACGCTTTCTCAAAAGCTGCACCGCAAATTAGTGTGGAATCATCGCCGGTACAACAAGATGCTTACATGCGCCGGGGCGACGCCCTGTTTATGCTGAAAAACTACGATAAAGCGCTTGGCGTTTACAACTTCTTTATCGATAATGACCTGGCCGGCGCAGACTATGCGCTGTTTCAAAAAGCACTGATAGCAGGCGCACAAGGACGGCCGAAGGACAAGATTCTGTTGCTCGCTGCTCTGAACCGCAACTTCCAGTCGTCTGCCTATTACAACGACGCGCTGATGGAAGCCGGTAACACACACATGGCAGCGGAAGACTATACCGAAGCCATTGCCGTGTACAATCGCATCATTCAACAAAAAACACCCTCACCCAATAAACCCGTTGCCCTCTTAAACACCGGCGTTGCTTATTTTAATTTGGAGAAAAACAACGAAGCCGTACAAACATTTAAAACAATTGTTTCCGAATATCCTAACTCCGACGAAAGCATTACGGCAGTTGAATACATCAGAAATATCTTCATCGAACGACAACAACCAGATGAATTTATTGCCTTCATGAAACAAAACAACATTCCGCTCAGCTATTCTGAAGAAGACTCACTCACTTTTGTAGCAGCCGACCTTCGCTACACACAAAACGATTTTGCAAATGCAACCAAAGGTTTCATAAACTATCTTTCAAAATTTCCCAACGGACGTTACTTTATTGAAGCGTCTTACAAAGCCGGGCATCTGCTTAACGCGCAAAAAGACTTCGTGAAAGCGCTTCCTTTTTATGCACGTGTGGTAGAGTTTGCACCCAACAATTATTCGGTGCAGGCGGCGCTTCAGGCAGCACGCATCAACTATTTCGAACTACAGAATTATGAAGCATCCGAGAAGTATTTTTCACTTTTAAAATCGATGGCAAACGACGCAGCCATTCGTCTCGAAGCAATGCGCGGCCTACTACGAAGCCAGTATAAACTTCAGAAGTTCGGAGCTGCCGTAGACAATGCAAAAGACCTTTTGAACGAGAAAGGCATAGCCACCGACGATAAGATGATGGCCGGACTTGTAGTAGCAAAAAACTTCCAGTTTAATAACCGGCTTCCCGAGGCACAAAAAGCGTATCAGGACGTTTACAAACTGGGGAAATCAGAGTTCAGCGCAGAAGCACGGTATCGGTATGCGGAAGTTTTATTTGCACAAAAGAATCTTGCCGACGCAGAAAAAGCCGCCTTTGAAACCATTAAAATGGCCGGCTCATACGACTACTGGATCACTAAAAGCTATATCCTTCTTGGCGAAATTTATTATCAGCAAGGCGACTACTTCAATGCCGAAGCAACACTAAAAAGTGTAGCAGAAAACGCTGGACTGCCGGAGCTAAAATCGGAAGCACAAGCAAAACTCGATATCATCATTTTGGAGAAAAACAAAAACAGTAAGGTTCAACAATAATTAACGCATGAAAAAGACTGTACAATCATCTGTCCTGATATTTTCTTTACTGCTTTTATCGTTTACCGGCGAAGCGCAGAAGAAAAAAACCACCCGGCTGAACAGCGATACTTCCAAGCCGGAAACTGTGGTGATTACGTCGGCCTATAAACCTGTTTTAAAGGTAAGTCCGAAAATCAACTTCAGCGCCTCAGTGCCCGCAGCAGAAGTCGGCGGAGAAAAAAACTTCCGCTATAATGTGCCGTCTCAAAATCTGTTCTTTAACTACGAGCCGCTGCCCCTTCAGCCACTTGCCCTGGAAACAGATGCGGATGAGGTGTGGACGAATACGGCTTGGGTAAAAGCGGGTTTCGGAAGTCAGACGACGCCCTATCTCGACGCAATGGGTTCTGTTGGCAATGGAAGCACACAGTATCTGAATGGCCGGGTAAAGTATGTCTCATCAAAAGGCAGTCTCGCACATCAGCAATACAGCAACGTGTTAGCCGAAGTGAATGGGATGCACCTTACACCCACACACCATGAATGGTTGGGAAAACTATACTTTAAAAACGATACCTACCACCAATACGGATACGAGCCAAAAACGCTGACTCCGAATCGCGATTCACTGAAAAACCGTTTTACCCGGGTAGGCCTCGAAGCGGCTTTTAAAAACCGCGTAAAAACTGAGTTTGGAATTTTTTATTCACCAAAGATTGCTGTTGAATACCTCACCGACAACCGCGATGCAAACGAATTGAATCTGCGCCTGACTGCTCCATTCACAAAAGTGTTTACAGACGAGCTTTCACTTCGTTTACAGATCGATGCAGACATCACGAATTACAAGAGCAACGCTGTTTCGGTGAACAACAACCTTTTTCAGTTTGCGCCCTCGGTGCAATATCAAAAAAACGGGTTGAAGATAAACGCCGGTATTACGCCTTCCTGGGACAACAGCGAGTTTAAACTGCTGCCCAATGTGGAGGCTGAGGCAACGGTTGGCGGGCTTCCGTTTGCACTGATGGCCGGATGGAAAGGCGTTTACGAAAAGAACACTTATAGCCGGTTGTCGGGTGTCAATCCCTATCTCTACCAGCCGTTGGCTTTTGCAAACACGCGCAAAAACGAATTATACGCCGGCCTTAAAGGAGCAGCCGGCAACCATATAAACTATCTCGCAAAAGTGTCATTTATCCGGGCTTACTACGCGCCGCTTTTTGTGAACGACACTCTTACACAAAAAGGATTCGAAACGCTATACGAACCATCCATGAATATCTTCCGCCTTCACGGCGAACTCTCCTATACCTTTCAGGAAAAAATTTCGCTCCATTCGGCGTTAACGCTAAGCCAATACGGCTCCCAGGAAGTGTACGACAGGGCATGGCATTATTTGCCCATAGAAGTGAATGCCGGCGTAAGATGGAAGGTATTGAAAGACCTCCTCGTGAAGTCTGACTTTCATTTTTTCGAAGGGCCGCAATACCGAATTAAAACGGCCGTCAACACCTTTGAAAGTGCAAAGCAGCGAGCAGGAATCGACCTGAGCTTAGGCGCCGAATTTTCCATTATGCCGAAGCTGGATGTTTGGGTGCAGATGAACAACATTCTCAACAGCCGCTATGAAAGGTGGAATCATTATGAAGTGTTGGGATTTCAGGTACTCGGCGGCATCATCTATCGTTTTAAATAATAAATCGGCCTCGGTAAGCGGTACCTCATTTATATTCGCTAAAAATTATTTTCAGGTGAAACCAGAGTTGCTTATTAAATACCTTGTTCTCAACAAAAATTTATCGCTGCCGTACATCGGCACTTTTGCTGTGGAACATCGTTCTGCGCGTCTGAACTATTCCGATGAAAAAATTTCGCCACCGGTACAGGCCATCACCTTCACCCACGAAAATTCTATGGCCGACAAAAAGTTCTTCGACTTTTTAGCCAGACAGGAGGGCATCAGCGAATTAAAAGCCATTGAGCTCTTTAATGCTTTCATACAATCAGCAAAAAACCGGTTGAACACCGATCATAACTATACCATTGCAGGCCTTGGAACATTAACCGAAGAATATCCAGGCGTTTACAGTTTTAAACCCGACTATGTAGTCGACACTTATCTTCCCACACTTCGCGCCGGCCGAATACCGCCGGCATCGCCGAACAAAGAAGCTTTTGCGGAGCCGGAAGCACCGAAAAAAAGAAAAAGCATCCTGTGGTCCGATACAGAAGAAACCACGCACAGCGATACATCCGAAGTTCCACTTCACATCAGCGAAGCACCCGAACATACGCAGCCTGTTACACTACGACCTAAATGGCACAAAGGCGCGCTTGCACTGTTTCTGCTCGGAATTCTGGTGCTGCTCGTATATTTTATTTTTAATGGAAGACTCACGGTTTAATGGAGAACAAAATACATTTTAAAACTTGCCCGCTTTGTAACAACAACCAGATAAAACAAGTTTTAACCGCCACCGATTTTACTGTGTCGCATCAGGATTTTGAGCTGTGGCAGTGCAACGGTTGCGGCTTTCGCTTTACACAAAACATCCCTTCACAAAAAGAAATTGGCGCCTTTTATAAAAGCGAAAATTATATCTCCCATTCAAACCAAAACAAAGGGCTGATTCAGCAGTTGTATCACCTCGTTCGAAAACAAACCCTTCAGTCGAAAAAGAAACTGATACAAACCCTCACGCAAAAACAAACCGGTAGCTTACTGGACATTGGCGCAGGCACCGGATATTTTCCGGCTTATATGCAGGCGTCGGGCTGGCGCGTAACGGCAATTGAACCCGATGAAACGGCCCGAAAAAATGCCGAAGCCGTAAATAAAATTCAATTGTTGCCGGCAGAGGATTTCTTTAGCCTTCCCCAATTCAGTTTCGATTGCATAACGCTCTGGCATGTGCTCGAACACGTGCATCAGCTACATGAATATGCCGAACACTTCTATAAACTCCTAAAGCCGCATGGCAGGCTCATTATAGCTGTTCCCAACCATACCTCTTACGATGCAAACTTGTACAAAAATTTCTGGGCCGCCTACGATGTGCCGCGCCACCTCTGGCATTTTTCTCCCGAAAGCATGGAGTACTTTATGAACCGTCATAACTTCAAAGTGGCCGGCCACTATCCCATGTGGTTCGACAGTTACTACGTATGTATGCTGAGCGAAAAATACAAAACAGGAAAGCTCAATGTGTTTTCAGCGCTCATCAATGGCTATAAAAGCAACCGGCAGGCAAAGTCGAACGTAAAAAAATGTTCTTCGGTAATTTATTGTCTTACCAAGCAATAATTTTTGGGGCCATGTGCCGTAACTCTTCTATCGGCTGCTTCAACGCGCTTTCCGCTATATCTTTTTTGACGCAGCAAAAAAGGATGCCGCGTCAATCGCGCGGCCCTTCGCCTTCCATCGTTTAATGATGCATTTTTTGCTTTTCTGCTTCCTTAAAATTTTACAAACCACCTTAAGCATCCCTTTAATTTAAGTGTTACTACTTACTGCATTTTTGCGTATCCCTTATTTCCGCTAAAACCTTCTTGCTGCAACGTTTTCATCATATTCAGCCGCACAATAAAATGGTATTTTGGCAGCGAAAAACCATTCCAGAATACCATGATCTCGTGTGCAAGAAAACTATCTATTTTATTCGCTTTGCTGTTAGCTGTTGCAGCCGGAGAATTACAGGCTCAATCAGTAAGCATCGACTCTTCCATCTTCATCACAGGCCAGTATGGCCGGTCGTCAGATATTGCAGTCCCGCTTAAAAACGGCATGTGCTTTCAGGACAATAATAAGTTCTACGCCTACCTTTCCGATGAGAACGGAAACTTCGCCAATGAAAAACTGATCGGCACATTCTCCGGAAGCTACAGCCTTTTTGTAAACGGTGTTATTCCGGCAAGTGCAACCGCAGGTACGAATTATCAAGTGCGCATAAAAACAACGCATCCGGTTACTGTTTCCGATCCATCGCCGGCATTTTCGGTTGAAGCAAACACTTCAGCCAATATTGTAAAAGTGAAAACAGTGCCGCTAAGTTCCAACCGGGTGCTCACGGCCGACTATGCGTTTGGCTGGTGTAAAAGTCCCATCACGGTCCAGAATAACTTTATGCTGCTTAACCAAAGCACAGCGGGCGCAGCGGTTTCAGCCGTTTTGAAAAATCAAATCACCGGCGATATCGACACCACTACAAAATACATCAGCAATCAGGCAACCGTAAATCTGGAAAGGAACTATTACAGTTATGTGGCCATTGCAAAGCTCAACGGCATCATCAGCACAAAAGGATATCTGCTGGTGAACGCTCCGAACAGACTGCAGCTGGCAACTGAAGGCGAGCAACAGGGCTGTATTCCGGATACCATGCAATTTCAGGTTGGTACAGAAGCGTACACAGGCGGCATCGGCGAAAATTTTCCGGGCATTAAATACAAAGTTGTTTGGGGCGATGGCACCACGGAAGTGTTTAGCTATTGCGACCTCATGGACGTGAACGGCATCATCAAACATTCTTATCAGGTAACCTCGTGCAACCAAAGCGGCAAAACCTACAATATCACTATCTCTGCCCTGCTTCCCTGGAACTCTCCTCAGGGCTGTGAAACACCGATGGTACAAACAAAAGCGCGCATCTTCAAGAAGCCCATTGCAGGGTTTACATTTCCTAAAAATGCTTGCGTAAACACGAACGTAACTTTTACAAACACTACCGACCCCGGACAGGCATCATTTGGAAATACCTGTACAATTAATGCAGACTATTTTTGGTTTGTAGATGGCATAGCCGTTCAACAAAATATGAACGTTCAGGTGGGCGGCGCCAACCTCACTCATAAATTTACCACGCCGGGCAAACACTATATCCGCCTCGTAGTGGACAATGGAAGTTGTCTGGTAAGTGAAATATCCGACAGCATTTGTATCGACATAGTACCACAGCCGCAAATAAAAGTGAATGCGGCCGATTCTGTTGCAGGCTGCGCGCCTCTAAATTTTCAGGTTCAAAACAGCAGTAACCAGGGTTTGTGTGAACCCTTTACCGCAAACTGGAATGTGATTGACTTTTACACGAACGCATTGATACAGCCGGGCGCTGCCACCTATACCGCAACGCCGAACAGTGCGAATAATTCGGACTTCAACTTTGCTCAGGAAGGCAAATACTATCTTTCGCTTTCTCTGTCCAACACTTGCGGTACCTTCTTCAGCGATTCAACCATCGTGAATGTGTTACCCAAACCAAAAGTGAATCTTCCGGCTAAGCAAACTTATTGCGCACCGCTAACCATCGACTTCGGAACAGACAGTTTGCATAAACCCAACTATAATTCTTTCGAAGCAAACCCAACTTACAACTGGGTGGTGACCGGAGGCGCTTATACTTTCGTAAACGGCACCACCGCACAATCTCCCTATCCACAAGTCAGCTTCAGCGAGGATGCCGTTTATACCGTTCAGCTTTCTTTTGGCAATAACTGCGGAATCGCTACGGCCACGCAAACCGTTGCCATCAGCACTTCTCTGCAAAGCACGGGCGGGCAAATCACATCCGGCTACGCGGTTTGTTACGGACAAAATTCAGGGACCATTCAACTCACAAATCACACCGGATCTATTCTTCACTGGGAATATTCAACCGATAGCGGCGCAACCTGGCAAAAAATCAGCGACACGTCAGCCGCAATTTTCATACAGAACCTAACCGCGACTACGCAATACAAAGCGATTGTAAAAAACGGCAATTGCAGTGCGGTAACATCCCCCATAACCACTGTAACGGTGCTTCCTGCACTCACACAGCCCGCCGCGGGAATCGACTCCGTTTATTGCTATCAACCATCGGTTCATCTCTCCGCCAATGCGCCGCAGGGCACAGAAACGGGTGAGTGGAAAATGATTTCCGGCCCTTCAGTCGTAGTGTTCAGCAACACCGCTTTGCCAATAACGCAGGTATCGGGCTTACAACCGGGCAACTATCAATTTGCCTGGACAATTGCGAATAACGGTTGTGCACTCGCCGACACGGTATCGATTACAGTGCTTCCAGAACTGAAAAACCAGATTGATACAGCAACCATCCGCACATGCTATCAAACCGCCATATCCATGGCAAATCACACCTTCGCCGGCGGTACAGGAACCTATCTTTTTCAATGGCAGCAATCTGCCGATGGCCTTAAGTGGACAGACATTGCCGGCGCAAACAGCGACAGTTACCAGCTTTCAGCCGATTCGTCTATTTATATCCGCCGACAAATAATCTCGGGAAACTGCAGCAGCTATTCTTACAGCAAACACATTATTGTTTACGAAACCATACGCAACAACACAATCGCTGCCATTCAGCCGGTTTGTGTGAACACACTTCCATCAACAATTTATGGAAGCATGCCGGTGGCCGGTGCAGATGCCGCCTTCCTTTATCAGTGGGAATACAGCACGGATAGCATGAACTGGACGGTGCTGACTTCGGCAATCGCAAAGGACTATCAGCCCACAGCTCTAACACAAACAATTTGGGTGAGACGCGCCGTTTCAACAGCCGCCTGTTCGGGCAAGGCTGATGTGAGCAACGCGATCAAGATTGAAGTGATTCAAAACCCGACAGCTTCATTTACTGCAAGCATGATTGAAGGATGTTCCCCTCTGCCGGTGAGCTTTCAAAATACCAATGTGGAGGCAGGCGTGAGCTATACCTGGAACTTCGGCGACGGCCAACAATTCAACGGCGTGCATGCAACACACACCTTCACCTCCGCTGTAGCAGACACCTTCAATGTAAGATTGATAGCTACGAATGTGTGTGCGTCGGATACAATCTTTCAACCGGTAATGATTAAAAAGTTGCAGCCGTCTTTCAGCATAAGCGATTCAACCGGAAACTGCTTGCCCTACAGCATCAGCTTTACCAATCTCAGCGGCGCAAGCACATCGGCAAGCTGGACGTTTGGCGATGGTACATCGGACACAGGGCAGGCGGTAACACACAGCTACACCGCTTATGGCACTTATTATGCTATATTAAAAGTAAAGAGCAACAACTGTACAATGGATGCGGTGCGCAAAATTGTCATTGCGCCTTCTTCGGGATCGTTCTCCTATAATGGCGGCACAACTTGTAACACCACCGCCGTTAAATTTCAGATCGTAGCGAACAACGTTGACTCAGTGAAAATACTTTTTGGCGACGGCAACAGCATTACAACAAACGATAAAACCGTTTTCTATACCTATAAAACAGCAGGAAACTATTTGCCCAAAGCTATTTTGTATGCCGGGCAAAACGGCGCTTGCACCATTACATTAAATGGCAAGGATACTATTAAAGCGGATGCTGTAAAGGCAGCGTTTTCCACCGGAAAAACAATCGACTGCGGCAGCACAACTGTGCAGTTTCTCGATTCATCGAAGTCGCATCATGGAATTAAAACCTGGCAATGGAAATTCGGAACCAACGGCTTTTCCGGTAGCGCAAATCCGGTTTACACCTACCAATCAAGCAACCAATGGCCCGTTCGCTTAATTGTAACGTCGAACAGCGGGTGTAAAGACACGCTTACCACTTCGGTTGCGGTTCAGGTACACAGCAAACCTGCTGCAAAAATTATTGCCGATACTGTTTCCTGTCAGGACTATAAAATCAATTATCAATCGGCGGTCTACTCCAACGATTCTATCGGTTTTTATAGTTGGGAGTTTGCAAATAACCTGAGCGCATTTACGCCAAATGCAGTCGTGAACTACGTTTCGGCCGGCAGCTTCCAAACGCGTCTAATAGCCGCTACCGTTTACGGATGTTCAGATACCGCTTTACATACCATTGTAATTAAGCCAAAGCCGAATGTGAAAGCACCTCAGCCGCAAACAATTTGTAAAGGCACTACTGTTCAGTTGCAGGCTTCGGGCGCACAAAGCTATCAGTGGTCGCCGGTAAACGGACTTAGCTGCATTCAGTGTCCAAATCCGAAGGCAACACCGCAGCAGTCGGTTCAGTACGTAATAACCGGAACGGCGGCAAATGGTTGCAGCGCAAGCGATTCAACTTATATCAACGTAGTTCAGCCTGTTGCAGTAACGCTCTCTTCGTTCGACAGTGTATGCGCCGGAGAAGCTGTGATTCTGTCTGCCTCAGGCGCTTCGTCCTATAAATGGTTTACGCAAGGTGTCCATTATACAAATCTGAACGCCTCTTCTATAAAGATTGCTCCGGCAGCAACCATCACAATTGGCGTAGCAGGAACAGATGACGCGAAATGCTTCTCCGATACCGTGTATCGAAAAGTAACCGTCAGCCAGCCGCTCTATGTTAGCCTCGGTAACGACAAAGTGCTGGCAACAGGAAGCGATTTGAAATTGCAGCCCAAGGTGGTGAACGGCCCGGTTACTGACTGGAAGTGGATTTCCGACAATGGCTCGGTGAATTGTGCCACTTGTCCGGAGCCTGCCATCGATGTAAAAGGCGATGCCTGCTACACGCTGGAAGCAAAGAATGCATTTGGCTGTATTGCAAAAGATACGATGTGTGTAAAAGTTTTCTGCGAAAGCGCTCAGGTGTTCATCCCGAATGCGTTTACACCCGATGATGATGGCGTGAACGACCATTTTCTGGTGAGGGCAAAAGGTATTAAGCTGATAAAATCGTTCCGTGTATTCGACCGTTTTGGAAGAGTGGTTTTTGAAAGAGCCAATTATGTTCCGGATAACAGCCTTTCGAACGCATGGGATGGAAAAATAAACGGCCGCACAGCAAGCAGCGATGTATACATTTATGTTTGCGATGTGCTATGCGACAACAATGTGCCGTATAGCTATAAAGGAAATGTGGCGCTGATGAAATAGCGCCGCATTTTTACTACAGCCGCGAACCCGAAAGGGCGAGGGCCTCAAGCGCTGCCTTCTGATTGTACTCGCTTGCAAGCTTTTTATAGTTTACTAAGTCGACGATAGAGCCGATCCAACACAGGCCTAACGTGAAAAGATAAAGTAGGCCGACTCCAATCTGTCCGGTTAAAAAACGCTGCAATCCCGGCACCACCACTAACCCCAAAATGCAATACAGCAGCATATTGTCCTGCGATTTTCGCTTACTGTTGTAGAACAGAATAAAGGTTTGAAGTTGTTGAGCGGAAAGCGCTTTTGTAAGATGCTCAAGGTATAACATCTCCTCAGGTGTGAGACCGGGAATCTGGTTAACGAAAGCTGATTGCATTGATTTTGTTTTTGCGGATAATCTGTAAAATTCTATTGAAAATAATCAGAGTTGCAGGAATACCAAAAAAATGATGTTGCCACGATACCAGCCATTCGCCGCGCAGCGCGTGATGAATTGCATTGCCAATTCCACAGCCCCAGCAATAGGGAAAGCCCACAGCTTTCAGCGGACATAAGCTGTAGCCCGACTGCCAGGGCATAAAAAACAACAGCAACAAGGCGCTGAACCAAAAAAACAGTTCACTTCTTTTTAAAAGCGTGTTAACTGCCGCTTTCATTTTCCTCAAGCTTTTCATCCACGGCATTCGCAATTACGCTGGCGCTTCGCTTGCGGAGCGGGTTTAAATGGTTTGCATCGTAAAGCGCACGCTGTTTTAAAATATCCAAAGCAGCATAAAGCGCATAAAAAGCAGACTCCGGATTTGCCATGCCTTTTCCTGCAATGTCGAAAGCAGTACCGTGGTCGGGGCTTGTGCGCACTGCGGGAAGTCCTGCTGTATAGTTCACCGCCTGCCCCTGTGCAATTGTTTTAAAAGGAATTAATCCCTGATCGTGGTACATCGCAAGCACGGCATCGAACTTTTCGTAATGGCTTCTGGCAAAAAAAGCATCCGCACTGAACGGGCCATAAGCCAAAAAGTTTTTCTGCTTCGCTTCCAGAATAGCAGGCTTAATAACCGTTATTTCTTCATCGCCCAGCAGCCCTTCATCTCCGGCGTGCGGATTTAATGCAAGCACCGCAATCTTTGGCTTATCAATGCCAAAATCTTTCTTTAACGAATGGTTCAATTTTTCAATTTTATGAACAATCAATTCCTTTGAAAGCTTAGAGGCAACTGCTTTCAAGGGAATATGCTCTGTAACAAGCGCAACCCGGAGTTTATCGCAGCTCAACACCATCACCACTTCATCCACATTAAAAAACTCTTTCAGGAAACCGGTATGTCCCGGATGCGAGAAGCCATCTGTTTGAATGTTTTTCTTATGTACCGGCAGGGTTACCATTGCGTGTATTTGACCTGCTTTTAAGGCATGTGTAGCAGCGTGTAAAGAAGCAAGCGCATATTTCCCTCCGGTTTCATTCATAATACCGGGTGTTACGGCTACGTCTTCTTCCCAACAGTTATATATGTTAACCTGCTTGGTGTTTAGCTTAGCAAGGTCTTTTGCGGCAAAATAGCTGAAGTTAATATCGGGTAAAGACTTTCTGTAAAAATTAATCACTTTATTACTTGCGAAAACTACCGGCGTACACAAATCGTTTATACGGCTGTCGGCAAGCACTTTAATAATCACTTCTATTCCAATTCCGTTGATATCTCCACAGGTAAAACCTACAACAGGTTTTTGAATGTCGTTAACCATAATAAAAATTGTGGGTAAAAATAATATGTCTTTCGGAATGCTTCTTAAATTAATAACTTGCCTAACAAAATGATCATATATGGAATATAGAAGAATGGGAAGAACGGGGCTTCAGTTAAGTGTGCTGAGCTTCGGAAGCTGGGTTACTTTTCACAAGCAAATTGAAGATGGTATTGCTGAAGATTTGATGACGTTTGCGTACGACAACGGCATTAATTTTTTCGATAATGCGGAAGTGTATGCGCAGGGCGAAAGTGAAAAAATGATGGGTCGTATATTGAAGAAAAAGAACTGGGAAAGAAGTTCGTATGTTGTTTCGAGCAAAGCATTTTTTGGATGGAAGGGAAAAGAAAAAAAGCCCAATCAATGGGGACTCAGCCGCAAACACCTGGTTGAGGCGTGCAACGAAGCGCTGGAAAGACTACAGCTCGACTATCTGGATCTTTATTTCTGTCACCGCCCTGATAAAAACACACCCATTGATGAGGTGGTTTGGACGATGAATCACTTAATTCAGCAAGGGAAAATATTGTATTGGGGAACAAGCGAGTGGAGCACGCAGGAAATTATGGAAGCCCATATGATGGCGGAACGCTTCCGGTTAATTGGCCCATCGGTGGAACAACCGGAGTACAATATGTTTAACCGCACTAAAATTGAAAAAGATTTCCTTCAAATTTTTAAAACGATAGGAATGGGTACCACGATTTGGAGCCCGCTTTCGAGTGGATTGCTTACCGGAAAGTACAACACAGGAATTCCCGAAGGCAGCCGGCTGGCAACAGAAGGATTTGAATGGCTGAAAGAAAAACAGGCAACAGATGAAAGAATTGAAAAAGTAAAGAAGCTGCAATCCGTAGCGGACGACCTTGGTGTGAGTATGGCCACGATGGCTATTGCATGGACAATTAAAAACCCCAACGTAACCACCACTATTTTAGGTGCAACAAAAAAATCGCAGCTTGAAGAAAATCTGAAAGCGCTTGATGTATTGCCGCTATTAACAGATGATGTAATGAAGAGGATTGATGACATTATGCAAAACGCACCCCAACTGCCCGAACATTAGTTTGCTTCTTACCAACAGCAACGCCGGTTTTTATTTGACCGGCGTTGCTGTTTACTGAAATATCGATTTATTTTCTTCCTTCAAAAAAGCCGAGTTCTTTTAATATGCCTCTCAAAATTTTCAAGCGCTTTTCGGCAAAGTCCAAATCCGGTCCGGCTTCCATATTCAGTACAAAAAAGTAGGGTCGGCCGCCTTCTTCTATCCAACCTACAACCCAGCCAATGGTGCGGCCATTTTCTGCCGTTCCCATTCCGGTTTTGTAGCTCAAACGGTAATTGGCATTGTCTTCCTGCAACATTACCTGCTTCATGATGCGCTGGGGCCGCTTGTCGAGTGGAAGCTTTTCGTAGTACAACTTCTTCACCAGCCCAAGCTGTTCATCGGGTGTAATTTTTAAAGAATTATCCAGCCAAAACGTATCGATGGTACTGATTTTTTTGTTGCCATAATTCAGGCTGTCGAGCCACTGTTGCATGGTATCTTTTCCAATCCGCCGGGCCACTTCCTGAAAGTATGGAACCGCTGAAACTTTAAAAGCCTGCTCCATGGTAAGGTCATGATTCCATGCTGCTATCTTGCGCGTTTTGCCGTCCCATGGTATCATCATCTTTTCATCGAAAATGGCTCCGGTTTTCAAACCGATCATTCCATTTACAATCTTAAATGTGGAAGCAGGAGAATAGGCAGAATCGCGATAGCGAACGAGGTTATATATCGTAAACTGTTCGGCCGCATTGTCGAACAAACCAAAACATCCTTCCACCTTATTTTCATCAAAATACTTTTTCAAATTGTTATCGATGGTAACGTTGTTGGGAGAACAGGAAAACAAAAAACAAACAAGCGCCATTAAAAATCCAAGTCGAATCATAACCTTCATTTAAAGGCGCAAAGGTATTATTGAAACAGAGAATTATGCTTGCTTTATAGATTATGTGGCAGAATTTAGATGAGGTTGTTTTATTTTGCTGCATGCGCATCCGAATCGTATTCTCCCTACTTACGACTGTAATTTTTTTTAGCAACCCGGCTCTATCGCAGCAGTTCTTCAACGAAACGCCATCGGCCATTCACTGGCGCGACAGCGTTTTTGCATCGCTTACTCCGGAAGAAAAGATTGCACAGTTAATGATTGTTCGTGCTCACAGTAATCTCGGAAACGACCATGTTGAGAAAATTGAGCATCTCATTAAACGATACAACATTGGCGGGCTTTGTTTTTTTCAGGGCGGCCCCGTGCGGCAGGCAGTACTCACCAATCGCTATCAATCTTTATCCCGGACACCGCTGATGATTTGCATTGATGGAGAATGGGGGCTTGGCATGCGGCTCGACAGCGTAATCAACCTTCACCGCGAAATGATGTTGGGTGCACTTCCAAATACAGAGCTTGTTTATGAATACGGAAAACTTGTAGCGCAGCAGTCGAAAAGGATGGGCATTGATGTGAACTATGCACCGGTTGTGGACATAAACAACAACCCTCAAAACCCGGTAATCAACGACCGGAGCTTTGGGGAGGATAAATACAGAGTGGCAGCCTACAGTTTAGCGTATATGAAAGGGATGCAGGACAACGGCATCATGGCAACAGCGAAACATTTCCCCGGCCATGGCGACGTGAGCGTCGACTCTCATCTGGATTTACCTGTCATCAATAAAACGCGTCAGCAACTCGACTCGCTCGAACTATATCCTTTTAAAACGCTGATTGAAGAAGGCGTAGGCAGCGTGATGGTGGCACATCTTTACATTCCCTACATCGGCAAAATAGACAGTGCGCCTAATCTTGCAACATCTCTCTCACCAACAGCTATCACGGCCTTGCTAAAAACAGATATGGGTTTTAAAGGAATTGTCGTTACCGATGGTTTAGAAATGAAAGGAGTGACGAAATATTTTCCGGATAACGAAATCTCGGTGCAAGCACTGATTGCGGGAAATGATATGCTATGCCTGCCACCGGATGTGGAAGGAAGTATTCAAAAAGTAATGCAGGCAATTGCTGACGGAAGGCTTAGCCAGGCACAAATTGACGCAAGCGTTAAAAAGGTGCTGCTGGCCAAATACCACATGAACCGCAGTAAGGCGCACACCATAGATACCGTGAATCTTGTGAACGATTTAAACGAGAAAACAGCTGCTTTTAAAAAAGCCGTTGCGCAGCAAAGCCTAACGGCACTGAAAGCAAACCCAACGCTTACACCACTTAACAAAAAGACAAGCATCGCTTATATAAACATCAATTCAAAACAAGCAAATCCCACCGCACCCGAACTTGATTATTTCTTTCTTGAACTTAGTAAGTATAACCGTAACGTTACAAATTTCTTCGTTAGTAAGTCCGACAGTTTGGGCGTCGATTCTTTGCTGAACGCAATAAACACCGATTACGACGTTGTGATTACCGCCTTGCACAATTACAGCCGTCGTCCCGCAAATCATTTCGGCTTGCCTGACTGGTATTTTCGTTTGCTTGCGCGACTAAACGAAACGAACAATTGCCTTCATCTCGTTTTTGGAAATCCGTACGCCATAAGTTATGCCGACAGCTTGCCAAATATTGTTGCCATGTATGAAGATGATGAAGCCACGCAGCAGGCCGTCATTGACTACTTAACCGGGCAGATAGAAGCGAAAGGTAAGCTTCCGGTAACCGTGTCTGCAACGCTGCCGGTTGGTAGCGGCGCATTCTACAACCGTTATTTTACAACAGCCGCTCCTGAAGAAACGGACGTCAACAGCACCACCCTGAACGGCATCGACAACCTGATTAATAATGCAATCTACGAAAATGCCATGCCGGGAGCGGTAGTGCTTGTGGCAAAAGACGGAAAGATCATCTTTAACAGGGCTTACGGCAAACTAAGTTTCGACGCGGATGCGCCGCCGGTAACCACTTCAACGGTTTACGATATTGCATCGGTTACCAAAACAACGGCTACCACGGTTGCGGTAATGAAATTGTACGAAGAAGGAAAAATTGACTTAAAGAGCCGGCTCGCTGACTTCTTTCCGCTTGCCGTTAACACCAACAAGGCGAACATCACCATTGAGGAGATGCTTGCACACCGCGGTGGCCTAACAGCTTTTCTTCCGCTCCACAAAAGCACGCTCGACGCTTCGGGAGCGCCTTCACCACTGTATTACCGAGTTCAGCCGGACGACCTTTTTAACATTCCGGTTGCGCAACATCTGTACTTGAGAAACGATTTTGAAGATAGCCTGATGGTGCAAATATTCAACAGCAGATTAGGCGAAAAAAACAAGTATGTATATAGTGATGTTGACTTCATCCTGCTTGGAAAGATTGTTGAGAAGATTACGAATATGCCTTTGGACGAGTATGTGACCAACATATTTTTTAGGCCTTTGAATATGTCGTCCACACGATTTAATGCCGCTCGCTACTTCCCGGTTAACACGATTGCTCCAACTGAAAAAGAAACCAATTTCCGCCTTCAAACACTCACCGGTTATGTACATGATCCTGCGGCGGCAATGTTTGGCGGTGTTGCCGGACATGCAGGTGTTTTCAGCAACGCCTACGACCTTGCGCAACTTTATCAGATGATGTTAAATCACGGCGTGATGAACCATAAGCGTTACTTTAAAAACTCAACCATTAAAAAGTTTACTGCCTATGACAACAAAAAAATCAGCCGCCGCGGACTTGGATTTGACAAACCTGAATTCGACAAAAAGAAGATTAAACAGCAAGGGGAGTATCCAGCGAAAGCCGCATCAGCACGGGCATACGGCCATCTTGGATTTACGGGCACCTGTGTCTGGGTAGATCCGGAGCATGACCTGGTGTATGTACTTCTTTCCAACCGTGTAAACACATCTGCCAGGCACATCAATAAATTTGGCGCATTAAATATCCGCGGTCAAGTGCTCGACATTATTTATGAGGCCATCAGAAAAGGAAAATAAAAAAAGACCGCTGCATGAGTAATGCAACGGTCTTTTCAACTGGTTTGTCTTCTACCAACCGCCTGCAAGATTATATCCGAGTGAGATGGATACAACTCTGTTTTTATTACTGTCGTAATCGTTTTCGTGGTAGGCGTTCACATTTGAGAAGCCATAGCCATAATTCGCGCCGATAAGCAGTCTTCCAACTTCAATTCCCGCCAGTGCATTGATACCGACATCAAATCTGTTCAGTTTATATACGTTGTTATCTTCGCTACGCACATCATAAGGGCTCGCGTCTTTAAAAATAATTTTCCTGTCGTAGCTTTCCACTGCGCCATTTGTTGAGCGCGTACCACTAACTTTTCCGCCAATTCCCATAGCGGCATACGGTCCGGCGCCGATAAACAAACGTGCACGATTGCTTACCGGAATTTTAACAACGAGGTTTAATGGAACTTCGAGGTAAAGCGGACGTACATCGGCGCGGTAGGTTTGCATTGTAGCACCGGGATTTATGGTTTTATCTTCGATGGTGTGTGCAGTGGTGTAGGCACCTTTTGAGGTGATAAAAACACCGGGCTGAAACGCGAAAAGCGAGTTGGCTATCGGGATGTCGGAAACGACTCCAAAGTGAAATCCGCTTGTTGCCGTGGCATCCTGTATATTGGTTGTTTCGCTTGATGTGAGGCTGGCAAAATTAAATCCGCCTTTTAAGAAAAATCCACCGGGATTATTGATGTTCTGTGCAGTTGCCGAGAGGCTAATAACGGCAATGCCGATGGTGAGTAAAATCGTTTTCATACAACTCCTGTCTTTTAGTTTTAATAATCATTTTACAAAATGTTTCTTCACTAAAAGTTCTAATACTATGCCAAAACAAAACTCCTGAATGGCGCATGGATGCTGCATTTCAGCATTCTTGCTACCACTCAGGAGCTTATCGGTTATAAAACAATACTGTCAGCCTTCGTTTCCTTTACCGGCATCCGGCTTATTCGGCGGCCGCTTTTGAATCTGTTTTGGGCGGTGTGGCTGAGGTGCGTCGGGGCGTCGCGACGGTTGCTTTTTTCCTTCCGGCTTTGCGGGTGGCGGCAACGCCTCGCGCTGTTGCGACGACGGCTTTTTGTCTCTTTGTGGTGCGGGCCTGGCGGGAGAAGATGGCTTTCCGGATTGTGCTGGCTTCTGCATTGTTTTCTGTCCGGGCTTCTGCTGCTTTTTTTGGCGCGCAAGTTTGTCGAGCGACTTCACACTAAAATGACCAACAACATCAACGAAATCAGATTCGCTCACTTCCACTTTGGATGATGCCAACTCAACGGGCTGCAGCTCTTCAACCTTTTCGCCTTTTTTATTTAGCTGCTTAATTTCCATTACACGCTTTATGGTGAGCGGATACTGCTTGCTGCTGTCAGGAAGAATATACCACATCAAGTCCCTGAAAATATCTTTCTTAATCAGCGTGGCGATACCGCGCGTGGTGCTGAGAGAATCCGCATTTTCCGGAAAATGTTGCAACGCATCAAGGTAGGTGTCGAGCTCGTAATTCAGACAACATTTTAAACGGCCGCACTGTCCGCTTAATTTGGTTTGGTTGATGGACAAATTTTGATAACGTGCGGCTGTTGTGGTAACGCTGCTAAAATCAGTAAGCCAGGTAGAACAACAAAGTTCGCGTCCGCAGCTCCCTATTCCGCCCACTTTTGCAGCTTCCTGACGGATGCCAATCTGCCGCATCTCCACCTTTACCTTAAACTCCGATGCAAAAATTTTGATCATCTCACGAAAATCAACCCGGTCTTCTGCCGTATAATAAAAAGTGGCTTTCTTTCCGTCAGCCTGAATTTCAACTTCGGCAATTTTCATTTGCAAATTCAGTTGGCGCGCAATGACGCGGCTTCTTACCATCGCTTCCTTCTCTCTTGCCTTGTTGCTCCGAAAAAGCTCCAGGTCTCTTTCCGTGCTTGGACGAAGCACTTTCTTTATCTCAGGATTAAACTCATCTACTCCTTTTTTCTTCAACTGAATGCGCACAAGCTCGCCTGTCAGGCTTACTTCACCCACATCAAATCCGCCTACACCTTCCACTGTTACCAAATCGCCCTTTTCGAAATACTGAAGGGTGGCATTGCGATAAAACTCTTTTCTGCTTCCCTGGTTAAAACTGATTTCCATTACTTTGCAATTGCTTTCCGGATCACTGAATGGAAGGTTCATCAGCCAGTCGTAAACATTCATCCGGTTGCACGATCCGGTGTTGCAACTGCCGTTGCTTTTACAGCCCTTTGGCTGCCCTGTACCACACGAAGTTCCACATCCCATGTATTGAGTGTTAAATTTATTAAACAATAAAGCAGGCAAAAACAACAGGCCCCGAAAGGGAAATGCTTATGTAATATCTTCTTTACCGAAACGCATAAGTTACCTGTTATATATTGAAGTATTTTTTTCTTCTTTCCTGCAAAGCATTTCTGCTCAGGTCAAAATTAAAGTTTTGTAATTAATTATGTGCGACACTTTAATGAGGAAAGCATGAAACAGCATTCGTGCATTTGCGTTTCTTTCAATATAGTAAATGGCTTTTTCTGCTTCTTCAATCATTGCCTCCTTCTCTCCTACGCCGGCTACGCGGTTTATTCGCGTTGCCAGTTGTTTCATTTTTTCACCCGGAAACAGGCCGCTTCCGGTTAACTGTTCGTGGAGGCATCGGCCCAGCAGATGTGTAAAAAAAATAAAGAACTGCTTCTGCTTTTCCCTGCCCAGTCCGCTGAGTTCTTCAATCCATTTTATCTGCTCGTCGTTTGGCTTTTTACGATAAGTATTTGTAAAAAGCGCTTCCGTCAGCTCCTGCCAGTCCGCTTCAGCGTGTTGAAGCAATTGCAGCGCTTCGCGGTAGTTACCGTCAGCCAAACTCGCTAACTGCGCAGCTAATCCGGCATCGGTGCCGGATTTGGCCATCAGGCGTTCCGCAATATCGTCATCGTTTAAAGCCGGAATTTTTATTAGTTGCAGGCGGCTTAATATCGTTGGCAGAATTTGTTCGTCGTTCTCCGCTACAAAAATAAAAAGCGTGTTTGCCGGCGGCTCCTCTATCAGTTTTAAAAGCTTGTTTCCCTCCTTACCCAAGAACTCCGGCATCCACATAATCAGAATTTTATAGGGACTTTCGAAGCTTTTTAAATTCAGTTTTCTGATAATGTCGCTGCATTCTTCAGCGGTAATATTTCCCTGTTTATTTTCAGCATTGATGAACTGCAACCAGTCGAACACATTTCCATATGGATAGTGCGTAAGAAACTCGCGCCATTCCTTAATAAAATCTGTGCTTTTCGGCTTCTCGCCTGCTTTCTTTGTAATTACCGGATAGGAAAAATGTATGTCGGGATGAATGAACTGCCGGGTTTTATTGCAGGCCGAACATTTGCCACAGCTATCAGTGAATACTTCTGGCGCCGTGCTCCCGAAAAGGCCGCCGTCGTCCTTTCCGGACAAGCTTCGCTCTACGCTTTCACAGGCAAGGAATGAGGCAAGCGATAATGCAAGCGGCAAAGCACCACTCCCTTCTTTCGACAAAAACAACAAGCCATGACTTAACCTGTTATGCGTAATCAGTTCAATCAGTTTTTGCTTGGCTGCCTGCTGCCCTATCACATCCTTCATTTGCATCCTGCGAAGATAACAGTAGAATGCAAAAATCTACTTTTCAACCGCGGGAATGGAGATGAAAAACGATGTGCCCTCCGTAGGTGTGGTAACAAACCAAATGCGGCCGCGGGCGTTCTCTACAATGCCTTTGCAAATAGCTAAGCCCAGTCCTGTACCCGACGATTTTGTAGTGAAATTGGGTGTAAAAATTTTATGCTGCATGTCTTCGGGAATGCCTTTTCCATTATCGCTGACGGAAACAACAATATTTCCGTTCTCGATGCTTTGATTTACTTCAATCTTTTTAAAATCGTTCTTCTCTGTGGCTTCGATGGCATTTTTTATCAAGTTGGTGAACAAGCGGTTCATCTGCATGCGGTCGGCGCTCACGTAATAATTTCCCTCTTGCCGCTGATGTTTTATCACCACCTCTTCGCCGGTATGATGGAGCAGAATGATTTGTTCAATCACGTCGGTAATATCGAACGTTTCACGATTAATTTTATTGATGTTGGCAAACTGCGAGAAGTCGCTCGCAATTTTTGCCAGTTGGTCTATCTGCTGAATCACAGTTGCCGCAACCTTTTGCGAGAGTTCCTTTACATTATCTGCGTCTGCATCAATTGCTCGCTGAAGGTATTGAATACTCAGTTTCATCGGAGTAAGCGGGTTTTTAATTTCATGCGCCACCTGCCGCGCCATTTCGCGCCAGGCGCCTTCTCTTTCCGTCTTCGCCAAATCCTTTGCGCTGTTTTCCAGTTCAATCACCATTCTGTTGTATTCCGCAACCAGAGCGCCTATTTCGTCGTTATGATGCCATTCGATTGTCTGATTGTCTTTACTCAAACTAATCTCCCGCATTTTATTAGCGATGATTGACAGCGACTTGGTAATGCGATTGGTGAGCATAACGGCGATGGCTGTAGACAAGAGAAAAATAAATGCGTTGAGATTAATGAGGGTAAGCAAAAAGTTGGATATCTCCACATTCAGCTCGGTTTGCGAGTTAAGGAAAGGAACATTTAAATAGAACAACCATCGCCCGTCCTTGTTGCGAATGGGAACATATTTGCTGATGTATTCAAAATTGCTGAACGATTCGTCCTGAATCCACTGTACCCGTTTGCCGTAGTGAAGCCTGAACCAGGCCATGGGCTCAATTCTGTTATTAAGAAGATGGCGGTTAAAAATATAGGGTTGAGTGGAAGTGATGAGCCTGCCGTTGAGGTCGTAAATATTTACATCGGCAGCATGTACTTGTGCCGTTTCGATAATATGATTTTGGAAGGATGCCGGCAGTGATGGCGAGTCGATTGAGAAAGCCGCGAGGTTTTTTTGAAGGTGATGCTCTATTTCATTGCGCAGAATTTCCACTGTGCGCGACAACTTCTCTTCATTGTTCCTTTTAAACCGGCTGATGAAAAACGAGATGGTTGCGATACCGATTATCACAAACGAAAAAAACGTAATAGAAACAATGGTTGTTTGCACCTGTGTCCGGATGTTGAACCGGAGCAACGGCTTCAGCTCTTTCCACCGGAAGCGTGTTTGGAGCAGAATGCTTCCAATGTGAACAATAAGACTGATCAGGAGCAGGCTTAAAAAAACGTAAGCGAACAGCGTGAGTGTTTCAATAAAAAGTGAATAGCTCTTTACAATTATGACAGTTTTATCGTTTGAGGCGCGGTAGATGAGCTGATCGTACCCATCTTTTAAACGCCATTCTTCCGTATCAAAAGGGGGAAGCTGGTTTTTCGGTATCGACTGCGGAAAGCTGTAACTGCTCACATTGTTGATGAGTTGCCCATCTTTATAAACAGCAAAAGAGTAGTAGCTGTAATCGCTCGAAAAATCGAAATCAGCCGCTTTAAAAAGTTCGGGATAAAGGCCGTCGGACCCATAAGTCTGCGGCTGCGCAAGAATAAAAATGTGTCCGTAAACGGAATCGTTTGCACGCATGGTTTTGTTGAATAAAAAACCGTTTCTGTCCGCTTCGGTTTTAAAGTTGAACACCTGAGGCACACCGGCTGTTTTCTGGCCGCGGTTTACGATGCGCAAAAGTTCGGCATACGAAATTTTTTCGTCGTTGAAGAGCGGCTTATAGTACTTATCGAAAGTGTAAATCCGGCTGTTGAATTTGTTTAAGAAGCCGGAAAAACTTTCATTAATAATGCTGTCTTTCAGTTGCTTGTTGGCTGCTTCATTTTCTATACGTTGCCTGTTGTCCTGGAAAAAGTTGTTGTTGAGTCCCTTCGTTGCAAGGCGCATAAAGTTTTCGCCAACGGCATCGGATTGAAGCGTGAGTGTTTTTGCAAACCTTAGCCGTATTTCACGTTCTTTTATTCTGTTTTCGAATAACAGCAGCGCCGTTGCGGAAGCGGCGAAAAAGATTATCCAAAACAGAAATAAGGCAGAGTTGGCAATTGTTTTAAACAGCTTGTTTTCTTCCAGATTATTTAAGACAATATAAAGAAGCAACCACAGCACAATAAAAATGCGCAGGAAGGTATGTTCGAAATCCAGGGTAAAGCTTAAGAGTGCAAAGCCCGTGATGGCTACAAACAACAATTTCTGCTGCGTATTCTTAAACGCCTTGTTGATGATGGATAAAACAATTGCGGAGAAATGATAGAAGGTGATGAGAATGAGGCCGATAACGACGAAGCTGATGAATGTATAAATGTTGAGGCTGAAAAAGTTGGTAACGTCAAAAGATATTTTTGAGTCGGCTACAAAACTCAAAATCACTTCCGCAGCTTCAAACGTAAACAGCAGCCATGCTATCAAAATGGCAAATGGAAATAATTTGTTTGGAAGCGAACTTATCCGCGATACCTGCGGCATTGAGTTCGACAGTGCAAAACGCATGAAGACAACTATCCAATATACGAGCAGCACATTAATTACCAGGTCGCCAAGTGAAGGGAAGAGAAAGCCCGAGGCATAAATAGCAGGATCGAAAAGTGCATATCCTTTAAAGTCGAATACAAACGAAAAACGATAAGAGAGAAACCGAATGATGACGATGTTGGCGAGAAGAAACAAAAAGCTTTTCTTAAATCCTTTGCGTATCAGCAGTTCAACTGTGAGCGAATGCAAAAATAGCATTAATGCAATCGCTGCTACCAACCGGAACACGATGGTAATGATGCTCGGTTTCCCTGAGAAAGGATTGCTTTTTTGCTCAAGATAAAATAACCGGCTGCCTTCCGCATTGAACACAGGATATCCACTTTCGAGACTCAGATCGTAATACTCGTCTATGGAGCTGTTAGCCGCAAAGTCGTTCTTCAGATATTTGGTGGTAATAGCAAAACTCCATTTAACGGGAATAAGCGCAACCGCCTGAAACTGCCTACTGTGCCACTCGAAGGGCTTTTTTACAAGGTAGTAATAGCCGTTTGGCTTCTGTACCAGCCTTCCCGAAGCGCTATCGCTAACCTCGGAGGCGGAAGGCTGTGTGGCAAACGTATTCCAATAAATAAGATTTGGCGCCGCACTGTCGGCTTCAAAAACGAAAATGCCATAATTTTTAGACAGCAGTTTTTCCTTCAGCGTATAACCGGTGTCTGTAACAAGTTTGGAAAGATTATCGGGAGTAGTAAGCTGAAAAAAATCTGCTTCTTTTTGGCGAATATCGTTTTGAATCAGCGCCACCACCTTGGATGGCCTCGATGTGAACGCAATGTAATTTTCGAAGATAAATGAGAAGGTGTACAGCCATAAGGCCGCAATAAGCAGATAGCCGTGCCGTATCAAATCTCTTTTTATCGTGTTAATCAAAATCCCTTCGTTGTTGTTTTATGCGGTTCCACATTTCGTCCATCTCCTCCAAAGTTAAATCGGTTAGCGATACCTGCTTTTCCAACGCCATCTCCTCCATCAAAGCAAATCGTTTTAAAAACTTTTTATTGGTTTTCTCTAAAGCCGATTCGGCATTAATTTGCAAAAAACGCGCATAGTTAATCAGGCTGAACAACACATCCCCAAACTCTTCTTCTATTTCCGTTTCCGATTTCTTCTTTGTAGCTTCCCGCAGTTCGTCCATCTCTTCTTCAATTTTCAAAAACACATCATCCGCTTCTTTCCACTCAAATCCTACCTGTTTTGCTTTCTCCTGAATCCGCTCTGCCTTTACCATCGCCGGAAGCGACTTTGGAACGCCCGACATCACGGATTTTTTTCCTTCCTGCAGCTTAATTTTTTGCCAGTTTAACTTCACTTCTTCTTCATCTTTCACTCGCACATCGCCATAAATATGCGGATGTCGTTTAATCAGTTTTGTCGCAATGGTCGTCATCACATCAACCAGAGAAAATGCACTTTTCTCACTGCCGATTTTTGCGTAAAAAAGAATGTGCAGCATCAGATCGCCAAGTTCTTCTTTAATATCCTGATAGTTTTCTTCTAAAATAGCGTCGGCAAGCTCGTATGTTTCTTCAATCGTCATCGACCGAAGTGTATGAATCGTTTGTTTGTTGTCCCATGGACATTTCTCGCGCAGTTCGTCCATGATATTTACAAGCTTTAAAAAAGCATCGGCAATCTGCTGTCTATCGGTTCTCATTTAAAAAAACTTTCTGATGATGTTTACTAAGACGGTCAACAATACACTTACAATAATCATGGTCACAACCGGGAAGTGGAATGAAAAATTATCTTTCCTCCAGTTTATGTCGCCCGGAAGATTACCGAGTTTGTTCAGCTTATCGTGAAAGAAAAAAACCAGCGCACCAATGGCTATCAGCACAAGGCCTGCAACCATTATGTATTTTCCGGTACTGCTGTTCATTGCTGATTTACGTTTATGGATGCGCCCAGCCAGGCCATCATTCCCGCGCCAAGCGCAAGGGCGTCTTCATCAATATCAAATCTTGATGTATGCACGTTATGCACAATATTCTTTTTTTCATTCCTTGTTCCCAGCCTAAAAAAACATCCGGGTATTTCGCGGGCATAATAGCCAAAATCTTCTGCACCCATCCGCAGTTCGGTTTCTTCTACCCATTCGTTACCTAAATATTGCTGTGCCAGCTCCTTTGCGCTTTGTGTTAGCGCAGCATTATTTTCAACGGCGGGATATCCCACTAAAATTTCCGTTTCGGCCGTTGCTCCACAGCCTTCTGCAATTTCAGCCACTATCTTGCGGATGAGCGTATGCGCTTTAAAACGCCAGGCTTCATCCATAGCACGAAATGTACCCATCATCTTTACCTCCGAAGGAATAATATTGGTAGCCGTGCCTCCGTTGATGGCGCAAACTGATAAAACGGAGGGTGAAAAAGGATTCTTATTCCGGCTGATAACCTGTTGCAAAGCCACCACTATCTGCGATGCAGTAAGCACCGGATCGGCAGTAAGGTGGGGCGCCGCTGCATGTCCGCCGGCAGCTCTTACCGTGATGTAGATTTCATCAGCGCTCGCCATTACCACTCCTTCGCGAAAGCTGATCTTTCCAACAGGCAGCAGCGGATTTACATGAAGCGCCAGAATGCCCTGCGGTTGCGGGTTTTGCAACACTCCGTCTCGAATGAATAAGCTTGCGCCACCCGGATGCTTCTCTTCACCCGGCTGAAATATCAGCTTAACAGTGCCGTCAATTTCGTGCGAAAAATGTTTCAGAATTTTCGCTGCGGCGAGCAAACAAGTGGTGTGCACATCGTGTCCGCAGGCGTGCATTATGCCGGGTGTCTGCGAAACGAAGTCATGGTCGTTTTCTTCGGTTATAGGCAAGGCATCCATATCTGCACGAAGTGCGATGCAACGGTCAGATTTTTTTCCGCCTTCTATCAGCGCAACCACGCCGGTTTCGGTTACAGTTGAAAAAGCAACACCAATTTTTTGCAAATAGTTTTGGATATATTGAGCGGTATTAAACTCCTGAAAGCTCAGCTCGGGATGCTTGTGCAGATGCCGCCGGACAGCCACCCATTCGTGTTGGTGCTGTGCCGCAAAATCTTTGATCTTCTGTTGAAGCATAAACAAATGTAAGCGCTATTCCTGCATTAGAAACAGTTCGTCTTCAGTGGGCGTATATTCCACCATATCGCGGACAATGTAAACGTTTTGTTTAAACATAAGCGAGAGCGATTTCTTCAGCACTTCGGCTTCTTCACGATTGGTGAAATTGCCAATCTTAACGCGGAAATAAGGCGCCTGAAAAATAGTGTAGGATTTGTGCGAAGGATAGTTCTGCATTAACTGCGCTTTCACTTTAAAAGCTTCTTCGCGGTTTTGTGTGGCTACCACCTGAATACGATATCCCTGCACTTTCGTGTTACGCGAAAGCAATGCAGCCTTTTTATGCTGAATTGCTTTTTTTGAGTTCAGTGCTTCCAGCCGGCTGTCTTGATATATACGGAGGCTATCCTGACTAAAAGCTGTAGCGCTAAACGCTATAAACAACAATAAGAAAATGTTTTTCATCATTCAAAATAAGTTGTTCCTACACAAAAGAAAAGCCAATTAATACTTGCTGCCGCCGCCACCGATATTTTCAATCGGATGCCAGGTTGTTTTCGTTTCCTGTAGGTCGGCAATGAAATATGGGCTTTCCGCATCATCGCTCATCCAGTTAATGTTAGTATACAAATGCACCCGTTTTACATTCATCGCCGCTTTTTCCTGAATGTCTTTTGCAGCAGCTTTGTCGTCTTCACAAAAAATCACTGCATTCACATCCATGTGCAGCGCCATCTGCCCCGCCAGCTCTTTATAGCTGCCGGTTAAAATGTTTACCACACCGCCGGGAACATCCGACGAATGAATTACCTCGGCCAATGTAATGGCGCAGAGCGGCAATTGCTCTGAAGCCAGCACAATCACTGCATTTCCGCCGGCGATAGCAGCTGCAATTACCGACACTAAACCTATCAGGCTGTTGCTCTGCGGCGCTACGGCTGCCACCACTCCGGTAGGCTCCGGCGTTGAAAAATTAAAGTGAGAACTCGCCACCGGATTCACCGCCGAAAATACCTGCTGATATTTATCGCACCAGCCGGAGTAATAGATAAGCCGGTCAACTGATGCATCCACTTCTTTGGCGGCCTGCTTTTGCGGAGCACCCTGCTTCATCAGTTCGGCAATGAACTGTTCCCGCCTGCCTTCCAGCATTTCTGCAATGCGATAAAGAATCTGCGATCGGTTCATGGCCGTTTTTGCGCTCCAGCCTTTATACGCACTCCTTGCTGCGCCCACTGCATCGCGAAAATCTTTCCGTGAGCTGAGACACATATTTGCGAGCAACTCGCCCTGTGCATTTTTTACGGTGTAATACCTGCCCGATTCGGTACGCGGAAACTGGCCGCCGATGTACAGCTTATATGTTTTCAACACCTCAAGGCGTGCATCGTTCGGAACACTTAAAGATGATTCGATCTTTGGCGCTTTAACGGCCGATTTATTTTTTACAGATGAAGTTGCCATTCAATTCGTTTTTTATTAAAGTTTTACATAGGAAGCCAAACCATGCAGCCCGCCTTCGCGGCCATAACCACTTTCTTTATAACCGCCAAAAGGCGATGTAGGATCAAATTTATTATAGGTGTTTGCCCATACAACGCCGGCGCGCATTTTTGTTGTCATATTAAAAATCTTCGAGCCTTTGTCGGTCCACACACCTGCGCTTAAACCAAAAGGTGTGTTGTTTGCTTTTTCAATCACTTCATCGTCGGTTCGGAAGGTTTGAACAGTGAGTACCGGACCAAAAATTTCTTCCTGCGCAATGCGGCTGCTTTGTGCAACGTTGGTGAAGATGGTTGGCTTACACCAGAAACCTTTTTCCGGAAGCGGACATGAACTTTGATAAATTTCAGCGCCTTCCTGCTGTCCGATTTCCAGATATTTTTTGATGTTTTCGAGCTGCTGTTCGGAGTTAATGGCGCCGATGTCGGTGTTTTTATCGAGGGGATCGCCGACGTATAAAGTCTCAAGTCTGTCTTTCAGTTTGCGGATCACTTCTTCCTGAACAGATTCCTGAACAAACAATCTGGAACCCGCACAGCATACATGTCCCTGATTAAAGTAGATGCCGTTGATAACACCTTCCACCGCCTGATCGATGGGTGCATCTTCAAAGATGATGTTAGCCGCTTTACCTCCAAGTTCGAGCGTTAGCTTTTTTCCGGTTCCTGCTACGGCTTTCTGAATAATTTTTCCTACTTCGGTAGATCCGGTAAACGCTATTTTATCTGTCTGCGGATGGTTTACAATTGCTGCGCCCGTGTCGCCGAAGCCGGTAATGATGTTTACCACGCCGTCGGGCAGTTCGGCTTCCTGAATAATTTGTGCGAGCAACAAAGCCGTTAAGGGCGTTGTTTCTGCGGGTTTAAGAACAACAGTATTACCGGTTGCCAATGCGGGAGCAATTTTCCAGGCGGCCATCAGCAGCGGAAAATTCCAGGGTATTATTTGTCCGGCAACGCCGATTGGTTGCGGGCTCCTGTTCGGGAACGCATACTGCAATTTATCGGCCCATCCGGCGTAATAAAAAAAGTGGTTGGCTGCTAAAGGTACATCCACATCACGCGACTCACGGATCGGCTTCCCACCGTCCATCGATTCAACAACAGCAAGCTCCCGAGCTTTTTCCTGAATCATTCTGGCAATACGATACACGTATTTTCCTCTTTCTTTAGCAGAAACTTTTTTCCAATATTTATGATAGGCATCGCTTGCTGCCTGCACGGCGGCATCAACGTCGGCAGCGGAAGCATGGGCAACCTCGCACAGTGTTTTTTCGTTCGCCGGGTTGATGTTTGTATAATATTTTTTGGAGATCGGCTCTACAAATTTTCCATTAATGAAAAGGCCGTATCGGTCTGCAAGTTTTATATGCGATGCCGATTCGGGTGCCGGGTCGTACTCCCAGCCGGTATTAAATTTAAAACCGCGTATGGGTGAACCTGATTTACTCATAATTATTCGTTTTTGCAGAAAACCTCCTGCTCTAATCTATGGAGAAATAGTCGGCGCTTTGGTAAGCCCCTGTTTTTTGTTTCATCAACTGCATCAGTACGTCGTTAGCAAGGCTGCTTGCTCCAAAACGGAACCACTCATTGCTCAGCCAGTCTTCGCCCATTACTTCATTCACCATCACCAGATAATGAACCGCAAGCTTAGCTTTCGATATTCCTCCGGCCGGCTTCATACCAATCATCTTCCCCGTTTTAATGTAAAAATCTTTTATGGCCTCGAGCATTACAAGAGTAACGGGCATAGTGGCTGCCGGCTGAATTTTTCCTGTAGAAGTTTTTATAAAATCTGCTCCGGCATACATGGCAATATCGCTTGCGCGCCTTACGTTATCGAAGGTAACCAACTCGCCGGTTTCTAAAATCACTTTCAGCCGGGCGGCGCCGCAGGCTTCTTTAATGGTGGCAATTTCATCATACACAAAATTGTAATCACCTTGTAAAAAACGGCCTCTCGAAATCACCATATCAATTTCGTCAGCACCGCTTTCAACAGCAAAGCGCGTATCATCGAGTTTAACATTCATTGGCGCCTGACCACTTGGAAATGCGGTTGACACAGAAGCCACTTTAATACCCGAATTGCCTAACTGCTCTTTGGCAAGCTTTACCATGGACGGATAAACACAAACCGCCGCAACCGTAGGCAAACCTTCGTATGCGTCGTGAAGATGGCGCGCTTTATAACATAGCTGCCTAACCTTTCCTTCCGAGTCTTTTCCTTCCAGCGTGGTTAAATCAATCATATTCAGCACGAGTTTCAGCGCTTGTATCTTCGACTCGTTTTTTATACTTCGTTTTGTAAAACGGGAGGCTCTTTCTTCTACACCCACCTGATCTATTCGTGCAGATAATTTAAAATTGGGGAGCTCTTTCAGCATAATATTTTCGGGATAAGTTGTCAAAAATAAAACAAAAAAAAGCGTTTACACTTAATTGAAATCTAAAATGCTGTTGTATCAGGGCGCAAGCGCAATTCTGATTTGTATACCCGCGCGTGTAGTGGTGATGGGCGGCGATGTTGAGATATAAGGAATTACCCTCCGCTGGTCGAAAAACAGTTTTATGTTAACGCGGTTATTCAGCACGTAATCGATCGAGGGCTGGATGGTAATTACTTTCTGGCCCCCGGTGCTGTAAGCGTTTTCCTGGTCGAGGCGGCTGTTGCTCTGAGCGTCGTCGCGCACACCTAAATCAAGTCGGAAATTGATGTCGTTATCCAACGCATTCGATTTCATAAACGGCAGTTTAAATGGAAACTTAAAGCCTCTCTTCCGGTACGCGGTTCCAATCAGAAATTCGGATGTACGCACCTCGCTCAACTGATAATCGATTAAACTTAAACTGAGCTGACGGCCTTTCTTGTACTCGAACTTAATGTTCCACTGACTGTTGGTGGTAATATCGATACCAATCAGCGGACTAAACTGCTCCTGCATGCTGATATTGGGAACCAGAAAGAACGGAATGTAGTTGTTGGAAAGTGTATCAATAAAACCCGGCGTACCGTAACCATACGGATCCCAGTAATTCAACGCACTGGTGAAGCTGTTCATACTCAGCGTTCCGTTATAGCCATGCGTAAAGGTGATATTGCTGAATATTTCTGCAAGCTTCGGTATGCGCGTTAGGCCGGTGTAGGTTAAGCGCCAGTTGGGCATCGGCTTAATGCCTTTAAAAGGATTGGTTTTAATGCTTGAATTATCGTGCTTCAGCAAAGCCACTTCTTTTGGGTTTTTGCCGCTGTAAGCCGCTATGAATGCGGGTATCAGCACATCCTGCGAATAACGTCCATATCCTTTCGGGAAGCCATCGGCCTGGTACTTTTGGTTCGCCGGCAGCGACTGCCAGTAGGGATTGGCCTCTGCGAGGCGTTTTGCAATCACCAGACGGTTTGCTTCAAACTCTTTAAAAGTTGCCGACACATTGTTGGGATTAAAGGCTTCGAACAAGGTTCCCATGCTGATGTAAGAAACGCTGAATCCTCCGTTTGCAAGCGGATTGTTGTGCGTAAACTTGCCGCTGTAATTCGGATAGTTTGAAGTGTCTTTAAAAAGTTCCGTGTATTCTTTCGAATAGCTTTTATCGAGGTTTATATCGACCATTAAATCGCGGATCGGCTCAACCTGAATGCTGATGCTGAGTTTTTGATCGAAGGTTTGGCGGTACAACAGATTGAACATCGAATCTTTCGACAACACGCCATCGCGGAACTTCTGATTGAGCCAGGACGTGTCGGGCTGACGGCCAAAAACGTAGTCGAGCCCCGGCTGCATAGACTGCCAGTTCTGGCCTAAAAATTTGGTGCTGTCCATGAAACCCGGTACACGGCTTTTAAATCCTTCAGTATAATTTACGCTGCCGCGCTTTACCATAGTAAGAAACTTTCCGCCTGCACGAACAAAGCCGTTCAACTCCATTGGTTGGTTTAACCTGTTTTGTCGCTGCATGCGATTGAAGTCGGAACGCTTTAAACGCCATTGCCGGAGCGCAATGCGGCGTTCGCGGCCGGTTAAATTTTTCAACGCCTCTTCCTTCGTTGGATAAGGCGGCGGTTGGTTGGATTTGCTTTGTCCTGTGTTGCCTGTCGGCTTCACATCGAGCGAACGGAAGAAGCGCACTTTAGCGTATAAGCGCGTAAAATCGAACTCGCCGGTGATGGTATTGTCCTGGCTGTTCTCGAGCACATTTCCGAAGTCGCGGCTCACGAGGCTGGCGCCAATCCAGTTGTATGATGTGCCGTAGCTGTAACGCGCGGTAATCCAGTCGGTGACAGGAAACTTGCTCAATGGCAGTGTATAGGCAACAATAAAGCGTTGCGAATAGTTTGTATTGCGGCCGCCTTTAAAGAAATTTCTTCTTACTGTATCGCGCTTTTCTCTTGTATCGAGCAATCCATACGGCTCATCGATGCGCGCATTGTTTACCGCTGAAAAATCGATATTCAGTGAGCGTGTCAAATCATAACGGAAATTATAATAGCGGTCGAAGGTGAAGTATTTGTCGTAAGTGGTGTCCACGCGCTCGGCTTTTATACCCGACAAATCGGTGGTGATCAGCCTTGGAATAAACTGTCCGAACTGCCGTTGTACATCGGCACGATAACCTATGAGGGTTGGCGTATAGTTAAAGTTGAAGTCCTTCACAAATGCCAGCCACACGCTTTTGCTTTTGATCATTTTTTTGAAGGGAGTGATGTATTGGCTTGCCGCGTTAAAAGTATATCCGAAGCCAAAACGGTGTTTATCAATTTTATTCTGTGTAATGAGCGGCGTACTTTGTTCGTAACGTGTAAACGAATACGTAAAGTCGAAATTCTTCAGGCTCCACAGTTTGTTTCTTGTGTTTCGGGTATCGAATTTTACGTTGGTAAAATTGAGTGTTTTAATTGTCGTTTGGTCGAGTGCAACTGCCTTCACACTGTCTTTGTTTGCAGACGAAGATAGCTTCTCTTTAAACTTCACATCTTTATCGAATGGATCGTACTCGGGCGTTTTAATTGTTTTGTTGATGCTGGCATAAATGGGAATGGTAATACCCGCTTCTTTCGGTAAAAGCTTACCGGCATCAAGGTTTGCGGCCGCATCAAACTGCACCATATTGTCTTTTGCGCGCTCATTTACGCGCTGCTCTATCGTTCCAAATCCGCTCGTGTAGGTGTTTGCCGAAACCGTTACAGTGCCCAAATCTGAAAGTTGAAGGTCTACCCTTCCCAGAGCGGCCCATCCCCCTTTTTCATCAATTTTCGATAGTCGCAATTCGTTCACCCACACTTCGGCATCAATTTGCCTGATAGTAGTGTTTTCGATTCCAATTAAAATTCCTCTTACCTCCCCTAAATTGGGATTCCCCATTACAGAATAAGTTTTATCGCCCACTTTTTCGCGGTAGATGATGGAGGGCGACCAGGTTGGCTGTTGATTACGGCGGAGTTTCAAGTTTACCAGATCGTTTAAAATGAGGTTGAGGCTGTTGGAATCAGGCCATATTTGTTCAGGGGTAGGATTTCCGGGCTTTGTAACAATCAATGGTATTTTAACCTCGTAGAAGTTATTGAGAAAGTCTTGTCCGATGCGGATTACCGCGTGCAGATCTCCATCCTGAATGGCGAACGAAGGCGCCGGCATTGATTCGGCGTGGATGAACATTTTGAGTTGTCCAAACTGCCGCAAATCGAGGTTAAAGGTTTTAAACACTGCCCTTGACTCGTTGCTTTGCAATTTGTGAAAACGAAGGCTCATCGACTGTTCGTTCATCAACAGGTTTACGCCGTTGTTGCTGAGTTCCTGTACCCTTTCGATGCCGGGCGGAATTTTGTACGGGATGGGTGTTCTGTTGCTGTTTTCTTCTACGTTTACGGCCAGCACATTAAACTCTGTATTGCCCGGTACAACCGGATTGTACGAGCCCGTTGTGTCGAGCTTATATTGAAACTGACGCCATTGGTTGCGCACGAGGTCGAGGCGTGCAAAACGCAACACTACCGAGTCGTCGAAACCGGTAAGATACATCCGCATAAAACGGATGGATTTAAAGTCGGGAATATTACCATACTTCGATGTAAAGTCCTTTATCGGCACGCGGAACAGATACCAATTTTCCTTCTGCGGATTACCGTTTGGAACCCTAGGTGTAATCTCTCTTTTGTCGGTGATGTATTTGGTGATTCCGACATCCATCAGCTTACTTAATTCAATCTCATATTCGTAATACTCTTCAATTTCATTCAATGTATTATCGCGGTTGAGATCTTCGTTATCGGGATACAAGGTTGCCGCTTCGGCATAACCCGAACTTCCGGCTATGGGCGAGTTGCCCTGCGGGTTGTTATGATGCTTATACCGGCCTAAAATGCCTGTGCCTCCGGCATCGTAACGGCTGTCGCGGTACCATACATAGTTATCGTGCGCAGGGTCGCTGAGGGCTTTCAGATAACCGGGGCTCGCTGCGCCCAGCACAGCCGATAACTGCTGAAGAAACGGATTAAAATAAATTCTTTCGCCGTTGTCATCAAATCCGTCCAAACCCACATCCTGAAACGGACGATCGTTGGGGTCGGTGCTGAACGACTGCGTTACCTGAATTGGATTGATGGGCACTTTGCTCCAAACGGTGGTATCTACCGGAGCCGGAATGTTTGGCGTAGGAAGTCCGTTTTCATAAAACCGCCTTCCATCTTTCAGAATGTCTTCACTCACATTTCCCAGGTTGATATAGAGTTTGCCATTGGTTGCAGAAGTGTTGATGAAAGGATCCTGCACCCAAAACTCGATAAACTCCACATTGCCGGTTTCAAAATCTGTTTGATCGATGGCGCGCATAATTCCGGCCCATTTATCATGAGGCATCACAAATTTTCCGGATGGATCGAGGCCGTTCGTTGTGAAGTTGTAAGGTCCTCTTTCGCGGGGGTAGTATGCGAGGTCGAAAGTAGTTGTTTGAATATCGGTGATGTTGGTGGTGCGGTTGGGAAACAACTCGTTGGTGTATATCTGTCGTACCCGCGGGTCGCTCAGTTCGTTTACGTTTCCACGAAGCGGATTGGCATTGCTTTTAGCATCCTGCAACACCGGCTCTATATTGTACCAGGCAAGCTTTCCGCGACTTTTACCATAATCGAGATTGTTCTTGAGGCTCGCTTCGGGAAACCGGCCTTCAGGTGTAGAGGCAAGCGCCCACGAAACGAATGGGAAACGGAGGTCGATGCTGTTGCGCGTACCTTCAAAATCATCAATATAAATTAATCCTTCGCTGCCTTTTCCGATCTGCGGCGGATGACCCGGTTTCATGTATGCGAACTCGCCATAAGCTGTGATGGTGCTCATGGAGGAAGCAGTGTAGTTGGGTAGTTTGTTAAGCCAGCGATTCATTGCCGGAAAGTCGGAGCGATAACTGAAATCGAACCCATACATAGTGTTACGAATGGGATCTTCTCCATAATTCATTTTTGTAAAATACGGACGCTCGTTTAGCCTCACCATCGATGCACCAATCGCAATAGACTTAGTGGCAGTGTTCTTTAAAATATAATCGGCACGTAAACCGAGAAAGCTCTTCTGCTGCATTCCAAAGCCCGCATTATTCTCGAACTGTACATTTACGGGAACGCCCGATGATGTGATGGCGGCATTGATAATTTTTACGGAACCCAAATTGTAGTCTACCGTATAATCAACGCCTTCTATTAAAATTTGTCCGCCTGCTGTAAGCGTTACCGACCCTTGTGGTATGTTGAAGGCGCCCAAATAAATGTCGGAAGACGATGAGCCTTTTACCTGCCCCTGTAACACAAAACGATTCAGGTTGGCATAAGTTTGTGCGATGGCTTTTATAGAATCGTAGAGTGCACTGTACACGTATTTGCTTCTGTCAATTTGCGGAGGGAGCCCGCTGCCTTTGTTGAACGCAAGAGAGTCGAGGTCGCGACCAAATGGCTGCAACACCGGAAAAATAATACGCCCAAACTGCGATACCACCGTAAAGCCTTCCACATAATCATAATTACCATCGGGCTGTGGATCGTTGCGGTTGTTGAGCCGGTCGGCATTTAAAATGCTGATGATGCTTTTTCCTTCCACTGACGGGTGCGATTCCGGCAGATATCTTTTCAGCCCGCCGCTCGGTTCTTCGTATAAAACGGTGAGCCTGAAATCTTCCTGCGTTAACCCGAAAACATCAAGCGAATACACGTTCTTCATCATCAGTTGCCAAATGGGCAAATGGATGCGCTGTGAAGTTGCTTTCAACAATTTCAGGAACAAAACCTTTTGTACGCCGTGGGTGCTGTCTACCGCAATATCGTTTGAGAACTCACCCACTTTATACACTTTTCCGTTGTAGGTGTATTCGTAAGCAACGGCAAGCACTTCATCGGGCTGCAACTGTCCGTTTAATGAAAGATAACCCACCTGCGGGTTAAAGACATACTCGTTGGAGTTGAGTTTACGCGCAAACGTCTTTTCAAAATCCTCCACGGGCTTTAATCCATAACCTAACAGATTGGTGGTGATTTTTGATGGATCGCGATTGTTTTCCACCTGGCCGGGGGCGGTTAAAATTTCGTAGAGATTGTTGGCATTGTTCTGCGGTGGCTCGAAGGCCGTTTTGCTTGCCAATACGTTTGAGTAAGGCGAGTTCTCACCGAGGTCGGAAAAGGCTACGATGTCGCGTGCTTCTGTAGTGGTTCCCGTGCGGTTGGTTACCCACACTTCCATGCGTAAAATCTGCACCTGGCTATTCACCTTCGGCAGGTCTTTCATAGCCGTGTTGTAATTCTTTTTAAAGTACTGACCGAGTAAAAAGTGACGATTCTCTTCATAATCATCGAGGCGTTTATACACGGGCTGCGCAATGCCGCCACCCTGCACCGTTAGCGACTGCCGTTGCGATTTTTGCTCCGATAAAGCAGCCGTTAAAAAGAGCTTCCCAAATTGTAACTGCGTTTTTATTCCGAATAAACTTTGTGCACTCGGTATTAAAGTTCCTTTGGACTGGAAGGAAATATTACCGGCCTCAATCGATTTAATCACCTCATCATTATCGCCTTTGTAATCGAGCTTGATCTGGTTTTCGAAGTCGAAGTTGGACTGCGTGTTGTAGCTGATGGGCAGTTTTAATTTATTACCGATAGAACCTACCACATTCAGGTTGGCATTCATATCAAAATCGAAACCACCGGTCTTGCGCGCATTTTCCGGAAGCGTTGGGTTCTGAATGTTCTGTCCAAGATAACCGGCGGTAATATCTACGCTGCCCTGCGGTTGAATGTTGATGCGGTGGCCGCCTGGGCCGATACCAAAAATGCGGTCGAACAGTTTATCGTATGCAGTGAGTTTGGGCGGCTTTATTTTTTTGTTGATGGCCGTAAGCGCCATAGAACGCTGCTTGAAGTATTCGGCTTCCTGCCGACGCGACATGATTTGATAAAACTCTTCGGGTGTTAAAAACGTTGGTTTGCGGTAATATCTGTTACCAATTTTTTCTATGATATAATATTGTTTGGCTACCGGGTCGTACTGAATGTCGGTTTTGATAAATGCCGAGTCGCGAAAATCGAACCCACTGTGTCCGGGAACAGAAAAGCGGTCGGAGCGTCGATCGTGGATGGGGTATTTTAATGAGTCTGTTTGGGCAAACGTGTGCGAACAGCAAAGCAGCAGCAATACAGAAAAAATGACCCTGAAAAATATTTTAGTCGGCAAAGTAGTCACAGCGTTTAAGTAAATGTTTTCATCAATAGGCTCACAAATTTTTAAGCACCTGCTTTATTAATTCTTCGGCTGTACAACCGGCGCCGGCAAACTTCTGCATCTGTTTTTGAATGGCATTTTCTGCAATATTACGGGCAATTCCCAAAGAAATTAAAGCATATAACGCATCTTCTTCCACCATATTGTTCAGTGGTGTGGCAATTGCGGCGCCCAACGGCATTTTGCCCAACTTATCGCGCAGTTCAACAATCAGTCTTTCCGCTGTTTTCTTTCCTATTCCCTTAATGGTTTCCAGCTGCTTCACGTTTCCGTTTACAATGGCCGCAACAATTTCGTCCGGCTTCATGCCCGAAAGCATCATTCTTGCCGTAGAAGCGCCAATACCGGACACCGTAATCAGTTTCAGAAAAAGTTCTTTTTCTTCTTCCTGAGCAAATCCAAATAAAGTGTGGCCATTTTCGGTAACGTGCAAATAGGTATGTACGAGGCCGTTGGTTAAATTGCTGATACGGCTAAAAGTGTTCAGGCTGATGTTGACGTCGTAGCCTACTCCATTTACGTTTATAATTAACTGTGCGGGGCTTCTGAAAACAAAATCACCTTTTAAAAATGCTATCATAATTCACCTCAAAATCTCTACAATAATAGTTAAGATGAAGGAGAGATGAACGAATTTGTTGCAGGCGGCTAAGCTGTATAGCGCTGTACGGCCGATAAATATTCCTGCTGAATCATTTTGATGTCGAACTTCCGGATTACATGCTGACGGCCCTTCCATCCCATCTCCTTCCGTTGTGCTTCGGACAACTGCATCATCTTTTCCATTTTATCGGCAAGGTCGTGCGGATTATTCATTTTGCAGATAAAGCCCGATTCGCCGTCTTCAATTACCTCCCTGCAACCAATGTTGTTGGTAGTAATCAGCGGAATCTGAAGGCTTGCTCCTTCCAGCAAAGAAAGCGGCACGCCTTCCGGATAAGATGAGGGAAGAATAAAACAGTCTGCGGCCAGCAAATGAGGCAACACATCTTTGGCAAAACCATCGTACTGAATAAAACCCTTGTCCTGCCAGTGTTTCAGCTCCGCCTTTGAAACAGAATCGGGATGATGGCTTTCAAAAAAACCAATCAGGTGCGCTTCAAAATCGTAACCTTTTTCTTTTAATATGGCGGAAGCTTTTGCATAAATACCTACCCCTTTGCTATGCAGCAGCCGCGTCGACATCAGAAACCTGAAACGCCCGTTACGCGAAGCCGGATATTTAGCCGCATCGAATTTTTCGGTATCTATTCCTTCGCTGTTTAATATCCTTGTTTTGGTTTTCGTGGCGATGCCCGCCTGTTCAAAAACGAATGCATCTTCAGCATTCAGAAACCAGACCTCGCTTACCTTCTTCAACGCAAAAGCATAGAGTTTTTTTACGAGCAAAAGAATTTTCGACTTGCGCGAAAAGCTGTAGCCGAGGCCGGTGATGACTGCAATAGACGGTATGCCAAGGCGCGATGCCGCCACTGAACCATAGATGTTCGGCTTTATAACGTAATGAAAAACGAGGGCCGGCCGTATGCTGCGGTAAACCGCCTTTAAAGCATAGTAAAACCGGATGTCCTGCGCCGGATTGATTTGCCGGTTATCGAAAAAAACCTCATGAAATATAAATCCCTTTTCTTCCAGCGCCGGTGTAAACGCATCGCGGGTGGCAGCAACATGAATGATGTATCCTTCCGACTGCAAAAAAAGAAGCACATTGGTACGAAAATTATGTACCGACCAGCAACTGTTCGATACAAACAGCAGGTGTATATTTTTGCTTTTGTTGCCGGAATCCATCCTTTTTAAAAGGCGCAATAATAGTTATTATCAATTACATTTGGTGCAAACGCCCTGCTGCCCAATATGTTTTTTTCAATTGTACTTTTTGCTTTCTACTTTTTTGCAGCAGTGCTCCTCCTCTATTTTTTTTGCAGAAAGCAGGTTATCCGTCTTTCATTTGGCCAAACGTTTTTTGCATACGCCGCAAAAGTTGCTGCCGGATGCTTTTACGGAATCTTTTTTTTGAAATATTATGGCGGCGACGACACCTGGCAAGTGCATGAATGGGGACTGGCAGAAAGAGAAAAACTGATAAAAAATCCGCTATTGTTTTTTCGCGAAATTGTATCGCATGGATATGCCGATGCACAGTCCACAACATTTTTTTCTACTGAAAACAACTATTGGAAAGACCTTCCCAACAATCTGCTGGCGAAGTTGCTGGGTGTGCTGAATGTTTTCAGCGGTGGCAATTATTATATCAATGTCGTTTTTTTCAGTTTGCTTTCGTTTGCCGCCGTTTATATTTTGTTTCGCTTCTTTCAGCAATATATTGTGTCGCCGCCTGCATGGTTGTACTGGCTCGTGTTTTTCTTTCCGTCGGTGTTGTTTTGGCAAAGCGGTATTCGTAAAGACGGAATCATTTTCTTCGGCATTGTAGTGTTTATGTATTCGGTGGCAAAGCTGTATGGCGGTTTCAGCAAAAAATATTTGTGGCTGCTCATCATTTCCTTTGCCGTTGTGTTTGTTTTCCGCAATGCCTTTGCTTTGGCCCTCTTACCCGCAACTGTGCTGTTGTTTACGGCAAAGGCGCTCAGGAAAAACACGGCACTCGTATTTGTGGCGGGCATGTTGGTGGCAGCCGGCCTTTTCTTCTGCACGTCGCTCCTTCCCTTTACGCACTTTCATTTACCTCAAATGCTGGCAGACCGGCAGCATGCTTTTCAGGAGCTGAAAGGCGGCTCCTATTTGCCGATGCCGTTGCTGGAAGGAACGCTTGCATCCTACCTGCAAAATTTTCCCTATGTACTCAATCACATGTTTTTACGGCCTTACATTACCGAAGTGGGAAATCCTTTATATGCACTTGCGTTTGCAGAACATGCTATTTTATGGGCAACCATTGTGTATATTTTAATAAAGAAGCAAAACAGCTTACGCATGATTATGCGCAACCCTTTGTGGTGGTTTGTACTGTTTCTGGTAGTTACCGCGCATTTGCTGATCGGCTACACTGTGCCCTTTTTAGGCGCTATTGTTCGCTATAAGGCAGCATTTGAACTTCAGTTGTTTGCCCTGATGTTACCCGTTTTGTTTTATAAAAATCATGTAGAAGAAAGAGCCTAATTTTGCCAACGTTTTAAACATCTAATATGAAATTTTTTATTGACACAGCCGACTTAGCTCAAATAAAAGAAGCCAACGACTTAGGTATTCTTGATGGCGTAACCACCAATCCTTCACTGATGGCAAAAGTGGGCGTTAACGGCACAGAAGCGGTACACAACCATTACAAAACGATTTGTGAGATGGTGGATGGCGACATCAGCGCCGAAGTAATTGCAACCGATTTTGCCACCATCATTGAAGAAGGGAAAACCCTTGCTGCCATACATCCGAACATCGTTGTAAAAGTGCCCATGATAAAAGACGGCATCAAAGCCATTAAATGGTTTAGCGATAACGGCATTAAAACCAACTGTACACTTGTTTTCTCTGCCGGTCAGGCCATCCTCGCCGCAAAAGCAGGCGCCAGCTACGTTTCGCCATTTATTGGAAGAATCGACGACAGTGGCTGGGATGGAATGGAACTGATTGCACAAATTGCATCGGTTTATTCTGTTCAGGGTTATAAAACAGAAATCCTCGCGGCCTCCATCCGCAATCCTTTACATATTGTACGGGCTGCCGAACTGGGAGCAGATGTATGCACCTGTCCGTTAGAGCCCATCCTTGGATTATTAAAACATCCCTTAACCGATATTGGACTGGCAAAATTTTTAGAAGACGCCAGAAAGTTTGCATAAGCTTCCATACAATAAACAGAAATGATCTTTCTTGAAAAAGGAAGGTCATTTTTTTTAGGGCGTGCCCCCGGTTTCGGCTATATCATTTAGTTTAAAACAAAAACATTGGTTGCCTCACCGGGGTCGGGCTTTCCATTTCAATCTTTTTATTCGTGCCTCATAAAAAGGATTTCCATTGCAATCCCTCACGCAGTACTAACGCCCTCCCATTAAAAAAAATTTAAAATATCCCTTAATAAAAATATAGTATCGCATCGATTCTATTTTTTGAAAGCACCATCCTTTAAAAAACCAAGCTTATGAAATGCAAAGTTTCTGTCTTCGCTTTTATCCTTTTTTCGTTCTTGTCTTTTCCTGCTCTGTCTCAAAATTTCATTCACGCTTCTCATGGCGTGCAGTACAGGTACATCGGAACATTTGATGAAAGCAAGTGTAACCAAATTTTAACGTCCGAACTGGCTTCTCTTCTCAACTATTCAACCTGATGTGCCACTAATTTCTTATTTTCTTATGAGTATTACAACAAAATGCCCGGCCTTACAAAAAGAGCATTGAAGCCGGAATTTTATCCGGTTGCAAAAGATTTTTTTGAGTTTAAAACCGACTGGTTTACGTACAGGAGTATTACCAAAGACAAATTAGACGATATTCTAAAAGATGATTTCAAGAGAGCGGGTTATATTCCGTTTACCGATCCGTTTTGGTCGACCCTGAACGGCATGGAGGCATACAAATGGCGCACTGTAACGCCGCTGATTAATTACTATGGAGAGATTGATGAAGTTATACCCGTTGAAATTGCGAAGCTTGCCGAAGGCTATCATAAGCTTGTGGGAGCGGCAGGCACACGAGCAGTTTCTGCCGGGCCGAAAGCCGACCATAGAGCTACTTATATTTATTCCGTTATTCAGGCCAAGCCATTTTTCGACTCGTTTTTAAAGAAGAAATGAATTACTGTTCTATAAATGAGATTGCTTCGCTGCGCTCGCAAAGACGTTCGTTTGGACATCACCGGCTCACCACCAGCTTTTCCTTTGCCACCGTTTTTCCGTTTTGTGATAAATGGATAAAATAAGTGCCGTTGGCAAGGTCGGAAATTGGGATAGAAAGACCGCTGCCGCCATTCAGCGAAATCGTTTTCACCCCCCTGCCATACATATCGTAAAACAACAGCTTCACCGGAGCTAAAATGCCTTCACCGCTTAACGACAACTGAACCCTGTCTTTCGCCGGATTGGGCGCTATATGGATAACCGCTTCATCAACAGAGCGCGTTAAAGAAATGGTGCGGCTAACATCGTAGCGCCCATCTTTATCATACATCAGCAAACGATAAAAAACTGTTTTTGCATTGCCCGCACCGCTCATGGCGGCCTCATCTGTATATGTATAATCGTTGCTGGGTGTTCCTTTGGCACCAACCTGAGCAACATTAATAAAGTTTTTACCATCGTAGCTGCGCTGTATTATAAAATAAGCGGTGTTTTCTTCTTCGGCCGTTTGCCAGCGGCATCGGGCGGCACTGCTTTTTTCGTTAAGCCAGGATGCTACAAATGTCATCAGCTTCAAAGGCACTACGCTGCTGTTGCAGTTGGCAGTGCCGAATTTGGCCCAAAACATATCAGAAAAGCCTCCGGCACTGTAAAAAACACTACCGGCTATGTTGAAATCGCCGGTCATCTTACCTCCAATATAAATATTGCCATATTTATCAGCTTCCATCGTATTTATATATTCATGGGATCCCGCAGAACTATTTAAAGAATCGATCGCAAGCGGCTCCAAAGTATTTTTGTCTAAAGTGGTTAACTGTATATTTCTCATATAATTTGGCTGTAAATACACTTCCAAACCATTATCCCATTTGAGGCGGCTATAATCGGATGCTAAATATACCCTATCTCCTGCCACTGCAACCCCAGATGCATATACCGGATGAAGGGCCCCTGCAACCTTCCCCTTTAAAAAATTTCCTGAAGAGTCTATCTTAAAAACAAATGGAGCCGTTGTAAACGATGCAGCTCCCGGATAACTGTTGTAGGTGGTAAAACTTTGAAAACTTTGCCCGGAAGGGGCAGTTCCGGAAAGGTAAATGTTACCCTCATTGTCCAATACCGGTTTATACCAAAAACCTCCCTTCTTCATCGTATGCTTCCATAACAGTTGCCAGTTGCTGTTAAAGCAGGCAACAAAACCTTCATCACCGGTTTTCTGACCCTGAAAAGACATGGAGTCAGGGTAGCCTCCGAGGACAAAATAACCGGACATGATAAATTTTCCGCTTTTTGTTTCAGCAATTCTTAAGCGCTGAGGAAAAAAATTGATCACGCCACTGTTACTTGCATTTGAATAGGGTAAGTCAAAATCAGGTCGTTTCAAGTTTATTAAATCGCCGTTTACATTATAGCTTACTATATAAACCCCTGGTGTATCAGCCACTGCTGTACCTCCGTGACTGCTATCGCCAATAAGACTTTTTGGAAAAGAACAAACAAGCTCAACCCTGCCATTCTTGCTCACGTGTATCGCACCTCCGGTGTACTTCGACCGATTGTTATAAGAAACAGAATCAGGGTCTAACCATCTGATCCAGTTGAGCGCTCCACTTGTATCATACTGCGCTAAAAAAAAACTTCTTTGATTGGTGTAATGCTGCACACTGTCGTTGCCAAATTTTACAAAAGGGTACATAGGATAGGGTGTGGGTGTGCTATGCGGTTGCCTGGCCACCCCACTTACATAAACATGCCCAAGCGTATCTACCCCCATACCGACAAAAAGATCACTGGCGCTTCCCCCAAAAGTTTTTGCCCATTTCAGCCCCCCCGCACAATTGTATTTGGCAAGCAAAATATCACGATTATAATAATTTCCGCTAAGTACCCCATTTGCCTGACCGGTAATGGTGGGCGAACCCTCCCCATAAATAATGCCGGATATATATAAATTACCCCCGTTATCCGTAGCCATATCCATTACATTTTCTTCCTTTGTATAACCAACACTCCCCGTACTAGAACTGCCAGCTCTACCGCCCCACTGCCAGCTCTTTTGCTGAGAAAAAGCAGACGTAGATAAGAATAAAAAGATTACTATGAGTTGAAGCTTCATTTTCATCGGTATTTATGTTTAATACAATCACCGGCTCACCACCAGCTTTTCCTTTGCCACCGTTTTTCCGTTTTGGGATAAGTGGATAAAATAAGTGCCGTTGGCTAAATCTCCAATTGGAATAGAAATACCGTTGCCACTATGAGCAGTAATCGTTTTCACCACTCTGCCATACATATCGTAAAACAACAGCTTCGCCGGAGCTAAAACACCTTCACCGCTTAACGACAACTGAACCCTGTCTTTCGCCGGATTAGGCGCTATATGGATAACCGCTTCATCCAAAGAGCGCGTTAAAGAAATGGTGCGGCTAACATCGTAGCGCCCATCTTT
>JBDHYF010000010.1:0-83105 GCA_039811185.1 Chitinophagaceae bacterium | reverse complement strand
TAAGTGCCCAGCACAAACGGTTTGTTGTCGGTTAAGCTGTAATGCAGTGTGGATGCACTGTTGCCGCCTTCTGCTTTTGAAGCTACAAACGCCATTTTTTCAAACTTGTTGCCATCAACGCTCTTCTCTACTTCAAAGCCAGCGTTGTTTTGTTCGGTGGCTGTTGTCCATAAAACATGGTTTACGCTGCCGGCATTCTCCGCTTTAAAGCTGCTGATGGTAACCGGAACAGAGCTGGTACGTGTTACGCTAAAATCGTCGAAGCTAAGATACCACGTGCTCAATGCGTCATCCAACACACCGTGTATTCCAAAGTAATAGGTATCGGTTGCTGTTGGTGTGATGGTGAATTTTTGTTCCTGATAACTGGTATTCGACATCACCGTCATCTGTTTCAGATAGGTCGTCATGCCTGCGGCAGATGGACTCGTGCCGTAACCCACTTCCATGCTCGCGCCGGTACCCCCATACTTATTCATTACATAGAATGAAAACTCGTAGGTAGAATCTTTTTGGAGTATAAAGCCCGGTGTAAAGAAGCCGTTATCTGTATCATAACTGATGTACGCATATTTTGTTCCGGTTCTTGGTCCGCGGTAAGAGCTATTATCTGCTGAAGTTCCCATTCCACCGGTTTGCGCTATTCCCCAGCAATTCGGAAACACATTTGCTGCTGGTGCTGAAACGGTTTCGAAGCCTTCAGACCAAGGTAAACTTACCGGCGCACAACTCGTGTTGAACGTTGCAACAGCCGACCAGTTGCTGTAGTCGGTTCCACCGCAGAATGTTCTTACCCAAACAGAATAGGTTGAAGAAGCATCCAACGAACCAAGAGAGGTGTTGGTTGTAACTATATTCGTCTGCTGAGGCGTAGTGGAAGCTGTTGGCGCAGTACCCGTTTTGTTGTAATACACTTCGTAATAAACAGGTGTGCCGATTATCGGAGCCGTCCATTGTAAATCAACACTGTTGGTAGTTGGATTAGAAGCTACAACAGCCGTTGGTGCGTCGCAGGTTGGCGTAAGTGTAACGCTGATGTTATCTACAAAAAGCGCGTTCTGATTTGCTGCTGAATACACATTAAATCCGAGGTAGTAAACACCTGTTGCCGGTGCTGTAAAGTCAACTGTTGTATCGCGTTTTGTGTTACCCTGAATAGATGATAAATCAATGATGTCGCTCATCATGCTGCCGAAGTCAGCTGAACTGCCATAAGACACCTTTAATTTTTCTGTATAAGTGGTGCTGTTGGTGCCATAATCGAACTTCAGACGGTAGGATGTACCTCCGGTTAAATTAAGGCCGTTTGTATAAAACCAGGCATTTGCCGGCTGCGAAGTATTATAACTGTACCGAAGCACTTTTGTTGTAAATCCGAAACCCGGACTGGAAGAAGTGATCCAGTTGTTGCCGGCTCCTGCGTTTTCAATATATGTACAACTCGGCATACCGGGCACTGCTGCTGTTTCAAAATCCTGAGTGTATGGAATGTTCGTTGCCACACACTTAGTTGTAAAGCTATCTTTTACACTCCATTCGCTGTAATCCGTTCCGCCGCAGAATGTTCGCATCCAAACATAATATTTGGTATTGTCGGCAAGGCCGGAGAGCGTTTCGGGCGCGGCCACAAGCCCCGTTTTCGACGGTGTTGTGCTACTGTTCGGTGCAGCACCGGTGGTGTTATAATAAAGATCGTAGCTAACAGGTGAACCAACAGTAGGTGCCGTCCATGAAACTTGTGCGCCGCTGCTTGAAATGTTTCCAACGGTGATGGCTGTTGGTATATTACAAGTGGGCGTAACGGCCAATTTGAAATCATCAAAGCTTAGGTACCACGGTGTGCCGTTACCCGATGCTTTTATTCCAAAGTAGTATGCGCCGGTAGTCGGTGCGGTGATCGTGTACTTATACAAGATGTAGTCTTTGTTGGTTATCGGCACTGCGGAAACGATGGTGTTCTGCATGCCGGCAACGTCTGCGTCCATACCATAAGCTACGTCCATTGTAAAGCCCGATGCTCCGGTTTTATTCATCAAATAAAAACTGAAATCGTAGTTCTCACCGGCTGTTAAGTTGAAGCCGGGTGTATAAATCCAATGTTCGCTGCTATAGCGCACGAAAAGATATTTGGTGCCACCGGCGCGGGGATTCCGATAGGTATCGCTTGTTGTTGTTGTACCCATTGTGGTTGTGCCACCCGTTACATTTTCGAACGACCAGCAATCGGGCAACATGTTGTTACCAACGGCGGTCATCCCTTCAAAACCTTCGGTCCATGGTAAGGTAACCACCGGATCGCAAGCCGTTTTAAAACTGTCTTTTGATGTCCACGCACTATAACTGGATCCACCACAGAATGTTCTTACCCAAACATAATATTTTGTGTTGGCGCTGAGCGAACCAATAGTAGCCGAAGTGCTGCCAATATTCTGCTGAGAAGGCGTAGTGGTACCGGTTGGAGCTGCCGAAGACAAGCTATAGTATAAGTCGTAGCTCACCGGCGACCCCATTGTCGGCGCCTGCCATGTTACGTCTGCGGATGCATTGGTGATATTGGAAACGTCAACGGCTGTTGGCTCGAAGCAAGCCGGCAGTAACTCCCAAATAACGTCGTCTATTAACACGCTATTAGCTGGCGAGCCGGTATGGCGGAGCGCCAGATGCGTAGCTCCGACGATTGCCCCGGGAATAACTTCAACGTCTTGATAAGCCGTCGTGCTTCCTGCGGTAGCACTTGTAAGCGTAACGAAACTTGAAGGGTCGGTAACGTCGGTTACATAGCCTACCTCAACAATTCCACCCACCGTAATGTTTGCTTTCAATTTAAATTTAAGCCTGTGCGTGTTGTCGGCGAGGTTAGATACGCCGGGCAGTGCAACCGTTACGATACTTGTTGTAGAAGATGAGTATACATAAAGTGCTTTAGGCGCGCTGAACCCTCCGGTGTTTTGCACATAGGCAGATCCTGTACTGCCCACTTTGCTCCAACAGTCGGGAAGCGCGTTGGCGGCAACCGCATCAAAATTTTCGCTGAAGTCAGTGATCAGGTTACAGTCTGTTTTAAAACTGTCTGCTATCGTCCACTCACTGTAGTCTGTTCCACCGCAGAAGGTTCTCATCCAAACGTAGTATTTGGTATTTGCGGTCAGGCTGTCGAGCAGAACCGGTGCCGTTACAACATTCGCCGCTGAAGGAGTGGTTGTTGCCGTTGGCGGCACTGGCGAAGCCGAATAATAAAGGTCGAAACTTACAGGCGATCCTATCACAGGCGGCATCCAGTTCACTTCAGCCGAACTATCCGTGATGGCGCCAAAAGTAATGTCGGAAGGCACCTCGCAGGTTGGAGTAAGTTTGACACTAATGTTATCTAAATAAAGATTATACTGATTTGCATCGGAATACACATTGAAACCAAAGTACACAGTGCCGGTGTTGCCCGCAATAAAATCTATGGTGGTGTCCTTCTTCACATTATTATTGATGTTGGGAAGATCAATCACTAAATCCGTCATCGCTGTGCTGGTCGGCGCATTACCCATCACCACTTTCAGCTTTTCGTTATAACTGCTGCTGTTGCTGCCATACTCGAAACGAAGGCGATAAGATGTTCCGGCTGTAAGCTGAACGCCTCTGGTGTAAAACCAGGCATTTGCTGCTGAAGCAGTGGAGTACAAATAAGCGAGCACCTTGGAGTTAAAGCCATATAAGGTTTGGGTTGCTGTATTCCAGTTGTTGCCTGTTCCTGCATTTTCCCTCATAGTACAAGGCGGCAGGCCGGGAACGGTTGCATCTTCAAAGTCGATGGTGTATGGTACGGTTGTACTTGTACAGGGTGTAGTAAAGGACGACTGCGCCCATACGCTTTTGTTATTGGTGCCACAAACCGAGCGCACCCAAACATACACCAGTGTATTCCCCGTTAAACCATTGAGGTTGTAAGGAGGCGTAACAATGCCTGCCGAAGTGGGCGTTGTGGTGCTGTCAGGAGCAATGCCTGTTGTATTATAATAAATGTCGTAGCTTGTTGGAGCCGATGTTGTCGGGGCCATCCAGTTTACAACCGCCGAAGAGTCGGTAGCGCTACTGAAAGAAATGTCTGTAGGTTTACCACAGGCCGCCGGCGGAATAATTTCTACCAGATAATCCTCCGCTTCACCGTAGGTGTAAGACGTACAGGGGTCAATCAGGTTGCCGGCAGTGTTGAATACCTGGCGAACCCTCATCCGGTGTATCCCAAGTGGCGCGGCGCCATCGACCACTACATCGATTGTTCCGGTGCCGCTCGCTGCGATATTTGTGGTGGTATAAAATTTTTCAGAACTGCTAAAAATACCGTCATCATCAAAATCAATCCAGATCGCTACGCCGCCCGAACCGCCGCTTCCGATGGTTACGCTTGCCTGATAGGTGTTGTTCTGTTCGAGGAAAGTTTTCAGGTTGGTATAATTTGCGTAGCCGGAAGGTGACGCGCTACAGGATGTTCCGCTGTTGTTAGAAATGTCTTCAAACACAAAATTGGTAATCATATCTCCGTCGGAACAACCGGTGGTGTATATGGGAACGCAGTAGCACTGTGAAGGTGGGTTTATTTTAACCAATGCACTGTCTGAATAGGCTGTTGCACCGCCGTTGGTACAAGTGATGCGGAGGCGGTATAATGTGGATTGGGTAATTCCTGAAGCCATGTTATATGAGCCCGTCGTTGCGCCGCTGATGTCGGTCCAGGCGGGGTCGCCGGGCAGTTTGCTCTGCCATTGGTAAGTAAGTCCGCCCGCCATTGTTGCGCCGGTAGTTTTTAGCACAAATGCTTTTGCAGGGCACACGGCTGTGTCAACCGACAATGTTCCGGCCGAGGGCGTTCCGCTACAAGCAGTGGAACTTACCATATCCAGTTGCACTTGTGCAATCGAATTAGTAGCGCCATAATCGTCAGACATATCAGGACCTGTTACATCGATGGGCGTATAATCCTGATAATAGTATACTCCCTGGTAGAGCCCTGCCCCTGCTGCACCCGCGGTATAACCCGACCATGAAGGCGAACTTAACGTCCATCCGTCGGCGTTGTCCGATACTGCAATCACAAGGTTGCTGCTTCCGTCCCAAAGAAACGGTGTGGTTAAGGTGACTTCCAGCCAGTCGTTGGCCGTAACGTTTCCGGCAATTGCACCGCTAAACACTTGTGTTAATCCGGAACCCGGTATATAGTCCGATTCATCCACGAAACCGGTCTTGGTGGTATTGGCCATGTAAATGGTCCAGTTGTTCCAATTGGCAGTCGAAATCGACGACTTGGGTTTGTACCGGATTTTAGTGATGGTGGAAGAGCCGGGCGCACCGGCTGCGGTTAACTCAGACGCATGATAGATGGTCTGCGAATAACTGTAATCGTACAGGTTGTAAATGGGAAAGTAGGTGGAAGTCCCCGTTCCGGAACCAATCGATACCTGCACCTGCGAAAACGATAAGACGTAAGCAAACACAAACGTCAACAGAAGTAGCGTTTTTCTCATATGGCATTTTTTTAACGCCTTAAATTTATACTAAAAGAAACTTAAAAAACAAATCCTTAACAAAAAAAGATTTATTTGTTTCTTTAAGAAAAATTTCTTATTAGAGTTTTTTCTTATAAAGTAGCGCTGCCAACAAACAGGCGAGGCAAAGGATGGGAAGAAAATAGATGGCGGGATACTTTTTCGGGCACTCTCCCATGAAACAGGCGGTGAGGATAATGAAGTTTCTGATAGACCATCCCATCATAAAGGCCGTAAAAAAAACATTGAATCTTTTCAGGATGATGTAAGGCAGCGCAAAACAAATAGCGCAGCATACCGACATAATCACGATCATCAGTCCGGGCTTTCCGAAGTTGGTGTCGGGTGCAGAAAGGCCGGTTACAAGGATGTTTTTCGACTCGATGTACACCCATGGCAAAAAGCAAACACCGATCAGTGCAAGGCAAATAAAAAATCCTGTCAGTTGTGAGTGTTTCATAAACAAAAAAAAGGACTGAAATATCAATCCTTTTTATGGAGGTCCCGACCAGATTCGAACTGGTGTAGAAGCTTTTGCAGAGCTCTGCCTAGCCACTCGGCCACAGGACCATTTTTTTAAGGAGTGGCAAATTTAATGGATTAATTGAAAGAAGGAAAAGAAACTGGAATTTTTCTAAGATGATAAAGCACGTTATTGCGAGCGCAGGAATTTCATGTCAGTGCGAGCGGAGCGAAGCATTAAAAAATACCAAAATTGCTATAAATTTCATCCCTTCAGGAGGCAGAAGAACCAGAAATTTTATCGTATGGCAAATAATCCAATCGAACAGACCCGAAGGGGTCTCATATTTACAGGATGAAACAGAATCATGAATGCATACGACCCCTTCAGGGTCGAACAACACGAAAAGATCACATTTCTATAAACATTTCATCCCTTCGGGATGCAGAATTCTCTTTGCCTTCGGCGACCTTATTTTTGCTTGATCAAAAAAAGAAGGCAAAAAAAATCAAGGCTGGCGACAAAACGCTAAAATCGGATAGCAATCCTGCAATGCCCAATGATATTCCGGTCAGCTTCCGCTCTGCCTCATCAGTTGCTGCTATTGTCTGTTTCTAAATCCTTTCTCATTGGCCCGACAATCCGTTCTACTATCCGATTTCTTAACGCGTTTTCTCGCAGGCCGGATGCCTCCTGCAAAACGAAAGCCCTCTGCAAACCAAAAGGACGTGGGCTTGCTTCTTCCCGATGACGGCTTTCTTCCTCGCAATGAGGTGGGCTTTCTGAGGAGGGATGCTCCTGCAAAACACTCCTTCATACAGCGCCTCCCCTACAACTCCGCATTCCCGAAAGGATAACCGCTCAGTTGCTTCATCTCACCCGAAAACTGCATCGCCCGCAGCGCTGCTACATGACGCTCATGATGACAATCCGTTCCCGCAAAATCAATCAAACGGTCATCCAGCAACTGCTGCGCAACCGCCTTAATCTGCTTGCCATAATAGCCCGACAACGACAATAAATTCACCTGTAACATACATCCGCTGTTAATAAAATCGCGGTAAACTGAATACCGCTGATGATAAAACCCATAGCGCTCCGGATGCGCCAACACCGGCTGATACCCCTTCACCTTTAAATCGAAAATTACATTTCTGATATTGGCCGATGCCGCCACATACGACATCTCAATCAACACATAGTTTTTTCCAAAACCCAACAAAGGCGCCGATTGTAACAAATCGCCAAAAGAATAATCCACCATATATTCCGCTGCATACCGGCACAACGACCGCTCCTGCTCCGGCAACAACTGCCAGGCACGCTCAATGGTTTCGGGTGTGTTGGGATACAAATCGGACAACACATGCGGCGTAGCAATAAACTTACGGAAGCCCAACTCTTGCAGGCTGCCAATGAGCTGTACAGCCGTTTCCACATCGCCGGCGCCATCGTCGATACCGGGCAGAACATGGCTGTGCATATCGGTGTGCACAAACGAAAAATCGATGGGGGCAGCAGGCTTTTTTCTAAATAAATTTTGGAACATCTTGTGTTTCAAAAATACAATGCCCGGCCACAACTTTCGGCGGCTTAAAAAACTTTAAGGAAAAGGAAATCAGTGGGTGAGCGGCTGCTCTTCGCGTTCGGCGGAACGGGAGGGATGCACCCAAAACTGCGACACCTTGCGCAGGGGTTTCAACAAGAGCGTGTACCAGTTGGGACGAAGCTCATTGAGCTTCCAGGCTTTATAGTCTTCGCGGTGGGCTTTCAACCGGTTAATGAGGGATTTCGTGCTTTGTCCGCCCGTACGCATGTGTATCAGCACACCGGGCATATACTCTACCTTCACTTGGTTTACAAAAAGAAACCTTAACAGCAAATCGTAATCGGCCGACGACTTTAACTGCACATTGAAGAGACCATATTTTTCGTAAAGCGACCGGCGCACGTAAAAAGTGGGATGAGGCGGCATCCATCCGCGTAAAAATTTTTTGCGGCTGAATTTTCCGGCTACCCACTTGCGGGTAACCTGCTGTGTGTTGGTTTGGTGTACGTATAAAAGATCGCCATAAACCGCATCGCAGTTGGTTTCGGCAAATGTTTTTACAATGCGTTCAATTACGGAATCGTCGGCAAGATAATCGTCGGAATTCAGGATGCCGATGATGTCGCCCTTTGCCAGCCCGATGCCTTTGTTCATGGCGTCGTAAATGCCGTTGTCTTTTTCAGAAACGAGTACGCCATTGTGCTGAAATTGTTTTACGATTGCGAGGGTATCGTCTTGCGAACGCCCGTCAACCACCACATGTTCGATGTTGGTGTACGATTGGTTTCTTACCGACCGAAGGGTGTCGAGCACGGTTTTCCCGCTGTTATAGGTTACGGTAACAATAGAGACTTTCATAGACAGTGTTTATAAAGACCGGCTTAAACAGAAGATGGATTTAAGGCTTAGTTTTCGGATTAAAGATTAAAGGTATATGAATTCGAGGGTAGAAAAATCAGCGCTGGATAACAAAATTTTCGAGCACCAGCATATCCATATTCGTTCTGAGGTAACAGTTCAGCGCTTCTTCGGGCGAGTTAACGATGGGTTCGTTTTCGTTGAAAGAAGTGTTTAGCAAAATGGGTATGCCCGTTTTTTTTCTGAAGGTGTCAATCAAATTATAATAATGAGGCGAAACGGTTTTGTCAACAGTCTGCAATCTTCCTGTGCCGTCAACGTGGGTAACAGCGGGAATTAATGGTTGCTTATCTGTTTTAATTGGAAATACTTTTTCCATAAACGGCACGATGTCGTTTACCTCAAAAAAATCGACGACGTATTCTTTCAAAATAGATGGAGCAAAAGGACGAAAACTCTCTCTTCTTTTAATTTTTGCATTCAGTAAATCTTTTGCATCCTGCCGCCTTGGATCGGCAATAATGCTGCGTCCGCCAAGAGCCCGCGGGCCGAATTCCGCACTTCCCTTAAACCATCCCACCACACCCGCGTTTACCAGTCGCTCAACCACCGTTTCGTATAATACATCGTCGGCTAAACGTGTATAGGAAATGTTTTTTTCTTTCAGCAATTTTTCAATTTCGTCGTTGGTAAAGTTACTTCCTGTATAAGCCGAATAAATGGGTTGTTGCCTTTGCATTTTTTGGATGTGATGTTGCACATACAAAGCAGCGCCCATGGAGATGCCCGCATCGTGACCTGCTGAAGGAATATAGACTTCTTTAAAGGGCGTATTGCGTGTTATTTTACCGTTGGCAACGCTGTTTTGGGCCACGCCGCCGGCGATACAAACTTTTGAAAGTTTTGTTTTTTCATGCAGATGATTGAGCAGATGAAAGATGGTTTCTTCCGTATAACGCTGAACGGATGCAGCGAGGTCTTTATGGTACTGCGTAAGCTCTTCTTCTTTCTTTCTGTGGGGCCCGAAATCGGCTTCCATGGCGGAATTGAAGAGTTTTGCCACCACAGGAATGTGATCATCGCCATAGGAAATAACGCCTTTGGTCGGCGATACAAAATAGTCCGCATTCAGTGTAAACAATCCGTCGTTTGTATGGTGTAAAACTTTGCGAAGCTTGTCAACATACAAAGGTTGTCCGTAGGGTGCAAGTCCCATTACTTTATACTCATCGCCATAATGGGGGAAGCCGAGCAGTTGGGTGAAGGCGGTATAAAAAAGACCAATCGAATGTGGAAAGTCGATGGAATCGATTACAGAAATTTCTGTGTTTTTTCCTATACCACGCATGGTGGTGGTAAAGTCGCCGGAACCATCAATGCTTAACAACGCAGCCTCATTAAAGGGAGAGGCAAAAAATGCGGAAGCGAGGTGGCTGCGATGGTGTTCAACCTGTACAATTTTGGGAAGAATTTCGGCGGCGGAAATTTTGAAATGATGTTCAAATTCTTTTTCCAGCGAGCTTACTTTTTTGGAGTTTTTAAGCCGGTCGGCAATTACTGAAACCGAACCAAAAGGATGTGTGGCCAGAAATTTTATCTTCTTAAAAAACTTTGCTTTCGGGTCGCGACCAATGGCGATATGGTGAATGTCGTGTAAGGAAACGCCTGCTTTTTTTAAGCAAAATTCGATGGCGAGAGAAGGAAATCCTGCCCAGTGCTTCACTCTTCTGAACCGCTCCTCTTCTATTGCTGCCACCATTTGGCCGTTTACAAAAATTGCAGCCGATGAGTCGGCATGATAAGCATTAATACCAAGGATAATCATGGGTAAAAATTAAAACTGAAAATATATTAACTGAGTTATGGGACGAAGAAATGTAAATACGATAATGATGATCACGGAATAACTAACCGAGTCAACAAATACGCAACATTTCTAACATAAAAATTTGATCAAAGCATCTAATTAAAAAGGGAATGCTTGCCCATTTTTATATAGCCATTCTTCGATAGATATAAATCTTCTTTGAACTGTCCTATCTCATCAAACTTTTTCGAAACATTTTTAAATTCTTTTTCGCAACCTTCTTTCATTCTGTCATGTAACTCAACAATAATGGATTGAATTTTATCAACCCACACCGCATGGTGTTCAAACACTTCTTTTTCCGCGCCTTCTATATCTATTTTTAAAACATCAACCGATTCGAGATTAAAATCAGAAAGCAAACTTTCTATAGTAACTGAATTAACGATGTGTTTCCTTTGAATTTTAGGAGCAGTGATTTTATTATAATTTGTTCCATCCCCCGTCATGAATGCCCAGTTGTCCTGCCCTACATCCAATAGTTCTATTTCACCGCATTGATGCCATAAGGCAGCATTTAGGGCGATGATGTTCGAATAGTTTTTGGTGTTTTCTTTCAAAAGAAAAAAGTTTCCTTTTTCCGGTTCTATCGAAATGATCATGGCATTCGGATATTTATTAGCAAAGTAGATTGCACTCAATCCGATATTAGCGCCCGCGTCGATTATAACTTTTGGGTCATAAGAAGTAATAAAATTGTACTCTCTTTCTTCAATTACGTTTTTATAGACAATGATGTCTGACGTATTGTTGCGAATGTAAAATGGATGCGGATAGCCGTCTTTTATTATTTTTAGCACATCAGAAAGCTCCAGTTCACCGGTTTCTTGAATGCATATCTGCTTTAAATGCCAGCGTTCATCTGCTTGTTCTAATAGAATGGGCTTATAGTTTCCGCCTAACTTTTTGTAAGTAGTTAAAACAATCGGTGGCGTACACGTTCTAAACAATGTTTTAAACCATTCTTTTACTGTCATTCTAACTTAGGGTATTACAAATTAATAAAGTTGTTTCATGTTATAGCGGTCGTAGCTTTTTAAGCTGACCCGCGTTCATTTATTTGCTTGCTTCCTTTTCTTTTGTATATTTTATAGTCCACCACGTACCTGAACCAATAGGCTTGTAGATAATGAAAAGTGCGTCCTGACTTGTTTTCCAGAAAACCCAGTCGTAAAAAGAACCGATAGAAAAAATAAAGATGTGGCCGAACAAAGAGTGGCAGTTTATACCACCGCTGTTTTAACCATTGCTTTTGCTGATTGATAGAACCAAATAACCGGGCTTGTTCCTTTGAAAAATTTCGCCCCGATCTTATCTCCCATTCTTGTTCCGCCATCTGCTCACTGTAACGTATGTGCTTCTGCATCCAGAAATCAAGATCGTATTCTTTCAGGTTGTCTTCAATTAATATCCCTTTTTTCCAAACAACAGACTTGCCCGGAACGATAAAACGGTGGTCCAATTTTTCCGCTGTGTCGGACGCCGCATGGCCGCTTCGAAACATTTTGAGCAGATAAAAATTCCTGTATCCTCCGTACTTCAACCGGTTTCCCTGAAAATAGTTATGGCGATTGAAATATATGCTGTTGATACTCCTTTCAATTTCGCTGTCGGAAAAATGAAGCAGCAGCGCCTTCAGTGATGGCGACAGATACTGATCCGCATCCAGAGCAATTACCCATGGCGAAGAAATGGGGATATGCTTCAATGCAAAATCCCATTGCAGCGGATGGTTGATGAATTTATTTTGAAAGACTTCGCAGCCGTATGCTTTTGCTATTTCGCAGGTGCGGTCGGTGCTGAAAGAATCCACGATATAAACCTTTGCACCCAAGTCGGCAATAGAATCCAGAATCCGCCTGATATGGATTTCCTCATTATAGGTAAGTATAATAAATGAAAAATCAGGAAGGTTTTTGCGCATCTTAAGGTTCAATCAGTTCGTTTAATTGCTTCATGAAAGCGTTTGCAACCGCATTCCATTCAAAATGCTCCTGTGCATATTTTTTACACCGTTCGCGGTTGATGGTGTGCCTGTTTTCATACATCAACTTTAATTTTTCAAACACGCTGTCAACCGTTGGCTCTGCACAATAGCCAATGCCGAGCGCTTCTACATTCGTCCAAGGTGTTTCTGTTGTGCTGATGATCGGCGTTCCGCAGGCAAGGGATTCCAGATATACCTGCCCAAAATTTTCACCGCTTGATGTTAGCGCAAAGCAGTCCGAAGCCGTCAGCAGTTGCTCCTTTTCGTTATTGTTTAAATACCCCAAAAAAACAACCTCTTCCGTCAGGCCCAGCGTTGCAATCTGCTTCATTAAATTATCTTTCCCCCCATTGTCATTTCCGCCAATTAGTAGTATAAATGGTTGGAGTGGGAAAGCATTTTTGAGCAAAGCAAATGCATCGATTAACAAATCGAATCGCTTTTGTGAGTGAATCCGGCCTATCGAGGCAACAAAAAAACTGTCCGGCCTTTGCGGGAGCTTATAATTCTCTAACAACTGGTGCTTGCTTATTGGATGGCCGGTATAGTCGGTGAGCCAAAAGCCGTTGGGTGACAAAATACATCTTGCATCGAAAAAAATTTCTCTCAGATTATGCAGTTCGGGCTCCGACTTCACATGCCACAAAACCTTATTACTTATCGGTCGTATAAAAAGCCTCAACCATATTTTTTTGATAATTGACGATTTCAACGCCAGCATTTTCTTATTCACCTGCCCCAGCGGCGCCAAAACAATGGTTCTTCCCTTTTTTCTTGCGTAATACATAGCCACTATGCTGCTTAGGCTGAATACGGATGCGATATAAACCACTTTCGCATCTTGTTCCAAGTGATGTTTGATTCCGCGAAAGAAGGCAATTGAATTGCTTCTGCTGTTTTGGACGTTATAATAAACGGTCTTAAAGTTAGGAGCGTAAGCTACTGTGTGGCCGTTGGTGAAATTTAACTGCTGCTGCCCATCAGCATTTGAGGTAACCACCATTACCTGCTCAGAATGTTTCGTACGCGCCACCGCCATACAAAAATTAAACAAGCTTAACGCAGGCCCTCCATAAAAAGTAGAAGGATAAAAGCTCGGAGTAACAATTACAAACAGGGGATTATTTTTCAATTTGAGCCAATCGTCTTAAGGTTTTGACACCTTTAAAATGCGCAATATTTTGATTATAAACACCGATGCGCCTCGAGTTTTCGCCGAATTCCGCACGCAGCTGTTGATCATTACATAATAGTTTAATCAACCTCTCCAACTCATTTAAATCGCCCCATTTGTAAACAAAACCGTTAATACCGGGCCTTACGTCGTCATTACAGCCATAGCTTCCTATGGTATCTGAAACAATAACCGGAAGCCCCATATAAATTGCCTCACTCACCGCCAACGAATGAGGCTCAAATAAAGCGGTGTGTACATATAAATCTGAAGCCGCATAGGCATGTCCTAATTCCTCAGGGGTAATAAAGCCTGTAAAAATTGCTTTGACGGAATGCTCTCTCGCATATTGCTTCAAAGCATCCATCTCGCTCCCAGACCCCGCAAAAAGCATTACGATCTTTTCTTTATTCATCGCTTTTGCCGCAGCCAGCAACTGGCTTTGATACTTCCATTTAACCAATTTACCCACCATTATGCAAACCAAGGCTGAATCATCGATTTTCCATTTGCTTCTAAAATTCTTTCGATAGTCTATCTTGTTTGCAAACACTTCGTTCAATGAATGGATGTCAATTGGAAACGGCATTCGAATAATTTTCGTATCTGCAACATTGTTTAAGCGGTAATGCGCTTCGTTTGAATCGCCGACAGCAAGAAAAAAATCAATCTTTTTAAAGTACAATTGCAGATACAAATTTTTAATCCATCTTTTTATATTAGATTGTTTGTTTCTAATTTCTGTATCGGAAATGTATGCCACCTTAATCTTATTTCTTTTACAGTGATCCACTATTTTTCTTTGAAAAAGATGGTAATGTCCATAAGAAATTAAAACATCAGGTTTAAACTCATCGATGGCTTCCTTCAAACCCGGAGCGGTTTCATTTTTACCGGTTGGAATCGGTTTATTATAAATAAATTGATGAGAAAACTCATCCAGATAAAGATTATTCCACCTTACGGTTTGATTAAAGTTTTTGTCTTCATAGGGCACTGCGCCCATTGGGGAAACAAAAAACACTTTCAGATCCACCCCTTCGATTTTACTCCAACTCTTATACGCCGGGCAGAAATGTTGGATAGGATGAGAAACTATCACAGCTATTTTCATAGGTTATTGTGCATTTTTTTCTTAACAGATTCAATAAATTCCTTTTCTAAAATTGCATTCTCGCTCCAGATAGAGTTATAGCATTCTAAACTGATTTTGCCAAAATGCATTTTAGGAAATATTGATGGGACAAATCCTAAAAACGCGCCCCAGGCAGAAAAAGTGGAATCAGAGCCAACCAAAGCACAACATTTTGAAATAGATAAAATGTCGCTAAAAGCATCGCCGGTTTCCAATCGGCGAATGGGTATCTTAAAATTTCCTTCCAATAAAAATTGTAACTCGCTATCCGTTCCGTCGGATAAAACGAGTATCTCGTTTACTTCCGGTATTTTATCTATGATATTTTCTATTGCGCTGTTATACCAACTAAAAGGAGTACGCATAGACTGTACATAATCACCAAGGCGAATATGAACGGCAACTGACTTTTTCAAGCTATCTGAAGACGGTACTCTGTTCAAAACTGCTTGTGGCAAAGACTTGATGATTTGCTTCGAAATTTCCCTTTGCTCATCAATCACCGGTTCAAAAAAACCTTCTATGCCTGAAAGGGTTTTTATGTTTAGCTTAAAATTCAATTTCCTTGCAATCGCATTTCGAGCTAATAAAAATAATTTTCTTACTCCACCTATTTCGCTGCTTCTAAATCGGTAATAATAGTGCCGCTTATCTTTTTCTCTCCTGATGTACGGCCCAAGGTTGATCTGAAACCATGTTGGCCTGATAATTTTTACACCTTCATTACCTACCGCATATTTTAAGGCTTTAGCATAAACAAAAAAGCAATTGGCTAATCCGGACCCGGAGACTCTAAACAAGCCTAAGTCGTACAAGCAAGGTAGTCTCGGATAAACATATTTAACCTTTGGTGTGTCTACACTTTCCATTAAAGTAGATTGTTTTTCTCCAGTACAGAAATAACCTCTTCCGCACGGTTATTATGAGAATGGTAAGAATGCACAAATTCATACGCATTTTCAACAATTCGTTTTCTTTCTTCGGGATGTTTTAGATAATAGTCAATTTTTTCTATTAAATCATCTGTCGAGGAATAAGTAACCGCGTTTTCACCATCGGTAAAGATTTTCAAAAACTCTTCAGTTTTTTCATGAATCATAAATCCTCCGCAAGCCGGTATGTTAAAGGTTCTGGCTGTTACCTGATCACCACTAATAGTTGACGGATGTTTCTCACTTAATATTCCCAAATTAATTTTCGACGCTGCAATTGCTATTGAATACATTCTTCCGAATATGGTGGTACCTTCTGCGTTATCACTAACAGGGTTTCCTAACCGATTCCATCCCCCTCCCCAAACTTTAATTTTTTTGTCCGCAAACTTTTCAGACAGGGTTTTTAAAATATTTTCTTTTTTCCTGGAGTAACCACCAATAAAAGAGATATCACATTCAAACTGCTTTTTCAATCTTTCATCGTCCACTTTATAGTGAACATTTGGATCGGCTGCATGTTGAAGTATCGCCACATTTCGATAGTTGAACTTCTTTCTCAACTCTTCGATATGGAAAGACTTTGTAGAAAAGAAGTAATCATACAAAGGGACGCATTGAGGAATCAATTTACCATGCGTGAAAAAACTTATATCCGGATAAACATTGATAATGGAACATTTAAAAGCTTTTTTTAATTTTTTTAATGTCGCCGGCTCAACGTATCCTCCTTTATATATCAAAACGAGGTCGGGCTTCAGTATGTCTGCCTGAACTAAAATTTCATTATTAAATTCCCGGATTAAAAATGGCTTCGTCAGGCGATTTACGATTCGGGTTGTTAGAAATTTTGGATCGAAAGAAAAATAATAATAAGGATCGACAATTCTGATAACATGGCCGTTTTTCTGGAATCCTCTAAACAAGCCCCCATCATCACTACCCAACCATTGAGCGCCAACACATAAAATTTTGTACAACATTAAATCAGTTGTTTGCCGATATGAAACTTTTAAATACCCGGAACATTAAAAAGAAAACAATTAACGTAACGACACCAATAAATGATGACCCCCATTCTGATTGTGAGTTTATCCGGAAAAGAACGAGCATTAAACCCAAGACCAGAAAAAGAAAATTACTTCCGGCGGATATCTTAACCAAAACACCCCATAATAACCCGAGAATGAGCATCCCAACTATAACACCGGCCAACGCAAAATTCCAAAAAAGTTCCCCCACCGCAGTCATCCCAATACTGACGTTTTGGGTGCCCAAGAAGGCTGAAAACTGATGGCCCCTTACAACTGTTGGCTTATCGGGCCATAAAATTCTTGGGATAAATGCATCCGGCACATAATCCAAGCCTTCGCCATTTAAATAGCCAAATTGTTCGCCCCGTTTCACAAGAAAACTCGTAGCGTCTATCTCAGATAATCGGTTCAAAATTGTTTCTGACTGCGAAGCCTCGATCAACTGATTGTTTTCTTCATTTATTTTCCAAAAATTACCATCTGCAATAAGGCCGCTTATCTCTGAAAATTCTATATCGAATTTTTTATCCTGCGTGATGTAGCGAGCTGCGCCCACATAGGGGAAAATAAAAAAATAGAAAAACAAAATAAATCCTGCGCCTATGCTTACAAGTTTTACTGAAACTTTTCTCTCTTTTATTATGAAGTAATATAACAAGGGGATGAAGGAGTAGATCAATAAAATTTTTGCAAGCGAAGGCAAATTGGCAACAAACAATACTGAAGTCCCGGTTATGAGTATCGGAAGGGTTTTATTGTTTTGCTTGTTTTGGTTTTGAAATGCGTATACCAGTAAGGCAACATAAGGTAGTACGCCAAATATTGATGAGATGCTTCCCACATTCAACCGGCTGTTTAAATAAGTAATCCAAAGAATTCCGAAAATATAAAGCGCCATCAATAGGGAATTGGGCACTGTTCCAATCTTACGGCCAATGGCTTCATTGTATTTATCGACTTTGTAAAACCGCTCGAAACCGATTAAAAAAAACAGAAAGCCGACTAAGCAATATACATAAGCTTTAAATACATATACAGCCTCCACCTGGTGCATAACAATATATAAAGCCTTTTGTTGTTGTAAACGATCAGCAACATTTATGGTTCCTATTCCAAATGAAATAATCAGAGGCAGTAAAACAATAGAAAGGGGAGAAAGTTTTATTATGGATTTTTTAAACTCTAAATACAATGTTACCGAAGCTATCGTCAGGATTAATATGCTGCCGGTGAAAATCGCAAAAGAATAATCCAATGTAAAACTGCCGGTGAAATAAGTAATTAGTATGCACAGAAACAGCATCGTCTTTTTATTCTCATAAATTATCTCACCCATTTCTGAACCTCATTTTGCCTTCAAATACTTTTTTATTACAAAGAGTACATCAATAATCATAAACCTCGTTTTGTAATATCTTTCCCAAAGACCAAGGAGAAGTACGTCGGCGATTTTTGGTTTTTTAAATTGCTGAAGGCCCGGATTGAAATCTATAATTTCTTTAGGCAGCCGCCGATTATGCCTCTCGGCCTTATTGAACTGAACGAAATCGATTGGATGAATATTTTTAGCGTCCAAAGTCCAGCCAAGCCATTTCACTCGATACCATCGCATTATTTGCCTCACCTGATTAGTGTGACTCCATGTATTTAACTTTCGCATTATTTGCGCGTCATTCAAAACAAAAGAAAGATGATGACATAAGCCGCTCAGCATAAGTGGTTTCATACTTTGATCCGGCATTCTCCTACTTTTAAAAGCCACATCTTTTCTACAATTGATTGCAAAACATGCATTGTAAGCAATAGTAGTTTCCCGAAGTGGCCCGTCGTCATACCAATTTTGAAAAACCAAAGGATACCAGTTTACGATTTGATAGTCGGGTGTTTTCCAATAAAATATCCATGGGTTTCTGTAATACGTGTAATTGGGATTTAAAGTAATCTCTTTCAAGTTTACTAAGTAATCCTCAGGATTGTAAAACTCGTCGGCGTCTTGAATTATGAGAAAATCAAAACCATCCTTGATGGCTTTTTCCAAACCTTCATTGCGCTGATCCTCTTCAGAATACCAGGTGTTGGATATGACTTCTATTTTATCGAAATGTTTGGAAGACCTTAAAACATCAAGCTTCGATGGATTGGGGTAATCGTTTACTGCGTCAGGATTGTACTTTTTGTAAGGTAACGGGCTGTATAAGATATAGATCTTCTCAACAAAATCAGCACAATTTTCTATTGCTTTCAATATAAACTGCTCGCAATCGTAATATAGTATTTGAACTGCGAAGCGATATTTATGATCCATTTTTTTTAATTAAACAACTTGTTTAATGGCATTGATGATAAACAGCCTGCTTCTTTTAACTGTCAGCAAAGGGAAAACAATTAATAAAAATATAATGACAGCAGTTATCATAAAAGTTGTCCAGCCATTGTAATAAAAGTGTATTTCAAGCCCCTTTAAAATGCCTTCAATTGTTATATAAAACCCTACCCAAAAGAGCATAGTAACTACCAGTGAGAACATCGGATGTTTTATGAAGGAGAAAACCTTTCGATGTACATTTTTATCAATTCTATTATCAATTAATATAATCGCTACACCCATTGAAATAACTTCTGCCATCGGCAACATAAAAAGTTGGAATCTGTTTGAGAGCGCATATAGGGACAGCAGCAATAAAATCCTGATAATAAAATCGACAGCAGAAGCTGCTGCAGCCTGCTTGTATAGGCCGGTCGAGTTTAAAACAATGTAGTAAAAATTGCTTTGCACCAATATCCATCCAGAAAGTCCCAAAAACAACGATGCAACCATTCCGCCATAATTATCTGCACCTACCCAAGTTGAAACAAAGAAATAATTGATGCAAAAAATAAATCCATAAAACAAGCTGGAGGAGTACTTATACGCGACTGAAATATCCAAAATCCATTCAGACAAGCGTTCTTTTTTGTTATTTAATGAAGCAAATGCGGAGAAAAAAGAATTAGCAATCGGGTTGTATAGCATCGCTCCAAAACTGTATAATTTATTTGTTATTGATAAAACCGCAGCACTGGCGGGAGAAATTAAAACAGCTAAAATCAATTCTTTGGAATTGTTCATCAGCACCGACATCAAGCTTGTGGTGAAAACGGGAATACTACTTTTAAAACAGATTTTAGTAAGTGTACAGTCCAAAACCATCCTTGGATAGTTATGTAAATGCCAGACTTTGATGAAGTAGACACCCAAACCAACACAATTAGCCAAGCTTCTTATTAAGCTGCCAAAACCGATAGCAGCAATATTCATATCAAAGGAAAACAAGCCCAGATAAATTCCTAACAACCCCAGGAAAGTAGAAACAAAAGAAATAACTGCTGGTACCTCGTTTCTATGCCACGCCCTAAAACTCGCAGAAATCGGTGCATACAGAAACGATAATGCAGTCGCAATTGTTACATAAATAATCCCTTCAGCAAGCGGGACGAAATTGGCCGGATTAAACTTAAAAATTAAATACCCGTACTGACTTAAAAGTAACCCGCCAATTGCAATTAGAACGGCAAGGCAAACCATAAAAACAAAGCCCACAGCCACTGTTTTGGAAAACAAGCTCTGGTTATTGTCTTCGTGATTGGCAGCAAGCCTTTGGGCGATCACAGTCATAAAACCGCTTTCAAACATTCCAAGTATCGAAACTAAATTGCCCGAAGCAAGCCAAGCCCCATAAAGCTCCACTGTAGAAACTTTTAAATACAAGGGCACAAAGAACAACCCGCTGAATACTGCGAAAAGGGTGTTCCCGTACGATAAAAGAACCTGGACCAACACACCTCTTTTCTTTAACGACAGTCCCAATTACAAACAGTTTATTGCTGAAATCAACCTCCCCTTATATCCTGCAAACCCAAACGCGTCGATTACCTTTTGTTGCCGCTCCGCTTTGTTAACCGGCAGCGATAAGGATGCTTCCATTGCCGCTGCTATGGCTTCTATATTGTCTGCATCCACCAACATTCCCAGCTCGCCTCCTTTCAGTGCATCTACGGTGCCGTCGGCATTGCCACCAATCACCGGGAGCCCGCAGGCCATCGCCTCCAGAAACACAATGCCAAACCCTTCTTTCTTACTCGGCATAATAAACACATCGCCCAATAAATAATGATCGGTTACTTCTTCATCTTTCACAAATCCGGTTATGATCACATTGTCCTTTACCTGAAGCCGCTCCACCATTTCATCTAACCGTTGCTTTTCGGCCGCATCGTATTTTCCGGCCAGTACATATTTCACCTGCGGCATTGTTTGCTTTAGCATTCCGATGGCTTCCATCACTTTATCGTAGCCTTTATATTTTTCGGAAGAAAATAATCTGCTCAGCGTAAACACCACCGGATCGGAAGGCCGGATGCCATAGCGCTGCAACAGGTAATGCGGTTTGCTGAAAACCTGCGGAAATGAAAAATACGGATCGATGGTATTGGGAAATACGGTAATCTTTTCCGCAGCAATACCATGCGTTAATATCATCCGGTTTTTGGTGTAGTTGCTCACCGCCAGAATCCGGTTACAGCACTTTAAAAACAGGCGTTTTATAAAAGGCTGCCGCTCCCAAACTTCAATACCATGCGCCACCAGTACAATTTTTGTTTTCGGACGGAGGACGCGTACCAACAAACCGGCAAGCGCCAGATTCAGATGTCCTAAAATCAACAAATCCGTGCGCATCGATTTTCGAATCACATACAGCAGGGAAGTAATCCTTTTTTGGCCGAAACCTTTAAATATTTTTTTGCTGATGTATTTTTCGTCGGGCTGCTCATCGTAAGCACTTACCACCGAAAGCGCAAATGCGCCTTCACTCAAATCGGAAAGGGCTTTCGAAAAGCATTTATTAAATTTTTCGATACCGCCTGTGTTGCTGAACGAACTGAGGTAATAAAACAGAATTTTTTTTGGTTGAGTTGGTGTTTTTTTCTGATCCAATTTTTCAATGTGTTATGCGGTCATCTTCACCGCCCAATAGCGGCTCCAATGCAGTTTACCGTTAATAAACTTGTGATAGATGTGCGCTTTGCGCGTTAGCGGCGGCGCTATATCGGGCTGCTTCAGCCAGTTTTCGAAAGGAAACGTAAAGCCCTGCTTGGGACGTGCCCATATTTCAGAAGGCAGCAGGGAGGCAAATGCCTCAATCAGCAAATACTTTGTAATGCATCGGTTAAACTTTACCGAAGGGTCGATGCTGTTTATCGTTTCTAATAATTCCTTATCTAAAAACGGCATCCGTATTTCCAGTCCATGCCACATGCCCATTACGTCGGAATCGCGAAGCAATTGATGCTTCATATAAAAATTCTGCTCCATCCAGGCATTGTATTGTAACGACCGGCTGCCCATGTTGCGCGGGCCTTTTATTTTATGCAGCGCTTCCCACACCACGTCGGTTCGTGCATCGCTGAGCTCCACCGCTTCCGTTAAAGAAAACAGTCCGCGGTTCATTAAATACAATGCAACAGGAAAAGGCAAATGCGCAAACGACAGTTTGTTATAAGGCGGCGCTCTCAATGTCTTCAGTGGCCGCTTGGTTATTTCCGGAAAGCCATGAATCAGCTTTAGAGCAGTAAAGCGGTTGAAAGAAGGATATCCGCCAAAAATTTCATCAGCGCCCAGGCCGCTGAGCACTGCTTTCAATCCAATTTTATGGGCAAACCTGCTGACGAACCAGGTGTTGATACCGTCAACAGTCGGCATGTCCATCGCTTCGAGTATTTCGGGAAGGTGCTCCTTAAAATCATCGCGGCTAACCCGGAAAAAATGATGGTGTGCTTTTGTTTTTTCAATAATCAGCCGTTGGTATTTCTCTTCGTTGAATTGGCTTTCTTCAAACTGAATAGACAGGGTTTGGAGATTGCCTTTCAGCAAAGGCGCTGCAAGTAAAGTAAGCAGGCTGCTGTCGGTGCCTCCGCTTAAAAAGATGCCTAAAGGCGCATCAGAAATTAGGTGCCGTTTAACGGCGGCAGACAACTTTTGCCGCGCTGCACTGATGGCCGTTTCCGCATCGGTCATCCTCACGGTAAAGTCATCTTTATAAAAATATCCTTCTGTTTTTTGGAGCGATGGCAACTGTATTTTCATCCACATGCCTTTCTCCATCATTACAACATCTTTCAATGTGGTAAACGGTTCCGGAATGTTTCCAAACATCAGGAAAAGGGGCTTCCATGCCGGATTTTCTTCGTTTATTCCAAGCGCTTTAAACGCTCTTATCTCCGATGCAAAAAACAACTTTCCTTCACCCAAATAATAGTAAAGCGGTTTCATACCCGCATGGTCGCGGGCAAGCACTAATTCTTTGTTTTTTCTGTCGAAAATGGCAACGGCAAACATACCGTTGAGCCTTGCAAAACAGTCCACATCCCAATGCTGATAACCGGCAAGCAAAACTTCAGAATCACTTTTGCTTGTAAAGCGGAATCCGGCTTTCATCAATTCGGTGCGCAACTCGGGGAAATTATAAATTTCTCCGTTGAACACCATGCAAAGGTTGCTATCGGATGAAAACATGGGCTGATGGCCGGCAGGCGACAAATCTAAAATGCTCAGCCGCCGGTGACCCACTGCAAAGGGAATGTCTTCGTCGATATAAATACCGGCGTCGTCGGGACCGCCGCGGTGCATGGCATCGCGCATGGAGGTTATGTCCGCCCGTAGACTTTGGGTAATCGGATTAAAAATTCCGGCAATTCTGCACATAGGTGCGTTTTAAACGCCTAAAAACTCTTTCAGTTTTTTAATGCGGCTTTTTTGCGTGTGGTAGTTTTCATAGTCGTAGCCGCTTCCGTATCCGAAACTGTAGCCGTGGCCGTAATAGGCATTGGCGCCGCCTACTTTTACATCATTCACCAAAATACAAATATTGGGAAGGCTCTGTGTGCGCTGTAAATCGGCAATCAGTTGCATTTGTTTTTTAAATGTATATCGCTGGCGCACCACATATAGGGTGGCATCGGCATAAGCACTGAGTATTTTGGCGTCGCTCACCAAACCAACGGGTGCTGTATCCAAAATAATAAGATCGAATCTCGACTGTAAATCGGCCATCAGTTCATCCATTCGCGGGTTCATCAACAGCTCGGATGGATTGGGTGGAATTACACCCGAAGGCACTACATATAATCCCGGTACCTGTTCAACAGGAATGGTTACCTCCTGAACGGAAGCCGTCTTTAACAAAAAGTGCGTGATGCCTTTATTGCCTGTCAGCATCAGCGCTTCGGATAATTTTGGCTTGCGCAGATCGAGCTCGAGGATAACGGTTTTTTTTCCTGCAAGCGCATAGGCGGCACCGATGTTTAAGCTGGTAAACGTTTTTCCTTCGCCCGATGTACTCGAAGTAATCATCAGGGTGTGCGACTTCTTGTCTACCGGCAACACAAACTGAAGGTTGGTGCGCAGGGTGCGGAACTGTTCGGCCAGCAAACTGCGGTCTTTTACGCCGATAACGAGTGTACGGTTTTTTGACCGATGATGGGCAATCTCACCCACTAAGGGCGCCTGCACAGAACGGGTAATATCGGAGCGGGTAACCACTTTGTCGTTCAGCAAATCGCGGAGATAAATTATCAGCGCCGGTATCAGCAGGCCGAGCACAAAAGCAAAGCGGTAGATGTTGGTGCGATTGGGTTTTACGGGAACAGGCGACGTGTATGCAGGATCGAGGGGGACCGAGCCGGCAATAGCCGATGCGCGTGTGATGGCAGCATCCTCCCGCTTTTGAAGCAGGAATATGTACAGTTTTTCTTTGATGCCCTGCTGGCGCGAAATTTCTATGCTCTGTCTTTCCTTTTTTGGGATGGTGCCGAGTTGCGATTGCAGGCTGCTGTAATTGGCTTTCAGCCGGTTGTTCAGCCCGGTGGCAGCGCGCTTAATGTTATATAAATTCTCAACCAGGGAGGTACGCACTTTTTCCAACTGCGTTTCCAGCGCAATAACCGCCGGATGTTGCGGCTTTACCGATTTTAACTGCAGCTCTCTTTTTAGCTGAAGGCTGTTATATTCCTGAACCAGCGCAAGCAGGGTAACGTCTTCTATGCCGAGCGATGAAGGCACAAGTTGAAAGCGCCGCGCCGGGTTGGCCACGTATTCGCTCACCATATTGATAACGGCGAGCTTAATTTCCTGCTGCTCCAACTGGGCTTTCAGCGTGTTGAGTTCGTTAACGGTGAGTTCGCTTTGTTTGTCGAGATTGTAAATTCTGTTGTCCTGACGAAATGTTTCGATTCCTTTTTCCACTTTTCCGAGTTCGGATGTGAGGATGTCGAGCCGGTCGTCGATGAAGCGAAGGGTGTTGTCGACGATGCGGTTTTTGTCTTCAATATTTCTTTGGTTGTACTGGTTGGCGAGTGCGTTGAGGATGGCGCGGCCTTTTGCGGGCACTTCGGTTGTAATGCGCAGCACGAGAATGCTGGCTTCGCGGCTGAGTTGATTAATGCTGATACTTTTTGTGAGCGCTGCTGCGGCTGCCGTTGGCGATTGCCAGTGGATGGTGTAGGTGTAGCCGGGCGCCAGCTTCAACAGATCGAAATGCAAATCGGCAACGAAATCTTTATTGATGAGCCGGCTGCCGGAGCGAACAAAAAATTCTTTATTGCCATAAGCCGCCTGCACTTTTCCGTCTGTCAGTTTTAAGGTGATGGTTTTGGATTTGGAAGAATCGTTCACCATTTTAAACACGGCACGGATGGGGACATCGCCATACATCTCGCTGGTTTTTACATTCCCTTCCGAATAATAGCTGACGTTTAAATTCAGCTCGTCCACCACGTTTTTCATCAGGTTCACAGAAAGCAGCACTTCTGTTTCGTTGGCGAGATTGGCTTTTTTGCGGTACTGCACCAAATCTTCCAGTAACATTTCTTCACCTCCGCCACGGTTGTATTTATCGTCTTTAAACAACATGGAGATGGTGGAAGTATAGCTGGGGTTGGTGTAGCGTATGTAGAGCCAGGCAATGGCAAAGCTCAGCAGCATAACCACAATAAAAAGCGGAAGGTAAACGAGGTATTTATACAGCAGCTCTTTGGCGGTGGTTTTCCCGCCTTCGTCGGGCGTTAGCGAAACCTGCCCGTTGAGGTTTGTTTTGCCGTTATCAGAAAATCCGTTGGTCATGGTTAGCGGGTTAAATTAAAGATAAGCAGCGCCACCGTTGTGGCCACCGAAATTACAGAAGTGGTGATGGCGAGGTTGCGGGTAAACAGCTGGTCGTCGGCAGTGAGCTTTTTGTTGCTCGATTCCACGTACACAATATCGTTTTGCTGCAATGTGAAGTAGGGCGAACGGAAGGCATCATAAGATTGCAGGTTTACCATTCCAAATTCGCGCTTGTTGTTGGTTTCCCGGATAACATGCACGCGGTTTTTCAGTCCGTAAATGGTGATGTCGCCGCTTTGTCCGAGCGCTTCGAGCAGGTTTAGCTTACCATCCGGACTGTGGATGACGCCCTGTTTGTTTACTTCGCCCAGAACAGTTACGCGGAAATTTTGAAATTCGATGGTTACCACGGGATTGCTGAGGTAGTTCTGAAGGCTGTCGGTAAGGGTAGATTTTAGTTGCGCTATGGTAAGTCCGGCGGCTTTTATTTTGCCAAGTTGTGGAAAGATGATGTATCCGTCGGCTGCCACTGTGTAACCCGGTTGGTTGTTGGAAGCGGCATTGGGTGCGGGGTTGATGAGGTTGTAAGGCTGAGAGGCGGCAAGGTCGAGCGAGCTTACGATGACGGAGAGTTTGTCGGCCGGCTGAATACGGCTGTCGCCCTGTGCGATGAGGCTTGCATTTTCGTGGGGTGAATCGAGGAAGTAGTTGAGGTTTTGTGGAGTGCGGCAGGAGAAGAGGACGATCATTGCTGTAAGAAGCGCAATGATTTTGAACGACAGTGGCATTTTCTCAGTTTTGAAGTTTGTACGGCTTCGCCCATGTCAGTTACATAGGGCTGAAGCGGGCAGTTAGCCGCAACTAAGGGTAGTTGGGAAGCGCAATATTAGTGCTTTTTAGGGAGGGAGATTTAAAAAATTTTGGTGCCAAAGGGCAGAATCGGGCAGTGAAGGTTTGGGGAAGCGAGGCATTAGGAGGAGCCTGTTGGTAGCAGGAGGGAGTGGCAGGTTCACGGATACTGTTGGGTGCAGGGGGCTATCTATCTGAAAAACGATCTTATGTTTTTTAATGTGCTGCGCTGTTCAGGAAGAAACCACAGGAATAAAGTGTCGCAAAAAAATTCAGGGCATCCGCCTTTTCATTATGTTTGAGCCGATGATTTCGGCGCTTCAATCCATCCAGAAAAAAATACCGCTGCTCAAAAATGAGGGCGTTCAGTTCATATTAAAATTTCTGTTCTTCGTTATCGTCATCCATTATCTTAACGAACTGGTGATTGGCCTCGCTGCACCCGGAGGGCTGTATCTTCCCTTTGTTGAGCAGCATCTCAATTACATTGCCGTTTGGCGCACTGCCCTGCTGAAAGTATCGTCGGCGCTGCTGCATCTCTTCCACTACGATCATCACCTCCTGCTCCCTTACCGCATTCAGTCCGCATCCACAGGCCATACCGTTACCATGGTGTACAGTTGCATCGGATACGGCGTTACCGGCGTTTGGATAGCCTTTGTGCTCGCCTTCCGCATGAAAATAATTTCCAAGCTGATTTGGGCCATTGCCGGATCGGCCTTTTTGTTCCTGCTCAACTGTGTGCGCATCAACGCCATTTTAGTATTGGGAAAGCCCACTGAAAGTTTCAACAATATCATCGATCATCACAATCTTTTCAATTTATTTGCCTACGGATTTATTTTTGGAATGATGTACCTGCTCATTAAAAAAAGCAAAACGCGGATGACGTAAAAAGATATCAGGGCTATCGCCCCTGTTAATATTTCTTCGCCAAATCGCTACGAAGCTGACAGGGCTAACGTCCTAGAACGAACAGATAAAACATCGGAAGGAATTTGTTACCGGCGAATTTTTAAAGACCCATCGCCAAAATGAACAGATGCAAAAGGGGCGTTAGCCCCAATATAAAAACATCGCTACGAAGATTGACGGCTAGAGATCCCAAAAACGAACAGATTAGAAAAGGGGCGTTAGCCCTGATATCTTCGTAGAACAAAAAATGTAAACCAAGATAAAACAAGGGGCGTTAGCCCCGACATCTTCGTAACATAAAAATGAAAACCAGATAAAACAAGGGGCGTTAGCCCTGATTATCTTCGTAACATAAAAATGTAATACAAGATAAAACAAGGGGCGTAGCCCTGACATCTTCGTAACATAAACGAAAACCGGATAAAAGAGGGGCGTTAGCCCCGACATCTTCGTAACATAAAAATGTAAACCGGATAAAATAAACATGGCTAATACCTACACACAATTATATATACAATTTGTTTTCGCTGTGCAAGGCCGGAGAAATCTCATCAAAGAATCCTTTCGTGATGAGCTGGAAAAGGTGATGTGTGGGATTGTGACCAACCATAAATGCAAGACATACGCCATTTATTGTAACCCCGACCATACACACATTTTCATAGGAATGCACCCCACCATGTCCCCATCAAAACTCATGGAGCACGTAAAATCGGGTTCGTCCAAATGGCTCAACGAAAAAAAATACATCATGGGCAAATTTTCCTGGCAGGATGGTTACGGTGCTTTTACATATTCAAAGTCGCATATTGACAACGTGGTTAAATACGTTCTTAATCAACGCGAACATCATAAAAAGCAAACATTCAGGAATGAATATCTTTCCTTCCTGAAAAAATTTGAAATAGATTATGATGAGAAATTTCTGTTTGAATTCTACCATTAGAAAAAGATATCAGGGCTAACGCCCCTATTTATATTTCTCCGCCAAATCGCTAAGAAGATGAAAGGGCTAACGCCCCAAAATAAAACGGATAGAACATCGGAAGAAATTTGTTACGAGCGAATTTATTAAAGACCCCTCCCCAAAAATGAACAGAAAGAAAAGGGGCGTAGCCCCAACATCTTCGTAACATAAACGAAAACCGGATAAAAGAGGGGCGTTAGCCCTAACATAAAAACATCGCTACGAAGATTGACGGCTAGAGCCCCAAAACGAACAGATTAGAAAAGGGGCGTTAGCCCCGATATCTTCGTAGAACAAAAAATGTAAACCAAGATAAAATAAGGGGCGTAGCCCTGACATCTTCGTACCATAAAAATGTAAACCGGAACAAGGGGCGTTAGCCCCAATATAAAAACATCGCTACGAAGATTGACGGCTAGAGATCCCAAAAACGAACAGATTAGAAAAGGGGCGTTAGCCCCGATATCTTCGTAGAACAAAAAATGTAAACCAAGATAAAATAAGGGGCGTAGCCCTGACATCTTCGTACCATAAAAATGTAAACCGGATAAAAAGCCAAACGCCCTATTTTGCGGAAAATTTTCATCATGCGGATTCTGGTTTTCATCTTGTGTTTTTTTTCGGGCATTTATGGACATGCTCAAGACATTGTGGGCAGTTGGTACGGACAGCTGAAAGTTCAGGGCACCACACTAAGCCTAGTGATCCACGTTAAGAAAACCAATAACGGATATTCAGGAACGATGGACAGTCCCGATCAGGGTGCAAAAGGTATCCCTTTAACGGAAACAACATTTTCCGACAGTCTGTTTGGCTTCCGGCAGAAAGCGGCGGGCTTGTCGTATTCCGGCGTTTTAAAAGAAAACAAAATTGAAGGCACTTTTAAACAAGGCGGATTCTCGCTTCCGCTAACCCTCAGCAGAACGCTGATAGAAAAAACAATACCCAAGCGCCCACAAGAACCCAAACCTCCTTTTCCTTATTACACTGAAGAAGTTAGTTTTATAAATGCTTCGGCGGGCATATCATTGTCCGGCACCTTAAGCTTGCCGGCGAAGGAAGGCGCCTACCCGGTGGTGGTTCTAATATCGGGCAGCGGGCCGCAAAACCGCGATGAAGAAATATTAGATCACAAACCATTTCTCGTACTGTCTGACTTCTTAACGCGGCAGGGCATCGGCGTGTTGCGATACGACGACCGCGGCGTGGGTAAATCGGGCGGAACATTTTCTGCCGCTACCTCAGCCGATTTTGCCGGCGATGCCATGGCAGCAGTAAATTTTTTAAAAAGCCGGAAAGAAAATGTAAGCAGCATTGGATTGATCGGGCACAGCGAAGGCGGACTGATTGCACCAATGGTTGCCAACAAAACAAAAGACGTTGATTTCATTGTAATGCTGGCCGGCCCCGCATTGCGAGGCGATAAAATACTGCTGCTGCAACAGCAGCTCATCAGCCGCGCAAATGGAATTTCGGACAGCGCCATCGAAAAAAATCGCAAATTGATGGAAGGCGTTTATGCAAAAATGACGAGTGCAAAAAGTGCTTTGGATGCAGAAAAGGCGCTTACCGCGTTCTTTGAAACGGAGCTGAAAAACGATACGAGTGTCCAAATTCCGGAAGGCACAACCCAGGAAGATTTTATTGCCATGCAGGTAAAAAATCTTGTAAACGAATGGATGCTGTATTTTGTAAAATACGATCCGGCTCCTGCACTGCAACGGCTGAAAGTGCCTGCGCTTGCGCTTTTCGGCGAGAAAGACCTTCAGGTACCGCCGAAAGAAAATTCTGCTGCTATAAAAAAAATAATGAAACGGAACTCGAGGATTTCGTTACTCGAGCTGCCCGGGCTGAACCATCTGTTTCAGGAATCGGCAACCGGTTCACCATCCGAATACGGAAACATAGAACAGACCTTTTCGCCGGATGCCATGAAAACCGTACTGAATTTCATACTGCGCCAAAACGGTAAAGCGGGCAAAACGGAATAAGGGTAAAAAAAGATCCGCTCTTACGAAAGGGCGGATCTAAATACCAAAACCATGAGTGGTTATTTCACTTCTTCAAACTGTGCATCTTCCACATCACCGGCGTCGGAAGCACCGCCATCCGGCTGCTGTTGAGCACCGGCTTCGCCGGCCTGTGCGCCACCGTCCTGCTGTGCTTTGTAGATGTCTTCGGATGCCGCTGTCCATGCCTGATTCATCTCATTCATGGCCGCGTCTACGCCCGCAACATCCTGCGCTTTATGCGCATCTTTCAACTTGGATAAAGCGGCTTCAATCGGCGCCTTCTTATCGGCAGGCACCTTTTCTCCAAACTCTTTCAACTGTTTTTCTGTTTGGAAAATCATGCTGTCGGCCTGATTCAATTTCTCAATTTTTTCTTTCGCTTCTTTATCGGACGCTTCGTTTGCCTTGGCCTCCGCCTTCATTTTTTCTATCTCTTCTTTATTGAGTCCTGAGCCGGCTTCAATACGGATTTTCTGCTCTTTTCCGGTGCCTTTGTCTTTCGCACTTACGTTAAGGATACCGTTGGCATCGATGTCGAACGTAACTTCAATCTGCGGAACGCCGCGCGGCGCCGGTGGAATTCCATCCAGATTAAATACTCCCAGACTTTTGTTGTCTTTCGCCATTGACCGCTCACCCTGTAAAACGTGGATCTGTACGCCCGGCTGATTGTCGCTTGCGGTAGAGAACACTTCCGATTTCTTAGTCGGAATGGTGGTGTTGGACGGAATCATCGGTGTAAGTACGCCGCCCATTGTTTCTATACCGAGTGTCAGTGGCGTTACGTCGAGCAACAGTACATCTTTCACTTCGCCGGTAAGCACTGCGCCTTGTATGGCCGCACCTAAGGCTACTACTTCATCAGGGTTTACGCCCTTATGCGGTTTCTTGCCAAAAAATTTTTCTACAATTTCCTGCACTTTTGGAATACGGGTTGATCCGCCTACCAAAATCACCTCATCAATTTGTGAAGTGGAAAAACCGGCATCTTTCAATGCAGCTTCACAAGGTTTTAAACAACGTTGAAATAAGGTGTCGGCCAGTTGTTCAAATTTGGCGCGGCTTAGTTTTTTTACCAGGTGTTTGGGAACGCCGTCGATGGCGGTGATGTATGGAAGATTGATTTCCGTTTCGGAAGAAGAGGAAAGCTCCACTTTGGCTTTTTCGGATGCTTCTTTTAAACGCTGAAGCGCCATCGGATCTTTTCGGAGGTCTACGGCTTCTTCATTTTTAAATTCTTCTGCCAGCCAGTCCATAATCACTTTATCAAAATCGTCTCCGCCGAGGTGCGTATCTCCGTTGGTAGATTTCACTTCAAAAACGCCGTCTCCAAGTTCAAGAATGGAGATGTCGAAAGTACCGCCACCGAGGTCGAAAACCGCAATTTTCTGATCGTGATGGCCTTTGTCGAGTCCGTAAGCAAGTGCCGCAGCAGTAGGTTCGTTTACAATACGGCGTACATTCAGTCCTGCAATTTCACCGGCTTCTTTTGTGGCCTGGCGCTGTGCGTCGTTAAAATAAGCAGGCACGGTAATCACCGCTTCGTTTACTTCCTGTCCTAAATAATCTTCGGCAGTTTTTTTCATTTTCTGAAGCACCATTGCAGAAATTTCCTGCGGAGTGTACAGCCTGCCGTCAATATCAATTCTAACGGTATTATTGTCACCTTTGGCAACTTTATAGCTCCAGTGGCTGATCTCTTCCGAAACTTCGTCGAAACGGCGACCCATAAAACGCTTTACACTCATGATGGTGTTTTGCGGATTGGTGATGGCCTGACGCTTTGCCGGATCGCCCACTTTCCTTTCGCCATTTTTTAAAAATGCAACTACAGAAGGTGTTGTTCGGCGCCCTTCGTCGTTGGCAATTACCACGGGTTCGTTACCTTCCATCACCGCCACGCAGCTGTTGGTAGTACCGAGGTCTATTCCGATTATTTTTCCCATATTATTATTTTAATGATTGAATGATGGGGTGGGGTTCAATGATTATGCCACCGGAGAAGAATGTGCAATTTTGGCAGGCTTTGCCTCACCGGGAAGCAAAGCGGCACAAAAGCAAGGGAAATTCCGCCTCATCACTCCTTTTAGCCATTCATAAAAATTTGGCCAGCCGGATGCTTGCAGCCCGAGTATTTTAGCGCACGAACACCGGAAAACCTTAAAGTAGAAGTAGCATGACCAGACTCCTCATTTACATTTTATTTGTCACCGTCGCCGCCGGATGTAAGAAAGAATCGGTTTCGGGCGCCGGCTCTATTACAACTGAAAAAAGGAATGCGGGAAGTTTTACCGGAGTGGAAATCGGTGGTGGAACAAATGCCTACATTTATAAAGATTCTTTCTCTGTTGAAGTAAAGGCTTACCAAAACCTCCTGCCTTTTCTGGAAACGAAGGTGAGCAACCATTTGCTTTTTATTGCTTACCCAAATAACCTGATTGTACAAAACGACAATTCCGAAGCTTTTATTAAACTGCCCTTCTTAAACCATCTTTCGATGAACGGGAGCGGAAACATAACCGCTTATGGAGGTTTTACGTCAACTTATTTTACGGCTTCCACTGCCGGATCGGGAAACATTCTTCTTACATCGGGAGCGGCAGACACCCTCAATCTTAAAACAGCAGGCAGTGGTAATATAAAAGCTTCTTCTTTTTCAGCAAAACTTGCAGATGTGGTTATTCGGGGCAGTGGAAATGTACACGTACGGGTAAGCCATCATCTTCAGATAAAAATATATGGCAGCGGCAATGTTTATTATGAAGGCAACCCCGCAGTAATAGATTCGGAAATAACCGGAAGCGGACAGTTAATTAAAACCGGATAATTTAATCTTCACAAAAATCATAGTTTATGCTAACCACACTTACATTCTTTTCCTGGGTGCTATTTTCTTCGTTGAATACATACGGGTACCAGCAGCAGTCATCGCCTTTTGGAAGCAGGTATTGGCTGATTGAATCCGTTACAGCCTCTCCGGGTCTGGACATTTTGAATAACGGCAAGCCTGAAACAAATTTGTTGAAAGTGGTGCCGCCATGCGAACTGGACGATGCTGTATTATACAAGCCGGATGGCACCATCGTTACGCACCGGGGGAAGTTGAAATGTGAGGATGAGGAAGAAGAAACCGAAGAAACGGGAAGCTATACCTATCATCCCGCCACTAAAAAGCTGGTGCAGAAAAATTACGATTCGCGCAAAACCATCGAAGCCACGCTGATCGAATCCACACCGTCGAAACTTGTATTCATCAGTACATTAGAAACGGGGAAAGGCAGCCGCAAAATCACCACGGTTTACCGGGCAAAATAGCCCCTACTATACCATAAAGCCGGCTAAAAAAATAAGAGGAGGCATAGCGCCTCCCCTTATCTGGGTTATTTGTCTGCTTGGCTTACATCGTCCGCTTGTCGCCGGGCTCTGCTCTGCCGTACTTTATGAAGGCCATAGCCCACGCCCGCAGCAATTACGAGCGACAGTCCGCCGTCGAATGGAACGTCGGTTTCATCCTCTTCAAATCCGGGCGTTTGCGCATATAGCCATACGGGCATTGTGGTTAACACCAGCATCAATACAAACTGAAGCAAAACGATTTTATTGTTTTTGATTTTTCTGAGCATATTCTAAATGTTATTCAATGACAAGTTTAGTGATTAGGTTGGTTTGTTTTCCGTTTACATGCAAGTTGTACACTCCTGCTGCTACTCCACTCAACTGAATGGTCTGGATAGCTGTGCTGCCATTGTGTTCAACCATTCTGCTAAACACTTCCTGACCGGCGGTGTTATACAGTTTCAGCGTATAACTTCCTTTTTCCATACCTGTAAAGCGAAGCTGCGCAAGATTGTTTTTTACCGGGTTTGGATACACCACAATCTCACCTTTGTTGCTGATGCTGACTTTTGCAACAGTGCTGTAGCGGATAAGGCCGGATTTATCTTTTGTTTTGATGCGGTAATAGTGGTCGCCGGCAGCCGCCTGCATATCCATCCAACTGTATGAATTGAGTTTTTGGTTTTTGGCGGTGAGGCTGATGCGTTCTTCGAACGATTTACCGTCCATACTTTTCTCAACCGTATGGGTTTGAACATCGGCTTCGTTTTCGGTTGTCCAACGCACTTCAATGCCTTCAGTTTTTTGCGATGCGCTGATGACAATGGATTGCATCGGCAGCACGCTTGCAGACTTCATCACCAATTCAAAACGGCTTTCGTAAGTGGACGAGTCGGCAACTGCAATCACGAAGGGGTACATTGTTCCCGAAGACAACTGCACATAGCTGTTTAGCTTTTTATCGTGCAGCAGAATGTCTAGATCATCGGAAAGATTATAGTCGTCGGCTGCAATCACGAAGTTGCCGTCGCCATCCGGATTTTGCAATTTCAGCGGAATAATGCTGTCGTGCGCAAAGGGACGGTTGTCGATGGAAAGTTTTTTATTGTCGCTGCTGCTGGAATAAAAATTCAATCCCGGATTTGTCAGCTTCTCGCCATCAAAAAAGTCTTTTGAAGACGAAGCGTTTGCGTTCACAAAGAAGAGCATCCGGTCGTGCTTATGGCCAACATTATCGTAAACCGATAGCTGGATTGAATTGCTGCCGTAGTTGCTGCTTCCTTTAAATACGTCGGAAGGCGCATTATGCGTTTTCGCCGATTCGGGGAAACTGATTGTACCCGTGCTGCTGCTTCTTGCAAAGAATGCACTTCCGAGCGGCATCACGCGATAAGTGCTGGCCAAACTGAACGGCTCGTTGAAGTAAGCGCCTTTTGTTCCGCCGCTTACATCCCACACATAGAAGTTAGGATTTACGTCGCCGCCAAGGGTTAGGTTGCGCATATCAATTTGTGAGGCAAGCGGATTGGCGATGAAGTTAAAATCGCTCGCTGGGCCGGTGGTGAGTGAGAATGAAGGCGTATTTCCGTCGTTTACTGCGCCGCTCATGGTTACCGTTGTTGCCGACGGTGTGTACGGCTGCCCGTCTAACCCTTCTCCTTTTGTACCTCTCACCAATACACGAATACCTTGTTTTGCGTTCCAGTTTGCAGTATTTGCATTGGGGAAGGCGTTCCATCCCGGATCAACGGGAATCATTACATCGCCGGTAGCAGTCGTATAGTTGTATGCCGACGCATTGTTGGAAATGGTGGTAGTAAAGCCGTTGGCAGAGCCGCCCGGGCCGGTAATGTCCATGCCGGTGTTGGCGCCGCTGGTCGTCATTAGCTGATCTAAGCGGATAGCGGTTGTAAACGGATGGCCGATAAAGCGGTACGCACGTTTGCCGCCGGGGAAGTAACGTTCTACATTCACTGTTCCGGTTATTTTGTTACCGGTGTTGGCGCCACCATTGGTAAAGTCGCCCAGTCTTGCGGTGCCGGAGGCGGATGATTTCAGGGTGAGGCGTCCGCCGGCTGCAAGTGTTTTGCTGTTGACATTGCCAAACGAAACCACATCAGTTACATTCAATTTTCCTGAACCTGATAATGTAACCGTTGCAGCCGAGCTATTGTTTGTAAATGTTTGCACGTTAATAATAGAAGTTGCGGCCGTTAAAGCAACAGATGATGCACTGCCGTTCATTGAAATGCCGGAAGCATTTACGGTTCCGTTGGTAACAGTAACCGTTCCGCTGAAGGAAGGATTGTTGATACCGGCACCAAAGGTTACACCGGCAGTATTGTTGACTGTTAAGTAAGTGAAGTTTGCTGTTGGAGCCGTTAAGCTGTTATAGAACACTCCGCTTCCTGAAACGGTTTGAGGATTGCTAACGGTAAAGGCAGAATTCGTACCTAACGTTAATGCAGAAGTGGTTGTAGAACCAATCACCCTTAAAGTGCCATTATTTACAATGTTGCCCCCTACAGCAAATAAGCCGGTGGCGTATGATTGTCGCATCTCACTATTAGCGTTAATGGTTAAATTTCCTTTGATATGGCAGCCATAAATTGTGCTGTTGTTATTAGAACCCGATCCCCACCGGCCAGCAACATTTCCTCCATTAATGGTTAAATTTTGAATAGGTGCATAGCCGGAAGTGTAAGTTTCAACAACAAAACCGTCACTGTTTCCTGGTGTAGTGCTTATTCCATCACCAAGTATAAACGTGTGCGATCCGGTAAAATAATTTGTTCCTGCAGTTATTCCTATTCTAACCGTGCGGTTGGTTCCACTACCGGTTGAGTAGGTGTTCACATGAGGGTCAACAATTGTGATAATTCCTCCACTACAGTTCGGCACACCACCTATAATACCAAAAATGTCGGTGCCCGAAGCAACGCTTGTTAATGGGTTATTGTTGTCGTTACCATCAATAATCATCTCTCCTCCATCTTGATTGAATGCACCCGCCGACATATAAAAGCTTCCATTTATTATTATTTGAGCTGTGCCTGATAAATTTAATACACCTGCATTGGTAAACTTTCGATTGTTGGCGCCCGCTCCTAATATCACTGTTCCGCCATTAGCCGTTATTGTTCCGTTATTAGTTAAACCACCTGCATTTACACCATTAATGGTTAGCGTATTTCCAGATACGGTCAATATACCATTTGCATTAATTGCCAGCGAGGAGGCATTTGCTGCTGCACCATTCACTGTTACCGTATGGGTTGCCGCAATTACCACATCATCGCCACTTGTAGGAGCTGTACCCTTATCCCAAGTGCTGCCATCTTCCCAATTACCAGTGGCAACGGAAGTAAACAAGGCACCAGTGGTGGTATTTCCGCTCAACGGAGTAGCCGTTAAATATTTAGGTCCTCCTAAGCACGTACCTGAGTTGTAAGAAAACACCCAGAAATAATAAGTTGTTCCTGATGACAAACCTGTAGCATTGAAAGTTGTTGCACTGCCTACAGACTGTACAAATCCGCCGGTTCCAAAATAGGTGTTTGCTCCGGTGGCGTAAGAAGTATCGTCAATAGGTAATGCAGCAAGTGTGCTTGAAGTGGTGCGAATAACCAGGTAACCACTTGCAGAAGGCGATGCGTCTGTAAATGAGCCGCTCGCTGTGGTTTGTCCGGTGGCATTTAATATCAATGCAGTGGGCTGTGCCGTTGGTGTAGTACAAGGCGCCAAAGGCACACCATCAAACTCATCCGCGCCAATATCGGGCGCAGTACCGCCGCCATTTCCGGAGCCGGCCGGACCTGGACGAGCATCGCCATCCATATCGGTGGTAATGCCTACAGTTGCGCCGCCTGATTCGAGCGGAGTGGCCGTTACACCGGCATTAATGTGCAAATCGGTTGCTGATACAAATTGAGGGTCGGTTGCAAACGAATTTGCGTTGCTGCCAAAACCCGTTTTAAATTCCGACAGGGTGTTGCGGGCTGTACTTCCAATATATCCTAATACGCCCTGCGTTCCTGAAACGTAATACACGTTATTGTTCATTTGGGAAAAAGCTGTATTGGCAACTGCACTGTAAACCGCATAGTTTTTCTGCGTTTCGCTACCGGTTTGTGTGCTGGCGAATATGTTGTTGCGGATGTCGAGGTCTGAGGCGCCGCTGCCAACATAAACCGCTGTTGTGATACCTGAGGTACTATAAGAACCGATAGCGCCGGTCATCCGGATAGAGTTGTGGTAAATTTTAAGTCCGCCGGCGACAGTGGTTAATGTAGTGCTGTTTCCGATAACGCCAATTACCAGTCCCATTGAAGACGAGTTGCCAAAACTATTATAATCGCTTCCGTTTACCCCATAAATAATGTTGTTGGCAACGGTAAGATTGCTTGCGCTTAAAGCGGTTCCGATGGTGATGCCGCGGCCGCCGTATCCGCCGGTATTGGTAGAGACTACTTTCTTAATCACATTGCCTTGAACTGTTCCGGAAGAAAAATGCAACTGGATAGAGATTCCGGTAGCCGTACCATACGAACTTTCAATGGAGACGGTGTTGTTATTCACCTTCCCGTTGACGGCGTACGCAAGTTGAATACCCATACTTTCAGCACTTCCACTGTAGGTGATCGTATTCCCCGACACCATAAGGTTGTCGTTTAAGCCGGTAGCGTTGGCGAACGCTCGAATACCTGTCGGCGCTCCTGAAATCTCGTTATTCGAAATGGTAACATTGTCGTTATCAGCGCCGTCCGAACCCGGGGTTGCACCGCCAATTGCAATTCCATAACCAATGGATGTGGCAACACCGGTTGAAATTTTAAGATTTTTCACTACATTATTGGTTGCCCCGGCGCCTGCACCCAGACTTACCAAAGAAATAGCCGTTGGCGCCGTGGTTGCCGTATTCGTTATCGTTAAACTGCGGTCGGTACCGGTTCCGCTTAACGATCCGTCGATGGTAACTCTGTCGGCGCCAACTAATTGAATGAGTGCGCCGGAGCTACGGGAACCGGAAACTGTATGTGGCGCGCCGGTAGGGTAAATTTTTAAACTATACCCACCTGCTCCGCTTTCCGCCCATTGGTTCAAGCCAAATGCTCCCGTTTCCGTTGTGATGTCTGAAGTAATTTGTACTTGCAGGTTGCCTGAAAGGAAGTTGGCATTCAAGGCTTCGAACAAGCCTCCGGGTGCGGTAAGGGTTGGATAATCGCCAGTTGCGCCAACTGTTACCGTACCCGAAAATGGTTTCAATATGCGGTAATAGGCCGGCGCAGATGGGGGCGTTGATGCCGCAGGTGGGTTAGCTGTAAAGCCGCTTGCGCCTGCACTGGCGTTTGAGCCGATGTTCGGTGCAGGCGCCATGTCTTGAGCCACCACATAGTATCTAACCGTGTCGCCGCCTGCTGTCGCCGGTGCAAAAATAAAGTTGTAGCTACCCCCTGAGTAACTCGCTGTAACCGCAGTATAAGCCCCGCCATTAATGCTATAATACAGCACGGGTAATCCAATACCGGAGGTAGGTACCCCGCTTGCATCGGTAATGGAAGCCACTAAAGTTTGTGACGCACCGGCGGTTGAGTTGGGAAGGGGCGTAAACGTAATGGTTGGGGGTGTTAAATCAACCGCAATGCCTTCAAATTCCCATGCGCCGATGTCGGGCGCTGTTCCTGTGCCGCTGTAACCCAGATTGCCCTGCCTCACAGTTAAGGCAAAATCTGTAGTGATGGAACTTACGTTTGTGCCGCCGCTTTCTAACTGGGTGCCAACAGCCGGATTGGGCTTTAAGAAATTGGCGTTGCCGCCGGCGGTTGATAAAAACGTTGCATTTTCAGACACCGAAGAAGACTCCCTGGTGGTTACTCTTGCTTTGAATGAAGCGATACCCGCATCGGTATTGGTACCGTCATGATAAATATTGGTTCCGTAGAAATTGTTATTGTTGGACGCCGTATTATAGTTGTTTAAATCTGTTGAGGCGCTTCTTTTAAACACCGCTGAAACACCGACGCCCTTTGAAAGATATTTATTGATGAAATTATTGTTCTGCATGGTAAGGGAAGCGCTGGTGCCCGTAGCACTATAAGTGTGATAAACAGCGCTGGAAGCAAAATCTGCTCCTGAAGACGCAGTCCCATCCAGGTAAATGGAGTTGTAGTAGAGGTTATAATTTGAAGTAGCACTGGTTCCGGTAAGTTCAATTCCTCTAATCGCATCGGTAGCAGCACTGGCGCTGAGTGCATTTAACTCTCCAATCAGGTTATTGTAAATATTTGTTTGGGATGAAATGCCTGTACCTGCCGTTAAACCGACAGTTTTACCTGTGCTTTTATCGGTGGTTAAGTTGTAAATTTTGTTTTGATATACATTGGTTATGGCATTGGCGGCAAAGGATGAACCAACCAACATACCATACACGTTTGCGCCACCGCTTAATCCGTAAACCGTGTTACCGGAAACGTCGTTAGTAGCGCCCAGATAGGCAATTCTTAACCCGTAAATACTTCCGGCACTGCTGCTGGGCAGCGTTAAGTTGTTCACTGTATTATTTTTACAGGTTTTATTGCCGGTGGTTGCTGTTAAATTATAAATACCATAAATATTTTGACTTCCTGTACTCATTGAGATTAGCCCGCTGATGGTGTTACTGGTAAAAATTTCAACAGCGGGGGCACTTGCTGAATAAATGCCGTAAAAAGCAGAAGTGCCGGTGACGTGGTTAAAATTTAAATTGCTGATGGTATTATTATGAAAGGTATGGGAGCTGGAGGTATTGCCCGTATACTGTATCCCATAAAAAATGCCCGAACCCGACCTGGTAATATTATCAATTACATTATTGCTGACACTGGTAGCGGGAGAGTAACCTGAGTTGATACACGTGATTTGCCCGGAGGCATTTATCCAGTTAATGTTTTTGATTTGATTGGCATTTTGGTTTAAAATAAAACCGCTTGTAGAAGAGGCAACGGAGGTAGAACTTATACCGTTAAAGGCAGAACTTGATGAAGACGTCCACTCGATATTTGAAATAATGTTATTGTTGATGTTGTGCGTACTCGCAACCGAACTTGAGGCATTAAAGGAAATTCCTGTAAAACCACCTCCGGTACTACCCGCATTATAAATAGTGGTTCCTGTGCCTGCATTGTTTGCAAAGCCGATGGTATTGTTTGAAATGAAAAAAGATTCACCCGTTGCCGTAGCTCCGGTATTAGAGCAATAAATACCATAAACGGTTGAAGCGGCCGTAATCGTCCTTGAAGCGGTTTGATAAATTTTATTATTGGTAATGGTCCATTCTGTATTACCGGAAGATACGTAGATGGCCGCCTGTGTACCGGAAGCCAGAAAATAATCTTTAAACTCACAGTTGTTTATAATTACATTGCTGTTTTGAATGGCTTTGGAGGTTGTAGAGCCGTTGGCAACAATATACTGTCCGGGCAACGAACTGCCCACAGGACCAAACTTACAGGATTGAAACTGGTTGTTATCGTTTCCGGTTGTAGTGCCGGTGCTGATCCAAACTACGGAAGCATTTGTGCCTGCAGCCCCGGTTCCTGCACCCAAAAAGGTTACATTATTAAACGTGTTGTTGGTGGCATCGGCCACCAATTTTAACGTAGAGGTGCCGGTTGTTGCCGACACCGTGGTGTTTGAAAAAATTAAATTTCCGCCACCGTTTACGGTAACATTATCTGCTCCATTAAAATTGATAAGCGGATTGCCGGCTGTTGCGGCTCCTGAAATCGTCCATGGTCCGCCGGAGGGCGCAATGGTGAGTGTAGCCCATGCGCCTGCGTTGAGTGTAGCGCCTGTAGCAGGTTCGGTAGTGTTACCGCTAATGGTAATGGTGATGTTATCGCCGGCCGACGCGGAGATACCGGAAAATGCATCGCTTAGCGTGGTATAGCTGCCGCTGCCGCCGGTGGCTCCGGCAACCGTAACTTGTGCATGTAAAGAGGCCACAATTGCCGAAAGACAAAGCAGTAAGAAGATTTTTTTCATAACGTTTGATTGATGGTAGATTGAGCTGATAAACTCAATTCTGCATCAATAATACGGGCAATTCGTTAAAAAAAAAATTTTTAACGAATTATTTATAGGAAAATTTAATCTTTCGCCTTTCGGCATTTACCCCAACCAAATGAATTGAAAAACAATGTTTAGCAGTTAAGTCCGAAAGTTAAGGTTCTGAGCATCGTTTCGGGCAGGGCGCACAAGCGGCGTGTAAATGTTAAGAAAAAAAGCTTTTGCGGGAGCGCTTATCTTTTCTGCGGTTCGTTGCCATCTCTTCTCTCAAATACAAAACAGTGCGGCCGAAAAACAAAGCAACCTGCGCATGAAACCGGCGCCGATAAAACGGCGTGGCGATGCAGGGTGCGACGCAGATGGAGCTGAACAGTGTGCGGCTGCCGCCCCCCATAAAAAAATCAATGCACAAACAGCGCTTTCAACTCACTTGCATCGTCGGGCTTCATTTTTCCGCCGAGTATCAGCCGCAGTTGACGCCTTCTTAAAGCCCCTTCGAACAGTTGATGTTCCCGTTCCGTTTCGGGAATCAGCTCGGGAACGGCGCGCGGCTTTCCATTGGGATCGATAGCCACAAACGTAAAATAGGCTTCGTTGCTTTCGTAGCGATACTGGTGTAAATTATCCTCGCCCCAAACTTTTAAATGCACTTCCATACTGGTGGTAAACGCACGCGTTACCACGGCTTCTATACGCACCACATTCCCAATTTTGATGGGGTTTTTAAAGCTGATGTTATCTACACTCACCGTCATTACCGGTGCGCTGCAATGGCGGCCGGCTGAAATAGCCGCAGCAATATCCATCCAGTACATGAGTCTGCCGCCCATTAAATTTCCGAACGTATTGGTATCGTTGGGGAGCACAATTTCGTTCATTACGGTTTTGCTGGATTCGGCCTTCTTCGGTTCCATCTGAAAAATTTTGGCAAAAATAGGTTTTCGGCCATGCATCAATTTTTAAAATCTTGCACCAACTTTTTAAAATGAGTGGGCTTGTTCCGATATTCGCAACATTAACCGGCTTTTATTATGAACATAAATTTCAACGACACAAAAGTTGCCTTTGCCTATAAAACCGATAAAGAACTGAAGAATGCAAAATGGCTGTTTGAAACCATGAACAATCCGTGGCTGGTGCAGATGGGTGTAAGGTTTACGCCTTTTTTAATGAAGACGGGCATGCCCATTGACGGCCTGATAAGAAAAACCATTTTTAAGCAGTTTGTAGGCGGCGAATCGCTTGAAGAAACAAAAGCCACCTGCAATAAATTGAGCAACTTTAATGTGCAGGTAATTTTAGATTATGGCGTGGAAGGAAAAGAGGGAGAAGCCAACTTTAATAAGGCCACTCGGGTTTTTATTAAAGTAATTGAATATGCGGCGCAGCAGTCCAACGTTCCTTTTATGAGTATAAAACTTACGGGCCTGGCGCGTAAAAAACTACTGAACACCATTAACGATGCACCGCGCCTGCGCAGCGGCGTACACGACCACGAAGCGGAAACGGAAGAGTGGAACAAAGTAAGGGAGCGCATGTATGAAATTTGCACTGTAGCCGCCGAGAGCGGCGTGGGTGTTTTAATTGATGCGGAAGAAAGCTGGATACAAGACCCGATTGACCGGCTGTGCATGGAACTGATGCAGGCGTTTAATAAAGAAAAAGTGATTGTGTACAATACGGTACAACTTTACCGACACGACCGGCTGGATTTTCTGCGCTTGTCGCTCCGCCTGGCCAAAGAAAATAATTTTAAGCTGGGTATGAAACTGGTGCGGGGCGCTTATATGGAAAAAGAAAGGGAGCGCGCAGAAATAAAGGGGTATGCTTCGCCGATTAACCCAAACAAGGAAGCCACCGACAAGGACTTTAATGAGGCTGTGAAATTCTGCATCGACAATATTGCGGAAGTGTCGTGCATACTGGCTTCTCATAACGAAGAAAGCAATTTATATGCAGTGCGGCTGATGGAAGAAAAAGGGCTTCCGCTTAACCATAAGCATCTTCATTTTTCGCAGTTGCTCGGCATGAGCGATCATATTACGTTTAACCTTGCAAAGGCAGGCGCGTCGGTTAGCAAATATGTGCCTTTTGGGCCTATTCGCGATGTAATTCCTTATCTGATGCGGAGGGCGCAGGAAAACAGCAGTGTAAAAGGGCAGTCGGGCCGCGAATATCTGCTGATAAAAAAAGAATTGATCCGCAGAAAATTAGACGGCGAAAAAATTTAGAAGCATGCAGCAGTATCTCCGGTTGTTACAACATATTTTAGATAACGGAACACAAAAAAACGACCGCACGGGCACGGGCACTTTAAGCTGTTTCGGGTATCAGATGCGCTTTCATTTGCAGGAGGGCTTTCCACTCGTAACTACAAAAAAGCTGCACGTAAAAAGCATTATTCACGAACTGCTTTGGTTTTTAAAAGGCGATACCAACATTAAATACCTTAACGACAATGGCGTAACCATCTGGAACGAATGGGCCGATGCCGATGGTAATTTGGGTCCGGTGTACGGAAAGCAGTGGAGGAGCTGGCCTTTGTCGGATGGCGGTGTTGCCGATCAGATAGCGGATGTGGTGCAGGAGATAAAAACAAATCCCGACAGTAGGCGGCTCATTGTAAGTGCCTGGAATGTGGGCGAATTAAAAGAGATGGCGCTGATGCCCTGCCATGCTTTATTTCAGTTTTATGTTAGTGAGGGAAGGCTAAGCTGTCAGTTGTATCAGCGCAGTGCCGACGCTTTTTTAGGCGTGCCTTTTAACATTGCCTCTTATGCCTTGCTTACGATGATGATGGCGCAGGTATGTGGCTTACAGCCGGGTGAATTCATTCACAGTTTTGGCGATGTGCATTTATACAACAATCATCTGGAGCAGGCGCGGCTGCAGTTAAGCCGTATGCCTTATGCGCTTCCTGAAATGAAATTGAATAAATCGGTTGACGATATTTTCAATTTCCGATATGAAGATTTTGAGTTGACGGGATATCAGTTTCATCCGGCAATTAAGGGCGCAGTAGCGGTTTAAGGGAGTTTTAGCGAGTTGGTTGCAGAAGGTTTGTGCAGGTGCCTGTGCGTACATCAGCCTCCGATGTTGTAGTTCGGCTTACGAACGGATTGCAATTGAAGTGAGCTGACAAAATAATGCAATCCGCAAGCCGTTATCACCAATAGAAACACTATGCGTACATTTTCAACAACCGACTACAAAAAGAAAACCGATCCTATTTAAAAGTCTGTCAACTCATTTTAGTACCGCTATGAAGAAAAAACGTCGGCAAAAACAACAATACTGGTCGCAGCTCGCTATTCTAAAATTCAAAAAAAACATAAGGCGTAAAAATAAAAAGCATCAGATTAGAACTGGTTGGTTGAAGTATGTGGATGATGTAAGAAAAAAATGTATTGAGAATAAACTTGAATTTATAAAACCATACTACGGTCGACAACGGTATATAAAGTCCCTTCCCCCAAAGCCAGAACATAGCAGCACAATTCAATATTTATGTTCTAAACAAAATTCTTTCGGTCAGGCAGCAGCTCCGAAAAAGGAAGACGGGTATTTTGAGATACCTGAAATTTTTTCTTTAACTGAAGACTATCATAAGAGTTACGCCTTTTTAAAACGACTTTTAAATGTTCTCTATAATCAAACAGCCGGAAAGATCACATTCGATTACTCCAAATGCAAACGTATAGATGTTGATGCATCTGTGTGTATGGACATTCTTTTAAGAGAGTTTATACAGTATTACAAAAGTTGTCGGACAAGAGGGCATCATGTTAAAGTTGATGAGATCATTCCTATTAACTACTCTGAACCTCACATCAGAAAAATATTATTTTCAATTGGGGCGTATTCAACAGTTTCGGGTATCTCAATAAAGTTCCCGGACATTATTCCATATCGGCTTTGCATCGCTGACAGCACACACCCACATGCTTCAGCAATTAGGGAAGTTGACATAACAAACATGGTAGATTATGTTCTAACGTCGATGAAGAAAATGAATAAAACACTTACTCCCGAAGCAGAGGATAATTTATTTAAAGTAATCGGTGAAGTTCTTATAAATGCAGAGGAACATTCAACGGGTCGTATGCGTTATTCCATTGGTTACTTTCAGGACAGTACCGACAAGGGCGAGCATGTAGGGATATTCAACCTGGTAATATTGAATTTCGGTCAAACGATATACGAGAAGTTCAGTGATCCATCTTGCCCTAACCAAGAAGTTGTGCAGCAGATGAAAGACTTATCGAGCGACTATACAAACAAAAACCTTTTCAGGAAAGCAGAATTTGAAGAGGAAACTTTGTGGAGTTTATACTCATTGCAAGAGGGTGTAACCAGCAAAGCAGATTGGAAAAGAGGTAATGGGTCCATACGCTTCATTGAAAGTTTCTTTGCGTTAAAAGGAGATCAGGAGAAGGACAATTTGTCTCACCTTTTACTCGTTTCTGGTAATACCAGAATAACTTTTGACGGTACATACAGAACAAAAGAGGTTGTTAAAGGTAAGGGTCAAAAGAAGTATAAGATGATGACATTCAATACTACAGGAGAAATTAAGGAAAAACCAGACAAAAATTATGTTACCTTCGCAGATACATACTTTCCGGGCACGATTATTTCTGCAAGGATATGTATCAAAGAAAATAATACAGAAATACCTGACAATGAGCAACATTAAAACCATAAATCTCCAAGACTATCGTACTCCAAGGAGCAGGGTTTTTACAGGTAGAGATAGGGGTATTAATGTGCGTAATGCATCAAAAATTGATCAGCTTGAAGCCGAAAGCGACAAAGTGATCATTAAAATACCAGAAGATATTGGTTCTATCAACCCTTCTTTCCTTGAAGAGTTTTTATATAATGTGGTAAACAAATTACAACCGGAAGCTTTCTTTACGAAGTTTGAATTTGAGAATAACGGTCGTTACAAAATCGACAATGATTTACAGGAAGCTGTTGAACGTATATTACGCGAAGAAACAGCCCTTGTACATTAATGATCCTTCTCTTTTCTGATAGTACTTACATTACAAACGATACGACGTTAACCGATGTTTCCAGCATTGCTAATATTGTCATTGCTGCAACCAGCTTCGGATTAGCTTACTATGTTTTTGTATACCAGAAAAACAAGGATAAAAGAGACAAGGCAACCCAGCAACAGAAGGAACAAGACGACAAACTGGAGGCTACGAAATTACAGGAACAGAACATTCGTCTTCAATGGTTCAAAGAACTTGTTATTCAGCCACATCTTCCTGACATTAATAATTTTTACAATCAACTTCATACATTAGAAAATCAGATTACCACTGTTACTCTTTCAGATCAGCAGAAGATTGATCTCACAAACTTTGTGAAATCTGAACTATCAAATTTAAGAAAATCATTTGTTGATGTTCTTTTAGGTGTTAACCCAACACTATATAATGAAATCAAGGACAATTTAGATGCACTCATTGATAGTATAACAACTACAATCATTGATGATGGTTTAAATCTAACACATAAGCCAACCTACGAGAGAGAAATAGGTAGTAAGATTTCATATTCAAGAAACGATTTGATAAGTAAGGTATATAACTACAAGGGCACATTTTAATTTGTTGACAACCTTCTTACTTCTATTTCGTCTCCGTCGTGTTAGTCAACGGTACGTTCTGGTTCTATTAGAAAATCGGGCTAAAGTTTACCTATCTAACTAATTCAAAAACACTTAGCCCATCCCACTCCTCAAATCAAAACCACTCTCCGTGGCTGGCTAAGGCTTATTTCATTTTCCCAAAATAAAAATGCCTTGCAATTAACTTACAAGGCATTTATCTTAAAATCTGCGGACCGGACGGGACTCGAACCCGCGACCTCTGCCGTGACAGGGCAGCATTCTAACCAACTGAACTACCGATCCAATATTTTGTTATAAGAACTGTTCCGTTTTGGGAGTGCAAATATGATGGTTCTTCACTTCAAAAAAAAATCTTTTTTCAAAAAATTATTGCCATCAGAAAAATACCATAAACTCATGAATGAATCGCTGTTTTTTAAACCATGGATTGCTAATTATTTTAGCATTATAGCTACCTTCGTCCTTCACGGCTTTTACAAAACCCCATGAAACCGGAAAATAAAAAATATGAACTCCTCGGGCATCTCCAACAAGAGATTATCCGCCTCTCCACTCCTAAACAGCCGCAACAACAACCGTCTTCTGCCGGCCTTCGTATCTTCCAAACCGCTTTCCCAAACCACCGCTTCCCAACAGCCACCGTACATGAATTTATCAGCCACCAACCGCAAGAATCGGCTGCCACCAACGGCTTCATTGCCGCACTCCTCCACAGCCTTTGTCAACCCCAAAGCATCTGTTTATGGATAAGCCCTTCCCCGCTTGTTTTTCCACCGGCTTTAAAGCTCTTCGGACTCCACCCACATCAGTTTGTTTTTGTTCATCTGCCCAACAAAAAAGACCTTTTCTGGACCCTTGAAGAATCGCTAAAATGCAACGCCCTTACCTGTGTAATAGGCGAATTGAAAAACCTCAGCTTCACTGAATCGCGGCGTTTGCAGCTTGCCGTAGAAAAAAGCGGTACAACGGGTATCATTCACCGCCATCGCCCTCTACAGGAAAACACCTTAGCCTGTCTCACCCGCTGGCGCATACAACCCCTTCCTTCCGAAACAGCAAATATGCCGGGCGTAGGCTTCCCTAAATGGAATGTACAGCTCACCAAAGTGCGTAACGGCCGCCCGCAACAATGGGAAATAGAATGGGTGAATAACCGTTTCCATCAAATAAACAAGCCTCATCATACTGTCATCAGCATGGACACACGTAAAACAGGTTAACTATGAAAAGATATGTTTCTATATGGTTCCCGAATTTCAGCATCGACCGGTTGCTGCGGCTTTACCCGCACTTACAACACACCGCCTTCGTAACGGCAGCACCTGAAAAAGGAAAAATGATGGTAAAAGCAGCCAGCGAAGCCGCCCGCCAAAAAGGTGTATATGCGGGCATGGCAGTTGCCGATTGCCGCGCACTGATACCCACACTCCGGCTTTTCGAAGATGAGCCGCAACAAACAGCAAACCTGCTGCATAAAATAGCAGAATGGTGCATCCGCTTTACGCCAAGTGCAGCAACAGATGGAGCCGACGGACTGATGCTCGACGTAAGCGGATGCCCCCACCTGTGGGGAGGCGAACAACCTTATCTGCAAAACATCTGCACAAAAATTCGTGCAGCGGGATACAACATAAGGGCAGCCATGGCCGACACCATTGGCTGTGCATGGGCTGTTGCACGCTTTAGCCACACAGAGAACATAGCCCCCGCCATGCAGTTACATGCCTTGCTGCCACTGCCTCCTGCTGCATTACGATTGGAAACACACACACTGCAAAAACTACATAAGCTGGGGCTCCATCAAATTAAAAATATTGTACAGATTCCCGCTTATTCTTTAAAACGGCGGTTCGGAGAAACACTGCTTAGCCGCATCCGGCAGGCATTGGGGCAAGAGGAAGAATACATTCAGCCCGTTCAGCCGGAAGAGCCTTTTCAGAGCAGGCTGCCTTGTTTAGAGCCTGTGCGCACGGCCACCGCTATAGAAATGGCGCTGAAAACCCTTATAGAAGATATTTGCAGGCAGCTACATAAAAAAAGCAGAGGGCTCAGAAAATGCGTATTTAAAGGCTATCGAATAGACGGCAACATACAGCAAATAAGCATTTCTACAGGATCGGCTTCGCGCAATGCCACTCATTTACTGAAACTTTTCGAGCCCCGCATTGCCACCATAGAACCGGCGCTTGGTATAGAGTTGTTTACGCTGCAAGCACCCATAACAGAAGAGCTGGGCAGCGGGCAGGAAGCGCTTTGGGCTGCCTCTTCACACAACAACATAAAAGAAGTGGCAGAATTGTTAGACCGGATTGCCAACCGTGCCGGCAGCAACGCCATTAAACGCTATCTGCCGCAACAACATTACTGGCCCACACGAAGTATAAAGATGGCCGCATCACTCAACGAAAATCCGCAAACGGAATGGCGTACCGACCTGCCTCGTCCCGTTCATCTATTACCTGCTCCCGAGCGCATCGATGTAACGGTTCCGCTGCCCGATTATCCGCCCATGCTGTTTCGTTACAAGGGCCGGCTGCACAAAGTAATAAAAGCCGATGGGCCGGAAAGAATTGAACAGGAATGGTGGTTGCAAAACGGCCTTGTGCGGGATTATTATTGTATTGAAGATGAAGAAGGCGGCCGCTTCTGGCTGTTCCGCTCCGGCCATTACGGAGCCGGAGATCCTCAATGGTTTGTTCACGGATTTTTTGCATAAATGATGAAGTATACCGAATTACAAATAACTACCAACTTCAGCTTTCTGCGTGGCGGATCGCACCCCGAAGAAATGGTAAACCAGGCAATTGCTTTAGGCTATACTGCCATTGCCATTACCGACCGCAATACGCTGGCAGGAGTGGTAAGAGCGTATAGCGCCGCAAAAGGCAAAAACATCCGCATCATCCCCGCCTGCCGACTGGATTTAATTGACGGGCCAAGCCTGCTTGCATATCCGATTAATAAAAAGGGCTATGCCCGTTTATCAGCCCTTCTTTCCGAAGGAAACCTCCGCGCCGAAAAAGGCAACTGCCACCTTTATGCTGCCGATTTAAACCAGATGGGAAGCGACATTATCTTTATTCTGATTCCTCCTTTGTCGTTAAATACTTCATTCGATTTTGATGAAGATTTTAAAGCTGCCGCAGCCCGTTTTAAAACTGTTTTAGGCAGCCATCTTTACCTCAGCGCAACCCGCTCTTATCTTGCCAACGATAACAAAAGACTTTACCGGATTGCACAACTGGCGCTTCAGTTAAATGCTCCTCTTGTAGCTACCAACGATGTACATTACCATCATGCAGAACGCCGCCAATTGCAGGATGTGCTCACCTGCATCCGTGAAAAATGTACCCTACAGCAGGCCGGCTTTCGTTTGCATCAAAATGCTGAACGGCACCTGAAACCGGCCGAAGAAATGCACCGGCTGTTTAGTCAGTATCCCGAAGCCATCCGCCAGGCCGAAAAAATTGCGGATGCCTGCCGTTTTTCACTTAACGAACTGAAGTATGTGTATCCCGAAGAAATCACTTCTCCCAACCAAACGCCGCAGGAATCGTTACAGCATTTGGTATGGCAGGGTGCAGAGGAAAAATTGGGTGTTCCCATACCGGCACATCTTAAAAAAATCATCTGTCATGAACTCGGTTTTATTAAACGAAAAAATTATGCAGCCTACTTCTTAACAGTATACGATCTGGTATCTTTTGCAAGAAAAAGAGGCATCCTTTGTCAGGGGCGCGGTTCAGCAGCCAATTCGGTGGTCTGTTACTGCCTCGGCATCACTTCGGTAGATCCGTCAAAATTTAAGCTGCTGTTTGCCCGCTTTATGTCGGATGCACGAAACGAACCTCCGGATATTGATGTGGACTTTGAACACGAAAGGCGTGAAGAAGTGATTCAGTATATCTACGAAAAATATGGTCGTGATCGCGCTGCCATTGTAGCCACGGTAACACAGGTACATTATAAAAGTGCTATAAGAGATGTGGGTAAGGCAATGGGGCTTTCGCTCGATGCCATTAGCCGGCTTTCGGGCTCGGGATGGGAGTTTACCGAAGAGTGGCTGAATGGCAACCGCGCTTCTTCTGAAGGATTTGATCCGGGCGATCCTCATCTTAAAAAAATATTTCAACTTACGGCACAGTATATCGGATTTCCGCGGCAACTGGGGCAGCATACCGGCGGCTTTGTAATTACGCAGGATAAACTCTCCGACCTCTGCCCCATTTTGAATGCAAGAATGGAAAACCGAACCTGCATAGAATGGAATAAAGACGATATTGAAGTATTGGGTTTTTTAAAAGTAGATGTGCTTGCACTGGGCATGCTTACCTGTATACGCAAAGGGTTCGATCTTGCTAAAAAACATTATGGACTACACCTGACGCTGGCAAATATTCCGCAAGATGTTCCGGAAGTTTATGAGATGATTAGCGAGGCCGATACGATTGGTGTTTTTCAGATAGAAAGCCGGGCACAAATGACGATGCTGCCGCGTTTGAAGCCGAAATGTTTTTACGATTTAGTAATTGAAGTGGCAATTGTAAGGCCCGGCCCCATTCAGGGCGATATGGTGCATCCTTATTTAAGAAGGCGCAACGGACAAGAGCCTGTGGAATACCCGTCGGCAGAGCTCGAAGAAATTTTAGGGCGTACCCTCGGCGTGCCGCTTTTTCAGGAGCAGGCTATGGAAATAGCAATTGTAGCCGCAGGATTTACACCGGCCGAAGCCGATGGGCTGCGCCGCAGTATGGCCACATTTAAGGCAAAAGGAAAAGTGAGCGACTGGGAAAAAAAGCTGATAAAAGGAATGGTAGCGAAAGGTTATAAAGAAGATTTTGCCAAACGTGTTTTCCGGCAACTGGAAGGATTTGGCAGCTATGGATTTCCGGAAAGCCATGCAGCGAGCTTTGCTTTGTTGGTATATGTATCCTCGTGGATGAAATGCTTCTATCCGGATGTATTTGCAGCTGCTTTGCTTAACAGTATGCCCATGGGTTTTTATCAGCCCGCACAAATTGTTTCTGATGCCAAAAAACACGGTGTAGAGGTGCTGCCTGTTGATGTAAATGAATCTTTATGGGATAATACGCTGGAAGAAAAATCGGGTAACTACTACGCGCTGCGTTTAGGATTCCGACAAATAAAAGGTTTGGCAGAAGCCGATATACAAAAACTGGTAGCCGGCCGTGTGCAACCCTACCGCCATGTACACGCTTTATCGGAGGCGGGTGTTTCTTTTGGCACCATAGAAAGGCTTGCCGATGCAGATGCCTTCCGGTCGATGGGGCTCGACAGGCGGGAGGCACTTTGGGAAGTATCTGCATTAAGCGACCGCCCTACCGGCATGTTTACCGGACACCCGCTTCCCCCTGAAGAAAAAGTAAACCTGCCCGCCCTTACGGCAGCCGAACACATCTTTCGCGACTACAGCACCTCTTCCCTTTCCTTAAAAGGCCATCCGGTAAGTTTGGTTAGGGAAAAACTTTCGCTTTTACACATTACAGCCGCAAAATATCTGTCGCAATTAAAAAATGGCGACCGGGTTAAAGTGTCGGGCCTTGTGCTTGTCAGGCAGCGCCCCGGCACTGCGAGCGGCGTGGTTTTTATCACTATCGAAGACGAAACAGGTGTGGCCAATTTAGTGGTGTTTAAAAAAATATTCGAGCAGTATCGCAAAGAAATTATTCATGCTACTTTATTACTGGCAGAAGGCCGGGTGCAGATAGAAGGTAGTGTAATACACGTAATGGTTGAAAAATGCCACAATATGACTGCTTTATTAAAACAACTTCCTGTGTCGGAGCATGCTGAAGCTGTTCAAACACTTTCGAGAGCCGATGAAGGTGGAAGCAGCTATATTGCAACCCTGAGGCCAACTCATGCAGCAATAAAACAAGGGGAAATTTTCCCTGCGGGAAGAAATTTTAAATAGAATAATGATGGAAACGCCCGCCTTAATACAACGAAAAATTATTCATGTAGATATGGATGCATTTTATGCATCGATTGAGCAGCGCGATAATCCGGCATTGCGCGGAAAGCCGCTGGTGGTGGGCGGTTCGCCCGAAGGCCGTGGCGGTGTGGTGGCGGCTGCCAGTTACGAAGCAAGAAAATTCGGCATCCGGTCCGCTATGCCTTCACGCCAGGCCCTAAAGCTGTGTCCGCATGTGCGTTTCGTATATCCGAGGTTTGAGGCTTACAAAGAAGTATCAAAAAAAATTCATGAAATATTCCGCCGGTATACCGATCTGATTGAACCGCTCTCGCTCGACGAAGCCTATCTCGATGTAACCACCGACAAGCAAAACATAGGATCTGCCATTGAAGTAGCCATGCAAATAAAAGCCGCCATCAAAAACGAACTGCAGCTCACGGCCTCAGCCGGTGTTTCCATTAATAAATTTGTTGCAAAAATTGCTTCCGACATCAACAAACCCGATGGACTGAAATTTATCGGCCCCTCGTCCGTAGAGGCTTTCATGGAAAACCTTCCGGTAGAAAAATTTTATGGCGTAGGAAAAGTAACGGCAGCGCGGATGAAAGCAATGGGTTTACATACAGGCGCCGACCTGAAACAGTGGACCGAATCGGCCCTCATCAGCAGTTTCGGAAAAGCCGGAAAATTTTACTACCAAATAGTAAGAGGCATCGACGACCGGATGGTGCAGCCATACCGCGAAACAAAGTCGCTCGCCGCGGAGGATACCTTTGCTTACGACCTCACCACGCTGGAAGAAATGCACTTCGAGCTCACCAAAATTGCAGCAACCGTTTACGAGCGCCTCGAACGAAAAAATTTGAAAGGACGCACCATCACCTTAAAAATTAAATACAGCCATTTTAAAATTATCACACGAAGCCGCTCTTTCGATGAACCCATCGCCGATCTTTCTACTCTTTCCGAAACGGCCAAAGAGCTGATGTCGGCTGCGTTTGAAGAAGGAAACAAAATCCGGTTACTCGGAATTTCCGTTTCTAACTTTCATGCAAGTCCGCAGCGCATTTCACATCACAATGGGCGACAGCTGCATCTTTTTTAGGATATATTCCTTTTTGCGATCGCTGTCTTCAAGCGCTCTATCTCACTTAAAATCCAACTGCTCCTTAATAGTTTGTGCCCCTTCTTTCACAAAAAAAAGCAGCATATTTGAGCCTTCATCTATCTAGCTATGCGAAGTTTTTTATTGATGTTATCTGTGCTGTGGTCGGTTTGCGCAAACAGCCAGCATCTTCCTGTTCCTTTAAACATTCATCAAACCTATGTAAAGCAAACCCGCGACAGCAGCGGATTGCCGGGGAAAAACTATTGGCAAAACTCGGCCGGCTACAACCTGAAGGTAACTTTCGATCCCAGCACCCGTTTGCTGACGGGACAGGCCGAAATTGAGTACTACAATAACAGTCCGGACACGTTGAAGCAAGTTGTATTTCATCTCAACCCAAACATCTATAAAAAAGGTGTTGCACGAAATATGCCTTTAAAAGCGGAAGATGTTTCGGATGGATTAATGGTAGATTCTGCTTTTGTTTCCGGCAAAAAACTGAACGAAAAATATTTCAATAACGCCGGAACACTTGCAGTAGTTCCTGTCAGTCCGATTGCACCTCATTCAAAAATAAATTTCAACATTTACTATCATTACACACTCAATAAAACATCGCACCTGCGCACCGGAATGGTTGACAGCGGCTCACATTTCGTTGCCTATTTTTTCCCGCGAATTGCCGTGTACGACGACATTGACGGATGGAACCGTTTTGCCTACAACGGACAACAGGAATTTTATAACGATTTCTGCCATTTTAAAGCGCAGATTACCGTGCCGGCCGACTACATTGTATGGGCGACGGGCGATTTAAAAAATGCCGGTGAAGTTCTTCAGCCAACGATTGTTACAAGAATGAAAAAGGCCGAAACTGAAGACGGCGTTACGGATGTAATTACGACAGAAGACCACCTCAGAAAATTGATAACACAACCGGGATATTTATTGCACAGCTGGAAGTTTGAAGCAGACAACGTTACCGATTTTGTGTTTGCACTCAGCAACCACTACATATGGAAAAGCAGCAGCCTTGTTGTTGACAGCGCCACTATGCGACGCAGCCGTGTGGATGCGGTATTCGACAAAGCGCAGAAAGATTTTTTTGAAGTGGTAAACTACGGAAGAAAAACGCTGGAAGGCATGAGCTTTTATTTTCCTAAATGGCCCTATCCATACCCGCATTTTACTGTTTTTCAGGGACTGGATCAGATGGAGTATCCGATGATGGCAAACGATAATCCACTTGAAAACCGCGAAGAAACGATTGAGCTTACTGTACACGAGATGTTCCATACCCTCTTCCCGTTTTACATGGGTACAAACGAAACAAAATACGCCTGGATGGATGAGGGATGGGCAACAATTGGCGAATGGCTGCTGACACCTTATATCGACAGCTCAATTACAAATTTATACGGCGTTGCGGGCTATCAAAACATTGCAGGCAAAGAAGCCGATGTGCCTGTTACCACATTATCTACGTTAACAAATGGCGCTGCCACCTTTGTAAACAACTATCCCAAACCTGCTATGGGTTATCTATACGTGAAAGATCTTTTGGGCGACAGCATTTTCTTTGTTGCGCTGCACCATTACATGAACACATGGAAAGGTAAACACCCCATGCCTTACGACTTCTTCAATTGCTTTAATACAGCATCCGGAAAAAATTTAAACTGGTTTTGGAAGCGCTGGTTTTTTGATGATGGCGTACCCGACCTGGCCGTTACGTCTGCAAAAAAAACCAAAAACGGATACTACATTCATGTCCAGCTGGTGGGCGAAAAACCCCTTCCTGTTGATTTAAAAATCCTGTACACGGACGGCAGCACACAACAGCTGCATTATTCTGTTGCGGTATGGGAAAGAGGAAATACCGAGTTACTGATTCCTGTGAAAACCAGGAAGAAAATTGCTTCAGTGCAAGCAGGACACCACTACACCCCGGACGTTGATAAAAGCAATAATTTTTTACAGTTGGAAAAGCACTGAACCATCGGCGCTTATAGCTACCTTTGCACCCTTAATTTATGACTATGTGGTTGAACAATATTTTAGAGGCTATCGGAAATACCCCTCTTATTAAGCTGAATAAAATTACCAAAGATATTCCAGCTACGGTGCTGGCAAAAGTAGACTATTTCAATCCCGGTAACTCTATCAAAGACAGGATGGCGCTTAAGATGGTAGAAGTTGCAGAGCAGGAAGGTAAGTTAAAGCCCGGCGGAACCATTGTAGAATGTACGAGCGGCAACACCGGAATGGGCCTTGCCCTTGCTGCCATTGTAAAAGGATATCATTGCGTTTTTGTAACCACCGATAAACAGTCGAAGGAGAAGGTAGATATTTTGAAGGCACTGGGTGCAGAAGTAACGGTTTGTCCTACCAATGTAGAGCCGGAAGACCCGCGCAGCTACTATAGCGTAGCCAAGCGCATTGCAGCAGAGACCCCAAATTCTTATCACTTCAATCAATACGATAATCTTGCAAATCGTCTTGGTCATTACGAAACAACCGGCCCGGAGCTTTGGGAACAAACCGAAGGCAAAATCACACATTTGGTGTGTACTGCCGGAACCGGCGGAACCATCACCGGAACGGCAATGTATCTGAAAGAAAAAAATCCAAACATTCAGGTGTGGGCCATCGATGTGTATGGTTCGCTGCTTACCAAATATTTCCGTACCGGCGAAGTAGATATGAAGGAAGCTTATCCTTATGTATCGGAAGGTTTCGGCGAGGATTTCGTTCCTCAGAATTACGACATGAGTGTAATTGATCATTTCGAGCAGGTAACCGATAAAGACGGGGCGCTTATGGCACGACGCATTGCAAAAGAAGAAGGGCTTTTTTGCGGATACAGCGCCGGAAGCTGTCTTCAGGGATTAATGCAGTTGAAAGACCGCCTGAAAAAAGATGATGTAGTGGTTTGCATTTTCCACGACCATGGCAGCCGCTATGTGGGTAAAATTTACAACGACGAGTGGATGAAAGAAAAGGGCTGGATTTAATTTTTCAACTAATACTTTAAGCATGAAAAAAATATCGTTGGGTTTGTTGGGTGCAGCTGTTTTTAGTGGATGTATTACCACTACCGTTATTCAACAGCCGCCACAGCAGCCCGAAAACCCCGGAATAACTATTGGTGGCAAGTTATTTACTTCCGCTTTTTTGCAAACGGCGGCCGAGTATAAAGCCCTTTGCCATCAGGCCTTCAACATTGCGCGCTATCAATTGGATGATGCCTTAAAAACCACTCATTCAAAGCCGCTCGCCATTGTAACCGATATCGATGAAACGCTGGTGGATAACAGCCCCTATGCCGTTCAGCGCGGGTTTAATAATATGGACTATTCGGTTGAAACCTGGTACGATTGGACGTCGAAAGGAATGGCCGATACGCTTGCCGGTTCGGTAAGTTTTTTAAAGTATGCCGCATCAAAAGGCGTTGCCGTGTTTTACATCACCAACCGCGATGAAGTGGAGCGGCAGGGTACGCTTGCCAATTTAAAAAGATTCGGATTCCCTTTTGCGGATGATGCACATCTCATTTTAAGAACCGGCGAATCGAGTAAAGAAAAAAGAAGGCAGCACGTGAGTGAAACGCACGAAATCGTTATGTTGATGGGAGACAATCTTGCCGACTTCAGCTCCATCTTCGATAAAAAATCAACGGACGACCGCAACAACATTGTGCGGGAGCAGGCCGATTTATTTGGCAAAAAGTTTATCATTCTGCCTAACCCAACTTATGGGGATTGGGAAGGATCTTTATTTCGTTACAACCACAAACTTTCCATCCAGCAAAAAGATTCAGTGATTCGACAAACATTAAAAGGATATTAATGATAAAAGGCTGTTTCACCACTTCGTGCAACGGCCTCTTCTTCTGTTGTCGGCTTCCTGTCAGAGCGCGGAGATTCAAGGCTTTCATCGTAAGGACATGTTTTGTTCTTGCGACCTTTTTTTAAGGGTTTTCGCCTGATACGCACATCAGAAATATACAGGTTTCCGTTGTTGTTATTTGGTAAGAAAGGTTTTCGTGCAAAACGGCTACACAGCCGGAGCCGAGCTGTCGCATCTCATTGTTTGCGCTGAGTGTGAGGCTGCCCTGCAACACATTGAAAGTAATAATCCCGTTTACAAGATTTTCAGAATCTGTTGTCATCTCTGCATTCGCTTTTAATGCAACCACTACAATCCGGTATCCGGCGGCCTTAAACACGGTGATGGCATTCCTGTCGTTCTTGAACCAGCTGTCTTCAGAAGTAATCTGATTTACTATTTTGGGAATGTCGATCGATACAAGCGGTGCATCCAGGGTTCGGTCACCTTCCGGTCGCAGGAAAGTTGATTTGTTGTGTTTGATGTCCATAACAAAAACTTTATTGAGCGGTAATTTGTTTTTCGCTCGTTACAAAAATGGCAGGCTTTCCTTTATATCGCAACATCTTACCGGTGATGCAATATTTCTTGTTGATGAGGCGCTCTTTCGGATCGTATGAAAAGGCGGAGCGGTCATTATCCCGAATTACAACCAGGAAATAATCTTTATCTACATCGCCTCCTACATATAGCTGTGTAGGATCGGATTTTGCTTTTAGGTTAAGGTCGGCGCCCGAAACAATCATATCGCAAATGCTTACGGTTTTTCCGAGATATTTGGATGCGTCGCCGCTCTTAATTACGATGATATCCCCTTTTTCCGGATCAGCTTTTTGCGCAAATGAAGCCGTAGCTCCGAATACAAAAACGAGTAGCCACAATATTTTCATACAATTTTTTTTTAAGTTCAACAACTATAACGCCAAGAAAGCATGTAAGGCAAGATAGGACATCGGCCACACTCCATCGTTTACAAACGAAAAACAAATTTCAGTTGCTTTCGCTACTTCTTAAAAATCTTTTTAACGGTTTCAAAAGCTTTAGCAGGAAGCCCGGTCTTCGTGCTAAAATTATCGAGGAAGTTCACATCTACCTGCTGAATATCGCCCATGTTAATCCCAAACTCCAGTTGCCGTGGATATAGCAGCATGAAGCTTTGATTCTGAAAATATTTGTTGAGGTAATAGGGAATTTTCTCCATGTAGTTGTTATAGGAAGGATGATTTTTTCTGCTCGACACAATGATGAATAAGTCGTTCTGCTTCAGCTCACGGGAAAAGATGAGGAAGTCTTCCCAATCGGTAAACTCATTGAAGCTTGCCTGCACCGCATTTGTGAGTCGGTTTCTGAGCGTTTTAATGGCGTGAAGCGAAGAAGGGAAACCATAAAAAACAATTGGCATTCCGCCAAGCTCTTTTGCAACCAAATGCACTTTCGACACCCAGTGAACAAAGCCGGGCTCGCCTTCAACATTTTCCGGCATTACAATCACCATCCTTTTCAGCGTATTCAACGGCTGCTGCGGCTTATACACATAAATTGCTTCCAGCGTTTTCTTCAGAATCACTTCTGCATTCGGTCCTAAAAAGCTATCGGATGTTCCATTTTTATGCAGCCCGATTACAACGTCCGTAATGCCATGTTCTTTTACTGTGTACGCAATGCCGTTGCCGATATTGGCATCGAAGCGCGAAATAGGCATAATTTCATTTTCGCTTGCTGCGGCATATTTCACGGCGCGTTCTAAAATCTTTTTACCCTCCGATGAGCCACCGGAAATATCTTTTCCTTCATCAGTAACATGCAGTGCAAACACCGGAATATTTGATTTTTTGGGCTTTAGCATCAACCCCAGGTCAATCATATCTTTCAACATATCGGGATAGGCAACTGACACCAGAATTTTTTCTCCCGACTCCTCTTCGGCTTCATTGGCTTCCTCCTCGAGCGCAAGGTTCTTAGACGCTTTCTCCACAACAAACGAACTGATTGCGCAGCTCACAAGAATCAACAGCACCGTTCCGTTCAGCACATCTTCGTTCAGCAAACGAATGGGCTCGCCCGTAGCCGTTTCACCCGTGATAATATTATATCCAACCAAAATGATGGCAAGCGTTGCGGCCGCGTGGGCGGTGCTAAGTCCAAATATCATTCTGCCTTCATTTTTCGAAAGCTTCAACAACTTCCGCGTAATAACAGCCGCCAGATATTTCGTAGAAATGGCAATAGTAATAATAACGCCGGCTACACGCAGCGCGCCCCATCCTTTCACAAGCACGGTTACGTCAACCAGCATCCCAACGGAAATAAGAAAAAAGGGTATAAAAAGCGCGTTTCCAACAAAGTCTATCCGGTTCATTAAAGCCGATGTCGGCGGTACAAATTTGTTTAATACCAATCCGCTGAAGAATGCACCGATAATGGCTTCTATGCCCGCAGCCTCCGCCATAAATGAAGCAAGAAAAACCGTTGCCAACACAAAAATGTACTGAGATATACTGTCTTCGAACTTCTTAAAAAACCAACGTATTAAAATCGGAAAAACAAAAAACACAATCGCTACAAAAAACACCGATGATATACCAAGCTGTATCCAGAACGCATTGCCTACATCGCCTTTTGCCAGCCCTGCTACGATTGCAAGAATCAGAAGCGCCAGAATATCGGTAATCATGGTACCGCCGATTGTGAGCATTACCGCCCGGTTTTTTGAAATACCATAACGGCTTGCAATGGGATAGGAAACAAGGGTATGTGTAGAAAACATACTCGCCAGCAAAACCGACGTTAGCAGCGAATAACCCAACAGATAATAGCTTGCAATAACGCCGATACTGAGGGGCAAAAGAAAAGTGGTAAGCCCAAAAAGGATAATCTTTTTCGTGTTCTTTTTAAACTCACCCATATCAATCTCCAAACCCGCAATAAACATGATATAAAGCAAGCCCACAGTACCGAAAAGCACGATAGAGGCATCGCGTTTTAACAGGTTTAACCCATAAGGGCCTACCAACACACCGGATATAATTAAGCCGATGATGTGCGGAACTTTTATTTTAGAAAATAAGATGGGTGCAAAAAGAATAATAAACAGCACCAGCGAAAAAATAATCACCGGGCTTTTGAGTGGAAGGGAAAAATCTAGTCCGCTTAACAATACCATAAAAAAAGATTAGGGCTTGGTAATTTTATCGAGTTGCAGGTCGTAAAGCACTTTACAGTTCGGCCGGTTAATTTCGCGCTGTCCCTGCATTTGTGTGGGCGAGGTAATGCGCAAACGGACTACCATTTTTGTTGTAGATGCGGGGTCGCGGTCATGCTCTTCAAGAAGTTCGATGGTGTTTCCCGTGTAGATGCCGGTGTACACTCTCACAATTTTATTTTCGGCCATTGCCTTTGCAATGATATTGTTGCCTTCGTAACTAAAAATCCACTGTTCGTTTTTCGTGTCGCCGAGGGCCGATCCGCTGCACGTGGTTTCTGTACAAACCATCTGAACCTTCCAGCTTCCGACTAAGGTATCGCGAAACAATTTTTCAATTTGATAGATGCTGTCTTCAAGGGTTTTCTTTTCTTTCAGCAACAGCTCTTCTTCTTTTAGCAGCAGGGTTTTCTCTTTCAGCAACAGCTCCTGCTCTTTTTGCCTGAGTGCAGCTTCTTTCATTTCTAGTTGCTCTTCTCTTTTTCGCAGTCCGCAACCGGGCAACAGGAAAAGAAAAGCCAGCAGCATAAATAGTGTTAATCTCATCTCGGATATTTATTTAGATAAGGTTCAGCAATCCGCAGAAAGCAATCGTTGTAAAATAAAACTTTTCCGCCCGTACGGCAAAACGAGCGTTGTTTTAGTTACCTGAAAAAAAGTTCTGACAGTATGCTTTATCAACAAGAAGCTGCTCCTGCAAGGCTTTCAGGCTGTTCAGCGGTTTGTCGTCGCGGATAAACTGATGTACCGAAACGCGGATGGCTTTGCCATAAATCATTGCATCAAAATCGAAAAGATTTATTTCTATCACCCTTCGTTTGCCGTTTACCACGGGTCGGCTGCCGATGTAAAGCATTCCATTTATGGGTTTGTCCCATTCTTTCAAAACCGCCGTAGCAGCATATATGCCGTCGGCGGGCACAAGTTTTTCTTCGTCATCAATTTGAATGTTGGCAGTTGGATAACCAATGGTGCGGCCAATTTTGTCGCCTTCAATAATTCGGCCTTCAAAGAAATAGGGATAGCCAAGCAATTCGTTTGCTACCGTTATTTCGTGCTGTAACAAAGCCCGGCGAATGCGTGTTGAGCTGATCACCGCTTCGTTGAGTATCTCTTCCGAAATTTCCTTCACTTTAAATCCAAGTTTTTCGCCGTAAGCTTCGAGCAGTTGATAGTTGCCCTGACGGCCTTTTCCGAAGCAGTGGTCGTATCCAATAATCACAGTATGGGGATGGAATACGGCCACTAAGAAGTCGGTGATGTAGGCCTCGGCTGTTAAGGACGAGAAGGCCTCGTCGAATGGCACAATAGCCAGATGCTCCACGCCTAACTGCTGAAACAACTGAATTTTTTCCGGAGTGGTCGTCAGCAACTTTACACCGCTTGTATCGCCAACCACCTTGCGCGGATGCGGGTGAAACGTGATGACAACCGACTCGCCGCCAATTTTTTCGGCTTCGCTTTTTAGCTGATGAATAATTTTTTTATGCCCATTATGCAAGCCATCGAATGTACCAATCGTAACTACGGCATTTTTTATCGACGGAATGGATTTTAAGTTTCTGTATATCTGCATAAGCATTGCAAAACTAATGGTTGATTATTGAACGGCTGGTTTACATTTGCCTCATGTCGGTTTATAATCAAAGAGGCGTATCAGCACAAAAAGAAGAAGTGCATAACGCCATAAAAAACCTCGATGCAGGCTTGTACAAAAATGCATTCTGTAAGCTGTATGAAGACAAGCTCGGCGGCAGTTCCGATTATATAAACCTGATGCACGCCGACGGCGCCGGAACCAAGTCGGTCTTGGCCTACTTATACTGGAAAGAAACCGGCGACGTTTCGGTATGGAAAGGCATTGCAGAAGATGCCATTGCCATGAATTTGGACGATTTGCTTTGCGTAGGTATTTATGACAATATCTGTTTTTCCTCCACTATCGACAGGAATAAAATGCTGATTACGGGCGAAGTAATTGAAACCATCATTACTGCAACCCAAAGCTATTTTAACCGGCTGCAACCATACGGCATTCGCATTCATTACATGGGTGGCGAAACCGCCGATGTAGGCGATGTGGTGCGCACCATTGCCGTTAACGGAACCATGGCGGCGCGATGGCCAAAAAACAAGCTAATCACCAACAACAATATAAAAGCGGGAAACGTAATTCTTGGCCTTGCATCTTTTGGGAAAGCAGTGTACGAAGACGCTTTTAACAGCGGCATCGGCAGCAACGGCCTAACCAGCGCAAGGCATGATGTGCTCTTCGAAAAATACCGCAATTTTCCCGAAACCTATTCGCCCGAAATTGATCAGAGTGTTGTATATCTCGGAAAGAACAGCATCACCGGCACAGTAAAAATGGATAACGAAACGCACACCATCCAATCGCTTGTATTGAGCCCCACAAGAACGTTTGCGCCATTGATGAAAGTGCTGCTCGAAAAATATTTCAATGATATTGATGGATTGATACATTGCAGTGGCGGCGGCCAAACTAAATGTTTAAAGTATATAGACCGGCCACTGAAAATAATTAAAGACAACCTGTTTAACCCGCCGCCGGTTTTTAAACTGATTCAACAAAACAGCGGAGCCGACGACCGCGAGATGTATCAGGTGTTCAACATGGGCCACCGAATGGAAATCTATACAAACGAAGCAGCCGCACATCGCATGATTGAAGAAGCCGCTGCTTTTAACATAGAAGCCCGGATAGTGGGCCGGGTGGAAGGCGCGTCAAAAAAAGAACTGGTTATTGAGCGTTCCGGAAACACCATCGTTTTTTAAAACCATTAATAGTTTTTTGACTTTGCGCTCCGAGATTATCGCAACGCATTGACTATTTTTACCGCTTTAAAACTGCAACATGCCTGAAACAGTAATCTCCATTCACGACGCGAATATCTATCAGGGAAAAAACCTCATTCTTCAAAATGTAAACTTCGAAGTTAAAAAGGGTGAGTTTGTTTACCTCGTTGGAAAAACCGGAACCGGAAAAAGCAGTTTACTGAAAACGCTGTATGGCGAACTTCCGCTAAAAGAAGGACGAGGCAGCGTAGTGGGCTACGACTTAAAAGAGATGAACTGGAAAAAGGTTCCGTTTTTAAGAAGAAACCTCGGTGTAGTGTTTCAGGACTTTCAGCTCCTGACCGACCGTAACGTACACGACAATCTGAAGTTTGTTTTAAGAGCAACGGGATGGAAAGAAGAAAAACTGATGGAAGAGAAAATAAACGATGTGCTCGACAAGGTGGGACTCAAAAGCAAAGGCTTTAAGTTTCCCTTTGAAATGAGTGGCGGAGAGCAACAGCGTGTTGATTTGGCCCGCGCACTGCTCAACTCGCCCAAGCTGATTTTAGCCGATGAGCCCACCGGAAATCTCGATCCGGAAACCAGCGATGAGATTATGCAGTTGCTGTTTCACATTGCAAAAGACTACGGCACTGCCATTGTTATGGCCACACACGACTTCATTGTTATTAACCGCTACCCAAGCCGAATGCTGAAAACGGAAAAAGGCCGTGTGTGGGACAGCGCAGCAATGGATACGTAACCCATTCCGGCAGCCGGCAACTAATGCTCTTGCTCCTCCCCTGCGTTGGTAATTTTTGCGTTCACAAAAAAGGCGCCTTTCGTAATCACTCTTGCATTGGGTGCAACCGGTTTTATAAATATCACTTCCGAATAGCCGACGTCGGAAGCGCCTTTTATAATCTGTATTTTCTCAAACTGCACTTTGCGAAGATTGCCGGTTTCTGTTTTCTCCGTTTTTTCATCTGTTACCACAAACAAATAATCTTTACCCAACTCTGTAACAATGGCATCGTCAGGAACAGCCGGCACCAGTTTGTCGCCCACGCTGATTACAGCCGTAATATTCATTCCTTCGATAAGTCCCGATTTATCGCCTTCCACATGAGCATGAACCGCAATGGTTTTGCTTTCGCTTGCAAAGGCAGTTCCTATGGAGTAAATCACCGCATTGTACTCCTTCCCCGGATTGTTGGTAAGCGTGAAATGAATGAGCTGATTGTTATGCAGCTTGGGCAAGTCTTTCTCGTAAACAAATAAGTCTAAGTGCAGGCGGCTGTTGTTCACTATTTGAGCAATCGGAGTGCTCGCATCTACTTTCGATCCGATCTGCGCCTGAAGTTCACTCACGGTTCCGCTGATGGGTGCCTTTACACCAATTGATGTTACGTTTCCTCCATCTGCTGCCGATTCCGGCCGGATGCCCATCAGCCTAAACTGATTCTCCAGCGCATTTTTAGCGGCCCGGAGGCCAGCAAGTTCTGCTTTCACCCTTTCTACATTCTTCAGTGGAGCGGCATTGCCCTTCACTAATTCCTGCTGCCGGTTTAATTCAATTTCATTCAGCTTTATCTGAGCAATCGTGGTTTGATAGCTTTGTTGCAACTGAGCCATGTCCGGATTTAAAATCCGCGCAATCAGTTGGCCTTTTTTTACCTCATCGCCGGGTTGAACCAGCAGTTGTTGCACAATGCCGTTAGTAACCGACGTTACCAGTGCCTTGTTATCGTTCGGCACGGAAAGCATACCGTTCGCTTTCACTGCGGTCTGAAGATTTTTATTCTCTATCAAGCCCATCTGCACGGAGGCGGTCCGCATCTCCACATCACTTAGCCAAACCGCGTTTCCGCTGACGTCTTCCGCATGGCTGTCGTGCGGTTGGGTTTCCGCCGGATGGCTGTTACAGGAAGCAAGCGAAAAAACCAAACCGGCCGCTAATAAAAGAATTGTTTTAGTAGAATATATTTTGCAAAACATGATGTTGAAGTTAATAGGATGAAAGATGGTTGTTGGTTAGATAATCAATCTCAATTACCGCGAGATTATATTGATGCAGCATATCGATATAGTTCTTCTGCATTTCTACCGCTTGTGCGAGGTATTGAACCAAACCGGGAAAATCAATTTCCCCGCCCTTATACGCAAGCGATGCGGCGCTGATGATTGCTTCGGCCTGCGAAAGTCCGGATGTTTCGTAATACGAAAGCACCTTTAAGCCCGTTTCCACCTCGCGATAATAGCCGTTCAGTTTGCTGTATAACCTCTGCTTCTCCGTGGTGTAAACCAACTGCAGATAATCCTGCTCCATACGGGCTGCCGTAAGCTTGTTTTTGTAGGATGAGGCGCCAAAAATGGGAACGGCAATCGTGAAGGAAAAACCCGAATAAGGATTTTTGTTTGTGTACAAACGCTGACTAAACAGCCTGCCTTCAAAATCCGGCCTCCGGTACTGCTTTTCAAGTTCCAACTCAGCGCCTGCAACATTTACGTTCTGCTTTTGCAACTGCAATAAAACTGCATTTACGTCGACGCTGTCGCGCAATACGACGCTTAATTTTTCCGGCATACCCGGCGGCGGCATATAAAAAGAATCGGTATTGAGAAGATATTGCAGCTTGTGCTGTTGCTTCCTGATTTCTGTATCTGTTTCATTTAACTGCAACCTCACTTCTGCTGATTTTGCCATTGCAGTAATGCTGTCTAACCCGGCCGATTCGCCCATCTTCACCCTCAGTTTTGCCGCTTGAGCAAAGGATGAATAGATGCTGTCGAGCTGATGCCAGAGCGCTTGTTTGCTTTGCAGGTACCAAAGAGAAAAATAGGTTTGTTGCAGATCTTTCTTTAGTTCGGCTGCTTTCAGCGATGCCGCAAACGCAACAGTTTTCTTTTGTTCGTTCAACAACTTGCGTTTGGCCGTAACGACGCCCGGCCATGGCACCGATTGCGATAAACCAATCTTCCACAATCCATCGGGCTGGTTGGGATTAAACTCTTCGTTTTCTATAAACACGCCCGTTTTCGGAAAATGGGGCGCTGTTTTTACGCGAACCTCCGCTTGCTTAAGCCGGATGCCCGCAGCCTTTAATTCAGAATTATTTTGGTAGGCGATAGTAAGCGCCGTTGAAAACGAAATCGTTTTTGCAGGCTGCTGCGCTCGTCCGAGAAAAGGAATTCCGACCATCAACAACACCACCGACGCCGCTTTAAACCGCCGCGGTTGATAGCCGGTAAAAATGATATAAAGCAACGGGAGCACAATTAGTGTAAGGCAGGTTGCGGTAATTAATCCGCCGATAACAACCGTGGCAAGTGGCTTTTGCACTTCGGCTCCGGCGCCGGTGGAAACGGCCATCGGCAAAAAGCCAAGTGAGGCTACGGTAGCCGTCATCAACACGGCGCGCAGTCTTATTTTCGTACCTTCTTTCACCCGTTCAGTAACATCGTTCCATCCATTTTTTTCTAACAGGTTAAAGGTGCCAATCAATACAATTCCGTTTAGCACCGCAACACCAAAAAGGGCAATAAAGCCAACGCCCGCTGATATACTGAAGGGCATTCCTCTTAATAAAAGCGCAAATACACCGCCTATTGCAGCCATTGGAATGGCGGTGAAGATTAAAACCGCCTGCTTTAACGAATGAAAGGTGAAGTAGAGAAGAACAAATATGAGCAGCATAGCTACCGGAACAGCAATCATCAGCCGGTTTGAGGCCTGTTTCAGATTCTCGAAAGTTCCGCCATAGGTGAGATAATATCCTGTTGGAAGCCGAAAGGTTTTGAGCTTCTGCTGTATTTCTTCCACAACCGATTGCACATCGCGGCCCGCAACATTAAATCCCACCACAATACGCCGCTTTGCATCTTCGCGGCTTATTTGCGATGGCCCTTCTTCAAAAGAAACCGTTGCCAGTTGACTCAGCGGAACTTGTGCTCCATTGGCAAGTGGAATGTAGAGATTCGCTACATCATCGATGGAGGTTCGGTAGCTGCTATCGAGCCGCACCACCAAATCGAATTTTCTTTCGTTTTCATACACCACACCTGCTGTTTCGCCCGCAAAAGCTGTGCGCAGCACCTGATTTACATCTTCAATATTCACTCCGTATCCGGCCATTCGGCTTCTGTTGTAGTGTACGGTTATCTGCGAAAGGCCTTGCACCTTTTCAATCTGCGGAAGAGTAGCTCCTTTCACCGTTTGAACCACTCGCGCAATACGCGGTGCAATTTCAACAAGGCTGTCCAAATCTTCACCAAAAATTTTGATGGCAACGTCCTGTCGCACACCCGTCATCAATTCGTTGAAACGCATTTGGATGGGCTGACTTGCTTCAAAGAAAACGCCGGGCATGGCACTCAATTTCTCCATCATTTCATCGGCAAGCTCATCGTACGATTTGCTATGTTTCCACTCTTTTCTGTCTTTTAAAATAATCATTAAGTCGGTGCCTTCAGGAGGCATTGGGTCGGTAGGCACCTCGGCCGATCCGGTTTTTGCAATCACCTCTTTCACTTCCGGAAAACCTTTCAGTATCCGCGATGCCTGCTGCGCCGTGTTAACGCTTTGGGTTAATGAAGTGCCTTGCGGCAGGATGCAGTGGAATGCAAAGTCTCTTCCAGCTTCGGAATAAATTCACCGCCCATCCTGCTAAAAACTACCAGCGCTATTACCAGTGCCGCCGCGGCCGATGCAATTACCCAATGTTTTATTTTGATGGCGCCATTGAGTAAAGGAGCATAGGTACGTTGAAAGAACGACATGATTTTATCGGCGAGCGTTTGCTTTTCGCTGATTGGTTTTTTTGAAAGAAAAAGAGCCGACATCATCGGGATGTAGGTGGTGGAAAGAATCAGTGCTCCTAAAATGGCAAAGCTTACGGTCTGTGCCATCGGTTTAAACATTTTGCCCTCGATGCCCTGAAGTGTAAGGATAGGAATGTACACGATGAGGATGATGATTTCACCGAAGGCAGCGCTTTTGCGAATGCGGGATGCGGCACTAAACACTTCTTCATCCATCTCTTTTTGCGACAGCCTGTGTTTCGATTTCCGAAGTCCGAGATGGTGCATGGTTGCTTCCACAATAATTACCGCACCGTCGATGATGAGGCCGAAGTCGATAGCGCCAAGGCTCATCAAATTGGCGGAAACACCAAACAGATTCATCATTCCTAATGCAAACAATAACGAGAGGGGAATGGCAGACGCCACAATGAGGCCTGCGCGTGCATTGCCTAAAAAAATAACGAGCACAAAAATCACGATCAGGGCGCCTTCAATCAGGTTCTTCTCCACGGTTGCAATAGCGCGTTGCACCAAATGCGTTCTGTCGAGATAAGGATCAACCACAATATCGTCGGGAAGGGTTTTCTCAATCTGCTTCATCCGTTCTTTCACTCGTGCCACCACTTCTGCGCTGTTTGCTCCCTTCAGCATCATTACTATGCCGCCCACTACTTCATCTTCTCCGTCGCGGGTGAGTGCCCCGTACCGCAATGCGCTTCCATACTGCACTTTGGCCACATCTCTAATCAACAGTGGAACGGCTCCGGTATGCTTCACCACAATTTTTTCAATATCGCCCAGCGATGTTACTGCTCCTATTCCGCGAATGAAATAAGCATAAGGATTTTTTTCAACGTATGCACCTCCTGTGTTTTGATTGTTTTTTTCGAGTGCGTCGAATATTTCGGGAATGGTCACTTTCAGCGACTTCATCCGGTCGGGATTCAGGCTTACCTCGTATTGTTTCACCACACCGCCGAAGCTGTTTACTTCCGCGAGGCCCTCTATTCCATAAAGCTGCCGGGCAACAATCCAATCCTGCATGGTTCGTAAGTCGGCCGCCGTGTACTTATGTTCGCTGCCTTGTTTTGGGTGCAGTACATACTCGTACACCTGACCAAGGCCGGTTGAAACGGGCGCCATATAAGGGCGTGGAATATCTTTCGGAATGTCTTGCTGCGCTTCCAACAGCTTTTCGTTTACCAGCTGGCGCACAAAATAAATGTCAACCTTCTCTTTAAAAACAACGGTGATGACCGACAATCCAAAACGCGAAATGGAACGCACTTCTTCCAGCTCGGGCAAGGTTGCCATACGCTGCTCAACCGGATAGGTGACCAGGTTTTCCACTTCCTGAGCAGACAGCGTTAATCCGCTCGTGATGATTTGCACCTGATTGTTTGTGATATCGGGAACTGCATCCACCGGCAAGCGCGAGGCACTCCATATGCCCCATATTACCAGCAGCAGGGTGAGCATGCCTATTACAGACTTATTAGCTATGCTAAAGCGAATGATTTTGTTTAGCATTGAAATGTATTTAGATGAAGAAACTGATTAAGTAGAGAAAAAAACCAGTTCTATTTCGGAGGCTGCCAGATAAGGGAGGTGGTTTGAAGCAGCTTATTGGAGATGTAAGCGCTGAGATGCTCGCTAAAGGCGGGAAGCGCCGGGCTGATATCGGGAATTTGTTGTGTGATGGTTAGCACGCCACAACATGCACAACTGCACAAAGGAGTGCAGGTGTCTTGAACGTCTTTGCTATGATGATGGGTGTCGTGTTCAACAGCAATTTGGCTAACCGGCAGGTTATCAGTGCATGGAATGCTTAACTGCAAAGCGATCGAGAATGCCAATATAAGCGCCAAAATTTTCACGCTGCAAATGTAACAGCCAAACTGTTAAACATAATAAATTAAATGCAGCAAAGCTCGGAGAGCTTTTAAAAACGCCCCGTCTGTCGGTGCATTTCGTATGACGATACCAACGGAGTAAATCCGAAGTCAGAAACGGAACGGATGGCAGGAGCAGCGTTTTTATCGATATGGATGATGGACAAATCTTTTTGTGAGCGGGCGGCAAGGAAATGAAAGAGTATATGAACATGGCGGGAGTAAAGATTGAAGTTTTTGCAGCCGAACTGCGCAATTCGTCCCGTTTCCAAATTAACCATGCAAAAAGCAACGGGAACTTGATTTTCCAACCGCAGAAAGATTTGATAGTCGCCCGACCTTTGCACGCAACTGTCGCTATATTGCCAGGCCGGATTCCAGGCAGGCAAAAGATCTGTGGACGCAAACTCGCTTCGCGAAACTTTAACCACTCCTTCCACTTCAGTGCTTTTCGCCGGCTTTGGATATTTAAAGCTTTCGAGTTCCCGCACTACCTGAAAACCGGCTGTTTTGTAGGCACGGAAGGCGGGCAGGTTCTGCACAAAAACTTCCAGAACCGAATGCTCAATGCCATTGCGCGTTAACTGTTCAATCGCAAAACGATAAAGCGCCGTGGTGATGTTTCTGCCGCGAAACGCAGGCAGGATGCCGGTTCCGGCGTTATAGGCTGTGAAAACGCCATTAAATTCACCGGTGGCATGCAGAATAAATCCGACGGGCTCACCGTCGGCAAAAGCGCCTGCCGAAAGTGAAAGGTCGATGTTCTCCGTTGCCAGTTTCTTAATAAACTGCTGCTTGGTAAAATGAAGCGGAACGAAGTAGTTCTTAAAGCTTTCGTTGAACAACTTCAACACTGCATCGGTGTCAACATTTGATAAGCTGTCGTATGTAATGCAATCGGTTTCCATCTGAATCTTTCCATGCAAAAAAACCATTTATGCGCACGTAAAAAAGAAAGAAGGCTGAAGGATGTTTTTCGTCTATAAACGGTAGAAAGCAACGATAGACGTAAGGGCGGATAAGAGCCTACTGTTTATCCTCCAATAATTCTTCATCTACCATCGGCAGGTCAAATGCTATTTCCTTTTCGGTTTCCAGCGTTTCCACGTCCCTCAATTGCCGTTGAATGGCACGGGTTCTTACACCCACCACGTCATCCAATTGATTGAGTCCCGTTTGAATATTCTTTTGCGCTTTTCCTATTAATCCACCAAACTGGTTAAACTCCTTTTTAACACCCGCTAAAATGTTCCATACCTCACTGCTTCTTTTTTGAATCGCCAGCGTTTTAAAGCCCATTTGAAGGCTGTTTAAAATAACCGCCAAAGTAGTTGGCCCGGTGATGATCACATTGCAGTCGCGCTGCACTTCTTCCAGCAGGCTTGCCTTTCTCACTACCTCCGCAAACAAGCCTTCAAAAGGCAAGAACATAATTCCAAAATTGGTGGTGTTTGGCACATCAATATATTTTTCACAAATGTCCTTGGCCATCTTTTTAATAACAGCTTCCAGCGACTTTTGTGCAGATTCGATTAGTTGTGTATCGCCGGTGTCGTAGGCATTCTGGAGATGTTCGTAGGCGTCCTTGGGAAATTTGGCATCTATCGGCAGCCAAATCGACTCTCTGCTTCCATCTTTATTGGGAAACTTCACCGCAAATTCCACTCGCTCCGATCCTCCTTTTTTCGTGAGCACATTTGCCTCAAATTGCTCCGGTGCCAAAATGTTCTCGAGCAGCATTTGCAGTTGAACCTCACCGAAGCCGCCGCGCATTTTCACATTGGTCAACACTCGTTTTAAACCGCCAACATCCTGCGCCAGGGTTTGCATTTCGCCCAGTCCTTTTTGCACCTGCACCAACTGTTCGTTTACCGTTTTAAAGCTATGTCCGATTCTCTCCGTAAGCGTTTTTTCAAGCTTTTCTTCTACGGTTGTCCGGATGTTTTCGAGTTTTGATTCCGTGCTTTTCACCAACTCCTGCTGACGCGCTTCGAGCTGCGAAAACTTTTCTTTTTGGGTATTGTTGAACGACTCAATCTGCATCTGAAAGTGATCGCCAAACTGTTTAAACGATTTTTGCAGAGCATCCTGCATGAGAAGGCCTCCGTCAGACATTTGCTTCATCATCAACATCAGCTTTTCTTCTACCTTGTCCTGAATACGAGCCAACTGATCCACTGTTTGCAAACGAAGGCTCTTTAGTTCGTCTTTAAATTCATCCGACTTCGTTCTTTGCTCCAACGAAAAGTCTTTCAGGCTTGCCGACAGCGCCTCGCGGTTTGCTTTGTTAGCGTTGTCCAATCGCTCGCTTAACAACCGGATGTTTTCAGACAGCGTATCGTTGATACCTTTCATGCTGTTCTGGCTAATCAAAGTAATATCTTTTAATGTTTGACTAATCTCAGCCCTTCCGTCTCTCGCCTGCAAAGCCTGCTCCTGGCGACTGGCCTGAAAATCGTCTTTTATGTTTTTTTCCAAACGCGCTACTGCTTCCTGAAGCGCCGCCACTTTCTCTTCGCTTCCCACTGCGCCAACAGCCTTGCTTTTTGAAAGAGTTATTACCAAAACAACGGCAATCAACAAGCAACAAATAATGAGGAGAATCAGTTCCATAGTGCTAAGATATTTAGTTGGTAAAAATAGATGATTCTGTTATTCCAAAGCCGCTTTGTAAGCCTGTAATGCGCGTTTGCGGGCCAATTCATGATCCACCACCGGCGGTAAAAAATTGCGTTCGAAGGCTGGATTCCATGTTCTGATGTAAACAAGATCCGGATCGAACTTTTTTGTTTGCAGTACGGGATTAAAAATACGAAAGTATGGGGCCGCGTCGCAGCCCGATCCAGCTGCCCATTGCCAGTTTCCGTTGTTGGACGACAGCTCGTAGTCGATAAGTTTCTGCGCAAAAAAGGCCTCGCCCCACCGCCAGTCGATCAACAAATGTTTGCACAGGAAACTCGCAGTAATCATTCTTACCCTGTTATGCATAAAGCCGGTTTCATTCAATTGTTTCATACCTGCATCGACTATCGGATAGCCCGTTTTTCCTTCACACCACAACGCAAATTCTTTTTCATTATTCCGCCACTTTATGTTATCGTATTTGGGTTTGAATGAATGATGAACGACGCGAGGGAAATGGTATAACACCTGCATGAAGAATTCGCGCCATATTAACTCCGACAACCAAACCGCATTGTGTTCCATTGCTGCCGCAACACAATCGCGTATGCTTATGGTTCCGAACCTGAGTGCAACCGAAAGCCGCGTAGTTCCCTCAACAGCGGGATAGTCGCGGGTTTTATCGTAGCAGCTTATCCGCTTCATATCCAGCTCCGGCGCTTCAAACCGCTCTTCCGTTTCCAAAAAACCAATGTCGTTCAGCGCAGGCATTTTAGTTGTCTGACGCCGAAAATTGTGCTGACTTATGCCGGCAGACAGATAACACTCCGGTTGCAGCAATTGCTTCCACTTCTTCGCATAAGGCGTGTACACCGCATATGGGCTGCCGTCCGGTTTCACCACTTCACTCCTTTCAAAAATTACCTGGTCCTTAAACGACGTTACGCGAACGTTTTGTTTCATTAAAAACAAGGCAATGGCTTCATCCCGCTTAATGGCATCCGGCTCGTAATCACGGTTAAAAACAACCGTACGCACATCATAATCAATCAACAGTTTCCGGAAAACATTCGCAGGATCATCGTGAAAGAAAAGAATGCCGGCACCCTGCTCCTCCAGGGCCGACTGCATCGCACCGAGCGCACCATGAATGTATGACAGTCGCCTGTCAGCCTTATCAACAAGATCATCGAGGATATTCGTATCAAAAATAAAAACCGGGAGCACCGGCAAACCCAGTGTGTGTGCATAGTTCAAGCCCTTATTATCGTGTAATCGCAAATCTCTTCTGAACCAAAAAACAACCACTTCTTCTTTCATAAACGAAAACTAAACGCTAAAAATAATGAGAAACAGCTCCTTCAAAAAAAGTGAAATCTATGCGCCTTAGCTTTGCGCCAACTTTCTGCAACAATGAAACAACTACTCCTTCTACTTGGCTTCTTAGCCGGATGCTTCACTCTTCATGCACAGGTTTCCGGCATACTAAGCGGAACTATTAAAGATAAAAACACACAGCAAACCATTGGTGGTGCAACGGTTTCCGTTTATCGGCAAGACAGCCTGCAAATGGTGAGTGATAAGGATGGACAGTTTACTATAGCGCTGGCTGTTGGAAAATACAATGTTTCGGTTGCGGCCATTGGTTATGAAACCGTAAACCTGTATAACATCAACATCAACTCCGGAAACGCAAAGTTGCTCTCCATCGAAATGCAGCAATCGTTTAACGAGCTCACCGCCGTAGTGGTGCGAACAGGCCGCTCGGTGCGGGCTACAGATATGATTACCCCTTTGTCAACACAAAAGCTGACTTCGGAAGAAATACTCATGAACCCCGGAGGCAACTTCGACATATCGAAAGTGATACAAGTGCTGCCGGGCGTATCGGGAGGTTTTTCCGCCAGCCGTAACGACATCATTGTACGTGGCGGCGGGCCTTCAGAGAATGTGTATTACCTCGATGGTATTGAAATTCCGGTTTTAAACCACTTTCAAACCCAGGGTGCAAGCGGAGGTGCAACGGGCATTTTAAACTCGGCTTTCATTAACGATGTACAGCTCACCGCGTCTGCCTTCAACAGCAAATACGATAATGCACTCGCCTCAACATTTGTGATTCGGCAGCGGAACGGAAACTCCGAAAAACACAGCGGCAACATACGCCTTTCAGGCAGCGAGTTTGCTGCTGCACTAGAAGGCCCCATCAATAAAAAAACAACCTATCTTGCCTCGGTAAGGCGCTCATACCTGAAGTATCTTTTTCAACTTGTTGGCACGCCTATCCGGCCCGACTATTGGGATTTTCAGTATAAGGTGAACCATAAGCCCAATAAAAAAACGGAAATCAATTTTATCGGTTTAGGCGCCATAGATGAATTCTTCCTCGCCAGGCCAAAAAAAATAAAGCCCGAATCGGAATATATCAATCGGGCCAATCCCCTCATCGACCAGTGGAACTACACGGTGGGCGTATCGGTGAAACGCCTGGTAGAAGATGGATTTGTTACTGTTGCAGCAAGCAGAAATATGTTTTACAACGGCATTCGCAGGTACGAAAACAATATCGACAAAAGCGGCAACCTGTTGTTCAATTCCAAAAGCCATGAAACGGAAAACAAAATCAGAATTGATGTAGATAAGATGATCAACGGCTGGAAATACAGCTATGGTGCGGCTTTGCAGTATGTGAAGTACGATGCCGATGTATTCAATACGCTGCTGCAAGAACTGAAAGATGCATCCGGCAATGTTATTCGGCCTGCAACAACGCTGCAAACAGAAAACCGCATCAGCTTTTATAAAACCGGTTTTTATGCGCACCTGAGCAGGTACTTTTTTCAGGAGAGGCTATTGCTTTCGGGCGGCTTCAGAAGCGACATGAACAGCTTTACAGAAAACGGAATGGATCCGCTTGCAACATTGTCGCCCCGCCTTTCTGCCTCCTGGTCAATCAACGATCAGTGGAATGTTTCGGCCTCTGTTGGAAGCTACTATAAGCTACCGCCTTATACTGCACTTGGCTATCAAAACACTGCCGGTGCGCTCGCCAACAAAAACCTTGAATACATTCATGCAGTGCATTATACTGTGGGGCTGCAATACCTGCCCCGCAACGATTTCAGGCTAACGGCAGAAGCATTTTATAAAGACTACGATCAATATCCTGTTTCAAATGTTACGGGTATTTCACTCGCCAATGTAGGCACCGACTTTAACGCCATCGGCAACGAAAAATACAGCTCTTCAGGAAAGGGCCGTGTGTATGGACTTGAAGTGTACGCACAGCAGAAAATGATAAAAAACCTTTTTTATGTAGCGAGTGCCACGGTCTATAAATCGGAATTTGCAGGCAGCGACAACAAATATGTTTCATCTACCTGGGACTACGGCTATGTTCTTTCAACCACCGTTGGACTCAGTTTTAAAAAGAACTGGGAAATCGGTTTAAAGTATCGTTTAGCAGGCGGACAGCCCTATTCACCTTACGACCTAACGGCTTCGCGTCAGTATTATCTTTCTACGGGAAAAGGCGTTTACGACTACAGCCTGCTGAACACCGAACGGCTGAAACCCTTCCAGCAACTGGATTTGCGCGTAGATAAAAAATACAACTTCAAAAAAACGAGCCTGACTGTTTATCTCGATTTTCAAAATATTCTTGCATACAAAACGCCATCGTTTCCCAAATACACCTTTGAGCGCAATGCCGACAATACAGCATTTGTAACAACCGATGGAAATCCTGTGGCAGCCGACGGCAGCAATGCCATACCGGTGATCTTGCAGAGTGCCGATGCCACGGTGGTGCCGGCAATCGGCTTCATTTTCGAGTTTTAAACCAAGCAATGGCACACAAGGCGCAAAACATTTTATTGATCCTGTTGATAACACTCTCAGTGTTTCACCTGCTCATATTATTAAGGATAGTGCCCTACCAAAAAGTTTGGGGCGGTAAATTAAAGTCAGAAAAACAGATGTATTTTTTTGAAGGCGCTTCCATTGTTATCTCATGCCTGTTAGCGCTATTTGTTTTTTTCGAAAAAGAAAATCTGTTGCCGGATATCGTTAAAAAATCAACGAATGCAGTTTATTGGCTAATGGCTGTAGTGTTTGCAGCAAGCGCGTTTGGAAACATAAGGTCGGCAGTTCGGGTAGAAAAAATCTTGTTTGCGCCTGTAGCCGCAGTGCTTTGTTTTTTATGCGTACTGATTGCCGTTAGTAGCCGATTGTAGTGATTTTTTTGGGGATCTGCAGTGGCCCGCTTATCAGCGTCCCCCGTGTCACTCACTGCATCGTTCAGCCGTTCATCTTCAGGCATTCTGCAAACCGAAACGCATTCCGGTGCTGCAACCGTTGCAGCCGTAGTTGCTGCCTTTATTTATATTTGGCTATAGGGTTGTACCACATTTACGAACGTAGAAAAAACGAACCATTGACCACCGAAAACCAACTGGAACTGCTGATACAACACATTCGCAAAGAGGTTGAGCTTAATCAGGACGATATTGCCGCACTCGCATCCATAGCGCGTTACAGCCGGCTGAATAAAAAAGAATGCTTGCTGCAACCCGGCAAAATATCGCAGCACATGAACTTTATAACAGAAGGCGCGATGAGAACCTACTACGTTGATGACACCGGACAAGAACACAGCCTTCAGCTCGGCGTTGAAGAATGGTGGATTAACGACTTACACAGCTATCTAACCGGCGCCCAGTCTAACATGTATGTACAGGCTTTGGAAAAAACAAACCTGATCCGTTTGCCGAAGGCGGAGTTGGAAAATCTTTTTTTTCTGCGCCCGGCTTTTAGCCATTTTTTCCGGTTGAAAATACAATCGGCCTACGTTGCTTTACAAGAAAGGATGCTGGAAAAAATGAGCGACAATGCTTTTGAACGCTACCAGAACTTTCGGAAAAAATACCGGAATATCGAGCAGCGCGTTCCTCAATACATTGTCGCCTCCTACCTGGGTGTAACACCCGAATTTTTAAGTCATCTGCGCAACAAACACCGCTGACGATTACATTCTTTTAATATCCAGATCGAATGAGCCCTGTGTAATCGATTTTTTGTTGGAAGCATCGAAGCTGCCGTTGGTGTTTTTCTTAAACGCTTCAAAATAAAAACTCCCTTTCACGTGCGTGTCGGTGATGGATTCGATTGTGAGCTTTCCCACTGTTGACAGGCTGTACTCTGCAAACCACTGGTCATAGCCCGAACCATTCCATTTGTTGTATTCGGCGCTTAGAAGGTATTTTCCTGTTGCTACCTGTGCCGGATTGATATCGTAATCACCCACGCCCCGCATTGCAATTGTGTTGTCGAAATTCATCAGGCTGAGCACAATGGTTTCTTTGGCGTCGGCCGGCTGTCCGATGATTTGGAGCATTTTGGTGGAGGTGACGAATTTGGCGGTTGTCCGTGTCATGTCTGCATTCGGAAACGCCGCTCCGTCTACGGTCGCAACAAAAGGGCCCGACAAGTTTGAGCTACCACCGCTGCCGCTATCTTTTTTACATGATGTTACACTCATCAGAACTGCGCCTAAAACGGCGAGAAATAAAATACGCTTCATAAAAAATGTTTTCACGAAAATAATTTGTAAGGCACCGCTATACAATGGGCCGGACAGCCCATTTACCGCAGGCAAAATTGTATGGCAGTTGTTTCTTAACCTATCTTAAGATTCCTGCAACCGCACACAGATAGTTTTGCAGCGATGAAAATGGAGGTTGTTTTCCGTGTGATTTTGCTGGCAGGGATCCAGTGCTTTGGACATATCCCGTCCGTTGCGCAGGCTTCCGATTTCCATGCGGAAGCTGTGATTGGCCATCGCTCCTTTGTATGGCAGCATCACTTGAAAAAAAAGGTCGGCACCAAATGGAATTTCAGTAACCTTAGTTTACTGGATGCGGACTACAAAAGCGAACCCAATATTTTCTTCGTCAGAAATATGATTGGCTATACACTAACAAGCCACATGGTATTAAGTGCAGCCGCAGGCTTAAAGAATCCGGGTGCCTTTGGCAGCGTGATGCTTCAGTATATCGTTAACTCCGGGTCGTTTAATGGCAGCTTCACAATTGGGCCAACCGCACAATCGAAAGTTTGGCTGGAACAAGCGCTGGCACTGCATTACAGCCCGCCGATATCGGCTACTACGAACCTCCATATCAGCTTGTTTGCGTCGGGCAGCACCGACTTTAAAGTTCTCGACCGCGGAGTACAACAACTGCGGCTGGGCGTATCGAAAAAACAATTCACCACCGGGCTGGCGGCCAACGCCGATCAGTTTGCACGCACCGAGAACAACCTCATCAATATTGGAATATTTATTAAACATCAATTTTAAATTATGAACTCGAAACAAGACATCGGACTATTGCTGCTTCGCGTGGGCATTGCTTTTACCATGCTGATTTATGGGCTTACAAAAGCCGTTTACGGAATCAGTTACATCGAAGATGCGCTTAGGGCCGTGCACCTTCCCGCCTTTATTGCTTATGGCGTTTATGTTGGCGAAATACTGATGCCGGTATTGATTATTGTTGGGTTTAAAACAAAATTTGCGGGTGCTGTGTTTGCGATGAACTGCGTGGTTGCCATTTTGCTGATGCAGCTCCCTTATGTGTTTAAGCTGAACGATAATGGCGGCTGGGCCATTGGGCTAATTTTTATTTATGCCGTGTTTGGGCTGGCACTGTATTTTACCGGAGGTGGAAGATATGCCCTAAGCAGGGGCGGAAGATGGGATTGACAGCCGGTTGCGCCCGGTTGCAGCGCGCAGAAATGCTACTGAAAGAGCTGAACGATGCGCGGTGTGACACGACGGGTGATGATGGTTTGAGTGAACGATGGTAACATAAAAAAAGGCAAGACTTCGTGTAGTGCCTTTTGCTTTTTTTCCGCTTAGCTGTGGATATTGACGCGGACTGTTTAGCTAATTCATTTTACTAAGTTCCGGGTTAGTATCAGATACAAAATTGGTTGCAGTTGCAAAGCACTAGCGGCCTCTTAAGCCCAAAGGCTCATGTTTTTGTTTGACTAATTGCCTGACTCTTTTGATGACATAAGCCATATCTCCTCTACCAAATCCATGGCTTTTTGCCAAACTATTAAATCTTTAAAATCTTTTATCATTATTTACTTTTTTCTAACCTTCAAACTACTAACCACTAACTACTAATTTAAGTACCAACATTCCTACACCTATGGCAATGCCAAAACTTAATAAAGTTCCTATCAAAATGTATTCTGTTAGTTTTCTGTCTTTCGATTCTTTTAAATCTCCAAAGCGAAATACGGACTTGGCGGCCAGCAAAAATCCAATGCCTTCCCAATTTCCAGTTATCACAAAAACGAAAACAAAAAGCCGTTCCAACATGCCAATGTATTTACCGGCATTGCTCAACGATTCATCATTGTTATCGCCTAAAGTTGCTGACCAACTTGACATCAATTCTCTTATCACAATGGCCGACACAACCGTAATAAAAAGTAAGGCACTTGCATATATCCAAATTTCAGAAGATGATAGTATCTGATTAAGATTTATTTCAGGTTTGAGAAATAATACCCACAACCCTAATATGCTCATGATATGCAATATTTGATCTATTAAAAACCAATTTGACTTGTTGGTTTCTGTTTGGGCATATAATTTAATGACATCAATAACACCGTGTGAAATCATCACTAATAATGCTAATAACCAATAATTAAAATCCCACAATAATAACAATACGATGACACCATGTATTAAAATGTGTGCATACAGGTATTTGGATTTGGCTTTCTTAACTTCTTTCTCTTTCACCCATGCGGTAGGTTGTAGGAGGAAATCCCCTAAAAAATGGGCTAATATTAGCTTTAGGAGTATAATCATTTTAGCAATGATTTAATTTTGTTTCTGTACATTTTTTCTACTTCTAGCAATTCATTGACGTTGGCTCTGTTCCATCTTCCACTCACTGAATTTTGCTTTATACCTAGCTGTTTCCCAATTTCTTCTTGTGTTATATCAGGGTTATTTAATACAATTTGAACCAATTCTGCAGATGAAACTGTCCATTTATCCATAAATGTTCCTGCCAGTTTTAAGTACAAATTCATTTCTTCATCAAAGCTTTTCCAGGAGGTTTTTATACCTATGGTTACATTTTCTTTTTTTAGTACATCAAACTTTTCACTTGAATAGATATAAGCAGGGCCATTATTTTCTGATATGCTATCACCTGAGTACGTTTTCTCACCAATACCTACAGCCAGACGAACATCTATCGTACTGCTTTTTTTTGTTTTATCGGTGGGTTCTACTTTTTTGATTAATGATTTTATTTCAAAAACTTTTCTTAATGCTTCCTCAGGATTTGATATTTCCATTTGAAAAAAATCTCCTGAATGAAGTTCCCAGTTTTTATGATTCTCGCCCCAAGAAGCTAATAAACTTTTAAGTGGTTTTAACCATAAGGCTTGGTTTTCCAATTTTCTTGAAGCGATAACATCTCCTTTTATAACTGCTATCATAGTGCAAATATCGTTTAAATAGGCGATAATTCAAAATATCGTTTAAATAAGCGATAATTCAAAATATCGTGGATGGATGTGATGTTATGTCCGATGTTATGATTCTATACTATTCTTAGGAAAGGTTAGTAATAAATCACGGTAATACTCTTCTGAAAGAAAAGCAAGCATCGTGAATTACAACGCCTACATCGCCTAACCAAGCTGTTCCTAATCCAATGTCCTCAATGGTTTCTCCAGCAGTAGCTTGGGGTTGTTTTTTTCCTGGCACAAGTGGAACGGTGGTGGTGGTTGGAGTGCAACGTCTTTTTGCTTGTGCGTTGGCTTGGCTCTGTGACACCGCAGGTACGAGGATGGCACTGTGCCAAATGTGCCGAGGGTGCAAAAAGTGTGACAGGAAAAAACAACAGTGCGGTGGCTGCGGGGAGTGCTGCAAAAAGACGATGCAAGCCACGAACTTTCTTAGGCCTTGTGGGCAGGCAAAGTGAGGGGCGGGGATTTTTGCAGCACGGGGCTAATCTGCACGAAGCGTGGGCTTTCAGATGAATAGCGGAGATAGTTTCCTTACACGACTCATCATTAAAAAGTCAGCTTCGTGTAAATCGGAGAATGAAATATCTATGTTTTGTACTTGAATGAAAATACTATTTAATAGCATGTCAGATGGTATCTGAAATGTTGCAGGAGTATTAAGCCTATTTATTGCATCAGGATAAAGTAATAAGACATTGCTACATTTTCGTCTTATGGCATAGCTCACCATTTGATATAGGTCTGCCTGTGATACTCCAGCTTTCAGGCCATCATTATTTGAACGGATTTTGTACTTGGTGTCAATTATCAGCTTATCGGGAATGTAGATGTCATTACGAATTTG
>JBDHYF010000009.1:0-104678 GCA_039811185.1 Chitinophagaceae bacterium | reverse complement strand
ACATTTACAAAAAAACCGACCACCAGAGGCAGTCGGTTCAATTTAAAAACTTGTCAACTTATTTTAGGACCCTTCATTTGTTTTATAGTTGAAGATGAGAAAATGAAATACAGTCAAATGAGCCGCATTATGCGATGACAATTGCAGCGAATGCGGCGGTTACATGAGCAGATGTTTTACAGAAAGTGTCAAACACCGGCCATAGACTTTGTAATGGTGCCACGCCCCGGATTTAAACAGCCGAGAGCTTAATATCAACCACTTTCAGTTGAAGTACGGTTTCATCTTTCCAGTTGTTTTCATCGAGGGTAAACGCAATATCTACCGGTTGGCCACTTTCTATTAGATGATATTTAGAGGCCAGCCCAAACCCGATTCCGCTGATGCAAAAGTTTCCTTCCTTCAAAAAAAAGCGGATATGCTCTTGCTTTGCAACGGATGTATGATGGCGCGAAAGCGGGGCTTTGCGAAGCACAAATACCGGCCGCATATTTTGCGGACCGAAGGGTTCCATCTGCCGGATAATTTGATAAAACGGCATCGTTAAGTCGGCCAGTTTTACTTCGGCGTCAATTAATATTTGGGGCACCAGCAGTTCATCGGTGATAGATGCCGATACCACTTCCTCGAAGCGTTCGGAGAACGCCTCCACTTTTTCGGGCAGCATCGTCATTCCGGCAGCAGCAAAATGCCCACCGTATCCGATCAGATGCTCGCTGCAAGCGTCTATTGCATCATACAAGTTAAATCCGGCAACGCTCCTTGCGCTGCCTGCTACAACATCACCACTTCGTGTAAGCACAACAGTAGGACGGTAGTAGCTGCCAATGAGGCGGGATGCAACAATGCCTACAACCCCCTTGTGCCAGTGCTCCTGAAAAACTACCGTGGTTTTTTTATGCAGCCAGCGGGCATTCGTAGCAATCATATTCAGCGCTTCCTCCGTAATACTCAGGTCGGCTTCTTTCCTTGTAATATTGTGCAAATGAAGGTTTTCGGCAAAGGCAAGCGCTTGTGCTTCGTCTTTTTCAATAAAAAGCAGAACAGCGTTTTTTGCTTCATCCATTCGTCCGGCGGCATTAATTCGCGGAGCAATTACAAACACAAGATCATTAATACTCAGTGGTGGTTTGCACGTCGCCAGTTGCATGAGTGCCTTAATTCCGGCTGAAGGGCGTTCATTAATTTGCTGCAAGCCATAAAAAGCCATTATCCGGTTTTCGCCGGTTATCGGAACAATGTCGGCAGCTATTGAGGTGGCAACTAAATCCAAATAAACCTGGTAAGAAGTTGGTGGCATTTGCAACCGGTCGGCTACTGCAGAAATCAGCTTATAGCCTACGCCGCAACCGCTTAGCTCCTTATAGGGGTAGTTGCAATCCTTTTGCTTCGGGTTTAAAATAGCAACTGCGGGTGGGAGCGTGGCTCCGGGCTGATGGTGGTCGCAAACAATGAAATCTATGCCGAGTGTATTGGCATAGGAAATTAAGTCAACCGATTTGATTCCGCAGTCAAGCGCAATCACCAGAGAGAAGTTATGCTGATGTGCGTAATCCACACCTGCCTTCGAAATACCATATCCTTCTTTATAGCGATGTGGCACATAAAAGTCTATACCTGAATGAATTTCGCGAAGGAACTGATACACCGTGGCTACTGCAGTAGTGCCATCCACATCATAGTCGCCGAAAATAAGAATCTTCTCTTTGCGGCTGATGGCATTCAAAACTCTGGAAACAGCGGCATCCATATCTTTCATTAGCCAAGGCGAGTGGCAGCCATCTAACGACGGCCGGAAAAACGACCGGCTTGTTTCAAAATCTTTAACGCCACGCTTCACTAAAATTTCGCACAACACCGGATGAATGTTGAGTGCAGCTTGCAAGTCCTTCACTGCATTTTCCTCGGCCGTTTCTATTTGCCAGCGTTTTTCCATTAGTATTTTCTGTCGGTAGTGTACCGTACAAGCTCCTCGAGGGCCTGACGGGTGGATGAATCACTAAAGCTATGAAGAATTTTTAATGCTTCATCACGGTAAAAAAGCATTTTTTCCTCAGCGTATGCAATTCCGCCCGTTTCCTTAACAGTGGAAACTACAAACTGCACCTTATCCTTTCTGTCGCTTTGGTTTTTGATAATGTAGATGAGGTTGCGCTTTAAACTGTTATCCACTTGGTTCAGCGTATATATCAATGGAAGTGTGAGCTTTTTTTCTTTTATGTCGTTGCCTGTTGGCTTTCCTACGTCCGCATCACCATAATCGAAAAGGTCGTCTTTTATCTGGAAAGCCATGCCTACATTTTCTCCGAACAACTTCATCCTTTCTATATCGGCTTCGTTGTTAAACGTGGAGCCGGCGCCTGCCGAGCAAGCCGAGGCAAGAAGAGAGGCGGTTTTCCCTTTAATAATGTCGTAATACGTTTGTTCGTTGAGGTTGAGGTTTCTCGATTTTTCCATTTGGAGCAATTCTCCTTCACTCATTTGTTTAACCGCATGAGAGAGAATGCGAAGCGTGTCAAAATCGCCGTTTTCTATAGCGAGGAGCAACCCTTTGCTTAACAGGTAGTCGCCCACTAACACTGCAATTTTATTTTTCCATAAAGCGTTGATAGAAAACAAGCCACGTCTTTCGTTGGCATTATCCACAACGTCGTCGTGTACCAAAGTGGCAGTATGTAAAAGTTCAACGAGGGCCGCGGCGCGGTAAGATTTCTCGTTAATATCACCTCCAAGCTTGGCGCTGAGAAAAACAAACATGGGGCGTAGCTGTTTGCCTTTCCGGCGAACAATATACTGCATAATGCGGTCCAGGAGCGGAACACGGCTTTTTACCGCATTGCTGAAATGGGTTTCAAAATACTTGAGCTCGGCAGCTATTTCTCGTTTTACGCGATCCATTTAAAAAAAGAGGTGCAATATATTCTTTAATTTCAAAGGTCAGATATTTAACGTTGGCATTCCAATTGCTATGAGTAAACACAATACCATCACTTAAAAATAAATAGTAAAAATTTGGTATTTCTTAGCCATTAACTAAATTTGCTGTTTAGAGTGGTTTTAAGTATTTAAAAATTTTATTAAATAAAATCTATGGCAAGCAAAAAGTTTACACTGCTATTAGGCCTATTCAGCCTTTTTCTAACTGCCTCTTTTGCTCAGAGAAACGACGCAGTTTCCTATTGGGGAGATTCCTCAAAAGTTCGTACGAAAGACATGCCCCAGTTCAATGAGTTTATGAACAATCAGTACCCTTACCCGGTTAAGCCCCGCAATATGTGGGAGTTAAGCTTTGGTGTAGGGCCGGCTTTTGTAATTGGCGACATCAGTCCTCGCTTCGGATACGGTGGTACCATCGGCCTTAGAAAAGCGATTAACCATACATTTTCTATCCGTGGTGAGTATAACGGAGCGATTATGAAGGGATTAGATTATCGTTTTAAGGGCGGAAGCATGGCGAGGGGCGTTTGGGCGCAGTATGCTGAGTACCGGAATAACGGCTTTATTGCCAACTACCGCAATCGTCTTCACCAAGGTAATTTAGACTTCATCATCTCTCTGAATACTCCTTCACACTATCGTGGTAATCCAAAAACAAATGTGTATGCGTTTGCAGGATATTCACTTATGATCGCTGATGTGGATGTAGATGCTCTTGACGGTAATGGTAATCCTTATAAGTTTCAGGCGATGATTAATCCTAACCAAAAGCGCAGTGATATCCGCAGTGCACTGAAAACATTGTTGGATGGTGAATACGAAAGCAATGCACCCACAACAAACGGCAGCAGAAAAAATATTGGCCTTTATCAGGGAAATCAGCTAATGAGACATGCAGCTTCTTTTGGTGGTGGTCTTGCACGCAAAATCTCTGACAGATGGAGCCTTGGTATCGAGCAAAGATTTACGCTGACGTTCGATGATGATATGGACGGATTTAATGGCGGAAGAAGCAACGACATCATCAGTCTTACTACCGTAAAAATTGGTGTTGCCCTCGGTAATTCTTCCAGAAGAGTGGCTCCCCTTTGGTGGATCAATCCAAACAACTACATGTATAATGAGTTGAACAATCCGCGCCACATGAAACTCCCTGCTCCTGTACTGCCAGATGCTGACGGCGATGGAGTTACTGATCAGTTCGATCTTGAGCCAAACACACCTGCCGGCGCACCGGTTGACGTTCGTGGTGTAGCAAAAGATACTGATGGCGACGGAGTTCCTGATTATCGCGATAAAGAACTTCTTACTCCGCAAAACTGCTTCCCTGTTGATGCTGATGGCGTAGGTACCTGCCCTGAAAGCGCATGTTGCAAAGAGCTAAGATCAATGATGGAAAGCGGTGGTTTTGGAAGCGGTAGCCAAGGCGGCGATTGCGGAATCGGCAGCCTTCCAAGCATCAAATTCAACGCAAATTCCAATGCGCTTACTGCTGATGCGAAGAAAATGCTCAACAGCGTTGCACAGCGCGTAAAATCTATGCCTCAATGTAACATTCGCGTAATCGGTTATGTGGGTGCAAATGCCGATAAACGCTCACAACAAAGAAGCTGGGACAGAGTGAACTCAGTAATTAAATATCTTGTTGAAAATCAAGGAATCTCTGAAAGCAGACTGATCTTTACTTATGGTGAAAGCGGTGATGCAAATACAGTTGACCTGATTGGCACAAGAGAAGCAGGACCCAACACAGTACCTGCACCTCACCCGCAACTAAGAGGTGGAAAGTAATTTCTATAACCGGAATAAGTTTAAGAGAGAGGGTTTCAGCCCTCTCTTTTTTTATCTGTTTATTAACGCGGAACGAAAATGTATTGAACCGGTTTTCTTAATTAATATTATCTTCGCAAGCTTTATGAAGCAATTTTTGGTTTTCATCTCTCTTTTATTGCTGCTGTCGTCCTGCTCCAATCAGTTTAATAAGGCAGTAAAGAGCACGGATAATGAATATAAGTATAAGGTTGCCGAGCAGTTTTACGCTAATAAAAAATACGACTATGCACGGCAGTTATATGAGCAGTTGTTTCCCTATGTAAAAGGTACGGCCAGGTTTGAAGACATGTACTATAAGTTTGCTTACAGCCATTATTACCTGAAGGACTATATTAATGCTGAGAATCTTTTCAAAACATATACGGAGCTTTTCCCTAACAGTGCCAAGGCAGAGGAATGCGAGTACATGAGGGCATATTGCTTTTATAAACAGTCGCCCAAATATCCGCTTGATCAGACGGTGACGACAAAAGCTATGGGATTGATGCAGGCCTTCATTAACAGCCACCCCGGCTCGTCACGTACAAAAGATGCCACCGATATTATTGACAAGTGCCGCCAGAAGTTGGAGCAGAAAGAGTTTACGGCTGCTGAGTTGTACTATAACCTGGGGTACTATAAAGCTGCGGCTATAGCCTATGCTTCTTTAATGGAAAATTTTCCCGACTCTGAAAAGAGTGCTGAGTACAAAATCAGGGTAATTGAATCGTATTTTAAATATGCGGAAAACAGCATTACCGAAAAACAGGCCGAGCGCTTCGAGAAGGTGTTGTCAGAAATTTCAGAATTTGAAGAACGTTTTCAAGACAATAGTTATCAGGGTACCTTAGATCGTTTTAAAAATCTTTCAAACAACTACATAAAAAATTTAAAGAATGAGCAAGTTAAGAAAGCATCTTAGTTCAAGTACCACCAATGTGGTGGAAACAAAAAGCCTTGCCGATATAAAAGCCGTTACAGGAAACCTTTACGAATCGATTGTTATCGTGGCAAAAAGGGCCAACCAAATTAATGTTGCGCTTCGCGAAGAGCTTCATAATAAGCTGGAAGAGTTTGCCAGCCATACCGACAGTTTGGAGGAGATCCACGAAAACAAAGAGCAAATAGAAATTTCGAAAGCGTACGAAAAAATGCCAAATGCAGCGATTTTGGCAACGCAGGAGTTTTTGGAAGATAAAATTTATTACAGAAAGAATGAAGACGATTTGTTCCGATAAGGATCAATTCAATTACTTTAGCGACAGTGATCTTCACTGTCGTTTTTGTTTTAGAACATGCTGAAAGATAAAAAGATATTAATTGGAATTACGGGCAGCATTGCTGCGTATAAAGTAATAGAACTGGTACGGCTGCTTATAAAAGCCGGCGCAGAGGTAAAAGTGATTCTAACACCGGCGGCAACTCAGTTTGTATCCCCACTGGTTCTTTCCACACTCTCAAAAAACACCGTACTCACGGAAATGTTTACCGAGTCCGGATGGAGCAATCATGTGATGCTGGGCCGGTGGGCCGATGTGATGGTGATTGCGCCGGCAAGCTGCAACACCCTGTCATCAATGGCATCCGGACGCTGCGATAACCTGCTGCTCGCAGTGTATTTATCTGCTGTTTGCCAAATACTATGTGTTCCCGCAATGGATGAGGACATGTGGATGCACCCTGCTACCAAAAGAAATTTAGAACAACTCCGCACGGATGGCAATACAATAATGGATGTAGGCGTGGGAGACCTCGCAAGTGGACTCAACGGCAGCGGACGAATGGCTGAACCGCAAGACATTTTCAACGCAATAGAGAGCTTGCTCACAACCAACAACAGTCTGCTTCAAAAAAAGGTGCTGATCACGGCCGGCCCCACCTACGAAAAAATAGATCCTGTGCGCTTTATCGGAAACTTTTCTACCGGGAAAATGGGATTCGCCCTTGCAGAAGTTTTCGCTAACCGCGGCGCTGACGTTACGCTTGTTGCAGGTCCGGTAAACATTCAAGCCCACCATCCCAACATTCAACGAATAGATGTTTCATCTGCATCAGAAATGCATAAGGAAGTGGCAGCGCGTTTCCCGGATGCGGATGTCTGCATCATGTCCGCAGCAGTGGCCGATTACCGCCCTTCAGAATTTTCAGAAACAAAAATTAAGAAGCAGGGCGACAGCCTCAATTTAATGCTTGAGAAAAATGCCGACATACTATCTGAAATGGGGAAGCAAAAAAAAGACAGTCAGATACTTGTAGGCTTTGCACTGGAAACAAACAACGAAGAAGCCTATGCCATGCAAAAGCTAAAAAATAAAAACGCAGATTATATCGTTTTAAACTCGCTGCAGTCGGCAGGTGCCGGCTTTGGCTACGATACCAACAATATCACTATTTTTAACCGCAGCGGCCGTATGTACACTTCCGGAATTAAATCAAAAAAAGAAATTGCTTCGGAAATTGCTAACATCATCTCTCAGCATTTATGAAAAAACTTTTTCTACTGATAATCTGCTTCCTAAGTTTTCGGTTAAGTGCGCAGGAACTGCAAGCGCGCATTACGGTACTATCGCCCAAAGTAAATTCCACCGTCGACAAAAAAGTTTTTAATACCCTTCAGAATCAGCTCATCAACCTGATCAACAATCGTAAGTGGACCAAAGATGGCTTCAACTCCAACGAAAGAATAGAATGCCAGTTTTTGTTGAATATTGAAGAGATTGCGGGAAGTGATATCTACCGGGCCAGCCTTACGGTGCAGGCAGCAAGGCCGGTGTATAATTCCGACTACAACGCGGCAACTGTCAACTTTCGCGATGCGGATATTCTTTTTAAGTACATCGAATACCAGCCGGTTGAATTTAATGAGAATCGTGTGGCCGGCTCCGATCCGCTTGCCTCTAACCTTACAGCCGTTATAGCCTTTTACATTAATATAATTTTGGGAATGGACTACGATTCATTCTTTCCAAAAAGCGGCGACTTTTATTTTCAGCGCGCAATGAACATTGTAAACAATTCGCCGGAAGCAAAAGATATCTCCGGGTGGCGCGCTTTCGACGGGCTTAGAAACCGCTATTGGCTCGCTGAGAATTTCACCAATACCAAATACAATCTTTTCCACGACATCATTTATGCCTACTACCGACAAGGACTCGATCAGTTTTATAAAGATGAAAACCTGGCGAGGAAAAATATTTTAGATGCGATGGTGCGCCTTCAGGCTTTTAATCAGGCGAATCCAAACACGATGATTGTTCAGTTTTTTATGCAAAGCAAAGCCCCCGAACTGATTGGCATGTTTAAGAAAGCAGCGCCTGCCGACCGAAAGAAATTTCTGGATATTGTTACATCGATCGACATTGCTAACATTGATAAATACAATCAGGAACTGAAATGAGCAAGCGCTTTCTTATCGGATGGTTGTGTGCGTTATCAATGCTGGCTGCCTGCAACAACCCGACCGTGCCGCGTGGTATATTGCCGCCCGACTCCATGAAAGTTATGTTGTGGGATATGTTTCGCGCCGATGAACTAGCTGCAAACGATGTAGCTGCCGATTCTGCCCTCTCGCTGAAAAAGCAAACCGAACATTATTATGGCCAGGTGCTGTTTATTCATAAAACGGATACAAAGACGTTTTCGGAAAGCTACCGCTACTACCAAAACGATCCCGCCTTGTTTAAGGCGCTGATGGACTCTGTGTATGCATACGGCGAACGGAATGCAAACAAGCCCAACCGTATACTACAGAAGCCCGTTCGGGTTGAATAGAAACTTAAACTACATTTGTTGAAAACCACAATGCGCTTATGAAAAAAAAATATAGCAACGCCATTGATGCCGTTCACGACATATCTGATGGAGCAACTATAATGCTTGGAGGCTTCGGCCTCTGTGGCATTCCGGAAAACTCCATTCTTGCGTTGAAGCAAAAAGGCGTAAAAAACCTTACCTGCATTTCCAACAACGCCGGCGTCGACGATTTTGGCCTCGGCCTTCTGTTGCAAACGAGGCAAATAAAAAAAATGATGGCCAGCTACGTTGGCGAAAACGCAGAATTCGAACGCCAATTGCTGAGCGGAGAACTTGAAGTTGAGCTGATACCCCAGGGAACGCTTGCTACACGAATTCAAATGGCGGCAATGGGCATACCTGCCTTTTACACACCCGCGGGATATGGAACTGAAGTGGCTGCCGGAAAAGAAGTTCGGGAATTTAACGGGAAGAAATATTTAATGGAACATGCGCTGCATGCGGATTTCGGCATTGTGAAGGCATGGAAAGGCGACACCATGGGCAATCTTGTCTTCAGAAAAACAACACGCAATTTTTCTATGAGCATGGCGAAGGCAGCCAACATTACCATAGCAGAAGTGGAGGAGTTAGTTGAACCCGGAATGCTCGATCCGGATGAAATTCACGTTGCGGGCATTTATGTTCACCGTATTTACCAGGGAACAAATTATGAAAAACGGATTGAACGTCGCACTGTTCAACTTCAATAACTAAAACTAAAAAAATGGCACTCGATAAATTTGGAATTGCGAAAAGGATTGCCCGCGAACTTCGGGACGGCATGTATGTAAACCTGGGAATCGGAATACCTACTCTTGTTGCTAACTACATTCCGGAAGGGATGACGGTTATTTTGCAAAGTGAAAACGGAATGCTTGGAATGGGCCCTTATCCGTTGGAAGCGCAGATAGATGCAGATTTGATTAACGCAGGAAAAGAAACCGTTACCATTATTCCCGGTGGCGCCTTCTTCGACAGCGCAGAAAGCTTTGGAATGATTCGGGCCGGAAAAATTGACCTTACTGTTCTTGGCGCTATGGAAGTTTCGGAAAACGGGGATATTGCCAACTGGAAAATTCCGGGAAAAATGGTGAAAGGCATGGGAGGCGCAATGGACCTTGTGGCAAGTGCAAAAAACATTATTGTTGCTATGCAACATACAAATCCCAAAGGCGCAAGCAAACTGCTCCGCAAGTGCAGCCTGCCGCTTACCGGCCTCGGTTGCGTAAAAAAAGTGGTGACCGACCTCGCCGTCCTCGACATCACTCCCGCGGGCTTCTACTTGTTGGAACGGGCGCCCGGTGTAACTGTTGAAGAAATAAAAGAAAAAACAGCAGGTACGCTCATCGTTCCGGATGATGTACCGGAAATGCGCTTATAGAACCAGGCCGCTTGAGTTGGAAAAATTGTTTTGACGGAAGTGGAAACAATTTTTATTTTTAAAGCATGTAGGAACATTTTTTGTAAACCACTGCCGCAAATTAAAAACATCCAACCTCTTTACATGCCTCAGAAAATCACCAAACTACTCGTTGCAAATCGGGGAGAGATTGCAATCAGAGTGCTGCGTGCCTGCACCGAACTCGAAATCCGAACGGTTGCTATTTACACTTACGAAGACCGTTATTCGCTGCATCGCTATAAGGCCGATGAAGCCTATCAGGTAGGAGAAGAAAACGACCCTTTAAAACCTTATCTCAACGTCGATGAAATTATTACGGTGGCGAAGCGCTGCGGCGCAAATGCCATTCATCCCGGTTATGGTTTCTTATCGGAGAATGACGAGTTTGCCCGCAAATGTGCGGAAAGTAATATCGTGTTTGTAGGGCCGTCGGCAGGTGTTATGCAGCAACTCGGCGATAAAGTTCAGGCTAAAATAATTGCCGAGAAAAACAACATCCCGCTGATAGAAAGCAGCCAGGCTTCGCTGATTAATGTTGATGTGGCATTGTCCGAAGCGCAGCGCATTGGATATCCGGTAATGTTGAAAGCTGCAGCCGGCGGCGGCGGGCGGGGGATGCGGGTAATCCGCTCGGAGCAAGGCCTCCATAAAAACTTTGAGGAAGCCAGAAGAGAAGCGAAAAATGCTTTCGGCAACGATACCGTTTTTCTTGAGAAATTTATTGAAGAACCCAAGCACATCGAAGTACAGATTGTTGCCGATCAGCACGGGAATGTTACACACCTTTATGAGCGCGATTGCTCGGTGCAAAGGCGCTTTCAGAAAATTGTGGAAGTGGCGCCGGCCTTCGGACTGGCAGCACCGGTAAAAAATCAAATCTATAACTATGCGGTTGCGCTGTGTAAAAGTGTTGGATATAACAACGTAGGTACGGTTGAGTTTTTAGTCGACAAAAGCAATCAGGTTTATTTTATTGAAGTAAATCCACGCATACAGGTTGAGCATACGGTTACCGAAATGGTTACGGGCATCGATATTGTAAAAACCCAAATTCATATTGCTGAAGGTTACCGTCTCGACAGCGAAATCATCAATATCCATCCCGGAAAAATTCCCTTGAACGGTTGTGCTATTCAATGTCGGTTAACAACCGAAGATCCGGAGAATGAGTTTATGCCCGACTATGGCACCGTGCTCGCATACCGCAGCGCGGAAGGGTTCGGCATCCGCCTCGATGAAGGCAGTGTATACAACGGCGTCCACATCTCGCCCTTTTTCGATTCGTTGCTCGTGAAAGTAACGGCGCATTCCTCCACACCTGAGGAGGCGGCCGCCAAGCTGAAGCGGGCGTTGCAGGAGTTTAGAATCCGCGGGGTAAAAACCAATATTCGCTTCCTGCTAAATATTATTCAGCATCCGGTTTTTACTGCGGGCAAAGCAACTGTGAACTTTTTACAACAATATCCTGAAGTATTTACGTTTAAACGGCTGAAAGACCGCGGTACAAAAATTTTGAAGTACCTGGCCGAGGTTTCTGTTAACGGTCATCCGGATGTGGCGCATCCCGATTCTTCAAAGCATTTCGAAAAGCCGGTTGTTCCCTTAGTCGATAGTAGCAGGTCGGTGGCTGATGGTACGCGCCAGTTATTGCAACAGCTCGGGCCGGAAGCGTTTTCCAAATGGCTTAGTGAGCAGCAGGCAATTCAATACACCGATACTACCTTTCGCGATGCCCATCAGTCGCTTTTGGCTACACGCGTCAGAACCATTGATATGCTGAAAGTGGCGCGCTCCTTTGCACAGTCGTTTCCTCAAACCTTCAGCATGGAAGTGTGGGGTGGTGCAACGTTCGATGTGTGTATGCGCTTTTTAAACGAAGACCCCTGGAAGCGGCTGCAACTGTTGCGGGAAGCGATTCCTAATATTTTGCTTCAGATGCTGTTGCGGGGCGCGAATGCCGTTGGTTATAAGTCGTATCCCGACAATCTGGTGGAAGAATTTGTAATCAAGAGCTGGGAAAATGGTATCGATATTTTCAGAATTTTCGATTCGCTGAACTGGATGCCCAACATGGCTAAGAGCATAGAAGCGGTTCGTAATAAAACCAAAGGCATTGCCGAAGTTTCGGTTTGTTATACGGGCGACATTTTAAATCCTGCGCGTTCAAAATATAACCTCCGGTACTACACTCAATTTGCAAAAGATGTAGAGAACAGTGGCGCACACATTCTTGCCATTAAAGACATGAGCGGGCTGCTGAAGCCGATGGCTGCTTACGAACTGATTACGGCCTTAAAACAAACCATCAAAATCCCCATCCATCTTCATACGCACGACACCTCATCGCTTCAAACCGCCACCTATTTAAAAGCCATCGAGGCCGGGGTGGATGTGATTGATTGCTGCATTTCTTCCCTGTCGGGATTAACGTCTCAACCCAGCCTTAACGCGGTTGTTGAGATGATGCGCTTCCAGCCGCGTGAAAACCCGTATAACATTGAGCAACTGAACAAGCACGCAGTGTATTGGGATGCGGTTAGAGAATACTACTATCCATTCGAAAGCGGCTTAAAGGCAAGCAGCGCAGAAGTGTACGTACACGAAATTCCGGGCGGCCAATATTCCAATTTAAAGCCGCAGGCAGTGAGCTTAGGTTTGGGCGACAGAATGGAGGATATTAAGCGCACGTACAAAGAAGTGAACGATTTGTTCGGCGACATTATTAAAGTAACGCCGAGCAGCAAAGTAGTGGGCGATATGGCGCTCTTTATGGTAACGAATAATTTAACTAAGGAAGATGTGCTTTCCAAAGGCCATACCCTTGCTTTCCCTGAATCTGTTCAGTCGTTTTTTAAAGGCGATATCGGGCAGCCACCAAATGGCTTCGATCCAACCTTACAGAAAATTATTTTGAAAGATATTCAGCCGTATACCGAACGTCCGAACGAGCATCTGAAACCGGTTGACTTCGACCGTGAGTTTGAAAGACTGAAGGAAAAATTCGGAGAGGAAGTTAAGTTTACCGACCTGCTTTCTTATCTCTTATATCCAAAAGTGTGGGAAGAATACTATGCAAAAAAGCAACTCTATGGAGCCGTGTGGAAGATTCCTACACCCAATTTCTATTATGGACTCAGCAGCAATGAAGAGGCAACCATCGAAATTGATAAGGGAAAAGTGATTTTAGTGCGCCTGCTCACTATCGGCGAGGCCGACAGCCATGGGATGCACAAAGTGTTTATGCGGCTGAACGGGCAAACCCGGATCATTGAAGTGAAGAACCGGAAAATTAAAACAACAGAAGTAGAAAATAGAAAGGCAGATAAGTCCAAACCAAATGAGATTGCGTCGCCGATTCAGGGAAAGATATCACAGGTGTTGGTACAGGCCGGCGACACTGTAAAAGCGAACCAGCCGTTGTTTGTGATTGAGGCGATGAAAATGGAAACTACCATTACTGCACTCGGCGAAGGCAGCGTGGATACCATTGTTTTGCCCGCCGGCACTATGGTTAAAGGCGATGATTTGGTGCTGATTTTAAAATGATTATTTTTCATTTTGTGATATAGTAAGAAGCCTTTACTTTCGCACAACTTTCGGGGGAATTAGCTCAGCTGGCTAGAGCGTTTGCATGGCATGCAAAAGGTCACCGGTTCGACTCCGGTATTCTCCACAAGCTTTAATCGCCCTCGGGCGATTTTTTTTATTTGGCGGCAATCCCAGTCACCGTTTATTAATTGTTTCTATCTTTTAAATAGCTGTTGAGCCATTCCTGATATTCCTTTGCGTATTGTTGATGCTGGCTGTAAGTGGTGCTGAAGCGATGATAGCCCGTAAGGCCGGGCTGCGCAACAAAAAACAGATAGTTGGTTTGTGGCATTTCTAACACTGCATCAATCGTTACTTTTGAAGGCGTACAGATAGGGCCCGGCGGCAGCCCCTTATTGCGATAAGTGTTGTAAGGCGATTCCACTTCAAGATGTTTATGATAGATGCGCCTCAGACTGAAATCGTTCAGCGCAAATTTTATTGTCGGATCAGCGCCCAGCGGCATCCCCTTGTTCAGCCGATTATAATACACGCTGGCAACATTTCCCTTCTCATCGTTTTTATTGGTTTCTTCTTCAACAATAGAAGCAAGCACATAAACCTGATAAGGGGTTAGTCCCAAGCTTTCCGATTTCTGCTGCCTGTTGCCGGAACTCCAAAATTTTTCCTGTGCATTCTTTAACTTGGTCAGAATTTTTTCGATGGAGGCAGTCCAGTAAAACTCATACGTGTCGGGAATGACGAGCGATAAAAATCCATCTTCCGTTACATTCCATTTTCGCAGCGAATCCGCATCTGAGATGTATTGCAGCATCCGGATGGAATCTACTTCAAACGAACGTCCGATCAGTCCGGCAAATGCCTGTTTTGTGCGAACACGGTTAATCACCAGATTTATTGGCGACTGTCGGTTGTTGCGCAACGTGCGAAGAATATCCAATAAATTATCGTCCTTGCTTATTTTATATTTCCCGGGTTTCAGGCGCTTCCACACATCGGCCTGCTGCGCAGCGAAATCGAATAGTGCCGGATATTTAAACAGCCGTTTTTCTTCGCCTTGTTCCAACACCTGTTGTCGAACATCCCGATCGCGGTAGATGTAAAGAAAAACCGCGGGCTTCTCAAATGCGGCAAACGGCGTTAGAGCCAGGTAGGCAACGCCTCCGCCAATCAGCATAACCACAACAAAAAAAACAAGGATAATTTTTTTCATGGAAGGAATAAAAAACCCTGTCAAAAGGTAGACAGGGCTCAATTTTTATATACGAAACCGGTTAACGGCTCTGTTGAGTTTGATTAGGATTTAACTGCCGCAGCATTTCGTTATCGGATGCCGTATGCGACTTTAAAAACAATACCGAAACAATGCATAAAACGCCAATAACGGTTGCAAAAATCCATGTGCCTTTTTCTAACACATCAGTAGTTTGCTTTACGCCCATAAACTGATTGTTGAAGCCTCCGATAGCACCCGACAATCCGCCGCCTTTAGAATTTTGAACCAATATCAGGAATGCGATTATCAAGCACGCCAGTAAAATAAGTATAAGGAACAACAATTTCATATTAAATGCCTTTTAATTCTTGAATTTTGGAGGCAAAATAAGCGGATTTTTCGGGATTTAAAAAACTTAATTTTAAATAAACCTCTATTGCTTTTTCCATTTTGCCTTGCTTAATCAGCACGTCGGCCATAGCTTCCGTGGCCACTTCTTTAGGAGTGTTGGAACTCTCTGCAATGTTACGGGCAGCGTGCTCCAACTCAGGCGGCGTGCCAAGGTCGAGCGGTTGTTTGGTTTTGTTACCACGCTTCATCTGCTTTAGCCAATCAGTAAATTTTCTCATCTTACTTTCCAACTGATCCTGAGCCGGCAGGCCGGAATCCAGTTCAATCCCCTGCGAGGCAAAATAGTCTACCGTATGATAAGGCTCATTCTCAATTAAAATATCCGACTGCTCCTCCACAGGCTGTTGAAACATCTTTGCCTGTTCTGAAAGCAGGCGCGAAATGTTGCCGGCTGCCGCTTCATGCGCTTCACCGCCCGGGCCGGCATCAACTTCGTCGTTTCCTTGAGATTCTTCCGTGTCGTGGTCAGGTAATTCCTCTTCCGACTCATTCGGATTTTCCGGTTGCGAGGGCGTTACCTCTTCAATCAAAACTTCATCTAAAACATCCGTTGAAGACGCAGTGGTTTCAACATAATCAGAAACGTTGTTGCCATCTGTTGTATATCCGGAAAAAGCATTTATTTCTTCCGAAGGAGCAAGGGAGTCGGCATGGTAGAGCTGAAAATGCAACCAGTGCGAATCGGGAAAATATAAAGATGCCTTATGGATTTGCTGATGGAAAGAAGGATGATTTTCTTCCTTCATTTTTTTTGTAATCAATAGCTGAACAACCGAATTGTAAGGCTGCTGTACCGCAATCTCGTTTAGCTCTTCCACATTCACTTCCGACAAATTGTTTTTGCCGGTTAACATTTGAACAATTCTGGATTCTGTTGTGTTCATGGGGGTGAAATTACACTATCGTTACCAGTTGGAAAAAATACGATTAAATATTTCGTCGGCCATGTTTTTTACAATTTCGGTATTGAGCGAAGCCTCCGCCTGTTGCAAGGTATTGCGGGCATCGAAATCGAAATTGCGGGTAATGTCGAACTCCTGCGTTTTGTTGGTAAGTGTATTTAAAAATATAATGTGCATGCCCACCGTTAGCCGGTTGGTTGCCGACTGCTGGTTGGTAACAGCCACCGTGCTTACGTTGTACACATTGATGTAGCCGCTTATCTGATAGTGCGCATCATCTGCATTGGTTCTGGTGAGCCTTGTTTGCGTAACAATTTTTTGCTGCAACTGGTCTGTTATTTTCGCGTTCATCTGAGGGTTCACATAGCTTGCCCGGTTTTCAAAAGCTGCAATTTTAATTGTTTTTACTTCGGGCGGAATGGTAACATCTTTAAAAGAATAGATGCCGCAGCCCAAACCCGCAAAAGCAGCAATAACCAAAACGAAAAACTTAGTCATTAATGTTGTATTCTTTCAATTTTCTGTATAATGTACGCTCGCTGATGCCAAGATCGAGCGCCGCATCCTTGCGCTTGTTTTTGTGTTTCTTCAGGGCTTTTATTATAAGCTCACGCTCTTTGTCCATAATGTTCAGCGACTCTTCCACGTCCTCATGCGGCTGAATGTTATTGGTGGTATCATGAATAATGTAAGGTTGATGCGTGGCCGAGGCTACAGCCGGCAGCGGAAACGCATTTGGGCTTCCCGGCACAACTTCCATTTCCGATGGAGTAGACGAATGAAAATCTTTCAACAGCGAATCGCGAGTATAGTTTAATGCCTGCCCCGAAGACGAAGGGTTTTGAAGAATTTCCACAAACATTTTTTTCAGCTCGGTTACATCTTTCTTTAAATCGAAAAATAGTTTATAAAGAATTTCCCTTTCGCTGCTAAACTCGTGGCTGTGTGTGTGTTGGGGAGCGGCAAGCACGGGCATGCGGTTTTGAAAGCCGTGCTCAGGTAAGAATTGTTTTAGCTGAGCCGCGCTTACCTGTGGCTCTTTGCTTAAAACAGCCACCTGCTCGGCTATGTTTTTCAGTTCGCGTACATTGCCCGGAAAGCTGTAATTAATCAATAAATTCTTGGCATCGTCATCCAACTGTATCATGGCAGTTCGATAGCGTTCAGCAAAATCGATTACAAATTTTCTAAACAAAATCAGGATGTCGTCTTTTCGGTTACGAAGTGCCGGAACGCGGATGGGAACTGTACTTAAGCGATAGTAAAGGTCTTGCCGGAACTTTCCGTTTTGTGTGTTTTCGAGGAGGTCTTTATTCGTTGCGGCAACCACCCTTACATTCGTTTTTTGCACTTTCGATGAGCCCACGCGGATAAATTCGCCGGTTTCGAGCACGCGGAGGAGGCGGGCCTGGGTGCCGAGTGGCATCTCTCCGATCTCATCCAAAAAAATGGTTCCTCCGTTCACGGTTTCAAAATATCCTTTCCGGTTGTCTACTGCACCCGTAAATGCGCCTTTTTCGTGTCCGAACAATTCAGAATCGATTGTTCCTTCCGGTATGGCACCGCAGTTTACCGCAATAAACGGATTGTGCTTGCGCGATGAGAGCGAGTGAATGATGGAAGAAAATGCTTCCTTCCCAACACCGCTTTCGCCCACAATTAATACCGTAAGATCAGTAGGTGCTACCTGAACTGCTACGCTGAGTGCGTGATTTAATTCCGGCGCATTGCCTATAATCCCAAATCGGTTTTTGATTGACTGTAAATCGGACATTCAGTTATTTTGATTTTTATATTCTACCCAACAATTTTTCCCAAAAGGGTGGCCTGTGTGCATTCCTCTACACGAACGTTTACATAATTTCCCTTTTGCAGAGGGTAGTGCTCTTTTGGAAAAACGATTACTTTGTTTTGGCTGTTGCGGCCCATCCAGTCGTCTTCACTTTTTTTACTGTTTCCTTCAATCAGCACTTGAAATGTTTTCCCGACGTCTTTTGTATTGCTTTCGAGCGATAGCCGGTTTTGCAAGTTTACAATTTCCTGCAAGCGGCGTTTTTTTACGTCTTCAGGTACATCATCTGTATACCGGCGCGCTGCAAGGGTTCCGGGCCTTTCGCTATAAAAAAACATATAGCTCATATCATATTTTGCAAACTCCATCACAGAAAGTGTATCGGCATGATCTTCTTCTGTTTCGGTGCAAAATCCTGCAATAACATCGGAGCTAATGGCACAGTCCGGTAAAATTTCCCGAATGCGGTTTACTTTGGCCATATACCATTCGCGGGTGTAGGTGCGGTTCATGAGCTGTAACACACGTGTGGAGCCACTTTGCACGGGAAGATGAATGTATTTGCAAATGTTTTCGTATCTGGCCATTGAATGCAAAACATCATCGGTAATATCTTTCGGATGCGATGTGCTGAAACGTACTCTAAGGTCGGGAGCAATGCGGGCAACTTCTTCGAGCAGCATGGCAAAAGTTACCGCCTGCTTTCCGTCTTCATTCAGCCAATAGTAGCTGTCAACATTCTGCCCTAAAAGCGTAACTTCTTTAAATCCTCTGCTATATAAATCGCGAGCTTCTTCCACAATGGAAAAAACGTCACGGCTTCTTTCTCTTCCTCTGGTAAACGGAACTACGCAAAAGCTGCACATGTTATTACAGCCCCGCATAATCGACACGAAGGCGCTTACTCCGTTGCTATCCAAACGCACAGGAGAAATATCGGCATAGGTTTCATCGCGGCTCAGCAACACATTCACCGCTTTTTGCCCTGTTTCGGCTTCTTCAATCAGGCCCGGCAAACTGCGATAGGCGTCCGGTCCAACCACTATATCTACCAGTTTTTCTTCCTCTAAAAATTTCGACTTCAGGCGTTCGGCCATACAGCCAAGCACACCCACCAGAAAGCCCGGCTTATTTTCTTTCACTTTTCTAAACTCAGAAAGTCTCTTCCGGACGGTTTGTTCCGCTTTTTCACGAATAGAACAGGTGTTTAAAAATACGATGTCGGCTTCTTCAAAATTTCGAGTAGCACCATAGCCTTCAGTGTTTAAGATAGATGCAACAATCTCACTGTCGCTGAAATTCATCTGGCAACCGTAGCTTTCTATATAAAACTTTTTTATGTAATGACTGGCATCGTTCTCAAACGGTGCATAGGCTTCTCCCTGCCGCGTCTCATCGTGCGTTTTCGCCTTAACATCCAACATCAGAAATTTTTTTTGGAGAGCAAAGATATACATTCAGTGTCAGTTTGACAGACTACCATTGGCGGTTTAAATATATTTTTGCACGCTATGAAACAGCGGGTTTTTATACTGATATTATTGTTTGCAGGAGTGATGGAAGCTACTGCACAGGAAATACCGGTGATTGTTTTGCCTAACGAAGTTTTCCGAACCATAAAAAAGCAAAAAGATCCGGTTGATTCGGTGGCGTGGGTGATTAAACGCTCGGGGTCCAACAAACTCTCGGTAAACCAGGGCTCGCTAAAAAACTGGGCTGCAGGCGGCGATGAATTCTCGCTATCCATAAATAACTACTTCAACTATTTTCTTTATTACAAAAACGGAAGGCATAGCTGGGACAATAACTTCGACTTTTATTTCGGCCTGCTTCAGGCAACAAGCCTGGGCACCCGAAAAAACGACGACCGCTTGGATTTACTGACGAAGTACGGCTATAACTTCGATGGCAACTGGTATCTGGCCGGTCTGTTTAATTTCAGAAGCCAACTGTTCGACGGATATACTTACAGCGGCAACACCTCGTCGTTTTCGTCCACGCTTTTAAGTCCGGCTTATTTTACTCTCTCGGCCGGTTTCGACTACAAGCCCAATCCTGAGCTTTCTGTTTTCCTTTCGCCCTTAACGAGTCGATCGGTGGTGATAGCGAACGATTATCTTGCAGCGAAAGGAGTGTACGGTGTTGACTCCGGGCGGCATTATAAAATGCAGATTGGTTTCTTCAGCTCAGTGAATTACAAGAAAGATTTTACGGATGCCATCGGCTATAAGGGGCGGCTCGACTTGTTTTCAGACTATGGCTCGCATCCGGAAAACATCGATGTATTTATGACGAATGCACTGTTGATGAAGGTGAACAAATACCTTACGCTGTCATACAATCTCGATTTAATTTATGATGATGACGTGAAGCTGTTTGGCAGCAATGGCGACAGCCCGGCTTTACAGATAAAAAGCCTTATAGGACTTGGGTTTCTGATAAACCTAAATACCGTTACAATTAATTAATGGGCCGGCGATACACAAATTGAAGGGTGGACGGCGTGCGTTGTTGTAACACAACTTCTTTATTGCTTAAATAAGTTTCAATCTTATCGTGCGGATAATGGCGAATCGTAAAGAGGTGAAGGTCTCTTTCTACATTGATGTGAAAAGTATCTGCTACGCTAAGGGCAATTTCCTCAATTTTATCAGCGTTATCGTCCATACAAATTTGAATGGTGATGGCGCCCGTTTGAATTAGGTTAGGAATGAAACCGATAGCTTTAAAAACGCTGAATAACTGCTCTATTGCCTTTTCTGCGGCGAAGGAAAAATCGGTGGTGGTAAGGTGCAGTAACGCCTGGTTGCTTTTGTGAACGTAGATGGGCGGTAAGTTGCAGACTTTTTTGTGATGAATAACCGTGCCCGGAAGCGCCGGATTTAAAAAGCACTTTACCTTTAAAGGAATATTTTTATTTTGAAGGGGTTTGATGGTTTTGGGATGGATTACCTGAGCTCCGTAATAGGCCATTTCAATTACTTCTTCAAAGCTAAGCTCCGGTATGAGTTCGGCTTCGGAAAACTCTTTTGGATCGGCATTCATCACGCCTTCCACATCTTTCCAGATGGTGAGGCTTTCAGCATTTAGCAGGTTGGCAAATATGGCTGCGGTAAAATCGCTTCCTTCGCGGCCGAGCGTTGTGGTAGCACCGTTGTTGGCGCGGCCTATAAAGCCCTGAGTGAGCACAATGCTTGTTGAGGAAAAAAGAGGGCCAATGGTTGACGCGTGATGTGCGGTTAACAACCAATCGATCGATGCGGCGCGGTAACGATCGTCGGTTTTAATAATTTCTCTCACATCAATAAACTTGCTGGTGATGCCAGCTTCCTTCAGATAGGAAGAAACGATGGCAGTGCTCAACAGTTCGCCCACGCTAACTATCTGATCGTAGTAAAAATCGAAAGAGTTATCCGGCGCTTCCTGCATCAGCTTTTCCGCACTGTCGCAAAAGGCATTCAGCAATTTTTCGCACTCAAGGTATTCCTTTATCAGCAAATATTTTGCAGTGGTAAAGTGTTGATTTCTTATTGTGCTGAAGAGATTCTTTGCGTCGTTGATCCGGCCGCTGTAATAAGCTTCAGCTACTTTTTCGAGTGCATTGGTGGTTTTGCCCATGGCAGAAACAATCACCATTATTTCTTCTGCAGGATACTGCTTTAAAATTTCTCCAACCTGCTTTATTTTTTCTACCGTTGCTACGCTTGCACCACCAAATTTAAAAACTTTCATAACGGTTATTTTATCACAACGCGGTCTATCAACTGTTCGCCGAGCATTTCATTCACCCGTTTGATGATGGTGTCTTTCTGAAAATGCAGTTCGTTTTTTAAAGGCGCCACCGAGGTGGAGATGATAAGGGTTGAATGATGTACGCTGATTTCGTCGGTATATTTTGCAACGGTGGTTCCCATCAAGTCCTGCCATACTTCTTTAATCCGAAACGGCAGAAGGTTTTTGTTCAGGTTTCTCTTCTTTATAAAATCTTTCATGGCGTCGCCAAGCGAATAGGTACCCATGCGGCAAAAGTAAACGATCAGTTTTTATTTTTATGGATGGGAGTGTACTCGTAGTTGTGCTTAATGTATTCAAAATAGAAGTTGCCCATGGAGGGAGCCCGCATAAACGAAATGAAGATGTTGTGCGGCACTTTTTCGTACTGATGAATATCGCCCGTCTGAAACGCTACTTCCAGCAACTCTTTTTCTTTGTCGTAGCCCACTTCTTTTATAACAGTTGAGCGAACAGATGATCTTTCCATAAATATATTTTTGTAGCCTTAGTTAATTGCAATTTCACTTAAAAACAACCATGTATTGCTGCCCGCAGAAGGCCGTCCTGCCGGCACTTTTCCGTACGATATCAGCTTTACTCTCACAAACTTTGCCACCGACGGCTTGGGCAAATTAAAGCTGATGTTTTTGTTGTCCTCCCAACCGCTTTGCTGGGCATTCACAACATACTTTGTCCATCTTTTGCCGTCGTTCGATATTTCAATTTCAATTGCGGAAGGAAGATAAATAAAACTTGCTTCCTGCCGCCAAACATACAAGTGAATATTGCTGATTTTTTCTTTCTTCAGTAGATCGATGTTGAGCGAAACGTCTTTTCCATACCAGCCGAGCCACTCCGTTGAATTAAACTGATGCGCCCGAATGCCATTCACCAAACCCGACAATCCGTTTTCTCCTGAATAGTAAGCCGCAGGGGGCGTGCCCGTGATTTTTTTTGCCGTTGCCTTATTAAAAAAAATGGTTTTATTGTAGCGGGCAACCGTATCCGGGGCGAGGGCAAAAGCTTTAATTGTTTTTGGGGCAGATATCGTTAGGGTGTAGGGAAAGCTGTGCGTAGCCTTATCGCCAAGCGATAGCTTAAAACTACCGGAATTTTTCAATATTATTTTTACGGCAGGCAGCGGATCGTTAACGGTGTAAACAGAATCCGTTATTTCATAAGCCGCCATGCTGTAGTTAAGTTTCCAAAACTTGTACTTATGCAACAGCCAGGGCAGTTTTTGTTTAAACTGCGAATAGCCGTTGGTGTGTCCCCATGCAACCTCACTGATTGCCGACATGCGGGGCAAGATCTGGTATTCTACCTTCGATGGGGTGGGCATATATTCTGTCCAAACATTGCCTTGCACGCCAACAATGAATCTTTTGTTCTCGTCTTTTAGTTCCGGAGGGAATGAATTAAAATGGAAGATTGCCTCAACAGGCACGTACCGCCCTCTCGTAACGCTGTCATCATTTTTCGACTGAGAAAAATCTAAATAGAAATGGGATTCCGGCGTGCGGATAACATCTAATTTTTGATGAGTTGCCTGCATTGCAAACTTATCGCCCCGCCAGTTCATCACGGTAAATCCCTGCATGTTTTTGCCTTCCAGCATTTCGTCCCAGCCAATCGATTTTCGATTCTTTTTACGAAGAAACGCTTCCATGTGCATCATGAAATACGACTGCAATTCGTTTTCGCCGGTGAGGCCTTCTTTCTTGATTTTTGCCTGGCATTCCGCACATCTTTTCCAGTGTTGTTTGGGGCATTCATCGCCACCGATGTGGATATATTCCGATGGAAAGAGTTCTGTCACTTCTGCCAAAACATCTTCCAAAAATTGATAAGTGGCATCCTTTCCGGCACAAAAAACGTCTTCAAAAACACCCCATGTTTGTTGCACTTGTTTGCCGGTGCTGTCGCCTTTCCAGATGCTGCCAAATGGTACCGGCGTGCTTTCAGATGGAAAACAACTTAAGTAAGGATAGGCCGCGATAGCCGCCGAAGCATGTCCCGGCATGTCAATTTCCGGTATCACCATAATATGCCGTTGCGAAGCGTAAGCTACAATGTCCTTTATCTGCTCTTGTGTGTAATAGCCGCCGTACCGCCGATTGGTATTGCCGGTTCCCGGATAGCGGCCGGTGATGGTCCCATTCCTGTATGCACCAACGGTGGTGAGCAATGGATATTTTTTAATCTCGATACGCCATCCCTGATCGTCGGTAAGGTGCCAGTGAAAGCGGTTAAACTTATGCAACGCAAGCAGGTCGATGAATTTTTTAATGAATGAGGTGTCGAAAAAATGACGTGCAACATCGAGGTGCATGCCCCGATAGGGGAACTTGGGCCGGTCGTCGATTTCACAAACGGGGATAAGGAGATGGCGGGATTTGTTTGCTTGTAGCAACTGTATCAGCGTATTGGCAGCAAGAAAATTTGCGGAATAGCTATCGCCGCTGATAATGATTTTATCAGTGGTTGCCGCAAGGGTATAGTGCTCATCATTCTCCGGTTTGCTGACAAACTTTTTTGTTACCAACTGTATGTAGTTCTTTTCCGGAATTTGTTTTGCTTTTTTCAGCTTCAGCCCATAAAATTTATCAAAATAGCCGGCCAGGTAGTTCGCTGTAACCGAGTCGGATTCGTCGTTGTAGCAGATTGTGGTGGCTTCGCTTACTGTAAAGCTGCCCTTATAGAAAACCGCTTTTTCAGGTTGTGGTACAAGGTGGTAAGTGGTGTCTGATGCCGAAGCAACCGAACATAGCGCTATCGTTAAAACAACAGTTAATACCGCATAGATCTGTTTATAAGCATTATTCAACCGTTGTAATTTTTAAAACGTTGGTGGGTAAGTGCAGGTGCACCGGAGTAGAGCCCGTGTTTACCACTACGTCGCCCTGCTTTAAAAACCCGCGTTCCTTTAAGATATTAATCTGGTCAAAAATAATATCGTCCAAACTGTCTTCTTCATTATAGAAAAACGCTCTGGTTCCCCACGCGAGGCTAAGCTGGTTTACAAGCGTAGATTCTTTTGTAAAAATATAAAGCGGCGATTGTGGCCGGTAGCTGCTCAACGTAAAGCCCGTATAACCGCTCTGGGTCATTCCAATTAATGCATCAGCGTTAATATCGCGGGCAATTTTGCAGCCGTTATAGCAAATGGCATCACTTAAAAAAGTAGGAGAATGTGTTTGCGGTTTCAGGTCTTCTTCGCGGTTGTAGCGGTATTCTTTTTTTTCTACTTCCAGAATTATTTTCGTCATCGTTTCCACTACCAGTTGCGGATGTTTTCCGGTGGCGGTTTCTGCGCTCAGCATCACCGCATCGGCGCCTTCGAGCACGGCATTGGCCACGTCGGTAATTTCGCTTCTGTTGGGCTTACTTCGGTCGATCATGCTTTCCATCATCTGCGTAGCTACAATAACGGGTTTTGCCCTATGAATACATTTGCGAATAATATCTTTTTGAATCAGCGGAACCTGCTCTACGGGCAGCTCTACGCCAAGATCGCCCCTTGCAATCATAATTCCGTCGCTTTCAAGAATGATATCGCGGATGTTGGCGAGCGCTTCGGGCTTTTCAATTTTAGCGATAATCTTGGTTTTGCTTTTTCGCTCGTCGAGCTTGTTGCGCAGAATGATGATGTCTTTCACGCTCCGTACAAAGCTTAAGGCAACCCAATCGAGCTGCTGATCGATGATGAAGTCGAGGTCGGCTAAATCTTTTTCAGTAAGCGCCGGCAACGAAATTTTTGTATCGGGTAAATTGATGCCTTTTTTCGAAGAAAGCGGGCCGCCAAGCATCACCTTAACCTTCACGTTTTTTTCTTTCGTTACTTCCGTAACCTTCACTTCAATTTTTCCGTCATCGATTAAAATTGTGTTCCCTATCCTTACGTCGTCAGCAAGGTTTGGATAGGAAACATAGATGCACTCTTTGTTGCCAACACATGGCGTATTGGTGAAGGTGAGCACATCGCCGGGTTCCACCTGCATTACGCCTTTTTCAATTTCGCCGACTCTTAATTTAGGGCCCTGAAGGTCGGCAAGAATGGCGATGTTGTAGGGTTGCTTATCGTTGATGCTTCTTATGTGCTGAATAATCTGCGCTTTTTCTTCGTTTTTGCCGTGAGAAAAGTTAAGCCGGAAAACGTTTACACCGCACTTTACGAGTTCGAGCAACTTTTCGTAGGTATCGCAAGAAGGGCCGACAGTGGCAACAATTTTTGTTTTGTGAACCGTGTGCTGATAACCGGCAACATGGTCCATTTCTTTATTTATGTACTTCGAAATATTTCTGGGCATAGTTTAATTTTTTTTCGTGACGATTAGCTCGCCAGTATTTTTACAATTTTCAACCACTCGTTGTTGATGCGCTGATTGCTTTTTACTTGTGAAAGCGGAACAAAATTCATCTTATTATTTAAAATTCCCACCATCACATTATGCTTTCCCTGAAGCAGGCATTCCACTGCCTGATAGCCCATTCGGCTGGCAATAAATCTGTCGAGGCAGGAAGGCGAGCCTCCGCGTTGTATGTGCCCGAGTACGCAGATACGGGTGTCGGCGGTTTCAATTCTTTCATGAATTAACCGCGCAAGTTCAACCGCGCCGCCGTACTTGTTGCCTTCTGCAACAACAATCAGGTTAACGAGTTTTTTTCTCTTTTCTTTTTCTGTAAGATGTGCAATCAACTCATCCAAACTGGTGTTTGCTTCGGGAATTAAAATGTTTTCAGCACCCGTTGCCACACCGCTGTGCAGGGCAATATAGCCGGCATCGCGGCCCATCACTTCAACAATAAACAAACGGTCGTGTGCATCTGCGGTGTCTCTAATTTTATCTATCGCGTCAACGGCGGTGTTTACCGCGGTATCAAAACCAATGGTGAAGTCGGTTCCGGAAATATCCTTGTCAATGGTTCCCGGTATGCCTATGCAGGGAATTCCGCACTCGCGGCTAAAAGCTTCCGCTCCTTTAAACGAGCCGTCGCCACCAATCACCACCAACCCGTCAATGCCTCTTTTTTCAATATTTTTAAATGCCTTCTGACGGCCTTCGCTTGTTTCAAACTCCTTGCATCTTGCCGTTTTTAAAATGGTTCCTCCGCGCTGTATGATGTTGGCTACCGAACGCGAATTCATTAAAAAAATATCATCCTCCAGCAAACCTGCATATCCACGCATCACGCCGTACACTTCCAGATGATTATATATTCCTGTTCTTACAACCGCCCTGATTGCCGCATTCATTCCCGGCGAGTCGCCTCCCGATGTAAGCACGGCAATTTTATGCACTCTTTTCATATGAATAAAAATGGCTCAAATTTATTGTTTAATTTCTTGTCCCCTTCAACGGTTTAATGTGTAAAAAATACACACCTGCCAAAATTAGGGTTTTCACATAACGTGTTGTAATTTATTGCTCAGTTTAAAGTAAAATTGTAGTTTTTAAAAACTCGCTATGAAAAAGATATTTCTGCTTGCTGCGGTAGTGGTTTGCACGGCTTCGGCTTTCTCCCAGCTTCACTATCCGGAAACAAAGAGAGATGAGGTGAAAGACGATTATTTTGGCACCAGTGTATTTGATCCATACCGCTGGCTTGAAGACGACAACAGCGAAAGCACCAAAGAATGGGTAAGGGGGCAAAACGAAGTCACCAACAGTTATTTGGAACAAATTCCGTTCAGGCCGAAAATAAAAGATCGCTTAAGCGATTTGTGGAATTATCCGAAAGAATCGGCGCCGGGCAAAAAAGGCAGTTATTATTATTTCTGGAAGAATAACGGATTGCAAAACCAAAGTGTGCTTTATCGGAAAAGCGATTTAGACGGAAAGGCACAGCAAGTGCTTGATCCAAATATATTGTCCGACGACGGTACGGTTGCGCTGAACATCACGTCTTTTTCTAAGTCAGGAAAATATATTGCCTATTCGGTTGCAGGAAGCGGAAGCGACTGGAATGAGGCTTATGTGCTTGATCCGGCAACAGGAAAGAAGTTAAAAGATAAAATTTATTGGATAAAATTCAGCGGCCTCAGCTGGAACGGTGATGAGGGCTTTTATTACAGCCGCTATCCACAGCCGGATGAGTCTTCTAAGCTGAGCAAACAAAATCAGAATCACAAACTGTATTACCATAAGCTCGGCACTTCGCAAAAAGATGACATGCTGATTTATGAAGATCCGAAGCATCCGCTGCGGTCAATCGGCGGCGGTCTGACAAAGTCGGGACGTTTTCTCGTTATCAACGTTTCCGAAGGAACGAGTGGTACGGAACTGCTTGTGCGCGATACGAAATCAAAATCGAAATCTTTCATCACCCTTGTTCCCGGTTTCGCCAATGAGGCATCGGTAATCGATAATATGGACGATAAACTGCTGGTGCGCACCAACGTGGATGCACCAAATTATAAAGTGGTATTGATAGATCCTGCCCGCCCGCAAAAAGAAAACTGGCGAACCATAATACCTGAACAGAAAGAAGTGCTTCAAAGTGTCGGCATTTCGGGCGATCAGTTATTTGCAACATATTTGAAAGATGCGAGCTCAATGGTTGTTCAATATCACAATACCGGCAAGAAAATCAGAGTTGTAGAATTGCCCGGAATCGGCACGGCATCAGGCTTTGGTACGGATGCGCCCGAGCCGGAACTGTTTTACACCTTCACATCTTACAGCGTACCGCCGGCCATTTATAAATATACAGTTGCCACGGGGAAAAGCACGTTGTACAAAGCATCGGAAGCCAACATTAATTCGGATGAGTTTGAAACCAAACAAGTTTTTTTCAACAGCAAAGACGGCACAAAAATTCCTGTTTTTCTTACCTATAAAAAAGGCTTAAAGCTCGACGGAAATAATCCCGTTATGCTCTATGGTTACGGCGGTTTCAATATCCCGATGACGCCGGGCTTCAGTGTGGCCAATTTCTTCTTTATTGAGGAGGGCGGAATTTATGCTGTAGTGAATTTAAGAGGCGGAAGCGAGTATGGCGAAGAATGGCATAAAGCGGGCATGCTACACAACAAACAAAACGTGTTCGACGACTTTATTGGCGCTGCCGAGTTTTTAATTAAAGAAGGCTATACAAACAGCAAGCGCATTGCCATTAGAGGCGGATCGAACGGGGGGTTGCTCGTAGGTGCGTGCATGACGCAGCGTCCGGATTTGTTTGCGGTTGCCATTCCGCAAGTGGGTGTGATGGATATGTTGCGTTTCCATCGTTTTACCATCGGATGGGCGTGGGCTTCGGAATACGGAAATGCGGAGAAGTCGGCCGAAGATTTTAAAAATTTGTTTGCCTATTCGCCTTTGCATAACTTAAAAGAAGGTGTTTGTTATCCGGCTACTTTAATTACCACGGCAGATCATGACGACCGGGTGGTTCCGGCGCACTCCTTTAAGTTTGCCGCACAGTTACAGGCGGTGCAATCGTGCAACAATCCTGCGTTGATTCGTATCGAGAGTAAGGCCGGACACGGAGCCGGAAAGCCCACTTCCAAACAGATTGAAGAGGCGGCCGACATCTGGAGTTTTGTGATGTTTCATTTAGGGATGAAGATGTAAGAATAAAGAAAACGAAATGCCGGTGAACCGCAGGCATTTTTTATTGGATGCTTTGTTTTATTTCCTGAAGTTTAAGTAAGGCTTCAACCGGTGTCAGCCGGTTGATATCGATGCTATGAAGAATGGTTCTGATTTGCTCGAAGGTTTGGGAATGCACATCGAAAATAGATAGTTGCATTTGGGGAGCAGAGAGTGTTTTTATTTTTCGGTTTAGATGATTTTGGTCTTCGTCATCGCTCACATGTTTTTCCTCCAGTTGCTTCAAAATTTCGTTCGCCCTTTCTATTAATGATGTAGGCATGCCGGCCATTTTGGCAACGTGTATACCAAAGCTGTGCGTAGTGCCGCCGGGCGCAAGCTTGCGCAGAAAAATGATTTTGTTGCCAACCTGTTTATTGGTGATATGGAAATTTTTTACACCCGTTAGTTTTTCCTGCAGTTCGTTTAGCTCGTGGTAGTGTGTGGCAAATAATGTTTTGGGTTTATATGACGACGCATGTAAAAACTCAACAATGCTCCATGCAATGGAAATGCCGTCGTATGTGGAGGTGCCGCGTCCAATTTCGTCGAGTAGGATTAAGCTGCGGGACGAAATATTGTTGATGATGCTGGCTGTTTCATTCATCTCAACCATAAAAGTAGATTCTCCACCGCTTAAGTTATCGCTGGCTCCAACCCGTGTAAACACTTTGTCGGTGAGCGGAACAAGGGCTTCCGACGCAGGCACGAAGCTTCCCATGTGCGCCATAATGGTAATTAAAGCGGTTTGGCGCAACACCGCGCTTTTTCCGCTCATGTTCGGACCTGTAAGAATAATAATTTGCTGCTCCTGATCGCTAAGCTCAATATCGTTCGCAACAAACTCATCGCCCGGCATGAGATTCCGTTCAATTACCGGATGACGGCTGTTTTTCAGCACGAGGTCGTACCCGTCGTGCATCTGCGGCTTTTTGTAGTTGTACTGGATTGCGTTGGCCGCAAAGCACAATAGGCAGTCGAGCACGGCAAGTATGCTTCCGTTCGATTGAATCGGAGCAATGAAGTCCTGCAACGCGGTAAGCATTTGCTCATATAACTGCATTTCGATGGTCAGCATCTTTTCTTCTGCTCCTGTAATTTTTTCTTCGTACGATTTCAGCTCTTCCGTAATATATCGCTCGGCGTTGGTGAGTGTTTGCTTTCTTATCCAGCCCGAAGGAACTTTGTCCTTATGTGTATTCGTAACTTCCAGATAGTATCCGAAAACGTTGTTGAAACCAATTTTTAGCGATGAAATGCCGGTGGCACCCGCCTCTTTTTGCTGAATGCTGATGAGGTATTCTTTACCACCCTTAGCAATTTTTCGCATCTCATCCAAGTCGGTGTTTACGCCCTCTTTTATAAGACCGCCTTTTTGCGCTGATACAGGAGGCGTGTCAATCAGCTCCGCCGTTATTTTCTCAAAAATATAATGGCAGGCATTCAGCGCATCGCCCAGCCTTTTCAAATACGCGTTCTCCGAGTGTTGAACAAGCGATTTTAATTGTGCGGTAAGCTGAAGGCCCTTGGCCAGCTGCATCACCTCCCGTGGATTGATTTTACGCAACGGTATCTTGCTCACGAGCCGTTCCACGTCGCCGCATTGTTTAATGAGCAGCTGCATCTGTTTTTTTAAGTCGGGATGCAGTATGAAATACTCTACCAGCCCCAGGCGTTCGTTTATTTTGTTTAAATCTTTCAAAGGCAGCAGCAGCCATCGTTTCAGCAAACGGGCGCCCATAGGGCTTGTGGTGTTATCGAGTACCTGAAGGAGGCAACTGCCATCCGCCGAAACCGGCAACAACTCGAGATTGCGGATGGTAAATTTATCCATCCATAAATAGTCATCTTTTTCAATCCGCTGGATGGTTGAGATATGTTGCAGATGCGAATGTTCGGTTTCTTTCAGGTAGTGAATAATAGCGCCCGCAGCAACAATTGCCTGCTTTAAGTTTTGAATTCCAAAGCCTTTTAGTGAGTGTGTTTGAAACTGTTTCAGTAACAGCTCGGTGGTATATGCTTCGTCGAAAATCCAGCTCTCGAGGGTATAGGTGTAAAACTGTTTCCCGAATATCTCTTTAAAATTTTTTTGAGCGCTGCGTTGAAACACCACCTCGGCGGGCTTTAAGGTTTGCAACAGCTTATCGATATAGTCCTGCGCGCCCTCCGCCACAAAAAATTCTCCTGTTGAAATATCGAGAAAAGCAATGCCGGAAACGTCGTTGGTAAGATGTACGGCTGCTAAAAAATTATTGCTGTTGTGCTCAAGCAATTTATCGTTCACCGCAACGCCGGGAGTCACCATTTCTGTAACGCCGCGTTTCACAAGCCCCTTTACCGTTTTCGGATCTTCAAGCTGATCGCAGATAGCCACGCGATATCCCGCTTTTACCAGCTTATGCAGATAGGTATCTAATGCGTGATGCGGAAATCCTGCAAGCTCACTTGAAGAAGCAGCGCCGTTGTTGCGCTTTGTTAGCGTGATACCAAGAACCTGCGCGGCAATAATCGCATCTTCTCCAAATGTTTCATAAAAATCGCCTACGCGAAAAAGCAAAATGGCATCGGGATATTTTTGTTTAATTGCCCGATGTTGCTGCATAAGTGGAGTGTCGCCTGCTGCTTTTGCCATTGCGCCAAAGATAAGAGAATGCGTTTTCGAAAACAGTTGGGAAAAACTGGGTTCGGACAGATGGAAATATATTGCTGTTTTACTTCATCCATCATTGTAAACCGCTCATCATTGTTTTCTTGCTTTTTCGTGCGTTTACAAACATATTGCACGTGTTCTCGCAAAAGAACAATTTTAGTGTTTATTTCTCATGTGCATTTACGGCTCCTATTTCTATAGGAGCTTCTTATTTAAAACAACATCTGCACGCCATGAAGCCTGTTAAACTCCATATCTAACAGATGCTTTTTTCGCCATAGTCCCCCGGAGTAGCCAATTAAAGATTTATTTGAACCAATAACACGGTGGCAGGGAACGATGATAGCAATTTTGTTTCGGCCGTTTGTTTGTGCCGCCGCCCGCACACATTTCGGATCGCCAAGCTGATTTGCCAACTGTTGATAACTGATGGTTTGTCCGTATGGAATTTGGAGCAGGGCTGCCCATACTTTTTGTTGAAAGGCGGTTCCTTCCTGAAATACAGGTATGCTGAATTGCCGCCGGGTACCGTAAAAAAATTCAATCAACTGTTCGGTGCAAAGGTGCATCACATCGGTAATACCGGGGTCGGCATGCACAATCTGATTTTTAAAATCTACAAAGCTCAGCTCGGAAATATAACTGCCGGTGCCTCCAATTTTCAGCAGGCCAATCGGGCTATCGTAATAGGTGAAATAGGTTTCCATTTTGCTGTGCGCCCGCTAAATGTAAAGATTCAACAGGATTTCCATTTGTTTTCTTTCGGTACATATTCGATAAAAAAATTATTTTTACGCCACTTACAACAATTTAATCTTAAAATCATCAATATGAAAAGAACAGCAAATGCGGTATGGAAAGGAACGGTAAAAGAGGGCAGCGGCGTGTTGTCTACCCAAAGCAAAACATTGTCTGATACCGCTTATTCATTTTCTTCGCGTTTTGAAGAAGGTGCAGGCACAAATCCGGAAGAGTTGGTTGCTGCTGCACACGCCGGATGTTTTTCCATGAAGTTTAGTTTATTACTTGGCAACGCAGGGTTTCCGGCTGAAAGCATCAACACCACGTGTGAAATCACCATCGAAAACCTGAGCATCACTTCCGCTGCGCTAACTTGCCAAGCAACCGTTCCGGGCATAACGAAAGAAAAGTTTGATGCCTGCGCTGAAGACGCAAAAAATAATTGTCCCATCAGTAAATTACTCAACACCAATATTACGCTGCAGGCGGAGTTGGTTTAGTTAACGCTTATTGTTTTTGGCCTTCTTTTTTTAAGAAGGTTTTTTTATTGATAAAACATTTCTATGGCTTACTGGCTCATTAAATCCGAACCTTTTAAATACAGTTGGGAGCAGTTACAAAAGGATAAAAAAACCTTTTGGGATGGCGTCCGCAACTATGCCGCACGCAATTTTTTACGCGAAATGAAGAAAGGCGATCTGGCGTTTTTCTATCACAGTAACGAAGGAAAAGAAATTGTCGGCATCGTAAAAATTGTAAAAGAAGCGTATCCCGATCCCACCACTGAAGATGCTAACTGGGTAGTGGTAGACGTATCGCCGGTTAAAGCGCTGAAGCGCAGTGTTTCGCTGGCGGAAATAAAAGCGGAGAAGGCGTTAAAAGATATGGCGCTCGTAAAGTTGACCCGCTTATCTGTTCAGCCTGTTACCGATAAGGAGTGGGATTATATTTTGCAACTTGCAGAACAGCCCGCGCCTTAGAACTGCTGCATTTTTTCGATGATGGCCGTAGTGGAAAAGCCTTCCAATATTGGATTGATGACAACGCGGCCGCCGTTGCTGATTACTTCTTTTGCGCCCACAACATTATCAATGGTATAATCGCCGCCCTTTACAATTACATCGGGCAGCAGGCTTGCAATAAGCCGCAGGGGCGTTTCTTCATCAAAAATAATCACCGCGTCCACCATTATCAGCGAAGCCAGTACCAGTGCGCGGCTTGTTTCGTTATTCACCGGACGTTGCGGACCTTTTAACTGTTTTACGCTGCGGTCGCTGTTTACGCCAACAACCAAAATATCAGCCTCTGCTGCTGCCTGTGACAGCGAAAAGATGTGCCCTTCGTGCAGCAAGTCGAAGCAACCGTTTGTAAAAGCCACCGTCTTTCCCTGCATTCTCCATCCCGCCATTTTTTGGAGCAGAGCGTCCATCGTGAAAATTCGATCAGGAATGTGCTGCGTAGCTTTCATGTTTTCGGTATTTTAATTTTAGTGCAACATAGCCTATAATCCCAAAGAACACCACAAAAACAAATTGTGCTATCCACAGCAGCCAGCCCGAAGCAAAGCCAATATTTTCCGGAATGTTGTAGAGGAGCAGCGTTTTCTGAATGGCAATCGGATAAGCTCCGAGGCCACCCGGCGATACAATAACACCAAAGGTGCCGAGCACAAGCATTGCCAGGCCGGCAGCCGCCGACAGGTGCATGGTTTCTTCCAATGCAAAGCAGCCTAACCAGGTAGCCATTACATAGCAAGTCCACAGTAATATGGTATTTATGAAAAACAACGGCTTATTCGAAACATCTTTAATACTCACCAGCCCTTGTATTACGCCCTTTACAATGCGTTTAAACAGTTGCACATATTTATGCGTTTTAAATTTCTTCAGGAAGAAGTAGCCTGTCAGCGCAACAGTAACGGCTATGCCGGCAACAAGTAAACGGAAGCCGGCGTTATTCTGAAATTTTACTGTAACGGCGTTCCCGATTTCTGCAACGTAAGGCTGCATTACATCGTACTGCAACACTACGGTACAAACGGTAATCACGAGCAGCGAAACCAAGTCGAATGCACGTTCGGCCACAATAGTGCCGATGAGTTTTTCAGCCGGAATTTTGTTGTATTTGCTGATTGAGGTGCATCGCACAATTTCGCCGGCACGGGGAATAAACTGGTTAGCGATATAACCGATTAATACGCCGCACAGCAGTTGAAAGACGGGCGGTTTGTAACCAAGCGGCTCAATCAGTTGTTGCCATCTTAAAGCGCGGAACAAATGGCTCAGCATCAAAATGATAAACACCGGAATCAGCATTAGGTAGTTTGCACGGCCGAGCGTTGATTGAATGAAACCGATGTCTTCTTTTGTTAACCCTTTAAACGACCACCATATCAGCAAAATGGCAATACCAAATGCAAGCAGGTACTTAAACAGGGTGAGCAATATTTTCTTCATTCGTAGCGCACAAAACTAAAAGAACAATCCAACAAGCGGGTAATTTCATTTTCAGGAAGTGTTGATATCGCAACCCTTTTAGCAACGCATTCTCTTTTCAAAAAATTTTAATTCGCTTGTTTATAGTCTGGCATTGTTATTACTAGCCTATTTCAATCACCACCGAACCATCATCTTTAAAATTCACTATTATGAAACAGCAGAAAATGAAACAACAGTACAAGGTGTTTGCAGCATCAAAAGGGTGGGAATTTTTTATGAACGAACTTGAGTTCGAGTAACTGAATAAAACTTTTTCAGCCGCTATATTTGCAGCCCATGCAAATACATTTGTCTGATCGTGAACAGTTTGTTTTTGCCGGCATTGCCCGTGCTGCCGCTGATTTGGGCGTTGAGGCTTATATAATCGGAGGCTTTGTGCGCGATAAACTGCTGAAGCGTCCATCGAAAGACATAGATGTAGTTTGTGTAGGCGATGGCATTGCGCTGGCTGAAGCGCTTTGCTCGCAGTTTTCGCCCGCCCCTAAAGTTGCAGTGTTTCGCAATTTTGGAACCGCTCAGGTGAAGCTTCCCGATTTTGAGATAGAATTTGTTGGTGCACGCAAAGAAAGTTATCGTTCCAACAGCCGCAAACCGGAAGTTTCACCGGGTACATTAGCCGACGATTTAAATCGCAGAGATTTTACCATCAACGCACTCGCTATCAGTGTGAACGAGGCCGATTTCGGGGAGTTGATTGATGTGTTTAACGGACTTGATGACCTTGAGCAGCAGATTATTAAAACACCGCTTAATCCTGACATTACTTATATTGATGATCCGCTGCGTATGTTACGGGCTATCCGTTTTGCAACGCAGCTGTCGTTCACCATTCATCCCGTTTCTTTCCGTTCTATTATCGACAATGCGGAGCGAATCAAAATTATTTCGCAGGAAAGGATTACCGATGAGCTGAATAAAATTATGCTTGCACCAAAGCCGTCTGTGGGCTGGAACTTGCTGTTTCGCTCCGGGTTGTTAGCGCTGATTTTTCCTGAGATGGCTGCGCTTCAGGGAGCAGAGTATGTAGATGGAAAAGGACATAAAGACAACTTCTTTCACACCCTCGAAGTACTCGATAACGTTGCCGCTGTTTCGGACAGTTTATGGTTGAGATGGGCAGCCGTGTTGCACGATATTGCCAAACCACCCACAAAGAAATTTGATGAAGAACTGGGATGGACATTTCACGGGCACGAAGCACTCGGCGCACGTATGGTGCCTAAAATATTCAGCCGGCTTAAACTGCCGATGAATGAACGCATGAAGTACGTACAAAAGCTCGTGGCCTTGCACCTGCGCCCCATCAGCCTTACAAAAGATAACATCACCGACAGCGCAGTGCGCAGGCTTTTGTTTGATGCGGGCGAAGACATCGACGACCTGATGCTGCTTTGTAAGGCCGACATTACAAGCAAAAATCCGCAAAAGGTAAAACGCTATTTAAAGAACTTCGAACTTGTGGAACAACGCCTGAAGGCAGTAGAGGAAAACGACCGCATCCGCAATTGGCAGCCGCCTATCAGCGGCGACCTCATCATGAAAACTTTCGGCCTGCCGCCCGAAAGCCGCGTAGGCATTATCAAAGACGCCATCAGAGAGGCCATTCTCGACGGCGAAATTCCCAACAACTATGAAGATGCCTATGCATTTATGCTTAAAAAGGGTGCATCCTTAAATTTAAAGCCGCTGGAATAAATAATCTATATTCGGGCAAGTTTTCAGAAAAAATAAGGAGCAAATGGCCATTTTAAAATTCAGGGTGTATTATGAGGAGGACGACAGTATTTACCGCGACATCGTAATTAAGCACACTCAAAATTTTTTCGATCTGCATTCCATCATCCTTACATCTTACGAGTTCGATAATAAGCACGATGCCACTTTTTACCGCAGCAATGATAACTGGCAAAAGGGCCGGGAGATAAGCCTTCAAAAATATGATAAACCTTACCGTGCCGAACCGTTGTTAATGGCTGAAACAACGATTGGCAGCGAAATACGCGACACCAACCAGAAATTTATTTATGAGTACGACTTCAAAAAGCAATGGACATTTTTGGTTGAGTTGATAAATGTGAGTAAGTCAGAATCTATTAAAACCAACTATCCTTCCGTGTCGCGCAAAGAGGGAATTGGTCCGCTGCAATATGGCACGAGAACATTGCTTGGCGATAAGTTTGTAGACATTGAAGAAAAATACGACTTGCAACAAAATCAGCAGGGCTTCGGTGAAGAAGGCGAGGACGACAACAGTGCATCAGACGAATTCGGCAGCGAAAGCGCCGTTGATGAAAACGACGATTATTAACTTTATGCCCAACAAATGAAAGTTCTGATTACAGGTGCAAATGGCTTTTTAGGACAGCACCTTTCCGTTTTTTTACACGATAGTTTTAAAATTGTTGCAACCGGTCGGGGCAGAAACCGCCTCCCGTCGGCATTTCAGGGCAAGTATGTCAGCTGCCGGCTCGAAGACGAATTGGCGGTGCACGAGTACCTTGGCCCTGAAGAAGCAGATGTAATTATTCACTGTGCGGCAATGAGTAAACCCGACGAGTGCAATGCCAACCGCGAAGCATGTATTGCATCCAACGTTCTGGCAACAGAAAATATAATTAAGCTGGCACGAAAAACAAGTGCGTTTGTTGTGTTTATTTCTACCGACTTTGTTTTTGGCGACGATGGCCCACATGCAGAAGACGCGCTTCCTTCGCCCTTAAATTTTTATGGACATACAAAACTGATGGCCGAAAAAATTGTTGAAGAATCGGGGCTGCCATACGCTATTGTCAGGCCGGTGTTTATTTATGGACCCGTTTGGTTTGGATTGCGTGATACGTTTATTCAGTGGGTAAAGAAATCGCTCGGCAACAAAGAGCCTCTTAAAATTGTTGGCGATCAACTGCGCACCCCCACTTATGTATACGATATTTGTAAAGGAATAGAAAGAATCGTGAGCGGAAAAAAGCAAGGGATCTTTCACCTTGCCGGCAAGGATATTCTTTCTCCCTATCAACTTGCAGTAAAGGTTGCCCGATTTTTTAAGTTGGATGAATCGCTGATTGAAGAAGTAAATTCGGAAAGTTTTCCGGAAGAAGTGAAGCGAGCAAAGAAATCCGGCTTGTTGATAGAAAGAGCTAAGCGGGAACTCGACTATTCGCCCGTTGGTATAGATCAGGGAATTGCGTTAAGTTTCCTTTCTACATAAAATTTGAAAATGAAAGTCAGGTCAAAAAGAAACGTTGTCGGTTTTGTGTCGCTTCTGTTACTCATTTTGCTAATCGGAATCACATCTGTTTACATCATTAATAAGAAGAATGAAGCCAACCGGTGGGTTACGCAAACCTATGAGGTAATTGCAAATTTAGAAGAGCTGAGCTATAAACTGAAAGGCGCTGAGTCTGCCGCAAGAGCGTTCATGATTTCGGGCGAAGACAACCATTTAAATGACTATAACACGTTTTTAAAAATCACCGATGAAGAAATTCAGGAAATCGGAGCGCTTATTGAAAATGATAGCATTCAGATAGAAAGGTTCGATCAACTAAAGCAGCTGATTGATGAACGATTTCGCGATTTAAGTTTTAAAATTGATCACCGTAGTAAAGTAAAGAAGGTAGACAGTCTACTCGTGTCCACTGTAAGCAACGGCAGCTTCATTATGCTGAAGGTGCAGAACCTTTCTTCTCAAATAAAATCAGACGAGCACACTTTGCTGGTGAAACGAAGCACAGAGGCAGCGCGAATTAACGTAGTTGCCATTTGCATTATTGCTATCGGATCGCTGGTAAGCATACTCACCGTTCTGTTGCTTATCATCAACATCACACGCCTTTTCGATCAGCAAAAACGGGTTGAAATCAACCTCAAGCGTTCAAACATCGAACTGGAAAGATTAAACAGCAACGAACAAAGAAGAAACTGGATTCTGAGTGGAAAGTCGCAACTCAGTTCCAGCCTGCACAAACATCTTGCGCTGGAGGAGCTTTGCCAGGCTGCATTAAAGGAAATATGTAATTATGCCGGTTTTCAGTTGGGCGCTCTCTACGTTGTGAAGGAGGAGAAAAAACTCGTGCTTGCAGGATGTTGCGGCTTTTTTCCTGAAAAGGTCGTCTTTCATTTTAACGAGGGTCTGCCCGGACAAGCAGCCGCTGAAAAACGCGATATCCTGCTCACTGAAATGCCATCCAACTACTTTAAAGTGCAGTCCGCAACCGGCGAGGCCGCACCTTCATGGACCTTCATTCTTCCGCTGCATGTAGACAGCGTTGTCTTCGGCGTGCTGGAAGTGTCGGGCATTCAGCAACTACAGCCACAACAACGGGCATTTCTCGAAGAAATAAGAATCGATCTTGCCTTAACCATTCAGGCAGTTACAGAAAAGCAGAAAGTTGAAAAATTGAATTTGGAACTGCAAACAAAAAGTGTTCAGCTTCTGAAACAACAAGAAGAGCTGAAAGCAATTAACGAAGAACTGCTGTCCAATACCGATGCGTTGCAGCAAAGTGAAGAGGAGTTGAAAGTGCAAAGCATGGAGCTACAAAGTATGAACACCATGCTTGAAGAAAAAGCGCAGTTGCTGAACGATAAAAACATTGAGCTGGAACGGTCGCGGCAAAAAGTGGAGGAAGCAAGCAAATACAAATCGGAGTTTTTAGCAAACATGAGCCATGAGCTCCGCACACCGCTAAACAGCATCCTGATACTTGCGCGATTGCTTCAGGAAAACAAACAAAAAACCCTTACCGAAAAACAGCAGGAATATGCGAGGGTTATTCAAAAGGCAGGAAATGATTTGTTGCTGTTGATAAACGATGTGCTGGATTTAAGTAAGATTGAAGCCGGCAGGATGGAGGTAGAAGCCGAAGACATTGTTGTTGCTGAGCTGGTTCAAAACCTGAAGGGATTGTTTTCTGTTGTTGCGGAAGAAAAGGAAATTTTATTTACATCGGATATCGACCCGGCAGTGCCATCAAAAATTGAATCCGATCATCAGAAACTCGAACAAATTTTGCGCAACCTGCTTTCGAACGCTTTTAAATTTACTCCGGAAAAAGGACGGATAAAAATGAACGTTTTGCTGTCGGACGAAAACCCGGTTACCAAGGAAAAGGGCAGCGGTGAAAACTGGGTGGTCTTCGAAATTGAAGACACGGGAATCGGCATTGCAGAAGATAAACAGCAGGTGATATTTGAAGCTTTCCGGCAGGCCGATGGTTCGATAAACAGAAAGTTTGGCGGTACAGGCCTTGGTTTGTCAATCAGCCTGCATTTTGCCCGTATGTTGGGCGGGCATTTGTTGTTGCGCAGTACAACAGGAAAAGGAACCTGCTTTTCTGTTTGTCTTCCATTGAAGAAAACGGCTGCTCCGAAAGCGCCCTCTGCTTCGGCGAAACCGGTGGCTGATGCACACGCAAAAGCGGTACTTGTGATTGAAGACGATAAAGTACAAGCACGGTTTCTTTGCGAAAAAATTCATGCTGCCGATGGCGGAATGCAGTGTGTGCATGCGGTTAATTTAGCGGATGCTCTCCAGAAAACAGAAAGCCGCGACTTTGATGTTTTGGTGATTGATTTGCACCTGCCACAGCGCGTGAACACCCAAAATATTCTCGATTTAAAAAACAGCAATAGACGGCCCGATGCGCTCATCGTCATCAACTCCGGCCTCGACCTTTCCGAAGAAGAAGAGCGCAGTTTTAAAGCCGTCAGCAATGCCATTGTTTTGAAAGGCGAACGTGCGGACGAGCGCATTATTCAACTCATTAACTACCACTTTAAAGTGCGGAGCGATAAAAAGCAGCAACCTGTTGTCCGAACGCTGCCCATCTCTGAAAAAAACATACTCGAAAATAAAACCGCGCTTATTGCCGACGATGATATGCGCAATGTATTTACTTTGTCGGCATTGCTTAAGGAAGCCGGAATGGAAGTGATAGCTGCAAGCGATGGCAAACAAGCGCTGGAAAAATTAAGTAAGTTTCCTGAAATCGACATTGTGCTGACAGATATTATGATGCCGGAGATGGATGGATATGAAGTCATTAAGAAAATCCGTGCGCAGCAACGGCTGAAGTCGCTTCCTGTAATTGCCGTTACGGCAAAAGCGATGAAAGATGAGCGCAAACGCTGTATAGAGGCGGGCGCCACCGATTATGTAAGCAAACCCATCGATAACCGCCAGCTTATTCAGCTTATAAAAATGCATTTGTATAATGATGCTATCAACACCGCAAGCACAAAATAATATCAACATTTTAATCGTCGACGACCGGCCCGAAAACCTCCTCGTCCTCGAAGAAATTCTGCTCCAAGACAACCGGAATTTTTTTAAAGCCACTTCGGGAAATCAGGCGCTGAAATGGGTACTCGATAAAAATATTGGCTTAGTGCTTCTCGATGTTCAAATGCCCGAAATGGACGGCTTCGAAGTTGCGTCGCTGCTAAAAGCCAACCCCAACACGAGCGATATACCGATTATTTTTATAACCGCACTCAGCAAGGAAGAGCATTATATTGTAAAAGGCCTCGAAACAGGCGCAATCGATTACCTCACCAAGCCATTAAACGCCGACATTGTAAGAGCAAAGGTGAAGGTGTTTGAAGAGCTGTGGTTAACCCGCGAACAGCAAAAAAATCAGTTAGCTGAGTTAAAACGACTGAACACCGAACTTACCGACGTAAACAAACAAAAAGATTATTTGCTGGGAATGGCTTCTCACGATTTGCGCAATCCTGTGGCTGCAATTTCTCAGATTTGCGATTTAATTTTTCCGGAGATTGAAGCCGATGTAAGCCCACAGAATTTTGAAATGCTGCAATACATCAAAAAGAGCAGCGATTATATGCTTACCTTATTAAGCGATTTGCTTGATGTTGCAAAAATCCAGTCCGGCAAGCTCGTGATACATCCAAAACGGATCAACATCAACGATTATGCGGAAAACATCTGCAAGCTCAATCAGTTTATTGCCGACAGAAAGAATATCCAAATAGATCTCGAAAAGGATTTTAAGCAGGCCGAGGTGTTTTTTGATGGCGTGAGAATTGAACAAGTCGTCAATAACCTCATCAGCAATGCCATAAAGTTTTCACCTGCGGGCAGTCGGATTGTCTTGCGTTTTTATGCAGACGCAAGTTTGCTGCGTGTGTCGGTGAAAGACGAAGGGCCCGGCATTCCGGAACAAGAGCAAGCGAAGCTTTTCCAGGCGTTTCAGCGGTTGTCGGTGCAGCCAACAGGCGGTGAAAAGTCAACAGGGCTCGGGCTTGCGATCAGTTATAGCATCGTAAAACAGCATAATGGCGAACTGCAGGTGAACAGCGCACCGGGCAAGGGCAGCGAATTCTATTTTTCTATACCTGTGGGCGGTTAACTCCGGTTCCCAAATAGCAGGCTTCCAATTCTCACCATTGTACTGCCATTGGCAACTGCAAGCTCATAGTCGTTGCTCATGCCCATTGACAAAATTTCCGCGTTGATGTTGGAGTGCTGTGCAGATGCGGCTTTCAGCTGTTGGTAGCAGCGGTTTAAAAAGGAAAATTCGTTAGCTACAAGGGTTTTATCGCTGCAGAAGCTGGCCATTCCCATCAATCCCTTTATACAAATGTTGTTCAGCGCAGGCAGTTCATCCCACTGCAAAAGCTCGTTCAGTTCCTCTTCGCTCAATCCGAATTTAGATTCTTCTCTGGCAATATAAATCTGAAGGAGGCAATTGATGATGCGGCCATTTTTTTTCGCTTGTCTGTTTACTTCTTTCAGCAGTTTCATTGAATCAATTCCATGAATTAAATGCACGAAAGGTGCGATATACTTTACTTTGTTTGTTTGCAGGTGTCCGATGAAATGCCATTGTATGTTTTTATTGCACTGTTCGTGTTTCTGCAAAAGTTCCTGCACGTAATTCTCACCAAAATCGAGTTGGCCAAGAGCATAAAGTGCTTCAATGTCTGCAACCGTTTTGAGCTTGCTCACCGCTACCAGCCTTACGTTTTTTTTGCTAAGCTCGGCGGTGATGTTTTGATATGCTGAAGTGTTCACCATGTTTGTTGTATAAAAAAAGCCATATTGCTATGGCTTTCAGAATGTACAATTTCCATACTATTTTAAAATGCTGCGGCTTATTACAATGCGCTGCACTTCGCTTGTCCCTTCATATATCTGGGTAATTTTTGCGTCGCGCATCAGCCTTTCAACGTGATATTCTTTCACGTATCCATATCCGCCGTGTATCTGCACGGCTTCTGTTGTAACCCACATCGCCGTTTCGGAAGCAAACACTTTTGCCATCGATCCGCTTAGCGTGTAATCGAGGTGGTTATCCTTTTCCCATGCTGCTTTTAAACAAAGCAGGCGCGCGGTTTCTATGCGCGTGGCCATGTCAGCAAGTTTAAACTGAATGGCCTGATGGTGCATGATTTCTTTTCCGAACGCTTTTCTTTCTTTTGAATATTTAACAGCGAGTTCGTATGCGCCGCTGGCTATTCCTAAAGCCTGAGATGCAATGCCAATGCGGCCTCCGGCCAACGTCTTCATTGCAAACTTAAATCCGAATCCGTCTTCTCCAATCCGGTTTTCTTTCGGCACTTTTACATCGTTAAACAAAATAGAGTGCGTATCGCTTCCGCGGATGCCGAGTTTGTTTTCCTTAGCAGCCACCGTAACGCCCGGCCAGCTTTTTTCTACAATAAAAGCATTGATGCCTCTCGACCCTTTTGAAGCGTCGGTTTGCGCTATCACCAGATAAACAGAAGCAGAAGACCCGTTTGTGATCCAGTTTTTTGTACCATTCAGCAGATAGTGATCGTCCATTTCTTCGGCTGTGGTGCGCTGTGAGGTGGCATCGCTGCCGGCCTCAGGTTCGCTAAGCAAAAAAGCTCCGATATATAGTTCGCCATCTTTTTTTCCTTGCGCCAGCGGCGTCAGGTAACGCCTCTTTTGCTCTTCCGTGCCATAGGCTTCCAGTCCCCAACAAACCAGGCTGTTGTTTACGCTCATACAAACACTGGTGCTTGCATCTATTTTACTCACTTCTTCCATCGCCAACACATAGCTGATCGTGTCCATTCCGGCACCGCCGTATTCAGGGCTCACCATAACACCCATAAAGCCAAGGTCAGCAAGCTTTTCTATTTGTTCTTTTGGAAAGCGTTGCTGCTCGTCTCTTTCAATAACACCGGGTAAGCAATCGTTCACGGCAAAGTCCCGCGCAGCTTGCTGAATCATTTTATGCTCTTCGCTAAGTTGAAAATTCATTGTAGAAAGGGTTTGTTAATGCAATTGTTAGTTGTGGGCAAAAATAAGCGGTTGCCCGAAATCTGCGGCCTTTTGTTTGTTTGCGGTACTTTTATTGCGTATCGAAGCAAAAGTTTGATATGCAACTACAGGCGATGATCGTAGATTTTGATAATACGATAATCTCAACACCGGAAATTGGCGATGAACTTTTTGCGCCCTTGTTTGATTTACTCCTGAAAGAAAACATTAACCTGAATGCACTGCCCCGCTTTAGGGAAGAAATTATGCGAAAGCCTTTTCAGGAACTGGCAAGCAAATACCAATTTCCTGAAGGGGTGGTGAAAAAAGCGATTGCGCTGTTATCAACGCTCACCTATAACAAGCCCATTGCCACTTATCCGGATTATTCGGAATTGATGAAAATTGAATGCGACAAATTCCTGGTAACAACCGGCTTCACACGGATGCAACAATCGAAGATTGAAATGAGCGGTGTGGCAAATGATTTTCGGCAGGTTTTTATTGTAGATCCGGAAAAAACAACGGATACAAAGATTGATGTATTTCGCCGCATTGCAGCACACAACCGCTACGATACAACCTGTATGCTTGTGGTAGGCGATAATCCGGATTCCGAGATAAAAGCAGGTGAAGAGTTGGGTATGATAACAGTGCTTTATAATCCGGGTAAAGTTCCTCACCCGCCCGCAGCCACCTATACGATTACCCACTACAGCCAACTGGCTGCATTGCTCGCTGCTAACTAACCTGCTCATTGAATATTTTCCGGAGCTGCAGATCCAAATCATAACACCATCCGCTGTGTACAGCCGAGCATTGCAGCATGGTGCTTCTTTTTGCGGTAAGCCATCGGAAGCGCGAAGCCGCATCTAACTGTGCTATCGGTGAAGCAGCGGTTTTTTCACCGCGGCACACAAGGCTAAAAGCATCGATATTTTTTCTAAGCAGGCCTGCGTCGGCTTCGGGGTAAACCGAAAGAATTTTTTGTGTATTGAGATGATGCAGACACAGCACCGATCTCTTTTGTTTACAATACAAAATCACGCCGGCGTTGATAAACTCTTCCCGCACGAGCTGTTGAAAATCGTTTTCATTAAGCAGCTGTTTAAAAGCCGCATCCACCTCCAAAAGGGCGTCGGCAAAAGGCAGCAGCACATGATCTTTAATTTGCGGAAATCCGCTGTGGATGTGGGTTTCGAGGCTCTCCCAGTTATGATGAAAATAAAGCGCCGCACCATGATCGATGAGCCACAGCTCATTTTTCCACATCAGCATATTTGTGTTTTTCGCTGTACGGTCAACGTTCATTATAAATGCGTCGAGCCACACAATGGCGGATGCGAGCCGGCCGTCGGGTTTATTCACTGCCGGATCAAAAGTGATGGCCGATTGCAGGTAATGCATGGCCAGGTTCAGCCCTGTACTGGCTTTCAGCAGGTCTTGAATTTCTTCATCCGGCTCCAGCCTGCCGAAGCTTTCATCCATTTGTGCAAAAACAATTTCAGGTACTTTCAGGTTCAGCATTTTGGCGAGTGTACCGCCAATCAGCTCGGCCACGAGCGCCTTAACACCCTGCCCTGCGCCGCGAAACTTTAGTACGTACAGAAAGCCGTCGTCCGCTTCGGCAATTGCCGGCAACGAGCCACCTTCGCGAAGCGGACTGAGATAGCGGGTAACCGAAACATTTCTTATTTCGCCGGAGCCATTTTTTTGCATCAGGCAAGTTTAGGAAAAATATAGAATCGCTACGGTTTAAATTATCTGCGGCAACTATCTTTGTTTGATGGAGAAAGGGTCGGCCGACGAACGGGAGATGAAGAACAGCAGTTATTTTTTAAATGCCATTATCGCCTCCTCGGCGGATGCGGTTGTGAGTAAGGATTTGAATGGCTTTATCAAAAGCTGGAATCCTGCCGCAGAACGGATTTTCGGATTTTCGGAAAACGAAGCCATCGGCAAACACATATCCATTATTTTTCCTGAGAACAAACTCCCGGAAGAAGACGAAATTCTTTCCATCATAAAGAGCGGGCGAACGCTGCACAACTTTCATACGGTCAGGAAACGAAAGAATGGCGAACTGATTCAAGTGATGCTTACCATTGCGCCCATTAAAGATGTGGACGGAACAATCATCGGCGTTTCAAAAATTGCGCGGAACATCACCGAGCTTCAACTGGCGAAAGAAAAAAACGCCATGCTTGCTGCGCTGGTGGATTCGAGTGAAGACGCCATTATCTCAAAAACGCTCGATGGTTACATTACGAGTTGGAACAAAGGGGCCGAACATATTTTTGGATATAAGGCGGAAGAAATTGTAGGGAAACACATCACGGTGATTATTCCACCCTATCGTATCAGCGAAGAAGATATAATCATTAAAAAAATACGCGGCGGTGAAAAAATCGAACATTTTGAAACCCGGCGGCTTAAGAAAAACGGTGAAGAAATTGATTTGAGCATCACCATCTCACCCATAAAAGATGAGTACGGCAACATCATCGGCGCATCGAAAATTGCCCGCGATATTACAGAGAAAGTTCGGTCGAACAAGGCGCTTGAGGAGGTGAATGCTGAGTTGCGACGCCTGAATAATTATAAAGATGAATTTATCAGCCTTGCAAGTCATGAGTTAAACACACCCTTAACCAGCCTGAAGGTTTACTTGCAGATTTTAGCACAGAATACGGCGGAGGATGCCGGAAAATCGTTAATGGTAACGAAGGCACTTACGCTTATTGAAAAGCTTGCCCGGCTGATTAAAGATTTGCTGGATGTGTCGAAAATTGAATCCGGAAAATTGCAGCTGGAATTGAAGGAGTTCAATATTGTAAGACTGGTAGATGAAGTGGTTGATACGATGTCGGCCACTGACAGGAAACACGTTTTCAAGTATGAACGATCCGTGCAGGACGTAACGGTAAATGCGGATTACGACCGGATAGAACAGGTGTTTGTGAACCTGATTTCGAATGCCATCAAATACTCACCGGATGCCGATCGCATTGAGGTTAAGATTTATGCCGATGAGCATCATTTTTACTGTGAGGTCTGCGATTTTGGAATTGGAGTTCCGGCCGATCAAATGCACCAGTTGTTCACGCGCTTTTTTAGAGCGCAAGGGTTGAAGTCGAGCTTCGCCGGCCTTGGTATAGGACTCTATCTTTGCCAGCAGATTATCGACAGGCATCAGGGAAGAATTCTGGTGAAATCCAAAGAAAACGAAGGCTCTGTTTTTACTGTGGTACTTCCTCTTGCAACTGTTAATCGTTAAAAATCCTTTTCAGTTTAAACTGTCGTACCGGTGTAACAATCAGCGGAAACTTTTCTACCACTACGCTGCTGGGGTCAAGGCCAAAGCCTCTTTCTTCTCCAAGGCTTACTTCTTTCAACCAGAAATACAGCTTCATAATTATTTTTTCGAGGAAGGGAAGTTCGTTTTCCGCGGCAAGATATTTTTCCATCACCACAAACTGAAAATCGCCCACCACATTGTTTTTCTCAAGGCTTTCGTACCGGCTCGTAATGTTCACTTCCTTATTCTTCACGAGGTCTTGCACCACGCTTTTAAAGAGCAGATTTATTTTTTGCTCTACCCGAAAACCTAACCGGAACTCCACACGAATAATGTCGTTAGGAATAATATGTTCCACCACATACTCGCAGGTATACGGATCGTCGAGTACATCAACGTGTACAAACCAGTATATATCGGCCCGTTTCGGTTTACGATTTAGGATAGAGTAAATGATTTTATGCTCTATTTCTTTCGGATTGTCGGCGCTCGTCATGTACACAAGATGTGTGGCATGTTTCGGCACGGAGCGGTCGTTACTCAATTCCTGAATCATGGGAATATAGTGCTCGAGGCGGACAAACTCGATATACCGGTTTTTAATTTTACGGCTTCTAAACCAAACATACATTACTGTAAACAAGGCGCCGCCCACGATGAGTGTCACAAATCCGCCGTGCGGAAACTTTTCGAGATTAGCAATTAAAAACGATAACTCGATGGAGATATAAACGAGCAGATAGAGGTAAATCAGAATCGGTTTTACACGACGGCTGATCAGGAAATTTGCAAGCAGAATAGAAGTGCTGATCATGCACATGGTGATAGCGAGGCCATAAGCCGCTTCCATGTTTGAAGACTTCTGGAAAAACAGCACAATGCCCACGCAGCCTAAATACAACAACAAGCTGATTCCGGGAATATATACCTGTCCTTTTTCTTCGGTGGGATAATTGATTTTCATTTTAGGCCACAGGTTTAATCTGATGGCTTCCGATATTAAAGTAAACGAACCCGAAACGAGTGCCTGGCTGGCGATGATGGCGGCCGAGGTGGCCACAACAATTCCAATCATTTTAAACCATTGCGGCATGATGCTGTAAAACGGATTAATGCTTTGTGTAACCGCATCGGTGATCGTTACGCCGTCGAGGTGGGTGAGCAGCCAGGCGCCCTGCCCCAGATAATTCAGGATAAGGCAAATTTTTACGAACGACCAGCTTACACGGATGTTACCTTTTCCGCAATGGCCTAAATCGCTGTAAAGTGCTTCAGCGCCCGTTGTACAAAGAAAAACAGCCCCTAACAACCAAAAGCCCTGCGGATAAATTGTAAGTACTTCAATGGCATAGTAGGGATTAAAAGCTTTAAATATGGCAAGGTCATCCACAATGTTTACCACTCCCAGCGTGGCGAGCATTAAAAACCAGATAGCCATTACCGGCCCAAACATACGGCCGATGTTTGCCGTACCAAACTGCTGCAAAAAAAACAGCAGGCTGATGATAGAAATAACAATGATTACAATGGTTGTGGTAGTAATGTCGCTGAACTGAGGTATTTGCCTTAAACCTTCAATTGCAGATGTAACCGATATGGGAGGTGTAATAATGCCGTCGGCAAGCAGGGCTGCGCCTCCAATCATGGCCGGAAAAACCAGCCATTTACGCCTTCGCCTTACCAGAGCGTACAAACTGAAAATGCCGCCTTCACCTTTGTTGTCGGCATTTAGTGTAAGCAACACATATTTCACTGTGGTTTGCAATGTCAGCGTCCAGATAATGCAGGAAAGCGAACCCACAATTAACAGCTCGTTTATCTCGCGGCCGTTGATGATGGCGTTTAACACATACAAAGGCGAAGTCCCAATGTCGCCATATATTATTCCCAATGCAATCAGCAATCCCGCTCCCGAAACTCTATTTAAATTTTTGGCCACAGTGTTAGTTCAAAATTTACAAACAACAAATGTATATTGGAATAAGCTTGATAAAAAAATACAAAACACTTATTTTAAAATCTTATTTCAGCAGGGCAATCAGGTGCTATTACATATATTTGACGAAGGAGGAAATGATGAAGAAATTAGTTTTAATGGCATGGATATGCCTTTGTGTGTCGTCGATTGTTGAGGCGCAGGAAATCGTTTATTCCAACCCTGCCGACGAAGAAAGCCGGATAAGCGAATATGAAATCGTCGGCAAGATGGATGACGGCTTTCACGTCTACAAAAATATCCGCAGCCGCTACTATATTCACGTGTACGATTCGGACATGCACATTGTACAAAAGAAGGAGCTCGCTTTTTTGCCGTTGCGTACACTGAGTGTGGAGTTTGTGAATTACGCCGGATACTACTATATTCTTTATCAGTATCAAAGCAAAAACATTGTTCACCTGATGGCGAGCCGAGTAGAGCCGTCCTTAAAATTTTCAAAACCGGTTGAGCTGGATACCACCGAAATTTCATTTTCCGCAACCAGCCGGTTGTATTCCATCGTTACAAGCGAAAACAAAAACTACATAGCTGCCTTTAAGATTAATACAAAAAAGAAAAGCACACACACCATTATTTCAGCCGTGTTCGATAAAGATTTAAATTTCTACAGAAAAACGGTACTCAACATTCCGGTGGATGATAAAAAGGAAGTAATCTCGGAGTTTAATTTAGATAATGACGGCCAGCTGGTGTTTTTGAAGTCAACGGCAAAAAATAAGAATGACGATGTAAACAAAATATCTGTTTTCAGTCAGGCTGCCGATGCGAACGATGCAGTCGAACACACTATCGACATTCCGAAAATATATCTCGATGATCCTGTGTTGAAAATTAATAATGCAACGGGAGAATATCTGGTTGCTGCTATGTATGCCACAAAACGCAACGGAAATATAGAAGGGATTTTCGTTAGCTCTTACAACAAAAATACGAACAGCTTTTCTGCTGCCCGCGCGGGTTTCAGCGAGAATTTGCGTTCGGAGGCAAGAGGCGAAAGCTCAACGAAAACTGCCTTCAACGATTATTATATCCAAAACATTTTTTTACGTAAAGACGGCGGCTTTCTGCTCTTTGCCGAAAGTATGTACACCTCATCGAGAGGGAACTATTATAACCGCTGGGATTATGGGCCGGGCAGTTTTAACAGCCACTACGATTATTATATGTTCAGAGGGTCGCCTTATTACTCTCCCTGGAGCCCCACATACATGTATAATGTAACTCGGTATTTTGCCGACAATATTTTACTGTTGTCGTTTAACAACGAAAAGAATCTTGAATGGAATGGAGTGATGCAAAAATCGCAATACGACGATAACTCGGCAGCAGCGCTGAGCTATGCCATCATGAACTCCGGAAACGCTTTGCATATTCTCTACAACTCGTTCGAGAAAAGAGGGAAGATATTGAATGACAATTTGGTGTTGGGCGATGGTGAAATTAAGCGTAATCCCACTATAAAAAATCTTGATAAAGGATACGAATTTCTCCCTCGTCAGGCCAAGCAGGTGAGCGCAAGAGAAATGATTATTCCCTGCCTTTACAGAAATTACGTTTGTTTTGCAAAAGTTGAATATTAAGGCAAGTGGTTTCATTTTTTAAAGACTATTCTTTATTTTCTATCCTCACTGTTATAGGCGTTGGAGTGCTGGCGCATTTATCGCTTTTCGTGAGCCCGCCCAACGTTCTGCTTAATCCGGCTTACGGCATCATCAACCAATGGCTCACATTGTTTTCATCGCTGCCACCAACAGTATTAATATTTGTGTACCTAGCCTGGAATTTGCTGAGTGCATTCGCAATTAACTTCTTTGCCAACAGCCTTAAAATGCATTCCTTTCAGGGCAATGCAGTAGCTATGAGCTATGTGCTCCTTTCTGCCGTCTTCACCTCCTGGCATAACCTCATTCCCGCACTTTTTGTAAACGTACTGTTAGCTTTTATCTTTTATACGCTCGGAAAATCATACAACATTGTAAGCGCAAAAGTGACGGTTTATAACATCGGGTTTTTAACCGGATTAATCATCCTCCTGTACAATCCGCTGCTGATACTCGCACTTGTAGTTGTTGCTGCCATTGCCATTATAAGGCCCTTCCAAATAAACGAATGGTTCATCGTTTTAACGGGACTGATCACGCCGTACTATTTCCTTGGCGTTTATCTTTTTCTAACCGATAGCCTTCATAACTTCCGAAACCAGTTTCCTGTTCTCGACTGGCATACCGAATCGATCCATCAAACTTCCTTCATAACCGGCGCTTCATTTTTAGCGCTGACGTTGATAGTTGGGGTTTATTACTGGCGAAAAAATGTGGGGCGCATGATGGTTGTTTCAAGAAAGATGTGGACCATTTTTTTTCTGCTGCTTGTGGCGCTTTCGCCGGCCGCTTTTTCGTATGCAGACAATGGAACGGAGGCGATGTTTTTATTGGTTTTTCCCCTCAGCTTTTTTATGGGCAACATCTTTTATTTCCCCGCTAAATCGTTCTTGCCGGTGGTTTACTTCTGGCTTACCGCGGCGGTGATTGCCGCCAATCATATATTCTTTTAATTGGCTATTTTAGTGGGCACCGATCCGTTATGAAACATTCCAGTTCACTTTTTCGCCTCGCGGCAGACTTCATTCATTTTACATCTTATCCCGTGTTTTTAACCGGAAAAGCGGGCACCGGAAAAACAACTTTTCTAAAATTTATTCGCGAATCGTCGGTGAAAAAAATTGCGGTAACGGCCCCAACGGGAGTGGCCGCCATTAACGCCGGCGGTTTAACGCTGCACTCGCTTTTTCAGCTTCCAACCGGTGTTTATTTGCCGGGTCAGCACGCTGTTTGGCAATCAGGCGGCTCGCATTATGTACACAACGAATACAGTTTGTTGGCTGGCCTCCGGCTCAGCAAAAGCAAGCGCGATCTTATAAAGGCACTCGAGCTTTTAATTATTGATGAAATTTCGATGGTGCGCTGCGATTGTCTGGATGCCGTTGATGCCGTTCTGCGAAAAATCCGGAAGTCTGAGCTGCCGTTCGGCGGTTTGCAGGTGCTGTTTATCGGCGATCTGTATCAACTCCCGCCTGTAGTAAAAAACGATGAGTGGCAACTGCTTTCGCCACACTACAACAGCCCTTATTTTTTTGAAGCCCATGTGGTAAAACGACAGATGCCCGTGATTATTGAACTGGAAAAAGTCTATCGTCAATCCGACGACCGCTTTCTTTCTGTGCTGAATAAAATAAGAAATAATGAGGTGGCGGATGACGAGCTAGAAATGCTTTCGGCCTGTTATAAGCCGGCGTTTCATCCGGCCCGGGACGAGGGCTATATTACCCTTACCACCCACAACCATACGGCTGCAAAAATTAACGACGCGGCCTTGCAGCAACTGTCGGCAAAGGAAGTAACAATGGAGGCGCAAATTACTGGCGAATTTCCTGAAAACAGCTTTCCTGTAACCGATCGCCTCGTGTTGAAAAAGGGCGCACAGGTGATGTTTATTCGGAACGATAAAGGCGAAAACAGAAAGTTTTTTAACGGCAAGATAGGTACAGTAAAATCAATAACCCCTGAGGAAGTGATTGTGAACGACGGTACTGATGATATTTCGGTTAAACCGGAAACCTGGCATAATCTGCAACTCACCTATAACGAAGAAAATAATGAAGTTGAAGAAACAGAACTGGGCGCCTTCACGCAGTTTCCTCTTAAACTTGCGTGGGCAGTAACCATACACAAAAGCCAGGGGCTTACATTCGAAAAAGCCATTGTGGACTGCGGAAATGCCTTCGCTCCCGGACAGGTTTATGTGGCGCTTAGCCGGCTCACATCGCTGGAAGGGCTGGTGCTGCGAACACAGCTTCAGAAAACGTCGGTAGGTACCGATGCGGCTGTTCGGGCGTATATGTCGCGCCGTTTAGGAGCAGCCGGCCTCGAAGAACTTCTCGAAGTAGAAAAGAAGAAGTTTTTACAGAAGGCACTTACCGGCGCTTTTAATTTTTCTGCTCTTCAACAAACACTGCTGCAAAATGCTTCCGCTTATGATAAACGACAGATAAAAAAACGCGAAGAAGCCGAAGAATGGGCCATGCAAATGCTCCACAATTTTTATGGAATGGATGAAGTGGCCCGCAAGTTTCAGCCACAAGTGGAAGCACTATTTTCTGGTGGCCATATATCGCTTTTACAGGAGCGTCTGGAGAAAGCCGTTGCACACTTCAAAAGCTGTTTTCATAAAGAGCTGATAGAGCCATTGAAGCAACACATTGCGCTATACAAAACCTATCCCAAAACAAAGAAGTATTTGCTCGATCTGATGGCAGTGGGGCATCAGATAGAAAATACATGGCTTAAAATTGAAAGGCTGCCGCTGATGCTTCAGGATGATGGCGCGGTGGAGGAATTCTTCACAACAAAAGCAGGCGTAAGAACATCATCGTTCAAACAAACTGTTCTTGCTCCCGCGAAGCCGCAAAAAGGCGATACACTCAAAGAAACGCTGCGATTGAAAAAGCTGGGTCATACTTCAGCAGAAATTGCGGCCATTCGCCATCTTGCTCCTTCAACAATCGACACACATTTTGCTCGCCTCATCGAGCTAAAGGAGATTGAGCTTTCCGATTTTTTAAGTAATGACGCACTGGAAGAAATTATGTCGGCCATCAACACGCATCAATCCACAGTTGCTTCCACCTTGTTTAATGCTTTAAAGAAAAAATACAGCTATGGCCAGATCAGGGCTGCCGTTTATCATCATCAGCGGTCGCTAAAATCGGCTTAGAAACATTCTGCTTGCCTTTACTTACTTTAGTGCTTTAAACCAAAGCCGGATATGAGTTATTCTTTTCAGATTAAGACCCTCGAACAATATCATTCTGCATATAAGGAAAGCCTGGAAAATCCTGAGAAATTTTGGGGCGAAGTGGCGGAGAGTTTCCATTGGCGAAAGCGCTGGAACCGAGTTCTTGAATGGAATTTTTCCGAACCTAAGGTAGAATGGTTTAAAGGCGGACGGTTGAACATTACAGAAAACTGTCTGGACCGGCATCTTGCAAAAGCAGGCGATATTCCTGCCATCATTTGGGAACCCAACGACCCCGCCGAGCATCATCGTGTATTAACCTACAAACAGCTTCACGACAAGGTTTGCCAGTTTTCGCATGTGCTGAAAAACAATGGTGTTAAAAGAGGCGACAGGGTCTGTATTTATATGGGTATGATTCCCGAACTTGCTATTGCAGTGCTTGCCTGCGCACGAATCGGCGCCATTCACTCCGTTATTTTTGGCGGATTTTCTGCGCAAAGCATCTCCGACAGAATCTATGATGCGGGCGCTGAATTTATTATTACCTGCGATGGCGCTTATCGCGGACAAAAAGATATTCCGCTAAAGTCGGTGATCGACGATGCGCTGATTGGAAGCCGACAAATAAAAAAAGTGATTGTGCATACCCGAACCCGCACGCCCGTAAGTATGATAAAAGGACGCGACGTTTGGTGGGAAGATGAAATTAATAAAGTGGAAACCCTTGGCCTCCATCATTTCGATGCGGAGGAAATGGAAGCAGAGGATCCTTTGTTTATCCTTTATACTTCGGGTTCCACCGGAAAGCCAAAAGGTGTAGTGCACACCACCGGCGGCTACATGGTGTTTACCGCCTATAGCTTCGTAAACGTGTTTCAGTACCAACCCGGCGACCTGCATTTTTGCACAGCCGATATTGGATGGATTACCGGGCATTCTTATATTCTTTACGGCCCGCTTGCGGCCGGCGCTACAACACTGATGTTTGAAGGCGTGCCCACCTGGCCGGATGCCGGGCGCTTTTGGGACATTGTTGATAAATATCAGGTGAATGTATTATACACCGCGCCCACAGCCATCCGCTCCCTGATGGGCTTCGGGCTCGGACATCTCAGAAACCATAAGCTCAATTCTTTGAAAACCCTTGGAACTGTTGGCGAGCCGATTAACGAAGAAGCCTGGCACTGGTATCACGACAACGTGGGGAAAGGAAAGTGTCCGGTTGTGGATACTTGGTGGCAAACAGAAACCGGCGGCATTATGATTTCGAACATGGCCGGCGTAACACCTGCAAAGCCGTCTTACGCAACGCTTCCGCTCCCGGGCGTTTTTCCGGTTCTCGTAGATGATGAAGGCAAAGAAATAACGGATGATAACGTTACCGGAAACCTTTGTATGAAAATGCCCTGGCCCTCCATTATCCGAACCACTTATGGCGATCATGAGCGGTGCCGGCAGAACTATTTTTCTACTTTCCCGGGATATTATTTCACAGGCGATGGCGCCTTCCGCGATGAAAACGGCAACTACCGTATCACTGGCCGCGTAGATGATGTGCTAAACGTCAGCGGCCACAGAATAGGTACGGCAGAAGTGGAAAACGCCATCAACATGCATACCGGCGTGGTGGAAAGTGCAGTGGTGGGATATCCGCACGACATAAAGGGACAGGGCATTTATGCCTTCATCATTTTTACGGGTCGGCATGAAGACGACAACCTTACGCGTAAAGACATTTTACAAACCGTTACACGCATGATCGGCGCCATTGCAAAACCGGATAAAATTCAGTTTGTGAAAGGCCTGCCGAAAACAAGGAGCGGGAAAATAATGCGCCGCATTCTTCGCAAAATTGCGGAAGGTGAGGTGCAAAATATCGGCGATACAACGGCCTTGCTCGATCCGGCGGTTGTGGACGAAATTATTGACGGGCGGCTGTAAAACGACGGCTTCGTTTCGCGGCTTGAGGTGCGAAAAGATTTTGTTGATTATCTGAAAATTCAGCTAATTTGCAAATGTGTACTCTGTACACATCTAAACGATTGCCATGTCCCAGACTACCACTGCTTTAACCGGTGCTAAACCGCGCCTGTCTGTTAGCCAGATTATCAACATGAGTGTTGGCTTTTTCGGAATCCAGTTTGGGTGGGATTTACAGCGCGCCAATATGGGTCCCATTTACGAAGTGCTCGGCGCCAATCCGGACCAGATTCCCTTATTGTTTTTAGCTGCTCCGCTTACCGGCCTCATTGTTCAGCCCATTGTTGGGTATCTGAGCGACAGAACCTGGCATCCGCGATGGGGTAGAAGACGACCTTATTTTTTCATCGGTGCCGTGCTCAGCTCAATTGCGCTGATTGCCATGCCGCACAGCGGAGCGTTATGGATGGCCGCCGGCTTGCTTTGGGTGCTCGATACTTTCGGAAACGTGGCAATGGAGCCTTTCCGCGCGTTTGTTGCCGACAAACTTCCCGACAGCCAAATCAATAAAGGCTTTGTTATGCAAAGTTTGATGATAGGCCTTGGTGGAAGCATCGCCTCTGCTTTGCCCTGGATGATGCGTAACTGGGCCGGCATGGACAACATTGGCGGAAAGGGAATTATTGCCGACAACGTGAAGTATTCTTTTTATATCGGCGCTTTTTTCTTTCTCGCCGCAGTGCTATATACGGTGTTCAGTTCAACAGAATATCCGCCATCACAAAAAGAATTGGACGAACAAAAGCATACCGACAAAAAAGGGTTCGCACATGGAGTAAGGGAAATTTTTTCGTCTATCGCCCAAATGCCTCCGAAAATGCGCACGATTGCCCTGGTGCAGTTTTTTACATGGCCCGGTCTTTTTTTAATGTGGTTTTATTACTCGGTTGCGGTTGCCTATAACATTTTTGGTGCAACCAGCGAAACCGATCCGGCTTTTGGAAACGGACGGGATTTTGCCGGCTTAACACTTGCGTTCTACAACGTAGTCACCTTTTTGTTTGCTTTTATACTTCCTTCAATAGCCGATAAGCTGGGCCGCAAAACAACGCATGCCATCTGCTTAACCATTGGTGGCATCGGTTTAATAAGCGTAGGCTTTGTTTCCGATAAAAACATGCTTTTCGTATGTATGACGGCCGTAGGCATTGCGTGGACAAGTATTTTATCGATGCCGTACGCCATGCTGAGTGGTGTAATTCCTTATCATAAGATCGGTATTTATATGGGCATTTTCAATTTCTTTATTGTGTTGCCCGAAATCATCGCGTCGCTTGGATTTAAATGGATCATGAATAATCTGTTGAACAACGACCGTTTGCTTGCGGTACAGGTGGGTGGCTATCTGATGATATTAGCGGCTTTGATATGTTACATGTTTATAAAAGAAAACCGGAAGAAGCCGCTTACTGCGGATGAAACCCGGACAGAAATATTACAAGACAGACCTATTTAATTATGAAGAAAGTTTTTATTGCCTTAGCGATTTTGTTTGCCGCACACACGCTGTCGGCGCAGGTGCAGGTATATCCGACAAACTGGTGGGCCGGAATGAAGATGAACAAGATCCAACTCATGCTTTACAGCGAAGCGGGAGACGACATTAAAACCGTCAGCCTTGCTTATCCAGGAATTACCGTTACAAAAATTCATAGTCCTGAAAACAAACGGTACAGCTTCGTAGATGTCACCATCGCTCCGGAAGCAAAGCCGGGAACGGCAAAAATCCTCATCAACAACAAAACAACGGTTAATTTCCCGCTGTATGCCCGTAGGGCCGGAAACGGAAAGACATTTGCTCAGGGGATAAACTCATCAGATTTTGTTTATTTGATTATGCCGGACCGTTTCAGCAACGGCAATCCGTTAAACGATGTGCTTCCCGGTATGCTCGATCAGTCCCTTAACCGCGATTCAATCTATCACCGCCACGGCGGCGACTTACAAGGCATTATCAATCATCTCGATTACATCGAATCGCTTGGAGTAACCGCATTGTGGCTTACACCCGTGCTTGAAAACAACATGCCTTCGCGTACAGAACATGGGTATGCTATCACCAATCATTATGTGGTTGAGCCCCGCCTTGGCGGTGCTGCTGCCTATAAAAAACTTAGTGCCGAATTGCATAAAAGAGGCATGAAGCTGATTCAGGATGCGGTTTACAACCATGTGGGCGATATGCATTTTACAGTAACCGATCCGCCAATGAATAACTGGCTGCACCATTGGGACGAGTTCACAAAAACCTCTTACCGCGAGCAAGTGTTGTTTGATCCGCACGCCGCCCAATCTCAGAAAAACATTCTTTCCGACGGATGGTTTACGCAGAACATGCCCGACTTAAATCAGAGTAATGCTTATGTTGCTAATTACCTCATTCAACACGCTATCTGGTGTGTGGAAGAATTTGGGGTGGATGGATGGCGCATCGATACCTATGTGTACAACGATTTGGATTTTATGAACCGTTGCAACAAAGCGCTCTTAACCGAATATCCTTCCCTCACTATGTTTGGCGAAACCTGGGTGCATGGCGTATTGAATCAGGCGTATTTTGTGCGAAACAAGCTTACTGTTCCCTTTAAATCCAATCTTCATGGCGTTACGGATTTTCAAACTTTGTTTTATGGCATTCAGCCGGCACTCACCCAGCCTTTCGGCTGGACGGAAGGCGTGAGCCAGTTGTATAATACACTCAGCAAAGATTTTGTGTACGAAGACGCTGCCAACAATGTGGTGTTTCTCGATAATCATGATTTAAGTCGGTTTTTTTCGGTGATTGGTGAAAATCCGCTGAAGCAAAAAATGGCGCTTGGGTGGTTGCTGACCACACGCGGCATCCCACAAATGTATTATGGAACCGAAGTGTTGATGCGGGGACTGAGTAACCCGGACGGCAACGTAAGGCGTGGATTTCCGGGCGGATGGAAGGGCGATATAAAAGATGCCTTCAGCCGGCAGAACCTGGAAAGTTTTGAGACTGACAATCTCGATTTTGTGCAGCAACTTGGCCAGTACAGGAAACGCTCAGCCGTGCTGCAAAAAGGAAAGCTTACTCAATACATTCCTGAAAATGGCGTATATGTTTATTTCCGTCACATCGGCGATAACACCATTATGTGTGTGATGAATACGACCGACGGCGGGCGGATGGTTGATACGCAGCTTTATGCTGAAATGCTGAAAGGGCGGAAGAACGGGAAAAACGTAATCGATGGAAGAAATCATATTCTACCCGAACCACTCGAGCTACAGCCTTGGGAAATGTTGATAATAGAAGTTCAATAATTTGTTATGGCGAAAACTGCAGGTAAAACAAACAGACAGTTAATTAAAGACCCGGTTGAGTTGGTACACTCTTATCCGGGATTTCCTATAACGGCCGACTGCGTCATTTTCGGATTTGAAAACAATGAGCTGAAAGTTTTACTGATCAGGAGTGATATGCTGCAGTACAAAGACAAGTGGAGTTTGCTGGGCGATTATGTTTATGAAGATGAGGAATTTGAAGAAGCCGCTTATCGTATTCTGAAGCGCAGAACCGGTATGGACGATGTGTATCTGGAAGAAGTGAAAACCTTTAGCAAGCCGAACAGGCACCCGGGCGGCAGAGTGGCCACTGTGGCTTATTGCAGCCTCCTGAACATCAATTTTCATCAGCTTAAAATTCTCGAAAATGAGTTGCACTGGCATTCTGTAAATTCTATTAAAGAAATGGCCTTCGACCATAAAGAAATTTTAGATTACTGCTATAAGTGGCTGCAGAAGCGCGTTCAGGAGCATCCACTGGGGATTAATTTATTGCCCGATAAGTTTTCGTTGCGTGAGCTGCAAAATTTGTATGAAGCTATCCTAAACGTGAAGCTGGACAGGCGGAATTTCAGGAAGAAGTTTTTTGCAATGGACTTTTTGGTGGATACCGGAGAAGTTGAAAAAGACGTTCCACACCGGCCGGGAAAGTTATACAAATTCAATTTTGTAAAGTATGAGAAAAAGAGGAAAGTATGGACGGGGATTGACTTTTAGGGCATTTGCCGGGAATAAAAATTTTTAGTTTGTGTAAAAAATACACATTTTTGTAAATAATTATCGCTTGCTGTATGAAACGACTTTTACTATTTGTATTTTCGGCTCTTGCTGCTGCCGTGGCAAACGGTCAGTTGCTTAGCTGGAGTCCGGCATTTATCAAGGAAACCGACTCGAACATTGAGATTATTGCAGATGCCACAAAAGGCAGTAAGGGTTTAGAAAACCATAGCCCTGCCACAGATGTGTATGTGCACATCGGCGTTATCACCAACTTAAGCACCGGGCCATCTAACTGGAAGTATGTGCTCAATGGCAATTTTAATACGCCTTATCCCAACGCTCAGGCCACTTATCTGGGCAATAACAAATGGAAGTATACCATCCCTTCAAATCTTAGAACCTTTTTTGGTATCACCAACCCATCCGAACATATTGTAAAAATTGCCATTCTCTTTCGCAGTGGAAACGGAAGTAAAAAATTGGCCAACACCGACGGCTCCGATATGTATATTCCGGTTTATGCCGACGGTTTAAAAGCGCGCCTCGATAAGCCTTTCCGGCAGCCAAAATATGTTCCCGAAGCGGAAGCCATCACGGCAAACGCCGGCGATGCAATAGCTGTGAACGGCGTGTCGAGCCAAGCAGCCAAATTGCGCATCCTGTTTAATGGAAGTCCAAAAGATTCTGTTGCTTCAGCCACCAGTATCTCCACAACCATAAATGCAGTGAGCGGCGATAACCAAATCGTGCTTGAAGCCTCAAATGCAAATGGAACCACTTTCGACACCACCAACTTTTTTGTAAATACTCCCGTTACCATTCTGCCCTTGCCGGCAGGTGTAAGAGACGGCGTGAACTATCTCCCCGGCGATACCTCTGTTACACTCGTACTGTATGCCCCAAATAAAACGAGAGCAGCCGTTATCGGTGATTTTAATGGTTGGACGCAGACGGCTTCCTACCAAATGAATCGTACTCCCGACGGCATTAAGTACTGGATCACCATCAAGGGCCTGACGCCGGGCATTGAATACGGCTTTCAATATCTAATCGATGGAAACATCCGCGTGGCAGATATTTATAGCGAAAAGGTTTTGGATCCCTGGAACGATCAGTATATACCGACGGCTAACTATCCGTCGTTGAAGCCTTATCCCGCCGGTCAGAGCGGTATTGTCGGTGTGTTGCAAACAGCCAAACCATCTTATAACTGGCAAACATCCGGCTACAACCGGCCTGACAAAAAGAACCTGATTATATACGAACTGCTGGTAAGAGATTTTGTTAGTGCTCAGAACTGGCAAACACTAAGAGATACACTTACCTATCTGAAGAAATTAGGCGTAAACGCGATTGAACTGATGCCCTTCAACGAGTTTGAAGGAAACAACAGCTGGGGATATAATCCTGACTTCTACTTTGCTCCGGACAAGATGTACGGAACGGAGAATGCCTTAAAGCAATTCATTGATGCTTGTCATGCAAATGGAATAGCAGTGATAATGGATATTGCCCTAAACCACGCCTTCGGATTGTCGCCTACGGTTCAGATGTACTGGAATGCCGCTGCTAATAAACCTGCTGCCAACAATCCGTGGCATAATCCCGATGCAAGGCATCCTTTTAATGTGGGTTACGATTTTAACCACGAATCCGACGCCACAAAATATCTGGTAAACCGCGTAATTAACCACTGGCTTACCAACTATCGCATCGATGGTTTCAGGTGGGATCTTTCAAAAGGTTTTACACAAAAGCCAACCTCGGATGTGGTAGCGTGGAGCGCCTACGACGACGCACGAATCAACATCTGGAAAAGAATTTATGATACGATGCAAAACGTATCGTCAGGATCGTACTGTATATTGGAACATTTTGCCAATAATGATGAAGAAACCGTTTTAGCAAATTATGGAATGCTGTTGTGGGGAAACATGAACTACAACTTTTCTGAAGCTGCTATGGGTTACGTAAACAATTCCGACTTAAGCTGGGGCGTTTCCACGGCAAGAGGTTGGAACAATCCACACCTGATTACTTATGCAGAAAGCCACGATGAAGAGCGGATGATGTATCGCCTGTTGAATTTTGGAAATAATTCAGGCGGCTACAACACCAAAAGCTTTTCTACTGCTATCAAACGCCTCGAAATGTCCGCGGCCTTTCTAACAATGGCGCCGGGGCCAAAAATGATTTGGCAGTTTGGTGAACTTGCGTACGATAAATCTATCAACCTTTGCGAAAACGGCACCATTCAAAGCGATTGCCGCACGAGCCCCAAGCCGGTTTTATGGAGCTATAAAAACGATCCGTCGCGGGCCAATTTGTACAACATTTACTCAAAACTGCTGGCGCTGCGTAACCACTCGCCTTATCTGCCGGCATTTATTACTAACAACATCAGCTACAGTTTAAACGGCGCTTTTAAGTGGATGAAAGTTAGCAGTGCCGCCTTAAACATTGTAGTAATCGGCAACTTCGATGTGGTTCCGGTAACGGGCAATGTCAGCTTTCAGTCGCCCGGAACCTGGTACAGTTATTTAACCGGCACAACGATGAACGCTACGGGTAGCAGCCAGTCGTTCACACTACAGCCGGGTGAGTTTTACGTGTATCTGGACCGCGACGCCAATCAGGCGCTTCCCCTCGATCTGCTTGAGTTTGATGCCTACCGCACTCCATCGTCCGTTGAATTGAAATGGACGACTGTTAATGAAACAAACGTTAGCCATTTTGAAGCACAGCGCTCGTTCGACGGTAAAAGCTTTTCGGTGGCAGGCAGTGTAAATGCCACCAACAATGGCAAATCAACATCGTATCAGTTCAGTGATAAAAATGAGATGGCTGTTAATACAACCAACGGGGTTTATTATCGCATTAAAATGATTGACAAAGATGGAAAATACAGCTACTCTTCTGTGAAGAAATTGGCTGCGGTGGGTGGCGATAAAATTGAAATCTATCCAAATCCTGCAAGTACACCGGCTTTGTTTATAAAATTGCCGTCGTCGGTTACGGAATGGGTGAGCGTTCAGGTGGCAGATGTTAACGGCCGTGTACTGTATAATGCCTTGAGAATGCCGCAAAATCAAAGCTTACAAATAGATGTGAGCAGCCTTTTGGCGGGAACTTATTATGTAACGGTTCGGGGTAAAAATTTCCATGCGGCGCAGCCGGTGATCATCTTGAAATAACTTTTAAAATTTAAACAATAACCAGATATGAATCCGAAACAATTGCTTCTTCTTTTGCTCTTACCGCTTTCGCTGGTGGTAAATGCGCAGAGCAAAGTGGTTACCGGTAAGGTTACCGACGCTGCCGGCCTTCCGCTGGCGGGCGTTACCGTGATGGTGAAAGGTACAAGTATCGGCGGCCAGACTGCTGCTGACGGAACATTCAGCTTGAATGCACCGGCAAGCGCAACAACACTTGTTTTTAGTTCGGTTGGCTTTGCTTCAACAGAACAGACGATTGGCGAAGGCCCTGTAAACGTATCGCTTTCATCGGCGGTGGGTACGTTAAGCGAGGTAGTCGTTGTTGGGTACGGAACCCAGCGTAAAAGCGATCTTACAGGAGCGGTTACGAGTGTAAGCGCAAAAGATTTTCAAACCGGCGCCATTCAAACTCCGGAACAACTGATTGCCGGTAAGGTGGCAGGCGTACAAATTTCGAGCAACGGCGGCGCTCCGGGTGCAGGCAGCCGTATCCGCATCCGCGGCGGCTCGTCACTAAATGCAACCAACGATCCTTTAATTGTAATTGACGGAATCCCGGTTGACAACGGCGGCGTTGCAGGATCTGCCAATCCGCTCAACCTCATCAACCCCGACGACATCGAAAACTTTACGGTGTTGAAAGACCCTTCTGCGGCCGCTATTTATGGCTCGCGTGCGTCGAACGGGGTAATCATCATCACCACAAAAAAAGGGCGGAGAGGAAAAACAAAATACAACTTCAGTGCGGAAGTGTTTGCGCAACAGCCCACAAAGAAAGTGGATTTGTTCAGTGCTGATCAAATCCGCGACATCGTAAACCAAAAAGGCGGTTCAGAGGTGAACAAATTGGGCACCGCGGGTACCAACTGGCAGGATGAAATTTTTAAAACGGCTATCGGACAGTCTTACAATTTATCGGCAACCGGCGCTTTCTTCGATGGAAAACTTCCCTTCCGTATTTCGGGTAATATCCTCGATCAGGATGGCATTTTAAAGACGAACAATTTTAAACGTCAGACACTCGGCATCAATCTTTCTCCTAAGTTCTTTAATGATCAGTTGAAAGTTGACATCAACCTAAAGGTGGCACACACAAAAAACCGTTTTGCTGATGGCGGCGCCATTGGGAGTGCTATTGCGTTCGATCCCACACAGCCAACTAAAACCGCCAGTGCACGGTGGGGAGGATTTTACGAATACCTTGAGCCCTCGAACATAATTGGAGCAGGCGGCTTTATTCCCAAAGCACTTGCACCGCGTAACCCGCTTGCCTTACTCGAAATGAGAAACAACCAAAGCGATGTTTGGAGAATGTTGGGCAACATTCAGTTTAATTATGCACTTCCCTGGATAAAAGGCCTCAATGTCAATTTGAACGTAGGGAGAGATGAGCAAGCCGGAAACGGAAGAGATTATGCCTCCGACAGCATGGCCGCGTTTTACGGACGTTACAACATAGGAACATCGGTAGGAGGAAAGGACAGCATTCTAAACTATGGCGGACAGGACAACAAGTACGAGAGTTTCCAGATTAATAATGTACTCGATTTCTATCTGAACTATGCGTCGGACATCCGATCCATTAACAGCCGTATTGATGTGATGGCGGGTTACGGATATCAGGACTTTCAGTTCATCAATCATTTCTTTCCTGATATGCGCGCCGATGGTACCGTAAGGCCGGGCGGTATTCCCACTTTCCCGGTTGACTATCCACGTTACACTTTAATCTCGTATTACGGACGTATCAACTACACGCTTGCCGGAAAATATATTGCAACCATTAACGCCAGAATGGACGGTTCGTCGAAATTCAGTTCGTCCAACAGATGGGGCTTCTTCCCGTCCGCTGCATTGGCATGGAGAATTAATCAGGAAGATTTCCTTGTAAACAACAAAGCCGTTTCCGACTTAAAGCTTCGGTTGAGCTATGGTGTAACCGGACAGCAGGGCGGCTTCGGGTTTTACGAATACATTCCGCGCTATTCCAACAGTACAAGCACTGCCGAGTATCAGTTCGGAAATAAATTCTATCCAATGTCGCGCCCGGCGCCTTACGATCCCAACCTGAAATGGGAAACAACAGAGAACCTTGGTGTAGGTTTGGATTTCGGATTCCTGAAAAACCGCATAACCGGTTCACTTGATTATTTTAAACGTAAAACCAAAGACCTCCTAAGCACAGTGCCGGTGGCTTTGGGTACAAACTTCAGCAACCAACTGTTTACGAACGTAGGTAATATCGAGAGTGAAGGCTTTGAATTTTCGTTAGGGGCTACGCCGGTATTGCAGAACGATTTCCGCTGGGATGTTAATTTCAATTTCAGCTATGTAACACCAAAAATCACCAATCTGCTTCTTAATCCCGACCCACGGTTTAAAGGTGTGTTAGTAGGCGGTATACAAGGCGGAACGGGTAATTCTATCCAAATTCACAGCGTCGGCAACATGCCTTCTGCCTTCTATGTGTTGCAGCAGGTGTACGACATGAACGGCAATCCGATTGAAGGAGTGTATGAAGACAGAAACCGTGATGGCATCATCAACGACGACGACAAATACATTTACAAAAGTCCGGAGCCGCGCTTTTTTGCAGGCCTTTCATCGAGCTTCAGTTATCAGAAATGGACACTGAGTTTTGTGCTGAGAGGTAATTTCGACAACTACATGTACAACAACATTGCTTCCGATTTGGGCGTTGAGCGAGCTATCTTTAATCCGCTTGGCTGGTTAAACAATGGGTCTGCCAATTACCTGGAAACGAAGTTTAAAAACAACCAGTATTTCTCTGACTATTATGTTCAGAATGCTTCCTTTGTTAGAATGGATAATATTGGCATCAGCTATAACGCCGGCGAAGTGTTTAAAAAAGCATATCTGGTGGTATCTGCCAACGTACAGAATGCGTTTGTTATTACAAAATACAAAGGCATCGATCCTGAAATCAGTGGCGGTATCGACAACCAGTTTTATCCGCGCCCGCGTACCTATACGTTGGGGATTAATTTAAGTTTCTAACAGCAAAAACAGAAAGCAATGAAAAAGTATTTAAAATATAGTTTAACGCTGCTGGCCGCATCGGTTATCATGATGTCGTGCCACAAAGATTTAGATCGTTTTCCTACAAACGATAATACTTCGGCTCAGGTTTATAATTCTGTAGACGGCTATAAACAAGTGCTTGCAAAAGTGTATGGCTCGCAGGCATTAACGGGCAATTCAGGACCCGCCGGCAGCGGCGACGTAGCCGGAATCGACGAAGGCACTTCCGACTTTTTACGCTTGTTCTGGATGGCGCAGGAATTATCTACCGATGAAGCCGTTGTTGCCTGGAACGACATTGGTGTGCAGGATTTTCATAACATGAACTGGTCATCAAACAACCCCATGTTAAACGGATTGTACAACCGTTGCTTTTACACCATTACCATGGCTAACGAGTTTATCCGCGAAAGCACGGCAGATAAAGCAGGAGGGCGTGGAGTAGACTTCAACGAAATTAAGCCGATGCGGGCTGAGGCGCGCTTCATCAGAGCCTTTCAGTATTGGGTGTTGATGGATCTTTATGGACGCCCCGGATTTACAGACGAAACAACGCCTTTCGGCGGATCGGTTCTTCCCATTCAAAAAAACAGAACCGAAATCTTCGATTATGTTGTGTCTGAATTAACGGCCATCGAATCGGAACTGATGGATCCACGCACCAATGAATATGGAAGGGTGGATAAAGCGGCGGCATGGGCGCTGCTTGCCCGCGTTTATTTAAATGCTGAGGTGTATACCGGAACAGCAAAATATGCAGAAGCCCTTACTTACGCAAAAAAAGTGATTGATGCAGGATATACGCTTTTACCCGAATACCAGCATTTATTTTTGGCCGATAACAATATTGGAAATACGGAGGTGATCTGGTCATTGAACTACGATGGCGTTCGCTCGAAAAACTTCGGGGGCACTACCTTTATCATTAACGGCTCGGTAAATGGCGACAATGCTGAACACAAAGACATTGGTGGCTTAACGGGATGGAGCGGCCTTCGTACCACTAAGAACCTTCCGGAACTGTTTGCCGGCTATCCAAACTTCAACCTAAATGCGTTAATCGACTCGAGGGCGCTTTTCTATACAAACGGACAGTCCGTTGAAATTTCTGATATAAGCAAATTTGTGCAGGGATACGCAGTGGTGAAATTCAGAAACCGTACAAAAACGGGCGGCTTTGGTAACGATCCGGAGCGCGGTTTCAGCGATGTGGACTTCCCTGTGTTTCGTTTGGCAGAAATGTATTTGATTTATGCAGAAGCCTTCGTAAAAGGTGGCGGCGGTTCGGCTGCCGAAGCATTGGTTTACTTTAACCGTCTTCGCGAAAGAGCGTTTAAAAACACCAGCAACAATGTAGGCGCACTGTCGGCAGATTTAATTTTAGATGAGAGAGCGCGGGAGCTATACTGGGAAGGATTCAGAAGAACCGACCTCGTGCGCTATAACAAATTTGTAAGTGCGGGTTATTTATGGCCGTGGAAAGGCGGCGCAAAGAACGGTACAGGAGTGGCCTCTTATCGTAAAATTTATCCAATTCCGTCAACCGAAGTGGCGGCTAATCCAAACATCAGTCAAAACCCCAATTACTAATTTAAAAGAAGGCATAGTATGAAAAAATATATAAACGTTCTTAGCCTGATTGGGATGATGGGCATCCTGTTTACAGGTTGTAAGAAAGATGAAAACAGAATAGAGCTTGTAAGCGCCAAAGAGCCGGTGGTAACGATTCATTATACCGGCGCTAAGCTGCTGAAGAAGGAAGATAAAGCAAAAACCGCTTTCACATTGTCGTGGACGAACCCGGACTACCGTTTTACCACGGGGTTAAGCTCGCACGATGTTACTTACACCATTCAGTTTGATTCAGCAGGGAAGGGGTTTGCAAGTGCGAAAGTGCAAGAGGTAATTGTGAGCAAAGACCTCAGCAAAGTGTACACGGTAGATGACTTTAATAAACTCATCGGGAAGATGGAGCCGGTTTTCGGGCAACCGCTTTCACTGGAGGTAAGAGTGATTGCTTCGTTGAACGGATCGGCAAAGCAAGTTTCCAACGTAGTACAAATCACCGACATTACTCCGTTTGAAGATTTTGCTGTAGACCCACCGAAAGCGGGCGCCGGCACAGGAGAGCTGTACATCACCGGAAGTGCTACGCCGGAAGATTGGACAAACAACCCGTCTGCGGCACAGAAGTTTACCAAGATAAACGACGGACTTTTCGAAATTGTGATGTCGTTCACGTCGGGCAAGCAGTATAAATTTCTTTCTGCTCCCGGCAACTGGCAGCCTCAGTATGGAGCCACCGATGCCAGTCAGGGAAAGATGGAAGGCAACCTTGCTGCCAATATGGGCGGTGGAAGCGACCCTGAGGTAATTAATACACCCGATGATGCCGGAACCTATAAAGTGACGGTAAACTTTTATACCGGAAAATATAAGCTGGAAAAACAATAACCATTAATCTTTTAAAAAAGCGCTATATGAAGCATTTACATAAATATCTTCTGTTGTGTATTCCGGCTTTCATGCTGATGTGGGGATGCCGAAAAGTAGAAAAGCTTCCTTTTTACGAGGAAGGAAAAAGCGTAACACTGTCGGCTAATAAAACCGAAGTGGCACCCACGCCGGCCGATGCGGAAGTGGATGTGATCACTTTTTCGTGGACCAATCCGCAATACGCTACAGACACGTCGAACTATAAGTTTGTGTTGGAAATAGATTCTGCCGGCAGAAATTTTTCGCACAAATTCACAAAAGAAGTGATGACAAAGCAGTCGGCTTCTTTAACCGGAAACGAGTTAAACAACATGCTTTTAAACTATGGTTTTTCCATCGGGCAGCCCTACGATTTGGAAGCAAGAGTTATTTCTTCCTATGCTAACAATAACGAAGCTTATACCTCTAACGTGGTAAGCTTTAAGGTTACGCCTTATGCCGATCCGTCGGTGTTAACAGTAGATCCTACTACAACACTTACGCTGGCTATTGAGAACGCGGCCCAGCATGCCGTGGACTTCACCTGGACGAAGTCGTTCAACGGTTACAGCGGCGTTGTTAGCTATTTTATTGAGTACGATTCCACTACCAAAAACTTTGCAAATCCGCATCAGATCGTTATTCCGGCGGGAGAAACCCATCTTTCAAGAAATCAGGGTGAAATTAATCAGGCCGGTTTGGATGCCGGCATTGTAGGAGGAAGCCTTGGAACGCTGGAGTTTCGCGTAAAGGCGGTTACGGAGCAAGGGGGTATTGCTTATTCTAACACCCAAACAGTTACCATGCACACCTATGTGCCGAGTTATCATTTTTATTTGGTAGGAAGTATAAACGGATGGGATATCAATAATCCGCTCGAGTTGATTAGCGATAAAAAAGATGATCGTTGGGGTAAAATATTTTACTCTTATGTTTATATGAATGCGGGTGATGAGTTTAAGTTTGCCAAGACGCCCGGCGATTGGGGAAGCGCCTATGGCAATGTAAGCCCTTCGGGAGCAGGATATACTACCGGCTTTAATCAGGGCGGAAACTTTCAAGTTACTGCATCGGGCGTTTATCGCGTTACGATAGATGTAGCGCAGAATATGGCCTACGTTCAAAACAAACAAGTGGGTATTGTTGGTGGAATGCAAGGATGGGATGCGGGTAACCCTGCTACCGGTGGATTGCTGCAAAGCAACAAATTTATGATTTTGCACAGCAGCAATGCCGACGAATTTAAGTTTCATGATGGTGGTGGATGGGACAACAGTGGACCTGATAAAGCCAGATGGTGGGGCAAGGGAGCCGCAGACGGATTGTTAGATAAAGATGGCAATGGCGACAACCTGAAAGCACCTGCCGGAGCAACGCGTAGCCGTTTTATTTGGGATGGTACCGATCCGCAACAATTGAAGTACGAAATGTTTGCAGCCTCTACCATGCGGGTTGTGGGCGATGGAATGGTCGGTGTGAACGACTGGGATCCTGCAAACTCGCCTGAGATGACTTATGCCGGAAATGGCGTTTGGACAATTACACTAAACCTGAAGGCCGGCAAAGAAATTAAGTTTCTTTCAGGCAGTGCGTGGGGCGATTTCGATTATGAAGATGATGGCGATGCGGGAAGCAGTGGTGCAATTACCAAGAGAAAAATTAAGTGGACGGGCGGCGGCAATTTCAGCACACCGGCCGCAGCAGGAACCTATACCATTACTTTAGATGAGTACCATCAAACCGTAACGATTCAGTAGAAAAAACTTTCTTTTTAAGAATAAGCCGGCTTCCCTTGAGGCCGGTTTTTTTGTGAGGAAAAGCTTGGTAGGAATACATCAGGTTTGAAGAAACATACAAATTCTTAACGGGCTATTTACAGCTCTTGAATCGATGACAGAAAGTTTCTTTCAGCCTTGCAACAAGGTTAAAAGAAGATGACATACAATATTCCGCCGATCAGAACATCAGCTTGTACGGCCAGGCAAAACGCTGCGCACGCTTCGTATAGGGATTTGGTTTGATACAAGCGTTTCAGAAAATAATAGATACCCATGTTTCGGTAATTATTGTTAGGTTCTTGAATTAGGGTGTAAAAATTTTAGATCGATTTTTAGTTCTTCAATTCCTTCATGGTACGATTAAGAGCTAAAGTACAATTGTTTTATACTGTAATTCTACAAAATTTCAATTCCTTCATGGTGCGATTAAGAGCTAAGTCAACAACGGAAACAAGGGTTTTAGTGTTATTTCAATTCCTTCATGGTGCGATTAAGAGTACACAAGTCGTCATCCAAGACGAAGCTACAACCGAATTTCAATTCCTTCATGGTGCGATTAAGAGATTATTCGGTGCTGCCGATTCATACGGTTTGTCCTAATTTCAATTCCTTCATGGTGCGATTAAGAGGGGGGCTTGCAGTTTATTGGAACTGCTGGTGAATGGGATTTCAATTCCTTCATGGTGCGATTAAGAGCTTCGTACAGATTACATTGTTGGCTGTTTTAATCTTTTCAATTCCTTCATGGTGCGCTTAAGAGTCAATCTGAAATTTTTTGTAGTATCTAACTTTTTCTTTTCAATTCCTTCATGGTGCGATTAAGAGCTCTCAAAGCTGTGTTAATTGATGTGCTTGCTACTAATTTTCAATTCCTTCATGGTGCGATTAAGAGAGTTATGTGATGGTCGGCAAGCTCAATAAAAACTTTTTTCAATTCCTTCATGGTGCGATTAAGAGATAAGATTGTAGCAACCGACCTAAGCACAGAGGTTATTTTCAATTCCTTCATGGTGCGATTAAGAGCAGGCAAGTGATAACCCATTTGAATATTAAACTATTTTCAATTCCTTCATGGTGCGATTAAGAGTGAAGATGCTCTAAAAGCTTATGAGCTTCCTATTCTTTTCAATTCCTTCATGGTGCGATTAAGAGATCATGACAAACGTAGAAGTTTATACCAACTACTTCTTTTCAATTCCTTCATGGTGCGATTAAGAGTTTCATCCAGAGTTTTAATTTCAAAGTCTTTCCTGTTTTTCAATTCCTTCATGGTGCGATTAAGAGATAGTAAGCTTGACGCCCAGAGTCGATTACTCGCTTTTCAATTCCTTCATGGTGCGATTAAGAGCCGGCCGCACTTGGCACATGTGCTATTGGAAATTTTTTCAATTCCTTCATGGTGCGATTAAGAGTCCTTTTCCTTGTTGAATGAATTCCACATTCCGACCGTTTTCAATTCCTTCATGGTGCGATTAAGAGAATAATTCGCCGCATTGAATTGAAGAACACCAAGATTTCAATTCCTTCATGGTGCGATTAAGAGAATAATTCGCCGCATTGAATTGAAGAACACCAAGATTTCAATTCCTTCATGGTGCGATTAAGAGTTGCGCCACCTTTTGGAAAAAGCCTCAAGGTAAATAATTTCAATTCCTTCATGGTGCGATTAAGAGGTTCCCATTTTCTCTTATTCCTGTTGCCGCGCTTAATTTCAATTCCTTCATGGTGCGATTAAGAGAGGTATACAACATGCTAAACCGAATAGCAGTAAGCGGATTTCAATTCCTTCATGGTGCGATTAAGAGACCTTCTCGCCAACCGGCACAAAAATTAAAATTTACGAATTTCAATTCCTTCATGGTGCGATTAAGAGGTCCAGCTGTTCCAAAATTTTTCTTCTATAATTATTATTTCAATTCCTTCATGGTGCGATTAAGAGCTTTTCCCGGCTTAATAAGGCGCTGGATTACTTCTAATTTCAATTCCTTCATGGTGCGATTAAGAGCCAATACGCCAGCAGAGGCACTCCGTTGAAATTTATTTCAATTCCTTCATGGTGCGATTAAGAGGGGATGTGGTAGCAAAAGCAAATCAACCAATACATGATTTCAATTCCTTCATGGTGCGATTAAGAGGACAAGGAAAAGAACTTGCCTATAAAAGACAAGCACATTTCAATTCCTTCATGGTGCGATTAAGAGTTGGCTATAAGGGAAGCAACGCTGAATATGAGCAAATTTCAATTCCTTCATGGTGCGATTAAGAGTTACGGCTGTTTGGTCGTCGGTTGTGGCTTCATCTATTTCAATTCCTTCATGGTGCGATTAAGAGTCTTCCAGCTTAGCGGCCAGCATCGTTTTTAATGATATTTCAATTCCTTCATGGTGCGATTAAGAGCGTTAAAATAGAATTGATAATGCGCACGCTTTACAAATTTCAATTCCTTCATGGTGCGATTAAGAGCCGTTTGTGGTTGTAATGGTTAGCTTTTTTGTTGCAATTTCAATTCCTTCATGGTGCGATTAAGAGGTGTTTAAGTTGAAAACGTTGCCTGCATTTTCAAACATTTCAATTCCTTCATGGTGCGATTAAGAGTCAAAAACGAGCCGAAGCACGGAAGACCGAGTTCAATTTCAATTCCTTCATGGTGCGATTAAGAGAACAGCAGCTTCAACTTATTATAAGCTGTTTCCCAATTTCAATTCCTTCATGGTGCGATTAAGAGTTAATAAAGTATTAATTCATCATCAAAGTCTATCACATTTCAATTCCTTCATGGTGCGATTAAGAGCCCTGCAGCTCACCTTTGTTGTCATCATTAACAAATTTCAATTCCTTCATGGTGCGATTAAGAGGCATCGCACGACGACGGTGGTAATAAATTTATGTTATTTCAATTCCTTCATGGTGCGATTAAGAGCTGACAAATAAAACCATTTACAATTTCATTTCGGAATTTCAATTCCTTCATGGTGCGATTAAGAGTAAATTTATGATGCAGTTGAAAAGCAAATCGCCTGATTTCAATTCCTTCATGGTGCGATTAAGAGTAGAGAAAGATCAGGAAAATCAAACTTTCTATCTATTTCAATTCCTTCATGGTGCGATTAAGAGACCGCTAAGTAAAGGAAACCAAATAGCCAACATCATTTCAATTCCTTCATGGTGCGATTAAGAGGGCCGCACTTTCCAATAAGTGATTACCCGACCATTCATTTCAATTCCTTCATGGTGCGATTAAGAGTTTTGCGGGATCGCCCCACTCATAAAAGTCTCCATTATTTCAATTCCTTCATGGTGCGATTAAGAGTTCACAAGACTTCCAACAGCAGCAACAGCAGCAGTATTTCAATTCCTTCATGGTGCGATTAAGAGATCGTACGCAGTAGGCGGCACGCCCTTATAGGTGTATTTCAATTCCTTCATGGTGCGATTAAGAGTAGCCGACCCCTGCCCTTCATTACCGATAACCTTATTTCAATTCCTTCATGGCGCGATTAAGAGAACTTTTTCCAAGAAATATGAAACAGAGGAACCGACATTTCAATTCCTTCATGGTGCGATTAAGAGAAATGCGAAAGATTTTCATAGTGAACACCGAGCTTAATTTCAATTCCTTCATGGTGCGATTAAGAGAAACTAATCGCCGATGAAGACGGCAACTCCCTTCATTTCAATTCCTTCATGGTGCGATTAAGAGTTAATGCCACCTTGCGAAATTTTCGCATAGCCAGATTTCAATTCCTTCATGGTGCGATTAAGAGAAACTAATCGCCGATGAAGACGGCAACTCCCTTCATTTCAATTCCTTCATGGTGCGATTAAGAGACTTCAATTGTTGGGAAAACGCCGCACTTGTTGGCCATTTCAATTCCTTCATGGTGCGATTAAGAGTGCATCATCAATCTTTTGCCGTTCACTCTCCCAAATTTCAATTCCTTCATGGTGCGATTAAGAGCCTCTTGTGCAAGCTCAGCAAGCCGGTTGTCGATTGATTTCAATTCCTTCATGGTGCGATTAAGAGTTCCCTGCAGCTCCTCTTTGTTGTCATCATTCACAAATTTCAATTCCTTCATGGTGCGATTAAGAGACGATGGAAGATTGATTATTAAATGCTACCACCTATTTCAATTCCTTCATGGTGCGATTAAGAGAAACCTAACCGATTCGGGTACTTGTTATCGTCATCATTTCAATTCCTTCATGGTGCGATTAAGAGACTCTAACGGGCAGCCTTCTTTGATGCTTCCAATAAATTTCAATTCCTTCATGGTGCGATTAAGAGCACGATTCTAAAGCGTTCTCTATGTCAACAATCGAATTTCAATTCCTTCATGGTGCGATTAAGAGTTCTCCGCCTTTATATCAAGCAACTGCTCTTCGTCATTTCAATTCCTTCATGGTGCGATTAAGAGTTCCCTGCAGCTCACCTTTGTTGTCATCATTAACAAATTTCAATTCCTTCATGGTGCGATTAAGAGAAGGCTGTGGCGGTGACGGTTTTAAAGTTTGCTTATTTCAATTCCTTCATGGTGCGATTAAGAGGTAGCTTAGTATCATGTTATTGATATAGTTCCTGTTATTTCAATTCCTTCATGGTGCGATTAAGAGTAACCGTGCAAATGACGAACCTTAAAAAAGAAATATTTCAATTCCTTCATGGTGCGATTAAGAGCAGGAGAACTATCAGCACCGTTAGCAAACAGAATTGATTTCAATTCCTTCATGGTGCGATTAAGAGTCAGATATGGCTCTATAAACATATTGTCCGTTAGCTATTTCAATTCCTTCATGGTGCGATTAAGAGAGACCCCTGATCCAGTGCCAATTATCGCCTTTTGAATTTCAATTCCTTCATGGTGCGATTAAGAGATGGCGCTGTTTTAAAAGTAACCACGGCCGGCGATAATTTCAATTCCTTCATGGTGCGATTAAGAGCACCTTAATAAACATTAATGTTAGCTTTTTACCACATTTCAATTCCTTCATGGTGCGATTAAGAGCTGCGGTTTCGTACTTAATACCACCATCGGAAATAATTTCAATTCCTTCATGGTGCGATTAAGAGATAATAATTCTTATAGATTTCCCAATATGCCAGTAGATTTCAATTCCTTCATGGTGCGATTAAGAGAACTCTATAAACAGCAAAACAGAACAATAAATAAAATTTCAATTCCTTCATGGTGCGATTAAGAGTTCTTACAATTATAAAGAGTTGTTGGGATATGTTCGATTTCAATTCCTTCATGGTGCGATTAAGAGCTCCAACACGGCAATACGGGCATCTTTGTCGGCGAATTTCAATTCCTTCATGGTGCGATTAAGAGTTTGTGCAGGTTGCCATCTGCTATAGTTTTCGTTTATTTCAATTCCTTCATGGTGCGATTAAGAGTATTCCAGCTCCAGATACCGCTGGTATCGGATGCCATTTCAATTCCTTCATGGTGCGATTAAGAGAAATAGGCGAATCCATATTTCAAAGAACTAAAGTGATTTCAATTCCTTCATGGTGCGATTAAGAGGAAAGAAAAGACTTTTTAGAGTTCGTTTTTGGGTTATTTCAATTCCTTCATGGTGCGATTAAGAGAGCCTGTAGCCATTTCATTTCGCGGCTGCCATTACCATTTCAATTCCTTCATGGTGCGATTAAGAGGCCATAGCTTTCATAAGGTGTGTTACTTGTGTTTATTTCAATTCCTTCATGGTGCGATTAAGAGCGGCCTCCGGCCCGTGGTATTCAATACCGGCAATGGATTTCAATTCCTTCATGGTGCGATTAAGAGTTCTTCTACGGAGCCTATAAGGTTGCCGTTAACCATTTCAATTCCTTCATGGTGCGATTAAGAGGAATCCTGAAACCAATACCCCTGCTTTAACAGCGAAATTTCAATTCCTTCATGGTGCGATTAAGAGAGAACACAATTGCAACCACCGCAATTGCAGCGGCTAATTTCAATTCCTTCATGGTGCGATTAAGAGTAGTGGATAGCTTCGGCTTTGACAAGATGAATGAATTTCAATTCCTTCATGGTGCGATTAAGAGCAACATAAGAAGAAAAGAAAACCTCAGCTCCAGTATTTCAATTCCTTCATGGTGCGATTAAGAGGCCAACAAAACGCCGCGGACGCCAGTCGTCAGGCAAATTTCAATTCCTTCATGGTGCGATTAAGAGCTTTCGACCTTGCAAAAACAGTAGCCACTAAACGACCATTTCAATTCCTTCATGGTGCGATTAAGAGCTGATAGCATCGTAAAGAGATGTTCCCTTTCTCAAAATTTCAATTCCTTCATGGTGCGATTAAGAGCAGCATTGCCGCTGCCGTTTTTTGCCGTTAATTCGATTTCAATTCCTTCATGGTGCGATTAAGAGAAAACTAAAGCTGTTAACCGCCGGAGCCCCAAAGCAATTTCAATTCCTTCATGGTGCGATTAAGAGACGTCGCCGGCGTTGGTTGCGTTGGTGGACTATTGATTTCAATTCCTTCATGGTGCGATTAAGAGGTCAAAGAAGTAATGTTGCCGCCGAGATAGAAAGTTATTTCAATTCCTTCATGGTGCGATTAAGAGCAACCAAAAAACGTGGTTTCATAAGTCGGTAGAAAATTTCAATTCCTTCATGGTGCGATTAAGAGTGTTTATAGGCATCTCTGATACGGTCGGTTTTTATGATTTCAATTCCTTCATGGTGCGATTAAGAGAGGCCGCTGGCTGAATGCTCCTCCCCGCGGATATAATTTCAATTCCTTCATGGTGCGATTAAGAGACAATTATAATAAGACTAAACAATTTATCAAGTTAATTTCAATTCCTTCATGGTGCGATTAAGAGCGGGTTATGTTCTGCTGCATTGCTGCCATCGCTTCCATTTCAATTCCTTCATGGTGCGATTAAGAGCACCAACGCCCGAAAAAACTTGCTTAGCGGATTGAATTTCAATTCCTTCATGGTGCGATTAAGAGTTTACGGCAGTTAATGGCAAAAAAAAACCGATGCTAATTTCAATTCCTTCATGGTGCGATTAAGAGAACAACAGTATCAAAACAAAAGTTCGCTAAACCCATTTCAATTCCTTCATGGTGCGATTAAGAGACAACAAGCATCTAAAACCAACTTACCCGAATGCAAATTTCAATTCCTTCATGGTGCGATTAAGAGTGTCTGTTGAAAGGGTACCGGCTGGGGTAAAGAACATTTCAATTCCTTCATGGTGCGATTAAGAGTCAGATTCCCACATTCAGTCTTAATCTTGTCTAAATTTCAATTCCTTCATGGTGCGATTAAGAGAAGAAATTAAATACCTCTTTTGGATATATCCTTTATTTCAATTCCTTCATGGTGCGATTAAGAGGCGGTTAGGTAAGCGGGTATTCCCGGCCGGCCGAACATTTCAATTCCTTCATGGTGCGATTAAGAGCGCCAATTCTTTCCGGTCAGCATCTATCATTCTTATTTCAATTCCTTCATGGTGCGATTAAGAGTTTAAGCTTCTTGCAATGGATGGAAAGCTTGGTAATCATTTCAATTCCTTCATGGTGCGATTAAGAGATGTAAACACTGCTAAAATGATGAAGATTTTCATAAATTTCAATTCCTTCATGGTGCGATTAAGAGCGCCTGGATATGTGCTATAATCAGGTCTTTAACTGATTTCAATTCCTTCATGGTGCGATTAAGAGTACAATTATAATAAGACTAAACAATTTATCAAGCTAATTTCAATTCCTTCATGGTGCGATTAAGAGCAGGCATACATAATCAATGCAAAGCCAGAACTGTTATTTCAATTCCTTCATGGTGCGATTAAGAGTCGGATTAATGTCGGCCATGAAAGAATACGGCAATTTCAATTCCTTCATGGTGCGATTAAGAGCCATGTTGTTTTCAAAATTGTCAATGTTATACTGGGCATTTCAATTCCTTCATGGTGCGATTAAGAGTGGGTAACATTGCCGTATGCTACACCGCTCACTTCAATTTCAATTCCTTCATGGTGCGATTAAGAGGGGTTTGCCACTATTATTAAACCCGAACACACAAATTTCAATTCCTTCATGGTGCGATTAAGAGACAAGATAATCTTCCAAACCTTTTACTCGAAGCAATTTCAATTCCTTCATGGTGCGATTAAGAGTGGCAGCAAACCGAAGCGGCATCAATCTTTTTATATTTCAATTCCTTCATGGTGCGATTAAGAGTTGCGCATATCCTCAACATGTTTGAAGAGGTGCCATTTCAATTCCTTCATGGTGCGATTAAGAGTTACTTTGCCGGCTTCTTCGTCGAGTACATCGCCGAATATTTCAATTCCTTCATGGTGCGATTAAGAGAAGCAACGGACGAAAACGTACAAAACGCTTTATCATTTCAATTCCTTCATGGTGCGATTAAGAGAGCCGGTCATCAGGTCTTTTACTACCGTTTGCCCTATTTCAATTCCTTCATGGTGCGATTAAGAGTCAACGCCTTCAAAACGCCATCCCATTTTTTTGTTTATTTCAATTCCTTCATGGTGCGATTAAGAGGCACGATCTTGCGGCCGTCGCCGGAAGCATACGTATTTCAATTCCTTCATGGTGCGATTAAGAGTGCGATTTTTGCATCGTCCCAGCCCAACTGGATCAAATTTCAATTCCTTCATGGTGCGATTAAGAGACAATGCCTGTTCCTTCGCCTTTTCCTTCAGCACTTATTTCAATTCCTTCATGGTGCGATTAAGAGTCATAATCTTCAAATGCGCCTTGATAAAATTCCTCTATTTCAATTCCTTCATGGTGCGATTAAGAGCTCCGGTGGAATCCATCAACTACTTCGCGTTCCACTATTTCAATTCCTTCATGGTGCGATTAAGAGCAACCCTGGCTTATTCAGGTTATTGAAGGCTGCTGATTTCAATTCCTTCATGGTGCGATTAAGAGGGCAGAAATGGTAAAACGTATTGACCTGCGACAAATTTCAATTCCTTCATGGTGCGATTAAGAGTTACACTTATGATCCGGTTGCTAAGGAAATGAAATGATTTCAATTCCTTCATGGTGCGATTAAGAGCTGAAATAAGGATAATGCCATCACCCAGCTTTGCTCCATTTCAATTCCTTCATGGTGCGATTAAGAGAGCGCTTGGGCGGATTCCTTAATCGTTGTTGTTGTTATTTCAATTCCTTCATGGTGCGATTAAGAGGAAGAGAGAAAGGTGCTGGCCGAATTGAGAAAACATTTCAATTCCTTCATGGTGCGATTAAGAGTAGCCTTAGCTTCCATCGCTGCATTCTTTACCTTCTATTTCAATTCCTTCATGGTGCGATTAAGAGGCTTTAGAATCGTGCGGATGCGGTGAGGTGAGAGTATTTCAATTCCTTCATGGTGCGATTAAGAGGGATGTTAAACCTTTCGACCGTGCTGTCTGTTTTATTTCAATTCCTTCATGGTGCGATTAAGAGTGATTACAGGTAAAGTCAGATTCACATTTGGTTATATTTCAATTCCTTCATGGTGCGATTAAGAGTTTCTTAACGTCCATATCGACATTGTTTTTATTGGATTTCAATTCCTTCATGGTGCGATTAAGAGTCGCCGGTTTTTCCATTTGTATAATCAGCTTCGTAATTTCAATTCCTTCATGGTGCGATTAAGAGACGATGGGCGCTATTAATGCCTGTTTCAAAACGTTATTTCAATTCCTTCATGGTGCGATTAAGAGAAATCGGCGTCAGATGGTTTGCAGTGGCCACTCGGAATTTCAATTCCTTCATGGTGCGATTAAGAGGAAGATTTCAGGCTGGCGCGGCTCCAGCTTCGCAATTTCAATTCCTTCATGGTGCGATTAAGAGACGAAGGCACAAGGGCAAAACTACTATGCGCTTTTATTTCAATTCCTTCATGGTGCGATTAAGAGTATAACAAATCTAATATCGAGCGATTAGGTTTGCCATTTCAATTCCTTCATGGTGCGATTAAGAGCGAGTTGTGGTTTACCGGCCATTATTTCAAATTCCTATTTCAATTCCTTCATGGTGCGATTAAGAGTACTTTCGCTATGCTGTTCGCAAGCTGTAATAATACATTTCAATTCCTTCATGGTGCGATTAAGAGACCTTCATGGAACAACAAAAACGGAGTGCCTGAGTCATTTCAATTCCTTCATGGTGCGATTAAGAGTTTCCGCGGAGGTTACGGGCCTTGTTTACAAATTTTATTTCAATTCCTTCATGGTGCGATTAAGAGCACAACCCCTTCTACAACTTGCACGGCATCTACAATTTCAATTCCTTCATGGTGCGATTAAGAGTTACAGCCAGCAAAAAGTAATATTATTAGTAGGCTAATTTCAATTCCTTCATGGTGCGATTAAGAGATTGTGCGGAGATGATGTGTATTGTTTATTCCAAAATTTCAATTCCTTCATGGTGCGATTAAGAGGATTAACAAAAAATAGTTTCACCTTCTAAAAGCCATTTCAATTCCTTCATGGTGCGATTAAGAGTAATTCTATTTTGCTTCATATCTTTATTTCAGATATTTCAATTCCTTCATGGTGCGATTAAGAGCCAACTCAGCTTCACATCTATGTTGTTCTTCAAACGAATTTCAATTCCTTCATGGTGCGATTAAGAGAAACAAATTCGCTTTCAATAACCGGCTGTCGGCAATTTCAATTCCTTCATGGTGCGATTAAGAGTCCTATAGCTTCTACGAGCGAGCAGCTCGGCCCTATTTCAATTCCTTCATGGTGCGATTAAGAGAGCTCAACAGCTGGTTAGGGTAGAAGCCTGATATATTTCAATTCCTTCATGGTGCGATTAAGAGCCGTCGAATCGACGACAAAAAAATGCTCATTTTCAAAGCATTTCATCAAACAAACCTACGTCTTTTTTACCAAAGTTGTCGTCGGTTCAAAGTAATAGGATTCTCCTTTGACACCGACGACACCTGTAAGCCATTGCTGCGCCAGCGTTTCAGTATTTTTATGGTCCGTATTTCAAAGAACTGTGAATAACAACTTCACTCACCGACAACTATAAAAAACTGTCTAGCTCATTTTTTTCCTTCCCGATCACTTGCTTCGATAGCCACTTTTCGTTATCGCTGCTAAAGATAATAACGCTGTCTTCTTCTTTATCCATAATCAGTTTTGCTTTCATCTGCAATTCTTTCAACTTTACTTCTGTTATATTTCCTTCAAAAACGCTGTTTTGTATCCAGTTCAGATATTGCCTGCACAGCTTTAGCATCTTGCCCACGCGTTTCTGACCAATGTCGTACACCAGTATTACATACATATAATGGGTTTCGCATCCAAATTTCGGGTTTCGTAAGCGCTACCACCAAGCTTTAAAGGGTTTGTATTCTTCCATATTTAAAATGTGTTTAGTAAGCTTGTAGCATTCCAATTTCACCAGATGCTTGTAGCTCACGTTTCTGTTTAACGCCCTGTGTTTAATCGTTTCGTTTAGTTTTTCCTCGAAAGCCCTTACAAACACCTTTCTTCCGGATTCTTTTAAGGTAATTGCGTTGAGTTGTTGATCGAAATCTTTTGCCTGGAGTTCTCTTTTGTTGAGCAGCCTGAAAATTACCCTGTCTACGAGCAGCGGTTTAAATATTTCGGCAATATCGAGTGCCAGCGAATATCTTCGGTAGCCGGGCTGATGAAGAAAGCTGATAGTAGGGTTTAGCTGCGTGTGGAAAATTTGTCCTAAACAGAGGGTATAGCACATCATATTACCAAACGAAACCAATGCGTTTACCTCGTTTTTTGGTGGCTGTTTTGAACGGCCGTTCATGGCAAAATCGTTCAGAATCAGGTCGAATGCCGAGTAATATTGTTGGCGAATGTTGCCCTCAATTCCCATCAAAATGTCGATTTCGGCGGTAGAAGGAACCAGTGAGCAATAGCCCTCGATGCGCTCGATAATGGGAAGCAAGTCTTTTCCGCGCGATTGATAGTACCGCAAGTTTTTTAGGATGTTGAATGCAGCACCTTCTACAAATTTCTGCGCCAGCACAAGACGCTTCAATTTTGAAGTATGATGCTTTGTTTGTTCGATCTGCATTTTGCCGGCCAGCAAATAATCTTTGGGCATAAAGCTTCCCGTGTAGTGTTCGTAATAATCGAAAAAGTGCACCGCAATTCCGGCTTTGCCCAGGAAATTATAAAGTGTGCTGTTGGCATCGAGCGCTCCGAAACAGAAAAGGTCGCTCACTCCCTCAACCGGAATATATTTTGGAGTGCCGGTGTTGCCATTTTCATCTTCGGGCGTAAATTTCAGGGTATTGTCTTTTCGACTTAGCCGACCGGGATTAAAGAGGTAATATGTTTTTTTCATATTTCAGCGGCATAACAGAGTTCGTAATAGGAGCAGCTTTTGCAAATTTTAGCGTTGATTACGGGCGGGCAGTTCTCTGAATTTTTTAGCAATACGATTTCCGGAACAATTCGCTGCAGATGTAGCCTGTCGGACTCGGAAAGTTGTACATGATCGGTGTGCCTCAGTTTTGGGTATTCGAGGATTGCCGTGGCGTTTTCTATTCCATTTAATCCCAGCAGCCAGATGTAAAACTTTACCTGCCATTCATGTGCAGATTCTACTTTGTCGCTGCGTTTGGTTTCATGGATCAACTTTTGACCGGCGTCGTAAAAATCAATTTTCCCGAAGAGATTCGTTTCTTCAAATTTTGCAGAGAGCAACAGTTCTGAATGTTTTTCGTTTCGCTGCGGATAGCTGGTTTCGTGGAGTAGTTTTCCGTCGGCGACAATGTCGGATGTGTGCTCCATGGTGATGCCGTTAGCGTGAAGCCAACATTCACGTTTGCAAACATGGTAAAGGTTGATAAGGGTTGCGTTGATGGTCATAGGTTAGATCATATTTGAATCATCAGGTAATAAATGTAGCCCTACAATTTCATCATAACCTAAATCTATGATATAAATATTAGTATCTTTTACAGTCCGAAAGGTGTTCCTTTTTGCCAAATGTATGGGTACTTTTAAAGTATACTCCCTTAGTACGTCAAACTGTTTATTGGCTGCAACTTCATCAAAATTTTTATCTTGGAAATGTTTTAAGGTTACTGCTTCTACAGATACATAATCTGATTTCCGAGATGATATTTCATTCAACTTTGCATCTTCAATATTTAGCGTAAAAACATTTTTCAGCACTTTCTTCCAAACTTCTTTGACAAACCCCTTCGCCCTTTCAATTTCTTCAAAGTATTTCTCACCTAATGCCTCGTCTGTATATATGCTATTTACAAGTTCCCGAAAATCCTTTTCTTTCAAGTTCCCATTATTTTGGTTTACTTTCTCTGAAATCTGATTGTACGTTTCAGAAAGAATACTCTTTAAATCCTTGTAAACATATTTTCTGCTTTTCTCGGATTCTTTCGTAATAATAACTGGTGCAAATTGCCATTCCGATATTCTTTCCTCAATTTTCCCTTTTCTGTTTACTCTACCTAATCTTTGGATAATTGCATCTATCGGAGCATTCTCAGTAAATAATACATCAAAATCAATATCAAGACTTACTTCGACTATTTGAGTACAAACTGCTATGTAACCTCCGTCTATTTCTCCAATACTTTCTAACAATTTCTCTTTTTTCTTTTTATCCAGTAAAATGAATTGCGAATGATACAGCATCTTACTTTCACAAGGGATAGCATTCAAACCGCTAAATACTTCTCTTGCTTTGGCTATCGTATTGCAGACTACTAAAACTTTTCTTCCATTATAAAAATGTTCCTTAATGTTTTCAAGATTATCTTCAATTAAAGAATCCCTAATTTCAATCTTATGCCTTTGCTTTTCGTCATGGGCAGGTTCCTGAATCAAAATATAATCAGGTAAAACTTTCTCCAACTCATTTTTTAAGACATTGGGTAGAGAAGCACTCATTATTGCAAATTGTGTATTGAATGGCCGGATACATTCAATAGTTTGCAGTAATAGTCCAAATGTATAGGCATCATAAATATGAATCTCATCAACAATGATTTTTGCGTTATAGCTCGCTGCCCCGGTCATAACCCAATGTCCCCAATTGAAGAAGCTATATATCAGTTGATCAACCGTAGCTACTGTAACCGGCTTAAAAAAGGTACGATTATACAAAGTATGGTTTCGTATATCATCAGCAGCAATTTCATCATCATCTTTCAGGTAATATTGTGCAGCACTATGAGACAAACCAACTATATCATGACTATCGAAAAATTGTAACATTCGTTTCCACATTTTATTGGTTGTAACCATTGTTGGAAGCAGGAATATAATTTTCTGATAATGGTTATTATTTGTGGCCCATAAAGTTGCTGCTTCAGTTTTCCCCTGTCCGGTCGAAATCTGAACGAAGATATTCTGAGTTGAAGCTGCTGCACTTTTTAACTGAAAATCATTCCAAACTTTAAATCCTTTTCCGGCAGAAAGCATTTTATGAGTAATGGCATTATTATCCAACCCATTCCCATATTTGTAGTCAAAATTTCCAGAAGAAGCTATCCAATCACAGTAGTGCAGGACGGACTTAAACAGTAAAAATATATCTCTTGCTTTATTGGATTTGTCATTTACATAAGCATTCTTATCAAATCTTTTAATGATAATACTTCTCAGAATAGTGCGTGGGTCTTCACTTAAAGCTTCATTTTTAAATTCAATATTTTCCCATTGAGGAATATTGTAGCATTGAGCTTGCTCATTAACCATTGAATAGTACCTGACAAAATAGTTATCATCAGTGTATTCATTGTTAAGCCTTATTTCGTCAAATGATTCTTTGTGTAGTTTACTATGATGCGTGGCAATACTCATCAGTTCAGGATAGTAAGGAATATCTTTAAACACAGTCAATGGATAATCCTTTATAACTGAATACAAAAAAGCAATAGAACTTAAAGCGTGAGACTCTTGCTCATTAATTTTTCTGGTTCTTACCTTAGTTTGAAATGCATTTGTAGCTTTAGCTATATCATGAAAAGCGACCGTGAGAAACAAACGGCAAATCAGTAAACCTTTGTCTATACCATATTCTTTTGCCATCAAGTCAATCAAATTGCCTTTCCATTGCAATACTCTTGGAAAAACACTCAAACAGTCTTTTATGTGTTGCTCAAGTGTGATTTCCGGATTTGATTTAGCTAATATTTTATCATACTTAAACATTTAAAAAATTTGAAAATGCACTTCATCTACTTTATCCCAATACGCTTCTCCCTCTACCGAAATAGGTAAACTTCCTATATAAGTAAACTTTCGGTACTCATTTCCCTGACGAACTTCGGAATCTTTTTGAGTGATAAAAGAAATGGGAAGATGTACTGTCTTAGGCGCTGCTTTTAACAAATCTCCTGATACTTCAGCATTTATAATTGGTTTATAATTCAATTCCCCAATATCTCCTGAGACTACTGTTTCTTTAAGGATATGTTGTTTCTTTTCTATATTCAAATCAATATCCTCAATTGAATCTATCCTTATTAATTCATCTTCTCTTCCCAATGACAATGCCCATTTTGGGAAATTCAGAGCCGTCTTAATTATTTCAAAATCTTTATTATCATCAAACGTCAGATAGATGGTAATTTTGCTCCCATAAAGTAATTCACGAACTATAACAGCCGTCTTATAGGGAGTAGATTCCTTACCGGATTGATATGCTTTTATTTGCTTACTTTCATACTTTCTGATTTGCCATAAATCATTGGCTTGTCCATTATTACTCCCAATAATTCCCATTTTGAACCTATCTTTTAATAGCCATTCTTCATTGACCTCTGAAGGGGAAATACCTATAGCACTTCCAATCAATCCGGCTACTGTAGTTTTAGGAGGTAACGGCAATGTTTTATGATAAGTATGAAAATCCGGTTGTCTGTAGGAATTGAAGCCCCCCCGACATTTAATTTTCAAGAACCTCATTTTTAGAAATTTAAAGTGTTCACAAATTGCAATACACTACTAAATGTATTTTGGACCGTATTAGGACTGAAATCAGACAGCTCCTGAGAAACATCATTTTTAAAAATACCGGACTGGACACCGATAAATTTATTTTGAATTATAGTACTATTTCCTTCCAATACTTCCTTTACGGCTTTAGTATTTAATTCTTCATTATCTGACACTGTTAATGTTTCTAAAAAGATTGGATTTTTGGCATTTTGAAAAGTTACTGCTAAAAACTTAGGCGACATGTCTGTAAGCAACCGCGACTGCTTTCCGCCACCCCAAATGTTCGAGATTGCATTTAAAAGATGTATCAACCTTTCCCTCTTTTGTTCAATGGTTAGATTCTTGGTTTTTCCTTTTGCACCTTTAGCCAATTCAAAATCCTGATAAGTGCCTAATCTATCCAGCTCAATCAAAAAGTTTACTCTGAAATAGTTATAATAAATTTCCGTTTCAAAAATATTGCCACCGGAAGAAACATCTCCGCCAGTTTGTTCCTTTGATTTTGTCCCTAAATCTCTATCATTCCTAAATGGGAAAATACCGATAGCTGCTGAGGTTCTGACAACTGCTGTTCTACGTCTATTCTCACCAGTTGAAGCTATCATATAACCTAACAAGTCATCATCAAGATAATTATTGGGCTCTCCTGCCGTAACATCCACACCAGCTTTTTTCTCGGCTTGTTTTACATCTGAAAGTAAATCAGAAAGCCCCATTTCTTTCCAGGCTTTTCTTATTTGATACTTAAGGCTTTGACCTGAAACATAAGGGATTTGCTGTCCATTTGGAGTCGTTATTTTCTTTACTGTACTTACGTTTCCTTCTGTCCAACTTCCGTTAATACTGCCTAATGACGTTTTAAAAACATAAGCTATGTTAAGGCAGTTAATTGTATTTTTCGTACTCATTTTGTATTATTTTTTATATTAATTAAATTTATTTACTGTTCTCTTTTGTTGTTTTTTGCTTTTCGTACAAATAGCTGTTCATTGAAAAAATACTGACCATCGACTTCATTTCTTCCCAATCTCTACCATCCGGTAGACTTGTAAAAAACTCTAAATAGTTTTTTGTTTTATATTGGTCAGGCACTTTTTCACTTTCCACAATTCTAAATTGGATAAGTTCAAGTGCTTTGAGAAACTCTACTCTGCTTTTGGCATTCCTTAAAGAATACAAGCAGCTCCTGTCTTTCTCAGCATGAGAGTAGATGCCGATGTTAATACCAATATTCTGGCATAGTTTTACTAAGTCTGCATTCATTTTATTATTTGTTTTTTGATTATAAATAAGTAAGATTTTGTCTAAGTAAGGAATACTACCATTTTCTTCTTTTATCTTTACTTCTCCCAGATAAGATTCAATAGTTCCGGCAATAGAGTTGAAGTTTAAAATATCATTACAAATAACATCTCTCCAGGTGGTATCATATTTTCCACTATCTAATCTCTGCGTAAAGTGTTTCACAAAGTTTTTGAAATGAACAAAGTAGCTCTGCTCTTTATCATCGAATGCGAAGGATTCAAAAAGATTGAACAAACTACCCAATGAGGTGTATTCCTTTACATCCCTGAAAATATTACCATCATTCGATAATGTAAAAACGGATTTTGTATAGAGCTTGCTTTCATCAACCCTTTCTTCTTCAAAATCGGATTTTAATTGACTGTAAACGGATAAAAGAAAATTGAACAATGCCTCAGATTCATATTCTGTTCCGATAATTTCAGTTTCAAAACTACTCCAATCCGGTCTGCTTATTTGCTCAACATTTAAGACGATTGTATTTAAAAATTCAGAAAGAGATTCCAGGTCTCCATCATACAAGACGAAATAGTGTTTCATATTGTCTTGTAGTAAGTAATTGAGATTATAAAATGAAAATAAAGCTACAAAGGAATAAAATGTTGAGAGATACGGCTTCCCTTCCAGAAAAGAAGAAAAATTCAGCTCTCCACTTTTACCCGTAAGAAAAGGGTAATCCATTCCTGTAACAACATCTGCCAATTTATATTTCTTGCCACTAAAGGAACAAATTTTCTTTCCTTCTTCTAAAAAAGACAGTTCGAAATCATTGCCAATTTCATAAACAGGTGGAACATCAAAATATCCCATTCCTTCAAGCTTTTTATCCTCATTAGCTATCAAAAAATTTATGAATTGAATTAATTCATCTTTAGTCATGATTCGACCTTTTGAAATATCCTTTTTGAGTTTGGGAAATGTGATTTTTCTTTCAGAAGAAGGCATAGAAAAAATTATATTGTCTTTTTGCTTTTTTACAATAAATTTTTTTATAGCCTTTACATCATCAATTTCAATTTCGGGAACACCCAACGCCCCATTTACGGACCTTCCGGTCTTACCTGTAAAAAAAGGTTTTAAATGCATTTTAAAATCAGTTTTCTGATAAAGTTTAAATTCTGACTTATCTATATAAATCCACCCGAAATTTTCGGTCTTTTTCAGATAGTTTGATACTACTTTTGCCCGTGCTTTATTTAATGCTTCAACAAGGCTGTTTTCATCTTTATAAGACAACTCTAAACCATCTGAAGTTATTTCGCAACTATCATTTTCTAAATTTTCTAAAATTCTATATAGACCAACAATGCCATTGTCTATCCAAAAGTTGCCTGTTTTTTCTATTTTAAGATTATTCATGTTATAAGTTCTTTTATTTCCTTCAGAATCTGAGGTGAATTGAAATTAATTACAAACTATTTTAGAGTATCTTTTTCTATTTTCCCATCTCAACATACCCTCCGCCAATTACACTATTATACACTCCCACCCCAGCATTCAACAACAACTCCATAAACCTTTTCTCCCCTGTCACTTCCAACCCAAAATTCATCCACCCACGTATTTTTGTTTCTGCTTCGGTATCGGCCTTAACCGTCATCAACCGAGATTTGGGTGGGTTTTTGAAAAATACAACCTCAAGCAACAACAATGCGCCGGATGCGGTTTCCAAATCAAAACAAGTCTCAATCTTACTGCGCCAGTTGTAAATTAAACTTTCTGCGAAACCTGGATCACCGGGCGTTAAAAAATCATACTTACCGTCTTCTTTCATCAATCCTGCTACAACCGGAGATAAAGGTTTCAGTTCCACATTGATCAATTCCCTTTCCCCATTTCGCTGCAAAGGGGTAGGCAGGCTTTCAACATACTTTACAGTAAACCTTGATTTGGATTTTTTATCTGCAATTACAATTTCCTCACTCTGAAACAGACCTCTTACAAAACTTTCCATAGCCTGCGGCAAATGAAAAGCCACTTGAAAACTTGCTTCAATCCCCAACAACCGCAACCTGTCTCCCACAATTTTAAACGGCACCTGCAACTGCGAAAACGTAAACAGCTTGAACCCTTTTCCATAACCCCGTTCGTGTAAAAAAGAAGCATACTCCGCGTCACCCTTAGCAATAATCCGGTAAATAGCCGCCGATAACGGATACTGATAGTTGACCGGAATTACTGACTCCGATCCAATTACTTCCATTTTAATTAAAAATCTCAATCCACCTTTTTTTAATTTTTCTATATTCTTTCCCCACCCCAAAATTCTCAACACCTGCTGTCAAATTCTGTCGGCGGAAATTTTTTTTCAAATGCAATACAAGCCTCCACTTTCTGCCGAATAAACCGTTTAAAAGATTCCGGCCCCACAATCCGGATGTCGTCGGGATACAATCCCATCACAAAGCGGCCGATTCCTTCAAAACGCGCCACCGGAATTTTTAGCCGATAGCTGTTCTCTTCTATTTTTATGTGTTGCCGGGTAAGTGGAAACTCTTCTGTCAGCAAATTATACGCACGCAGGTTCAACAACAGCTCCACATTGGCTTTAGGTTTCGGCGCTGCTATGCGGAAGGCGTCCGTAAACGGAACCTTGTGTTTGTGCTCATGCTGATGTAAACCGTCAAGCAGCACTACTTTACCGATACGCGAAATTTTGAATTGTTTACAAGAACCCGATTTGACATCATAGCACCAAACAGCAGTATAGTCGGGCATAAACCTGAAGGCTTCCACCTTGCGGTCCATTACCGTATTCGTGTGATTGGAACGGTAGGCTTCTAAAACAATGGTGCGCTTTTTCGCCATGCTTTTGTTGATGGCTTCCACTTTCGTGAGGTCGTTATCCCGCTTCAGTTTTTCCAGCGTCTTTAAATCGTAAAAGGCATTTAACTTTTTCATCAGCCGCTCACTGGTGGCAGTGTTCACCTCCATATTCTCGAGTACCTGAAAAATGATGGTGGCTTCTTCCTCGGAAAAATGCAGGAGCTGTTTCAAACTTTTAGTAAATGCGTTTTCACCGGTTAAGCGATAGCCGTTGGTTCTGTCCACGCAAAAGCCGCTTGCTTCAATCGTTTCAAGGTCTCTGAAAATTGTTCGCTCCGAGCAGTCGAAGCATTGGCAGAGTTCCTCCGCCGAATAATTTTTCGGGCCACTCAGCTTTACAAGCAGTTGCAGCAGGCGCTGCGTTTTGTTTTGTTTCATTGCACGGTTTAGGGTCAAGCAATTAGTTCGGTGCTTAAATATACATATTATAAAAAAACCTGCCTCCGAAACGGAAGCAGGCATCTTGCAGATAGCTTTCAAGGGCCGGATAAAAAACGTGATTCTTTTGACAAAGATGAACACGCCTGCTGTCAAAAACTGTCAGCCTCCGCAAAAAAAAAGCCGGCAGTGCCGGCAGAAACTATTTACTATTCATCAGGCCCGGCCGCGGGCGGCGTCTATCTGTTTTTCACGTGCTCTGCGTAATTGCTCCTGTAAAATATCGGCAACTGCATCTACCGCCTGATAAAAATCGGCACCGGCCTGTTTTGCAAAATGGTCGTTTCCGGGAACTTCAAGCCTTACCTCGCAATGGCAGTTGGGAACTTGCTTTTCCGGTCCAAGATATAATGTAACGTTTGCGCGGATGATGTTGTCCGATGGATGCAGTTTCTCAAATTTTTCTCGTGCATAGGCTTCAATGTTATCACCTGCTTTAAATCCGGGAGATTCGATAATGATGTCCATAATCTAAATTTTTAATGATGTTCCATTTATTGTACCGAAAATATCTAATGAAATCAATAAAAAAGATGACCTACATTACGTTCACTTCTTTTTCCAGCATGATACCAAATTTTTCTTTCACCGATGCTATAATGTCGTTTGCCAGTTGCAATATCTCGCTTCCTTTTGCACGACCATAGTTTACCAGCACAAGCGCCTGCTCCCGATGGCAGCCGGCGTCGCCTTTTCTGAATCCTTTCCAGCCGCATTGCTCTATCAGCCAGGCCGCCGGCACCTTCGTTCTGTTACTGCCGTCGTTTGCCGGAAAAGCCGGCATGGAATCATATTTTTCTTTCAGCGCTTTGTATCGCAATCCATCAATAACCGGGTTCTTGAAAAAGCTTCCGGCATTTCCAATTTTTTTAGGATCAGGGAGCTTTTTTGTGCGAATGGCAATCACCGCTTCGCTTACGGCTTTAATGGAAAGCTCATGAATCTTCATCGCCTCCAACTGCTGCCGAAGTCCGCCATATTCCAAATGGAATCGAGGTTTTTTACTGAGCTTGTAACAAACCGAAACAATAACGAATTTGTTTTTATATCTGCGTTTAAAAATGCTTTCACGATATCCGAACTCACAATCCTTTGCCGAAAAAGTATAGAGCTTTTTTTCATCGGTGCTGAAGGCTTCAAGACTGTGAAAAACGTCCTTTATCTCTACTCCGTATGCGCCAATGTTCTGCATCGGCGATGCGCCCACGGTGCCCGGAATCAAACTTAAATTTTCAATTCCTGCAAAACCATTCTTAATGCAGTGCTCTACAAACGAGTGCCAGTTTTCGCCTGCGCCGGCCTGTACATAAACGTGTTCCTCATCTTCCTGAACAACGGCAATTTTTTTAATCTCGTTTCTAAAAACAAATCCCTCAACATCTTTGGTAAATAGAATGTTGCTGCCACCGCCAAGTATTATGTGCGGCCGGTTTGCGGCTATTTCAATGGCTTTGCCCAGCTCGTCGGTTGTGCTGAAGGCAGTAAAATTTTCAGCCATCGCCTCAATGCCAAAAGTGGTGTAGGGGCGGAGCGAGATGTGTTGTTGAATCTGCATATTGGTTATGGATCTACATCAGGAAATATATGTACGCTGCGATAGCTTTTATGATTTTGCAAAATAGCGATCTGCTGCAGTATCTCGCGTTTGCATTGTTGAATGAGGGCGGCTTTTCTCGGCAGCTTTATCCGAACCTGAACGATATATTGGTTGCGGATCCGGTTGATGTGCGGAGCGGCCGGTTCAGACAGATATTGCCCAAAGTTTTTTTTCAGCCCTATCGTTAAAATTTGCGCCGCTTCATGAGCAATCCGCTCTTCCCTGTGCTTAAGTGTGATGTCGATTACCCGCGAAAAAGGTGGGTAGAAAAACTGGTTTCGCTTGTCAATTTCGTAGGCGTAAAATCCTTTGTAATCGTGTGTTTTCAGGTACTGTAACACCGGGTGTGTCATCTGCACCAGTTGCACCATCACTTTTCCGTTTTCGTTCTTCCGCCCGGCGCGGCCACTCACTTGTTCCATAAGCTGAAACGCCCTTTCGTTTACACGGAAGTCGGCAAAATAAAGCATGCTGTCTGCGTCCACTATGCCCACCATGTCAACCCCTTCAAAGTCGAGCCCCTTCACCACCATCTGAGTACCAATCAGCACATCAATTTTATGTTGCTCAAACAACTGAATCAATTTGTCGTGGTCGTGTTTTCCTTTCACACTGTCGTAATCCATTCGCGCCATCTTTGCGGCCGGAAATGCTACAGCCATCACTTCTTCCACCTTTTCCGTTCCCGATTTTTTTTGAATGAACTGCCTGCTTCCACACGCCACACAGGTTTCAATAACGGGATAATGTGCGCCGCAGTAATGACAACTCAGCCGGTTTGCACTTTTGTGATAGGTGAGTGTAACAGAACAGTTTTTACATTGGGGAATATGTCCGCATACGTTGCAACTGATGTAGGGTGAATAGCCTCGTCTGTTCTGAAAAACGATTACTTGCTTTTTATCGTTCAGCGTTTGTTTGATGCCCTCAAACATGGGCTGGGAGAGGATTCCATTCTTTCCGGCGGGATATTTTTTCAGGTCTATGAGCTCAATCGGCGGAAGCTGAAGGCTGCCGTATCGTTCGGATAATTCAACCAGCGCAAACTTGTTTTGCCGTGCGTTGAAAAAAGATTCTACTGAAGGCGTTCCGGAGCCGAGCAGCACTTTTGCGTTCGCCAGACTCGCCAGATAAATCGCTGCGTCGCGGGCATGATAGCGTGGCGCCGGTTCTTGTTGCTTGTACGAGTTGTCGTGTTCTTCATCAACAATCACCAATCCCAAATCGGTGAAGGGAAGAAACAACGACGACCGCGCACCCAGCACAATTTTGATGTCGCCGCTTTTTACGCCATTCCAAATTTCCACTCTTTCGCTTGCATTAAACTTGCTGTGGTAAACGGCAATATGCCCTCCAAAATGTTTTTGCAGCCGCCTGATGATCTGTGCCGTAAGCGCAATTTCCGGCAGCATGTAAAGCGTTTGTTTTCCTGATTTCAACATCCGCTCAATCAAACGAATGTATATCTGTGTTTTGCCGCTTCCGGTGACGCCATACAACAAACAAACGTTATGGTATTGAAAGCCTTCATCAATCGCCTCAAGTGCTTTATTCTGGGCGTCCGACAAACTGAAATCGATATTGACCAATGCAGGGCGGGCGGGTAATCGGCTCGCACTGCGCTTTTGAATAGTGAGGATGTTTTTTTCCGTCAGCGCTTTTAATTGTGCGGCCGAGGCGCCAGATTTTTTCAGTAGCGCAGCCTGCGTTACTTCGCCTTCTGTGCGCAGCAGGTGTATGTAAGCCAGCAGCAGTTCCAGTTGTTTCGGCGCTTTGGTCCAGTTGTTCAGCAGCGCTTCCAGTGCAGCTTCCTGCTGGTAGTCGGGTTGTAACACCACAAAGCTTTCTGTGCGCGGTTTGTATTTTTCCTGTAAACTTTCCCACACCGTACAAACCTTTTTCTCCACCAGCGTTTTCACGATGCGATAAACAGAATTCAATTCAAATACAATTTGCTGCACCTCCTTTAAACTGAGTTGTTTTTTAATAAAGAGCGCTTCTGCTATCAGGTATTCGTTGTCGGTGAGATGAGAGAAATCCCCATCATGTTCATCATTATAAATTAAAACGGATTCGCCGCTCAACTTTAAATAAGAGGGAATGGCGGCCTGCATTACCTCGCCTTCGCTGCACATATAGTAAGCTGCAATCCATTTCCAGAATGCTATTTGCTGCTTAAAAACAACCGGGTCGTCGTCGATGATGTGATGAATTTCTTTTGGCTGAAAGCCTTCCGGCGCCGCTACAAAAGCCGAAAGAATGCCTGCATATTTCTTCGATCGTAAAACCACTTCCACGCGCTTCCCGATAGCTGCTTTTTGTTGGAGATGATACGGAATTTTCCAGGTAAAGGTTTTGGGTAACGCCAGCGGAATAATCACTTCTGCATATAAGTCAGTTTTTAACAACTGTACGTCGTCAGTAATGGCGGCCTCCTTCATTCGCTGCTAAAATAGAAATTATTCATGCGTCGCTGCCGAAATTAATTTTCGGTGGTTTGTCATCGATTCCTTTAAATTAGCAGAACGAGCCTCCGGCCGAAAAATATGCTGTATGATGGTATCGAATACAAAAATGGGTGCCGATGAAGTCGCTGATTTGTTCAATTACCATCCTGATGCTGTATTTTATTTAATTCCTGAATACCGGGATCAGGAAATCTGTGACTTCAGAGTGATGTTCTGCAATTCGGCTGCCGAAAAATGCTTTGGCGCACCTTCAGTGGAAGTGGTGGGATGTTGCATTCTCCAACTTGAACGGTTTTCCGACGAGGTGAAGACAATCGCTTTCCGGCAGTGCCTCGAAGTAATGGAAAAGGGGCAGCTTGTTGAACACAGCAGGTATTATCCGGAAGAAGGCAAATATATCAGCGTAAGAAGAACGAAGGTGAAAGGTGGCGTACTGAACGTTGTGAGCGACCGCACAGCCGATTATTTTCTTACGCAGCAGAAGAATGCCGAAGCCATTGGCTTTAATGAAATTTTGAATAATTCGCTCAATGGAATTGCAGCGCTGACAGCCGTACGAGACGACGATCGTTTTATTGTTGATTTTCTCATTACGCATTGCAATGAAGCAGCACGGCGTAAACTCAACCTGCCGGTTGATGCTGCCGGTAAAACCTTGTCGGAAGCCGATCCTACATTTCTATACACGGGCTTTTTCGAAATGTTTAAACGAACCGTAGACTACGGATTGCCTTCACGGCGTGAGATAGAAGCAGATGTGGGCGGACGTCGTGTTTGGGTGTTGATGTCGCTCTCGAAGCTGGGCGATGGACTAGTGGTGAACTTAACCGACATCAGCCAAACAAAAGGCTATGAAGAAACCATTAAACTCCAGGCAAACCAGCTAAACAGTATTCTTGATGCCTCCTTTGAGGGCATCGCTGCCATGAAAGCCATTCGCGACCATAATGAAGAGATTGTTGACTTCGTTTACATCAAAACCAATCAGCGTTTTTACGATTTGTTGTCGGGCGATAGAACCGACCACATTGGACGCTATCTGTTGCAGCTATATCCTTATCTGAAGGATACGCTGTTTAAAAATTTTGTGGAAGTGGCGGAAACCGGAACCGACTATGAATCGATTTTTAAAAATGTTTTTCTGAAACAGCCGCGCTGGTTTAAAGTGGCGGTTCGCCGGTTTACGGACGATTGTATTGTCGCCGTCTATTCCGATATTTCAGATGCAATAAAAAGCAAGCACCGGCTGGAAGAATCAGCAAAGCTGCTACAGAAAATCATTAACAGTGTGAAGGTTGGAATTGCGCTGATTAAGCCCGTTTTCGACGATACGGGTTTGAGCGATTTCCAGATTGTGCTAACCAATAAAACGGTCTATCGCCATTTCAGTTCTACCCGAAAAAATATTGAAAAGCTGTTGGTAAGTCAGTTGTTGCCCGGCTATAGGAACACAGAAGTTTTAGAGGTGCTGAAGCAAACACTTGCCAGCAAAACAACAGCCAACGTAAAGCTGTTTTACGATGCCGATGGTTTATGCGGCTGGTACGAAATTACTGCATCGCCACTCGATGAAAACCTTGTGGTGACGGTGCGCGATTTTACAGCTTTAAAAAAGTCGATTGAAGAACAGGAACACCTGAAAAAGCTGAATGCGTTTAAGGATGAATTTATTTCCATTGCAAGCCACGAGCTAAAAACGCCGTTAACCGGGGTGAAGGCTTATTTGCAGCTTGCAGAACGGAATATTCGGAGCGATGATGAAAGCAGTTTGTTTATCAGAAAAGCAAACGCAAATGTGGTTAAGCTGGAAAGATTGGTTGCCGAACTGCTCGACCTATCACACATTAATTCCGGTCAAATTAAATACGACCGGTCGGAAATCGACTGTGTGGTATGGGTGGAGGAATGTGTAGAAAGCATAAAAAAACAATGGCCGCAGCGAACTATCGTTGCAAAATACAAAGACCAGCCACAGATTGAAGGCGACAGAGATAAACTGGATCAGGTGTTATGCAACCTGTTAAGCAATGCCTTAAAGTATTCGGAGGCCGATGTTAGGGTAGTGGTTAGGAAAGAACAGGATTATGCGTGCATCTGTGTGCACGATGAAGGCATAGGCATTTCCGAAAGCGATATGCGTGGGCTGTTCAGCCGCTTTTATCGCGCCAATGTATCGTCGGCGCAGTATCAGGGGCTTGGCCTCGGCTTATACATTTCTCAACAGATAGTGGAACAGCACAAGGGCAGCATTACGGTTCACAGCAAGCCGGGAAAAGGCTCAACATTTTGTATTCAGCTGCCGCTGAATTAGCTTGCGGCAATGAAGCGCATCATCTTCCTCCTGCTCCTCTCTGGCTTTTCGCTTAGTGGTACTTCTCAAAGCATCGAAAAACGCATCGCCACTGCATTCAACAAGTTTACAAACGACAGCCAGCTTAGCTATGCATCCATCGGATTTATTGTGCTCAACGCCGAAAACGGTAACGAAGTATTCGCGTTCAATAAAAGCCTTGCACTCGTGCCCGCAAGCAGTCAGAAACTACTCACCGCCGCCGCCGCTTTCGAACTGCTTGGCGAAAGCTATCGCTACCCAACCAAGGTTTATTACAGCGGAACAAAATCCGGAAATACACTTAACGGCAACATCTACATTCAAGGCAGCGGCGACCCTTCGCTTGCAAGCTGGCGTTATAAACAACAGCCCGCAACGGCTTTTGCCGACAGCCTTTTATTTTTTCTGAAACAAAATGGCATTGAGCGAATCAACGGAAGCATCGTTGCTATCAATGACGGATGGGACAGCCAGATTATTCCGCAGGGATGGACTTGGGATGACATGGGAAATTATTATGGCGCCGGCGCTGCCGCCTTAAACTGGAACGAAAATCAATACGATTTGTATCTGAATCCGGGAAAGGAAAACGCAAAGGTGAAAATGATAAAAACCGAACCTTATCTGCACGATGTGGAATTGGAGTCTGAACTCGTTGCAGGACCGGAGGGCTCCGGCGACCGCTCTATTATTTACCTGGCTCCATACAGCCAGAAAGGATGGATTAAGGGAACGGTACCTGCCGGCAGCCGCTTTAAAATTTCAGGCTCTGTTTCAATGCCCGTGTATAACGCCGTGAAGCAGGTGGAAGATTTTTTACGTAAGCAAAATATCTATATCCGCGAGCAGGCGCAGATATTGGACTCTTTTCCGAAACAGCTTACAGCTATGTTCAGCTACCAAAGCCCGGCGCTGAGCGAACAGGTTTACTGGTTCCTGAATAAAAGTGTGAACCTGTATGGAGAAGCGTTCATAAAAACTTTTGCACTGGAGAAAAACGGCTTTGCCGAAACAGCGGCGGGTGTAGACATCCTGAAGCAGTTTTGGCAATCGAAAGGAATTCCGAAAAACGCACTGAAGCTCTCGGATGGCAGCGGATTATCGCCACAAAACCGGTTGCCCGTTAGCGCGCTTACATCGGGTTTGATATATGCTAGAAAGCAAACCTGGTATCCACTTTTTTTGTCAGGCTTTCCACTGCTCAATGGTATTAAAATGAAGAGTGGCACCCTTTCTGGAACAAAGTCGTTTGCAGGCTATAACAAAGGCAGCGACGGCAAAGAATATGTGTTTGCAATAATCGTAAATGGCTTCAATGGTAGCTCGGCGGGCGTAACGCAGAAAATGTATAAGGTGCTCGATGAGCTGAAGAAGTGATCAGATCATCATTTTTACAGCCATCTCCTTTAACAGTGCCGCATCGTTGCTGCCCGAATTGTTGACGCCCACACTCTTCAGATTGTATTGATGCAGCAACAACAAACAGGTTTCCACTCCCTTCAATCCAAAAATATCACGGCATTGTAAAGCCGATTTTACTTTGTACGGATTGTTGTAGAACATGCTTGCGGCCTGCTTTTGAGCGTTTACATTCGGATCGAACAGCAGATAAATTTTGCTGAAGTAGCTGTATAACATCGGAAGAATTTGATGAATGGAGGCCGACTTTGGATTTTGCTCGAAGTACAAAATGATTTTTAGCGCTTTTGCAAAATTCTTTTCCGCAATGGCATCCTGCAACTCAAACACATTGTGCTCCTTACTGATGCCGATGTAGTTCTCAATATCATCGTCGGAAATCGGCTTTCCCTCTTTTATATTGATGGCAAGCTTGTTTATTTCGTTGTCGAGCCGGCTCAGGTCGTTCCCCACATGTTCTATCAGCAACATCAGTGCTTTCGGTTGCACGGTAAGTCCCTTTTCTTTTATCAACGCACTCGTCCATTCGGGCAACTGACTGTCGTACATCTTCTTTGTTTGCAGGTAAACACATTTGTCTTTCAGCAGCTTCGCCATCTTCGAGCGGCCGTCGAGTTTTTTATCCTTATATCCAACAAACAACATCGTTGACGGCAGTGGGTTCAACACATAGCTTTCCAGCTTTTCGGCATTTTTCAGAAACTGTGCTTCTTTAACAATCACCACCTGTTTTTCAGAAAACATCGGATAGCGGCGACAGGCATTGATGATTTGTTCGCAATCCGTATCCCGACCGTAAAAAACCGTAAGGTTAAATTCTGCTTCCGATGCGGTTAAAATTTTGTGTTCCGCAAAGGAAATAACCTTATCAATATAGTAGGGTTCTTCGCCTTCCAGCCAATACACACTGCTGTATTTTTTTGCCTCAAGCGATCCCAAAATTTTTTCTGCCGACATGCTGCAAATATAAAGGCGCAGATGCCTCAAACGCAGCGCAGCGGGCAAGGGCAATTTCTTAACGAGATGAAAAATTATTTTGCAACAGGCCGTTGGCGCCAATTCAATTGAATGTGGCATATTTTTGGCACTTTGACAGCCTTTTGTCAACCCAAATACAATACGCTGTTCAAAAACCTAAAAACCTCATTTAAATGAACACTGGTAACTATTCAACTTCTTCCGCTAATAGTTCAGGCTTGGGCGGAAACAATAAAAAACTTATTCTCGGCATTTTAACCGTAGCGCTCCTTGCCACGTGGGGGTACATCATTTACGATAAAAACAAATCGCGGCAGGAATACGAACAATTGCAAACGCAGTACACCAACATCGATTCGGCCCGCAATGCATTGGTGGCCGATTATGAAGTTGCACGGCTTCGCATGGATTCGCTTACCGGAAGCAATACCCAACTCACCGGCGAGCTGGCCGAAAGACAGGGCGAAATTTCAAAGCTGAAAGATGAAATTGCCGCTACATTGAAATCGAAAAACGCCAACATTTCTAAGCTGAACAAACTTATTGAAGAATACAAATCGAAGGTGAATGATTTGTTTTCACAGATTGAAATCTTGAAAGAAGAAAACGCCTCGCTTACACAATCTAACAACAAACTGAAAAGCGAAAGAGATACACTGGCAAGCATTAAAGAAAACTTACAGCGCGACCTCTACACCACGCGCTCCGAAAAATCCAACCTCGAAGAAATTGGCTCTACCTTTCATGTTTCCAATGTAGATATCACCGCCATCACGGTAAAGAACAGCGGTCGTGAAAAAGCTACAGAAACCGCACGCAGGGCCGATTTGCTGCGGATCAGTTTCGACATTGACGAAAACCGCATTGCCGCTTCCGGCACAAAAGAAATTTATGTGGTCATCATTAACCCGGCGGGTAATATCGTGTCCATCCCTTCATCGAGCGGCACCTTTCATACCCGCGATGATGGTGAAAAAGTTTTCACCGCCAAAGTGCTGGTAAATTATGAGCAGGGCAAGCGCACGCCTGTCAGTTTCGACTGGAAGCAGGAAGCGCCTTATGAAACCGGCAGCTACCGGATAGAAGTGTATCACAACGGCTTCAAAATAGGCGAGGGAGTACGCGCCCTGAAAAAAGGTGGATTGTTTGGATAAGCACTTCTGCAACATCGTTTTTTGAAAGTCCTTTTTTATAAAGGACTTTCGTTTTTTAAACGCTACATTTATTTCATGATCGGCTCCTGGCTAAATTGGCGAACGTTGTTTGCTTTGATTGCAATTGCTATTGTTACCGGAACAATATTTTATTCAAACTATCTCGCTTCAAAAATCGCTAAAGAGGAAGTGCGGAAGGTGGAGGCCTGGATAGAAGCACAACAAACATTGCTAAACACAACCGACACAGCAAACATTACGCTTGCCTCGAAACTGATTGCCGAAAACAACGATATCCCTATTATTGAAACCAACGAAGCAGACAGCATCACCAACTACCGCAATATCGACGTTAGGCAGATTGAGCGGGATGGACATTTTTTAACGCGCAAACTATCGGAATTCAAAGCATTGCATGCCCCCGTTGTGCTTGTGTTAAACCGCGATCCGTACATTGCCAACAAGTACTATTTTGGCGAAAGCCGGTTGCAAAAGGAGGTGCGTTATTATCCGATTATTCAGTTGGTGGTTGTTGGACTTTTTATTGTGATTACTTTCAGTTTTCTGCGGATGTCGCACCGCTCGTCGCAAAACCAGATATGGGCAGGAATGGCAAAAGAAACGGCGCATCAGCTGGGAACCCCGCTCACGAGTTTAGAGGGATGGATAGAGATGTTGAAAGACAATAAAGAAGGGGCGCATATTGCGGTTGAGATGCAAAAAGACCTTCAACGGTTGCAGTTGGTTTCGGACCGGTTCGGAAAAATTGGATCGAAGCCGAAACTGGAGGAAACCGACGTGGTGCAGCAGATCGAAAACATGGTAGATTATGTTAAGAAGCGCGCCGGCAAGATGGTTGGGTTTTCTATACGCAACAGCGGAAACTCAGCCGTAATTGCACTGATTTCGCCGCCATTATTCGATTGGGTGATGGAAAATCTTTTGAAGAATGCGCTCGATGCGATGGAAGGAAAAGGTAGCATCACCATCGACATTTACGATCGCCCGAAGCAGGTAATCATCGATGTTTCAGACACGGGTAAAGGCATTTCTAAAGCCAATTTAAGTAAGGTTTTTGCGCCCGGGTTCACTACAAAAAAGCGTGGATGGGGCCTCGGCTTAACGCTTACCAAACGCATCATTCATGAATATCATCAGGGCAATATTTTCGTAAAACATTCCGAGATTGGGCAAGGCACTACTTTCCGGATTGTACTTGAAAAATGATTTTTTGTTAACCTAAGGTAGCGGTTACAAACCGGTCTCTTCCCTGCATATCCTGCAATACAGCTACTTCTTTATAGGCGTGGGAGGCAAAAAGTTCGGCAGTCTGCCGACCATAAGCCGCGTTAACTTCCACAAAAATTTTTCCACCGGGTTTTAAATGCTGTTCGCCAAAAATGGCAATTGCGCGGTAGAAAAGAAGTGGATCATCATCTTCCACAAACAGCGCAAGATGGGGTTCGAACTGTAAAACGTTTGCGTGCATCGACGTCATCTCTGTTCGCAGCACGTATGGGGGATTGCTTACAATGTAATGAAAGCGCGCCAACGCCATCCACTTCGAAGCATCAAGAAAATTTAACTGGACAAAGTTCACTGCCGCTTTCAGGTTAGTGGCGTTTTCCATCGCTACATTCAGCGCATCTTCCGAAACATCTATCGCATATACATCGGCCTGGGGGAAATTTTTTTTAATGCTGATGGCAATACAGCCGCTTCCCGTTCCGATGTCACAAACGAGCGGATGGGGAAGATTGTCTTTGTGATGATTCATATCTGAAAGCACCCGTTGAACAAGCTCTTCTGTTTCTGGGCGAGGGATCAGAACATGAGGATTCACTTTCCATTCGTCGCCATAAAACCATGTTTTCTTAAGCACATACTGCACGGGCTGCGCCTGCATTAATGCAGCTTCTATTGCCTGAAGCTCTGCCACGGCGGCTTCTGAAAGCGCGGACTTTCCCTGTAACGCCAGTTGCCATTTGGGGATGTGGCAAGTTTCGCCCACCGCCATCTTTGCAATGGCAAGCGCCTCATCGCCGGGATAGAGATGCTCTAACTTCTTTTTTAAATTTTTTATGGCGCCCTCAACTGTCATTGTGCAATAATAATTTATTTAAGAAATTTGCCGACATGCCTCAATATACCGATACGTTTTTTATGATGCGATGCCTTCAGCTTGCGGCACTCGGTCGGCCGTATGTGGCCGGTAACCCAATGGTAGGAGCAGTGCTTGTTTACAAAAACAAGATAATTGGCGAAGGCTATCATCGCATCTACGGCGGACCACATGCAGAGGTAAATTGTATTGAGAGCGTTGTAGAAGAAGATATTCCGCTCATTGCAAAATCAGTCTTGTACGTTTCGCTCGAACCCTGTGCGCACCACGGCAAAACGCCTCCCTGTGCGGATTTTGTGATCAGCAGTGGTATTCAAAAAGTGGTGATTGGAAGCCGAGATCCATTCAGTGCGGTAAATGGTAAAGGAATAGAAAAGTTGCAGGCAGCCGGAATAGAAGTGATTTGCGGCGTGTTGGAAGAGCAATGTCGATATTTAAACCGCCGGTTCTTCTTCTTTCATGAAGCTAAAAAGCCCTGGTTATTGCTAAAGTGGGCGCAGACTGCCGATGGTTTTTTGGACAATATGCATAGCAAACGTCTCCACATCTCCAACGAAGTGGCAAACCGCATGGTACATAAAATGCGCGCTTCTCAAATGGCTATCCTCGTTGGTGCAAATACGGTGATGCAGGACGACCCGCTGCTCACCAACAGGCTTTACTTTGGCCCGTCGCCGATTATTCTGATCATCGATCCGAAGCTGCGCGTGCCGTTAAACAAAAAGGTGTTCCGTGAGGATGGAAAGATCGTCATCTTTAATCGCACGAAAGAAGGTAGATTCGATAATCTGACCTATGTTTTAATGAGGGATGAAGCACAGCTTACCATAGATGAATATTGCTATGCTAACAATATTGTTTCCGTTTTGGTGGAAGGAGGCGCCTTCACCCTGGAACGTTTTATAGCCCACCGTTGGAATGAGGCAGTGTGTATTTCAAATACAAAATTAACGGCGAAGGAAGGCGTTCGTGCTCCCGTATTAAAGGCGGCCGTTGTGATGGATAATTTTTCCATCGAAGACAATGAAATTTCTGTTTTTCGGTCCGCTGATCCCTTTTGTTGAGAGCACCCTCACTTCAGCACCGTAACACTTCCGCTGATGGTTTGCTGCTTTCCTCCGGCGTTTATTTTTAAAATGTAGTAAT
>JBDHYF010000008.1:0-130178 GCA_039811185.1 Chitinophagaceae bacterium | reverse complement strand
TGTGCTATTGCTCTTGCTGATTGTAGTAAACTCATTTCAGATATTCATTGATTAACGGAAACAAATTAAAAGGCGTTGAACTCATAATTTGTTGCCTTGCCAATTCACTTGGTACTCCTTGTTTTACATTTATGTTGTACAACTCAACAGCCAGATTGATTAAGTCATCAGTTGGTTTGTCGGTTTGCTTTTCTAATTCGTGAAATGTCGGGTCTTCATTTTGATTTGATAAAATCAATTCAATCGGAACATTTTCTTCCAGCAATTTCAATACTTTTCCAGCCAGTTTGTTGTTTTCTTCCAGCAACGATTTTATTATCAGGTGCTTTCGGTTGATTTTATATTTCTTAATTCCTTCTCTTGTTTTTTCATCAATCCATAAAGGTTCGTGATTTACATTTCCGCTTTCTGAAAATGTTTTTTGTCCCCGCCAGCTATAGATTTTAGCTGATTTCATAATTGCGATTTTCGCAATGCGTGAAAGTTCTCGTCTGATTTCTATCGGTGGTGTTGCGGTTGATTTTTTGATGTCCAAATGCCAGTTAAAATCATTTGCGTTTGAGAAATTAACTGCAATTCTCGCCAGCTTTGAGTAATCCCGTTTCTTTTCAAGTCCAAGCCAATGGCCAGCAACAAGCAATCTGTCGCCACGATAAATGTAAAATCCCTGTTCCTGAAACCAGCCCAACGAACCACCTGAATTATCATAATCGGTTTTTCCAATTTCTGACATATGCGGAAGAATGAAGTACGTTATTTCTACATTTCCAAAATTTTCAGGTTGTCCCATTTCGGGCTTGGGATTTAGGTTGAGCAAAAACGGATTGTAAGGTTCAATTTCTGCATTCTTAAAGAAAATTTTTATTCGTTTGCTCTCAATGAATTTATGAAACACTAAACTTAAATGCTCTTTTACCGCAATCATTTCAGCATAAAAAGCGTTTTTTACGCTTTCGTTTGTTGTTTCAGAACTGCCGACAATTCGGTCTAATTTTTCCCAAAGGACAAGCGTTCCCGATTTTTGTTTTTCAATTTTTTCTATAAAAGAATTATCAGAAACATAATCTAACAACTGCCATTCGTTTTCAGCATTGATGTAATCAATATCCCAACAGCGTTTTATTGTTGCGTAATTTTCACGCTTGGTAATGCAAGTAAGTCGTTTACATTGTGAAAATGATGCAGTTTTTAAACCCATTCCGAAACGTCCCAAATCTTTTTCGTTCCGTTGTTCTTCGGGGTCTTTACTGCCTGGCGTCATCGCCAAAACTAGTTCGTCTTTGTTCATTCCAAGTCCGTTGTCGGAAGTAGAAATAAACGAATTTTGTCCGTCCCACTTGTATTCAAGATGAATTTCAGTTGCGTTTGCAGAAATGGAATTGTCTATAATGTCAGCAATAGCTGTAGAAAGATTGTAACCAAAACTTCTGTAAGAATTGATTGTTGATTTTGGGTTTGGCTTGGCTACTTCTGCTTTGGTATATTCATTCATATCATTTCCTTGATTCTTTCAGCAATTTTTTCAGCCATTAAAGGCGGAACTGCATTACCTATTTGTTTGAAAGCAGCAGTACGGCTACCTTCAAAGAAAAAATCATCGGGAAAAGACTGTATTCTGGCAGCTTCTCTAACGGTAATTGACCGATTTTGTTTCTTGTCTGGGTGAATGTAGTAATGTCCGTCCATTGCAATATGAGCAACAACGGTATGCGAAATACCTTGACCGTTGACAACTTGGAAACGATTTGTAAAAACTGCTGTATTTGCGTGTTTAATTAGTCTTGACGGTAATTTTGCATAATTTAAACGCTTACCGTTGTCCCATTCATCAACAGCAATGCGATAAATTTCCAAATCGTTTTCGTTGTTTGGTCGTGCGATATGTTGTGTAACGAAATCTAAACCATTTCTAATTTTTGCTTGTTCCAAATATTCTGTTGTTGGCTTAACGTAATTGACAGCGTTCAGCGTTCCTTTACCATTTTGTAAAGGTTTCAAGTCAGCAAATAAGTCTTTCAGAATTTCAAAATTATTTTCTATGGTATTAAAGTTTGGATAAGATAAGCCCAATTCTTTTTTCCAACCAATGATAATAACACGTTTTCTGTCTTGTAAAACACCAAAATCTTTTGCGTTTAAATGGTTTTTAGGTGGAATTGCTAAATCATAGCCAGCGTCTTTTACGGCTTTGAAAATGTTGCCTAAATGTTTGCCGTTTTTTGCCGACAAAATACCGGGTACATTTTCAAATACAAACATTTTTGGCTGATACTTTTTCAAAAACTCAACGTAATATTTGTACAAAGTATTCCTTGGGTCGTTGCTCATATCTTTGCGGGCTCTGCCCGCAACAGAATACGCCTGACAAGGCGGACCTCCAACGATTAAATCAATTTTCTTTTTACCTAATTCACAGTCTATTTTTTTAAAGATATCGGGTAAGGTTTCTTTTGATATTTCTGTATTAATTACAGATTTGATTACGTTTTCAGGAACTTCTTTCCAAAACTCTTCTTTCGTTTTATTTTCTGATTTAAGATAATCGATATAGATTTTTTTCTTTCCGTTTTCGATAAGCCAATGATAAGCGGCTCTTGTTCTCAAAGTGTCGCAAGCATCTTTGTTCATTTCAACGTGAGCAATCGGATTGAACCCTGCACGAATAAAGCCCTCTGACAGTCCGCCAGCACCTGCAAATAAATCTATGTAGTTCAACTGCTTCATCAAGTCAACAACAACTTTTTATACAACGCACAATATTATACAATGTTTCAAATTTTCGCTCTTGTTTTAATTCACACTCAAATACAGTCAAAACATTCCAACCATCATTTCTTAGCCGGAAAACGTTTTCAGCGTCCCGTTGCCTATTTCCTTCAATTTTCTCAAGCCAAAATTCACTCCTCGTTTTCGGAACAACAAAGTTTTTACAATGGTGGTGTCCGTGCCAGAAACAACCGTTAACGAAAATTGCTGTTTTATATCTTGGAAGCACTATATCCGGCCTTCCAGACAGTTTCTTATCATGAATCCGATAACGCAAGCCGTTCGCAAATAGAAATCGGCGAACCAAAAGTTCAGGTTTTGTATTGGCGCTTCGGATTCGTGCCATGTTGTAACTTCGTGTGTCCTTATCATGAACGTCAGCCATCAATAACAGTTTGAGTCGAAAATTTCGATTTAAAAATCACCCCGCTAATTAAATTTTTTCCAGATGCCCGGTGCTGAATTCTACTACCATCACTTGTCCGATACTCTCGAGGCTCACGTAAACTTTGTTCTTACCCATCGTTTTTAACACTTTGCCTTTGTGATCCATAAAAACTCCTTTTCGAACAATGATGCTGGTATTCGCTTCAAAATCCTGAATAGACTGAACTTCAAGCTTAGCGCTGTCGTTTAAAAGATAGGATTTTATGGTTTCAATTTCGTCGTTCTTTACAACGGCTGGTTTCCCGAGGAAATGAACAAAATTGAGAACGCCTTCTGTTTCCAGTGTTCTGATTTTTTCGCTTGCATCGATACGGACAAACAAGTAAGATTTAAACAAAGGCTCTTCCACAATCTTTTTTCTGTCGGCCCACTGTCTGCGGTGCTTTTGAAGAGGGCACCATGCATCTATTCCCTTTTGCAGCAACTTAGCATAGATCTTCTTTTCCCAGCGCGGCTTTGTGTAGATAACAAACCATTGTTTTTCCGGACTATTCATAGTTAGTGCAAAACTATTAAAACTTAACGTCTTAGTGCTGCTTTGTTGTGTGATGAAGTCATGCGGCCGATAATATCGGAAGTCGATTTTATGTAGATGTCAGACCGGGCAAAGTCGAGCCACTGTTTGTAACGTTCAACCTTGGAAGTGTCGGCATTGGTCAGGTATCGCGGTTGATCAATCTTCATAAAATCCATCTTCATCGGGCTGCTAAGCTTCACCAGGCGTTCGCTCGATTTTACTTTTTCCTTAATCGCATTCTGCTGTTCTTTAAACTTCACAATGTTCAGAGCAAGCGTTTTGTCGCTGTTTTTTTCGAGCCATTCCGTATTCATACGAATGCTGTCGAAAACCGGACTCTGCCTGATTTCGAGCGTAGCCGTCCGAACCACTTCTTCTTTATTAAAAACGTTGTTCCATGGCGTGTATGCCGAGGGCTTAATCTGATCCCACTTCAATGCGTTGTCGTTATCTTTTTCGCGTAGCTTCGCAAATTCCAGCACATCGGGCATTACCACATCGGGCGTTACGCCCTTTAGTTGGGTAGAGCCTCCGTTTACACGATAAAACTTCTGCTGGGTTATTTTCAGTGCACCAAACTCCGTGCGGCCGCTAAAGAAGTCGAGCGCTTTCCCAAAAGGGAAGTTGCGTTGTACTGTGCCTTTGCCGTATGTTGAACTGCTGCCCACCACAATGCCGCGGTTATAATCCTGAATAGCTGCTGCAAAAATTTCGCTTGCCGACGCACTAAATTCGTTCACCATAACAGCCAGCGGACCGTCGTATAACAAACCTTTATCTTCATCGCGCAATACTGTAGGATTTCCGGTTTTATCTTTAATCTGCACAACCGGGCCGCTTGGAATAAACAGGCCTACCATTTCCACCACTTCAAACAAAGAGCCGCCGCCATTATTTCTAAGATCGAGGATAATTCCGTCAACATTCTCGGCTTTCAGTTTCTGTATTTCTTTGGCAACATCAGCGGCACAGTGTGCCCCGGCTGCATCTTCGAAATTTGCATAGAATTCAGGAAGAAAAATGTAGCCTATTTTTTTACCGTCCGCACGATCGATTACCGTGCTTCTCGCAAAAATATCGTCGGTCACAATCTTGTCGCGCATTAACGGCACCACAACCGATGTTCCATCAGATTTTTTTATTGTCAATCGTACTTCCGTCCCCTTGTCTCCTCTAATCAGCTTCACGGCGTCTTCCACTTCATATCCGGATAAATCAACCGGCTCATTTTTGCCCTGGGCTACTTTTAAAATAATATCGTTGGCTTGTATTTTACCGCTCTTCCAGGCAGGGCTGCCGGGCACTACGCTTACAATTTTAATATTGCCTTCTTCTTCCCGCAACTGAGCGCCAATGCCGTAAAAGTTTCCACTCATTAGCTCATCGAAGGCGCGCTTCTCAAGTGGCGGCAAGTAGTTGGTATGCGCATCGCCGGCGGTTTCTGCAACGGTGTTCACAAAAGCACTAAACCGGTCGTCGGCACTCGTGGGCTTTGAAAAACGGTTGTAGAAACGCTCTGTAATTGCAGTAATTTTTTTCCGTGCTTCGGCTTCCAGCTCAACGTCGGTTTTTTGCTTCTCCTTTTTGTCCGTAGCCTTATCTCGTTGGTTTTGCAGCTCAACAAAACGCTCCAAAGTCAGGTACTTCAAGCGTTTTCTTATCTTTTCTTTTCGCTCAAATGCCGATGTGGCATAGGTTTCCTTGTTTTCATCAATTTCGTAATACTCATCTTTTGTAAATGAAAAAGGCGATTTTAAAATCTCCTTGTTCAACTGCTTTACTTCGGAAAGTCGCTTTAAAAAGATGGCTTCCACAGCAGGGAAAAACTGAATGGGCGCGCCCATCAATTCATCGTCGATGGTAGATTTAAATTTGTTCAGCTCGGCAATATCCGACTGAAGAAAGATGGTCTTGTCGGCATCGAGTTGTTTCAGATATGCGAAAAAAATGCGCTCGGAAAGTTCGTCGTTAAATGGTTTAGGATCGTAATGCCTGTTGAGGAGCAATGCGGCCGCCTGATTCAATATTTGCTGCTGACGACCGGGATTGTTTCCGGCGCCTGTATCCTTATAAGTAAAAGCCCAAAAAAACACACCAAATAAAACAGCAATCACTAAAAAAGGCCACACTTTTTTGTTCAACATAAACCGGATAATTTTTTTAAACATCAGCTTCAAAAATATTAGAAATTACATTGGTATCGGATGGCAATAGTTGAATTAACAACAATTAATCTTAATAAAATCAATAATGATGCAAACTAAATTTTCGCGTATTTATTTTTTCATTCACATCAAATAACTATTTTTGCTGCCCTCATAAATAATGAGGTTAAACGGAGGTCGTAGCTCAGATGGTTAGAGCGTCAGATTGTGGCTCTGAAGGCCGGGGGTTCGAGGCCCCTCGATCTCCCACCGAAAACCTTGTAGGCTGACTACAGGGTTTTTCTTTTTAAAACAATATTGAATGAATTACTGGTTGTTTTTAATTCCCGTTATCTCGGCTTTCATCGGCTGGTTTACCAATTGGATTGCCATTAAGATGTTGTTTCATCCGAAGCAGCCTGTGAACTTTGCCGGCTTAAAAATACAGGGCATTTTTCCCAAGCGGCAGCAACAGTTTGCCGAAAAGCTGGGTAAGCTTGTAAGCGAAGAATTGCTTTCGTTTGCCGAAATTGAATCGAAGATAACGCGCCCTGAAAACGTACAGAGAATAATGCCTCAGATAGAAGGCCATATCGATTACTTCCTCCGCGAAAAACTGAAAGAGGCGCTCCCCGTAATCAATATGTTTATCGGCGACAAAACCATCGACACGCTAAAGCAAACTTTTCTTGCCGAACTGGAAACACTCTTCCCTTCAGTAATGAAGAACTACATGACGCAACTGGAAAAAGACCTTGACCTTGAAAAAATTGTTGTAGAAAAAGTGGCTTCTTTCTCGAGCGACAAGCTCGAATCGATTCTAACCCAAATAATGTCGAAAGAATTTAAGTTCGTCGAAATTATCGGCGGTGTGCTTGGTTTCATCATTGGTTTGCTCCAGATTTTGCTAACTTTCATCACTTCATAACGAAAACCGGGCGATTTTATCTCTTCTTTTATCGTTTTAACATCCGTCTGCGCAAACATTCACGCATTTTTGCAGCGCACAAAACCGTTATATGAAGAGAATTATCTGTATTTCTTTTGCGCTGTTGTTTTTTATTACAGCCAATGCGCAGTTTCCGGTGCCTGCCAATAGCAAACAAATGAATGTAGGCCACCTGTATGGGAAAGTAGTAGACAACAATAACAAGCCGCTCGAAGGCGCCACCGTTCAATTGCTTGGCAGCCGCTTCGACAGCGCTACAAAGAAAAGCGTTCCCGCTATTATAGCCACGGTGCTTTCAAAATCAAATGGCGATTTTTCTATCGACAACTTACCGGTGATGGGCAAGTTTAAACTGCGTATTACTTCTATCGGCTTTAAAGATTACGAAAACGCCGTTTCCTTCGATTTAAAAATGCCGGGTGGAAACAGCAGCGGTGGTACAGACCGCCTTCAGCAGATGCTGAGCATGGTGGATAAAGACCTTGGAAATATTAAGCTTGAAGTGAACGATGCGAACCTTGGAAACGTTACCGTTACATCTACACAGCGCTTATTTGAAATGGGCATCGACCGGAAAGTGTTTAATGTGGACCAGAACATTGTATCTGCCGGACAAACGGCCACCGAAGTAATGAAACAGATTCCTTCTTTAAATGTTGATATTGACGGAAATGTTACCATGCGCAACGCTGCACCCACTTTGTTTGTAGACGGGCGCCCCACCACCCTTACCCTCGACCAGATTCCCGCAGAAATTATTGATAAAGTAGAGCTGATTACCAACCCTTCTGCAAAGTTCGATGCCAGCGGAGGCAATGCCGGAATTTTAAACATTGTATTAAAGAAAAACAGGAAAACGGGCTATAACGGAGGCGTTCGCGCCGGCTTCGATTCGAAGGGAAGAATGAATATTGGAGGCGATATAAACGCCCGCCAAAACAAGATTAATTTGTTTTTGATGGGGATGTTTAATCAGCGCAAATCGAACGGCTATGGAGAAACAGAAAGAATCGACGCCAAGCCTTCCACTGATAAAGTTGATCAGCGCGATACGAGCGCCAACAACGGATATTTCGGCTTTATCCGCACCGGATTTGATTATTTTATAGATAACAGAAACACACTTTCGTTAGCTGTTAACTTAAGCAAAGGAAGCTTTAACAGCGACGATGTACAGGTGTTGGATTCGCTGAAAGCCAATCCCACACATCAATACCGCGGTAGTGAAGCAGACAGAAATTTTCAGAACATCGGCGCACAACTCAGTTACAAACACAACTTTGCGCAAAAAGGGCATTCATTTTCGAGCGACATTTCTTTTAACCAAAGTAAGAACGATAACACGCAACAATACACGACGCTGTACCAGTTCCCTAACGGTATACAGAAATACCCCACGGTTCTCCAACGCAGCATGGGTAATGGAACCACAAAGTTTTTCACAGTGCAGGCCGACTACGAAAATGCCTTTAAAGAAAACCAGAAAATTGAGGCCGGCCTGAGAACGGCAGTGCGCGATTTTGAAAACTTCCTCGATCAGTATTTCGATTCAACCGGCGGCGGCTATGTGTTCAATCCAAAACTGAGTAACCGTTATAAATATCTCGACATTGTATATGCGGCTTATGGCACTTACAGCTTTAAAGTGAAAGACTGGAGCCTTCAGTTAGGATTGCGCGCCGAAAGCTCGAATTACGACGGTACGCTGTTGGCCAAAACACCGGGCGCCGCCGATTCTACATTTAAAGTGCGTTACGACATCAGTCTTTTCCCAAGTTTATTTTCGACCTATAAAATCAACGATCAGCAGGACATTCAGATTAATTATTCAAGAAGAATCAATCGTCCGAATTTCTTTCAGTTAATTCCGTTTATTGATTATTCAGATCCGCAAAACCTGCGTTTAGGTAATCCCGGATTGAAGCCCGAGTTCACCAACTCGTTCGAGCTTTCGTACAACTATTCATATAAAAGAGGCGCAACATTGCTTGCCACCGCATTTTATAAGCACAATACTGATCTCATTACGCAGTACACCTACAAAGCGCCTTTCGCCGGCGGCATAAACGACTCTGCTTTTTATTCCACCTTCATTAATGCCAACAGTGCGCAGACTTATGGCCTTGAATTAACGCATCGCTTTTCGGTTGCAAAATGGTGGGACAATACCATGAACTTTAATTTGTTTAACTCAGAAATCAACAGCAACAACATTCAATCCGGCTTAAGCAATCAACGCACCAGTTGGTTTGTGAAAATGAACAACAGCTTTAAGCTCCCTAAAAACTTTTCCATTCAGTTTAGCGGAAACTACCAGGCTAAAACGGTGTTGCCGCAGGGAGGTGGTGGACGTGGAGGAATGTTTGGCGGAGGAAACCTTGGTTCGTCGCAAGGTTACATCAACCCCCGATACGATTTCGATATTGCCATTAAAAAAGATTTTAGCTGGAAGGGAGGCAATACGGCTTCGCTCTCTGTTAGCATGAACGACATCTTCAGAACATCGGTATACAGCACCTACACGGAAACACCCTACTTTACGCAAACTTCTGAACGAAGAAGAGACCCCCAAATTGTGCGTGTAAACTTCTCGTACCGCTTTGGGAAATTTGACGTTTCGCTGTTTAAAAGAAGGAATACAAAAGCCGATGCCACTCAGGGAATGGGCGGCGACATGATTAACTTTTAATGCGAATTTGAACGAAAAGAAAGGCAGCTTTTTTCGGAAGCTGCCTTTCTTTTTTAAGGATATGCATACTATTTTTTCAGCTCCAGCACCTGCACTCTGTTGGTGCCGTCGGTCGACTTCCAGGTTTGCGACTTCTTTTTGTTTTCAACAATAATCCAGGTTTTTGCAAAGTCCGAGTTAGGGCTTTCTATCGAAACATATTCGTCGTTGTTCCACGTCCAGTTAAATGGAGAACTGTCGGTTATCTCTTTCCCGAGAACAACATAGTTTAAATGTTTTTCGCCCGAGCCGTTTTTATTAAATTGAATGGTGCCGATATTTTGTAAAGTAATGCTTTGCTCGCCAGGCTTGCCGTTTTCGAAGCGGGTTACATTCCATGTTCCTACGAGCCGGTGGCTGCAGGACGCCGTCAGCAACAAACTAAAAAGCAATAGGGACAGTTTCATTTTTTTCATCGTCGAGATTGTATTAAAAAGTTTATGGATTCGATAAACCGGCATGGCTTACCCAAACAAATTTAGAGGTATCGTATCAGATATCTTGAGCAATGCTGAGAAATTTTTCTTTCGTTCCTGCCGGTATGCTCGTTTCGCGTGAGAGTATCCAGACGTAATCCAGATTTTTTCCAGCCACCAGCGCGTACTTGTAATTTCCTTCGATGGCCACCACGTTGTAGCCGGAGTAGAAAGGCCCAAAAAAAGAAACTTCCAACTCGGCGATATTTCGGTCTGATAGAAATATCGCCTTCCCTTCTGCGACTTGCCACTTTTCTTTTTAAAGTTATAGCCGCGGTTAATCACCTTTACCGTCCCGTCTTCGTTCAGGTTGTATTGTGCTGTGGTGTTGTTCAAATGCTTTTCGAAGCGGTAATCGAACCGCGCAATCTCGTACCACTTTCCGAGGTATTTGGTTAAGTCGAAGTCGGTTACCGGATGCGCTTTGGAAGGCTTGTTTTTTCCGGATGTCAAAAAGTATATCACGGCCAACGAGCAAACAGTCAGTACAACCCAGTGCTTCTTTTTCATATCGTTTCATTATTGTTTTTGTTTTCGCTACCCCGCCGGTTCAGCACGAGGTCAACCTGTTTATCCAGATTTTCGGTTGGCACTTGCGACAAATAAAATGCTTCATAATATGCCTTGATAAATGCAGTTAAAGGCGTTGCAATTAATGCACCTATCACACCAAAAGCAGCGGCCATAGCAAGCATCACCAACAACGACGACACCGGATGAAGGTTCATTGTAGAGGCACGAATTTTCGGCATCACAAAGTCGCCCATAATTTCATTCAGAATCAGATAAAAAATCAACACCCAGAGCGCGGTAAGCGGACTGACAGACAGTGCGATTAAAACCGGAGGAGCGGCCATTATATATAAGCCAAGCTTTGGAACCATTTCCGCAAACAACGCAAGGCCTACCCATACCCAAACGCCGGGCACACCCATATACGACAAGAAGAAAAATATGAGCACTGCTTCAATTGTGCCGACAACCAGATTCGACCACATCCAGCCAACCATCATTTCAGAAGAGCGGGCAAGGGCGGCGGCGGCTTTTTCGCGCTTGTGTGGCGGGAAAAATGTGAGATAGGTTTCTATCAGCGGCCGCGGATGAATCAGCATATAAATGACCAGACTTAAAAAAAGAATGGCAATAAAAATGCCGCCAATCACCGAGAATGAAAAGCGCCCTAAGTGTGTCACCAAGCGGGAAACGGAAGGCAAACTCTTTTCAAACGCATTGTCGGCCATCACTTTTTCCTGAAGCACCGGATAGTCGCTAAGTGCGCTCCCCAGACGACTTTGGATAGAATCAAAATAAGCGGGAAGTTGTGTCGCGAGATGGCTTACCTGCTCTAAAATGCGCGGCAACACCAACCATCCGAGAAAGAACAAAAACAGGAGCATCAGCATAAACACCATCAACGCTGCAACTGTTCTCGGAACTTTCTTCTTTACCAGCCACATCGTCGGCGCGTTTAAAATTAGCGTCAGCACTACCGCAAAAAAGAAAAGAAATACAACACCGATAATTTGAAACATGAACCAAGCGCCAATCACCAGAGCGAGTGCAAATACGATGTAGCGGCTGATGCCGGGTAGATTACTATTTGAATGTGAGTTGTTTGTCACCGGTGAATGCATTTTGCAATAGCCGTTCCAAAATCAACGGGTTGTTTATTAAAGGAATAGAAACGTTTTTACCACTTGATACTTGGGAGTAAATAAAACATCAGCAACACGCATGCAATAATGATGATTGCCGTTACAAAAAACGACAAATTGGAAGAAGGGTGAAACTGATTGGATGATATTGTCTTCTGCATTTTCCGGTAACGCAGATAAGCAATCAGCGCCATTAAACCGCCTAGTGCAACCATAATAACACCCACCACACCCGACGCACTTTTTGCGGGCTCAGCGCCGGTGTTGTGAAGTGCAAGGGTAACCTGCCTTACAAAAATGGCAAACTTCACAATTACAAAACCAAAGCCCATCAGCGCAACGCTTGTTCTTACCCACGCAAGAAACGTCCGTTCGTTGGCGAGGTGATTGCTGATTTTGTCGTTCTCCCAGGCTTTTTCCTCCATGCCCATAATCAGCAGTTTTCATGCTAACTTTCCGTTCGCTCAACAAAAATTCCGGCTACATCAACAGGCAAACAGGCGTAACAACCATGCCCGCTTTAAAGCGCAACACCATCCGCTACGAAACATTCGCACCAATGAAGCCTACTCGTCTTTACAAAATTGCAAGTACAACGTGCCGCTTTATGGGAGCAGGTTGTTGTCGGAAGGAAAAACAACCGACGGCCGGAAGGACTTCGCAAATTCGAAATCCATCAATGCATAAGAAATAATAATGATTACATCGCCTACTGCGCCACGGCGGGCTGCTGGTCCGTTCAGGCACACGGTACCGCTGCCCCTTCTTCCCTTAATTAAATAGGTTTCTATTCTTTCGCCATTATTCACATTTACAATCTGCACCTTTTCGTTTTCTATGAAGTTGGCGGCATCCATCAAATCTTCATCAAGTGTTAAGCTGCCCACATAGTTGAGGTTTGCTTCGGTAATAACTGCCCGGTGAATCTTCGATTTAAGTACCTGAATTTGCATAAGGCGGCAAAATTAGGGCGCAAAAACAAATTTTTGCACGCATAACAAATTTTACTTACTGTATTTTAAAGAGTCGGTAACTTCTCCACACTCAAGCATTCCACCTTTATACTTTGGATGTTTTGTGCCGAGGTAAGGATTTACAACCTTATCTATTTTACTGATCCAGTTGGCCGATTCTTCATCGTTAAACGCCATAGGACAGGTTACTTTATAAAGCGGCTCTTTGCTGTACTGAATGGTACGGGCTACATTATAAAGGTTATCGGAAACGGAGGCAAATGCACGTCGTTTTTGTTCAATCGTTTTATTAGTAACAATTTTCTCCGTACCTGCCTTTACATTTTCCATCAGCGATTTTGCTGTTGAAACCACTACATCATCTGCCTTCAGGTCGTCGAACGGAAATTTTGAAATGGAGTTGGAAAGATTTTTCGCTGCTTCGGTTGCCTTAGCCTCATCCCAATTTACCAGCGCATCATGAACAGCCACATATTGCAGCATCACTTCATGAAAAGCATTGTTTGCTTCTACATTATCAGCTCCTACTGTGAGTGGGACCGCATCGGGTGGCGGTGGCGCAACTGAATCGGTTGAGGCAGATGACGAATTATTTTTTCCGCCGCATGCTATTAGAAAACACGACAACACTCCTGCAAACAAAAATTTTTTCATACAAATCATTTTTACAAATATAGCGAGTCTTAAATTCCGCCTACCTGCCCGCTGCCGCCGGATCGTTGTTGTGATTTTTGTAAGGAATCGAAACTACATTAAGATTTGATTAGTATAGTCACATACTAATTTCGCAAAAAGCCGGTTTATGAAAAAGAAAACGCCCTTGTCGCACGAGTATATCATGCTCCAGTACAGTGATTACCTTTTGAACCATGGCGAACGCCCCAAAAATGTTTTTCTTTTTGCGAAAGAAAACAAGTTTGAAGAAAAAGAATTTTACCACTATTTCGCCGGATTTGAGCAGCTCGAAAATGAAATGCTGAAACATTTTTTCGAGAAGTCGCTCGAGTTGGTTGAAAGCGGAACACAATGTGTAAGCGCAAAAGAGAAACTGTTGAATGTATATTTTGTTTTTTTCGAAAACCTTACGATGAACCGGTCTGTTGTACTTCAAATAGTGGGAGAAACGAAGTGGCAGCACTTAAAGGTATTGGATGGATTGCGCATCCGTTTTTCTGCTTTTGTAAACTCGCTGGCCTTTCCCGAGCCGGAGATAATGAAAAATGCCGGGCAAAGAATGCAGGAGATGAATGAAAAATCGAGATTGGGTTTGTTGTGGCTGCACTTATTGTCGGTTTTAGAATTTTGGAAAAGAGACATCTCTCCCGACTTTGAGAAAACGGATCTTTTTATCGAGAAAACAATCGATACCGGCTTTGAACTACTCGAAAACGAGCCGTTGCGAAAACTGGTTGATCTAGGAAAATTTTTGTGGAAAGAAAAATTCAAAGTAGTGTAAGCCCTATGAAAACGCTGGATAAAATACCTACCACAAAGCTTGAGAGGACCGGGAGTCTGCTGAAGGCCGGCGCCAAAGTAGGAATCAATTATGTAAAATATTTAGGCAATAAAATAACGAAAGAAGAAGCCGAAGCGCGTAAAATTTTAAATGAAGAAAATGCAAGCGACATTTACGATTCGCTGAAAGAATTGAAAGGCTCGGCATTAAAAGTAGCGCAAATGCTGAGCATGGAAAAAAATCTGCTCCCTGTTCAGTACGTTGAAAAATTTTCCCTATCGCAGTTTTCAGTGCCTCCGCTTTCCGGCAGCCTCGTAAAAAAAACCTTTCGGCGATATTTTGGAAAAAATCCGGAAGACATTTTCGATTACTTCTCGCCCGAATCGGTGAATGCGGCCAGCATCGGTCAGGTGCATCAGGCCCGCACAGGAAATAAAAATCTCGCAGTGAAAATTCAGTATCCCGGCGTTAGAGAAAGTATATCGAGCGATTTAAAGATGGTAAAACCCGTTGCCATTAAAATGTTCAACATCCGGAAAGAAGGGTCTGAAATATATTTTAAAGAAGTGGAAGACAAACTCATCGAAGAAACGGACTATATTCTCGAACTGCAACGAAGTGTGGCGTTCGCCGGCGAGTGCAGCCATCTTCCCAACATTCAATTCCCGAAATATTATCCCGAATATTCCTGCGAGAAAATTATTACGATGGATTGGATGAAAGGCATTCATTTTTCAGAGTTTACAAAAAAGAGCCATACTAAAAATGTGCTTACACATGTTGGGCAAACACTCTGGAACTTTTACATGTACCAAATGCACTGCTTAAAAAAAGTGCACGCCGACCCACACCCGGGAAATTTCCTCGTCGGAGACGACAATGCTTTACTGGTAATTGATTTTGGATGCATTAAAGAAATTCCTGAAGATTTCTATTTGCCCTATTTCGATCTTTCGCGCAAGGAGAATCTCGAAAATCCAGAGGTTTTTATGGAGAGATTGTATGCGCTTGAAATCCTTCGTCCGGACGATTCAGCCCGCGAAAAAAGCTTTTTCTCTAAGATGTTTTACGAAATGCTCGAGTTGTTTACACGGCCGTTTAACCAAACGTTTTTCGACTTTTCGGATGAGTCATTCTTCGCTGAAATTGCTGCATTAGGCCAGCGATACGCTAAAGTAAATCAGATGAAAGGAATGGATACCAACCGTGGGTCGAAACACTTTATTTACATCAACCGAACTTTCTTCGGGCTTTACAGCATGATGCACGATTTGCGGGCAACAAATATTGAAATCAATCAATACAAAGCCTTCATGTAAAAGTTGGTAATTGCAGGTTTGCGCCACTCACAACTAACTATTTTTTGTGTAACGCGGCTAAAAATTGCATCGTATCTACATCATCGGCATAATTGCAGATACCCGGTTGCTGCGCTTTCCCAAACGGCAGTTGTCCGTCTCCGCAAACCGCCTGAACCGACTCGTTATGCAACAAATCAGTCACCACCGCGTCGGCTTGTTCATAATAAGCGTAATGTAAAACACTCACAGGCGAAAACAAACTGTCGTGCTCGGTAAGTACAGCTACATCGTTCGTCATATAAAACTTTCGGTTCAGGATCAGGAGAGCTAACTGATAGTCGTAGTTGTTTTTGTACTTATGGTTGTCGATAACAAACCGGTACTTCTCCAGTGCTTTCAGCAGTGGAATAAAGTCGTATTCTCTGGGCACGAATATTTTGGTTATACTGCGGCATCCCAGTCCGAAGTACATCATAATATCGTCGGCAAGCGCCAACAACTCTTCCTCCGATTCTTTTCCTGTAAGTACGGCCGCCGAACTCCGCCCCCTTCGGATGATGTGTGGATACTTACCAAAGTAGTACTCAAAATACCGGCTGCTGTTGGTGCTTCCGGTGGCAATGTATGCGTCTGCGCCTGTGAGCCTTTCGGCCAACTGCAACCAGTGCGCAACTCCGGCATCGGTTTCCACCATCTTATCCAATACCATTTTCATCAGCACCTCATCCTTCGTTGACAGCTTTATCAGCGCACGATGGCCACTTAAAAACACCGAAAGCAAATCATGAAATCCTACCAGTGGAATATTGCCGGCCATTACAATTCCAACGGTTTTAGGCACCTCATTCCGTTCGTTCAGCGCATAACGACTCACCAAAGTTTGAAGCGCCTCTTCCGAGAGGTAATGCCGCGCAATAGCATCAATTGCGGTTTCAACAAACGGCTCTATAAACCATCCGTTTTTTATGCCTGCTTCTTTAATGAAATGTTTCAGTTGGGGCGAGGGTGAAGTGAAAAATCTTCTCAGTTCTTCAAGCACTAACAATCGATCGGGTAACAGCATCTTCTTATCTTTGCCGCACAAAAATAGTTTTACAATTTCTAATTAAACAAATATGGCCATTAAGATAACGGATGAATGTATAAACTGCGGGGCGTGTGAGCCGGAATGCCCTAACAACGCCATTTATGAAGGCGCGGTTGAATGGGCCGTTGCCGATGGAACAAGCGTAAACGGCTTATACACTTTAATGAACGGAACACAAATCGACGCATCGAAAAAAAACGATGCCATTGCCAACGATACCTACTATATTGTTCCTGATAAATGCACCGAATGCCAGGGATTTCACGAAGAGCCGCAGTGCGCAGCCGTTTGCCCGGTAGATTGTTGTGTTCCCGACGAAATGTATCGCGAAACAGTAGATGAATTGCTTGCAAAAAAAGATAAACTTCACTTATAAAGCAGGTTAAATTCATTATGGGTGAATGATGGCTTCATTCGCCTTTTTTATTCCCAAAACACATTCCTTTGTTTCAACCACCCATCATGAAAAAACAGATTGCACTTGTCACAGGCGGATACAGCGGCGAAGCTGAAGTGAGCTATAAAAGTGCAGAAACCATTTTTGCCAACATTAACCGGCTGCTGTACGATGTGTATTATATCGACATTTCGAAAAACGGATGGTTTTATGTAAATGAAGAAGGAGGAAAAAGCGCGGTGGATAAAGCAGATTTCAGTATTAATGCAGGCAACCGAAAAATTGTGTTTGATGCAGTGCTGATGTGCATTCACGGTACACCGGGAGAAGACGGTAAACTCCAGGGATATTTCAACATGCTGAATATTCCGTTTAGCTGTTGCGATGCCACCACATCTGCGCTTACATTTAACAAGCGCTACACCGTGGCGGTGGCTGCTTTTAACGGCATTGATGTTGCACGCTCGGTCCATCTTATAAAAAGTCATCCGTTTAATTTGGAGACCGTAGCAGCCAGTTTACAGTTTCCCGTTTTTGTGAAGCCGAATAATGGCGGCAGCAGCATTGGAATGAGCAAAGTTTCCGATTCACTGATGCTGGCCGACGCCGTTGAGAAAGCATTTAATGAAGACGACCAGATTTTGGTGGAAGAATTTATATCGGGCCGCGAATTTACTATTGGCGTGTACAGGGCCAATCATCAAATCGTTGCGCTTCCGGTAACTGAAATCATTTCGAAAAACGATTTTTTCGATTATGAAGCGAAGTACCTCGGTGCGAGTGAAGAAATTACGCCCGCGGCAATCGATTCATCCTTAAAAGAAAAAATTGAATCTACAGCAAAAAACATTTACGCCTTTCTGAATTGCGCCGGCGTTATCCGGATCGATTTTATCTATAACAAGGAATCGGATAAACTATATATGCTTGAGGTGAACACCGTGCCCGGTCAGAGCAGCGCCAGCATCATTCCACAGCAGGTGCGGGCAGCCGGCCTTACGCTGGAAGATTTTTACGGTATGCTGTTGCAAGAAACGCTTGCGGATTAATGAGTATTTTTAACCCATAATTTTTTACGTTGAACGTATCATTTAAAAATAATTTCTGGCTTAACCTGCTTGTTGCCTTAGTGGCTATCGGGCTTTTGGTTATCCTGTTTTTCAACTCACTTGGCAGCATTACCCATCATAACGAAAATATTAAGGTGCCTAAGGTAGAAGGCAGCAATGTAGACAGCGCAGCCGCTGTACTTGCCGAGCTTGGGTTTGGAGTGGAAGTGCTCGACTCTATTTATGTAGATTCGCTGCCGCCGCTGATTGTTACCCGCCAAAGTCCGGAACCGGATGCAGAAGTAAAGGATGGGCGAGTTATTTATTTAACCATTAACCGCGCCTTAGCTCCCTTAGTTGATATGCCCGATTTAAGAGGATTTTCCTATAAAAGCGCTGAGCTGTATTTGAAAACACTGAATCTGAAAATGGGCGACACTATTTATAAGCCCGACATCGCAAAAAACTTTGTTCTCGATCAGCAAATAAATGGCAAACAAATTAAGCCGGGAACGAAAGTGAATATGGGTACTGCCATCGATTTTGTACTCGGCAGCGGCATTGGCGCAACCGCTGTTCCTGTACCCGATTTGTTTGGAATGACGGTGAACGAGGCAAGAGCATTTTTAGAGCCAATGCACATCAACATCGGCGCTGTTGCTTCGGTGCCGGATGTAACCGACGAAGAAAATGCCTTTATTTACGAACAGAGCCCACCACCCTATGCCGAGCTGATTCCTGGCCAGAAAGTGCAAAATAAAATTCGTCCCGGTCAATACATCGATTTAAAAATTCAATCCGCCAAACCCGATCGTCCTGAACCGGATATGCCGGTAATTACAGATTCGGTTTCGGCAAATCCGCCATCTATCGGCAATTAAAAAATCAATGCCATGAAAGAAGTTTCAATAGAAGAACTGAAAGAACGCCAAAGCAAAAACGAAGACATTCATTTACTCGACGTGAGGGAAGACGACGAACGAGCGGCTTTCAATATCGGCGGCCGCCATCTGCCGCTCGGAAAGGTACAACGCATGGAAACGGAGAGCATCGACGACTGGAAAGATGAAGAAATTATTGTGTACTGTAAAAGTGGCAAGCGCAGCGCCATGGCGTGTTTGTTCCTGGAGCAAAACGGATTTTCGAACGTTGCAAACCTGGTGGGTGGCGCTGAAGCGTGGAAAAACGCCCACTAAGTATTGTAATTAAACGCGTTGCAAACATGAAGGTAAAATCTATCCTGGCGCGCCCTTTCGCCAATATAATTTATAAGCAGGTAAAAAAATCGATGGCCTCGGCGTTGGACGATCAGCAAAGAATATTTCAACAGCTGATAGCGCAGGGTAAATCCACTTTGTTTGGAACCGACCATAACTTCAGCAATATAAAAAGCTATGACGATTTTAGGAGCAAAGTGCCGGTGAGAGATTACGAGCAGCTGAAGCCCTACATAGAGAAAATTAAAGACGGAAAAGAGAACATTTTGTGGAAAGGCAAACCCATCTACTTTGCAAAAACAAGCGGCACCACAAGCGGAGTAAAATATATTCCTATTTCGAAAGACTCCATTCCTAATCACATCAACACCGCACGAAATGCACTGTTGTGCTACATGGCCGAAACGGGTAACTATGCGTTTGCTGATGGAAAAATGATTTTTTTAAGCGGCTCGCCGGAGCTGGAACGCGTTGCAGGAATTCCTACCGGGAGGCTGAGCGGAATAGTAAACCATCATGTTCCGGCTTATCTGCGTAAAAACCAGATGCCTTCCTTTGAAACCAACTGTATCGACGACTGGGAAACAAAGCTGGACCGGATCATTGACGAAACCATTCATCAGGATATGCGGCTGATAAGCGGAATCCCGCCCTGGATGCAGATGTATTTCGACCGCCTGAAAGAAAGAAGCGGAAAATCAATAGCCGAACTCTTTCCCAACTTTTCTGTCATGGTGTACGGAGGCGTAAACTTCGAGCCCTATCGTGCCAAACTTTTTTCAACCATCGGAAAGCAGATCGACTCAATCGAAACTTTCCCTGCCTCCGAAGGTTTTTTTGCCTTTCAGGATTCACAAAAAGAAAAAGGCTTACTGCTTAACACGAATAGCGGAATATTTTTCGAGTTTATCCCGGCCGACGAAATTTTTAAAGAAAATCCGGTGCGCCTCTCCCTTGCCGACGTAAAGGTGGGTGAGAATTATGCACTCATCATAAACAATAACGCCGGCCTGTGGGGCTACAATATTGGCGACATGGTAAAGTTTGTAAGCACGGCTCCTTACCGCCTTGTAGTAACCGGCAGAACCAAACATTTTATCTCCGCTTTCGGCGAGCATGTAATAGCCGAAGAGGTAGAACACGCACTGATGAAAGCAGCAGCGCAACAAGGAATTTCCATAACAGAATTTACCGTAGCACCTTACATATCGCAGGATAAAGGACAAAGTTTTCACGAATGGTTTATTGAGTTCGACAGGGCGCCGGACCAACTGTCGGTTTTCGCGGAACATGTCGACAGAAACCTTCGCGAAAAAAACATTTACTACGACGACCTCATTGCGGGGAATATTTTAAAAATGCTGGTGATCCGCCCGCTGCGCAAAAACAGCTTTATCGATTTTATGAAAGAAGAAGGAAAACTCGGCGGACAAAACAAGGTGCCGCGACTCAGTAACGACAGAAAGCTGGCCGACAAATTATCGGCCTATGTACAACCGCTTTAGGCCTTTTTCATTTCTTTACCAAATATTCCCTTAATTTTGCCACCCTTGAATCATGCCGTAACATGAGTTTGCTGCCCCGTAAGGCGGCGGAGAACCGAATATGGCTGCTAAAAAAGCCCATTTAAAAAATGAAGTTAAGTCAGTTTAAGTTCGATCTTCCCCTAAATCTTATTGCCCAAAATCCTACAAAAAAACGCGAAGACAGCCGGATGATGGTGGTTCACCGTAAAACCGGGCAAATAGAAAATAAACACTTTCGTGAAATTTTTGATTATTTCGATGACAAAGATGTTTTCGTTGTCAATAACACCAAGGTTTTCCCCGCAAGAATGTATGGAAGAAAGGAAAAAACAGGTGCTAAAATTGAAGTTTTTCTGCTGCGCGAATTAAATAAAGAACACCGCCTTTGGGATGTAATTGTGGACCCCGCCAGAAAAATAAGAGTAGGCAACAAACTGTATTTCGGCGAAAATGATGAGTTGGTAGCAGAAGTAATCGACAACACAACCAGCCGCGGACGCACCATTCGTTTCCTTTGGGATAACGACGAGGCCGAATTTAAAAAGATGCTCGATTTCCTTGGCGAAACGCCCTTGCCCAAATACATCAAACGCAAGCCTGATGAAGAAGATAAAGAGCGTTTTCAAACAGTATATGCTAAAGAAGAAGGCGCCGTTGCTGCGCCAACAGCCGGTTTGCACTTTAGCCGCGAGCTGATTAAGAGATGCGAGATTAAAGGAATCCGCTTTGCAGAAGTAACACTGCATACAGGCCTTGGCACCTTTCGCCCTATTGAAGTGGAAGACCTCAGCAAACACAAGATGGATGCAGAATATTATGCTATTACCGAAGAAGCCTGCAAAATTGTAAATAATGCAAAAACCAACGGTCAGCGCATCTGCTCAATCGGCACAACTACCATGCGTGCCATGGAAACAAGCTTTACCGCACAGGGCATGCTGAAACCGAGCAGCGGCTGGACGAATCACTTTATCCATCCACCTTACAACTTCAATATTGCCGATAGCTTGGTTACAGGGTTTCATCTTCCTAAAACAAGTTTGTTGATTATGACCTGCGCCTTTGCCGGTTACGATTTAATCATGGAAGCATACAAAAAAGCCATTAAAGACAAATATCGCTTTTACACCTATGGCGATGCCATGCTGGTTGTATAAACATTACAAAGCCGCTTCAAATACTAGAAGCGGCTTTTTTTTACTTCTCTTTTATTACGGTAAAAATACATTCTTCCACACCGGTAACTTCGTGCTCCACATCTACAGGAATGTCAAAGGTTTCTAATGGTTGCAACACATGGTTTTCGCCATTTATTTCGAAGTTGATTGTTCCCTTCAGTACAATCAGCGTTGCAGGAATTTTTGTAACGTGTTTCTTTAAAACCCGCCCCTTCTTCAGCCCAATGGCAATAATGTTTATTTTTTCGTTATTACGAATGGAAACAACTGCCGGCTTTTCATCGGAATAAGTGATTTGTCCGTGTATGTTCATCTTCTTTATTTCGGCTGAAAGTATTGCTTTTTCACCTTTTTCAAATAAGATAGTACAAGCGGTCTTCTATCTGATGCAAGGGCGGCCTTTAGTGCAGGATAGTAAGCACGAATAAATAATAGATCGGACTCACCTAAAAAGTACGATTGTATTTGTGCTTCGGAAATGGTGGCTGCCGCAAAATTGCCTCGATATTGGGCTTGGTCCTCATCCCAATAAAAGTCAACCGTCGCACTGTCGTCAATAATTTTTACCGATGTGGTATCGTTATATAACTCCTGATAAAATACCAATTTTAAACGAAGCGGATTTTCAGCCTCAATCGTTGATTCCATCCAGAAAATTCTATTACCCCAGTGAGCTTGTTGATTGCTGTTTTCTGCTACGTTCAATACCGGCAAAAGTTGTCCGTTCAAATATTTGTAGAAAAAGTAATTGAATTGCCAGATACCCGTTCCCGATTCAAAAATTTCTCTGTAGTAAAGCGTCGTATTTCCGTCCCTGTCTTTAAAATAACTAAAATCCGGACCATATTTGTGTGTGATGAATTGGGAAGCAACAATGGTTTTCCGGTAAAAGAAAAAAAGATTGCATGTCCAGACTTCGGTAATGTTGCCGATTGCAAAAGCATAATGAGTGTAGGTTGAGGGTGCAGCATCGAACGAAAAAAAGGTTAATGGTAAATGTCCGTGTTTCCGAATAACAGAATCGGTATCTGCCGCCGGAAAAAGCCTTCTTGCCGTAACGCTGTCAATTGTTCCGCTACCCTTATTGGCAACCGCCCTAAGCGTCAGGAAATCAGTGTCGGAAATTTCGCGCTTTAGCAACTGAATATTTTTAAACAAAGAATCGCTGTGGCTGGTAATTTCATTTTGCAACGGCTGCAACGACAGCCCGGCAATGCTGTCCAAAAATTTCTCTAACATGCTCTCGGTATACAAACTGTTGTCCGCTGCGAAACTGCCTTTCGCGGTTAGCGTAAGGCGATCATTTCGATGGTCGCGGCAACCTACCATAAACACGGTTGAAATAATTGAAACAGCCAGGTAGTTGAGGGAAGTCGCAATCCATTTTATGCGCATTCCTCTTATTTAAATGCAATTTCTCCAATGGCAACCCAGGGCGTACATGCCTTACACTTTTCCAGGTCATTCATATTCCTGCCACCCTTAGGATGGCATTCGCGCAACTGGAGCTTTAGCGTGGTATTGAAGTCTTTTTTAATGCTGTAAAGACCGCTGTTATTATAATTTACCCCGGCGAAAGTTTTTGCATCAACAGGCCCTTTAATTAGCGAAACATACATCCGTACAATGTCTTTTGGACCGTAGTTTAGAATTTTTACGTCTATAAAGCCTGTTGTTCCCTTGTGTTTTACCAGTTTCGCCGTAATGTCTACCGTCTGCTTGTTTCCGTAATGATCGACTAATGTAAACGACTGTGGCTTGCTCCACTCATCAGCATTATCCGCAAGTATTAATGGCGCCAGCTGCGCATTCAGTTTACCGAATACAAGCGTCAGGAAACAAAGTAACAAGAATAAAGATTTCATCATCAAGTGTTTTAGGACGCTAAAGTTACTGTCTGCAAACACCCCTTGTCAATACCCTCGTAAGGGTATTTGGCATCTAATACTCCGTTCGGTCGGCTTTGTTGGTCCACTGGCGAAAAACTTCCATAGCTTCATCTCTGCCAAGCGCTTGCATTCCAATTTTTCTGTCTTCAATCGGAAGGCATAATTCCTCATAAATCATCGAATCGTCGAAACCAATGTCGGCGGCATCCTTTCTGGTATTGGCATAATACACTTTCTCAGGACGTGCCCAATAAATGGCCCCCATGCACATCGGACAAGGCTCACAGGAAGTATAAAGTTCACAGTCGTTGAGTTGAAAGCTGTTCAGGTTTTTGCAGGCGTCACGAATGGCCATCACTTCAGCATGCGCAGTAGGATCGTTGTTTGCCGTTACGCTGTTGTGCCCACGGCCTACTACCTCATCGCCCTTTACAATTACGCAACCAAAAGGTCCTCCCAAATTGCTGTTCATTCCTTTGGCCGATTCTTTCACAGCCTCAAGCATAAATTTTAATTCTCGTTCCATATTTTAGTTTTGATTCCAACAGCGAAAAATAAAGGAAATTATTGATATTGAATATAGATGGGAACAGGCCTTAACTTCAGCACATCTTCAGGCTGCATTTCCTTTGGCTTGTTCACACGTTTGGTATCGTTTTTATAAAAAATCTTAAAGCCTGTGTACTGCACGGGCTCTCGTTCAACGAATAGTCTGTAAGTGTTAATCTTTCGAGCTTTTTCGCCCCATCCATCCATATCTATCACTACCTGCACTTCTGGCATCAGCGCTATCTTTTTATAGCCCTGAACCATCTTCTGAGTGAAGCGATGCACCACGAGCACTTTGGGTGGAAGATTGTTTTTTTGAACAATTTCACGCAGAAAATTAGTTGCATAATTGATGTCGTCCGAATCAAAACTTCCTATCACCGTTCCGGGCTTTTGTCCGCCCTTCATGCTAAATTCAGGATCGATGCCAAGATGAACGTTTGGCAACGCAAGATAGCTCTCCAGCCGCGGCAGTTCGGCTTGCAGCGTGCTGAGGCCTACCTGCACGTCAAGAAAAACCAGTGCACCAATTTCGTTCGCCCAACTCAACACCGTATCAATTTGATGAAACGGCATTCGTGCGCGGTACTTGCCGTCTGCTCCTGCACTGCCCTGCGCCGTAACGCAGATGTAATGCAACGCGGGCACAGCACCAAAGTTGCTATCCGCTTTTGCCCATTTTGCTGTTTCATTTTTCAGCATCTGCAACATCTGCTTTTTGGGATACTCTCCTAAAACGCCCATCCGCGTTGAATAAAGATTTCCATAGTACGCCACAATGCGATGAAATGGCAATATGGCTCCCGCTAACGGATACGGCTGATGTTTTACAGGCCACCGCCCGGATGTGTCGCCATTAGCAAGCAATAGGTTAAGCTGGTTGAAGCGAGCCGTATCTATCAGCTCAGGTTTCGTAACAGCCACAGTATCCGTTGCCACAGTATCCCGAACAACGGCCTTGTGGTTTGATTTTACAGAAGGCGAAGGACTTCCTTTACACGACACAACCAGTGCAACGAGGAACAAATTGAACAAAACAAAAAAGCGATTTTTCATATTGAAGATGGAAGATGATTGGATGAAAATTATCTAAACGCAAAATAAGCTGCACCCGCCAAACAAAGAAAACTGTACAGATATTTCGATTGAAAAGGCTCTTTCAAAATGAACACCGCAAAAACCGAAAATATGGTGAGGGTTATAATCTCCTGTAAAATTTTTAGCTGAAAAGCACTGTTGCCCTGAAGATACCCCATCCGGTTTGCAGGCACCATCAAACAATACTCGAAAAAAGCGATAAGCCAGCTTACGAGTATTGCTTTCCAAAGTGGAATTTCGCTGTAGCGCAGGTGATTGTACCAGGCGAACGTCATAAAAACATTCGAGGCAATCAGTAATCCAATTGTTCGGATCATTTTAAAGTAAATTTTTTACTGAAGTTTCCATTAGAAGTAAATCGGCCAAAACCATTGCAGTAACTGCTTCTACCACTACCGGAACGCGCAGTGCTATGCAGAGATCATGCCTTCCCTGGATGTTAAACTTTTCTTTTTTTTCGCTCATCATATTGTAGCTTTCCTGCTGCTGCGGCGTGGAGGATGCGGGCTTCACGGCAACCGAAAAAATGAGATTGTTTCCGTTGGTAATTCCTCCGTTAATTCCTCCCGCATGGTTGGTAGAGGTTTTCCCGTGTTTATCTAAAATGGAATCGTTGTGGCTGCTGCCAAACATTTTCGCGCTTGCAAAGCCGCTTCCAAACTCAATTCCTTTTATAGCCGGAATTGCGAAAACCGCGTGGGCAATTAAGCTTTCAACCGAATCGAAAAACGGCTCGCCCAGTGCTGCCGGCAGTCCCGAAACTTCGCAGCGCACAATGCCCCCGACACTGTCGTTTGCGGCAACAGCTCTCTGCACACCAACGGCAATGTCGTGTTCGCCCCCGACCTCCGTAACAACTGCCGTCACCCGCATAGAAGGGTACCTCTTCGCAAGACACTTTTTCGCTATTACGCCGGCTGCTACCAACGCAACCGTCAGGCGCCCGCTGAAATGCCCGCCACCGCGATAGTCATTAAAGCCGTCAAACTTTTTCGAAGCAATCCAATCTGCATGTCCGGGCCGCGGAATCTGCTTTTGCTGATCGTAGTCGGCCGACCGCCGATTTTCATTTTTAAATAGGATGGTAATCGGCGCACCGGTAGAAAATCCGTTGAAAATACCCGTGGTAATTATAGGTGTATCGGCCTCTGTGCGCGGCGTGGTGCCTGCCTGTAACCCGCCCTTTCTTCTTTCTATGTCACTTACAAAATCGGAAGCATCAACTGCAATTCCCGGCGGACATCCATCGATGCAAATCCCCACAACATCGCCATGAGATTCGCCAAAAATGGTTGATCTGAATATTCGTCCAAAACTATTCACGGTTTTATTTTGGGCTTAAAGTTAGCGGAATACCCAATTGCCTGAAATGATGGAAAAACGATGGATACGATTTTGAAACTGCTTCTGCATCATGCACTACTACTCCGTTCCGGCTCAACGCACCCAACACAGCGGCACACATCGCTATCCGATGGTCGTTGCAGGCGCTAACTTCTGCCGACATAATCTCTGCACCGCCTTCAATAAACAACTCGTTTCCATCAATTTTAAAAGTGATATGAAACGCATTTAAGAGAGCGGCAATTGATGCTGCGCGATCCGACTCTTTGTATGTAAGCCGATCAACTCCTTTGATCAATGATGCGCCTTTACATTGAGAAGCAAGCACAGCAAGCGCTGGAAACAGATCCGGACAATCCGTGGCATCGAACATGAAGGGCTGAAGATGGGATGTGCGGGCTACCTCGAGCCCGGCGGCGGTAAAGCGATAAGGAATGCCGCATTGATCAAAAACCTTTAGGATAGCTTTATCGGGTTGAAGGCTTGTTTCACTTAAGCCTTGTACACAAACGCTGCCGGTTAAAGCCGCAGCCACAAGTATGCAGGATGCGCTGCTCCAATCGGCTTCAACGGTGTAATCAACTACATCGTAACTGCCCACATTTTGGGCGCTAAAAACAAATTGTTTGTAACCAATAGTTTTCGGAAAAGGAAGATGAAACGATTGCAGCACTTGAATGGTGAGATCGATATACTGTTTGCTGTTGAGCTTGCTCACGTTAATTGTGGCGTCCGCATTAAAGCAGGCATAGGCAAACAGCAGTCCCGTTAAAAATTGCGAACTAAGGCCGGCATCGAAAGAGACGTCTCGTGGCTGCATTGGGCCGCGCACAAAAGCCGGTAAACAACCGTTCGATAATTGAATTTCTACACCTAACAGCGGCAGCAATCTTTCGAACACACCAAACGGGCGCTGCATTAATGAACCTTCGCCCGTTGCCACAAACTCATTTTTACTAACGGCAAACAGCGGAATAAAGAGTCGTGCAGACAAGCCGCTTTCTCCGAAGTTTATTTCATGCGTACTCAAACGAAGGCCGCTGCTGTCAATAAAAACAACGTCGCCCTCAACAACCGCAGAGCAGCCTGCCTGCCTGATAGCGGCAAGCGCCGCTTTCTCGTCACCGCTCCAGTCAATTCCTCTGATGATGGACCGCCCGTTTCTCACCAAAGCCGCTGCCAGCGCACGTTGCGAGACGCTTTTGGATGATGGCAGGCGAACGCTGCCACGCATGCTGCCCGCTCTTACTGTGGCTATCATAACGCAGCAATGCGGTTTAAAAAATCTCTTAGCTCAGCAAAGGAAACCGCAACAATTTGCGGCTTCCCAACACCGGCTAATAAAATATAGTCGATAGCGCCATTGTGCGATTTTTTATCCGACTGTATCAGGTTTACGACTTCGTCCACATCGAACTCCATCATGGGCGGCAACTTATATTTTTCAACAAGCTGTATTACTTCGGCGGCCCGGTTAAAACCTAACTTCCACTGCGATATGATTGCAGCCGCTACCATTCCAACAGCTACTGCCTGCCCGTGTGCAATGTTGTGTGAACGCTCCAGTGCATGTGCCAGCGAATGACCGAAATTCAAAATTTTCCGCTCGCCTTTCTCTTGCTCATCGCGTTGCACCACATTTATTTTAAGCTGCACATTTTTTTGAATGAGCGCCGTGAGTGAAGCGAAATCTTTTCTATAAAAAGCAAGCGAATGTAGCTGCAACGTTCTGAACATTGCGGCCGATTGGATACACGCGTGTTTGATCACTTCGGCGAAGCCCATTTGCCATTGAAAAGTCGGAAGGGTTTTTAAGAAAGCGTAATGATAAAGGATATTGTCGGGCTGCTTTATGGTACCCGCCATATTCTTGAGGCCGCCTATGTTCACGCCGTTTTTTCCACCCACAGCGGCATCGCACATAGCAAGTAGCGTGGTTGGAAAAAGAATAAAGGCAATACCGCGCATAAAAATACCGGCAACAAAACCGGCAATATCGCAGATAACGCCACCACCTACGCCAATTAAAACGCTGCTGCGGTCAGCATTTTTTTCCAACAAAGCAGCAATGATGGCTTCTGCTGCCGACATCGTCTTTTGCTCCTCTCCGGCAGGAATTACAATGGTTTGCCGGTTGCGAAACAATTTGGTATGAGCGGCAAAAACGGCTTCGTCGGTTAAAAAAAACTGGTTGTTTTGTTCAACCAGTTTATCTATTTGTGAAAAGGGTGCATCAAAATAAAACACTGTAGAAGCGCCGTTGACGAGAATCTTTTTTCGTTGCATTAACGCAAGTTAAAAAAGAATTTATCTGGTAGCTTCATTCATGCGCACTTTCCGACCTTTGTAGGTTTTGCCGTCGATAGATTTAATCATCTGGCGGGCGCTTTTCTTATCTATTTCAACCCAACTGTTCATTTCCTTCATATCAACCCGGCCCAAAACATCTTTTCTTAAATCGCTCATATCTAAAATGTATTGAAGAAAACTTGCTTTATAGAAGCCGTCTTTGGTACCAAGATTTACAAAAAGGCGGGTAAAATCGCCGCTGTATTTTTCACGTTCTTTTCTTCCTCCGGATTGACGCGCTGCCGGCTCTTTTCCTTTGGTTTCTTTAACGCGAACGTTTAAGTCTTCAGCATGTTCATAATACTTTAAAAACCTGTCGAACTCAAGCGCTGCAACGCGTGTAAGCACTTCTTCCTTACTCATGTCGGCAAATTTTTCGGCCAGCATGGGAAGATAGGTTGTATAGTTATCGTTGCTTACATCGGCCGCAAGCAGTTTATCCATGAAGTAAAAGAATTGTTTTCTGCAAACATCTTTTCCTGTAGGGATGTCGAGCTTATGAAACGGCGCCTGAACGGTTTTTTCAATCAACCGCAACTTGTACATTTCACGCGAATGTATAATGGAAATGCTGATGCCGTTTTTACCCGCGCGGCCGGTACGACCGCTTCTGTGGGTATACACTTCCACATCATCCGGAAGTTCGAAGTTAATTACGTGGGTAATTCCCTGCACATCAATTCCGCGGGCAGCCACATCGGTAGCAATCAACAACTGAAGGCTTTTGTCTCTGAATTGTCCCATCACTTTGTCGCGCTGTGCTTGCGAGAGGTCGCCATGCAACGCATCAATATCGTATCCTTCGCGGGTAAGTTTTTCCGAAATGTTCTGCGCGTCGAGTTTGGTTCTGGTAAAAATAATTCCGTAAATGCCGGGATTAAAATCAATCAGTCGCTTTAATGTTTCGTAACGCTGCGCTGCGTTGGTGATATAGTATTGATGGTCGATACTTTTGTTCGCCGTATTCACTTTCCCAACGGTAACTTCAACGGGCTGATTCATGTACTTTTTGCTCACCTTCCTGATTTCAGGCGGCATGGTTGCGCTAAACAACCACATGCTTTGCCGTTGCGGTGTATTCTGAAGAATAAACTCAATATCTTCTTCAAAACCCATATTCAGCATTTCGTCGGCTTCATCGAGCACCACGTATTCAATTTCGTTCAGGTCGATTGCCTTCCTTTCAATCAGGTCAATCAATCTTCCCGGAGTGGCCACAATAATTTGCGCTCCTCTTCTTATGTCTTTAATCTGCTGGCTGATACTTGCACCGCCATATACCGCAACTGCATTCAGCCCGCGAACGTGCTTTTTATAGTGTTCGATATCTTTTAAAATCTGCAAACAAAGCTCACGTGTAGGACAAACAATTAATGCCTGAGGGTGCTTTTGCGTATTGTCGGTAAGTTGTAGCAACGGTAGTCCGAAAGCAGCGGTTTTTCCGGTTCCGGTTTGTGCAAGTCCAATAAAGTCTTTCGTACCACTTAATAAAACGGGGATGGCTTTTTCCTGTATCTGTGTAGGTTGAGTAAAGCCTAACTCATTAATAGCGCCTAATAATCGTTCATCGATTCCTAACGCTTCGAATTGTAACATCAAAAAAAATTTGTGCAAAGGTAACCATGCAGCGGTTTTGACAATTCTTTTAGAAAAGTGTTTTCAGAATATTATTATAAAATACATTCATTTATGGCTGTTCCCCGTCCATAAAGCAAAGATTTAGCCTGATGCTACGGTCAGCCTTGCGTATCAGCGCCACGCGATAGGTTTTTGGTGAACGGTCTTCAATATCGGAAAGATGGAGAAATTCAGACCGGGCAAACGTATCTTTTCCGGGACGCAGTTGCGACAGGACATAGCCTTCGCCGAGCACGGTTTTTATATTGCCCAGCAGCGCTTTGTACTCGAAGTAAGCATTCGGAAGCTGATGGATGATTTTATAATAATGAATGATGGGTCGGCCGTTGGCATCGGGCAACTGTTCACACTCGAAACCCGGCATACCTGTCTGACACTCCACGAGCGAATTTGTTTCGAACAAGTTGGCGTTTTTTTGAAAATTCATGGCAAAGATCGGACTGGCAAGAGGTTCGTTTTTGGGTAACGTTATATAAAGTTTAGGAGTGCCTCCGGCAATCCTTAACTGCACCTGATAAAAGTCGGCGGCTTTTTTAATCACCTCAACAAAAATATTGTAATGATAGAAGCCGTTATGTACGCGGTACGCAATTTTATTTTGCTGATAGCATCCCGTTTCTTCATCGCCATCCACGGTTGCAATGACGGTACGGTGGCTCATGCAATGGCTGATTTTCTTTGTTACATCTGCTGCGAGCGCAGTGGCTTCTTCAGGCGAATTGTAATGGGTAAGTAAAAACAAACAATTTAAATTGTTCCCCGATTGATAAATGATTCCGTTTTTCCATCCTTTTATCTTCACCTTACAACGGTTGCCAGCAATGCCGGACTGCTGAAAAGCGGAGCCTTTGATGTTTTCGAAGTTGTAGGGCACGTCATTGATGACTTGCAAAATTTTACGGGAAAATGCATCGTTCAAAATGTCGGGAACAAAGTACTGGGCACGGCTGCAAATTGCGGCAAAAGAAAACAAACACAGCAATAAATATGTTCTGCCGTGCATAGGCAAGACTATTGTTTTTGGTTTACGGATTTGACGAAGTCGGTTACAAGATAAGCAATAAGTTTTGCAACCGAAGGATCTTCCCTGCCATCGTTAAGTTTAACGGCAGCTTCCGTAATGTGCAAATAAGCCACATCGGTTAGTTCTGAAATAATTGAAACGTACTGCCGTGCGTGCACGGGCAAAATGCCACAGGGTGTGTATGCGCTGCTCAGGGTTCCGCCAATGGCATCTGCATCCAGTTCTATCCCGCAGTGGCTTCCTGCAACGAAATCGGCAGCGCTTTGCACAGCGTTTTGAAAACTGCATTTTCCGCGGACAAAGATGTCCTCGAAGCTAATCATATCAATAAACGGATCGTTCACAATATCCATCCAGATATTTTGAGTGAGATAGTTTTCATGTGCGCCAAGTACAAAGTATTTATCGAGAAATCCATCCTCATCTGCGTAACGAAAGGCGTTACCGCTATGTCGTCCTTCCGACGGCCGGTAGTCAGTATGCGCATCCAGGTTAACGGCACTTACCTGTGCAAGCGGAATTGTGCCGGCTTTATAAAGCCCTTTTGCAGCTCCTTTAATCATCGGGTAGGCATTGTTGTGTCCGCCACCCACGGCAACAGGTATTTTGTTGTTACGTGTAATGATGTTTACCAGATGCTCCACTTCGTTATCGATTACAGAAACTGCCTGTCGGAGTGCACCCACTTTTTCTTGTTCGCCTGCTGCATTTTTTTCAATTACAGAAAGCACCGCCTCAAAATCGAACCAACCGGCTAACAACACTTCTTTGCCGTCAAAAAAATCGTTACACTGCACATTCAAAAAAGCCGGAAGAAAGGCTTTCCACATCCCTGCTGCACCGGCATTGCCGTAGTTTGCACGAATACCGATATCTTCTGAAATGCCGAACAGCACATACTTTGCGCCTGAATTTTTGATGGCCTCTTCAATATCAGGACGATCGCAAAAGCCGATTGCCTCGCCAATTTTCGTTTCAAATTTTCGTAAGCGGGTAAGCGCAAGAATGTCGTGCTTGGAATAGGCTTTAAAATAATTCACACAAGCGTTTTAGTGCGTTAAAGATAAGGATGGCGTATCAGGAATACAACTCACCGTTGATATAAACGGCCTCAATGTGGTTAAAGCCGAAGGAATAAGGAAGATAATGATAAGATGGAATTTCTTCCGTAAGAATAAAGTTAGCCTTCTTTCCTTTTGCAATGCTTCCATGTGTTTGTCCGAGTTCCATAGCGAAGGCTCCGTTGATGGTTGCCGCCTGAATGCTTTCTTCGGGCAACATTTTCATTTGTATACAACTCATCGATACAACGGTATTCATGTTTCCCGACGGACTTGAGCCGGGGTTAAAATCGGATGCGATGGCTATGGCACAGTTGGCATCGATTAGCTGGCGTGCCGGCTGAAACGGCATTCGCAGAAAATAGGCAGCCGTTGGTAGCAAAGTGCCGATTGTTTTGCTTGCAGCAAGCGCGTTGATGGCTGATTCATCCATCGATTCGAGATGGTCGACCGATACTGCGTTCAGTGCAACGCCGGCTTCTACCCCACCGGAAACATTCAGCTGGTTGGCGTGGATTTTTGCCCTCAAACCATACTCACTGCCTGCATTGCAAATTCTGATTGTTTCTTCTACGGTAAAGAAGTTTGTTTCGCAAAACACATCAATATAATCCGCAAGACCTTCGGCAGCTATTTCAGGAATCATCTCAATCACCGAATCGATATACTTTTCGCGGGCATTGTTGTAAGCAGGCGGAAGTGCATGCGCACCAAGAAATGTAGCTTTAACTGCCACCGGAAAACTTTCTTTTAAACGTTTAATTACGCGAAGCATTTTTAATTCCGCCTCGCGGTTTAATCCATAACCACTTTTTATTTCTATTGCGCCCGTACCGAGCAAAATCAGCTTTCTAAGACGGCGGGCGGCTAAGTGAAACAACTCATCTTCATCAGCGGCCTGCAACTTTGCAGCGGAGTTTAAAATGCCTCCGCCGCGTGCAGCGATCTCTGCGTAACTAAGGCCTTTAATTTTATCTACAAACTCGTTTTCCCTGCTTCCGGCAAACACAATGTGCGTGTGCGAATCGCACCAGGCGGGTAAAATAACTTTTCCTGAAGCGTCAATCACTTTATCGATGGAGTAATCTGCATGCAGCAAATCTTCCATCTTTCCAAAATCTTTTATCGCATCTTTTTCTATATAAAGAAATGCATTTTCAATAATGGGCATGCGGCCAAGGTTCGCTCCCCGCAAGGGTTCTGCCGGCTGATGTGTAACGGCAAGCTGTTTAATATTTGAAAAAAGAACACCCATCTTTAATATTTTTTATTCATGCTCCCGTCTTCACAAACTTCGCGGACTAATTCCAAAACGGGATAATCATTACAAGTTTCCTTTAATTCATCGCCGGTAAGTGTGTAGTCAACGGTAATAATTTCGCCGGGAGCAATGGTACGCTTAAAAGCATTGCGGAAGGTGCAGGTGCTATAATAGGCCTTAGTGGCGCTGAGGTTGGTTGAAATTTCGAAAGATGTAACGGTTTTTGAGCCGGTGTTTTCTACTACAAAAGATATGGTAGGCACAAAATCGTTATTGTACTGTGCACGATAGCTAACCAGTTTTAAGTTTAGATGGATGTTAGAATCGAGACTGCGCCGCTGCTGACCGTAGAAATCTTCTTCATTATAAATTTCGAGCGGCGTTTGAAAGCTTTCTTTTTCTTTTTTGCCCCTTAATCCGCAGGACGCCAACACCAGGATGCAGCCTGTTAAGAGAACCAGCGCTTTTGCTTTACACATAAAAGGTTAGAATAGAATTTGATGAATATCGAGCCGATGCTTTCGGGCGGTGTCTTTAGCTATATCGTAGCCAGCGTCGGCATGGCGAATAACGCCCATCCCGGGGTCGTTACGGAGCACACGGCTCAGGCGGGCTGCGGCTTCGTCGGTTCCATCGGCAACAATCACCATTCCTGCGTGTATGCTGTAGCCCATTCCTACGCCACCGCCATGATGCAGGCTTACCCAGCTTGCGCCGCCGGCGGTATTCACCAGCGCATTCAGCAGCGGCCAGTCGGCAACAGCATCGGAGCCATCCATCATTGCTTCAGTTTCGCGGTTAGGCGATGCAACCGAACCGGTGTCGAGGTGGTCGCGTCCGATTACGATGGGTGCTTTTACTTTGCCTGTCTTCACGAGTTCGTTAAATGCAAGGCCGGCTTTTTCGCGTTCGCCTTGTCCTAACCAGCAAATGCGGGCAGGAAGGCCCTGGAAAGCAATCTTTTCTTTTGCGAGTTTCAGCCATCGTTGTAAGCTTTCATTTTCGGGAAACATATTGCCGATCAGTTCGTCTGTAATGGCGATGTCGGCCGGATCGCCGCTGAGCGCCGCCCACCGGAAAGGGCCTTTTCCTTCGCAGAAAAGCGGCCGGATGTATGCCGGCACAAAGCCGGGGAAATCGAATGCATTTGCGAGCCCATGTTCCTGTGCTCTTGCTCGGATGTTATTGCCGTAATCGAAGGTAATGGCGCCGGCTGTTTGTAACTGCAGCATCAGTTGCACATGCTGTTTCATGCTGTCGTAGCTGCGTGCAATATATTCGTCGGGAGCTGTTTCGCGCAGCACGTTAGCCTGCTCCACCGTTAGCGTATGTGGGATATATCCGATCAGCGGATCGTGCGCCGACGTTTGATCTGTCAGCACATCCACATCAATTTTATTATCGATCAGATATTGCAACAGTTCTACTGCGTTGCAGCGCACACCAACACTTACTGCACGTCCTTCATTTTTTGCAGCAAGGGCGAAATCAACAGCTTCTTTCACCGATGAAAATTTCTTATCCAGGTATTTCGTTTCTATTCGCTTATCGATGCGCCATTCTTCAACCTCTGCCACCAAACAAACCCCTTCGTTCATAGTAACGGCCAATGGCTGAGCGCCGCCCATTCCTCCCAGACCAGCCGTAACACTCAGCGTACCCTTAAGACTTCCGTTAAAGTGTTTGTTGGCAACAGCTGCAAAGGTTTCAAACGTACCCTGAACAATGCCCTGCGAACCGATGTAAATCCAACTTCCGGCGGTCATCTGTCCATACATCATCAAACCTCTTTTCTCCAGCTCATCAAAATGTTTCCAGTTGGCCCAGTTAGGAACAAGCTGTGAGTTGGAAATGAGCACCCGCGGCGCATCCGCATGTGTTTTTAAAATTCCTACCGGCTTCCCGCTTTGTACCAGCAGCGTTTCATCGGCTTCCATTTCCTTTAGCGCTTTAATAATTAAATCGAGGCTTTCAAAATTCCTTGCGGCTTTTCCCCTTCCTCCATAAACAATCAGTTCTTCAGGGCGTTCAGCAACCTCCGGATCGAGATTGTTTAACAACATTCTCAGCGCTGCTTCCTGTATCCATCCTTTACAGTTTAGTTGGGTTCCAACAGGTGTCTTATATTTCTCAACTGAATATTTAGTTGTCATTTTTTCTTCATTAATAAATTAAACAAAAATAAGCATCCATGCGCTGGCAGTTGCTTTAGTTGCCCTCAATAACTACGTACTCGCCAACAAAATTTGTGGCTTTAATCATGTCGTCGTGTAATATGCGGTCTGCCGAGTTAAAGCTTACCTGCGTGCGGAAAGCCTCCATCAGCGCTTCCACTTTTTGTGACGACTGCAACGGCCTTCTGAAATCCAGTGCCTGTGCGGCCGTCAGCAATTCTATCCCTAAAACCTTTTGCAGATTATTGAGTACCCGCAAGCATTTCGTTGCTGCATTTGCCCCCATGCTCACATGGTCTTCCTGATTGTTGCTACTCGGAATAGAATCGATACTCGAAGGTGTGCACAGTTGTTTGTTTTCACTTACAATGCCTGCCGCCGTGTATTGAGGAATCATAAATCCGCTGTGCAAGCCCGGATCCTTTATTAAAAACAGGGGCAGGTTTCTCTGTCCGCTAATCAACTGGTAGGTCCGTCTTTCGCTGATGCTTCCCATTTCACTTAATGCGATGGCGAGAAAATCGAGATGCATCGACAGGATCTGACCGTGAAAGTTTCCGCCACTTAAGATGAGATCGTCTTCCACAACCACGTTTGGATTGTCGGTTACCGAGTTAATTTCTGTGATGAACACGCGCTCCACCTGATCGAACACTTCTTTGCTTGCGCCGTGTACCTGCGGGATGCAGCGGAAAGAATAGGGATCCTGCACCTGCTGTTTTTTTTGCTGTGCGATTTCACTGCCCGCCAAAAAGCCGCGAAGCGCTTCCGCAGTCGAGATTTGATGTTTGTGCGGGCGAATTTTATGGATAGCGGGATGAAGACAATCGCTTACACAATCAAAAGCATCGAACGACAAGGCTGCAATGAGATCGGCCATTTTCAGTAACTGTCTTGTTTTCGATAGAATAAAGACGCCGTAAGCGCTCATAAACTGTGTGCCGTTTATCAGGGCAAGTCCTTCTTTACTCTTCAACGACACCGGCTTCACCCCGGCGCGCTGAAACGCTTCTGCCGCAGACATTTCAACGCCTTCGTACTCCACAGCGCCGAGTCCGGTTACAGGAAGACAGAGGTGGCTTAAAGGCGCCAGATCGCCCGATGCGCCCAATGAGCCCTGCGTGTACACAACCGGCAAAATGTTATTGTTGTACATGCCTGAGAGGGCGTCAACCGTTTCCGGCTGAACGCCGCTGTAGCCGTAGCTCAGCGATTTTATCTTGAGTAAAATCATCAGTTTTACGATGGCTGCCGGAACGCGTTCGCCCATACCGCATGCGTGCGACTTCAACAAATTATATTGCAACTGTTCGAGGTCGGACGCATTCACGCGAATGTTTTGCAGGAAACCAAAGCCCGTGTTTACTCCATAAAACACTTTTTCCGGATCGGCCGTTTTTTCGTCTAAAAACTTTCGGCAGCGATGAATTTTTTCCCTGAGATCGTCCGACAGCGCCAAAGGCTGCATTTCGGCCATCAAGGCATCTACAGTGTCTAATGTCAGCGCAGCATCAGTAAGATAAAAATGATTCATTATATGGCAATTGAAAGAGTCGCAAATGTATGAAACTAACTACGGTAACGCTTGTTGTAAAAACAAAAAATTACCTTAGGCGCCAAAATAAAAAAGGTGCAAAATATATTGTTGTTCGGAGCAGGAAAATCTTCATCAACGCTGATTGAATACCTGAAAGTGTCGATTGAAAAAAACGGATGGTATCTTACAATTGCCGACATGTATTTGCCGGCAGCACAGCAAAAAGCTGGAAACCACGAAGGGGTGAAAGCAACTGCTCTGGATATTCATGATGGAGAAGCAAGGGCGACGCTGATAAAAAGTGCCGATGTTGTGGTATCGCTCCTGCCGCCTTCTTTGCATATTGAAGTGGCAAAAGACTGCATCCAATACGAAAAGCATTTGCTCACTGCGTCTTATGTGGATACGGAGATGGAAAAATTAAAGCCTCAGATAGCAGAGAAGCAGTTATTTTTTTTATGTGAGATGGGCCTCGACCCCGGCATAGACCACATGAGTGCCATGAAAATGATCGATGAAGTAAAGGAAGCCGGTGGCACCATTACCTCGTTTCAATCGCACTGCGGCGGACTGATTGCCCCTGAGAGCGATAACAATCTCTGGCACTACAAAATAACCTGGAATCCGGCCAACGTGGTGAACGCAGGGAAAGCAGGCGCAGTGTTTAAAAAAGATGGCGAAGTACAGCACGTCCCATATCAGCAGTTATTTGTGCCGGGGAACTATGTTGACGTTCCCGGAGCAGACCGGCTTGCGTTTTATCCAAACCGCGACTCCATCAGCTATATAGATTTGTATCAGTTACCCGAAGCAAAAACTTTTATCCGAACTACGTTAAGACATCCGGATTTTATTTTGGGATGGAGGTCGGTTGTAGATGCCGGCTTAACAGACGCGGATCTGATCCGCGATAAAAACCTGACTACCTATCGCGAATTTTATCAGCATTATTTTTCGCAAAAAGGAAATGCAGAAAAATTTCAGAGGTTGCTGAACGCTGAATCAGAAAAAAGCAGCGACATAGAAACCGCCCAGCTTTTGTTTCTCGGATTAACAGAGCGCGAGCCGATTCCGGAAGGCTTGGTATATCCAAACGAAATTCTTCAATCGTTGCTTGAAAAGAAGCTGATGATGCAGCCGGCTGACAAAGACCGTGTGGTGATGTTGCATGAGCTCGGCTATCATCTTAACGGAGAAGAAAGAGGCTTAACCGGCTTTATTGATATTGTGGGTGATGATGCGATACATACGGCGATGGCAAAAACGGTTGGCCTGCCGTTAGCCATTGCAACAGAGCTGTTGATGAAAGGCGTTTTTGTGAATCGCGGACTCTTTATTCCAACCGCAAAGTGGATTTACACTCCGGTCCTCGAGCGCCTAGGAGCACATGGCATTGTGTTTCGCGAAGCGCTTTCTTAGGCGTATTCTGAAAGCAATCGTTGCAAATCGGCAGCACCTTCGGCAGCTTTCTTTTCGATGGCAATGATTCCCTTTCGGGCTACCTTCGGTATGTTTCTGTCCAAAATAAATACCGGAACCTGTTCAGGAACGTAATACAGCAAACCTGCGGCAGGGTAAACCTGAAGGGAGGTGCCAACAATCACAAACACATCCGCTGACTCCGCAAGGGCAACCGCTTCATCCATCAGCGGAACTGCCTCGCCAAACCAAACGATGTGCGGCCTGAGCTTCGATCCGTCAGTTGCCAAATCATCCGGCGAAGTATCGCCGGTGACATCATATATCAGATGCTCGTTCGTTTCACTTCGCATCTTCATGATTTCGCCGTGAATATGCAGCACGTTGGTACTTCCTGCGCGTTCGTGCAAATCGTCTACATTCTGGGTAATGATGTATACATCAAAGTCGTGTTCCAGTGCAGCGAGCGTAAAGTGAGCGGCGTTCGGTTCAGCGTCGAGCACATTCTTTCTCCGCTGGTTATAAAAATCGAGCACAAGCTGCGGATTTGCTACCCAGGCTTCAGGCGTGGCAACGTCTTCCACACGGTAGTTTTCCCACAAGCCATTACTGTCGCGAAAAGTTGCAATGCCGCTGTCGGCACTTACTCCGGCTCCGGTTAACACCACTAATCTCTTTTTCATTATCGTTGCTTTTGGTTTTACATTTAGCCATTCCAACCACAAACGTTTATGCAGTTTGATAACAATGTACAGGATATAAACAGCTTGCCCAAATTTGAAGCGGCGGCCACCACTCCTGTTCAGCGCGATTACAAAAAAGTAATTTTGCTGAACACAGTAACGGTTGCGATGATACTGATGGCTGTAGGATTTGGAGTTGCGTGGTTTAGTCCGTTGTCGATGTTGAAGTCAGTTGTTCCGGCTGTGATTTTATTACTTTCGGCCCTCGTTTATTACTGCGAGATGTTGGTATTTTACCGGCGCAGCTATGCGATAAGAAATCATGACCTCATTTATAAACGCGGTCTTCTCGCAGTTAAAACCACAATTGTTCCCTTTAATAAAATTCAGCATGTGGCCGTGATTGAAGGCATTTTTCAGCGCATGTATCAACTGGCAACCTTAAAGGTGTACACGGCCGGCAGCAACGATGCGGACATAGGGATTGCGGGCTTATCGAAAGATGATGCGGAAAAAATTAAGGAAGTGATACTGTCGAAACTAATAATTCAAAAGGATGGATCATCGGAACGACAAGATTGATTTCAGCAGCCCGATGAAGCAAGCACCGCTCGGAATTATCATTGCTTTTGTTGATATTTTCCAACATGCTTTGCGACAGTTGTGGGCGCTGATTGCCGTATTGGTTTTAAACATGGGCAAAACGCCCGTTTGGGTGCACGTGGTCGTCATTGCGGCGCTCATTATAGGCTTAATTATCTTGGGATTTCTGAAATATCAAACGCTCACCTTTTACTTTAAAGCGGAGAACCGCGAGTTTGTGCTGACAAAAGGCATCTTGAAGAAAAAGAAAACAGCGCTTCAGGTTGAAAAAATACAGCAGGTTGTTTTAACCCAGAACTTCATTCAAAAGCTGTTAAATTTATATGGAATGAAGGTGAGCACGGCGGGTTCTTCGGCCGAAGAAATTAAAATTGGCGCGTTGAGCTTTAGAGTAGCAGAGGGCTTAAAGAACCTATTGTCGGAAGTTTCGGAAAACACAAATCGGAGCAGCGAACCCGTTGCTGAAAACGCCATCACCCTCCCGGTTTCCACCTTATTCAAGATTGCCGTTACGAGTAATTATCTGCGAAGCTTTTCGTTGCTATTTGCCTTTGTGGTCGGCGGCCTTAATTTCCTAAAAGACCTTGCGCCCCTCTCGGGCTTTTCGGAGGAAGAAGTTTTCAACCAACTGAATACAAATCTGCTGTTAACCTATCTCACGCGAATTGTTGCCCTGGTGCTGCTGTTGATTTTTTGTATCAACATTGTTCGCGGTGTGTTGTTTTTTTTCAACTATACCATTTTGTTTAAGCCTTCGGGCTTTCATTTTCAATATGGGCTATTCAATTCAAAAAGCACACTCGTTCAATATTCGAAGGTTCAGGTTGTAAAAACGGTGTCGAATTATTTTCAACGGAAGATGCGGTTCAAGCGCATGTTTATTTACCAGAAATCGTCGAACTTCCATGCCGACAAAAACGCGTCTGTAGAAATTCCGGGAGCCGACGCAGCAACAGAGCAACAAGTTTTCACCGCCATCTTCCATCAGCTCCCTGCAACCGTTGAAATCTTTTATCCCAACTACCGAAAAATAATCCCTTCTGTTTTTCTGCTCATGGTTTTACCCACTGCGGCTTTTTTCCTCTACTATGGCTACCGTCCGGATGGCATTTATCTTTTTCTGCTGCTCACATGGGCCTGTTTTGCTTCCCTGATAATTTATTTTGGATTTCGAAACAACAGGCTGTATGTGGGAGATGAATTCATTATTGTTCAATCAGGCGTTTGGGATGTTGCACAACAAATCCTTCAGCCGGAAAAAATTCAGGCCATCACAATAAAGCAGATGTGGTGGCAGGTTGCTGCCGATGTTTGCCACATCACCTTACACACATCCGCAAAGTCTGTCCGGTTCAATTATGCAAACAAATCCATGTTGCTGCCCTACCTCAATAAATGGTTGTACGATATGGAGAAAAATGATGAAGGTGCTAATGATTGACATTTGTAGAAGTCAGTCGTTCGCCTCAAACAGGCTCTTTAATTTTTTACCTCTCACCAAAAGCTTCAGTCCCCGTCGTTTCAGCGAAATTGACGGCCTGCCTTTTTCTTCATCTGCCGACCTAAGGCGATATCCCCGCAACACGTTTCTGTAATTCACCATCCCGGCAATTTTGTTACCGTTATTAATCACTGCCACCACATCCGTATTGTTTGTGGCCATCACCTCCACCGCCTCCCTTAAACTTGCCGACGCCGGCACCGCAACAGGTTCTTCGTTTATCAGCTCACGTAATTCTGTTGATGGCGGAAAAAGGGTGTTGGTTAATTGCGCGTCGGAAAGCATTCCGAGGTATTCACCATCCGAAGAAGACAGAATATAAAATGCCGATCGATAGGCAGGCTCCTGTTGCAACCACTCGTTTATATCACCAATCGTATTGTCTACATCGAGTATCAATCCTCCTTCTTCCATTACTTCGGCAACGGAAACTTTTTCAAGAATATCGGGTTCGTACGAATCGGGTGTTTTGATTCCGCGACGTGCAATTTTTTCAGTCATGATGGTATTCTCCATCAGGAAAAAAGAAACGAAGTAAGCTGCGCTGCAAGCCGCCAATAAGGGAAGTATGGCGTTGTGCTGCCCGGTGGTTTCCAAAGCAAAAAGTATCGACGTAATAAAAGCCCGGGAAGCGCCGGCGAACATGGCCGCCATCCCTACCAGCGCTGCCATCGGAATGCTTACTCCCGCTGAAGGAACCAAATGCTGAATCAGCCATCCCGCCAACACACCCAGCGCGCCGCCAATCGTTAACAACGGCGCCAGCGTTCCGCCGGAGGTACCGCTGCCCAATGCAATTACCCACGACAGAAATTTCAGCACACAAAGAGAAATAACAAAATGAAGCGGCAAACTTCCCGAAAGAATGTTGGTAATATTGTTATAGCCAACGCCGAGCGTTTCCGGCCTGAAATAACCGATAAAGCCCACTGCCAGCCCACCGATAGCCGGCCACCACATCCAATGAACGGGTAGTTTTTCAAACGCATCCTCCACCCAATACACCAGAAAGGTGATAACAACCGACAACAGCCCAATGGCAATACCAACAAGGCTGTACATCAGCAATGCGTGGTTAGAAACGGATTCCGTAACGGTGCCGGTGTAAAAAACCGGCATCTGTCCAAACAACAAATGATGACCTGCTGCACCGGTAATGCAGGCAAGCGCCACCGGAATAATTGAGCGCGGCGAAAACTCGAACAGCAACAATTCTATTGCGAGAAATATTGCTGCCACAGGACTTCCGAAGATGGCCGACATTCCCGCTGTTGCGCCCGCTGCAAGCAAAACTTTTCGTTCGTTATGAGTGATGTGCAAAAGCTGGCCAAGCATTGAACCAAGGGCGCCTCCCGTTGCAATGATCGGCCCTTCTGCTCCGAACGGACCGCCGGTGCCGATTGAAATGGCAGCAGAGAGCGGCTTTAAATAGGTAATAGTGGGCTTAATTCGACTTTGATTGGTAAGAATCTGTTCCATGGCTTCTGGAATACCGTGTCCTCTAATGGCCTTGGAGCCGTAAAAAGCCATCAACCCAATGAGCAGTCCGCCTGCGGCTGGTATTACCACAACCCACCAACCCAGCGTGTTTTGTGCAGGATTGTTTTCAGCAACAGAAAAGCTTCCGTAAAAAGAAATGTTGGTAATGAAGTCGATGAGGTACACCAGCAGTTTGGCAATGAAGCTGATGGCGGTGGCAATAACCACAGCAAGAAAGCTGATGTACAGCAGGCGTTTTTTATTGTTGGATGTTTTGGCCTGAATGTTTTCGGCTTTAAGTGTGGGCTGGAGCGAAACGGAGAGCGGAATACCGGCGCGGTTCTGTTTCATTGGTGTTTTTTAACTGACTGATTAGCGCCGCAAAATTAAGCATTGATTTTCTCGGGCTGTGTTTTTATCTGCTCCCGATTGACGCATTTGCGATTAAACCGAGGCACTGTTTCAGCAAAAGCAGCGGTTAAAGAAATTGACTTACCTCCTGCTTACTCATTATCTTTACGCGCTTTTGAAAAGCAATGCTTCTTAATAAAACAGAATGACAAAAAAACGAATTGCCCTCTTCGGATCTACCGGCTCAATAGGAACGCAGGCGCTCGAAGTAATTGAAGCCAACCCTTCTCTTTTTTCTGTGGAAGTACTAACGGCTTACGCCAATGCGGATCTGCTGATACAACAGGCGCTTAAATTCCGGCCTAACATTGTTGTGATTACGGATGATAAAAAATATCAGGCCGTAAAAGATGCCCTTGCAAACACCGATGTAAAAGTATTTGCGGGCGAGAAAGCTCTGGAGGAGACGGCGGCGATGGATGTTTACGACTTAATGCTGGCCGCTATTGTGGGTTTTGCCGGGTTAAAGCCTACGCTGATGGCGATAAAATCCGGAAAGCCCGTTGCGCTTGCCAACAAAGAAACCCTTGTGGTGGCGGGAGACATTGTAATGCAGATGGCGGCAGAAAACCGCGTTCCGGTTATTCCGGTCGACAGTGAGCATTCGGCCATTTTTCAATGTCTTGTGGGTGAAGGAAGAAACAAGATAGAAAAAGTGGTGCTCACAGCGAGCGGCGGCCCTTTTTTAGGCAAGAAGCCCAACTTTTTAGTGAATGTAAAAAGAGATCATGCGCTTCAGCATCCCAACTGGTCGATGGGTGCAAAAATTACGGTAGACTCTGCAACACTGATGAACAAAGGGCTTGAGATGATTGAAGCGAAGTGGCTGTTTAATCTGGAACCCAAACAAATTCAGGTGGTGATACATCCGCAGAGCATTGTGCACAGCATGGTGGTGTTTGAAGACGGCAGCGTAAAGTCGCAAATGGGATTGCCCGATATGAAGCTCCCCATTCAATATGCGCTGGCATTTCCAAATCGGATTCCCAACACTTTTAAGCGTTACGATTTTAGAAATCCCAATACGCTCACCTTTGAAGAGCCCGATGTTCGTACGTTTCGCAATTTAGCTCTGGCGGAGGAAGCGCTTTATAAAGGCGGTAACCTGCCATGTATTTTAAACGCTGCAAACGAAATTGCGGTTTATGCTTTTCTTAAAAACAGAATTGGTTTTCTCGATATTACAGAGGTGGTGGAGCAAACCATGAATAAAATAACATTTATTGAACAGCCAACGCTCGATCAATATTTTGATTCTGATGCCGAAGCACGCAATTTTGCCGCGGGCATGGTCCACATCTGATTATAAAAATTAAAGAGAAAGAATTTCATGTTGTTAGCAATAGACCTGAGCAGTGTTTTAATTAAGACGGGCCAGTTTATCTTATCGTTTTCTATTTTGGTAATCCTTCACGAACTCGGGCACTTCTTACCGGCGCGATGGTTTAAAACGCGGGTAGATAAATTTTACCTTTTCTTCAATCCGGGATTCAGCCTCTTTAAAAAGAAAATCGGTGATACAGAGTACGGCCTTGGATGGGTTCCGTTCGGAGGATATGTGAAGATTGCGGGAATGATAGATGAGAGCATGGACAAAGATCAGATGAAGCAAGCGCCGCAGCCCTGGGAGTTTCGCAGCAAACCGGCCTGGCAACGGCTAATCATCATGATCGGCGGCGTGGTGGTGAACATACTGTTGGCGTTGGTGCTTTTTATTATGATCACGTTTGTATGGGGCGACACGTATGTGCCCCTGGAAAATGCGAAGTATGGAATTTATGCCGACAGCCTTGGACGAAAAATCGGATTGCAGTCCGGCGATAAAATTGTATCGCTCGATAACCGACCTGTAGAGTCGCTCGATGTAGTGCCGGCCGATATTGTTTTGAATGAAGTGTCGACCATTCAACTCATTCGCAATGGCGAAAAACAAACAATTAATATTCCTAGCGACTTTGTAAAAGACCTAAACAAAACCCGGTTACAACGATTTATCTCTTACCGGTTTCCGGTGGTGGTGGATTCGGTTACCATGCCGAAGAACTTTATTGAAAACACGTTGTTGAAGAATGATACGATTGTTGGAATCAATCATTACCCTGCGCCCTTCTATCATCAGTTCGACAGTTTGAAAAAGAAATACGAAAACCAGGAAGTGCTGTTGCAGGTTGTTCGAGCAGGCGAGCCGGTAGATGTGAAAGTGAAGCTGTCAGGAACCTCTGTGGGTTTTCTATCCACATCGCCTTATACTTTGCTGGGCTCCGAAACAAAAAAATACAGCTTGATCGAAAGTGTTCCCGCAGGTATTTCAAGATGCTTCGAAACGCTTGGAAAATATGTTACGGGACTCAAACAAATCTTTACCGGAAAAGTTGCTGCCAAAGATTCTTTGGGCAGCGTAATCAGCATTGGGAACACGTTTCCGGGCGTTTGGGACTGGGAAAAATTCTGGACACTGACGGCCATTTTTTCCATCATTCTTGCGTTCATGAATATTCTGCCCATTCCGGCACTGGACGGTGGGCATGCGCTATTTACGTTATATGAAATGATTACCGGAAAAAAACCCGGCGACAAGTTTATGGAAATTGCGCAAATGGTGGGAATGATTTTGCTGATTGGCTTAATGGCCTATGCGCTTGGCCTCGATTTCTGGCGCATGTTTACTAAATAATGGGTTATGGAGTTGCAGAAGTTGGTGCGAAAATATTTTCTGAAAATTAATGATGAAGGCGGTTTGTTAACCGGTGTTGACTGTGAAACCGATTTAAGCGCCAACGAAAACGGACTCGGCTCGCCGCTCCCGAAATGGTATAACCGATTCCGGAAAAACGACGATGACCTTGCTGCAGCCATTGCGGGAATTAAACAGATTGCAGCGGAGCAGGTGTTTGTTGCGCATGGAAGAAGCGCTGTTGTAAGTGCACTGCTCGACTGCTTTTGCGAACCGGGGAGTAAAGACGAAGTGGTTATTTGCACACCCGAAGATTCTTCTTTTATTGCGGCGGCCAGCAGGCACGGAGCTACTGTAAAAGAGGTTCCGTTGGCCGACGATTTTCAACTCGACCTCGTACATCTTGAAAATGCAGCAGGCGCAAATACAAAGCTGGTCTTTATCAGTTCGCCAAACAGCATTGCCGGCAACAGCCTGGAACGGGAAGCGATTGAGGCGCTTCTGAATAATTTCGACGGAGTGGTTGTAGTGGATGAAGCACATATCAACTTCGCACGGCAGCGGTCGATGGCAGGTGAGCTAAACGACTACGAGAACCTTGTTGTTCTGCAAAACTTTAACGGAGCGTGGGGCCTTGCCGGATTAAACATTTGCTGCGCATTTGCTTCAGCATCGATTACGGCGTTTCTGAAACTTTCAAGACCGGGAAGCAATATATCACAAGCCGCTGCGACCATTGCGCTGCAAGCTTTTGAGGAAATTGGACAAACCAACAGCATGACCCGTGAGGTTGTTGCCATGCGGGTTGCACTTAAGGGCGTTTTGGAGCAGATGGCTATCGTGGAGAAAGTGTTTCCCTCGGATGCTAACTTTCTGCTAGTGAAATTTTTCGATGGAGCGGCTGTTCATCAACATCTGCTCGATCACTCTGTCAAAACAAAAAAAATCACATCCTCATCTCTGAAGGATGTTCTGCGCATCAGTATCGGAAACGAGCATGAACTGACTGCCTTAGTGGATGCGCTGTCGGCATTCAACCCATCTATCTAAAAAGTTTTTTGCAGGATGTTTCCTCCGCAGAAAGCATGTAACCGGTTGTAGTTCCTTAAAACAGATTACTTAGCTGCCCTCGCAATGACGTTCGTTGATGTTAGATTGACTTCGTTTTGTGGGATGCTTCCTCCGCAAAAGCCACGTCATTGTGAGGAAGAAACGACGGCTGTTGTCCAGTCCGTTTGAAAAAAAAGTGACAGCCGCAGCCGTCACTTTCAAAACAGAAAATGAAGAAAAATTTATTCCACTACAAACTCGCCCTTCATCATTCCGAAGTGTCCGGGGAATGAGCAGATAAAAGGATAGTTTCCTTTTTCAGCAGGCGCCGTAAAGGTGATGGTATCGCTTTCTCCGCCACCTAATAATTTTGTATGCGCAAGCACTTTATCGCTTTGTGAAGACGGGATATAATCAGCATCTTTTGCACCGGCAGCATCAGCGCCAAATGCAGCAATATCAGTTCCCTGCTGTAGCAGAACCCAATTATGACCCATTGCATCCTTCGGCATTTTTCCAACGTGCTTCAAAGTCAGTTGAACCACTTGTCCGGCTTTTGCAGTTAAAACCGATTTGTCGAATTTCATTTCGTCAGTACCATGAATTTCAAGAACAGCAGTGTCCGTTGGGGCTTCTGTTGGTTCGGTTAACGTTGTTGATTCGGTAGTTTCGGTTGTAGTTTCACTCTTATTATCTCCGCATGAAGCAGCAACAAAAACCATTAAAGAAAATGCAAGGACTAGTTTTAGCGTTTTCATCATTAAATATTTAAGTTTTAAAATTTAAGTGGTGCAAAACTACTTTAGTATTTATTCTTTGATATGAGATAAATCATGTTTTAACTGTTGTTTTAGCACAACGGCAGATAAAGGCGGCAAAGAAATTTCTACTTCGTATAACAGCGGCGCTGTTTTTCTTTTGTTGTCCGACTTTTTCATCTGCTTCTTCGTTTTTAAATCATTCGGTTCATTGCCGACTTGCTTAGCAGGAATTTGAGCATTCAGGAACTCACCCGTTCCTCCAAAGGCGCTGTCGTCTGAATTGAATATTTCTTTCCATCTCCCAAACCCCTTTATATGCAGCTTCCAGTATCTGCGCGGCTCCGGCGTAAGATTTAAAACAATTGTGAGATCATCTTCCGTCCGAAACCCGCGCCGGATGTAGCTTACAACCGATTCGTTGCGATGGTTTAAATCCAGCCATTCGAAGCCTCCGGGTTCAAACTGCTTTTCGTAAAGTGCAGGCTCGGCAGTGTACAAATGATTCAACTGTTTTACGCACAACTGAATGCCGCGGTGGGAGGGAAAATTTAAAAGCTCCCACTGTAATTCTGTACGGTGGCTCCATTCGCTCGTTTGGCCAAACTCGTTTCCCATAAACAGCAGTTTTGTTCCCGGATGGGTAAACATATAACCATACAGCAACCGAAGGTTTGCAAACTTCTGCCACTCATCGCCGGGCATCTTGTAAATCAGCGGGCTTTTTCCGTGCACCACTTCATCATGACTGAAGGGCAACATAAAGTTTTCATCATAGAAATACATCATGCTGAACGTAAAATCGTTTTGATGGAACTGGCGGAACCAAGGGTCCTTCTTAAAATATTTCAGCGTATCCTGCATCCATCCCATCATCCATTTCATTCCAAACCCTAAACCGCCCGCGCTTGTGGGCGTACTAACGCCCGGCCAGTCGGTAGCTTCCTCGGCAATAGTTTGTATACCGGGAATATCGCGGTACAGCGTTTCATTCAAATCTTTTATAAAAGCAATAGCTTCGAGGTTACCGTTCCCTCCAAACTCATTGGGCTCCCACTCGCCTGCATTCCGGCTGTAATCGAGCTTTAGCATGGAACTAACCGCATCAACCCTCAACCCATCGGCGTGCATCCGGTTGCACCAGAATTTTGCGCTGCTGATCAGGAACGACTTCACTTCTCCCCTTTTATAATTGAAGATGTACGAGTTCCAGTCGGGATGAAAGCCCTTTCGCATATCGGCATATTCGTAGGTGTGCGCACCGTCGAACAGAAATAAGCCGTGCGCATCGTGCGGAAAATGCGAGGGTACCCAATCGAGGATAACGCCAATTCCCTCCCCATGCAGCGCATCAACCAATGCCATAAAATCCTGCGGGCTACCAAAGCGGCTTGTGGGCGCAAAAAAACCCGTTCCCTGATAGCCCCAGCTTCCATCGAACGGATGCTCCATCACCGGCATAAACTCCACGTGTGTAAAACCCATCTCCTTTACATAAGGAACCAGACGCTCGGCAATTTGATGATAAGAGTTGTACCGGGTTTCATCGTTTTTATCCGGCCGCATCCAGCTACCAAGATGTAACTCGTATACCGACCATGGCGATTGCAATGAGTTTTTCTTTGTACGATTCTTCAGCCATTCTCCATCCGTCCATTCATAATCTAAACTCCATACAACCGATGCTGTTTCGGGTGGCTTTTCCCAATAATGCGCAAAAGGATCACCCTTGTCGTGACGCGTGTTTTTTTGCGTTGTAATGCAGTATTTGTACCGACAACCCTGCTCAATGTTCGGCACAAAACCTTCCCAAATCCCCGACTTATCGAGCCGTGGAAACAGCGGATGGCCGTCTTTATTCCAGTCATTGAAGTCGCCGAAAACAGTTACCAGTTTTGCGCTGGGCGCCCAAACAGAAAAATAGATGCCGGCTGCATTTTGCACCGCCATGCTTTTGTTGCCAAAAAAGCGGTAGAGATTATAGTGCGTACCGTTTTGAAAGTTGCGGATGTCTTCTGCCGTAAACAACGAATAATTCCATACCGGCCGCGAGGTGTCGATAAAGTTTTCGTCCTCATATTTCTTACCGGCCAAGAATTTTTTTTCCATATTAAGATATTGAGGAAAGGGTTGCAAAAACCCTGCGCAACTATCAACAAGGCTAATAAGTGGTTACCTCAACCATGCGCGATTTAGGCAGATTAGCGTTTCTGATAGCGATATTTCTTGCAGCTACACCCGCAAAATTGGTAAAGGCAGTTTTAGAAATTATATCGTCACTCTTCATCACAGGAACGCCGATATCACCGCCTTCTCTAATCGATTGTACAATGGGTATCTGCCCTAAGAACGCAATTTCGTACTGCTCTGCGAGCTTACGGCCGCCTTCTTTTCCAAAGATGTAGTATTTGTTTTCCGGAAGTTCTTTCGGTGTAAAGTAGGCCATGTTTTCAACCAATCCTACAATCGGGATTTTAATCTGTGCCTGATTCAGCATGGCAATCGCCTTTTTGGCATCAACGAGCGCAACGTCTTGTGGTGTGGAAACCACTACTGCGCCGGTTATCGGCACCGTTTGCATCAGCGTTAAATGAATATCGCCGGTGCCGGGCGGCATATCAATCACAAGGTAATCCAGATTGCCCCAGTCGACATCGGTAACAAACTGGCGGATGGCGCTGCTCGCCATAGGCCCACGCCAAATAACCGCATTTTTTTCATCTACCAGCAAACCGATGCTCATCAGTTTAATTCCAAATCGCTCCATCGGAACAATCATGCCTTTGCCGTTCACATCTTTCATCATCGGGCGTTCGCCTCTTACACCAAACATAATGGGAACGCTGGGGCCGTATATATCTGCATCCATCAATCCCACTTTCGCACCTTCTTCTGCAAAAGCGAGTGCGAGGTTTGCAGCAACGGTGCTTTTTCCTACACCGCCTTTGCCACTCACAACAGCAATGATATTTTTAACTCCTTTCAAAACGTTTTCGTCTTGCCGCAACGAGTTGGTGTTAGCGGTAAAGTTTACGTCTACAACAGCTTGCTTGTTCACCATCTCCCGAATGGCAGTAACGCAAGCGTTCTTCATCATTTCTTTTAACGGACAGGCGGGCGTGGTAAGTACAATGGTAAAGCGAACATTATCGCCATCGATTACAATATCTTTTACCATGTTGAGCGTTACAAGATCTTTTCCCAAATCGGGTTCCTGAACAGTGGAAAGTGCCTTTAAAATTTCAGATTCAATCATCACACATATATTTGTTAAAAACCAAAAACTGTCTGCAAAGGTAGCCTAACAAAAGTTTATTTTGATTGAATATGCGCAGCTCAGTTAGAGCCGCCGTGTTTTTATAACAATTTCGTCATGAAGAAATTTCTGCTTAGTGTTTTTGCCCTTTCTTTTTTTATAGTTGATGATGTGTGGGCGCAGTTGAAAAACCGCAGCGATTCGGTGATACAACTTTATGGAGTGGTGATGACAGCGGACAGCCTTAGAGGATTGCCGGCGGTGAGTGTGATTGTAGAAAATAAGGGACGCGGAACTTTTACAAACGATCAGGGTGTGTTTTCCATTCCCGTTTTAAAGGGTGACAAAATTCGCTTTAGCAGCGTAGGTTTTAAAGACAAAACCATATTGATTCCGCGCAATCTGGAAGGAACAGAATTTTCGGTGATACAGCTATTGGTTACTGATACCAACTTTTTACCTGCAACTATTTTGAAGCCGAGGCCAAGCCGTCCACAGTTTGAAAGAGATTTTGTAAACACCGATATACCCGCCGATCAATATGAAATTGCGCGACAAAATACTGACGAAGCTATCAGGAGAATATTGATTAGCTCACTTCCGACGGATAGCCGTGAAGCGTTTAACATGCAACAACGTCAAAATGCCGCCACCTACTATTATAAAGGACAACAACAACCCATTGGACTAATGAATCCCTTCGCGTGGAGCGAGTTTATTAAAGCATGGAAAAGGGGCGATTACAAGCGCAAATCCAAATAACAACGAAGAGCGAATCAATTGAGTTTTGGGTGATGCGCGGTGTAAAAAAATTTTAATCAGCACTGGATGAAAGTGAAAATATAAGGCCACCCGTTTGAGGTAGCCTTAATAAGATGTGATTCCGAAAAGCATTATACAAAACGAAGGTTCGCCTGCATAATTATTGAGAATTAGAAATTATATTTTGTCCATGAGAAAATGCTTATTGAGCAACCAGTATTCCCTGCTTCTATTTTTGCTCCGTCATATCCGGTTTCAGGGTTAATATTCTTACCTAGTATTTGGGCCGCTGTCAGGCTGCTCGTGAGGTTTACGGATGATCCTGCATTTCCGGCGCCTTTACCGTCGCTAAAATCGATCAAGTCTATAACTGTTCCCGTGCCTTTAACAAGTGCGTTGGTAATGGTGGCTTTTGCGCCCCGGCGAATTTTTATTACATCCTGCATTTTGTTTTTGACATTTTGCGCATCCTTATCGCCGGCGGGTGCCAGTCTTAGGTCAAAAGTAATGTTCTTAACCACAAAGTTTGACTGCCCTGCCTGATTAGGAAAATTGCCGTCAAAGTTTCCATCCGCTTCTATCCCGCGCGGATCAGATTCTGTGCTGGTATAGCCGCTCTGCCAGATACCGTAGGCATTTTCAAGCGTACCGGTATAGCCTTGTGTGAAGTCGAACATATCGTCATCGCTGTCTACCACCAAAAGGTTTTTGACATTCACCGTGCCACCAAAAAATTCTACTCCATCATCGGCTCCATAAGGAATATAAACGTTTTCAATCTTTGTTCCGTTTCCTACGCCGTTTAGGGTTAAACCGTTGTGCTCAACATCTGCGCTGGAACGTGCGCCGGTGTATGCTAAAATCAGATAAGTAATGCTACCGGAGTTATCGTTCGCCACATTGCCGCCGTATTGATAGGCGGAACTTATCTCTGTGCTTCCGGTGGTTCCCCCTGCCAGTGGCGCCTTGCCATTTATGATTAGGCCGCCCCAGTGTCCGGGCTGGGCGTTGTCAATATCTGCAGTCAGTATTACAGGCTTATCAGCAGTGCCTTGCACATTTATTTTCCCGCCCTGTAAAACAAGAATGTAACTGTCAAACCCTTTTTTTGCTTTGATCGTGGTTCCCGCTGGAATGGTGAGTACTGCGCCATCTTCTACAATTACGGGGCCTGTGATTGTATAAGTGATTGCCGCATCTAAAGTTTTAGCTTGTTTGATATTTCCTACCAGGTTATCTTCGGTAACTGGTGGCGTTCCCGTGCCGCCGCTGTCCTTTTTACAGGAAGCCAACATGGCTATTGCAAAAAAAGCGAGTGCAGTTGTTTTAAAGAATTTGATGTTTGTTGTTTTCATTTTGTTTTTTTTAAAAGATTTGTAATTCATTATTGGTTAGTTCTTATTGTTATAGTTCTACGCTGATACCCAGGCTAATGTTCATGCCTTTTTTATATTGATTGAGTACTATTTTTTCATCCGCAGCTCCTGCTTTGCGACTAAGGGTGAAGGCAGGATTCAACAGGTTGAGCGCTTTAAATTTTAGGGTAAAATGCCGGTTCAACTTTAATGATGAAATGAAGTCAAGCGTGGGAATTCCTTCTTCGGTAATGTCGTTAAAGCCCAGCGTTCCAATGGTGTAAACGCTGTTGCTGAAATAATTTAAAACCAGTGTAGTGGTAAGGTTGTTTTTCGTGTCGAAATAGTTGTAAGTGATATCAGTATTCATTATGAAAGGCGCTGCTCCTTCAAGCGAAGATCTTCTTTGCGGGGTGTTCAGCAGGTTCAGTACCATGCTGGTATGAAGGAAGGAAGCATTGAAACCGACAGAAACTTTGTGATTGTTTATCCCGGCGCTCCGGTGACTGAAAACTTTTTTCCTAAATTCAATTTCGGCGCCCATTATATCGGCAGATTCGCTGATATTATCATAGGTAAGAAGTCCTGCCGAGTTGCCTTTATCTACCCTGGCAATTGGGTTCAGAATCCGTTTATAAAATAGGCCAGCGGACATCAATTCAGACCCTGACGGATAATACTCCCATTTTAGATCTATATTATAATTATCAGATGGCTGAAGATTTGGGTTCCCTTCGCTTGCAAATCCAATATTCACATATTGGTAAGGCGATATCTCTTTGGATTGTGGCAACGTATAGGTCTTGCTTAACCCCAGCCGCAACATTTGCTTTTTGGTTAGATTATATTTAAAGTTGAAGCTGGGAAGAAAATATATATTATCGATGGAGCTGCTGTTGTTAGAGTTACCGGCAACGTCATAATTTACTTTCAGATGCACATCATCGAGTCGCAATCCTGCATAGGCTGTAAACGCAGAGCCGAACTGATAAACACCTTCCGCGAAAACAGATTGTATATTTTTTGTAACGCTATAGCTGTTTGTTTTTCCTTTCTCTACTGTAAACATTCCTTTATCGTAATTGGAAGTGCTATACAACTCGTCGAGTATAATATTGTTTGGCGAGAATGAGCCGGGAAGCGCAGAAAAATTGTATTCGCTTGCTTCAAACTGGTTCTTTGTTATCAAAGGGTTGTATCCAAATGAAACCCCCGACAGATCATCACTAAGGGCATCCTTCAGTTTATAATTGAGGGCAATTTTTCCCTGGTAACCCTGCTCACTTAATTCTGAAAAAAACCTTTTCTGACGGTTGCTTCCAGTAAGACCATAAGAGCCATCGCTTCTCTTGGAAAGATAATTTTCGCGCCTGTCGGGCTCCAGACCTTTTATGGAATGATATGAAAAATCGACAGTCAGATTCAGCTTCTCTTTTAGTTGTGATTGTGCTGACAGATGATGTATGAGAAGCAGGTTGTCGTTAATTTGCTGGCGTCTCAAATACCCCATATCCATATCGCCATCCTGATGTTTTTCTGAATGCTTTCCTAGATATTCGCCCACATATTCCTCGCTAACATGCAGCATCATTATATTGTAGCCAAAGGAATGGGTGTTTCCTATTTTGTAATTGGCATTGCCTAGAACCACTTGGTTTGTTTGACCTGAATATCTTTCCCCCGTCTGATCTTGGTAGGGAGTGCCGGAAGTAGTAATGCTGCGTACAGTTTCCTTAGTGTAAGAATGGCCGGTGGCATGTGTTGCGATTACGAGAAAGGATAAAGGATTCTCGCCGACATTAAATCGTCTCCCTCCCGAAATTTTAAAGCCATGATTGAACGGCAGCCTGACCGCAGAAGGATCGAGAGAGTTCTTAAAGTCCGCCCTCCCCGGCGCAGGCATTCTCTTATCCGCAAAACCTAAATAGTTGGACCCAACAGGGCGGAAAAACGCTTTACCCTGAGCATTCGTATTCACTCCTTGCGAAAGTTCAAGGGTAAAAGCACGGTTATTAAGCAACTCTTTGGATGTGATATTTATCATTGCTCCACCCACATCGCCGCCGTTCTCCGCAGAAAAGACTTTATTTACGCCAATGTTTTGAATCATATCGGCGCCGAAGAACGTGAGCGCTACATTTTTATATTCCGGATTTTCCGAAGGTATACGCATACCATTCAGCAGCGTGGCATTGTAGCGATCACCTAACCCGCGCACAAATACGTTCTGCACTCCTTCTTGCTTTGAAATGCCCGAGACTTTTGCAACGGCTGCTTCGGCATCTGCCGCACCTTTGCGTGACAGTTCTTCGGCACCTACCATTTGGGTACCCACTAATGATTTGCGCTGCTCCATTAACATGGCATTTTCTCTTTCTCTATTCGTTCTTGCCTCGATTGTAATTTCTACCAGATCCGTCTGGTTCGGATGAAGCGCTATCTGTAGGTATGTGGTATCTCCGATGCGTAGAGTAACTTCTTCAGTAGTGAATGGTTTATAGCCCAAAAACAAACCACTGAGTGTGTAGCTGCCGGCCGCGACATTTCTGATTGAAAAATTTCCCTTGCTATCTGCCACTGTCGTAGTTCCGATTCCTGAAAGAAGAACCGATGCGCCGGGTAGCGGTTCTTTGGTTTTGGCATCAAAAACGCTGCCTTTTATTGTGCCGGACTGTGCATGAATCGGAGGAAAACTGGAGTAAAAAAGCAGAAGTAAAAAAGTAGGAAAAATGCTTTTTCTAAATGCGCGCGGTTGTAGAAAGTGACACATAATGCAGGAACATTATTTATTCACCGCAAAAGTGATTCAGGTATGTTACAATTGTGTTACAGCGCTATTACCTTTAGAATAAATACTCGTGCTACTAAAGAGTGGAAGATTCTCTAAAGTTTCTTGTTACGAAGTGCATCGCTTGCAAAAGACGGGAAGAATTTTCGGGAACACAATTCGAGGATGTGTGTAGGCACCGGATAGCAAAGATCTAAAAACGAATCATATTATAAAATCCTCTTTTTATTTAGGGTGTAACCTCTTGAGCCCCTTAAGGTGCGCTAAAATCTATTTCTTACGTTTCCTTAAAGAGAACAGGAACTCGAGCCCACCATCCTTTCGGTTTTTTGCGATGATTTTTCCCTTATGAAAAACGACAGCATTTTTTACAATGGAAAGCCCTAGTCCGAGTCCGCCCTTCTCGCGTGTACGACCTTCGTCGACGCGGTAAAAACGCTCAAAAATGCGATTAAGCTGGTTTTCATCAGGAACTCCGGGGCCGTTATCATAGAACGAAAAATAATAGTATACGGGGTCTTCATTATATAATGAGATTACTATTTTCACGCGCTCGCCGGCATATCGAACGGCATTTTCGATGAGATTCCTAAATAAAGAATACAGCAGTACTTCGTTGCCGTCAATTGTTGGTTCGGCAGAACGATTTTCTTTTACATCAAAATTTATTAGTAATATATCTGCTGCGAATTCGGTTTTTATTTTGCGGACGATAGCGCCTATGTTTACTTGTTCAAATGAGAATGACTCCGGGGTCTCTTCCATCTTTGCAAGCTGGCTCATGTCCTGGATAATGGCAGAGAGCATTACAGTCTTGTGAAAAGCTTTTTCAATAAAATAGTTCCTTTTTTCTTCGTCGGGCACGTTGCCCATTACAGTTTCCAGATAACCGCGGATACTTGTTACAGGCGTCCGCAATTCATGGGCTATGTTATGGGTCATTTCTTGTTTAAGCAGTCGTGTTTTTTCCAGTTTCGTAATGTCACTGAGCGTTACTTCAAAACTTCCGTCCTCGAATTTATTTGCTCGCAAAGAGAACGTCTTTCCCTGCTTCGCTATTTTCGTTTCTAAATAGTCGTTGCCTTGATGGCTCAAAAACTCCTGCAATTCAAAAAACACAGGAGTATGCAAGACTGCGGCTGCATCACCGGTGGATTCATCGGCAACAGTGTTTAAATATTGGATGAAAAGATGGTTATAAAACTCGATCCTGCAATCTGAAGAAAAAAAGCATATACCTTCTTCAAGAATCTGGATATGGCGAAGGAGTTTTTGTTTTTCTTGCACGGTTTTGCGCTCGCTTTCTTTTAGCTGTCGGTAGTTGTCAGCGATTTTACTGCCAATCTCGCCCAATTCATTTTTTGGGAAACGCAGTTTAGCGCTCTTCAAATATGAAGCATCCAAAGCAAAATCCCGAAGCTGCCGTATCGACCTCTCGAAATTCTTGGTTGCGATATGAATGAAAAACAAAAAAATGATAAAGAAAAGGAGGATAAAAAGAAGGGATGCATTATCGGGTTTTATAAACTGATGCACGCCAACATTATAAGGTAACGCCGCCCGGATGAAGATATTGTTGTACCGCTTGGCGAAATAAAGATACTTTCTTTCATTCGAGTCCGATCTGCGGATATCAGCGCCTTTTGTGTATGCGATGGCAGACTGTATTTCCGGGCGATGCAAATGGTTGTCAAGAGTAGAGAAGTCCCTTATAGAATTGTCGAACAACACTTCTCCGTCATCACTTATTAATGTAATGCGAAGATTCTTTGGCAAGAAAGGCTCTGTATGCAGCAGTGCCTCTTCGATGTTTGCTTTTCTGTGTGCAAGTACTTCGTTTATAAAATCTGTATAGACCTCTAATTTTTCCTCCAGCGCAATAGTTTTGAGTTCCTTTTCGCGCAACTGCTCAAAAATGGTGATGCCAGTAGTGAAAGCACCGAAGATAATTCCAAAGTAAAGGAAGAGTTTTTGCCGATAGTTCAGTTTCATACAGCAGATGGGTGGAAGCGATAGCCATAACCCTTACGGCTGGAAATAAGCCCGCCGTAGTGGCCAAGCTTTTTTCGTAACCGTGTAATGTGTACATCCACGGTACGCTCGGTAATGTAGGGCGTTTCGCTCCATATTGAATGGATAATATTTCGCCTGGAAAATAATTTACCCGGATTAGATGCGAGGAAAGACAACAACTCAAATTCGGTTTTAGTGATATCGACACTTTGCTTATTGATATAAACCTCCTTGAGGCAAAAATCTATTTCGAAATCGCCGGTCGAAAGCCGATCGCTGCCGGGGGTGTCCGTACGCATTTGTTCGGTACGCTTCAAAACTGCTTTTACACGTGCAATAACTTCTTTTATTGAAAAGGGCTTTGAAATATAATCATCGCCGCCTACCGAAAAACCGGTAAGAAGGTCATTCTCAGTATTCTTCGCCGTTAAAAATATTATGGGAGTTCCAATGGCTTTTGCCCGGATCGTTTCCGCAAATTTATAGCCCGACATTCCGCCCATCATAATGTCCAAAAGGATCAAATGAAAATTTTCGGGATATAGTGTGAGGGCTCTCTCTGCTGAACAAACAGAAGTAACATTAAACCCTTCTGCCCGAAGATTGAATTCGAGAATTTCTGTGATGTCGGCATCGTCATCAATGAGCAATATTTTGTTTTCAATTGCCATCTCAAAATAATGTTAGAGAAACATTTTTTGCAATGTTATCGTTTTTATCTTTTCGCTGCGCTTTGAGTGGGCAAACCATAACACAATCATTGCCCTGAATACCGTACTTGGCTAAGCAGCGTCTTGAGGCAGCCTCCAGCTTTCCACTTCTTCAACAACTTGTAATTTAAAGGCTAATGTGTAATCTTTTTGAGTCCGCTTACGAACATGAAATTGTCCTTTGTTATTCATGGTGATAACTTTTTGTGTCAACCAATTTTTGGACGAGGCACAGTAAAATTTAAAAGAGGCTGTCCCGAATTTTGGAGACAGCCTCTTTGCACTACATGCTCAAACCGGTTTTTACAACGGCTTTTCGCTTAATGTAGCTCCGGTTAATATCGATGCGGTGCTTCAGGCGGAGCACGCGCCGAACGGCCGCCGGCAGATGAATGATTTTGTCGAAGCGATGATCGTAAAAACAAATCCGATCACGGTCGTTTTCATCGCGTTTAAACTCGAGGAAGAGCTTTTGAATATTACCGGAAGTGTTCTTTTCTTTTTTCATCTTCACGGATACCACATCATTTAATGAAACAACGGTTTGATGCGGCTGATTGTCGTTATAATCAACAATCACAAATATGTTGCTCTTTCTGTCGAAACCTAAAATGCGGTTTCCGATAACAACACTGTGATCAATTTTCAGATTACGATGGCGGACCATCTCCTCAAACGACTCGATAAGTTCCGCTTCAGGATGTGCAGCACGGCCCTTTCTTCTGCTAAAAACATAATACAATACCGCAGCAACGGCAACGGCAACAAGAATTTGGATTAACATAAATACTTATAAAATTTAAACGGGTTAAGGATTACTCATTTCTAACTTCTAAAATACTGAATATTTTTTGTCCGGCCGGAACATTCCATGCTACAGTGCTGCCTTGCCGGTAGCCGATCAGCGCTGTACCAATGGGCGACATCAGCGAAATGCGTTTCTGCTTAATATCAGAGCGCTCCGGAGTAACGATGGTAAACTCCATTGTTTTGTTCGACTTTTCTTCTTTAATAACCACCTGTGAGTTCAGTTTTACAACATCGGCAGGGAACTTTTCCTTCGAAACAATTTTTGCCTTCTTCAGTTCGGCCTCCAGTTCTTCCGCATTTTCTTTCGTAAATGTTAGCTGGCTGTGCGTACTTTTTAAATTCGCCATAATAACATCATAATCTTCCTGGGTTAATATTAATTGCTCTTTTGACTTAGCCATAAAGTATGTTTTTTTATTTTGGATGTGGTTTATAGAAACAGAAGTTATGCAGTTTGCCGGAATGGCGTCTGCATTTTAGTGAGCACTTTCTCCCACTGATGCGCCCGGCTTTCCAAGTCGGACAAGCTGCCGGCAGCGGGTTCACGTTCTTTGAAAAACGCAATCTCAACAGGCGATTTGTTTTTTTTGAATGTAAAAACCAGTTGAAGTGATTTCAGATTGCCGGCAGTTTCCGGCATCTTTTCGTAGTAACATTTTTTTAGCGAACAGTGTTTTACTTCATCGAGATGAATAACCGTATGCTGAAATCGTTTCTTTTTTCTCCAAAGCAGCAATAGTTTCCTTCCAACTCCGTCGATGCCGAATATCCGGTTGCAGAAGCATTCCTGCCCCGACAAATGGAGATTATGGTCGATCAATAAATCATTAAACTTGTTCAGCATGTTTGCATGCCGGCGCCTGCGGATCCGCTTAACGACGGGCAGAACCGAAAGAGGAAGAAGTAAAAGAAATAATATTATGATCGAATAGGTCATTTCAAAAACATATCAGGATAAGTTAAAAAAGCAGGAAAAATTTACCGGAGATGGAAAAACTTCAGGCAGGAAAAGAAATACAACTGCCTGCAAAACGGCTGAAACTCAGCGAAAGAATTTACCGGATACAACAATGCAGCGGGCAGAAGACGCCCACCGTAAAAACATTTTTTTATATTCTTACCGCACAGTTGCATTCAAACAAACATACAAAACAGAAGCGACGATTTAAAGCGATAGTCGCTTAATAAGGGGTTAAAATTAAAATGAGTTGGCATGAGTTTGCGTGAAGGAAAAGAATGGAAGAAAAAAACTATACGGGTTTAATTCCTGACAACACCGACGGAAAATCGATTGTAAGTGAATCGCGGAAAGAATGCGACAGCCTTAGTGAAGCAGAAGGCTTGTACAGGAGCGCAAAGGCAAGGCTGCTCGATATAAATAACTGGGATAAAACCGCCGGCAGTTTGCTTGCCGAATTTCGTTTAACCGATGAAAAGGGCACTGAGAAAACCGGCATCCCAACCGCAGGCGATCATTTTAAAATATCGGTAAAAGCACCCGAGAATGATGCCGGCGAGGGCTTCGACTGGGTAAAAGTGGAAGCCGTAAAAGAAGTGAGTGATGAAAACATTCAGTCGGTTGCCATCCGGGTACGTCCGTCATCATCACCCCTCTCCGATTCTAAAACGGTTGCCCATTTTTACGACGAAAAGTCCACGAGCACCTTTGTCGTTACGCGAACGAAACATGTGGTAACGGCTTCGGTTTACGATAAAAATATTGATGCTAACCATGATGGCGATGGTCCGATAAACCGTCTTCGCAACACACTTGTGGGAAGCGGCGCTAAATGGTTTATGTCGAAACTGCAATGGAATAACTTATGCGATGGCCTCCTGAAAGGTGAAGCAAGCCATACCTGAGCAGGCGGCTTTTTCTGAATTTTTGAGGTCCCGAATTCCGTTTCACCATCCGCATAATATACGGCAGGTTTATTTCCTCCTTATCTGTTTTACCCCCTATTTTTGTTGCTGCCAATGGCATAATGCTTGCGTTAGCATGACAGCTTAGCGAAAAAATAATTCAATGAAAATCAACAACGAAACCAAGATAGGTGCACTAACTGCGGTTGCCATCACTCTACTGATACTCGGATTCAATTTCTTAAAGGGAAAATCGCTTTTTAGCCGCGGCAATTTTATCTATGCAGTCTATCACGATACCAAAGGGTTGATGCCCTCTTATCCCGTAACGGTGAACGGTTTTCAGATAGGCGCTGTTCACGACATTGAAGCCACCGACAAATCACTGCAAACAATGGTGGTTTCTATAAAAATGAATTCGGATTTTAAAATTCCTGCCAACTCTATTGCCGCCATCAAGTCCAATCCGCTCTCCAGTCCTGCTATTGAAATCGTGCTCGGCGACAGTCCTGTGTTCTTAAAAAACGGCGATACGTTGTTTAACAATCCACGACAGGCGAATATGTTCGATCAGCTTACCGATAAAATTGGCCCGGTTGCCGATCAACTTGATGTTACGCTGCAAAGCCTCGATGCCGTGCTGAAAAACGCCAACAGCATGCTCGACTCATCTACAAAATATAATTTTCAGGTGATTGCTGCTAACCTAAAACGAGCAAGCGACAACATTATTCTTTCCACTAATTACCTCAACACAATGCTGCATCCGCAAACGGGTGTGTTGGCAAATACAATGGGCAATGTAAACCGCTTTACAAAAAACCTCGCCGACAACAATGAGCACATCAACAGCATGATGAATAATCTGGACAAAACGGCGCAAAACCTTTCCACTGTTGACTTTCAGCGCTTGGTTGCCAAACTCGACTCAACGGCAAACACATTAAATGAGGCTGTCGCAAAAATTAACTCCAACGAAGGTTCGCTCGGAGCACTAATCAACGACCGGCAATTGTATACCCATTTAAACAACACAGCACGAAGCCTGAACATACTTACAGACGATATCAGAGCTAATCCAAAACGTTATCTTTCTTTCAATTTTGCGCTGATCGGAGGTAAAAAACGAGATCAGCCCTATCTTACCGCCCCATTGGTTGATTCAGTAAACATGAAAAAATAATGTTGCGACTGCTGTTTGTATGTGTTATCTCGTTTTTTACTTTTCTTCCGTCATTTGCCGTTGCACAAACGGGTATTAAACAAATTGAAATTGTAAGGGCCGACCGGCTGAACATTCAAAAACAGAACGACCAGGAATATAATTCCCTTGCAGGTAATGTAATTGTTGTGCAGGGACGAACAACCTTCTACTGCGACAGCGCTGTGCTGAACAAAACCCTCAACATTCTGGAAGCTTTCGGACACGTGCACATCAACGATGCGGACAGCATTCATACTTATTCAGATTATCTGAGGTACGAAGGGAATAACAAAAAAGCCTATCTCAACCACAACGTAAAACTTACTGACGGGAAAGCTACCCTCACCACCACTCAATTAGATTACGACGTAAACACGAAAACCGGTGTCTACTATAACGGTGGCAAGTTGGTCAGCGGTAGCACCGTGCTAAACAGCCGGCAGGGAATTTATTATGGTGAAACAAACGATGTGTTATTTAAACATCAGGTTGATCTTGTGGATCCGCATTTTAAACTGAAAACGGACTCGCTGTTGTATAACACCAACAGTAAGATTGCGAGCTTTATTACGAAAACGGAAATAACGTCAAAAGATCAACACATCGTAACCACTGACGGCTTTTACGATTTAAACAGCAAACGTTCTTCCTTCGGTAAGCGTCCGATCATTAAAGACGGCTCCACCGTGCTAACCGCCGACATGGTGGTGAACGATGATGCAAGCGGATTCGGCGAAGCAAACGGTAATGTGGTATTAATGGATACTGCACAAGGCTTTACCATTTTTGCAGGTAACCTGAAGTCGAACAAAAACACCAATGCCATCATGGCCACCGTGCAACCACTGATGGCAGTAAAGCAAAACAACGACTCCCTTTTTATCGCTGCCGACACCTTCTACTCCGCCTCACTTACACATCTGCGGGCATTCCGCACCGTGCCTGTTGTAAGAGATTCCGCCATCGCCAACCTCACCGACAGCAGTACCAACCGGTTTTTCGAAGCCTATCACCATGTGCGCATCTTCTCCGACTCTATCCAGGCGGTGAGCGACAGCCTTTTCTATTCGTCTGAAGATTCCGTGTTCCGTTTATTCACCAACCCGGTTGTATGGAACAATAACAACCAGATAACCGGCGATACCATCTATCTTTTTACACTCAACCGTAAGCCGGAACAGCTGAAAGTTTTTGAGAATGCCATGGCCATCAGCAGAGTCTTAAAAGAACAGCCATACTTTAATCAGGTGAAGGGTCGTATCATCAACGGTTTTTTTGTAGATGGTACTGTTGACAGAATATTTGCGAAAGGCAATGCAGAAAACATCTATTACGCACAGGACGAGAACAACAAACTGATGGCAGTAAACGAATCTTCTTCCGACGTAATTGAAATTTTCTTTAGCAATCAGGAGCCGGAAAAAGTGGCGCTGCGTACCGGCGTGAAAGGACAGAACGATCCCATCAGAAAAATAGACCCTGAACAAAAAAAACTGAGAGGCTTTAAATGGCTGCAATCTTTACGGCCACTATCAAAGTTTAAACTATTGAAACGATGAAAGAAAACGGACATAACTTTTTAAAATTTCGGTTCCTGAATCCTTTGCGGGAGTTCCTGCACGACAGCCGTGCCATGGGCATTATATTGTTGTCGTGTACTGTTTTTTCGTTATTGATTGCTAATGTGCCCGGCGGCGAACAATATGTCAACTTCTGGCATCTTTCGCTCCCCGGCGCAAATGAACTGCTGCTACCCGGTTCACTGCTGCATTTGATTAATGACGGACTGATGGCTGTTTTCTTTTTTCTTGTGGGAATGGAAATCCGCAAGGAGCTGATCGACGGCGAACTCTCGTCTTTGAAAAAGTCGGTTTTGCCGGTGGCGGCTGCAATTGGCGGCATCCTGCTTCCCGCCGGTATCTATCTTTTCTTCAACGCAGGTACCGCTTATACGCATGGATGGGCAGTGCCAACGGCCACCGATATCGCCTTCTCGCTTGGCGTTGCTTCAATACTCGGCAAAAAGTTTCCACTCACCTTAAAAATCTTTCTCACTGCACTTGCTATCATCGACGACCTCGGCGCCATACTCATTATAGCCTTGTTTTACGGCGAAAACTTACATCTCATGTTTCTGGCCGGAAGTGCAGCGCTGCTGCTGACAGCCGGCATCATTGCAAAAACATCTTTGCCAAAATGGATGTTGATTGTGCTTGGCGTTGCCCTATGGTTTTGTATGTTTAACAGCGGCATACATGCCACTATTGCCGGCGTTGCCTTTGCCTTTATTATTCCGGTGAAGGACCTCGACCGCCTGCAACTGAAGCTGCATAACTGGGTTTACTTTCTGATTATGCCGGTGTTTGCACTTGCAAATACAGCCATTTTACTTCCTGAAAATGCGATGGGCGAACTGGGTTCGTCCGCCTCGGTTGGCATTATCCTCGGCTTGTTCATTGGCAAACCTGTCGGCATTGTACTCACCAGCCTGTTGCTTGTATCATTAAAAATATCTCCATTGCCCCGGCATTGCGGCTGGCATCAGATGATCGGCGCAGGACTGCTCGCCGGTATCGGTTTTACCATGTCTATTTTCATTGCCACGCTCGCATTTAAATCGGAGATTGCCGACATTGCGAAAGTGGCGGTTTTAATTGCATCGGTAGCGTCGAGCATCGGTGGAATCCTGTGGATACGCGCATTTGCAAAACGGGGTGCGAATGCTGAAGTTTAACCGGGTAAAAGTGCGGGTATTTCGTGCCATGCAGGAATGTATTCCAGTGGAATCATTTCGCGTTTTTCCCGGCGCCAGGCGTAGGTGAACGATCCGTTTGTGAGCACGAGAAACGGCACATCCATCTTCATATTATACGTCAATACCTGAGTCAGCGCCGATGTTGAAACGGGTACATTCGGCTCTTTGCATTCCACAACCATAAACGGGTTGCTGTTGTAAAACACCACCACATCGCAACGCTTTCTCAATCCATTCAAAACAATTTCTTTTTCCACGCTGAACAAAGCGGGTGGATATAATTTGTCTCTAATCAGATAAGCCATAAAGTTTTGTCGCACCCATTCTTCCGGCGTAAGGCTTACCCATTTTTTTCTTACTTCATCAAAAATAACGGTACGTTCATCCGTTCGTTTTATCCTGAACGCCGGTTCCGGATATACAACCTTAACCATGCGGCAAAGTTATCATTCACATTTTAACCATATTTAATTAACTATATTTGCAGAATTTATTTTTACGAACAGGCCAAAATAATGACGATGAAAACAAAAACAGATATAGTAAACAACTGGCTGCCCCGATACACCGGAGAGAAATTAGAAAATTTTGGAAAATATATTTTACTTACCAACTTCAGCAACTATATAAAAATGTTTGCGGAGTGGAATGAAGTTCCCGTGGTGGGCTTAGACCGTCCGTACCAATGTGCAACCGCTAATGGCATTACCATCATCAACTTCGGAATGGGCTCGCCCAGCGCCGCCACGGTGATGGACCTGCTCGCTGCCATTAAACCGAAAGCAGTTTTGTTTTTAGGAAAATGTGGCGGACTCAAAAAAAGAAATAAAATCGGCGACTTCGTGCTCCCGATAGCTGCACTGCGCGGCGAAGGAACATCCAACGATTATTTTCCACCCGAAGTGCCCGCCCTGCCTGCCTTTGCGTTGCAGAAAGCCATCTCCACCACCATCCGCGACTATGAAACGGACTATTGGACCGGAACCGTTTACACCACCAACCGCCGCGTTTGGGAACACGATGAAGCCTTCAAAAAATACCTCCAAAAAGTTCGTGCCTACGCCGTCGACATGGAAACAGCTACCGTCTTTTCCGTAGGCTTCTTCAACAAAATACCAACCGGCGCACTGCTCCTCGTCAGCGACTCGCCCATGATTCCCGAAGGCGTAAAAACAGAAGCAAGCGATAAACTCGTTACCTCCGAATACGTGGAAAAACACCTCAAAATAGGCATCGACAGTTTGTTGCAACTAAAAAACAAAGGACAAACCGTAAGGCATCTTAAATTCTAAATAGTTGGCATTCCGCCCGTAACCTGAAACGTAGCTCCGTTAATGTAGCTGCCTTCATCCGAAGCAAGCAATACATACACCGGCGCCAGTTCGGCCGGCTGCCCCGCCCTTTTCATCGGCGTTTGTTTACCGAAGTCTTTTACTTTCTCAGCAGAAAAGCTTCCCGGTATCAACGGCGTCCAAATGGGGCCGGGCGCTACACAGTTTACCCGAATGCCTTTCTCCGCCCACATCTGCGCCAGCGTTACAGTAAAGTTTTGAATGGCGCCTTTGGTAACCGTGTAGGGCATTAAATGTCCGCTTGGCGTATAAGCGTTTACCGATGATGTGTTGATAACACTGCATCCCGGCCCGAAATATTTTTCTACAAGCTTACAAAGCCAAAACATCGCATACACATTCGTTTTAAAAGTGTAATCAAATTCTTCTGCACTTATTTCTTGCAGCGATGTATGCTCCATCTGATAAGCTGCATTATTCACCAGAATATCCAATCGGCCAAACGCCTCAATTGTTTTTTGTATCAACATTTCACAATGCGCTTCATTGCTTATATCGCCGGCAATCAGCAAACCTTTCACACCGGCTTTCTCTATCCAGTGCAGACAGTCGGCAGCGTCGTCCGTTTCGTTCAAATACGAAATAACAATATTGGCGCCTTCACGGGCAAAGGCTATTGCCACTGCTTTTCCGATACCTGAGTCGCCGCCGGTTATCAGGGCGGTCTTTCCCTTCAGCTTTCCACTTCCGCGGTACGTTTGTTCGCCGTGGTCGGGCTTCGGATTCATGGCGGTTTCATGGCCGGGCATTTCCTGCTCCTGCGGCGGAAAAGGCGGCTGCGGATATTTCTCTTTCGGATTCTGATTCATGCTATTCAATTTTAGGTAGATGCCGCCATTTTTATACCGTATTTGGGGCTGTGGCCGTCCGGCTGAAAATCAGCGGTATCACCGGCTTTCCGCTATATCTTTTTTACCGCGGTAAAAAAGTATGCCGCTGCAATCCGGCAGCCCTTCGCCATCACCTCCCTATGTAGCAGGCATCCGTTTGCGCAACACAAAGCCGGTTAAAATAAGGCTGCCCCTTCCATCGTTTCAGTTATATTGCACCACCCAAAAATGTGGGCTTCACCTGCCAGTAATGAGATGCTTTTTACTTCTTGCTTTCGTTTCAGTGTTATGTACAACAGGTGCAAACAGCTATGCGCAGGTTACCAATCTGAAGGTTAAAAAAATTGCCGCGGGCGGCATTCAGCGCATCGACAGCGCCAGTTTGGTGCCGGGAAGCGTTACCATAAGCAGTATCGACACTTCTCATTACTTTATCGACTATCCGCGCGCTACGCTTACCTGGCTTAAGCCGGCCGGAACAGATAGCGTTAGCATCGCTTACCGCAGTTTTCCTTTCAGCTTTTATACTTCTTACTACCGCTATCGCTTCGATAGCATCGTTGGCAACTTTAAAGCGGCGCCGCAGGTAATTCGCCGAAACATTGCGGCGGAAGAAGGCATCTTCAACTTCGGAAATCTAAACCTCCACGGAAGCATCGGCCGAAGCCTCAGTTTCGGTAACGCGCAGGATGCCGTTTTCAACTCAGACCTCAACCTGCAAATCAATGGACTTATTGGCGACAGCATTGAGCTTACCGCAGCTATTTCCGATAACGACATTCCCATTCAGCCCGACGGCACAACGCAACAACTTAACGAGTTCGACAGAATATTACTTCAGTTTAAAAAAAACAACTGGCAACTCAATCTTGGCGATATCGATCTCCGCTCTGCCGACCCTTATTACCTCACATTCAATAAACGCATTCAGGGAATTCAGTATGCGCAAAACTGGAAAGCGGGCAACAATATCACAAACAAAACCACCGGCTCGGCTGCAATGGCAAAAGGCAAGTTTACAAGAAACAGTTTTTCGGGCCAGGAAGGCAATCAGGGACCCTATAAACTGGAAGGCGCTAATCACGAATATTTCTTTATTGTATTGTCTGGTTCGGAAAAGGTTTTCTTAAACGGAATGCTGATGCAGCGCGGCTTTGAGAACGATTACATCATAAATTACAACACCGCGGAAATCACCTTCACAGCCAAACAAATGATTACGAAAGACAGCCGTATTCAAATAGAGTTTGAATATGCCGATCGCAATTATTTAAACACACAGCTTTTTATAAAACATGAATCCGACATCGGAAAGAAACTGAATGTAAAGCTGGCCTACTATAACAACAGCGATGCGAAGAACTCGCCCATCAATCAAACACTGGATGAAAAACAGAAGCTTTTTTTGGCCAACATAGGCGATAGTATCGACCGTGCGTTTTACCGGAGTTTTTCAATCGACAGTTTTTCGGCTACACGCATTTTATATAAACGAATAGATTCGGTCTACACCGGCGGGCAGGATTCTGTTTTTGTGTACTCGACACATAAAGACAGCGCCCGCTATAGTTTAAACTTTGTTTTTGTTGGACAAAACAACGGTAACTACATTCCGCTTTTTAATGCAGCAAACGGAAAAGTGTATCAGTGGGTGGCGCCTGTAAACGGAGTTCCGCAGGGTAGTTTCCAACCCGCGGTATTCTTAGTAACACCCAAACAACATCAGGTGGTGGCCGCTGCAACCACTTATCGCATTACAGACAAAACGGTAGTTACCGCCGACGGCGCTTTTTCCAACTACAACATCAACAAATTTTCGACGAAAGATAAAACCGACGACATCGGCATTGCCGCTAAATTCAACATTGTACACAACGATGAAATAGAAGTGCTCCGCAAAAAAACCGGCTTAAATGCCTATGCCGGCTACGAATGGATTTCGCAGCAATTTAAACCGGTGGAAAGAATCCGGCCCGTGGAGTTTGCCCGCGACTGGGGATTGCAACCGCTACAATCCGCTGCGGATGAGCATTTGCCGTTTGCCGGCGTGCTGCTTACCGACAGCAAATCCAATAAACTCGGCTACGATTTTTCGGCTTACATCAGGAGCGATCACTATAACGCCCACCGGCACATTCTCAATCATCAGCAAACATTCGGCAGTGTAAAAACCGAAACGGTTTTAAACAGCACCTTTTTAGATGGCGGAAACGAAAAAGGATACTTCTTCCGCCCTTCTGTTGTGGTTTCAAAACAGTTTTCATCATTTTTTAACCTCACGGCAGGAAGCAGCTATGCGCTGGAAGAAAACAAAATCCACAACAAAACCAACGACACGCTTGCTGCGAGAAGCTTTTCGCTTCAAACCATTTCCGTCTTTCTTAAGTCCGACGAATCTAAGCCGAATAAATGGGCCTTTACCTATGCACACCGCCGCAACCGATACCCTTCCGGAAAAGAGTTGCTGCTGTCCGACTTCAGCCACAACTATCATTTTCAATCGGAGTGGCTTGCGTCTTTAAACCGGCAGTTTAAGGTGAGTGTTTCTTACCGCGAACTTTTTGTAGAGCGGCCGTTCTTAACCGGACAAGTTTCGGAAAACAGCCTGCTTGGCAGAGTGGAATATATTTTTTCTGAATGGAATGGATTTCTGAAGGGCAGTATTCTTTATGAACTGGGTTCGGGGCAAGAGCCGCGCCGCGATTTTTCGTATGTTGAAGTGCCCGCCGGAAAAGGCGAATATACCTGGATCGACTACAACGGCGACGGCATTCCTCAACTCAACGAATTTGAAATTGCGCTATATCCCGATGAGGCAAAGTATATCCGCATCTTCACAACGTCTTCAGCGTTTATTAAGGCCGCATACAATCAGTTCAATTATAATTTCTCTCTTCACCCCGCACAGCTTGCAAACACGAACGACAAAGGCATTACATCGAAATTTCTTTTTCAATCGTCGATGCAATCGGGGAAAAAAGAAATCACCCATAACGCAGCGGTTTTCAATCCTTTTAAAACAGAACTGAGCGACACTTCGCTCATCAGCATCAACACCATCTTAACCAATTCCATTTCGTTTAACAGATACAGTGCTGTGTGGGGCGTAGAGGTTACCAACATCAAAAACGAATCGAAAGCGCTGCTCACATACGGCCTGGAAAGTCGGCAGCTAAATAACTGGATCATCCGCAGCCGGTATAACTTTATGAAGTTCTATTCGGTAGAATATATTCACCGGTTCAACAGCAACGTATTACTGTCGCCGGCTTTTGCCAATCGCAATTATAAGGTAGATGGCTGGCAGGCAGAGCCGCGCATCAGCTATACCTATCTCACAAAGTTCAGGTTAACCGCGGCTTACAGCTTTCTTAAAAAAGCAAATGCCGTTGTGTTCGGAAACGAAAGTATGCAGAACAACATCTTTAAACTGGAGGGAAAGTTCAGCGCCAAACAAAGCGCCGCAATCAACGGCAGCATTTCTTTCAATAACATCAGCTATAAGGGCGCAACGAACACACCGGTAAGCTACTTGCTGCTCGACGGTTTACAACCCGGAAAAAACACCTTGTGGAGCATCGACTTTACAAAACGAATTCTCAATAATTTGGAGCTAAACTTTCAATACGAAGGAAGAAGTCCGGCTACCGGGCGAACGGTGCATATTGGGCGGGCCGCCATCCGAGCCATTTTGTAGTTAGTCCATATCGCTGCTGCTGAAGCTGAACGGCAACAGTTGCGATGCAGAATGAATGATAAAAACTTTTCCCTCCTGCCCTCCTAAAATAATCTTCATGGGTTGTTTGTAACGGCCTTCTACTTCCACCAACGCCTGCCGGCACATGCCGCAAGGAGAAATTGGATGATCGCTTGCGCCATTCTCGTTCCGGTAACTAACGGCCATTTCGGTAACGGATGTATTCGGGAACAAAGACGCAACCGTAGCCAGCAGGCCTCGTTCAGCACAAAGCGCAACCGGATAACTTGCGTTTTCCTGATTGCTGCCTTTTACTATTTCACCGTTTGATAAACGCGCCGCAGCACCTACATGAAAATTGGAATAAGGTGCGTACGAGAGGGAGGTAGCATCGATGGCTTGTTGTAAAAGAGCCGCGTCTGCATCTATTAAATCGTGGATAGAATCGTAAACTTCAAAATCGAAACTGAATTGTTCTTTCGCCATAGATTTTTATTAATGATAAAATCTTCCGCCCCTAAATTAAAGAGATTTTTATTTGAACAGCCGTTGCAACAATACTTTACAAAAGATCGTGAACGGGAATGCGTGTTGAAGCAGGTTCCAAAAGCTATCCACAACCAAAGCAATACTACTTACGAGGCAGAATATCGAAAGCTTTGGGTGCGCAGAAAGTGCCTAAGCCCTTAAATTGCGCCCTTCAAACTTCACATGAAAAAGCATATTCTACTTTCGGTTTTTACGGTCTTTATTTTCCTTGCTTCGTTTGCCAGACAAATCACGGTGGAGCAAGCCATGCGCGCGGGCGCTGCTTTTTTGCAGCAGCAAGCTACAGGCGCAACCATTTCAGAACTTTCACTTGTCTATTCAGCGTCGGGAAAAAAATTCGGGATAACAGACGCATCGGCGACGCACTATTTCTTCATCTTTAACTACAAACAAGGCTTTGTAATTGTCTCGGCCGACGACTGTGCTATCCCCGTCTTAGGCTATTCTACTGAAAACATTTTCAATGCGGCCGATATTCCGGTGAATATGCAGAAGTGGCTGGAAGTGTATAAAACAGAAATTCGCCGTGGAATAGAATTGAATGTGAGAAATGAAGAAACGATCGGATTGTGGGACGCACTGCTCAACTCAAAAAGAACCGGGCAGAAGAAATCTTCCACAACCGTTGTGGCGCCTTTGATACAAACAAAATGGAACCAGTCGCCTTTTTATAACGACTACTGTCCCTTCGATGCAACATGGAATGAAAAAACGGTTACCGGCTGTGTGGCTACAGCAATGGCGCAGGTTGCGAAGTATTGGAACTATCCGTCAAAAGGAAAAGGCTACCACGTTTACAAACATCCTGTTTATGGAAACATTTCAGCAAATTTTGGAGCAACGGCTTATAACTGGGCCGCGATGCCAAACATTGTAGACACTACGAATCACGCTGTGGCCGAGCTGATGTATCAGATGGGTGTGAGCGTTGACATGAGTTATAGCGTAGGCTCCAAAGGGGGCAGCAATGCATATATGATATCGGCCAAAAGCCCGATTCAACATTGCTCGGAATATGCGTTGAAAACCTACTTTGGTTATAGCGACAATATGGTTGGAATTGAGAAGGTGAATTTTCCAACGCAACAATGGATCAGCATTTTGAAGAATGAGTTTAATGCCGGCCGTCCTGTGTTGTACGCCGGTTTTGGATACGGCGGCCATTGCTTTATTGCAGATGGTTATGACAGTAACGACTTCATTCACGTTAACTGGGGCTGGGGCGGCAAAGGGCCGGACGGCTATTATTCGGTGCACGCTGTTGTACCCGCCGATTTAGGCACAGGTGGTGGCGGTGGCGGCGGCTTTACCAGCGGTCAGCAAGCGATCATCGGCATTCAGCCACCCGCAATGTTTCCCGATTACGCCATGCAGTTGGGTAGCTCAGTGCAGTTAACGAACGACACCGTTTATTACACTCAGCCATTAACCCTGACTGCGACGGTAGGGAATTCAGGTAACGGCGTTTTTGCCGGCGAACTCAGCGCCATTGTTTTTGACGAATACAACAATATGATTGCTTTTATTGAAACGAAACCGGCACAAACTATTTCCGCGGGCGCCACCGTAAACCTGTCATTCAGCACATCGGGGCTTGCCGAAGTGTTGCCCGGGAACTACACCGCCGGTATTTTTTACCGGGCAAATGGTGAAGCTTTATGGAACCCGGTGGCTGACTTTAACAACTTCCACAATTTCGATTCGTTGCTGGTGTATTATGAAAACGACATTGAATTATACTCCGACATGCAAGCATTACACGAGCCACTGATAAAAGACAGCGTTGCAACCGTCTTTGCAAACTTTAAAAACAATTCGCCTGCAACCTTTACGGGCAACTTTTATACAGGCCTTTTTACAGCAGACGGGAACTTCGTTCAGATGGTTGACAGCGTTGCAGAAACGTCGGGCCTCGGTGCGGGCGGTTCGTACAACAGCCCGCTCACATTCTCGTCGCCCGTTACTACAGAGCCGGGGTCGTATCTCCTTGCTGCGCTTCACGAACCAGCCGGAGGAAACTTACAGTTAAGCGGGTCGAGCTATTATCAAAATCCGCGTCGCATCATCGTAAGGGAGCCTGACCTTACACCCGATATTTATGAAGTGAATAATATGCCCGCTGACGCATATAATCTGCCTGTTAGTTTTACCGGCGACAGCGCGTTTGTGTATACGACAGGATCGAACATACACGTAGGAAACGACGTTGATCATTATAAAATTGATTTACCGCCCGGCTACTCCTATACGGTAAAACCCCGCGTATACGATGCGCAACATCCCTTCAACGGCACAGCGTTTACCGTTGATATCTCCTTCAACTTTTCGGCTGACGGAATCACCTACACAGAGTTCTTCGACGACAATCTTCCCTTCACTGTTGACTATGCTAATGGAGGCAGTTTGTACGTAGGACTTGCACCCTACTTTTTCGGAGCAACAGGCACCTATCTGCTCGAATTAAAAATTGAACGACAAACCACGTTGCCGGTGTCCTTCCTTTCCTTCAATGCAGTGAAAAAAGCAGCTTCCTCCGTTGCGCTCGACTGGCAGGTTCAAAACAATAACCGGAATGCGTTTTTTGAAGTAGAACGATCTTCCGACGGAAAAACCTTCTCTACTATCGCCATGATAAAAAACCAAATGCCGCTAAAACACGCTTTCCATCATATGGATGAAAACGCAGCAAACGGAAAGAATTTCTATCGCATTAAACAGGTGGATCCTGATGGAAAAATGGTGCTTTCGGATGTACGGATGGTTGACTGCAGCGAAACCTTGGATTTTGTAGCAGGCCCCAACCCTGCTGCCAACAGTTTTACCGTTCGCTTTAAGGCGATGCAGCCGCGCTACACAATCAGCATGATAAACGCCGACGGTAAGTTGGTTCGATATATCAACGGAATTTATAGCGCCGTGCAAACCATTGATACGAATGATTTGCCCAACGGAACCTATTTTTTGGATGTGCAATGTGGAACGGACAGCAAACAAATAAAAATGGTGATAAAGAAATAGCGGAGGCGGCTCGTCTGTCTTTACTGTTCCACCCTTTTAAAAACAAAATCGACTGCCGTTTCGCCGGCTGAAATGCGGGCATGTAAAGTGTTTCCTTCTGCTTTGTATGCAATTACTTTTGGGAAAGGATTCTGTTCGTTTTCGCAGATGAATTTTCCTTTGCCTGCTTTTGTTACCTGAAATTTCACCGCTTCTTGTTCTCCTTTCTGGGTTACTTCAAAGATCCATCCTTTCGGGCGGCGGTGCAGCACAACCGTTTCTCTCCATACGGTGTCGCCGGCCTGCATCGTGTAACTGAGTCCCCGGTATGTGGTCGTATTCTTTTTTTCCCAGTGTTCAAATGTTTGCTGTCCTTCCTTCCCATTCGTTCGCACCCAACTACCGAGCAACCAGTCGAAATTTTCGTCCTGCATTGGCCGTTGCTGCGCAAAAGCCGTTGCGGAAGGAAAAAATATCGCCGCAGCCAACACAAATTTCCATACGTTCATTCCAATTGATTTAGGTTAAAAGATACTGTTCAAATGATGATCCTATGATTCCTTCTATCTTGTTCCTGTATGGCCAAAACCCCCTTCACCACGCGCTGTTGTGCTTAGAGCAGATGTTTCTGTCAGGCGCGCCTTCTCTACTTTTTGAAAAACGATTTGCGCAATGCGGTCGCCATTGTTGATGGTGATCGCTGCTGAAGAAAGATTAATCAGGATAACCTTTATTTCGCCGCGGTAATCTGCATCCACCGTTCCGGGGGCGTTTAATATGGTAAGGCCCTGATTCAACGCCAGCCCGCTTCTTGGCCGCACCTGCGCTTCGTAGCCTACAGGTAACCCGATAAATAGACCGGTTGGGATTGCCACGCGCTCAAGCGACTGCAAAGTCACCGGCTCGTCTAAAAATGCTCGCACATCTACTCCGGAAGAACCGGCCGTTGCATATTCAGGCAGCGGATTCCCGGAGCGATTCACCACTGAAATTTCTACTTCCTGCATAACTTCTTTTTTTAACCGAGCAAACGATAAGACTTGGTTTGCCCGCCAACAGTACTATTTTTTGCAATAATGGCACTGAAATACCATCAGAAAAACGTCAAACAGATGCTAAGGCGAATAGTTAGAAAGCGCACCACTCAAAACTACTGCTCCTCTCAGGCGATTCAGTTCATCACAAGCAACTCAGTTCTCAGGGCCGGGCGTTCATCTCTTCCGCCCAACGATCGCGTTCATCGGGCGAAAATTTCCAAGGCGCAAAATTATTTTCGATGTTGCTGAACATTCCATTCCATTCAGCGGGCGCATTGCTCTCTTCCATAATTAAATAACGCCTCAATTCGTTGATGATGCTGAGCGGATGTATGCCCACCGGACATTCTTCCACACAAGCCTGACAGCTCGTACACGCACGCAGTTCTTCGGTTGTAATGTAGGTATGTAACAACGATTTCCCGTCGTCGGTAAAGCTTCCGTTTTTCTTAATAATCTTGCCCACTTCCTCTGCACGGTCGCGGGTGTCCATCATAATTTTTCGCGGACTGAGCTTTTTGCCGGTGATGTTTGCCGGGCAGGCAGCCGTGCATCTTCCGCATTCGGTACAGGTGTAGGCATCCATGATGTTACGCCACGAAAGATCGAACACATCTTTTGCACCGAAGCGCTTTTGTTGCGATGCGTCATCGGCGTTCACCGCAGGCGCTTTGTCGGGCTCCATTGCGTACAGCACTTCGTTTTGAATTTCGGGCATATTCTTCATTTTCCCTTGCGGTGCGAGGCGCATGTAGTAAGCATTTGGAAACGCAAAAAGAATGTGCAGGTGCTTGGAATATGGAAGATAATTAAGGAAAGCAAAAATACCGATGATGTGCAGCCACCAACACGTTCTTTCAATGGTAACCAGTGTGCCATCCGAAAGCGAGCTGAAGGCTGGCGCCAGCATGCCCGAAAACCAGAAGTTGCCGACATCGCTGTAATGCAGGTTAGTGCCTTTTAGCTGAAGCGCCCTGTCGGATGCATTCATGATGATGAAAAGCGACATCAACACAATTTCAGTTATTAAAATCAGGTTCGCATCACTTTTTGGCCAGCCCTGCAATTCCTGGTTTTGAAATCTTTTTATCCTGATTACATTTCTTCTAACCAGAAAAACGACACAGCATAACAACACTATCACCGCTAAAAATTCGAAAGCGTTTATGAGGCCGGAATAGAGCGAGCCGAGCGGCGCGGCAAACAGACGGTGCGTTCCGAGTAAGCCGTCGAGCGCTATTTCCAGCACTTCAATATTAATGATGATGAAGCCGGCATAAATGAAGAAGTGCATCACCGCCACCAACGGATATTTAAACATTTTTTTCTGCCCAAAAGCAAACAGCAAAACGTTTTTCAGCCTCGTGCTCCGGTCGCCGGAAAAATCTTCTTCCCTACCGAGCAAAATATTTTTTCTTATTTGCAGTATGTTTTTGGTAAACAGAAACAAGGCGCCGGCAGCGAGTAAAAGAAACAAAATTTGCTGTAACAACTGCATAAGCATAAATTGAAGCCGCTAAGATAATTCAGGAAGGGCGATTGCCGAAGATTGTTTGTGGCAAAACGTTACGAGGTCATTTTAAACACATCTGAATCCGATACCACCCAGGATATCAAAAGTTCGTTTACTTGTTTTACCGAAACTCTCAGAGGTATTTCAAAAGCTTCTTTTTTGAACATGGCCGAAACGGCGCCTTCTTCCAGCGCAAAGTTGTTGATGCGAAGCACTTCGCTAAAATCAACTTCTCCCATTCCCCACCACTTAAACATGGCTTCTTTTACACACCATGCTGCCGTAAGCTTTGCGAGGTCATCGTCAGCAAAAAAACGCTGCTCATCAGTGTGCAGAAATTTGGACGATATGCTGATCACTTTTTCTGTTGGAAGTTCCACATCAATTCCAACGCGTTTATCGGTGCTGATAATAACGGCGGCATAATCGCCGCAGTGTGATACGCTGAACTGAAAGCGATTATCGGAAAGAAAGGGGCGGTTGTTATCGGCAATCTGAATGTCGGCATACGGAAATCCGGGCTGAAGCACTTGCAAAAGATAGCGGGCGGCAAGGTGCTGAAGTCTTTTATGCTGATGGTTGATGTTGCGCTGCAAAAAAGCCTTCTCTAAAAAGAAAGACTCCGGCTCGGTAATATGCCACACGGCAACTTGTGTGGTGGCATTGACAGCTTCTTGAAAAAACAATGGCATTTATTCATGACCCCAACTGTTTTATAATTCTTTCGTATATCCTCACAGAATTCACAGTTGAAAAAAGGGGAGCAAATATAGTTGTTATATTGCACCGAAAGACGATACTTCAAAAAATGCTTTATGATCTTATCCGATTTAAGAATTCTGGAAGAAATTGAGAAGGGCTCGATCGTTATCAAGCCTTACAGCCGCAATTGTTTGGGCAGCAACAGCTACGATGTGCATTTAGGCAAATGGCTGGCCACATACAAGAACCATATACTCGATGCGAAAGCCCATAACACGATAGAATATTTTGAGATTCCGGACGAGGGTTTCGTGCTATATCCGCACGTTTTTTATTTGGGCGTAACAATGGAATATACCGAAACGCATGCACATGTTCCTTTTTTAGAGGGAAAGTCATCGACCGGGCGGTTGGGCATCGATATACATGCCACTGCCGGTAAGGGAGACGTAGGATTTTGTGGTAACTGGACGCTCGAAATTTCGGTAAAGCAGCCGGTGAAGGTGTACAAAGGTATGCCAGTAGGCCAACTGATTTATTTTCCGGTGGAAGGTGAAATTGAAGTGAAGTATAACGAAAAAAAGAACGCCAAATACAGTGGTCAGCCGGATAAGCCGGTGGAGAGCATGATGTGGAAGAACCGGTTTTAAGGGATTTCTGAGATAGGGAACCGAGCTCAGCGGCCAAGCGCTTTTTAGGAAACGAGGTTGCCCTTGCAGGTCGGGTATATGCGAGGCAACTTAACCGGTTAATGCTGTTATGAGCAATGAAAAGCTATTATCTGACTCAGGATTGTGGGATGAACGTTCCCGCGCTGTACGAGACAACGATGGCGCTTTGATTCGGCACATAAACGTCAACAAACTTCATCGCTAACTCCAACATGCATAAAAGCTGCAAAGCCTTTCGCAATAGAAAGGCTTTGCAAGTAAAAAACAGTTTTTTGAAAGTCGTCTCTTATCCCTTCTTCATCTCCGCATAAAACTTATGGAAATAGGGAATGGTTTCTATTCCTTTATAATAATTCTCCAGCTCAAACTTTTCGTTGGGGCTGTGCAGGTTATCGCTATCCAAACCAAAACCAAAAAATACCGTTTTAATACCAAGTACGCTTTCAAACAGCGCAGTAATGGGAATACTGCCTCCGCCACGCACCGGAATGGGTGTTTTGCCAAAGGTTTCCTCGATGGCACGCGAAGCCGCTTTATATTCAACGCTGTCTACCGGCGTCATATAAGGATCCCCGCCATGCAGGTTGGTAACCTTTACTTTTACGTAAGGCGGCGCTATCTTTTCTAAATGCCGGATTACGAGGTCGGTCATCTTTTCTGTTTTCTGATTGGGCACCAAACGGCAGCTGATTTTTGCAAATGCCTTCGACGGCAAAACGGTTTTTGCGCCTTCGCCCGTATAACCTCCCCAAATTCCGTTTACCTCAAGTGTGGGCCGGATGCCCGTTCTTTCGTTGGTAGAATAGCCCGCTTCTCCCCAAAGGGCATCCACACCCAAATCGGCTTTGTAATCTGCCTCATTGTAGGGGGCTTTCGCCATTTCGGCGCGCTCTTCATCCGAAGCCACAGCAACATCATCGTAAAATCCGGGAATGGTAATGTGGTTGTTTTCGTCGTGAAGCGACGCAATCATCTTCGCCAAAATAGTGGCCGGATTGGCAACAGCGCCGCCATAGGTTCCGCTGTGCAAATCGCGGTTAGGCCCGGTAACTTCCACCTCAACATACACCAATCCGCGCACGCCAATATCAAGGCTCGGCGTATCCAGACTAATCATTGCAGAATCCGATATCAGAATAACATCGGCCTTTAAGCGCCCGGCATGTTCTTTAATAAAATCGCCCAGGTGTTTGCTGCCTATCTCCTCTTCTCCTTCAATTAAAAATTTTATGTTCAGCGGAAGACTGTCGGTGGCAATCATTGTTTCGAGCGCCTTTACATGCATATAAAACTGCCCTTTGTCGTCGGCAGATCCGCGGGCAAATATTTTTCCGTCTTTAATTACCGGTTCAAAAGGCCCGCTATGCCATAGCTCAAGCGGATCGGGTGGCTGCACATCGTAATGCCCATACACGAGAACGGTGGGTAAATTAGCATCTATTATTTTCTCGGCATATACCGCGGGATGTCCTTTCGTAGGCATTACTTCCGCTTTGTCGGCGCCGGCTTCAAGCAAGCGTTGCTTTACCATTTCTGCGCAGGTAAGCATATCGTTTTTATGCTCACTTCTGGCGCTAACGCTCGGTATTTTTAGTAGTTCCAGCAATTCGTTCAAAAACTTTTCTTTATGCTGCTGCTGATAGTCTTGCCATGCTTGCATTGTAAAAATTTTTATGGTTTTATGGCAGCGAATGTAATCATGTTTAACCATCCCGTTTATTTTTTGCGTAGAATTGTATCTAAAATATTAACAATGAAAAATGTAATCATTGCGGCGGCAGTTTTTACGCTTGCGATGTCTTCCTGCAAAAAAGACGATTCTGCTCCTGGCGGCGGGCCGGTTACTGAAGACTTTTCACCTGGAAAATCGGGCAGCAGTTGGACCTACCAAAGCGCCACCACCGGCGAGTATACGCTTACCATGAGCAATGCCGACACAACCATCAACGGTCGCAAGTACAACATCTATAACAGCACCAATGGCGCAAACGAATACCGCGCTAAAGATGGCAACAACTACTACCGCTTTTTAAACGTGGGAGCCCCGCTGAACGTTGGCGTTGAAGAGCTCTACTTAAAATCGGATGGCGGTGTTGGAGCCGACTGGACTGTGAATCAAAATGTAATGATTGGGTCGATACCAACCACACTGAAACTTAACTATACCATAGCTGAAAAAGGCCAAACCAAAACGGTGCTGGGCAACACCTATAACAATGTTACCAAGGTAAACCTGGAAATAGCAGCAAGTTCTGCTATAGGGACCCTTCCAGCCGGTAACGGGACATTCTATTACTCACCCGACGCCGGCATTATCAGCTACAAACTCCTGATTAAAAATCCACTAACCCAGGATATTATCGTTGACAACAGTTTCGAACTGAAATTTTACACGCTTAAATAGTGTGTTTTTTGTTCTGAACCACATTTTCAAAAGTCCATTTTAATCTTTTTTGAAATGGACTTTGTCGTACCGGACATTCATCTTTCACACAAATGGGGCAGCTCATTGGCAGGCAGCCGTCGGTATGTACAAACATCTCCACTGCCGCTCCATATTTTTCATCGATCAGCTGATTCAGCAGTTCCACTTCTTTGTGAGCCTCATGCACGTTTAAATACCACGGCACAGTAAGGTGGCAATCTACATGCAGTCGACTTCCGTATTTTATCACGCGCAGGTTGTGCAGGTCGATCCAGTTGGGACGGCGGTTTTCGTTAATGAGTTGAATAGTTTCGTTCAGTAAATCTTTATCCGCTTCGTCCATAATCCCCGCCACCGATTGCCGAAGAATTTTATATCCATTGTAAATGATGAGCACACTCATTGCCATGGCTAAAACCTTATCGAGCCAAAAAATCTTAAAAACGGCAATCAACACTAATCCGCTGATGATGGCGAATGACGACCAGGCATCTGTTTGCAAATGTTTGCCCGTGGCCTGCAATGCCAGTGAGCGGTTGCGCTTTCCCTGTCGCAAACAGAAAGCGCCGGCGAGATAGTTAATGAGTGCAGATGCGGCAATCAAAATCATACCGTTGTTTAAGGCACTCAGGCGGTGACTTAAAAAGAGCGATTGCAAACTTTCGTAAATGATGTACAGGCCGGCGAGAATGATGAGGGTGCCTTCGAGCGCTGCCGATAAAAATTCGGCTTTGCCATGGCCGTAAGGATGTTCGGCATCCTTCGGTTTTGCAGCAACAAACAAGCTGTAGGCGCCCGCAATGCCGGCCACAATGTTTACAATGCTTTCCAGCGCATCGGTAAGTATGCTTAGTGAACCGGTAAGGTACCAGGCAACAATTTTTATAGTGAATAAAACAACCGATAACAGCAGTACATACAACTGCGTTCTGAAATTTTGAATGGCCTTCTCCACTTTACGGTTTTCGGTTACTTACATTCGTCGTAGCGCATGGATATTGTATCCCAGTTTACCAGTTTCCACCAAGCTTCAATATAGTCGGGACGTTTATTTTGATATTTTAGATAGTACGCATGTTCCCATACATCGAGGCCTAAAACCGGTGTTCCCTTCTGTTCTGCAACATCCATTAAAGGATTATCCTGATTGGCAGTGGAAGTGATTTGAAGCTTCTTATCGCCGTTAATCATGAGCCATGCCCATCCGCTTCCGAACCTTGTTTTCGCCGCATCGCTGAACTGTTTCTTCATAGCCTCTGCGGAGCCAAAATCTCTTTCTACCGCTTTCAAAAACTTTGACGACGGCTGTGTGGCTTTCGGGCTCATCACCTTCCAAAACAATTCATGGTTGTAATGGCCGCCCGCATTGTTCCGCATTTTTACCGAATATTTGGAAATGCTCTTCAATACTTTGTACAACTCTTTATCGTTAGCGGTGTTCACGCCTTCTTCTTTACAAGCATCCGCCAAATTTTTAGCGTACCCGGCGGCGTGTTTTGTATAGTGGATTTCCATCGTTTGCGCATCGATATAAGGCTCCAGCGCGGAATAGCCGTATGGCAGCGGACTTTGTTTAAAGCCCACCAGTTTTTTATCGCAGTCGTCGTCGCCTGCAAGCTTTGCAAAAGAAGGAATTGCGGTAAAAGATAAGCCGGCAGCAATGCCTGCTTTACCGGCATTTTTTAAAAAGCGTCTGCGGCTTTCATTGAAGGTGTTTTGCATAAAGATTGATTTTAGCTAGGCTTTAAAGGTAAAGATTTCCGAATTGCACGAAAGAAACGATAATAAAATTCACTGTTGAACAACTGCGAATCGCGCATGGCTTTTATGGTTAAAAACACACCTATCGGAATTAAAACCATTGTAGAAAGCCACATACCTACAAACGCAGAGGTAACCTGCTCCTTAGCGAATTTTTCTCCGAATGTGTTCAGGAGATGAAAGAGCACGAAAAAGACGATGGCAAACACGAGCGGCGTTCCCAGGCCGCCTTTTCGGATGATGGAGCCGAGCGGTGCGCCAATCATAAACAGCACGATGCAGGCCACCGACAGTGTGTATTTGCGGTTCCACTCTATTTCGAAGCGGGTGATGGATGTTTGCTTATCCTGCCGCTGATTAACCATCAGTTCGGTTAACGGCTTAATGGCGTTGAGTTGGTTCAGCACATGGCCGGCCATTTCCGCACGTTTTGGAAAAGGAATAATGTCGTCGAAGCGGACAGCGGTCGTTTTTACCGGCTTAACCGAATCGAGTGGAACGCTGAAAAAAGGAAGATAGATTTTTGCGTCGCCCTTAAAACGCTGGTAGTATTTTAATTGCAGTTTGTCCATCGAATCGATTCCTTGCTTTATCTGTCGTACGCTCATCATTTTGGCGTCCGACTGAAACAGCGTATCGTCTGTATTTCGCATTTCAAAACTGCTGAGGTCGAATATTTTTTTGTACTCGCCAAAGCCCATGCGGATATATTCTGTGTTGGTGGTAAGGCGTTCGCCCCGCTCCTGATACCTCGTTCCGTTGTAAAGGATGAACTCGAGAAATTTTCCTGATGAACGCATCACGCCATGATCGGCTACAATAATATTATCCTGGAGCTGAAAGTTTTTTTCGTAGATGATGACATTTCTGATGGTTGAATCGTCTTTCTCCTTTTTGCCGATTTTAATTACGAAGCCGGGAATCTTATCGTAAAACACACCTTCCTTAATATCGAGCGCCGGTTTTGTTACGATGATGTCGTACTTCAGGCGGTTCAGTTTTAAGTTGGCCACCGGAATGAGGTTGTTGGAGAAGAAAAAAGCAATTCCCGCAATGATGACTGCGAGGATAAACAAGGGCCGCATAAAACGCGAAAGAGAAATGCCGGCCGACTTAATAGCCACCAGTTCAAAGCTTTCGCCCATATTCCCAAACGTCATGATGGACGACAGCAAAAGTGCAAGCGGCAATGCCAGCGGAACCAGTGTTGCTGATACGTATCCAATTAATTTAAAAATGGTAACGATATCGAGCCCCTTTCCGACAAGGTCGTCGATATACAGCCAGAAAAATTGCATGACCAGTACAAAAAGCGAAATAAAAAATGTGGCAAAGAAGGGAGATATAAATGCCTTTATAATTAATTTATCGAGTTTTTTGATCACATTTTTTCCTTTCGGTAAGCAATATAGGACGCGCAAATTTAAAGGAAATAAAAAACGGGATTGTTTGGTGTCGGCCAATAAAAAACCCCCAAACAGCAGGAAACTTTTTGGGGGCCTTAAAACAATGGTTCGCTATTAATTCCCTAAGCGGTGAAAAAGTTCTTTAATCTGATATTCCCAAAGCTGGCTTTGGTCTTTTATCTCTTTCTTCTCTGCAAAATCGCTTATTACAAGAATGGTTTGATTGGTAATTTCTGTTTTTTCAATTCTGAACTCGAAGTAAACGTCTTTACCTTCGTGAAGCCATCTGTATCTTACAAATTTGTCTTCTTCCTGCTCGAGCACTTCGGCTTTTTCAATGGCGCCATTCCATGAAAACATGAAGATGCCGTCCTTCTCATCCACTCTGTCGGCAAACCACTCTTGCAGGCCCGACGGCGTAGCGAGGAATTCGTATAAAATGGAGGGCGAACATCTTACAGGGTATTCAAGGGTATATAATTGTTTCTTGCTCATTATCTTGCATTTCGAAGTGCTGCAATAATATCAAATTTTTCAGATCATCAAAACTTTTTTCGGTTTTTAACGTTGGGGCAACGAATGCTTAAAAATGCATGGTTTTGTGTATAGCAACCAATCCTTATTTTGCAGCATATTATGAGCATTCGCACAACCAATTTGCTGTTATTTGTTGCAGCGGCCTTACTGTTTATTCCTTTTCTTGGAAACGTGCATCTTTTCGACTGGGATGAGGTAAATTTTGCGGAGAGTGCACGCGAAATGATTGTGAGTGGCAACTATAGCCGTGTGATGATAAACTTTCAGCCTTTTTGGGAGAAGCCGCCGCTGTTTTTCTGGATGCAGGTGGCATCGATGAAGATCTTTGGCGTGAATGAATTCGCCGCCCGTTTTCCAAACGCTGTCTGCGGAATCGCCACCGTGCTGGTGCTGTACAACACCGGACGCAAACTTTTCAGCCATCATTTCGGACTGTGGTGGACGTTTATTTATATGGGTTGCTTTCTGCCTCACTTTTATTTTAAATCGGGCATTATTGATCCGTGGTTTAACCTGTTTATTTTTTTAGGCATCTATTTTCTCGTTGCCTTCGTCGGTGGTTATCAACAAAAACGGACGGTGGTAAGCCAGCTTGTGCTGTCGGCCGTTTTTACGGGGCTCGGCATTTTAACCAAAGGGCCTGTGGCATTATTGATTGTGTTGCTCACCTATGCCGTGTTTATTGCTTTCAACCGCGGAAAAGGCTTTGTGAAGTTGGGATATTATCTGCTGTACGCCGTTATTGTGTTTGCTATTTCCATGTTGTGGTTTGGGTACGAAATTTTTACCAACGGCATTACGTTCCTGAAAGAGTTTTACGAATATCAGATTCGCCTCATGGCAACCGAAGAATCGGGCCATGGAGGACCGCTATTTTATCATTTTGTGGTGTTATTACTGGGGGTATTTCCTGCCTCGCTCTTCATTTTCCGCTTTCGGAAATCGGCTTCCGACACCCTGCTTCAGTACCGGATAAAACAAGCCATGCTGGCGGCGCTGATTGTGGTTCTTGTTGTGTTCTCGCTTGTACAAACCAAGATTGTGCATTATTCTTCTTTTGCTTACTTCCCTATAAGTTTTCTGGCAGCCGTTGCGGTGTACAAATCTGTAAAACGCCATAAAAAGGTGTATGCGGGGCAGTTGGCGGGCGTTGGCATCATCGGAGGTACTTGGGCGCTCCTCGGTATCGCACTTCCAATCGTTGGAATGAATACGGCTAAACTGATACCGTTGATTGAAGACGAATTTGCAGCGGCCAATCTCCAGGCTGATGTTCACTGGTCGGCCATCGATGTAGTACCCGGGCTTGCATACGCCGTTGCCATCATGTGCTCCATCATCCTTTTAAAAAGGAAAAAGTATCGTAAAGGTTTTATGGTGCTGTTCGGCGCCACGCTCGTATATGTTCAGTTGATTGCTGTTTTGTTTGTTCCGCGTATTGAAAAGTACACACAACATGCTGCCATCGAATTTTTAAAGAGTTTGCAGGGGAAAGAAGTATATGTGGAAACATACGGCTATAAGAGTTATGCGCAGTACTATTATGCAATGAGCAGTCCGCCCGTTGCTGGAGAAGTGGGAGACGCGGCTTTTCTGCTCGAAGAAAAGGTTTCGCGACCGGTTTATGTGATCTGCCGGATATACTCGCTCGACGATTTGATGAAATATCATGGTACTAAAGTGAAGGAGTTATACCGTAAAAACGGCTTTGTATTCTTCGAGAAAATTCAGCCGTAAATACGATAAACACAGCCTTTAACAATTTTTGAGATAATTTTCTGTTTCCCGCCTGAGCGAAAAAATAATATTGATGGCGAAACGGCTATTTTTGCACCCTTTATGAAAAATATTAGAAATTTTTGCATCATTGCCCATATCGATCACGGTAAAAGTACGCTTGCCGACAGGCTGCTCGAGCACACCAAAACCATCAGTGAAAGAGACATGATGAATCAGGTTTTAGACGATATGGATCTGGAACGCGAAAAAGGCATCACCATAAAAAGCAAAGCCATTCAAATGAACTATCATTTAAATGGCCGGCAATATGTTTTTAACCTCATTGATACGCCGGGACACGTGGACTTTAGTTATGAAGTTAGCCGTGCACTTGCTGCCTGCGAAGGCGCGCTGCTGCTCGTAGACGCCAGTCAGGGCATTCAGGCGCAAACAATTTCTAACCTCTATCTCGCCATCGACAACGATCTCGAAATTATTCCTGTAATCAATAAAATTGATATGGAAGGCGCTATGATTGCCGAGGTGAAAGATCAAATTATTGAACTGATTGGCTGTAAAGACGAAGATATTTTACTTGCGAGCGGAAAAAGCGGAATCGGCATTGAAGCCATTTTAGAAGCAGTGGTAGAACGCATTCCTGCACCCAAGGGCGATGAAGCGGCGCCGCTGCAAGCTTTGATTTTCGACAGTGTATTCAATAGCTTCCGCGGTATCATTGCTTACTTCCGGGTGTTTAACGGCACGGTGAAAAAAGGTGATAAAGTAAAATTTATTGCCACGGATAAAACCTATGAAGCAGATGAAATCGGCCATCTGAAACTCGGCCTCTCTCCTGCCGGCGAAGTGAAGGCGGGCGACGTGGGATACATTATCACCGGTATTAAAAATGCCAAAGAGGTAAAGGTTGGCGACACCATTACGCTGGTAAGCCAGCCGGGCGAAATGATTCATGGGTTTGAAGAGGTAAAGCCGATGGTTTTTGCCGGAATATTTCCTGTGGTTACCGAAGATTTTGAAGAGCTGCGCGACTGTATGGACAAGCTCCAGTTGAACGACGCCTCGCTTACTTACGAGATTGAAACATCGCAAGCCTTGGGCTTTGGTTTTCGTTGCGGGTTTCTTGGATTGCTGCACATGGAGATTATTCAGGAGCGGCTGGAACGTGAATTTAATCAGAGCGTAATTACCACGGTTCCCAACGTAAGCTTCAACGCCTTTACGGCAAAAGGGGAAAAAATTGTGGTGAACAATCCCTCCGAAATGCCCGACCCAACCAAGCTCGATTATATAGAAGAGCCTTTTATTAAAGCACAGATTATTACGCTGCCCGACTACATTGGAAACATTATGACGCTCTGTTTAGGCAAGAGGGGAATTTTAATCAACCAAAGCTATCTCACTCCCACGCGTGTAGAGTTGATATTTGAGATGCCGCTTACGGAAATTGTATTCGATTTTTACGACAAGCTTAAATCGCAAACGCGTGGATATGCTTCGTTCGACTATAATCCCATCGGATACCGTGAGGCGGATATTGTGAAGATGGACATCCTTCTTAACAGCGAAAAAGTGGATGCGCTAAGCGCGCTGATTCACCGCAGCCGCGCACAGGATTTTGGAAGAAAGCTTTGCGAAAAACTGAAAGAATTGTTGCCGCGCCAGCAGTTTCTTATCGCTATTCAGGCGGCCATCGGCGCCAAGGTAATTGCGAGAGAGAACATCAGCGCTATGCGCAAAGACGTTACCGCTAAATGTTACGGCGGCGACATCAGCCGGAAGAGAAAACTTCTCGAAAAACAAAAAGAAGGGAAGAAGAGAATGCGCCAGATAGGAAACGTTGAAATTCCACAGGAAGCATTTTTAGCCGTGTTGAAGCTGGATTAAGAGTCGTCAGGGCTGTGCAGCCTGAAGTAAAAATATAGCCGGCAGCTTATGGATGTCCGGCTTTTTTTGTCGCCATTCTGCAATTGTTTTCGTCCGGATATTTTCTTTGGCTGATGTTAAGGAAGCGGCAATACAAAATAATGTTGTGGGTTGCAGAGAGGCGATGGCATCGTCAATTAATTGGTTGTTACGATAAGGCGTTTCAATAAAGATTTGTGTGGCAGAAGTTTTTTCGGACTCCATCTCCAATTGCTTCAACATCTTTTTTCGCTCAACTTTATCCACCGGCAAATAGCCGTGAAAGCTGAATTGCTGACCATTCATCCCGCTCGCCATTAATGCCAAAAGAATTGAGTTCGGTCCTACCAACGGCTTTACAACCGCCTTCAGCCGCTGCGCCTCCCTTACCAGCGTTTGTCCGGGATCGGCCACCGCCGGGCAACCGGCTTCGCTCACAATACCTACCACATCGCCTTTCGCCAAATGCCTGCGGAACTTTTCCAACACTTCCTTCTCTGCTTTGTGAATGGTATGCCACTGATAATCGTCGATCACCATTTCTTTCCATATCCGCTTAAAAAATCTTCTGGCGGTACGTTCATTTTCCACGAAAAAAACATTGCAGCCGGCAACTACAGTTTTCAGGGTAACCGGCAATGCCGACAGTGCATCAGCATCTTCGTCGAGCACAGTGGGAATAAGATAAACTTGTGGGTTCATTGCTTTTCGGATAATGGAATGTCGTTGTATTTCAGCATAGAAAAAGTTGCCGCAATTACGGCATAAGCCGGTGCGAGCACCCATCCTACAACCGGCAGCCAGTGCATCAGATAAAACACCATGCCGTTGCCGATAGCCAGCCCTTTGTGCTGGTTTACAAAGTAGATGCTTTCAGAAGCACTCATTTTATTCCGCTCGCAACTATAGTCGAGCATCGAAAAACCATAGTAAAAGCTTTCAATAAAAAGAGCAACCAATGGCGCAATCCAACCGGCAACAGGAAGTAAAGACAAAACAACAATGGCCACAAAATAAACCGTTTGCCAAAGTGCGTTGCGCACACTTAACCGCACTCCCCTCCCAATATCTTTTAAAAATTGTACAGTGTTGAATTTGTAGGTTTCGTTGCGTAAAATACTCGCTGTTTTCTCACTTAAACCGGCAAAAACAGGTGAGCCTACAATGAGCCAGATATACTTAAACAGCGAAAAATAAAACAGCATTAAAATCAGCCACAATATTAGTCCGGCAAGCGTTGCAAGAAACCCAAGAAAGCCGCTGTTCATTTTGTCGAGCCATGTTTTCAATCCGGTTTTCAAACTTAACCACTCAATTACGCTGCTGGCACTTTGTCCAAAAAAATACATGCTCACCACAAAGAGTATGGCGTATATAATACCCGGAATTAAAATCCATTTCCACAGTCTGTGCTGTTTAATAAACCGATGCGCCTGGATATAGGATTCTATTGCAATGACAATTTCTTTTAACAACGAATGCTATTTTTAAGCGGATGAAATTAAGGCAAACAAAAAATAAAAGCTGATTTATATTGGATATGGATATCGACAAACTGGAGAAATTGCCACGCGAATTTTATACCGGCGGCGATGTTGTGAGGATTAGCAAACAACTGCTCGGAAAAATAATTGTTACACGGATCGGCGGAGTGACTACGGCCGCAAGGGTTACAGAAACCGAAGCATACAACGGCATTTTCGATAAAGCTTCTCACGCTTACAATAACCGCAGAACAGCGCGAACGGAGGTAATGTATAAAAATGGCGGACTGGCATACGTCTACCTCTGTTATGGCGTTCATTATCTGTTTAACGTGGTTACCAACCGGCCCGGTATTCCAAACGCTGTGCTGGTGCGGGCCGCAGCGCCTGTGCTCGGTGAAGAGTGGATGCAGGCGCGGTATCAGGTACATCAAAAACCCTTTACCATAACAAAAGGGCCGGGCAAAGTTTGCAAAGCCTTGGGCATACACAAGTTGCACACCGGACAAGATTTAAGAGGAGATGAAATTTTTATTGTGGACGATGGCTACCGCGTTACCCCAAAGCAAATCGTTACTACGCCGCGCATCGGTGTGGATTATGCCGGTTCGGATACGCTGCTGCCCTATCGGTTTTATATAAAAGACAATCCGTTTGTAAGCGGGAAACGCTGACTCCTCAACAGCCTTGCGCTGCCCTCACAACTACAATTTGTTGCCCATCTCGGTTCGATGTTTGATGCCTTGCAATAAAAAAATGAGCAAAGCTATAAACGAAGTGGTAGTGATTACCGGCGCTACTGGCGGCGTAGGACGTGCCACAGCATGGGAGTATGGTAAACGCGGAGCAAAAGTTGCGCTGCTTGCAAGAAGCGAACAGCAGCTCGCTGCCACCGCTAAAGAGGTGGAGAGCCTGGGTGGAACCGCATTGCCGATTGTTACTGATGTTGCTGACGCCGCCGCTGTAGAAGCCGCAGCCGAACAAACCGAAAGCCGTTTTGGGCCTATCGACATCTGGATTAACAATGCGATGAACAGCGTGTTTGCGCCATTCGATAAAATATCGCCGGAAGAATTTAAGCGCGTTACCGAAGTAACTTATCTGGGACAAGTGTACGGCACCATGTCGGCCTTGAAAAGAATGCAGCCTCGAAATAAAGGTTCGATTGTTTTAGTAGGATCGGCACTTGCTTACCGCGGCATTCCACTGCAGTCTGCCTACTGTGGTGCAAAACATGGTATACAGGGATTTTACGATTCGCTGCGCACAGAACTGATGCATAACAACAGCAAAATTAAAACCTGTATGGTGCAGCTTCCGGCCATGAACACAACGCAATTTGGATGGGTGCTGAGTAAATTACCGAACAAGCCACGGCCGATGGGGCAAGTGTATGCGCCGGAAGTTGCTGCCCGAGCAATTGTGTTTGCCGCACAACATAACCGACGCGAAATTTATGTGGGATACCCAACCTACAAAGCCATTATCGGAAACAAAATTGCGGACTGGTATGCCGACGAAGTGCTTGCAAACACCGGGTTTGAGGGGCAGCAAACAAGCATTCCGGATGTGCCGGGAAGGCCGAATAACGTATGGTCGGCGGTAGAAGAAGACCGCGGCGCCTATGGCGATTTCAGCGCCATTTCGAAGCATTACAGCATTACACTTTGGATGTCGATGAATCGCAGATTATTGTGGTTTGCAGGCGGCCTTTTTACAGCAGCATGCCTGATGAAACGCCTTACAAAAAAAAATGCTGATTATGGCGAAACGAAAAGTAAAAAATGAAAAATACCTTCCGATAGAAGACTATGGAATCATCGGAAACCTGCACACGGTGGCCCTTGTGTCGCTGAATGCTTCTTTAGACTTTATGTGTTTTCCGCGGTTCGATTCGCCTTCTCTTTTTTGCAAACTGCTCGATTCGGAGAAAGGAGGTTCGTTTTCCATTGATCCTGAAATCGAAGATAAAGTTGCTAAACAATTATATCTCCCCGATACAAACGTCTTGCTCACACGTTTCTTTTCGGAAGAAGGCATTGCAGAGATCATCGATTTTATGCCGGTTATCGACAATCACTATCATTCTGTGTTGGTGCGGAAAGTAGCCACAATCCGCGGCAGAATTTCTTATCAGGTGCGATGTGCTCCTCGTTTCAATTATGCAGCATCCAATCATTCTGTCATAAAAACAAATGAAGGACTTTTGTTTAAGCCCACCGCCGCAGCAAATCAGCCCGCGTTCGTGCTCCGGAGTACAGCGGAACTATCGGTAGAAGGACAAGATGCCGTGAGCAACTTTACGTTAAACGAAGGCGAATCGGGCATATTTATTCTTCAATCGGAGCAAGAGGATGAAGTGGAAAATCTGCAACAGTATTTCGACTTCACGTATTTCAAAACCATCGACTTCTGGCAGGGATGGATTTCGAAGATTAACTACACGGGACACTGGCAGGAAATGGTGAGGCGATCGGCGCTCACACTCAAGTTGCTGATCTGCGGAAGCACGGGCTCCATGGTAGCTGCGCCCACCTTCAGCCTTCCTGAATCGATCGGGCATGGCCGCAACTGGGACTATCGTTACACCTGGATACGAGACGCTGCTTTTGCGATGCACGCTTTTCTGCAACTTGGCTTTGTAGAGGAGGCTGAACATTTTTTGCAGTGGGTGAAAGCGCAAAGTACACGTCAGGAATTGCAGTTAATGTTTTCGGTTGACGGTAAAACTGATTTACAGGAATCGACGCTCGATTATTTGGAAGGATATAAACATTCGAAGCCCGTGCGGATTGGAAATGATGCACACCGCCAGTTGCAGATGGATATTTATGGCGAACTGCTCGAAACCATTTTCATTTTTGTCCGCCACGGCGGCGACATCACTTATGAATACTGGAAAATTATTGTGAGCTATATCGACCTCGTAATCCATAACCATCAGCAACCCGATCACAGCATTTGGGAAGTCCGTGGAAAGAAAAGATCATTTTTATTTTCCAAGATGATGTGCTGGGTGGCGATTGACCGCGCCATTAAAATTGGCGACCACTTCTCTTTTCCGTACGACTTCATCAACTGGAAAAAAATCCGGAATCAGTTGTACCATGATATGATGGAAAGATTTTGGAGCGATGAGCGTCAATCGTTTGTACAATATGAAGGCGGAACGTCGGTTGATGCAAGCACACTGCTGATGCCGATACTAAACGTTATCTCTCCTCATTCAGAAAAATGGAAACTAACCATGCAGGCGATTGATAAAGATTTGCGCAGCGATGTGCTCATCTATCGCTACCTCGAAGAAGGAAAGGAAATTGATGGACTGAAAGGCATTGAGGGCACCTTCACCATTTGCTCGTTCTGGCATATTGAATGCCTTGCATTGCAGGGCGATACACAAAAAGCAAAAGAACATTTTGAAAAGATGATGGGATACGCCAACCACCTTGGGTTATACGCAGAACAGATTGGAATGAAAGGGGAACACCTTGGCAATTTCCCACAGGCTTTCACTCATTTGGCATTGATAAGCGCAGCAATTGAACTGAATAACGCCATTACTCCAAAGACGCCAATGATTCAAAAAATATCGAAAACACAAAAATGACAATTCAAAAAAAAAAACGTTATGAAAGACAATAAAACAGATCAAAAACAAACGAATGAAGGCATTGAACATCTGCAAAAAACCGGCAATTTAAATGAACAACTGATGGGGCTTAATAATGGGGAAAATGCTATTCCTCACGACCGGGATAAAGCGCGCAAGAACGAGAAAAAGGATTGATGGGCGATGCACCACAGAAAATATGTTCGGCAGATTGTTAAGCAGCGATTAACTATTGCTATTTTTATTCTCTAAAATCATTCTGCTGAATGAAGAACTTAAAGAACAACATTTATTTTAAAGTTGGTGCAATTGTATTCATTGGCTTATTACTGCTGATACCCACTGCGATGATCCGCGACCTGATTGTTGAACGAGAGTTCCGGCAGAAAGAAGCCATTCGTGAAGTGAGCGCTAAATGGGCGGAAGAGCAAACCCTTTCCGGTCCGTTTATTTCCATACCCTATTACCGCTACGTTAAAGAGTTTTCGAAGAGAGACTCAGCAGAAAAGCTGGTTCAGGTAAAAGAATACCTTCACATCCTCCCCCATCAGCTTTCTATAAAAAGCAGTATCAGTCCGGAAAAAAGGCGGCGCGGCATCTACGATATTGTGGTATATCATTCTACGATAGATGTTACAGGCAGCTTCGATAAAATTGATTTATCGGCTTATGATATCGACCCACGCAACATACTTTTCGATAAAGCGGTGTTTACAGTGGGTATTAACGATTTAAGAGGAATTCAAAATCAGGTTAAGCTACAATGGAATCAAACGCAGGTTGCCTTTAATCCGGGCGTTCCTTCGAACGACATTGTAAACAGCGGCATTCATGCACAAATTGTGGCTACTGCATCCGACAGCATTGTAAGCCGGTTCAGCTTTACCTTACATCTAAAGGGAAGCCAGCTTTTATATTTTACACCTGTTGGTAAAACAACGGAGATAGCCGTCACCTCAAAATGGCCGAACCCAAGTTTTAACGGCGCCTTTTTGCCCGACTGGCGAACAGTTACACCGGATGGGTTTTCTGCACACTGGAAGGTGTTACATCTGAACAGAAATTTTCCTCAATCGTGGATAAACAACAACTATTCTATCGGCCAGTCATCGTTTGGAATCGATTTACTGCTGCCGGTTGACAGTTACCAAAAATCATATAGAAGCATGCGATACGCCATCTTGTTTATCGGCTTTACGTTTTTGGTGTTCTTCTTTATTGAAGTGCTCAACAAAATTTTCATTCATCCGGTTCAATACATTCTTGTAGGTGTTGCGCTGGTGGTGTTTTACACGCTTCTGCTGTCGTTGTCTGAGCACGTTCACTTCAACTTTGCATTTGTTATTTCTGCTGTGCTTACGTTGCTGCTGATTGCCGGATATGTAAGCGCCATCTTGAAGTCGCGGCGTTTAACCTTCTTGGTAACGGGAATTCTTACCCTGCTTTATGCGTTTATTTTCGTCATTATTCAACTGCAGGATTATGCTTTGTTGATTGGCAGTATCGGTGTATTTGTAATTCTTGGGTTGGTAATGTATTATTCGAGAAAGATTGACTGGTACCGGTTAAATTTAAAAGAAGAAAACACAACAGAACGTGATGCCGGTTGAGAATCGTTGCACGCTAAACTACTTTTTCCAAAACTCGTCGGGATAATTATCCGGATTTTCGTTTGAATGGTTTTGATTGAGTTGAGAGGCGATTGCTTTCTTGATGTCGTCAGGCAGTTCTCGTTCTAGGTGGGGAAACAAAATGCGCTCTTCGTAACGAACGTGGTCATCCACCATTTCAGTAAGGGCCTTCAGCTTTTCGTTTGCCTCCGAATATCCGGGTTTCAGAATTTCCTCAATCAGGTTTTTAATTACCCCGTGCTCCGCAACGGCACGCGTTACCAAATCGTCGGCATGATGTGTAAACAAAAGCTCTTCTTCTTCCTGAAAGTGTTGCAGCATGTGGGTTTGCCAAAAGTGTGCAACATACTTCTGGATGCGCTGGTTGTCCACCTGGTGACGAAGGCCTTGCTTTATTTTCCACGAAAACAATAAACTGAAATGATGATCCCGCGACAGCGGCAACAAAAATTCACTCCGTTTTATGGGTTTGTTTGTATCCATTACATCAGGCTTTCTTTGCTTTGATTTGCGTTGAAATGCGAAATTTTTGTTTGAAATATGGCAGCCATTTTTCTGCCCCTCCACTTTGCCTCTTCTGCAACTTCTCCTGAAAAATGTTCATCAACGGTAGCCTCAAACAGTTGCAGCCAGCGGTTGAAATGCGTTGCATCAACCGGCAGTTTTGCGTGTGGAGGAAAAGGAGCGCCGAAATAGGTATGATTTCCCAACAAAACGGTTTCCCAAAACTGATACATTTTTGCAAGGTGCTGTGGCCATCGATCCTGAATACGATCGTTGAAAACCGGCCCGAGTAAAACGTCTTCCCTCACCTTTCCATAAAAGTCGTTCACCAATAGTTTTACATCGTCGAGCGATAAAATATCCTGTTGCATATCCTACAAATTTAGCCAAATAAATATGCAAGGCCGTTGTTTACGGGCTCGCACAGATCGGCAATTTTCTTTGTTTTAAAAATTTGTTCAATAATATCTCTTGCCACTTTATACTCGTTGTGGATGGGGCAAGGATGCAAGGCCGAACATCGGCTAAGTCCGAGGCCGCAGCTGTGAAAGACCGATCGCCCGTCTATCGCCTCCACAATATTGATAACCGGCTGTTGAAGCTGCAGTTGCGAAATATAAAAACCTCCGGATGGCCCTTTCGTGCTGTTAATGACTCCATGACGCACTAAAATTTGCAACATCTTCCCCACCGTATGTTCGCTGGCAGAAATGTGCTGCGCTATTTGCTTGATGCCGGTTTTTTCGCCGGCTTCAAATTTTGTGGCTAAAAATATAACCGCCTTAACGGCCGTTTTACAAGTGCTGCTCAACATACTTACCCGTTTAAAAAATTACGCCCTTCTTCCGAAATCCGGCTCTGGTTCCATGGCGGTTGAAACACCAAATTTACGGTAATCGTATCGCCCTCAAACGCTGACTGCAAGGCGCGTTCGGCACCGGAGCGGATACTGCTGCCCATAGGACAGAATTGTGTGGTCAGCGTCATCGCCATGATTACTTCCCTTACATCAAAATCGATCTGATAAATCAGTCCAAGGTCAACAATGTTTAACCCTATCTCGGGGTCGATCACATTTTTTAGTGCAATGAGCGCTTGTTCGCAGCGCGCTTTATCGTTGGTAATAATGTCCATCATTTACTTTTTTTAAACAACATCTTCATCACATTCCAGTTGTATAAAACTGCGGCGGCAAATAACAACAAAGCTGCACCCGAAATGAATGCCGACACCTTCATTAGAACCCCAATGATAAACAACAAAAATCCGGAAAGATAGGCCAGCGTCATAACTGTAAACACACCTGCATGAAATAAGTCTTTCGGATTCGGTGTGCTGCCCAGTCCTGCTTTCGGAGAGTATATTTTATTCCAAATAATAAAGGGCAGTGTTTTAAATGTCATGCCAAATATGATTGCGGTGATCCATCCAAAGAAAACGGAGAAACCGTATGTGAGCACAAGGCTGCTGTCGGCATTTGTGAAAACAATGAGTAAAACAATCGCGATCAGAAAAATGAGCGGTATTGCCATCATTAAAACCGACAATAACGAAAGCCGCATCTGTTCATCAATCTTTTTGCGAATTCTTTCCTTATATGCTTTATAGCAGAAAAAGGCAAAGCCTGCAATGCTGATGAAAACGCCGCCTGCCGGTACAAGATGAACAACAGCCGACAGTTTGTAGAGAAACACAATTACGAAAACAAGCAGCGAAATGTTTATGATCCAAAAAATTGCCCACAGCAGTTTGTCGTTCGTGTACTTCGAAATCAGGAACATGGGTACCAACCGCGAACCCACACCCACCACGAGCAACAGAAACCATCCGATAATGCCGAGATGAGCATGAAGCGAAAGATAATGGAGTGAATTTTCCGGAAGAAAAACATAGGTGAAATTCAGCAGCAACAATAGCCCGGTGAGGGTGGTTAGCAACAGCCAAACCGATGCTGCCACCACAAAGCTTGCGTGTACATTTTCAGACCTTGCGCGCTTAAGGCTTAACAGGAGGTTGGCAATGTACAACCCCACGGCAATGTTGACGCACACAGCGCCGCTAATGGCAATTAAGCCGAGCTGAAATGTATAAAAACCATATACGAGCATGGGAATACCCACCGCAGCAAACCAAAATGAAAGATGTGCAAGCGTAGTGCTGTGCAATGACGCTTCAATCAGCACCGGCACCAACTGATGACTTGCGCCCAAAATAATCATCGTGCCCCAGCCTAAAGCCATGGTGTGCACGATGGCAAGGTTAACCGGCTGAAAATAGTGCCCGCTAACCGAACCCGAGTGCACCAACAGCAGCACCGTTGCAACCAAAAATGCAAGGGAAGCATACCCGTAAAAAGGTAATACCACCTTGTGCGTTGTGTTGGTTTGTATGCCTCGCGGTGCGGTAATCATTTGCCTGGTTTTTTATGATATATCAGCATCTTCACGTCGCCCTCGGCAATGGTGTTGATGCGGTAGTCCATCCCTCTTTCTGCCAGCTCGGGCAAAAGAAAAACCGGAACTCTTTTGTGATGAACGAAGAGTGCCTGTTGTGGTGCAAGCGTGTGTATGGTTTCTAAAATTTTCATCATCGGACCGGGCATTTCAAGCTCGCGGACGTCGATGGTTACAAGGTTTCCGGAGAAACGGTTCAGTACCGCGGACCAGTCGCCGGATGTTTCCACCGCCGGCAAAGCATCGTTGCTTGAGAGGCCTTGGGGTTTGTAAAAATAAGTGAAGAACACTTCATCAGCGGTTTGCTCCACATACACCTGAAATCCTTTTTTCTCCAACAGCAACATCAATGGCAGCGGCTCGAAGGAGTTGATAATTTTCAGTGCCTGTCCTGCACTAATGGCGGCAATCTTTTCCATAATCAGCTTCAGAGGGTCGTCGCCGTCTGCGATGATTGGGCGCACATCAAAAACAAGTACATCTTCCTGCTTTAAGGAAGCAATAAATGAGGGAATCGGCTTGTTGGTTGCAGGGGTATCGTCGGCAGCGGTGGCCGAAGCGGAAAAGCCGAGCGGCCGCAACTTATCGAAGAAGTCAGCAACCGAGCATCCGCCCATCTTTGCAGCCGTTTCTATGGTGGTTCGGGGCGCCATAACTCGCCTCAATAGCGGATTGCGCAGCTTTTCAAACTTTGAGCTGATACTTACAATTGCATCGAGCGCTGCGGGATTCTCCTTCAGCAGTTGCGCAATTTTTGTTTTTCCAGAAATTTCCATAGCAATGTTTATGCGGCTATCACCGATTTTGTATGCACTTTGGGCGCACGTTCTTTTTTGTTTGTGGGATGAATAATCAGGCGCAGCGATTGGTCGTACGTAAAATATTGCCATACCCAGTTAATCAGTACAAAGATTTTGTTTTTCACGCCGATTATCGACATCAGGTGCACAAACATCCACACCATCCAGGCAACAATACCTTTTAGTTTCAGGCCTCCAATTTCTGCAACTGCCAGGTTTCGGCCCACAGTTGCCATCGTTCCTTTATCAAAATATTTGAAGGGTTTCAGCGGAGCGTTTCGCTGCATTGCATGCAGGTTCTTTGCCAGCAAAGCAGCTTGTTGCATTGCCACCGGCGCTACCTGAGGAAAGAACTTTTGTGTATGGCGGTCGGTCATCGCAGCAAGATCGCCGACAACGAAAATGTCGTTATATCCCTCTAACTTACTGTATTCATCTACGGTTAGCCTGTTGTTGATGGTTTTCGAATCGGGAAGCCCTGCCGGAGCATTTCCTTTAACGCCAGCCGCCCAAATAAGGCAGTTGCTTTTAATTACTGTGTTGTTGTTGAGCAGCACATCTGTTCCATTATAGTCTTTCACGGAGGTACTGCATTTTACGGTTACGCCAAGGTTGGAGAGATAGTTTTCCACCTTTTTTCCCGATGCTTCGCCCATGCCGTTCAGCAGGCGGGGTGCGGCCTCCATCAGATAAATTTTCATCAAATTAAAATTGAGCTCGGGATAATCTTTTGGCAAGATGTTATCGCGGAGCTCGGCAATGGCGCCCGCAAGTTCTACACCTGTTGGGCCGCCGCCTACCACCACAATGTTCAGGAGGGCTGATTTTTGGTTTTCGTCGGAAGTGTTTACGGCTTTTTCATAGTTCTGTAAAAGTGTGTTGCGCAACAGAAGGGCTTCGGAAACCGACTTCATAGAGAATGCATGTTGTTCAAGGTTCTTCATTCCGAAATAATTTGTGGTAGCGCCACTGGCCAGCACGAGGTAGTCGTAGCCGATGTTGCCGATGGATGTTTCCACTTCACGCGTTTCGGGTTTTATCTGAAGCACTTCTGCAATACGAATTACGACGTGCTTTTTGTGCTGAAAGATTTTACGGAGCGGGAAGCTGATACTGCTCGGTTCGAGGCCCGCCATAGCAACCTGATATAGCAAAGGCTGAAACTGATGATAGTTGTTGCGGTCGAGCAGTACAACCTGAAAATACTGGGAAGAAAGCTTTTTTGCGAGTGAAAGGCCGGCGAATCCTGCGCCGACAATAACCACGCGCTTTTGATGATTTTGTTTTGCTGGAATTTCCATAAATGTAAAGTTTAGGTAATACCGAAAAAAAGCTAAAGCCCTGAGCGGGCTTTAGCGGAGGGTTTATTGCCACTCTTTTTCCATCTGAATTGCTTTGGGAAAAAGAATGTTGTTTTCTAAGTGAATATGGGTGAATAAATCGCTTTCGAATTCTTCCATCATTTTAAAGAACAATTTGTAGCTGGCACAGGCATCGGCCGGTACGGCATAGTTCCGGCTGAACATACGCGCCTGCTCCAAACTTTTACCCACTACTTCGTGTTCGTGTTCCATCATGCTAACCGGATTGTTTACGGAACCGAATCCTGCTTTGGGTTTGGGCTCGCCGAGTTTTTTTGCCGACACCAATGTTTTCACAAATGGGAAAAGCACTTCTTCTTCTTTTACCATGTGTTCGGCAAGTTCTGCGCAAATTGCCTCTACAAGCTGGTGAATCGTGAGTAGTTCGGGATGCTGAGCGCCGTGTACGCGTGCCACTTTTGCTGCATACATCCTTAGTTCAGGAATGGTTTTTCTTACGTAGCTATGGTGTGTGTTTACGATATAGTCAGCCAAAAAATCGAGGCTCCAGTCGTTGTACGGAAGCGGCCTCATCACCGGATTTTTATCGGCGCTTTGCAGCTCTTCTTCCACTTTGGTTGCGTCGATTCCTTTTTCCGCACATGCCTCGCGCACGGTTTTCTTTCCACCGCAACAGAAATCGAGGCCATACTTTTTAAATATTTCTGCTTTGCGAAGGTCTTTGGTGGCTATTTCGCCCAGAGTTTCAGTATTGCCATCATTTTTAGTGATGAGTACGCGCCACCACTGAGGGCCCTTTTCAAGATATTGCCAGTGAAAGATATTTCCTCTCTCGCCAAGCATCTGATAATATAGAGGTTTGGGGTCGTGATCGTTTAATATCTTAAATGATTCGCCTTCTCTTAGCGCGTCGAAATGTTCGAAGATGGTAGGATGTTTTCTGCGCGGCTCAAGTAATGTTACATTCAGTTCGTATACATCACTTCCTTTTTTCGCAGCGTTATCGAATGAAGCGGGCGCTTTTCCGGCCGGCTCGGCTGTTTTGGTTATTTCAACCTTCCAAACTTCAGGACCATCCTCTACCTTATGCCAGTCGAAGATTTCTCCTTTTTCAGCTTTCATCTCGTAAAAAAGCGGAATGGGATCGTGATCGTTTATCAGCAGAAAAGATTCGCCAACGGCGAGGGAATCGAATTTCTTAAGTACTGTGGGATGCTTCATTGCGGGCGCAAGAGCGGGAACAAATAAACTCTCCATTGTTTGCATGTTTACTAATTTTGAATAAAAGTACTTAAATACTTTTATTGGAAACTGACATACGTCAGGTTCCGGAAAAATTTCGGATTTTGTTTGGGTGAGGCGGTAATTTGTTGGGAGTTGAACGATCGTACACGTTCATTTTCTATAAATATTGGAACCCTTCGGGTTCTGTTCGATCCCGGATCATTGCCTCGCGAGAAATATCTCGCTCTTCTGCCTACCGATGCTCGTTTTGCAGGAAAATAATGTTGATTTGTGTCGATATGTCGCATCAGGAACTATGCAACAGTCATAATGGCGTGTATTTTTCAATGGAATGGCGTTTGAAAATACTCATCAAAAAAGGAGATACTATGACACTTGTAAAAAGAAACTACCGAGCCTTCGACAATTTGTTCGAAGAGTTGTTCAACAACGCCGCAAACTGGGGAAAAGACAGCAACTTCACCCTCCCCTCCGTAAACATCCATGAGTCGAACGAAGGGTTCGATCTTGAACTCGTAGCACCCGGCTTAAGCAAGGAAGATTTCAGCATAACCTTAGAAAAAGGCCTGCTAAGCATTGCTTACGAAAAGAAGCAAGACAATGAAGAAAAAGCAGAAGAGCCGAACAGAAAAGTACTAAGGAGAGAGTTTAGCTTTTCTAACTTCAAGCGTTCGTTTAACCTAAGCGAGCACATTGATGCAGATAAAATTGAAGCCCGCTACGACAACGGCATTTTGAAGCTGCATTTACCTAAAAAAGAAGAAGTGAAAGTGCTTCCTAAACAAATTACCATCAGTTAAAGCACTTCCAAAAACTACGTTGGCCGGCAAATATTGCCGGCTTTTTTATTGCAACACCGCCACTGTTAGTCGCGATATACAAACGAGCTGATTGCTTTCATTGGTGATGCGGATGTCCCAAACATGCGTTGCTTTTCCTAAGTGTAAAGGAGATGCAGTGGCATATACATAGCCCTCTCTCACACCTTTCAGGTGGTTGGCATTAATTTCCAATCCTACGCATTTCTGTCGGGTGGTATCGATAACCAAGGCTGAGGCTATGCTTCCAACAGTTTCGGCAAGGGCTGCCGATGCACCGCCGTGCAGCAAGCCGTACGGCTGACGGGTTTTATCAGCAACCGGCATCCTTGCTTTCAGGAAATCCGGTCCGAGGTCAACGAATTCAATTTCGAGAAAATGACTCATTGTATTCGCGCCAATAGCAGAAACCTTATCAACCGTTACATCCTTTAAAAACCATATAGTTCCCTCCATTACTGAATGTTTTTAATGGTTTTGCTCACTACGTCAGGAATGAAGGAACTGGCATCGCCGCCATTGCGGATGACATCGCGAACAAGCGTTGACGCCACAGATGTATATTGAGGCAGACAGGTTAGAAAAATTGTTTCTATGTCGGCGGCCAGGCTTCGATTCATATCTGCAATCACTTTTTCGTACTCAAAATCGCTTACGTAGCGAATGCCCCTCAGCATAAATTTTGCGCCTATTTCTTTACAGATGTTTATGGTGAGTCCCTGATACACCATTCCTTCTACCTTAGGCTCGTTTTTAAAAATCTCTTTAATCCATCCCAGCCGCTGCTCCTCTGTAAACATGGTGGTTTTGGTTGCATTGCGGCCAATTCCGATTATAATTTTATCGAAGAGCGGAAGTGCCCGTTCAACAATATCGATGTGTCCGAGGGTTACCGGATCAAAAGTGCCGGGGAATAAACAAATTCTTTGCATTGCCGAAGATATAAAAACGGGCAGCCGAAACTGCCCGCATGATTTATTAATGAACAGCCGGGCTGTCTGACGGACTCTGGTTTTGACCCGGTTGCAGTTTAGGATTAAATGTTTGATCCATTTGATCCATGTAACGCAACAGGTTGTCGCAAATGTTACGATCTTCCGCCATCCACTCTGCTTTATTTGGCGGCAGTGCATCTATAAAGCGGATGCGTTGCGTAACATCTTTTTTAACCGCATCGGCTACTTTCTTTGCCAGCGAGCTGTGCCCGGCTTTGTAACAAGCAAGCAAAAAGCGCAAGGAATTTTGGTTATGAATGTTTCCGCGGCTCGCCATTCCATAAGGGAAGTTTTCCTGCAATAAGTTTTTATCGGCCTTATCCAGCACTTCAATTGCTTCCTGCTTACGGTTTTGATCGGCAAGCGTACCCGCCAGCTCCGAATAAGCATTTCTGATGGTGTTGAGGTGACGTCGGTTTTCTTCATCGAAGTACACACCGGGTATGTTTGCTCCGCCATAAGAGAATTTGTTCATCAGTTTATCCATCATCCAGTTGGTGTTAACGGGATCGTTGGCAACAGGAACGAGGCGGTAGGTAAGGCCATCTTTCCTCAGATACTGATCAAATCCTAAATCAGCAGAAGGAACTGTGAAATAGATGGGACGCTTCCATTGGTTAGCGGCGATAATATTGAGCAGCGTAAGGTCATTTTTAAGAAGGCCGTTTTTGCTTACCTCAAACTGAAGCGCATCTACCACTGCGTCGGTTGGGTTTACTGTTCCGTTCTTCACTACTTGCTCTTTGTTTACCGGAACCGAAAATCTTTTTGTGGGGAAGGTATTGTATAACTCGCCGCCACTTCTTTCTTCCATAAACCGCGGGTCATCGCTTCCCACATAGTCTTTCATTACGGTATAAAGATCGCTGAACTGTTCAGCGGGATACATTCCGTTTGGTTTATAAATAACGTACTCGCGTTTACGCCCTTCAATTTGTGATTTATTAAAGATGACGTCGATGGCATCGCTCTGATTGATTTTATAACGGAGTTGATTGATGTACCAGTCGATACCGAGCAGGCTGGTATTGATAACGCGGATATCGGGGCGGATGCCTTCCACTTCCTGTGCATACCATAAGGGATAGGTATCGTTGTCGCCGAAGGTGAACAAGATGGCGTTGGGTGCACAGCTTTCCAGATAGTTTCTCGCAAGGTCGCGGGCAATTTGCTTTTTGCTGCGGTCGTGGTCGTCCCACTCCTGCCCTGCCATCACCACCGGAACAGCCAAGGTGCAAATTACTGTGGCAAGTGCAGCCGCTATGTTTGCGTTTACAGCCTTACTCAGCCACTCTTTTACTTTCAGCACGCCAATACCAATCCAGATGGCAAATGCATAGAAGGAGCCCACGTATGCGTAATCCCGTTCTCTCGGCTGCATACCGGCCTGGTTCAGATACAGCACAATTGCAAAACCGGTGAAGAAAAAGAGTAACATGCTTACTAAGGCATCATCTTTCCGGGTTTTAAAATGATAGAAAAGCCCGATCATTCCTAATATGAAAGGCAGCGCAAACAGTTTATTATTTGCTTTATTGTTCTTTAAACTATCCTGCATGAGCGACTGATCGCCGTACATCAGTTTATCGATAAAGCCGATGCCGGTAATCCAGTTACCGTCGGTTACGTTGCCAAGGAAAAGACCCTGAACATCGTTTTGCTTACCGGCGAAATTCCAGAAAAAATAACGCAGGTACATGAAGTAGTTCTGATAGCCCACAAAGAACTTTATGTTGTCGGCAAAATTTGGCTCGCGTGCGTAGGTGCCATCCTGATTTTTGCCGATACCAAGGAACATTGCATAATAATCAGCATGAGCCTGTTCGTTACTCGCATCCCAAACCCGCGGAAATACCATTTTATCTTCCGGAAGATATACATACTTCATGTCGCGTCCCTGTTCAACATATTTGGTATCGCCCTTCTGCCATTTAATGCCGCCTACGGCAACATCTACCGGCATGGATGTGAATTTCTGACCGTAGAGTAATGGAAAATCGCCATACTGCTCGCGGCCGAGATAGCCCACAAGGCTCATGGGGTTGTCAACATTATACATATCGATAGCGGGGTCGGCGCTGCTGCGAATCATGGTTGTAATGTAGGTGCTGTAACCAATAAGCATAAAGGCAAAACACCAAACAGCGAGGCGCAGGAATGGCCAGCCTTTTTTAGCCGCGAAACGTATTAAATACCAGCAAAGTGCAGCAATGAGCAAAAAGAAGAAAATGAAGCCGCTGAAGAACGGAAGACCGAATGAGTTTACAAAAACACGGTCGAATGCGCCGGCAGTTTTAATAGAGTATTGAATTACTCCCACCTGCACTACGCCGGTCAGCACCACACCCAGCACAAAAAATATGTATGCGCCGCCGGGAAGCGACTTTTCTTTTTTATTCAATCCTTCAAAGAAGTAGAGCAATCCAATGGCAATGGCTGCACCAAAAAGCATTAATCCTGCATAGGTATTATCGGATGGAATATTTCTGTCGGGATTGGCTTCGGCGCCACCAAGCCATAAGCCGCCAATGAAGCCCAGCACGCCGGCCACAATTAAAAAACGGAAAAAGAACCTACGAAGCGCCGGATAATTGAAATGAGATCTTTTCCGGAAGTAGTATACCATTACAATTGCCGGAATGGTAAGAAGGTTTAATAAGTGAACACCGATGGAAAGGCCCATCATAAAAAAGATAAAAACGATCCACCTGTCGATTCCGGGTTCGTCGGCACGATGTTCCCAACGGAGGATAGCCCAAAACACGAGCGCGGTAAAGAAAGAAGAAAGCGCATACACCTCCCCTTCAACAGCGCTGTACCAAAACGAATCGCTGAAAGTGTAGGCAAGGGCACCTACAATTCCTGCACCCATAATGCTGATGATTTGTGTATTTGTTGGCACCCTATCGGCAGCCGTACAAACAATTCTGCGTGCAAAGTGCGTAATCGTCCAAAACAAAAACAAAATGGTGAAGCCACTGGCAAGCGCATTCATGATATTCACTGCCTTGGCGGCCGTCATCGGATTATCGCCAAACAGAATAACAAAAAAGCGACCCAGCAAAACAAATAAAGGAGCGCCCGGCGGGTGTGGAATTTGCACTTTATACGCTGTGCTGATAAATTCACCGCAATCCCAAAGGCTGGCGCCTGCTTCTGCAGTAAGAATGTATACCAAACAGGCGATGATACAAACCGTCCATCCTGTAATGTTATTGACAAGCTTAAAATTCATTTTGAAAAACGTTTTGGGTTCAATGGGTTCTATGGTTTTTTAAAAAACAGTGTGGCAAACCTAACAGAATTTTCATAATTATATTCCGCTAATTTTTTGTTTTAAAATTTATAACAGAAGGCAAAAAGATCTCGCTCACAGCAAGAGCGCAGAAGAGGTATTTGACGCAAAAACCGGATCGATCCGAAACCATCCGAACGGCCTTCGTTACCACACTACAAGCCGCTATAAAAAGATCGGTTACGGTTGATGCGCAAATCGCGGAGGATACCGCTTTTGGGACTGATGGTAATGCTGAACGACCGGAAATAACCAACCGGCGTAAGGTTGATGGACATTTGCCAGCAGTGCATTTCTCTTGAAATAAACATGCTCAGGCTTTCTATTTTCATCGTTCTTAAATCTACATAACTCCCGCCTCCTATCTTCCATTTTGGCGTAAGGCTGAAGTCGCCGTTTAAATTAAGGCCGCTGGTAATTTGGGTGGTAAAATCTTTTAAATCGGGCGTGAGCACCCGGTTCAAAATAGCAGAGAATGATAGTTGCAACGACCATGGAATATCGAAATCAACAAACTCAGCAGGATTATTTCTGATGTATTCGAGCTGCCGCATTTGCTCGTCGGGCGTAAGGGTTGGATCGAAAGTGGTTTGGCCCTCTGCTTCCTTACCCGATGCTTTTTTACTTTGCAGCGAGGTTGAAACCGTGAGGCTTGCCGTGGTAAGTCGCCCTAAATTAAACTTACGGTTGCTCCAGTTAAAGCGGTTAATTTTTCGTCCGAAAGTATCTACCTGATAAGGATCGAGTACGGCGCCTGCGCTGATATTAATTTTCTCAAACAAAGTGCTCCTCAACCGGATATCGATGGGCTGCAATTGTAAGCTGTCTGCAAGAAAGTTGTATCCGCTGCTGATACTGAGCCCATCAATTAAACGCATCTTTCTGCTGCCTTCCGTTGAATCTTCTTTATTGCGCAACTTCATTTCAAGAAGATTATCTATCCCAAAGTACATCCCTCCAAAAACGCCTTCACCAAAAGTGGCGAAGCTCTGATATTCCGGTAACCGGCGAAAATTTTTCCCCGTTGTATCTACCTGCACATCATAATAATGGTGCGACATTAAATCGGGCTTGTAATTAAACGAAACGTAAGGCTTTATTTCGTGCCGCAGGGCTTCCACCGAACGCGATTTATTAAAGTTGTATGTGCCAAAAACACGGGTAGAAGCGTTCATGGCAAAGCTGATTTCGCGTGCCGTAAAAAATCCCTTCTCCAAACTCGTATCAATTTTTTTATTCGCTGCATTCCAGCTCAGGAGCGACTTTTGGCCGTACCATCTTTCCGAATAGGTAATGCCGGGCGAAAAAATAACCGGCCCAACAGGAGGTAACGGAAGTGAAATGCTGGGGTTATGAACGGCACCCCACTGAATGGTGTCAATCAGGCGGCTGAAATTAAAGGCAGTATCGTAAAATGGAATTCGGGATTCCAGATTGCCGTTGTAGGATACAGCAATTTTTTCGTACCATTTTTCCGCACCCACACGCATCTTTCTTTGTAAAGGATAAAACGTGTTTACCATATAACTCACCGAAGGGTTGATGTTTTGTAAATGCAGCAAATTGTTTTGGTTGTGATTGGCATTTACCGAAAGCTGCTGCTTCCCGTCGTTATAACTCTTCGACCAGGCAATGGACGAGTACAATTGGTTGGTATAATTTGCGTATGCGTTATTGGGCATATAGCGGTAGTGCTGCGAGCTGCCGGCGTGTACGCTTGCGCTGAACGAAGTTCCTGGGTGCGCACGGTTATCGCGATAATGCGTCCAGTCAATAAAAAAACTGTTGCTTTCAAAAAACTCGTTGCTCAGCTTGGCGTTATAGTCTTTGTTCAGCATTTTAATTTTCTGAAACGAGAGGTTGAAGGTTCCCTGATAACGGTATCGCTTAATATAGGTAGGCCGCGCTTCTATTCGGTACCCACCATAGCTGTAGATGTCCGATTTCAGAATAACATCCCAATTGTCGTTTATCACCTTATAATAACCCAGTCCTTCCAGCCCTAAACCATAGTCTTCATTTGCCGCAAACTGCGGAGGCAAAAGTCCGGAATGGCGGCCGCGGCTTAACGGAAATATCCCAAAAGGAATTCCCACCGGCATTGGTACGCCTTCAAACTCCGGATACGATAAACCCGCCACAGCAAACTTCTCGTTAATTACCTTCATCCGCGCCGTCCGGAATGCAAAGTGAGGCGTGTCGAGATTGCAGGTTGTAAATCGATTTTTATACGCGAAAGCAACGTCGGCACTCACTTTCTTCAGCTTATTGCTGTGCAAAAAAAGTTCACCCTCCTGGTAATAGGTGTTCTTAGTTAACCCCTTTTGCGTTTTTACGTTGAAGTAAATGGTATCACTTTTAGAAACAGCACCATCTTGTGTTAAGGTGGGAAGATTGAGCGGCCCGGCAGAGGCCGCAGTATCCGACGGCCCGAAGGCGGCAATCACTTCTTTTTGCTGATCGTAACGGATAACGCCCGCCTCGAGCTGCACATTTTCGTAATTCACTTTTGCCTTCCCGTACAACAGAAAGGTTTTAGACGGTATGTAAAGAATAGCCGAATCTTCTGCTTCATATACCACCGACGTGTTTAAAGAATCAGACGAAAAATAGAGCGTATCAATGCGCGGAACCGAATCTTTTTTTATCAGCGTATCGCCGGGAAGCTTGCTATTGTTTACATTTTTTTCAGGAATGGTATCGGATGCTGTTAAGGGAATGAAAAACCCTGAATCGTATTTTGACTTTGCATTAATTTCAGCCGTCATAAACAAGCATAATAAAGCAACAATTGAGGCTGTTATCTTTGCTTTATTTTTACCGCGCCATTGCAAATTCATAGTCAAAAGTGAACAAATGTAACGGTAAAGGCAGATACAATAACCCAATACCTTTTAATTAAAAGTGAATATGTTTAGAAGAGTTCATGCACTGTTTTTACTTCTTGCGGGCGGCTTAAGTGTGTTTTTACTTTCTTCTTTTTTAAACCCTGAAAAACCGTTACAGCGCCAAACACTGAAAACAATTGTGATTGATGCCGGCCATGGAAGCTACGATGTTGGCGCGCAGGGCGAATACAGCAATGAGGCTACTTTAAACCTTCAGATGGCTTTAAAACTTGGGCAAAAGCTTGAACAGAGCCTTCCCAACGTGAAGATTGTTTATACGCGGGTAGATGAAAATTTCCCCGGCAATGCAAAGGATAAAAATGAAGCCAACCGGCTCCGTGCAAAAATTGCCAACGAAGCAAAAGGCGATTTGTTTATTTCCATTCACGTAAACTCGCTTGCTCCCCGCTATCAAACGATTGCCGATGGTACGCGGAAAGAGACTTATCATGTTTTTCAGGGCAAAGGAAAAAAGAAGAAAAAAGTAACGAAAACAAGAATCGTTACCAACTACAAGAAAGTAAGAATTCCGCATACACGAACCGGCACAGAAACGTATATATGGGCAGTAGGTAAAAACGAATCGAAAAAAAGTTTTGTAAAGAATGATGATGAGAGCGGTGAGCAGGAAGACAGCACCTATCAGTATTTCGACGGACCGGAAGCATACATTCGCGCCAGCCTGATGACAGCCAAATATTTTAAGTACAGCCAGATGGCCGCTCAATATGTGGAAGATGAATTTACCCTGCTCGGGCGCCCGAGCTATGGGGTGAAACAACGGAACAACGAGGGCATTTGGGTACTTCAGGCCACAGCCATGCCGAGCATTCTTGTAGAAACAGGATTCATCTGTACGCCGGCCGATGAAGCTTATTTGAACAGTGAGAAAGGACAAGACGAAATCACGAACTCCATAAAAAATGCCGTTTTAAAATATAAAAGCAATCTCGAAGGAACGGCCGGAAAATAATAATGACCGCTAATCTTAAGATTCTATTACTACCTCTGTTTTTCCTTAGTTGCCATCTTGTTTTTGCGCAGCAGTCGGCAATTGTAAAAACGATTGTTATTGATGCCGGACATGGCGGAAAAGACGTGGGTGCTGTGGGAAAATTTTCGAAAGAAAAGGACGTGGCGCTTGCCATTTCCTTAAAGCTGGCCAAAAAGCTTGAATCAGACCTTGACAAAATAAAGATTGTTTTAACCCGTACAAAAGACGTGTATCAGCACCCGGTAGAAAAGGCTAACATCGCCAATAAAAGCAAAGGCGATCTGTTTATTTCTATCCACTGCAACAGCGCCGCTCCAACAACAAGAAAGAAACTGCTGCGGTATCAAACGCAAACGGTTACGGTTAAAAAAGGCAATAAAACGGTGAAGCAGAAGAAAAGGGTTCCGGTGTACAAAACAGAAACCATCCCTAATCCGGCGAGTGGAACGGAAACCTACATTTGGGGTGTAAAGAAAAACACCGCCAAGGAAAAAGCTATGAAGGAAAACGAGGCACTCTACCTCGATAAAAAGCTTGCCGAGCAGGTGAAAGATTTTGATCCCGACTCACCGGAGAAAATGATTTTATATAACCTTAAAACAAAACAATACTTTTCGCGCAGCGCCAACCTCGCCACCAATGTAGAAAAGGAATTTGCACGCATTGGCCGCACGAGCCGGAGCGCCAAGCAGCGAGAAGTGGGTATTTGGGTGCTCCAGGCCACAGCCATGCCGAGTATACTGATTGAGGTTGGCTATATATCCAATCCGAAAGAAGAAAAATACCTGAACAGCGAAAGTGGCAGAAATGAAATTGTTTCGGCTATTTCGAAGGCGGTAGTGAAATACGTAAAAGATTTAAACAGCAAATAAGCAGCCCGCAACAAGCTTACAATTGCCTTATTTTAGCCGCAAAATATTCTGCTTGGCACATGTGAGAAAACAAAACAACTGTTTAAACTGCGATGCGATTGTTGCAGGCAGATATTGTCAGCACTGCGGACAAGAAAACACGGATCCGAAAGAAAGCTTTGGACATTTGCTTCTTCATTTTGTTGCTGACATTTTTCATTACGACAGCAAGTTTCTGAAAACAATAAAGTCACTTTTCTTCCGGCCCGGATTCTTGTCGAAAGAGTATATGGCGGGCAGGCGGCAAAGCTATCTGCACCCAATAAAAATGTTCGTATTCACAACGGCAGCCTTCTTCCTTATCTATTTTTTGTTGCATCGCCCAAACGATGATGCCAAGCTTGCACAAATGGAAGCACTGGGACTGAATACAACCGAACGCCTGATTATCGACTCCGCCGCACGAACCACAGATCAGCACTTTCGCGAGCAGTCATCCACAGCATTGAACATTATTTCGGGACTAAAGAAAACCCACGCCGGGCGGCCCGCAGACATTATTGTAGAAGACCTGCCGGGCAGCTATGCCCAATACGTCGACGAACAAAACCGATTGCCGGAGCACAAAAAAGATAATTGGCTCATCAGGAAATTTAAAGAAAAACGCTACCGCAAAAAACAGCAGGGCGAAATAAAACACTATTATACCAACGAGTCGCTCCGTCAGCATCTTTTAAAAAGTACGCCTCAGATTCTCTTTTTCACTATTCCGGTAATTGCGCTTTTTTTAAAGTTGATGTACAGCCGAAGCAAGCACAAATATGTATATACCAACCACTTAATTTTTCTCATCCATACTGTCGTTGCCCTCTATCTCATTCTTATCTTCTACTACCTTTTTCAGTTTTTAAACGGGCTGTACTCCGTGAAGTTGTTCGAGTGGACATCCGACCTGTTTGGAGTGATTGCGTTCTGTTATCCGGCGGTGGCTATGTACAATTTCTACCGTCAATCTTTGATGAAGACGGTAGCCAAATACCTGTTGCTTTTTACATTTTCGATCGTGAATCTGATTGTCTTTATTGTGTTGTATGCGCTCATTCTCTATTTTATTTACTGACGCAATGTTGGTTATCCATAGTAAAAAGAATTCTTTTTCACCATCGCCATAATTAGTAAAATATTGCGTGGACAATCGTTTATTTTTGACGCATGTCGTTACGTATAGCCTCGGTTAACAGTGGTAGCAACGCCAACTGCTATTATGTTGGAAACGCCGATCATGCCGTACTGATCGACGCCGGCTTATCTTGCAGAGAAACCGAAAAGCGCCTGCATCAGCTTGGCATTTCGATGGAGCAGATCAATGGCATTGTTATTTCGCACGAACATTCCGATCATATCAACGGGCTGGAAAGGCTGAGCAAAAAACACCATATTCCTGTTTACATAACTGCTGAAACGCTTCGCAGGAGCCGATTACAGCTTACTGAAGACCGCGTTCGTTTCTTCAACAGCAACGATGGTTTCAAAGTGGGCAGTCTTTTCGTTCAGTCATTTTCGAAATTGCATGATGCCTGCGAGCCAAACAGCTTTACAGTGTCGGACGGCATGAGCACGGTTGGTGTATTTACCGATATCGGCAGGGTGTGCGAACGGCTGATCCACCACTTTCAGCGGTGCGATGCGGCTTTTTTGGAGTCGAATTTTGATGAAGAGATGCTTGAAAACGGCCGCTATCCCTACCATTTAAAACGGCGGATTCGCGGAGGCGAAGGCCATCTGTCCAATGTGGAAGCCCTTGGTTTATTTCAAAAATATCAATCTGAAAATCTTCGTTTGCTGATCCTCTCCCACCTTTCGCATAACAATAACTGCCCGCAGATTGTGGAAGATTTGTTCAGCCGCCATGCGCTGCCCCAAACAAAAATCGTTGTGGCGTCGCGGTTCCGCGCAACGGACTTGTTTAGTGTGAATGAAGCGGCCGTAGATGTTCGTGCCGCCACACAGCTTTCCATGTTTGCATAGCTTTTTTTAACCTGAAGAACCTGCTATTTTTGAAAAGATGAAGGCGATAATTGACCTCGTTGAAAAAAAGATTGTGCTGGAGCGCAATCAATATCTGAAAGTTAAAGGCAGCATCGATAACAACGTATACTATATTGAAAGTGGAAGCTTTCGCATTTTTGTATTGGACGATCTTGAAGAACAAATCATCCGTTTCGGTTATCAAAACGATTTAATTGCTTCGCTCGATTCCTATTTAACCGGCAAGGCGTCGGATTTCTACATTCAGGCAATAAAAAAATCGGTAGTAGGCGTGATTCCGAAATATAAGATGGATGCTTTTTTTGCGGAAGACAATAATCATCTGCTGTGGCGGGACATGCTTGAATCGCTTGTGCTGCAGCAAATGGAACGCGAGGTGGATATCCTCACCGCCTCGCCTAAACAGCGGTATTTACGAGTGCTTGAGCGGAGTCCGCGGCTGTTTCAGGAAATTCCGCACCGCTATATTGCCAACTATTTGCGTATGAGCGCTGAAACTTTGTCGCGCCTGAAAAACTCTTGACTTCTGTCAAGATTTAAACTTTGCCGGACGTTGACCTTTGCAGTAAATGAATCAATATGCAAACAAAAAAACTAACCGAAGAGCTGATTGAAGACTGCCGGCAAATTATGAATAAGGCCGAATTATTAAAAAGAAAAGACCTTCAATATTTGTCGTTCAGGCCGTCAACAGAAGCCTGGAATATCCTTGAGTGTATCGAACATTTAAACTTATACGGCGATTATTACCTGCCCGAAATTCAATCGCGGATAAAAAAATCGCAGTACAAACCGGAGCCTTATTTCAAAGGTGGCTTTTGGGGCAACTATTTTGCAAAATCGATGCTTCCCAAAACGAAAATGAAGAAGATGAAAACCTTTAAAGACAAAAACCCTATTCGCAAACAACTGTCGCCACAAGTAATCGATAAGTTTATTCATCAGCTTCACGAACTGATTGCACTGCTCGATGCGTCGAAAGCAATTAGCCTTAACAAAACAAAAACGAGCATCTCCATTACATCGCTCCTCAAATTAAAACTTGGCGATACTTTTCGATTCTTAATCAATCACATGCACCGCCACATGCATCAGATTGAAAATTTGGAGTCGGATTTGAAAAATAAATCTAAAAATTTTGTAACAGTTTAATCGCTGTCGCGTACAGTATATACATTTAATCAAAAATTTATATGCAAAACATTTTTCTCCTGTGCGTGTTTTGTGTGCTAACACCTTTATGGGGCAGTTCGCATCAGGCCGTAACAGGTTTTTCGGGCGCTGCTGTTTTTTCGCATGTTGATGGATTCAGGCTCGTGCCTTCACAAAACGATTCTTGTAAAAAAACGGTTTGCCCCACTTCCAAAAATCCGCCTGTCGTAAAAAAAGAAAGCAACCAGAAGCCGACCAAGGCATGCAAGGCTCCGTCGGCAAACCCGGCACTTGTTCAGTCTGCTGAAAGCTGCGACAACAAAAGCTTACCCTCTGTTTTAACGATGTTGAACGATAAGTTTTCTATCTGACTTTTTTAAAAGAAACCACTACTTAAGATGGCTGTTGTAAATATTACGATAGCCATCTTCTTTTTCCAGAACAGCCCGCGCAAAACTGCAAGTGGCGCCGAGTTCCTTTTTGTTTTCCGCTGCATACGCTACAGCTGCCGACACCAGTTTTTTTCCCACGCCCTGTCCTTTAAAAACCGCATCCACGTTTGTGTGTTCGATGACCATTCCTTCGCCGATAGTTTTATACTCCATCGTTGCGGCCTCGCTTCCATCGTGTTCAATAAAAAACACGCCGCCCGATGCGCTTGTTCTGTGTTCTATTTTCATGATTATTTTTTTAAATTACTGTTCGGTCTTCAACCAAAAACCACACCTGTACTAATTGCAAAAATTGCGAAATACTAACAGAAGTCAGCAAATGTTTAAAGATTTTCGGCAGATTTGCAGACATCGAAATTTTATGACAAAATCTGTATTCATTGCATCGGCCGAGCCCTTTAGCGGAAAATCAATTGTAGCCCTCGGATTAATCAACCTGCTGCTTGCAAAGGCAAAGAAGGTAGGTTACTTTAAACCTGTGATTAACACCACTGATACACTGGAAAAAGATGTTCATATACACACCATTTTGAAGCATTTTGATTTGCCCGTTTCCTATGAAAATGCATTTGCGTTCAGCAGAGCCGAGGCCATGCAACTGCTCGAAACGGAAAACCGGGGTGCACTCATTGATAAAATTATATCAAGGTATAAAAGCCTGGAAGACCAAAACGATTTTACGCTGATTGAGGGAAGCGATTTTCTCGGCGAAGGAAGCGCATTCGAGATGGGTATTAACGCAACAATAGCAAAGAACTTAAATGCACCTGCCATCATTGTATCGTCAGGAAAAGATAAAAGCATTGCGCAAATCATCAACAGCGCAGTTTCGCTCTACAACAGCTTTGTTAACCACGATATTAAAGTGTTGGGACTTGTTATGAATAAGGTGGAGGCAGACCAGTGCGACGATGTATATCAACTGCTGAAGCCTCAGTTGCCCGACAACCTCATGCTATCGGTAATTCCTGCGTATAAGGACCTCAACAGCCCTACGATGCAGGAAATTCTTGATGCCGTAGAGGGTAAGCTACTCTTTGGAAAATCTTCTTTATCCAACCAGGTTGATAATTTTATCACCGGTGCGATGCAGGTGCCTTCTTTCCTGAAACATTTAAAGCCGAACGTGCTGATTGTAACGCCGGGCGACCGCGGCGACATTATTGTTGCATCGCTTCAGGCAAACCTCTCTGCAAGTTATCCGCGTGTTGCCGGTATTGTGCTAACGGCCAATGTTGAACCGGAAGAGCCTATTACCAAGCTGATTGAAGGCTTAGACACTGTTGTGCCCATCATTGCCGTAAGCACGGGAACCTTCGAAACCATCAATCGGATCGGAAACATACAATCGAGAATTGCTCCCGACAATAAAAAGAAAATTCAGCTTGCAATCGACACCTTCAACAAACATGTAGATACTGAAAAGCTGCTCGACAGCATGGTAACTTATCAGCCCGACGGGATGACGCCTTACATGTTTTTGCATCAGTTGGGAAAACGCGCTAAATCGTCGGTTAAGCATATTGTACTGCCCGAAGGCAACGACGATAGAATTCTGAAAGCCGCTGCACGACTGGCTGAGCAGGGAATGGTGCGCCTTACTTTACTTGGCGATGAAGCTGCCGTCAGCTCATCGTTCAAACGCCTTGGCCTCACTGCAAACATGGATGCCATCAGCGTCATAGACCCGATACAATCGTCCTGGTACGAAGAATTTGCTGAAACACTTTGTGCGTTGAGGAAGTCGAAAAACATGGCGCTCGACACCGCCCGCGATCTGATGACAGATGTATCCTACTTCGGAACCATGATGGTGTATAAAGGCCTTGCCGACGGAATGGTTTCCGGCGCAAATCACACTACGCAGCATACCATTCGTCCTGCCTTGCAGTTTGTGAAAACAAAGCCCGGAACTTCTATTGTATCTTCTGTTTTCTTTATGTGCTTGCCGGACCGTGTTTGTGTATTTGGCGATTGTGCAGTAAACCCGAATCCCAATGCCGAAGAGCTTGCCGAAATTGCCATTAACAGCGCCGACAGCAGCCGGAATTTCGGCATAGAACCACTCGTGGCCATGCTCTCCTATTCGTCGGGAAGTTCGGGTGAAGGTGAGCAGGTAGAGAAAGTACGGAAAGCCACAGCCATCGTAAAACAGAAACGACCCGATTTAAAAATTGAAGGCCCCATCCAGTACGATGCGGCAGTGGATCTTTCTGTTGGCAGGCAGAAGCTGCCCGACAGCCTCGTTGCGGGACGTGCCTCAGTACTGATCTTCCCCGATTTAAACACCGGAAACAATACGTATAAAGCCGTGCAGCGCGAAACCGGAGCGCTGGCTGTTGGGCCCATGTTGCAAGGACTTAACAAGCCGGTAAACGATTTAAGTCGCGGGTGTACGGTAGAGGACATTTACAACACGGTGATCATCACTGCCATTCAGGCGCAGGAACTGGACGCTTCGAACCATCAGGCACAAACTTTTTCATTATGAATGTTTTTGTAATCAACTGTGGAAGCAGCTCAATAAAATATCAGTTGTTTCATCTTCCTTCACATCAGCCGTTATGCAGCGGACTGGTGGAAAGAATTGGCCTGCCTGACGGCATCATCACGCATCGCACCTTTGTGCGTGCCGAGGACGAAATCACCCGCATCGAAATGCCGGTTCCCGATCACCATACCGGCTTGGAAAAAGTTGTTGAGTTGCTTACAGCAAAGGGCAGCGGCGTCATCACATCTACAGAAGAAATTAAAGTGATTGGCCATCGCGCTGTTCATGGAGGAATCAGTTTCAACAAAACCACTTTTATTACACCCGAGGTGAAACAAAAAATCAAAGATTTGTTTGCGCTGGCCCCGCTTCATAACCCGGCTAACTATACCGGCATTGAAGTGGCAGAAGCCATCTTTCCACATGCGCAGCAAATTGCCGTTTTCGATACGGCTTTTCACCATACATTGCCGCCAAAGGCCTACCGGTACGCGATTCCGAAAGAGTTGTATGAGCAGAAACATATTCGTGCATTTGGATTTCATGGCATCAGTCATCAGTATGTTTCGAAACGTGCGGCAGATTATCTGGGTAACAGCCATGCCAAAATAATTACTATCCATTTGGGAAACGGCAGCAGTATGACAGCCGTCGATAACGGGAAAAGTATAGATCAATCGATGGGCTTCGGGCCAATGGGCGGATTGATAATGGGAACGCGATGTGGTGATTTTGACCTCTCTGCAATCTTCCATTTGTTGAAGAACGGATATACACCCGAAGGTTTGGATGTGGTGCTGAATAAGAAAAGCGGCATGACCGGGCTTACCGGAAAGAGTGATATGCGCGATGTTACGGCAATGATTGAGGCGGGCGATGAAGATGCTGCGCTTGCTTATGAGATGTATGCCTATCGTATTAAGAAATATATCGGAACTTTCACTGCGGCCATGAATGGACTGGATGCCATTGTGTTTACAGGCGGCATTGGCGAGAACGACGCAATGGTAAGGGAAATGGTCTGTTCGGAAATGGACTTCTTTGGTATTGTTGCAGACGTAGAAAAAAACCGGCAGCGACCGCGCGGTATAGCTGAAATTCAGGCGGAGAATTCCAGAGTGAAAATACTGATAGTACCCACCAACGAAGAACTTGAAATTGCGTTGGAGTGCAGTAAGCTGGTGGCGAGCACGGATTAGCGGGTTGTTTTAAAATCGAACAGCGTTGCGGTGAATATGGCTCTTTCGCGCTTTTTAAAAACTATGTTCCAGTTGCCTTTGTAGCGTAGCACTTCAGGTACATACATGCCATTCACCGGTGTTAGTTTCACTTCCATCTGCACATCAAAATCGTAAACGCCTGCTTTATAACTGAGCGAATAATTGCGGGCGAGTACCTGCATTGTTTTCATGTCGAACCAGGTGGTCATCTCATTAATAACCACGTCTCTGGCTTTCCCTTCTTTAGGCACAATGGAAAAAACATACACCACTTTTCCTTTATAGTTATCGTAATCCAGTTTGTAATCGTAATACGCAGCAGCCCGTTCGTCGTAGAGGTCAAGCTTGTTGCCAATAAACGGAATGCCGCTGATTTTTTTTCCGGGATTGAAAAACAGCATTTTCAACTGTTCCTTATTTTTTTCGATGCCTGATTTTCCTTTTGTAGAAAAACCCACATCGCCAATAATGTTCGTTTCGCCACAAACCTTTCCCTTGGTGAAAAATAGCGATGCATACATTTCGGCCGTGGTATAGTTATATTGATGATGGCGGTTGTAGAAATCCCCTTCTGTTTTTTCGTACACCATTTCTGTTGAGCGGCAGCCGTTGTTGTAATGTTGAACCGACTTACTTTCGGAAGCGGCCTGCACCCTTCCTTCTTTGTCGTAAATTATAATGTCGTTTAAAGTGGTAAAGCCAATGACTCTTAAGTTTTTAAACGCCTTGTAAAAGGTAGTGTCGTCTTGTATAATTTTTAAAAGGGTGGAGTAATTCAGGTTGTTTCGCACAAAAACTTCGGGGAGTGTAATGGTTTTTTTGTCCCATATCAAAGTGGTGTCCTGAGCTTTAGCGTTTACAAAAGCCAGCGTAACAATCAAAAAAAAAACCTCATTTTACAAACTGCATTTTATAGTCTACCCGGATTTTTCCTTTCGAAATATCGTTCAGTTTTCCCTGCAACATTTTCTTCCGCAGCGGCTTCATGTAATCGATAAACAATTTGCCTTCGATGTGATCGTATTCGTGCTGAATAACGCGTCCTGTAATACCTGAAAAAGTTTCAACGCGCTCGTTGAAATCTTCATCAAAATACTTTAGTGTAATCTTGTCGGGGCGGGCAACGTCTTCTCTAATTTTAGGAATGCTTAAACAGCCTTCGTTGTACAGCCATGGTTCTCCATCCAGATTAACGGTGTGTGCGTTAATGAAAACCCTTCTGATTCCATTATCACCGGGATGCTGTAAACGGTCGGCTTCATCCATATTTTCAAAAATAACTTCACTGTCAACCACAAAAAGACGAATGTCTTTATTAATCTGCGGCGCTGCCAAACCCACGCCGTTACTAGCTTCCATCGTTTCCCACATATCCGCAATCAATTGTTTCAGCTTCGGATAATCTTTATCGATATCTCTTGCAACTTTTCGTAAAACAGGTGCTCCGTATGCAACAATGGGTAATATCATAATTAAAAAATTCAAATCTAATATTCAGCCGACAATATCCATCATTTCATAAAAAACATTTTAGAAGGCTTAGGTTTTTGTTTCATTTTTTTTAGGAGGAAGCGCGAAATAATCTTTTGCTGTTTCGCTTTTTGATATCAGCATGGGAAAGGCAACGCCCAGTGCGATTGCCATTAAGATGAAGGAGGCTTTTAGTGCGTATTGCGCTGTTTCGGGCAGGAGGTTGTTGCTATAATGCGAAGCATCCGACTCCGCCATCCGAACGAGTCCTAAAATCAGCTTTTGGATATACACGCCCGGCACCATAGGGATGACAGCGGGAATTGAAAAAATCATAGGTGGACTGGCTTTTTTTTCGGACGACCAAATACTTAAAAGCCCTACAACTGTAGCGCCCGCAAACGTTGCCAGCACCTGGTTAAACTTTAATTCGTACATAATATTCCGGGTAATGCAGGCGCAGAATGCAATTACAAAAACGTATCCGATGGTGCGGTGCGGAATGTTGAAAAGAATTCCAAAACCACAGGCGGCAACACCAAACCAAAAACACTGCTCTATCAAATTATAAATTACCATGTTTAGAATTGATAAATGATGATAGGAATAAGCATGCCCATTGTAATGGCAAGTGCCACCAACAACCCGTGAACACCCCGGAGAATACCATTCAGAATGTTACCGTCAATCATATCGGAGAATGTGTTGATGAGCGGAACACCCGGAATTAAAAACAGCACCGACGCAACAAAGGAATGCTCCAGTAAAACCGGTGGATAAAAATGCGCTACACTACCGGCAATGAAGGAAGCCGTAAGCGATGCAAAAAATATTGTAAGGTATTGGTTGTAGTGGGCACGGGCGCTTTGCTGCCTTACATACATACCCGCAAATGATGCAACGAAAGCAATCAGCATTTCGAAATAATTTCCGCCAAACAACTTACAAAACGCCGCCGAAGCCAGTGCAACAGAGAAAAGAATCAGCAACCTCGGATACGCAGGCAGCCGCGATATGCGTACCACCTCTTGTTGAATATGGTCGAGGGGCATCTGCTCCGGTTGTATCCGGTAGCTCAGCTGACTGATGGCCGAGATAATTTTAAAATTTGCACCATGCGGTGCGATGCGCTTTAACGAGCTGAGAAAACTTTCTTCCAACTCATCGCTGATGGTGAGCATGAGCGCACGATGGGTAATGAAAAGACTCACTTTGTAATTCAATGCTTCAGCCATGCGGTTGATGGTAATGCGCACTCTCGCTGTGTTAGCGCCTGAACACATCAACAGGTTTCCCACTTCAAGCAGCAGATGTCCGGCCGATCTTAAATCTTGATTTGTTTTCATTGAAGCAGCAAAAATTATGGTGCAGGATGTGCTGCATAGTTACCATTTATTTATTAAGTGAAAGATGATGCAGGTTATGCGCACAATTTTTTAAAAAAAACAAGTGTATGCGCACGGTTTTTATCATGATTTTGTTATCATTGAATTTTTGAGATAAGAAATACCTTTTGCATATCGATCTATGTCTATTCAAATTGAACTGATTCTTCTTGCGCTTTCTTTAATGTTCTTGTTAAGCATACTTGCAGGTAAAGCAAGCTCCAAATATGGCGTTCCGGCCTTATTGCTTTTCCTGTCGGTGGGAATGTTAAGCGGAAGCGATGGGCTCGGCATTCAGTTTCATAACATTGGCGTGGCACATACCGTAAGCACCGTTGCGTTATGCATCATTTTATTTTCCGGTGGAATGGATACCAAACTTGCCGAAATACGGCCGATTCTTTGGCCGGGCGTTGTGCTTGCTACGTTTGGTGTTTTCTTTACCGCACTTATTACCGGTTTGCTCATCTGGTTCATTTTCGGCTCCGTAATGGCCTCTGCCGGTGTAAGTTTGCTCACCTCACTCCTGCTTGCTTCCACCATGTCGTCTACCGATTCGGCATCGGTTTTTTCCATCCTTCGTTCCAAAGGGCTTCATCTGAAAAACAACTTAAGGCCTATGCTCGAGCTGGAAAGCGGAAGCAACGACCCCATGGCCTATATACTCGTTATCACGTTTGTAGACCTTGTAAAAATGCAGGGCACCATCAACTACTGGCAGGCGGGCGGCGCACTGCTCACTCAACTGTTTGTGGGCGGAGTAGCCGGCTTTCTTCTTGGTCGTATTTCTGTAAAAATCATCAACAAACTACATATCGGAAACGACTCTTTATATCCTATTTTGGTGTTCACCCTTTGCATCTTCATTTTCTCGGTTACCTATTTCATTAAAGGCAACAGCTATCTGGCGGTTTATGTTGCGGGACTGGTAATCGGCAACGCAAAATTTGTTCACAAGCGCTCTTCACTCCACTTTTTCGACGGGCTCGCGTGGTTAAGTCAGCTGCTGATGTTCCTTACACTCGGATTGCTTGTTAACCCGCGGGAGCTGCTGCCCATCATTGTTCCGGGGCTTATCATAAGTGTATTAATGATTTTCTTTTCGCGGCCACTCACCGTTTTTTTGTGTTTGCTGCCTTTTAAAAACGTCAAGCTGAAAGACAAAACATATATATCGTGGGTGGGCCTCAGGGGCGCAGTGCCCATTATTTTTGCCATTATTCCGCTGGTGGAAAACGTGCCGCATGCCAGGTTGATGTTCAACATTGTATTTTTCTGTACGCTTGTTTCGTTGTTGGTTCAGGGCACTTCGCTACCGCTGATGGCGCGCTGGCTCGGGCTGGCAGAAACGCCAAAAGAAAAGCCGGCAGCGCTCTCCGCCGAAGACGCGGATCCACATAGCTATAAATCGGCAACGGCTGAAATACAGCTTTCGGCCGCAGCCTTAAAAAAGGGAAACAAACTAATGGATCTGCCCATTCCGCTCGATGTGATTGTTGTGCTGGTAAAGCGCAACGAAACGATGTTTGTGCCTACGGGCACTACAGAGCTTACCGCAAAAGACAAACTTGTTGTAATTGGTGATGAAGGAAAAGAGTTTGCCGAAACCATCGGTAATTTAACGCGCTAAGCTATTTACCGAACACGATTTCGTCGGGCAGTTCATTTTTGTCGGATGCTCCATCGTAAGGGAAATGCACCTTCAGCAGGCTGCCGATGCGGAGCACGATTTCCTTCATTCCAAGCGCATAATTCTTTTTATTAAAGAACGAGAGCAACTCTTTAACGGCGGCCTTCCAGTATTCCGGCCCGCCTTTTTGATGGATGGCTACGTCGGCATAAATAGCAAGCTGACGATCTTTTAAAGCTACGTAAACAAGCACGGCATTTCGGTTCGCCGTCTTGTCCATATGAAGATGAAAAAACAATTCTGCCGCTCTGTCGATCGCATCAACAAAGCGGCAGTTATTTTCTACAAACACCCGGATTTCACCGCTCGTCTGCATCTCAGCCTCGGCAATGGCAGATCGAATTAACGCTCTTTCTTCCTCAGAAAAGAATGGCTTCTCCGGTGTATGAAACCATTTCATCATTTAATATTGAACTGAATGTCGGGATTCTTTTCGGCCCCGGGGTCAGCCTTGTAAAAGGCTTTCTCACCAAATCCAAAAAAGCCGGCAAAAAGGTTTCCGGGGAAACGCTTTACTTTCAGGTTATAATCGTTCACCGCGTTATTATAATCGCGCCGTGCTACATTAATGCGGTTTTCCGTGCCTTCAATCTGCGTTTGAAAGTTTTGAAAAGCGTCCGTTGTTTTCAGATTGGGATAGGCTTCAAAAGAAGCTATCAAACGGCTAAACGAGCCGCTGAGCTGCGTTTGCGCATTTCTGTACTGCTCCATGCTGTTCGGATCCGAGGTGTTTACCTGCACAGATGTAGCCTTTGCTCTTGCTTCCACTACTTCTTTCAGCGTAGATTTTTCGAAGTTTGCTGATGCTTCCACCGTTTTCACCACGCTGCTGTATAAATCAGTACGGCGCTGATAATTGGTTTCTACATTGCTCCACGATTTTTGAACATTCTGATCGGCAGTTACAAGGCCGTTGTACTGACCGCAGCCGCAGCCACCGAGTATCAGTACAAACAACAAAATCACAACAATTACTATTGAACTTGTTCTCATCAATTTTAAATTATTTCCGAAAATAATATTTCTTTTTAATTCGCCGGAAGCGATTTAGTTTTTGCCGATGGCCGCTATGCCGGGCAATTCTTTTCCTTCAAAAAACTCGAGCATAGCACCACCACCGGTTGAAACGTAGCTGATCTTTTCTGCAAAGCCGAATTTGTTGGCTGCCGCCACGCTGTCGCCACCGCCCACCAGTGAAAACGCACCTTTTTCGGTTGCATGCGCTACAGCCTCTGCAATGGTTTTTGTGCCATTTTGAAATTTCTCCATTTCAAAAACGCCCATTGGCCCGTTCCATAAGATGGTTTTCGATTTCTCAATCACTTTTGTAAAATGTTCGCAGGCCATGGGTCCTATATCGAGCCCCATCCATCCATCGGGAATTAGATTGCTGGGCGCCGTTGAAATATGCGCTTCTGCATCAAACTTGTCGGCAATAACTGAGTCAGCCGGAAGATGAATGCAAACGCCCTTTTCATCGGCCTTCTGTATCAGTTGCAGCGCCGTGTTCAACCGGTCGTCCTCACAAAGTGAATTCCCTGTTTGTCCGCCTTTTGCCTTCATAAATGTGTAGGCCATACCTCCACCGATAATAATATCCGTAGCAATATTGAGCAAGTTCTCAATAATCAAAATTTTATCACTCACTTTAGCGCCGCCGATAATGGCTGTAAAAGGTTTTTCGGCTTCGTTCAGCACTTTTTGTGCGCTTTTTACTTCGCCTTCCATCAGCAATCCAAACATTTTTTCACCCGCGTCGAAATATTGTGCAATCACGGCTGTTGACGCGTGCGCACGATGGGCAGTGCCAAAAGCGTCGTTCACATACACGTTGCCCAATCCGGCAAGTTTCTTTGCAAACTCGTTTTCGCCTTTTTCTTCTTCTTTATAAAACCGAAGATTTTCCAGCAAGAGCACTTCGCCTGCTTTTAAACCGGCAGCCATTTGTTGTGCCTCCTTCCCTACGCAATCATCGGCAAAATGAACGGGCACGTTAAGCGCCTCTTTCAAATAGCTCACCAGATGCTTTAGTGAATATTTTTCGTCGGGCCCGTCTTTTGGCCTTCCCAAATGACTCATCAAAATAACACTGCCTCCGTCGGCTAATATTTTTTGAATGGTGGGGATAGCAGCTTTGATGCGGGTATCGTCGGTGATTTGGAATGTTTTTTTATCGAGAGGAACATTAAAGTCAACTCTTACCAGAGCCTTTTTTCCGGAAAAATTATAGCTTGAGAATGTGCTCATAAAAAAAGATTATAAAAAAACCTTCTTGCAAAAAGAAGAAGGTTTTCGGTTATTTAAAGATTGCAATATTAGTTTTTCATGATTTGAGCAAAATACCGCACGGTCCTAACTAACTGGCTAACGTAGCTCATTTCGTTGTCGTACCAGCTAACGGTTTTAACGAGTTGCTTATCGCCCACGCTCATTACCCTTGTCTGGGTAGCGTCGAAAAGCGAACCGAAGGTAGTGCCGATGACATCGCTGCTCACAATTTCGTCAGTGGTATAACCAAAGCTTTCGTTGCTGGCGGCTTGCATGGCGTTGTTCACCTCTTCTACCGTTACTTTTTTACCCAGAATGCTTACGAGTTCAGTAAGCGAGCCGGTGATGGTGGGAACGCGCTGTGCCGATCCGTCTAATTTGCCTTTTAAGTTGGGAAGCACCAGCCCGATGGCTTTGGCAGCGCCTGTACTGTTGGGAACGATGTTGGCGGCTGCGGCTCTTGCCCTTCTTAAATCGCCTTTTGGATGCGGCGCATCCAGCGTATTTTGGTCGTTGGTATAAGCGTGAATGGTTGTCATTAGTCCGGCTTCGATACCATAAGAATCGTCGAGCACTTTCGCCATCGGAGCAAGGCAGTTGGTGGTGCAGGAAGCACAGCTGATGATGGTTTCAGTGCCGTCTAAAATTTCGTGGTTCACATTAAATACAATGGTTTTCAGGTCGCCGGTGGCGGGAGCAGATATCACTACCCGTTTTGCGCCGGCTTCTAAGTGCGCCTGAGCCTTATCCTTATCTGTAAAAAATCCGGTACACTCAAGCACCACATCTACATCGTGCTGCTTCCAGGGAATTTCAGCAGGATTTTTTTGCGCATAAATCTTCACTTCATGACCATTTACAACAATTGCATTTTCATTGTACGAAATCTCTTCGTCGAAACGCTTTTGCGCGGTATCATACTTTAGCAGATGCGCCAACACTTTAGGGCTTGTAAGGTCGTTGATGGCAACTACCTCCATTCCTTCCATATTGTAAATTTGGCGATACACTAAACGTCCAATTCTACCGAATCCGTTAATGGCAACTTTAATAGTACTCATTGAAGCTTGATTTTTTTGTTGATAATTTGATATTGAGCCGCAAAATTAAGCGAATAAATTGAGTTCGCTGCCCGACCGGGTAAATATAATGGACGAACAAAAGGCGCTTTATTGGCTGAAAACAATATACTTTTGCGATTCTTTATAAATTATTTGGAAGCGGCTTGCGGTTTAAATACATTTTTCTGTACTTTTGCCGCCCAACAAAGAAAATTATTTTTTTTGTGCATTAAAAAACAAACAGATGCCTTATTTAACAACGGAAAAAAAAGCAAGTATATTTAAAGAGTTTGGCGGTAAAGCCGAGAACACAGGTTCTATTGAAGGACAAATTGCCCACCTAACAGAAAGAATCAAACACATTTCTCTTCATTTGCAGAGTAATAAAAAAGATTTTTCTACCCATCGTGGCTTAATGCAACTGGTGGGTCAGCGCAAACGCTTGCTTTCTTATATGCAAAAGCACAACCTTCAGGGTTACCGTGCTTTAATTGAGAAACTCGGACTAAGAAAATAATTGAACAGATGCTTCATAACAACATATTCCCGGCTGTATCTTTCGGTTGGGAATATGTTTTTTTATTTTAGACAGGTTTTCCTTGCCATCATCATCCTGTCTTTTTAATCAACTTTTTTAAATCATTTTATGTTATCACAACCCATTAGTACCAGAATTGATCTCGGCGATGGAAAAGAAATTTTTATCGAAACGGGTAAACTTGCCCGCCAGGCCGACGGTTCTGTTACCGTAAGACAGGGAAAATGTATTTTGCTTGCTACAGTAGTGGCGAACTCCGAGCCGCGCGAAGGCCAGGAATTTTTTCCACTTACTGTTGACTATACTGAAAAATTTGCAAGTGCCGGTCGGATCCCGGGCTCGTTTTTTAAGAGAGAAGGACGCCTAAGCGATTATGAAGTGCTGATAAGCCGCTTAATCGACAGAGCGCTCCGTCCGCTTTTTCCGGAAGACTATTATTGCGATGTTCAAGTGCTCGTTACTTTAATATCAAGCGATCCGGAAGTGATGCCCGATTCGCTTGCATGCCTTGCAGCAAGCGCCGCATTGGCGGTTTCTGATGTTCCGATTAAAGAAATTATTTCGGAAGTGAGGGTTGCGCGAATCGATGGCAGCTTTGTGGTAAACCCTTACCGCTCCGCTCTTGCAAAAGCCGACATGGATTTTATGATTGGCGCCACCGAAAAAAACCTGATGATGGTAGAGGGCGAAAGTAAAGAATGCCTGGAAGAAGACTTTATTAAAGCCCTTGAAATTGGGCACAACGCCATCCGTTTGCAAATTCAGGCGCAGAAAGAATTAAGAGAAAAGAAAGGCATTACCGCCAAACGCGAATACAAAAAGCCTGAACAGAATGCAGAGCTTCTTGAAAAGGTGAAAGCCTTTGCTGCAGACCGCATTCTTGAAATTTCTAAAGGCGCTTCTGCCAAACACGACCGTTCCGACGCCATTAAAAAGCTGAAAGACGACCTTATCGCGAGCTTGGGTGAAGACGCGGAAGAGGCAACAAAGAAGCTTGCGAAAAAATATTTCGACGATTTGCAATGGGAAGTGGTAAGAAATATGATCATCGACGACCGCCAGAGACTGGATGGCCGTAAGCTCGACGAGGTTCGCCCTTTATCGATAGAGGTGGATGTACTTCCTTCACCACACGGATCGGCCTTGTTTACCCGCGGAGAAACGCAGTCGCTTACTACGGTTACATTGGGAACACCACTCGATGAACTGTTGGTTGAAAGTGCAGCTACGAGCGACTATACCAAGTTTATTCTTCACTACAACTTCCCGCCGTTTTCCACCGGCGAAGTGAAGCCGATGAGAGGACCCGGACGCCGCGAAGTGGGGCATGGCAATCTTGCCATGCGTTCGCTAAGAATACTAATGCCGGGCACTGAATATCCTTACACCGTGCGGGTAGTGAGTGATATTCTTGAATCGAATGGTTCCTCTTCAATGGCAACTGTATGTGCCGGATCGCTCGCTCTGATGGATGCCGGCGTTCCCTTTGCCAAGCACATAAGCGGTGTTGCTATGGGATTAATTACGAGAGAAGATAGCAAATACGCAATTCTTACCGATATTTTAGGCGATGAAGACCATCTTGGTGATATGGATTTTAAGGTTACCGGTACAAAAGATGGCATCTGCGGTGTGCAGATGGATATTAAAATTGACGGCCTGAGCATGGAGCTGATGAGAGAAGCGTTGGAACAGGCAAGAAAAGGCCGCTTACATATCCTCGATGCGATGTATGAAGCTTTACCGGCTGCAAAAGCGGAAGTGAAGCCACATGCTCCGCGTATGGAAAAACTCATTATCGACAAAGAATTTATCGGTGCGGTAATCGGACCACAAGGTAAAGTGATTCAGGAAATTCAGAAAGAAACCGGCACAACCATCAATATAGAAGAGGTGGGCAATACAGGTGAGGTTAGCATCTTCTCCACCAATAAAGAAGGCGTGGAAAAAGCGCTTGCATGGGTTAAAGGAATTGTGGCTGTTCCACAATTGAATGATGTGTACGAAGCAACAGTAAAAAGCATTCAGCCTTATGGTGCATTCGTTGAGTTTCTTCCAAAGAAAGAAGGTTTGCTACACATTAGCGAGATTTCCTGGAAGCGTTTGGAAAACATGGAAGGTGTACTGACTGAAGGCGAGAAAATTAAAGTGAAACTTGTGGGTATCGATCAGCGTACGGGCAAGTTTAAACTGAGCCGCAAAGCGTTGATGCCGCGTCCGGAAGGAAAGCCGCAGGGCGAAGCAAGACAATCTGCGGAAGGCAGAGCTCCTCAAGAGCAAACCCCCAACGAATAACAAAGAAGAGCAAGTCAACAGCAAGGATTTAGAGAATTGAATATTGCCACATAGCTCCAATAGAGTTTAATTAAACAGAAAAGAGGCCATTTCCACAAGGTGTGAAACAGCCTCTTTTTTTCTTTGGCGTTATTGCCTCGTCCTAAAATTGGTTGACACAAAAATGTTGTCACCATGAATAATAAAGGACAATTTCATGTTCGTAAGCGG
>JBDHYF010000007.1:0-164783 GCA_039811185.1 Chitinophagaceae bacterium | reverse complement strand
CAAGACCAATTGGTTTTGATTGAAGAAGTTTTTAGCAATTCTAATTTCACCAACAACGTAAACAGCGGAAACCTTGGCGAAGTAATCAGCATTGTTGCCAACGACATTGAAGAAGCAAGATTGTTGAAAACCGACCTTTTGGGTGATGCCATTGAATCGGCTTTGAGTGAAACAGGCGGAACAAAAGATGTTGGACTATTCCGCACACCCGACCACATTCGACAGTTTATGACGGCTATGATAGAGCCGACTTTTGACGACATAATTTTTGACCCTGCTTGCGGTACGGGTGGTTTCTTGTTTGACGCTTTTGAATTTGTAATGCGAAGAGTTGACCCCGACCGTGAATGGCCGGGTGAAAAAGCTCATTCCGAATTATCGGTTTGGTTTGACGAATATTTTAAATTCAACCAATTAGACTTTCCAAGCATTGAACAAACCACACAGTTTTACAGAAGCGGTGTAACAGGAATTGAGTATTTGGGGATGATTCGCAAAATGGCGGCTATCAACTTTTATGTTCGTGGCTTAAACCCTGCCAACATTGAGCAAGGCGACAGTTTGGCGAAATACAGACCCGTAACCGACCACGAAAGCAAATCGGTTATTTTGGCTAATCCGCCTTTTGGTGCACAGCGTGACCAGGAGAGTTATCCTGATGTTTGGGGCGAATATTCCAAAGAATCGGAAACCACTATTTTGTTTGTAAAACTAATGTTTGAGCAACTCAAAGCAGGTGGCAAATGTGCCGTTGTGGTTTCAGAAGGTTTTCACACTTGGGACCAGTTTAGTGCAAAGGCATTGCGTAAAATGCTTTTGGACGAAGCACAACTGAAAGCCGTTATTTCTTTACCACAAGGTTTGTTTGTGAGCAAGAGCGGACAAGGTCCAAAAACGAGTATTCTCATTTTTGAAAAAGGCGGAAAAACAGATTGGACTTGGTTTTACAAAATAACCAACGATGGTTACACAATGGGAACCAACCGCAAAGAACAAAAGGGAAATCAGTTGATTGAATGCCTTACGTTGTGGCACGAATATGTAAAACACGGCAAACAACCACCCGAAACCAAAAACCAGTTTTGCATTCCTGCCGAATGGATTAAAACACTTGACCCACGGATAAAAGAAAAAATCCGCACAGAAACCCGTGCCGATATGGAAGCCAAAGGCAAAATAGAACGGGAGAAAAAAGAAGCCGACCTTGATAAAAAGATAAAAGCCAAAAAAGCAACGGAAGCCGACAAGTCAATGGAACTGAAAACCCATGACCAAATGCTGGAAAACCGCATACAAAACGAAATTGCCAAACGCATTGACAAGGCACACAACTATTCGTTTAACCTTGCCAATTACAAAAGCACCCTTAGCGACAGCCAAATTGTAGCATGGAAAGAAGCACTCAAACACATTCAGCCAAACGGTGCAACTACTGTGGAAGAAGTGTATAAAAAACTAACGAATAGCAGGCCCGAAAACATTTTACCCTATCTCGTAAAACTCAATCCCCATAACGCATTAGAAGCCGACATTGCCCGAGAATATGTGAGCAATTTAGACACCGACCTTATTGCAAAACATAAGGAGTTGAATGTGATTAAGGAGATTTTGAAGTCAAAACAGAAATACCCAATTGAAAAACTGGAAGGCAAAGTTGAGCCGAAATATGTAAAGATTAAGAAAGATAACTATGATGGCGAAATTGATATTGTAGATAAGATTTCCTTTAAAGATGGTAAAATTCATTTCCGTGAAGAAAAGGAAACAGGAATGGATTTGTACCAGGCAGAAAAAGGCGATTTAGTTACTTCAAAAATAAATGTTCACCAAGGTGCTTTGGCTTTGGCTGACAGAAAATTAGTTTGCTCAACGCATTACCAAGTTTATGAAATTGATAAAACGCAAATAAATCCTGAATATCTGGTAATTGCTTTAAGAAGTAAACAACTACAAGAGAGAGTAAATGAGATTAAGAACGGTGGTATTAAAAATGAACAAGGTGCCGAGTTTTTAAAATCGTTAGAAATCCCCTTGCCTTCTCTTGAAGAACAAAAAGCCATTGTTGCTCAAATTGAAAAACAAAAAGCGATTATTGAAGGGGCAGAGAAAATTGACAACAATTTTGAATTTATTATTCCAGAAAGTCAAGACAAGAGAACACTTAACACATTTATCAAAGACAGTTTATATGGGTTATCTGTAAAACTTCAAAGTGAAGGAAAATATCCAGTTCTTAGAATGAATAATCTTGATACACTTGGCAGGTGGTATTTAGACAATCTGAAATATACCGATGACAATTTAAGCAAAGAGAGATTGTTGGAGTACGGTGATTTTATATTCAATAGAACGAACAGTGTTGATTTAGTTGGCAAATCTTCTGTTGTTGATTTTGAAATGGAAGGTAGTTGGGCAGGTTACTTAATCAGATTAAAATTAAAGGAAGGGCTAAATCCCTTCTATCTGAAATATCTATTCACAACAAAAAAATACAGGGACTATTTTAAAAGAACTTGTAAACCAGCAGGTGGACAAGCAAATATAAATGCTGATGAATTAGGGGCAGTTTCTATCGACTATTTTGAGCCTGAAATTCAAAACCAAATAGTTGCTGAATTAGATGCACAAATGGAAGTTTTGAAAGGTTTATTAAAAATGAAATCCGAAGCCCAAAAGAAAATCAACCAACTATTGGCAGATGTTTGGGGTGTTGAGTTTGTGGAACCTGAAAAGGAATTAGTAGAAGATGAGCAAGAAAATTAAAGTAGAAAATACGGAGATTACTATCATATCGGTAGCGGAGCAAGACTATATTTCTCTTACAGATATGGCAAACGGAAAAGTATCTGAAAGCCGTGCTGCTGATATTATAAAAAACTGGTTACGCAATCGTTACACCCTTGAATTTTTGGGCACTTGGGAGTTAATTCATAACCCCAATTTTAAAGTGGTCGAATTTGACCACTTTAAAACACAGGCAGGCTTGCCTAGTTTTGTACTGAGCGTTTCCGAATGGGTAGAGAAAACCAATGCTATTGGTATTATTTCAAAAAAAGGGAAATACGGAGGCACTTTTGCCCACAAAGATATTGCCTTTGAATTTGGGTCTGCCATAAGTGTTCCTTTTAAACTTTATTTGATAAATGAATTTCAACGCCTAAAAGAAGAAGAACAAAAACAAATAGGTTGGAGTGCAAAACGTGAACTGGCAAAGCTCAATTACCATATCCATACCGATGCCATTAAGCAAAACTTAATTCCAAAAGAATTGTCTGCCTCGCAAACTTCTATTATTTATGCAAATGAAGCAGATGTACTTAATGTTGCGCTGTTTGGCATTACAGCTAAACAGTGGAGAGATGCTAATCCCAAGCTAAAAGGAAACATAAGAGATTATGCAAGCATAAATGAACTCATTTGTTTGAGTAATATGGAAAATATCAATGCCGTTTTTATCAATGAAGGATTATCGCAAAACGAAAGGTTGGTAAAGCTTAATACGATTGCTATACAACAAATGAAAATATTGGTGGATGTTGAAAATCGCAAATTATTGAAATAGTATGGCAAAGAAAATTAACGAAGCCACTTCTACCGATTTACCAATCATTCAACGATTAGTAAATGATTACGGTTGGAAAGTTGGCGATACTTTATTGTATCAACCCATTTATGATATTCCTGAAAATCTGAAAAAAGATTATCCGAATCTTAAAAACATACGTCCTGACATTGTTTTGCAAGATTTGAATGGTGAAGTTTTAGCGGTTATTGAAAACAATCTCGATAAAGAAAATAAAGACTTATTGAAGTTGCGTACCGTAGTTACGCATTTGCTCAAACCCCGTTTTTTGTATGCTTGCAGTGCCGAACGCATTTTGTTTTACGACAATGCTTGGAAAGGTTTAGACGCAGGAGAGTTTAAGCAAGTAACCAATTTTATGAGCTTGGAAGAAATGAAGCTCAAAGTTGAACAACAGAAAAAAATAGCTTCCAACAAAGAAATAACCATTGATACGACTATTGCAGGAGGTTTTGACCCGACCATTGGAAAAGAACGTTATTACCAACTGCAATGTATTCGCACAATCATAGAAAACTACAAAGCAGGCAAACAAAAAATGCTAATCCATATGGCAACAGGTTTGGGCAAAACCCGAACAGCCGTTGCCTTGGTAAAAGCCTTATTGGGAAGCGGTTTGTGTAAACGCATTTTGTTTGTAGTGGATAGAAGAATGTTAGCCAAACAGTCGGTTGATGATGGCTTTGCTTTAATCAGCCGTGAACATACCAGCAGTTGGATAACTACTTCCAATTTCAGAGCAAGAAAACACGCCAGTATTCACGTTGTGGTAATTGACACTTTGGAATTAATCCACAGCGATTTACCTTCCAACTTTTACGATTTAATTATTGTGGACGAGTGCCACAGAAGCATTAACGTAAACCGAAAATTAATCTTCGACCATTTTCTTTGCCCGAGAGTTGGTTTAACAGCCACGCCAAGAATAGCCACATCCAAAGATGGAACAGAAGTAGATGAAGAAGATTTGGCAATCATTGACACTTACAAACTATTTGGTTGCGAAACAGGCGAACCCGATTTTCAATTTGATATGGACAGGGGAATTAGCGAAGGTTTCCTTGCCCCATACAAACCCATTGAGTTGCTTTCTTCATTGATACAAGAAGCCGAAGAAAGCGGCATTTCATTTGATCACGTTCTAGAGCCAAAGGAAAAATATCAAATTGCACTTGGTGCTGAAAAGAAACTAAAATTAGAACAACTCAACCGCAAATTCATTTCAGAAGAAAATTGTTTACGCATAGCCGAAGAACTCAAAAAGAATACGCAATACGGAGAGAAAGTAATTGTTTTTGGTGTAAGCCAAAACCACTGTTTTGAATTACAAAAAGCCATAAATAAAGTATTTGAGCAAGATTATGGAGATGGTTTTCTTTATTGTGAAAGAGTAGTATCTGACAATAGCGAGTACAATGAAATAATAAAAGCTAAATTTAAGAAAGCCTACGATAAACCATACATAGTTACTTCGGTTGACATTTTAAGCACAGGCGTTGACATTCCTTGCGTTCGTTACATTGCATTTGCAGGTTTGACAAAATCCGTAGGCAAATACATTCAAATGGTTGGTCGTGGTACACGACTTGACCCGAAAACAGGAAAATTCAGTTTCACCATTTTAGACTTCGTTGGTTTGTGCAGACGAATGGAAGACAACGGAAAAGGAACGCTGAAAGAGAACAAGAAAATTGTTAAGCCAGGCGACCAAAAACCAAAAGTGCCAGGAACACCACAACCAAAAGGCGACTACTTTTTAATTGACAACCCCGACCCTGCTCATTTAATTCAGCGAGTAGAAATTCATGGAGATTCTATTGTTATAAAAGACAATATTCCGATTGAAGAAGCCAAACGAATATTTGAAGAAGAATTAAAGAAAACACAAGAGCCTGTAATGGCAGACTTGAAAGAGAAAGCCAAACAAGACGACTATCAGCCGACAGACGAAGAAATCACCAAATTGCTTGACTGGTTAAGCAAACCAAACACCTTTTTGGACGAAGGACATTTGCAAAAAATGTACGACTTCCCCGAAGGTTCAGCTTGGGACTTTTTGCTTCACGCATTAGGTAAAAAGAAAATCCCTACACCAAAAGAACGCATTGAGAAAAACTATCTATCCTACATACACACTTACGACTTTACGGACGAACAAATAGTAGTGCTGAAAAAAATCAAAGACATTTTTGCTTCTAACCTTGCTTCTAAACGTAGTATTGACGAGAAAGACATTTTTGGAAATCCAATTTACGAAAGGCTGATTGGTTCGTATGATGAAGTAAACAAAAAATTTGATGGGAAATTTAATATAGTAATTAACGACTTAAAGTCAACTTTCAGTAACAGACTAAACGCATAGCCAACGCTATTGGTGGCACATTGCAAAACCGCACAAGCCCACGCTAAAGCCAAGTTTTGCAAAAGAGCCACCAAGCCAACGCACGACAAAAAACGGTAGTTTGAACGTATTAAAACACAACGGTATGAACCACCAGGAAGTAACTAAAATTGTTATTGGTAGAATTCAGGTAACAAACCTTATTACCAATATTCTTACGGTAGTGCTGTTTATTGCATTTTCGGCGGTTAACCGCTTCGATGTCCGCTTTCCAAGCCTTGTTTTTGCTATACTGTTTTTCTTAAACGCAGTCACTTGCGCAGTACTATGGCGCTGCAACCGGCATAGAACGGTGGAAACCCAAATAGGCAATGGATGGCTTATTGTAAGGTTTGTAGCCAATATTGGGTTATCGCTGCTGGCATCGTTCTCTTAACAAGAAGGCCTTTGTACATAGTAAAATTTTTAACCGGTACAAACATTTTTCGTGCGAATGTCGGCTTGGCAAATATGCGAATTGATGTGGTTGACCGAAGTTCGCGCCGAACGGGCGGGACGATGTTTTGAATACGAATTGAATAACTATGTTAAAAGAAAGTATTACCAAAGCCGGGCTGAAGGGCTTCGATTGGGCATCTGGGAAGGCTCGACATTCATTCTTTGATTCAATTTTAGTGCTAAATCCCCGGAAATGCTTAAACCGAAACGCAGTCAAACCACAACACTGCTTCGTGTTGAAAGCTGTTACCGGTTCGCATAACGACCTAACATAAACAATAAAGAATCCACTGAAAGATGAACATCCTTATAGAAACAGAACGACTACTTATAAGAGAGTTAGCATATACGGACGAAGATGACTTATTCGAAATGGACTCCGACCCGGAAGTTCATCTCTATATCGAGAACAAGCCGGTAAAATCAATGGACGAAATAAGAAAGGCGATTCAAATGCTGAAAACGCAATACGAGCAAAACGGAATTGCTCGTTGGGCGGTGGTTGATAAGGCAACAAACGAATGTATCGGTTGGTCGGGACTAAAGTATTTTAACCAACCACTAAACAATCATATTAATTTTTACGAACTCGGTTATCGGTTTAAAAGAAAACATTGGGGAAAAGGTTTTGCTACTGAATCGTCGAATGCAATACTCGACTACGGATTTAAAAACTTAAACGTTGACACGATCTTTGCCATCACTGACCCGAAAAACGCACATTCAAAAAATGTGTTGGTTAAATTGGGCTTTCACCTGAAAGAAACTTTCGACTATGAGGGCGATCCGACCGATTGGTATGAACTGAAAAAAACAACCTGGGACAAAAAGAACCGGTTCATGCGCTTCAATAAAAGAGGCTAACGCAAAACATGGAGTTTTCATGCCCGCACCCGTCCTTCGCTTCCAACTTACAACAAACGGCATCGACAAGTACCAAAATCAGATTGATGAGTACAACCAAAAAATTGAATGGATTATCAACCAACTGGCAGGTAAAGAGATCGATGCAAGATAATCGGCGATTGCACCGACGCCAGCCGATGCTTGCGCACGTTATGGCTTCACTCCTTTGTCTTCAAGGAATTTAAACTCGTTAAAGCCCGACAAAGATTTACAATTAAGTTTTTACGAGTAAAGCGAATCTTCCAACCTTTTGAACCGAAATTGGCGTTGGCGCATAATAAAAACGATAACTACTTTGTTGCTGTAGCGCTTCATCTCCATCATTAAACTTTAATAGAGATTTGAAGTTGTCCACCAAGTCCACCAGTGTTGATGCGTTGCAATGTCGAAAACCGCACATCTTTCAAATCCTTTTCCAGTTTGGAAATGTAGGACTTATTTGTTCCCGCAAGCTCACAGGTTGCTCTTGTGTCAACCCTTTTTCCTGTCTTGCCTGCTGAATAAGCACACCAAGCCTGAATGCTCCGCGGTTGTATTTGTCACGGTTCTTACTACCTTTCGGTCCTGCTTTTTTCGTCTATAAAGTGGCTAAGACTCGTTAGATTTTTTCTCTTCATAGTACTGCTCTATAATTTTTTCTGCTCTGCCAAGTTCTGGTTGTGGCGTCTTTATGTTTTCTTTTGAAAGCCGTGCCCTACTACCACAAGCTCGTTTTTGTCAAAGAAGCAAAGAATGCGATAAATGTTTTTGGCTACCTGAACTCTTATTTCATAAAGCCCTTCTGTATTCCCCAAATGGTTGAAATAGATTTCAGAAATTCTGTCCAGCGTTTCCACAATTTCCAACGTCCACAAAACCTTCTTTTGGACTTTCCATGGTCAGGGTGTCGTAAAATTCTCTGAATAATCTTTGAAGAAAAAGATTTTACGTTTTTTGTCTACAAATCGAAGTTAGAAAAGTAGTCCGGTTGGACAACATAAGATTTGAGGATGGTCGCAAAGCATTAAGGCAACGTCGAAAATGCAGAACCCTACGAGTCCGAATTAAAAAGCTTATCGTCAAACACTCAAAGGCTTTCCAGTGCAATCCCTCACGCGGGCAGGCTGCTGAAAAGCCGCCTCAACCTCCTGTAAAGCTTTTTAAAATACTCGTCTTACGGTATTTTTGACTCCCGTTACCCTTAAAACGATTTAACATGAGCCAAACAAAAATTAACTGTCCCAACTGCGCCACAGAAATCGACGTAAACAGCATCTTATATCAGCAATTGCAATCACAGCTTCAATCGAAGTTTAATGCTGATCTGGAAAAAGTGCGCTCCACTTTTAAACAACAGCAAGATGAGTTGGAAAAGGAAAGAGCAGATTTTGAAAAGAAGAAGCAGCGGGAAAACGAGCTGTTTCAGCAACGCCTCGAAGCGCGGCTGAAGGAAGAAAAACGTAGCCTTGAAAGCGGTATTCGGGAGCGCCTCGAAAAGGAGAAATCAGACGAGGTGGCGCTGCTTCAAAGAGAGCTCAATGAAAAATCGGAACGTGTAAAGGAACTCAATACCACCAAGGCCGAAATAGAAAAGCTGAAACGCGAAAAAGCCGAAATGAAATCCGACATAGAAGCCGAGGCGCAGCGGCAGCTGAATATCGCCCTTTCCCATGAAAAGGAAAAAATAAAAAAGGCAGAACAAGATAAGAACGAACTGGCCATAAAGGAGCTGCAGAAACAACTGGAAGACCAGAAAAAACTTACGGATGAAATGCGGCGAAAACAAGAGCAGGGATCTGTGCAGCTACAAGGCGAAGTGCAGGAACTTGCAATTGAAGAATGGCTCAGAACGAACTTCCCTTACGACACAATTGTTGAAGTAAAAAAAGGTGCCCGCGGTGCGGACTGCCGCCACATCATCAACACCAAAACGAAAGAAAACTGCGGCTGCATTTATTACGAGAGCAAACGGACGAAAGACTTTGGTAAAAGCTGGATTGAAAAGTTTAAGAACGACATCAGGGAGCACGGGGCGAATATGGGCATCTTTGTTACCGACGTAATGCCGGCAGGCATGGAACGGATGGGCCTGAAAGAAGGCGTGTGGGTATGCACATACGAAGAGTTTAAAGGTCTTTGTCACGTTATTCGGGAGCACATTATTGCGCTCGATCTGGCCACCGCATCGCAGGAAAACAAAGGCGACAAGATGGTGATGCTGTACGATTACCTTACAAGTAACGAATTTAAACTTCAGGTAGAAGGGATTATTGAAGGTTATGTACAGATGAAAGACGATCTGGAGACCGAAAAAAGATCGATTACAGGACATTGGAAGAAGCGGGAAAAGCAATTGCAAAAAGTGTTGAACAACACAAATTACATGTATAACGCCCTGCGTGGAATTGCCGGAACGGCCATACAAACGATTCAGGTGCTCGAACTTCCGGGGCCTTCCGCCGAAGAGGAGGAAATAGCATCCGATTAACAATCAACGCACGGACAAGTACGCTTTTGCGATTTAAAATATCAGCCGGGGAGCGCCTCTATACTTACCAACCTTTTAACCCTTTGAAACGCCGGTTATCAAACGGAATTGTTTCAACAAAATCTTGATGATATGTTCGGCGGATAATAAAATGCTGATGCCACTTCCGCCGCTCGCTAACAAAATTCGTATTGCCGTTGTGTTGTTCCTTTTTGCGTCAACAACACATCTAAATGCCCAACAGTACCCACAAACTTTTCACTACCATCAAAAGCTGATTTTTCTAAGGATGAAAGTGGAACATACAGACAGCCTGCTTTTTTTGATGGACACCGGCGCCAATACATCCGCCATCGACTCCGAAACGGCTGAAATGCTTAAGCTGTCAGCTTTTCAGCGCGACACGGTGGAAGGAACAATGGGGAAAATGCTGGCTCCCTCTGTATGGGCAAATGTGCGACACCGCGGCTCAGACAGCGCTAAAAAGCTCTCGCTTACCACTTATAGTTTGAAAGGCGCACCAGCGCCTCCCGGACAAAAACTTGATGGAATTTTAGGAACAGATTATCTGAAACAATTTGCGATTACCATCGATTTTGAGCTTCTGCAAATACACTTCAACCGGCTCGCCGACACGTCGTCTTTGGTGGTACTGCCGTTTTTCATGGACAATGGAATTCCGGCAATCACATCTAAGATTGGTCATAAAAATTGCAGTGGCATTTCGATACGATAGCGGTTCATCTTTATTTGAAACAGACGAAATTTTTATCAACACAACAACCGCTGTTTTCAGGCAACTTGTAGCCGCCGACAGCCTCCTGAAACCTGCATTAACGCTTACCGGCAGCGGCATCGGCGGCGCCGCAAACCTGTTTGCCTATAAACTGGATTCGGTTGTTTTAGGAAGCATCGTTATTACTGATCCCTTCATTATTGTGCAACCCGAAGCCGGCTATTTTGCGAGGAAGGATGCCATCGGGTTTTTTGGAAACAACCTAATGGAAAAGTTTGCACAGATAAGCATCGATTTTCCTAACCGAAAAATGTTTTTGAAGCCGCGGAATCCTTCTAATCATCGAATCTATTTCAATTGACATCCGGAAGAAAAATTAATGAACCAATAAAGCCCATCGCCTCAATGAAATTTATCCGGACAAGTAGATTCCTCAAAACATGAAACGAACGCGACCCCTCCTGCCTGATTAAGCCCAAAGAAAATTAATTAATAATTAAAAAATATTTATCGTTTATCAATAAAATTTATAGGTTTGTTTTAAAATTGAAATGATGGTTACCAAAACAAATCGTTTTATCTCTTACTTTCTACACGTCATCGTATGGATCGTATTTGTAGGGCTAAGCATTGAGTTTGGCGCTCTGCTGGTTAACTTCCTTTTTAATGTCTTTCGTCCTGAAGCCGTACCTCGGTTATACGAAAAATTAGATATGCAAGGCGTTTATCGTGCAAGCACCACGGCATTTTACGTACTATACGGTTTGGCTCTTTGCATATCTTTTTTGAAAGCGGTCATGTTTTACCTTGTGATTCTGTTGATGTTTAAGATTGATTTGAACCGTCCCTTTACCCTTTCGGTGGCAAAAAGAATTTTAAGTATTGCATACCTTACGATTGCTGCGGGTGTGCTTATTTTGGTGGCAAAACAAGTTGCAAAAAATATGACGCATCGCGGAGTAGACCTTTCTCCCCTCGGGCGATTTTGGGGAGAAGGCGATGCCTTTTTATTTACCGGTGCCATCATCTACATTATCGCCGTTATTTTTAAAACAGGAACCGCTATTCAAAAAGAGAACGAATTAACTGTGTAACCATGCCGATTGTTGTAAATCTCGATGTGATGATGGCTAAGCGAAAAATGAGTTTAAACGAGTTGTCGGAAAAGGTCGATCTCACGCTCTCAAATCTTTCGATATTAAAAACCGGAAAAGCGAAAGCCGTGCGGTTCAGTACGCTTGAATCCTTATGCGAGGCGCTGAGCTGCCAGCCGGGTGATCTTCTGGAGTATGTTCCTGAATAGCACAAGTTGTTATGACAGTCTGCCTTCCGTATGCCCTGTGGTGTTATACCCCAATTATCCGGACGGGGCGCGTTTAGGAAGGCCGCCTCAGACTTGTTTTTTTTAAACGTTATTTCCAGCGAGGCCCGCGTGAGGGATAGCAACGGAAAGCCCGGAGCAACGCCAAACATAGTTTGCGTTGCGAGGACTTGCAGTGAATAGCCCGGCCCGAAGGGACACGCCCAAAAATTCGCCGTTTAAAACTTGGCCACCCACTCCTCAAAGGCGCGCAAATATTTTTCGAGGAAGTCTTTTGTGTCCTGAACAAGCGTGCCGCCCTCAAAAAGCGCGGCGGCATTTCCAATGTAGGCTTCCGGCTGCTGCATCAAAAGCACATCCACAAAAACCATCGACTGGCGGAGGTGATGATTGGCGCCAAACGCACCGAGCGCACTGATAGACACACTGACCACACCGCCCGGTTTTGCCGCCCAACAGTTGTGCCCGTACGGCCTCGAAGCAATGTCGATAGCATTTTTTAAAGCCGATGGCATGCCCCGGTTGTACTCGGGCGTAAAGAATAAGTATCCATCCGCGCCCTTAATCTTTTCGCGGAAAGCCGTCCAGGATTTCGGCGGATGCTCCGTTTCAAGGTCTTCATTGTAGTGCGGAAGATCAGCGATGTCAACTATTTCTAAATCGATGCGCTCCGAGGGAAGCGCCATCATTTCCTTTGCCATTTTGCGGTTATAAGATTCTTTACGAAGTGAGCCTATAAGCACTGCTATTTTCTTTTTATCCATTGAATGAAGTTGTAATTGTTAGTGTTTCATTTTTTTTAGTGCACTGCCTTTATGTACGGCCACGTGATCGGTTTTACTGCTTTTAATTTCGTATTGAGGGTCGTCGGGGGAGGCATGGTGGGTATAGCCTTTCCAGTTGAAATCGTTCCGGTGAATTTTTATCACCGTCCCGTTTACCCGGCCGGCTTCAGAATTCCATGTAACCTCATCTCCTATTTGAAAAGAATCTGTCATGCTCTTTCACGGCAAAAAATAAGCCATTCATACAAAAAGAGGTTATTCGTTGTTGAACAACCTCTTTATCAAAAACCGCGGGGCTAAGATTAGTCTTTCTTCACTTTTATTTCTCCGTCTTTCACTTTAATCTTTTTATCGTCGGTTTTAATTTTCAAACCATCCTCATCTTTCTTAATCTTTACGTCGCCGTCTTTGTATTTTTCACTTCCGTCAGCGTCAACTTTATACTTACTGTCTTCCGTTTTTTCTTTGTACGAGCCGTCCGAATCCATTTTAATTTTTGTTTCGTCAACCATCCAGCTATTGTCTTTGTGTACCAGTGCGCCGCTAACAATGCGCCCGGTAGAAGCTTCGATAGTGTCGGAAGTGGAGGGGTTCACGTAGTAAGTTACGGTTGCTCCGCCTTCTGCAGCCGGAGTGGCTACCCTTGTTTCTTTGTTCACCTTTAACTCTACGGTGTTACCGGAATTCAAATCAACATAACTACCGGTGGTATAATTATCATCAACCGGAGTTTCCGTGGTGGTTAATGTTGCATCTGATTCTGTGGTAGTGTCGCTGTTACAGGCAACTGCTCCCGTAACCAAAATAGCAGAAGCTATAATCATCCATTGTTTTTTCATGTTTATTCATTTTGATGTTTAGAAGCCAAGTATCGTACCAAACCCATCTTTTCCGGGGCTGAGAGGCCCGTCAAAAGAGTGAACCAAATCAAAATCAACACACTAAAGGAAATAAATTTTCCCTTCCTTTTCTCTTAACAGTGAGAAATGATTTTATCAGGCTAATTTTGCCGGCTTCAACAATTGGATATGGCAGATTTAAAAGATTTTGATCCGAACTCAGTGGGCAACCCGAACAACAACATTTTCGGATTGCCGTTCAGCGAAGATGATGCGGCATTAGTGATACTTCCTGTTCCCTGGGAGGTAACGGTGAGCTACGGAGCCGGCACCAGCCGCAGCGCTGAAAAATTGTTCAAGGCCGGTTTACAGGTGGATTTATTCGACGTGGAATCGCCCGACGGATGGAAAAAGGGGTTTTTTATGCGCGAAATGGACAAAAAAATTCTTTTAAAAAGCGATTTTTTAAGAAAGGAAGCGGAGCTCTTTATTGACTATTTATGTAAGGGAGGCGAGCCGGCCGACAACAAGTTTATGTGCAAGAGTTTGAAAGACATAAACGACGGCGGCCTGATGATGAATAATTGGGTACATGAACAAACGAGCGCCCTGCTAAAAGCCGGGAAAAAAGTGATTTTGCTCGGAGGCGATCATAGTACTCCACTCGGTTTTTACAAAGCTTTGGCGGAGAAAGAAGAAAGCTTTGGCATTCTGCACATCGACGCGCATCTGGACCTTCGAAAGGCCTATGAAGGCTTCACTTATTCGCACGCTTCCATTATGTACAATGCGTTTAATGAGGTGCCGGAGATTTCGAAATTTGTTCAGGTGGGCATTCGCGATTATTGTAATGAAGAGTTTGATTTTGCCCGTAACAATGCCGGAAGAATTCAAGTGTTTTACGACCGCGATATTAAAGAACGACAATTTGAAGGCGAAACCTGGAAAGCAATCTGCGACGAGATTGTAGATGCGCTACCTCAAAAAGTACACATCAGTTTCGATATCGATGGGCTCGATCCCAAACTTTGCCCCAGTACCGGAACGCCGGTTTATGGCGGATTTGAAGCCGAGCAGGTGCTTTATCTTTTTAAACGTGTTGCAGCATCGGGGCGAGAAATTATTGGAATTGACCTTGTTGAAATTGGTAGCGGTGATTCGGATATTGACGCCAATGTTGGCGCACGGATTTTATTTCGTCTTTGTAATTTGCTTGTAAAGTAGTCTATGGCAAGTGCTTACACCTTTCGCTTTCAGCGTGCCAATAAGCTGATGCTTGCCCTGTTCGGCAACTTTATTTTGTTTTTTTCCGTTGCAGCTTTTCTCGCTATCGCCTACAAATTGCCGGTTACGTTTTGGTTTTTTGTTGTTGTGTCGGCTCTGGTTTTGTTAACTAAGGCAGCAAGTGTTTTTGTGTGGCAGCAGCCCGTTGCAGCAGCGCTTCCTTTTGCAATAGTGGCTGTTGGCTGGTTACATCCGCAAGCCGGTAATGTGTTGATGGCTTTTTTTATGGCTGCGCTTATTTTTTTGCGCTGGAAGGCTGCGAGGCCGGCATTTGTTCGGTTTACCACCCAATCTATTTTGTTTCATAATTTTTTTAAACGCGAATTCAGATGGGAAGACGTTACCAACGTGGTGATGAAGGACGGCTTGCTCACCATTGATTTTAGTTCGAACCGGATTTTCCAGAAAATGACAGAAGACGCAAGCAGTAACGAGGAAGAAGCATTTAATCGTTTTTGCCGCGACTGCATCGCACAGCATCAAAAAAATAATGTATGATGATGAAATCTTTTTTATTTCCCTTTTTTTGCGCTGCCCTCCTGCTACCAACGGCTGCCTGCGTGGCGCAAAACCTGCATCTTGGCTTAAGGGCCGGTGGCGCCGGCTATTATGGCGACCTGCAACCAAAGGCAGTATCGCTTAAACAAATTCATCCCATGGTTTCGCTTGGCGTAAATTACGATATCACAGAAAACATTGTCGCGAGGGCTTATCTCACCTATGCAAAAATTGGTGCCGATGATAAAAACGGCACACCGGCAATGCAACAACGCAACCTCAACTTTAAGAGTAATTTGTACGAACTCGAACTGAGCGCTCAGTACAACATTTTTAATCTGAACGACCGATGGTGGACGCCCTATGTAGCGGCCGGCGTTGCGGTGTTCAATTTCAATCCGTACACTTACGATGCGAAAGGTGAAAAAGTGATGCTGAAGCCGTTGAGCACCGAAGGCCAGGGGTTCCGCACCGGCGTTAGCGACTATAAAAACACGCAGCTCAGCATCCCCATAAGTATCGGGTTTCAATACGCTTTAAATGAGGATATGCGCATTGGCGCAGAGTTCGGCTATCGTAAAACATTTTCAGATTATATTGATGATGTCAGCACGACCTATGCCGATAAAAATGACTTGCTTAACGCCCGTGGCCAAACAGCTGTGGATCTTTCCTATCGCGGATTTGAGATAACCGGGAAGCCGTATCCAGCGGCAGGAAGCTTAAGGGGAAACCCTTCCAATAAAGACGGCTATTATTTCGGCAGTATCACCTTTACCTATCGGGCTGTTTTTGATCAGTATAAAAAGATTGCCGGCTTGCCCACTGCGCCCAAAGGAAAGAGAATGGGTTGTCCCGGGCAGAAAGGCTATTAAGGACCAGAGTTTTTGGTTTGCAGATAAATTAAACATAAAAAAAGCCTTCCCTAAGAATAAGGAAGGCATCTAACGATTGCTTGCCATATATAAAAAGTTTTGCCTAAGCAATCAGAAGGCAGGCACTAACTAGTGTGCAACTGTTGTATCAACCGGAGCAACAGTAACCGTGTCAGTAACCATTGTGTCATGTGTAACTTCAGTTGGAGTTTCAACTACAGTCTCAGTTGTTTCAGTTGAAGATTCAGTAGTAGAATCACCGCAAGCTGCGAAAGCACCAAGTGCCAAAACGAATAATAATTTTTTCATTGTCTGAATTTTAGATTTTAGATATTAATACCCAAGGTGAAAAAAGGTAACCCTCTATTTTTGCTTTTTCTCTAAAAAAATATTTATGAACTGTTTTGGGTTACTTTTAAGCCCATGCCGGTATTAAATTTAGTTAACGTGAAAGGCGAAAGCAACGAACAGGTTTTATTAAAAGGGTTAGTTAGTAACGACAAAAAGGCAATAGAAACCATTTACAAACAGAACTTTAACAGCGTTCAGGGGTTTATAGTTAACAATAATGGTTCATACGATGATGCCCGCGATGTTTTTCAGGAGGCGATAATGGCGCTATACCATAATGCGCAGTCTCCCTCCTTCGTTTTAAACTGCCAGATAAAAACCTATCTCTATTCGGTAAGCAGGCGAATATGGCTGAAAAAATTACAGCAGAGTAACCGCTTTTCTGCTCAGGTTGAAGGAATGGAAAACGTTGTGATGGTTGAGGAAGACATTGCTTTTCATGAAAAACAAAATGCGGATTTTGAAATTATGGAAAGGGCTTTAAACAGTTTGGGCGAGCCGTGTAAAGGTGTTTTAGAAGCTTATTATCTGCAAAGGAAAGATATGCGACAAATAGCGGAGGAGTTTGGATACACAAATGCAGATAACGCCAAAACGCAGAAGTACAAATGCCTTGGCAGATTGAAGAAGTTGTTTTTTGCCCAATATAATATAGGAGAGTAAAATGGAAGATTTAATTTTATTGGATGCGATTGAACGTTATCTGAGAAACGAAATGAATGCTTCAGAAAAGCAGGAATTTGAAAATTTACGGGTTCAAAGTCCTGAAATTGATATGATGGTGGTTGAGCATAAATTGTTTCTGCATCAAATGGAAAATTTTGCGGCACACCGCGAACTGAAACACGAGCTTTTCGAAATTCATACAAAGCTGGAAAGCAGCGGCGAAATCCTCAATCAAAACAATCCGGCGCCCGTAGTTCCACTTTACAAAAAGTACAAACGTACCATTGCCATTGCCGCCAGTATTGCCAGCGTAACCGCACTTTGCATCAGCATGATCGTCTCTTACTTCTCTCCTTCCGTTGATCAAAGCAAACTGCAACAGCTTAGCAAAGACATTGAGAACATCAAGAAAACTCAGGTTTACCAGAACCATACATTAAATCAGGTGAAGGCCGTTGTTCAGTCGAAAATTCCCGCCAACGCGGTGCTGACAGGCGGCGGATCGGCTTTTCTCCTCGACGGCAAAGGCTATCTGGTAACGAATGCCCACGTACTTAAAGGAAACAGCGCCGTTGTGGCCGATTATAACGGTAAGGAATTCAATGCAGATATTTTACATATCGACAACGCAAAAGACCTTGCTATCCTTAAAATAAATGACGCCGATTTCAAAGCGGCTAAACAACCGCCGTATGCCCTTCACCGCGGCGAAACCGAGCTTGCTGAAGAGTTGTACACATTGGGCTATCCCAAAAACAACGAAATCGTTTATAACCGGGGCTATCTGAGTGCCCAAACGGGTTATAACAGCGACACTATTTCCTGTCAAATTTCACTGCCTGCAAATCCCGGTAACTCCGGCGGACCGGTGTTTAACAGCAATGGCGAAATCATTGGCGTGCTGAGTGCCCGCGAAATGCAGTCGCAAGGCGTTGTGTTCGCAGTAAAAACAAAGGAAATTATTAAACTGGTGACAGAGCTAAAAAGCGCAGATACGAGTTTTAATAAACTGAAACTTCCTGCCGGCAATCAACTGAAAGGCTTGTCGCGCAATAAACAGGTTGATAAAGTACAGCACTTCATTTATCAGGTAAAAGCCTATAACGCGAACTAAAAACTCAGCTTTAAAGCATCACGTATTCTCCTCTGCCGTTGACAGAAATCAGCGGCAGTTTTTTATGCTTTTCAAAATAATCAAATACCTTCTTTAGCTGGTTCGAAAATTTTTCCATGGCAGCGTTGTTACGAAGGCTTTTTTGTAGTATCCCCACGCTGTAAGGGTTGTTGTAGCGTACCGGAAAAATGTGTACGGGTATAAAATCTTGCCCGCTCGATTTTGCGTTTGCAGCTAAAATATATAATTCTTCAATTTGTCCATCCTGCACCGGGATACATCCGGTAGTAACACAAGAACCATGAATGTATATTTCGCCGCCGGGCATTATCGAATCGCTTAACAGCCGGTCGGAAGCATTTGGATAATTAATGCCTAACGACAAATGGTACATGCTCTTGGGATTAAACTCATTTATGTAATAGAAACCTTCAGGTACCTGATAGTCGCCCTCCATTCTCTTAGGCCCGAGTGAGCCGGCCATTGCACAAACTTTATAGGTTTTAAACAGCCGGAAGTCTTCATCCGGCCGGTTTCGTATCCACACTTCTAATTGTGAATCGTATTTGAACGAACGGATATAAATCTGTTTTACCGGCCATTCGAATCCCGCAGCCAGCACTTGCTTTCGCAGGGTGTCTTGTTTAAGCCGGATGGCATTGCCGACCCGCGGAAAGTTCTTTTGCACGTCAACAAAATTCTGTGCCGAAGCTGCCAGTAACAAAAAACTGAATATCGAAGTAAAAAACGCTTTCAACATCTATCGAAAATATTAATTCTGCTGTGTTATAGCCTTCTGCCACGGTTAAAAGAAAACAAAAAGAGATGGCTTTCACCATCTCTCCTGCTCCTCTGTAAAAGGTTTAAAGATTTCCTCTAAGTTCCTGCTCTTTCTCGAGCGCTTCAAAGAGGGCCTTGAAGTTTCCTTTTCCGAAGCTTTTTGCTCCTTTACGCTGAATAATTTCGAAAAACAGCGTCGGCCGGTCCTCCACAGGCTTCGAAAACAACTGCAATAAATAGCCTTCGTCGTCGCGGTCAACCAGAATTCCCAGTTCCTTCAACGGCTCAAGGTCCTCGTCAATCGTACCCACGCGGTCCAGCAAGTCATCGTAGTAGCTCGAAGGCACTTTCAGAAACTCGACGCCCCGGCTTTTCAGCTTCTTCACGGTATCCACAATATCGTTGGTAGCAACGGCAACGTGCTGCACGCCTTCTCCATCATAAAACTCAAGGTATTCTTCAACCTGACTTTTTTTCTTTCCTTCGGCGGGCTCGTTTATCGGAAACTTTACATAACCGTTACCGTTACTCATCACTTTACTCATCAACGCTGAGTACTCGGTAGAAATATCGTTGTCATCGAAAGAGAGAATATTGCGGAAGCCCATCACTTCTTCATAAAAATTTACCCATGGGTTCATTTGGTTCCATCCCACATTTCCCACACAATGGTCTACATACAAAAGGCCCGTTTGCTCCGGATTGTAGTCGGGGGTTTCCCATTTGCGAAAGCCGGGAAGAAATGCGCCTTTATAGTTCTTTCTTTCAATAAAAAGATGCACGGTATCGCCATAGGTATGAATGCCACTCATCACCACTTCACCGTCAGCATCAGATAATTTTTTCGGCTCCATATAGGCTTTCCCGCCACGTTTTGTTGTTTGCTCAAATGCGTCCGTTGCATCGTCTACCGTTAATGCCAAAAATTTAACGCCGTCGCCGTGTTTGTAAATATGGTCAGCAATAGCGTTCCCACTTTTTAAAGGCGTGGTAAAAACAAAGGTGAGTTTATTCTGACGAACAGCATAACTCGCTTTATCCTTATCGCCTGTTTCAGGACCGGAATAAGCCAGACTCTGAAAACCGAAAGCCGATTTGTAATAGTGTGCAGCCTGCTTTGCGTTACCCACATAAAACTCTACATAATCGGTTCCGTGAAGCGGTAAAAAGTCGGTTTGAGAAATATTTTTTCTGTCTTCTCTTGCAAGTGTTTCCATAAATAATTTTTATTCTGATTTAGCAATCGTAATCCCTACAAATGTAACGGTATTCGGAATACTTTCGCTTCGGGTGCGGCCAATTTACTTTATTTGCCGAATGAAATTATTGTTGATCGATAACTATGATTCGTTTACATATAATCTTGTTCATCTGATCGAAAAAATTATTGGCAGCAAGCCCGATGTGCGCTTTAACGATGCAGTAGATGCAGCATCGGCAGCGGCTTACGACCGGATTATAATTTCTCCGGGACCCGGTTTACCGTCGTCGGCCGGCAATACTATGACGATTATCGACAAACTATGGCAACACACTCCTATCCTCGGGGTATGCCTGGGGCATCAGGCAATTGCCGCTTCCATGGGTTTTGATTTGTACAATTTGCCGCATCCCAAACATGGAGTGTCAGAAAGCGCATTTCATCATTACAATTCTTTGCAGCCCAACCCTCCGTTTCCGCTTTTCCGTGGAATGAGTGAAACCTTTCCGGTGGGTCGCTACCATAGCTGGGCTGTGAAATCAGATTCCGTTTCACGCGATTTTTTTGTTTCCGCCACAGCATCCGATGGTTGCGTAATGGCGTTGGAACACCGGTATCTTAACTTAAAGGGCGTTCAGTTTCATCCGGAAAGCATACTGACGCCGCAGGGCGAACAAATAGTGCACAATTGGTTTTACAGCGCATAAAATTTCTCACTTTACCTTTGTTTCGAAAGCAGAAGAATAATGAAAATTGCGATTAACGGAATGGGCCGCATTGGGCGGCTTTTGTTTCGCCGGCTAACCGATCATCCCGAGATAGAGATTGTTGCGGTGAACGATATTATGGAAGCAGAAAATCTTGTCTATTTGATTAAATACGATTCCGTCTTTGGCGCCTGGAACCGATCGGTTAGAGCGGCTGAATCTATTTTGAAGGTGGATGGTGCTAACGTGCATTTATTGCAGGAACCAGAAGCCTCAAACCTGCCGTGGAGAGCCTTAGAAGTGGATGTAGTGCTGGAATGTTCGGGACGGTATAGTAACGAGGCGGCGGCTTTACAGCACATTGAAGCAGGCGCTAAGCGGGTACTTTTGTCAACGACGGGCGCCGGCGATATTCCGCTTGGAATATATGGATGGAACGAGCAGCATCCGGGTTTTCAAGAAAGTAAAATTTTATCGCCCGGCGGATGTATGACGAACTGCACAACGCATTTTATTGAATTGTTTAAAGATGAGATTGAGGCGGCACACATTCATGTGATTCATTCATACACTTCGCGCCAGGAGTTGGTGGATACGGCTGCAAAAGATTTCAGGAGAGGAAGGGCTGCGGCGAGTTCCATCATACCCGTAACGGTTGATTTGGCAGACTCGCTTCAGCTTTTGTTTCCCGGTTTAAAAAATAGGATTGCGGCTGTTACCACCCGTGTTCCCGTTGACAACGGGGCGTATGCTGATTTTACTTTTCAGCTTAAGACACCGCTCTCTGCACCCGAAGTCAACCGGCGGATGCAACTGCTCGCTGAAGGGAGGCTCAGAGGAATTATAGCCTATACAGAAGACGGTATTGTGTCGTCTGATGTAAAAGGAAATCCGCACTCAGCGGTAGTGGACGGCAGTCTTACCTCCTCAATTGGAAATCAAGCGAAGTTTTTTGCTTTTTTCGATAATGAGTTTGGATTTACAAGCCGGGTGATCGACTGGTTGAATCTGTTGAAAAAGACGCTCAGTTAGCAGAATCGTTTTTGAGCTTTTGCAGGCACCGGATCAGGCTTTCGTCCCAGGGTTTAGGTTGGATGCCAAATACCTTTTCTATGTCAGACAAATCGAAAACTGAGTAAGGCGGCCGTTTCGCAGGTGTAGGGAATCCCGCGGTATCTATGGGATGAATGGTAGATGATTTTCCTGCAACCGCTTTAATCTTTTCTGCAAATTGAAACCAGGAAATCACGCCTTCATTACTGAAATGAAACACACCATACCGCTGAAACTGTGGCCGAAGTACCGTTGGCAGAATCTGAAGGACTGCTTCAGCAAGATCGGCCGCATAGGTAGGCGAACCAATCTGATCGTTCACCACGCGGATTTCAGACCTTTCACTCATCAGCTTCAGCATGGTTTTTACAAAGTTTTTGCCGTGTGTACTATAAACCCATGAAGTACGGATAATGATGGTACGGTCGTTATTCTTCAGCGCCAGTTCCTCCCCCATCCATTTTGTATATCCGTAATAATTAACCGGCGCCGTTTTGTCGGATGTTTTATAAGGCCGGACGCCCATTCCGTCGAAAACATAATCGGTGGAAAAATGAATGAATACGGTATCATGGATGCGGCACAGATTGGCGATGAGGCCCACTGCCTCGGCATTTATTTTAAAAGCAGTTTCTCTGTCAGTTTCTGCCTTGTCTACCTGGGTGTAGGCGCCGCAGTTGATGAAGGCTGCCGGACGGTATTGATGAAAAACTTGCTCCAGCGCCGGCTGTGAGGAAATGTCGAGTTCTTCCCGCGAAAAGAACAGAAAGTTGTAGTCCGATTCGCCTTGTACCAGCCGTGAAAATTCAAAGCCGAGCTGCCCATTTTTTCCAGAGACGATAATGTTTGCTTTTTCCATTGCTAAAAGCTCCAATAATTTCGGCTGGATATTTTGTTACGATAAAGCCCTTTTAAGTCGGCGATGATGGCGGAAGGTTTTGTGATGCGTGCAAAATAATCGTCGGTCAGTTGTTTGTAGTCGTTATGCGGAACGGTTACAATCACTGCATCGTAATCTTTCCCAATTTCATCGGCGAGACGGAACCCATACTCATGGTGCAGCTCGTCGCTGCTGGCGTATGGATCTGCCACATCTATATTTAAATAGTATTCCTTTAAAGCTTCCACTACGTCAGCCACTTTCGAGTTCCTGATATCGCTTACATTTTCTTTAAATGTTGCGCCCAAAACCAGTACTCGTGCTTCTTTTACATTGCCATTATTTTGAATGATATGCTGAAGGATTTTCTTTGCTACATAACGCGCCATTCCATCGTTGGTTGAGCGTCCTGCCAAAATTACTTTCGAGCTGAAGCCAAGCTCGGCGGCTTTATAAGTAAGATAGTATGGATCCACTCCAATGCAATGCCCGCCAACAAGGCCCGGCGAAAATTTCAGAAAATTCCATTTTGTACCGGCGGCTTCGAGCACCTCGAAGGTGTTGATGTTCATTTTGTCGAAAATCATCGACAGTTCGTTCATCAGTGCAATGTTCAGATCACGCTGAGTGTTTTCAATAATTTTTGCGGCTTCTGCTACTTTGATGGATGATGCGCGATGCACGCCGGCCTGTACTACGAGTTCATACACTTTCGCAATTTCATCAAGCGATTCCGCGTCGCATCCGGAAACAACTTTTACCACGTTCTGTAGTGTGTGTTCCTTATCGCCGGGGTTAATTCGTTCGGGCGAATATCCCAGTTTAAAATCATCGCACATTTTAAGCCCGCTGAGCTTCTCGATTATTGGCAGGCAGTCCTCTTCCGTACAACCAGGATAGACGGTAGATTCAAAAACAACATAATCTCCTTTTTTCAACACTTTTCCTATTGTTTCTGAAGCTTTGGTAACCGGAATGAGGTCAGGAACATTATGGTCATCTACCGGTGTAGGAACGGCAACAATGAAAAACGTTGCTTCTCTGAGCCGGTCGAGCGAGGTGGTAAATTCAATATCGCAATTGTCGAAAGCTTCGGCTGTCAGCTCATTACTCGGGTCGATTTTGTTTTTCATCATCGAAACCCTTTCTTCATTAATGTCGAAACCGATTACCGATAGTTTTTTCGCCATTTCCAGTGCAATCGGCAAGCCTACATATCCAAGACCAATTACAGCAAGTTTGTTTTCTTTTTTAAGTAAGGACTGATACATTTTACTTTTTATAAAATTCTTTAGGTTGTTTAATGAGTTCTTCTTTTGGCAACGATTTAAAATAATCATAGGTTATTTTCAATCCTTCGCTTCTGTCAACTTTTGGCTGCCAGCCCAGCACTTCTTTTGCTTTGCTGATGTCGGGGCGGCGTTGTTTAGGGTCGTCGGTCGGCAAGGGTTTGTACACAATTTTTACGTCGGAACCTGTAACTTTCAACACCTCTTCAGCAAATTCTTTCAGCGAAATTTCGTCGGGGTTACCAATATTTACGGGCTGCGCATAATCGCTTAGCAAGAGGCGATAAATGCCTTCAATTAAATCATCTACATAACAGAACGAACGCGTTTGGCTGCCGTCTCCGAAAACGGTAAGGTCTTCGCCACGCAGCGCTTGTCCTATAAAAGCAGGCAAAGCTCTGCCGTCGTTGAGGCGCATCCTTGGGCCATAGGTATTAAAAATTCTTACAATTCTGGTTTCAAGTCCGTGAAACGTGTGGTAGGCCATCGTCATCGCCTCCTGAAAACGTTTGGCTTCATCGTACACGCCGCGCGGCCCTACCGGATTTACGTTACCCCAGTAATCTTCGTTTTGAGGATGCACCAGCGGATCGCCATAAATTTCGCTGGTAGAAGCAACAAGAATCCGAGCCTTTTTTTCTTTTGCAAGTCCTAACAAATTGTGTGTGCCGAGCGATCCTACTTTCAGCGTTTGAATAGGGATTTTTAAATAGTCGATCGGGCTTGCCGGCGAAGCAAAATGCAGGATATAATCGAGCTGACCGGAAACAAAAACAAATTTCGAAACGTCATGATGATAAAACTCGAAATTGGGATGCTTGAACAGGTGTTCAATATTTTTGAGATCGCCGGTAATCAGATTATCCATGGCAATCACATAATAGCCTTCTTTTATAAACCGGTCGCACAAATGCGAACCTAAAAATCCGGCGCCGCCGGTGATGAGTACTCTTTTCATATTCAATTTTTATAGGATTGGCCGGCCGATGCTTACATAGTGATATCCCAGTTCTTTCATGGAATAAATGTCGAACAGATTTCTTCCGTCGAAGATGGCTTTGTGCTTTAGCAGTTGTTCAACTCTGGTGAAGTCCGGAGTGCGGAATTCGTTCCATTCGGTTGCAATAATCAGTGCGTCGGCGCCGGTTAGCGTCTCGTACTGATCGTCGCCATAACGAATGCTATCGCCGAAAGTTTTCTTTGTGTTTTCTATGGCTTCCGGGTCGAAAACGCTGAGTGTTGCCCCTCTTTTCAGTAATTCTTCAATCATATAAAAGGCGGGCGCCTCCCTTACATCGTCGGTATTGGGTTTAAATGCGAGTCCCCAGATAGCAAAATGTCTTCCTTTTAAATTGCTGTTGAAATACGATTCGATTTTAGAAATAAGATGCAGTTTCTGCCGCGTGTTTACATCCATCACAGCTTCCAGTATTCTAAAATCGTAGTTTACCTGATGCGACGATTTGGCGAGCGCCTGCACGTCTTTGGGAAAACAGCTTCCTCCGTATCCGATGCCTGCAAATAAAAACCGCTTACCGATTCTGTCGTCCGAGCCAATTCCCCTGCGCACCATATCTACATCCGCACCGTATCGTTCGCAGAGCTGGGCAATTTCATTCATGAAAGTAATTTTCGTGGCAAGGAAAGCATTCGCCGCATACTTGGTGAGTTCGGCCGATTTCTCATCCATAAAAATTACCGGATTGCCTTGTCGCACAAAAGGCGCATAGAGTTCACTCATAACCTTTTTGGCGCGCTCCGATTCAGTGCCGATCACCACACGATCGGGTTTCATAAAGTCGTCAACGGCTACGCCTTCGCGTAAAAACTCAGGATTGCTCACTACATCAAATTCGTTGGTTGCATTTTTTTCCACAGCAGCCCTTACTTTTTCCGAGGTGCCAACGGGCACGGTGCTTTTATCTACAATTACTTTATAGTCGGTCATTAGTTTACCCAGTTCATCGGCCACGCCAATCACATAACTAAGATCGGCGCTTCCGTCTTCACCCGGAGGTGTTGGCAACGCAAGGAAAATAACCTGTGCGTCCTGAATACCTTCGGCGAGGCTGGTAGTAAATTTCAACCTGCCATCCCTGAGGTTACGACCAAAAAGAATATCGAGTCCGGGTTCAAATATGGTGATTTGTCCGCCGGAAAGTTTGTCAACTTTCGCCTGGTCAATGTCTATACAGGTAACATAGTTTCCGGTTTCTGCAAAACAAGTTCCGGTAACAAGGCCAACATAACCGGTCCCTACAACGGCAATCTTCATGATTTCTGGTTTAAATAGTTGAGTACAGTTTGAATGATATGGTTTTGCTGCTCCGCCTCCATCTCCGTATGAACGGGCAGGGAAACAACCCGCTGCGTAAGCCATTCGGTTTTCGTAAGATCGAAGGCCGGCAGATGAAATGCTGTAAACATGTTTTGCCGGTGACAGGGAACGGGATAATAAATCATGGACGGAATTTGATTGGCTGCAAGATGATTTACCAGACCGTCGCGAAAGGCCTCTGCATTTTCTTCCGGCTTTAAAACCAGTGTGTATTGGTGGTACACATGATTGGTGAAAGCTGCCACCACCGGGGTTTGAACCAACGGATGGTTTGCAAACGCCTCATTATAGGTTTCCGCTACCTTGCGGCGTGCGGCATTATAGCTGTCGAGCCTGGGAAGTTTAATATGGAGTACTGCTGCCTGCAAGGTATCGAGGCGCGAATTACATCCCACCACTTCGTGGTAATAGCGTTTTTTTTGTCCGTGGTTGGCAATCATTTGCAGCTTCTCCGCCAGGGCACCATCGTTTGTAAAAATGGCTCCGCCATCGCCATAGCAGCCAAGGTTTTTAGAAGGAAAAAAGCTGGTACATCCAATGGTGCCAATGGTTCCGGTTTTTTTTACTGTGCCGTTAGAGAACGTGTAGTCGGCGCCAATGGCCTGCGCGTTATCTTCAATTACAAAAAGTTCATGCGCCCGGGCAATTGTCATAATCGCTTCCATGTTAGCCGACTGGCCATATAAATGAACCGGAACAATTGCTTTGGTTTTCGGACCGATGGCCGCTTTTACCGCTTCGGGATCAATGCAAAAAGTATCTGCATCCACATCTACAAAAACAGGCGTTAATCCCAACAGCGCAATCACTTCAGCTGTTGCTACATAGGTAAAAGAAGGCGTAATTACTTCATCGCCGGGTTTTAGTCCGAGCGCCATCATGGCAATTTGTAAAGCGTCGGTTCCGTTTGCGCAGGGGATTACGTGTTTCACCCCTAAGTATTCCGATAATGCTGTTGCAAATTCCTTCACTTTTCCACCATTGATAAAGGCTGCATTTTCGAGCACCTCACCCATTGCAGCGTCCACTTCCGATTTGATGTGTTGGTATTGTTTCTTCAAATCCACCATTTGGATTTCTCTCATCTAACTGTTTTTTGGTTGGCGAAATTAAGCATTTGAAGAAGAAAGAGATAAATTTTTAATGTTTGAACAAAGTCATTTTCCCCTGTTGCCGCGCCAAAAAATTACCTTCCTTCTTCATAATTGAGGTGTTAAGGAGATTAGTTTTTCTCATTTCCAATTTCTAAGCGACTTTTACTCAAACCAAAGCAGATGAAAAAACAAAGAGTGCTGATTTGTTGTTTGGAAAATTGGGATACACTCATGGAACTGCCTTACTTAATCAGCGCTGCCGGTTTTCAGGTAGATGTATTTTGCTCCGACCGGTCGTGGTTGCTGAAGAACAGCTATTATTCCCATTGGATTCGACGCCCGGAGAACAAAGAAGCCTGGCTTCCTTTGCTGATGCAGTTGACCGGCGATTACAATATGGTGATAGCCGCCGACGAAAAACTTCTGATTGAAATCAATAACGCCGTTGATGATGATACGGCATTGAAACTTTTGCCGCTGCAAAAAACGGAGTTTCGTTATCTGATCGGCGCAAAGTCGGGCCTGTCTAAATTCTGCTCCGCGCAAGGGCTTCCCACCCCTTCCTATGTAATTGTACAGGATCATACCGCGGATGAACTTGAGAAAAAAATCGACGGTCTGCAATTTCCTGTACTGGTAAAGCCCGATGCCGGCTGGGGCGGCGGCGGTATTGAAAAGTTCACTTCACGCAAGGAGCTGCTGGCTTATCTGAAAGCTGCTGCCAATAACAATCTCATCATTCAGGAGTTTAAGAAAGGGCGCGACATCGGCGTAGAGGCTTTGTTTAAAGACGGCCAACTGCTCCTGTACACAGCAGCCGACGTTATTACCTATTTCGATTCGCCTTTTGGATTCACTACAAGACGAAAATGCTTTACCGACGCCACCATTCAGCAGCTTGTTTCCGCTATCGGAAAAGGCGGCGGACTCAACGGCTTCGCAAGCATTCAGCTCATTGAGGCGGACGGACAGTTCTACATTATCGAATGCGACTGCCGGCCTAACTTCTGGGTGCCATACAACCGTTTTGCAGGCTTCGACTATTCGAAAGCCTTCACTGCTTTCAAGGCAGAAGTCAACAACACAAGCGTTTCCACTTTTAAAGGAAAGCCGACAAACGAGATAGCCATTTTCTATCGCGACATTATCCGCTGCTTCAACCAAAAAGATTTAAAAGGAATTTTCCGGTGGCTCACCAACCACAATGGATGCTGGCGCTTCATTCCTACATACGATAGAAAACTGTTTCGGAATATTTTGTACGAGTTGTTTGTTGTGAAGGTGAGAAACAAAATTTCCGGTAAAGCGTCTTAAGGACCCATTGTTTTTTTCACAATTAATCAACAATAAGGAAAAATTAATCCGTAGTGGTTAAAATTTTAAGCCGTTCTAAAGTCAATGGTTGGTAAGTGATATTATTTTAGATGCTAAACTTTTAAGAAATGAATACGATGTACCGTTTCAATAATTGTTATCGTTTAAATAACGGAAAAGTGCAGTTTAGAATTAGCGGTTATTACCCTGAAAAACAGGAAGTGCTTTTGAAGTTTGGAGAACTTCCGGTAAAGATGCCGGTAAACAACTTACAGGGTATTCCCCTTGAAGGATATTTACTTTCGCAGCTCGGTTTTACACAAGACAGCTTTCACGATAAGTTCTGGAAGAAGGGCGACCATATTGTTTATCTCGCGGCAAAGGGTCAGTTCCGGCTGGCGTACAAGTTTCAGCCCTACAGCAAGTTTTACCGCTATCTGCATCAATTGCAAAACATCTTTTTCGAAAATACCGGCATGGAGTTGATATAGCGATTACATTTTTAGCAGCTAAAGTTTGCCAATTGAATTTTTCTGCTATTTTTGCCGCCCAAAATGGTCCGGTAGCTCAGCTGGATAGAGCAACTGCCTTCTAAGCAGTAGGTCTTTGGTTCGAATCCAAACCGGATCACTAAAAAAGCACCTTTCGGTGCTTTTTACGTTTTTCTATCCTGCCTGTAAATGTTCGTGTGGCTCTACATGATCGTAATCTTCCACCATTAGCTCCTCAATGGGCTTTTCATTTTTTCTTCTGAATCTTGCTACTATTTTATCGAAGATGGCGTACATCACCGGTACAATGATGAGCGTTAGAAACAGCGAGCTCAGCAATCCACCGATAATTACCCAGGCCAGTCCGTTTTTCCATTCGGCGCCGGCGCTGCTTGCAAGCGCAATCGGCATCATCCCAATGACCATCGCAATTGTGGTCATCAGAATCGGCCGCAAACGGGCGTGGTTGGCATCAATCAGCGCCTGATAAGTGGAGGCGCCTTCGCGGATGCGCTGGTTGGTAAAGTCAACAAGTATAATTGCATTCTTGGCTACGAGGCCTATCAGCATAATTAATCCGAGGATGGTGAAAAGGTTCAGTGAATTATTGCTCAGCGCCAGTGCCAGCAAGGCACCGATCACCGACAGCGGTATCGAGAATAACACCACAAGCGGATAAACAAAGCTGTCGTAAAGCGAAACGAGAATCAGGTAAACGAGTAACACGGCGGCCATCAAAGCAATACCGAGTGTTCCAAAACCTTCGCTTTGATTTTCCATATCGCCGCCCCATAGGTAGCTCACACCAACCGGCCTGGGAACGTTGGAAATAGCGGCTTCCCACTCTTTGGCAACGGTACCGCTGGGGCGCCCCACCGCCTGCGCCTGAACCGTAACCGACGTGCTTTTGTCGCGGCGCTCCAACTGGCTCGGGCCGGAACTTTCTTTCACATCGGCAAACTGACTTAAGCGCACCTGCTGTCCTTTATCGTTGATGAATAAAAGGTTTCTTACGTCATCAATATTCTTCCGGTTAAAGTTTCCATAGCGGATGTTGATGTCGTACTCATACTCTCCCTGCCGGAATTTTCCATCGGTATTACCGCTGAAAGCCACCTGCATGGTTTTGCCGACACCAGCAAGCGAAAGGCCGAGGGCTGCCATCTTATCGCGATCTACCTGAACGTTGATTTCGGGGTTGCCGCTTTCCACCGAAAGCTTCATTTCAGTGGCGCCTTTTATGTGCCGGAGCGAATCCATGGCCACATTGGCAAAAGCTATCACGCTGTCGTAATCCGGACCCATCACCACCAACGCAAGAGGCGCTCTTTCGGCAGTGCCTAAAATGCTCACCGGAACGGTGGTGACTTTGGCGCCGACAAGTATCTTCTTTAAATCGTTCTTCACCTTAACGGCAAGAATATCCGCATCGTCCTGACGCTCTTTTTTCGGAACGAGTTTTACCGTTACCTCCGATTTATAGGGCGTAGACTGCGATGCGCCAAATCCTTCGCTCGACTGGCCCACGGTTGCGATGGTGCTGATAATTTCCGGACGCGATTTCAGGTATTCCTCTGCCTTCTGTGTGGCGCTGTTGGTTTGCTCGATTGACGCATCTTTTGGAAGTTCTATCTGAACAATGAATTCGCCCCTGTCGCCTTTGGCAAAAAATTCTGCGCCGATATATCCTGCACGCAACAGCCAGAACGAAGCTATCAGCAAGCTGAACGTAAGCGCCAGCGTGGTTTTTTTGTGCGCCAGCGCCCAGGTTAAAATCCCTGTTATCCAGATGGTAAACCGGTTAAGGCCTTTTTCGAAACCGACAATCATTTTCCCGAAAAATGTTTTTCCCGTAATGCGTTCGAGCTTTCCAAAGCGTGACGACAACCACGGAACAATGGTGAACGATGCCAGCAACGATAAGAGCGTGGCGATAGAAACGGTAACACAAAACTGTTTCAAAATGTTGGCGGCAATGCCCGTACTCAGCGCTATCGGAATAAATACCACCACAATTACAAGTGTGATGGAAACAACGGTAAACCCGATTTCCTTTGTGGCATCGAAAGCTGCCCGCACGCGGTTTTTGCCCATCTCCATGTGGCGATAAATATTTTCGAGTACCACAATGGCGTCATCCACCAATATTCCCACTACCAGCGAAAGCGCAAGCAGCGACATGAGGTTAAGCGAGTAGCCGAGAAAATACATGCCGATGAAAGTGGCAACGAGTGAAGCGGGAATCGCCACCATCACAATCAATGCGTTTCTGATGCTGTGAAGGAAAAACAACATCACAACAGCAACCAGCACAATGGCGAGGAAAAGATCGAATATCACAGCATTTGCCGACTCGAGTGTGTAATCGGAACTGTCGTTAGCCACATCTATTTTCAGGTTGTTGGCGCTATAATCTTTCTGCAGCTTTAGGATGGCTGCTTTAATTTCTTTACTAACGGAAACGGCGTTTGCATCGGACTGCTTAATGATTTGCACGGCGATGGCGCTTTGCCTGTTTACGCGTGCAATTTTCTCAACGTCTTTTTGTGTGTCCTGCACGTCGGCGAGGTCGCCAAGCCTTACCTGTGCACCGGCTGAAGTCGTTGCTACCACAAGGTTTCGCAGTTCTTCAACGGTTTTATATTTTCCTGAAAGCCGGATAAGAATATCCTGCTCCCTTGTTTGCACACTGCCGGTGGGAAAATCCAGATTCGACGTTAGAATGGCGTTCTCCACCTGCAATAGCGACAATCCAAAACCTTCCAGTTTCGACGCATCTACATTCACCTGAATTTCTCTTTCCTGGCCGCCGATAAGGTTTACCTGAGCCACTCCGTCGGCACGCGATAAATAAGGTGCAACACGTTTGTCCATCAAATCATAAAACGCGGCTTCATCCATATTGCCGGATGCAGACAACGTCATAATCGGCAAATCATCGAGCGAAAATTTATTGAGCGAAGGCGGGTCGATGTCATCAGGAAGATCTTTCATAATCTTATTGATACGACGCTGCGCATCGTTGAGCGCATAATCTACATCCGCTCCATCTTTCAATGTGATGACAACGGTGGAAACGCTTTCGAAAGATTTTGTTTCAATTTTTTTGATGTTCTCCATTGAGGAAACGGCGTCTTCAATTTCCTTTGAAACGGTGTTCTCCACCTCGTGTGGCGATGCGCCGGGATAAATGGTGGTGATAGAAACCACCGATGGGCTAAACTTGGGCAACAACTCGTAATTGAGTGCGCTATAACTGAGCAGCCCGCCCAATATTAAGACGGTAAAAAGTACAATTACCAGCGTTGGGCGCTTAATTGATATTTCTGCTATTTTCATTATTCCTTTTTTGCGAAATGATTATTGAATCGGTGCCACTTTACTGCCGTTGGTGAGATTGATCTGACCGCTGGTGATGATGACATCATGCTCCTGTAAGCCGTCGAGAATTTCTACCTGATCGCCAAGAATTTTTCCGGAAACAACTTTCTGTAATACTACCGTGCTGTCGGCTTTCATCACAAACACTTCATTGCTGTTTACGCCGCCAACAAATGCGCTTCTGGGTGCAACAAGTACAGGTGCAAGTCCGGGGAAGTCGAAGTAAGCAGTTGCGTACATGCCGGCTTTCAGCGCGTTGCCGGGATTATCAATTTCAATTTCCACAGGAAAATTCAGCGCCTGATCGGCTTTCACGGCAATAAAGCTGATGCGCCCCGTAAAGGTTTTATCCGGAAACACACTTGCTTTCACTTTTACTTTATCGCCCACTTTCAGCAAGGCCACCTGTGCTTCGTTTACGTTCACTTTTAACTTTAGCTGCGCCACATTTACAATTTCAAATAGCTGTGTGCCGGGTGCAACCACCGCTCCCGGCTCAATAAATTTTTTGTTTACCACGCCGTTAATGCTGCTTTTAATATAGGCATCGCCCACCCTGATTTTTGCCTGATTTACACGCGCTCTCGCATTCTCGTAGTTGAGGCGTTGTTGGTCTAACTGTTGTTTGGTAACACCACCGGTTGCAAACGCATTTTCAAATCGTTCCAAATCTCTTTTTGCGTTGAGATAAGCCGCCTGAGCGGTTTCCAGGTCAATGTTCAGTGTTTCGGTGTTGATGATGGCAAGCGTTTGCCCTTTCTTTACCGCGCTGCCTTCTTCAACAAGTACTTTCACCACGCGGCCGGAATTCTCTGCCGGAAAGTTGAGCTGCTGCCCCGGTAAAAAATTTCCGTTGGCAACAAAATCCAGGTCTACCGCCCGGCGCGAAACGGTATGTGTTTTTACAGAAATGGCGTTGTTGGTTGCAGCCACGAGGCCGGTTTTTATTTCATTCTTTTTTTTATTCTTCGAAAGCACACTCCCTATCAGTACAAAAGCGCCGACAAGGATGATGACAGTGATGAGGATTCTTGTTAGAGCGTTCTTTTTCATCTCTTATGTTTGGTTTATTTATTTGGTGATTAAAGATTTCAGGCTGCCTTGCGATTTCAATAGCTGTATCTCGGCAATTCTGTAATTCAGCAATGCGGTTGCATAGTTGTTTTGCGCCTCTGTTAATGAATTTTCCGCCGACAATAAATCGGTTAATGTGGCCAGTCCGTTGTTGTAGTTGTTCTGCGTATTAAAGAACACGTCTTTTGCCAGCGCCACATTTTTTTGTTGCCTGTTTAATGTGATGATGCTGTTGTTGATTTGGGTTTTTGCATTTTCGAAGGCAAGGTTCAACGCGCGTTTTGTTTGGCTGATGTCTTCATTCAGTTCGCGGATTTCCACATCGGCCTGCCGTACTTTTGAACGGGTGCTGAAACCGTTGAACAGCGGGATGCGTAAGTTTACACCCACTGAAGCCACATCGAACCAATTGGCACCCTGCGATCTTCCCTTAAATACCGGAAACTGATTGCTGAGCCCCTGGTAAGAATAGTTGCCCGACAAAGAAAGCGAGGGATAATATCCGGCTTCAATCGATTCTTTTTGATATTGCAACAGTTGCTGTTGGGTGTTCAGCAGCAATATTTCTGTACGATTATCGGTTGACGCCGTTGCATCTTCAGGCACGGCAACCGGATGAATGTTTTCAAGATTCTGTTCGGGAATTACGATAACTGTTTCCACCGGCATTCCCATTAAAAACTTTAGCTGGTTTTCCAACAGACCGATGCTGTTCAGCAATTCCTGGCGGGACGACTGAAGGTTGGAAAGGTTTACTTCCGTGCGGTCCACATCAATCTTTTTTGCAAGTCCGTTGTTGAATTGTCCATTCAAAATATTCAATACCGACTGCGCATTTTTGATGGTGGAATCGATTACCATCGTTTGGCGTTTCTGCACCAGAATCTGATAGTAAGCGGTGGCCACTTTTTCAATGATGGCTTCATCGGTAAGCGCTGCGTTGATGCGATAAAACTCCTGCGTTGTTTTAGCCGCCTTCAGCCCTGTGAACACAGCCTGATCAAACAACGTTTGCGTAAGAGAAATGCCTGCGTTGGCATTCCATTTCTGTCCAAAGGCAACGAGCATTTGCGTGCCCGGCTGTCCGATGATTTCGCCCGGCAACACACTCATTTGTAAAATGGGATTATAGGTAAGCCCCGCAGAACCGTTGAGGTGCGGAAGGGCACGCGAACGCGCTTCCTCAATTTGATAAGCGCCTTTTTCAATGCCCAGTTTCGACTTTCTTGCATCGGTACTTGCATCGAGCGCATAAGTGATGGCTTCGCTGAGCGAAAGGGCTTGTTGCGCATAACTGCCCGTAGAAAAAATCAGAAATGCCGCAAGGAAAGTGAGGGCTTTCAACCCATAGCGGCCGGTACTACTATTCATTTGTGCTCTCATTTATGATTCGTTATATTTTTTAGATTGACGGATAATTTTTTAACCCTGCTACCAACAGCTCCAGCACTTCTTTCTGCCGGCTAATGAGTTGCGAAAAGTCTTCTGCTACCACAAAGCCTTGTTTGTTGTGCTGAGCGGCATGTTCGTAAGCTGTTAGAATATCGAGGATGAGCCGTGCGGTGCGGGTGGCGTCTATCTTCCTGAACTCGCCCGATGCCATCCCTCTTTCCAACTGTGCTGCCAGCATCGCAATCATCATTTTTTGTCCGCGCGTATGAATTTTTTTCAGGTCGGGCGACTGCACGATTTCTGTTTTATTGTCCGGAAGCGCAAGCAGCGAGTACTTCTTAAAAAAGTCGTCTTTGGTTTTCAGTATGCTGAAGATGGCCTGTGCAGCCGTTGGGGCGCTTCGGAATCCCTGCTCCACGCCATCTACAAACTCATGAAACATTTTCCGGATCACTGCGGCAATGAGCTGGTGTTTGTCGTGGTAGTAATAAAAGAACGCCTGGCGCGAAAGAGAAACGTCGTCGGCAATTTCGGCAAGCGTTGTTTTCGCAATGCCAAAATGCGAAAAGCGCCTGATGGCGGCTTCTACAATTTGCACTTGCTTCTCTCTTTCTTCCGGCTCCATGACTGTTTTACCTGTTGACTATTTAAATTTAAAAGTCAAAAGTACGATGAGTTGAATACAGCTGTAGTGTTCCGCAGTTAATGCTTTGTTAAGGATAGAGTCGGTTGGGTCCTCTGGGGCAGCATGTTTTTTTGCAATGGACTTGCTGACAAAGCCGATAAGCCCTAATTTCAATTTCAAAAAAATTATGGCAGCCCTCACCACTTATCTTACATTTAATGGAAACTGCGAAGCAGCTTTCGAGTTTTACAAATCGGCCTTCGGCACGCAGTACAGCTATATCGGGCGTTTTGGCGAAATTCCCGCCTCCGACAACTACAAGCCCACAGAAGAAGAAAAGAACAAGATCATGCACGTTTGCCTTCCGGTAGGCGATACCATGCTGATGGGGAGCGACACGGGCGGCGGCTTTACCGGCTCGTTTGTAGAAGGAAATAACTTTTCGGTTTCTGTAAATACCGATTCGCAGGAAGAGGCAGATAACCTGTTTCAGAAACTATCGGCGGGTGGCACCATCACCATGCCCATGGCCGACACATTTTGGGGCGCTTACTTTGGCATGTTCACCGACAAATTCAACATCAACTGGATGATTAACTTCGACCGCTAACCCCGGTCACAAAAAATATTTGCACGATGAATCCTCAACGCTACGAAGAGGCCCCTGCCTGCTATCATGGATACCTTGATATACTCACTTCCGACGATGCCCTTTCGGAGCTTCGGCGCTCCGCAGCAATTACCGAAGCACTGTTTCTGCGAATACCCAATGAGCAGCAGGATTTTGCTTATGCAGCAAACAAATGGACGGTGAAACAAGTGATTCAGCACATCATCGACTGTGAGCGCGTGTATGCCTACAGGGCTTTGCGCCTTTCCCGCTTCGACAGTACCGAACTACCCGGCTTCGACTCTATCCTCTATGTGGATAGGCTGAATACGGCATCCTTAAATTTGGAGGCGCTTATAAAAGAATATATCGCTACCCGGCAGTCAACCATTGCTTTGTTCTCGGGTATGCAGCCCGATATGCTGAAATTTGGCGCCATTGTAAACGGCGGTTACTGCACCGCGAGGGCCTGCGGTTTAATAGCCGCCGGCCACAACCTGCATCACCTCTCTGTTTTAGAATCGCTATACCTGATAACCCCTCCGCAACAGCAGCCGAATAGTCAATCATAATCTACAAAGCTAACGTTGGCACAACATCAATCCCAAAGCCGGTCCCCATCAGCATTTCAGTCCGCGAAGAAAAATTTCGGCAAACTCCTTTTCCCGTTTCCATAGCGCCGTAAAAACTTTTTTGTCGGGGAAAAAACTGTTGTTCTCCGAAAGCGCTTTCAGGTGTAGGCCTTTGAGACAATCCAAAAACAAAGACGTTGTTTTTTTTATGTCTTCTATCTGCAGCGTTTTCTCCTTTACACCCTTTTCCAGAATGCCGCTGATGAGGGCGATCTGCCGGTTCCGCACCTGATTAAAAATGTGCGCCAGCTCTTTCGATGTGGTGTTCACCGATGGCAGGTACTCGAGAATATTATAGTTTTTATTGAAGAATTCAAACCGGATATCGATATACTGATTTACGGCCGCTTCCACCGTTTTCGACTGTAAAAAAGCGTCGCTGTTAATTTCACTTTCCATAATTATTTTCTCCAGCACAGCGGCATATAAATTCAGTTTGTCGGGGAAATAATAATAGAGCGAAGCTTTTGAGTACGATAAGTCGTCGGCAATTTCGTTCATCGTTGTTTTGGCAACACCAAAATGCGCAAACCTTTTTCTTGCGGCTTCTACAATTAAGTTTCTCTTTGCATCTGCTGACATAGGAAGGGCTTCTTTATCTTCAAAAAAAGCAAGATAGGTTTTTCAGATAAGTTAAAAGATGATTTTGTTGTTTTCTCCATCCGTCGTTTTTTACCGTTGAAAGCCGGGTTCTTATCCATGAAAAATATATTTTTAAGCCATACACTCGCGCCATGGGCAATAAAAGTATTTTCATTGCAGTGATTTTTCTTATCGCCTTGCGGTCCACTGCCGGTGCACAAACTGCCGATGCGCACAGCACATTCCACTGCCACCAACACCTCATTAAATCTCTTAATAAATTTCGGTCGCTTAAGGCACAAGATCTTTCTGCTGCAAATAAAATATTGCTGCCTGCAATCAGCAGTTGCAGTGTGCACATTTGGGGGTCCGAATCGGAATTCCCACTTCTTAAAATCTATCTTCTATATGCCAATGTGCTGATGGAAAACAACCGGAACGAGGAGGCCATTACCCTGCTTCGAAATGCGCTCAACGACCGGCTTTTCAGTCGAGAAAATGAATTTTATCCTTCATTGATTAGTAACATCGGCACCGCCTTCTTTAATCTGGACGATATGTACAACGCCATTCAATACTACGAAAAGGCAGTTACATTGTTCAACAGCAACCGCCGGTCGTCAGCAAACGACAAAGCGTTGAACTACCACAACCTGGCGTATGCCTACGATGCTGTGGGCCAGATAAGTTTGAAGATTGACTACTACAAAAAAGCACTCGAAATATGGAGTCACTGCTGCCCCGAAAACATCCGTGACATTACCGCTGCTTCAGAAAATCTGATTGAGTCGCTGATTGATTATGGCGATCTGAAAGCCGCAAAGCAATATCTCGATAAACTGCTCGCCTATCAACACAAGATAGAAACCGTTCTGCGCCAGCGGTTCCTCCTGTACGATGAGCCCGAACGCGAAAGAATTATCGGCCGGATTGAACTTGCGTGCCTGAAGTATTATGGAGTTGTATTTAATGAAAAAATGCTATTGTTTCACCTTGTAAGAATGGAGAACATATTCACCCGCGGCGGTATTGCTGACTCAAAAAATAAAAATCTCCCTTACTTGCTCAACGCGTACGAAGTAACCGGCTACAGCTACAAGCAGAATAAGATGTACGATAAAGCGCTTACCTATTACAGAAAAGTTTCGGCGCCCAATTTCAATGGCTTTTACAATATGAAAGCCGCAGCTTTTATTGCCATCGCCAATAATGAAATGGGGAATTACGACTCTGCTATGTTTTATAACAATCAGTCGCTTGCTGCCTTTGGATTTACGCAGCCAGGGTCGAGCTATTACAGTCTCAGGGTGTTAAAAGCCGAGTTGTTTGCAAAAACTTATCAGCCCGATTCCGCAAAAGCGCAGCTAAGACAGCTTTACATCCGGTTACTCAACCGAAACATTCATCATTTCCGTACCATACGGGCGGCCGATCTTTCGGCTTTCAGTAGCAGTCAATATGTGGAAGTTCTAATCCGTACAGCAACCACTTTTCAACTTCTTTATGGGCAAAGCAAGCAACAGCAGGACTTACAGCACGCCAACCACTTTTTTGAACTGGCTGCCGGTGTGTTTAAAAATTTTTACGATAACGGCTTTTTTAATAACAAGCTATGGAGCTATCTGCAAAGAATAAACGAAGGATTGTTGCAAACGGCTATCGATCTCAAGTTTCCTGAACAAAAATTGCTAACACAAATCAGCCTCTTAGAAGCAAACAGCTCCCAGCATTTATGGAAAAAACATATTGACAAATACAGTCAGAATAAAAACCTGCCTTTTCACCTGATTCAGAAACGAAACAGCCTGACAGCAAATTATCAGCGGCTGAATCAAATGAACGAGAAAACAAAGACTGATTCCGTTTATTGGAAAACCGCAAAAAAAGAACTGGACGAAGTGAATGTTCAAATAGAGCAGACCGCGTCAAAACTGAATCATTTTTTGAATGATGCAGTGGATTTAAATGCACTCAAAGCGCAACTACTGCCAACAGAAGCGGTGGTAAATTACATTGTTGGCACCGGGCATACTTATGCCGTTGTTTTTACAAGGAACAAAACAGCAGTTGTCAATCTTGGCGTGAATGAACGACTGCGCCTCGACTGTGAGCAATACTTCCAGATGTTGAAAACTTCTTCGTCTGACTACCGGCCGCTTTCCGCTAAATTATTCAAGGCATTGATAACCCCTCTTTCAATTGAAAAAAATATCCGCAGCATCAGTTTTATTCCCGAAGATTACCTGAACCTGCTGCCATTTGAAACGCTGACAAACCCGGAAGGAAAATTTTATTTGGAAGAAAAACATATCAGTTACAGTTATTCGCTACAGATTTTTCATCATCAAAAAGTGGAAGCCACGGCCATGCGCAACGTTTCCATACAGTTTGTAGCTTTTGCACCATCCTATAGAACTATGCCCGGAACAAAACCACCTTCGCAAAAACGCAACCGGGCCTTTTACGATATTCCTTTTGCACGCCGGGAAGCCGAAATTGTAGCCGGAATGCTGGACGGGAAAATTTTTAAAAATGCTGCTGCCACCCGGAAAGCTTTTCTGGAAAATATGACCGCCTATAATGTGCATCACCTGGCCATGCACGCGACCCTGAATGAGGATATAACAGGAGAATCGGAGCTCATATTTTTCAATAACGAACGGTTAAGTTTTAGCGAGTTGTATCAACTGAATCTGCCCTCGGCACTCACCGTTCTCAGCGCCTGCAACACGGGTGTTGGGGTGATGGAAGCCGGTGAAGGACTGATGAGCCTGTCGCGTGCACTGGCGTACGCCGGTGTGCAGGCCTCGGTTTACTCATTATGGGAAATTCCGGATAAAGAAACCTCGGAGATAATGGTTTCTTTTTATCGCCATTTGGCGAAGAATGTACAGAAAGATGTGGCCATGACAAATGCAAAAACCGCTTTTTTGCAACAATATCCCCAGCGGTCGCATCCCTACTACTGGGCCGGATTTGTGTTAAACGGAAGCAGCGCTCCTGTTGTGCAAACGCGCATCTGGCCTTGGTTTGCCGTTGTTGGGATTTTTATGGGCGGGGCCTGGCTCCTGATCCGACGCCGTAAGAAGCTAATCTAATTTTTTAATTAACGCCTGTGCCTGTTTTTTAAATTCATTTTCATTTGCCGAAAGTGCTTGCAGTAAATCCGAGGCTTTTTGCCGTTCATTTTGTTTTAGGTAGGCAAGCGCCAGATACCACCGAAATGCATACTGCAGCTTTTCATCGTTGATGGAAGCGGATGACAAAACCGATATCGCTTCCGGAAATGCCTGCGCAGCCATCAGGCTGTTTGCACGGTATAGTAACGCATAGGCATCGCGGTGCTGGAGAAAAAGCGAGTCGAACAGAACTGCTGCCTCCTTATAGGCACCCTGATCGTAGAAATAGAACGCCCGCTGCTGAAGGTTTTCAGCCGTACCACCCCGCGAAGCCGGCGCAATCTTGTTGGGATAGGGCTGAAAGTTTTCCGCATAGAGCTGCTGACCGGAACTGGAATTTGAAAACAAAAACCATCCTCCCGTTGCTAACAGTAAAATGGCAGCAACCGAAACGGCCCATCTCGAAAATGACATTCGTTTTACTGCAGCGGTTTCAAATTTTTGAAGCATTTGTCTGGTTTCCTCTCGCTCCCGGCGATGATAAGCCGCACGCAATGCTTTTTGGAAAGCGAAATCAGCCCGCAGCGCATCATCTTCTTTCAACAAGGCATTTAATTGTTCCATTTCAGCATCGGTAATACTGTTTTCGAAAAACTTATCTGTCAAATCTGTTTCGTTCATTCAACATTGTTTTCAATTGTGAAAGGCAGCGCGACTTCTGACTTTTAAATACATTTTTGTTTTCATAACCCATCAGTTTCATAATCTCATCCGTTTTTTTTCCCTCGTAATAAAACAGCCGCAAGATATCACGACATCGTTCTCCCAGATGGCTTAGCCTGCTGATGATTTTTTCCTGAAGTGTCTGGTCTGCATCGTCCGTATCCGCCAGTTCAATATCCGCATCCCGAAAGTCGATGGGCATCATCTTTATCTGTTCTTTACGCATTCTGATAGCCTTATATTTTCCAATGGCAAACAAATAAGTAGACAGTGCATGCTCATAATGGTCGAGCTTGCCTTTCTGAATGTTTTCAATCAGCGCAACAACGGAATCCTGAAAAATATCCACAGCATCCTCTTCGGACAGATTGAAATGGTTTTTCAGAAATCGGAGAAAGCCCGGCCTTTGCTCGTTATACAGCCCCCTGATGGTTCGTTCGTCTTTTTGTTTTAATAAAGCTAATCTAACCAAGCGCTATCTGTTAGTAGGTAAATGATGATAAAGGTTAACAAGGCAAAAAAACAATTTTTATCCAATGTTTACTTTTTTAAATCTGAACACACTAACCAAAAATGAATGGCGAGCACCTGACCATCTGCCGGTTCCTGCTGTGCAGATGTGCGGACGAATTGTCTTCTATCTTAACATAATTAATCGATATGAAAATCTCTGTTCAACTTTTCGCACTGCTTCTGGTAGCAGTATCCGTTAACGCGCAAATCAGCCTGTCGCGCGTCACCAACTGTGGCTATGCCCCTTTCGGCGCCACTGCCAACAACAAACTTGTATTCTCCGGCAAAGATTGTGGCGGCCTGCACAGCGGCGTAGAGCCTTATTACACCGATGGCGGTAGCACTGCAATTGCTGCCGATATTCATCCCGGAATTATGACCGGAACTATTGGCTACTCGTCTCAGCCGCGCGGATTTTATGCGCATCAGGATAAAGTTTTTTTCGTGGCGGCGACAAATGCTTTAGGAGAAGAGTTATACTGCTTCACCGGTGATACAGCCGTATTGATGAAGGACATTTTTCCGGGCGGCTATTCTGCATTCAATACATCGGGTATGTTTGGCTTTCACTCCATCGGGAATAGAATATACTTTTTTGCCGCAGACAACAACAGTGGAATGGACTTATGGAGCAGCGACGGCACGCCGGCAGGAACGGTGAAAGTAGCAGATCTGAATTATGCAGCTTCTGAAATAGGCAATCACAAAGGCAGGCAGGTGGTTTTTAATGGAAGTTTGTACTTTGTTTGGAAAGATGATATTAAAAAGTTCGATGCGGCCACACAGCAGCTCAGTACAATAGCCGATCTCAGTGGCGGATTGGATTACGGGCCGAACAGGCTCACCGTTTTCAATAACCACCTCGCATTTGTATACAACGCATCCGGATTTGGAACCGAACTCTACTTCACCGATGGTACCTCTTCGCCGGTGGTGGTGGATGTGGTGCCTGGCAGCACGGGGAGCGCGCCTTCCCACCTTTTCTCCTTCAACAATATGCTGTTGTTTACGGCTTATGTGGGTACCAGTTATCACCTTTATAAAGCAGAATACCACCCTGCAACCAACACTTTTACAGCAACACATTTGAAACAATTTGCAACGGCCGTACCCGCCGAAGACGGGGGCTCAACGCAGGGATTTGGATTTGTACAAGCCGGTTCCCTTGCTTACTTTATGATGCCGGTAAACCCGGTTGCGTCAGCTAAATTCGACAACCTGTGGCAAACCAACGGAACGGATACCGGAACAAAAGTCAGCTTTTCCATTACCGCCGCGCAAGCTTCCATTGGCCTTATTGCCGATCAATCAAAATGGTTAACGTGGCATAACGGCCTATTCTATTTTCAAAACTACCGCGACCTTTTTGCCATCGACCTGGCATCCAACAATATTTATAATTTAACGGATACCATCGGGCAGGTAAATTTCCAGTTGAAAGGAGTCATTAACAGCAAGCTGGCGGTAGTGGTTACGAATATGACCAATTATCTCCCCGACTGGTACAGCATCAACGACAACACAATACTTCCCTTCGATGATGTGCATCTGCACGCAAAAGAAGCCGGCAATAAAGTAGCACTTAACTGGACTACCGAGTTTGATGGTTTTACAGCGTTTGAAATAGAGCACAGCTATAACGGAAATCAATTTTCAAAAGTTGCCGAAACTCCGGCTTCGCCTACAGAAAAAAACTATGGCTTCACACATTACTTCAATGCAGCTCAAGTCAACATCTACAGGGTAAAAGCCAAGAAAAAAGAAGGCAATTCGGTTTTTTCAAACATGGTGAAGCTCGATCGTCGTATCGCACAACCGTTCCGCATCTATCCCAATCCGGCCCGCAGCGTGCTGCACGTTGAAAGCGGTATCATGACCCGCGCTAATTATGCGGTTTACGACTTAACAGGCCGCCGGATGATGAGCGGGCAATTGCATTCGGCCGGCAATACCCTGCCAATTGAACATCTTCCAACCGGGAGCTACCTGCTGGTAGTGTTTGCCGATGGACATAAAACGGAAAACTATCCGTTCCTGAAAACGAATTAATACATTTCGGGCGTGCCCCTGCCCGGATTTTTGGCGAGTGATTTTTGTAACGGGCAGGGTCAGGCTTTCCATTACAAGTCCTCACACCGGCAACGCTGTTACCGGTGTTCCGGGCTTTCCATTGCAATCCTTCACGCGGGCCTGCTGCACCTTTTTTTACTTGATCAGAAACAAGGCTGGCGACAAAACGCTAAAATCGGATAGCAATGTTCCTTAATAGAGATTGTTTCGCTGCGCCCGCAATGAAGTTCGATTCGATACATCCAAAAAAAACGCTCCCGAAGGAGCGTTTTTTTTCAAAGTGCAAATTTCTATATAGCTCACTCCACCATCAGCCGCTTCATGGCCTGCTGCCTGGCCGCTACCTTCTTCTTCCTTAACAGCCGCTGTTGCAGCGCCTTTCCCTTTTCACTGTCTAAAAACATCAGCACTGCAAAGAAGAAGAAATACATCACCATGCTTTTCTGGCGGATGATAATGCCCAAATTGCCCATTGTGGTGCTGAGTGCAATTGACGAAACCAAAAATATAATGAGCGATGTTTTCACGAGCGCGGGCCCTTTCAACACAAATGCGGGAAAGCTTTTTTTGAACAGCCTCGTAGTAATGATGACATACAATAAATTCTCAAAAGAAACGATGATGCCCAGCACACCAGGCGCATCGAAAAACAATGGACGAAACCAAAAGGTAATCAGTTTTAAAATAAGCGGATAGTTGGATGTATCGACCCCCGACCCAGCCTTAGCGAGTTCAGATGAGCGGTGGTCTGAAAAGTCTTCAAAACTACCTACTATGTCTTCACTGTCTAATCCGGCAAAAGCAAGAATTTTATCGTAGAGCAAAAACATAGCGCCGGCTCCCGCTACCACCACCAATATTTTTTGCCAGGTTTTTACCTTCTGCCTTCCCGTAAAAATCCCCACGAGAATTCCAATCATCATAAATAGAAACACGTGTGGCCGGACGTGGTAAACGATAGCAAGGCCGGCGATGAGCGCAATTTTCCTTTTTTCAAATCGGCTGAGGCCGTAGATGGCCATGCCGAGCCCAAGAAATATAAGCGAGCCTTTACCGAGACTCACCGTCCAGAAGTGCATATTCGGTAAAAACAGCAAAACGGTTAAAAGGTTGTAGCCGAAAATTTTGTGGGTGAAGCGAATGTTTTCTTTAAAGAAGATGTAGAAATATACAAAGCCAAGGTAGCCAAACCAGGCAAAGAGCACCATCATCATTTCGTAGGTGAAGCCGAGTTTGATGAACGGATAAGCGATGAAGTCGATGAATTGCGTTCCGGAAGTATAAATAGGCAACCAACTGTCGTAGAGTTCGGAGGATCGGGCAAAATATTGGCGTGAATCGGAGCGGTTTGATAGTGTATATGTATAATAAACAAAGAAGAAGAATGTATGAAACCAGTAAAGATTCAATGCCAGACTCTTATCAAACCATTTGTGTTTTTTATTAAAATAATCGGCAAGCCAATTACTTAACCCATATAAAATGAGTATAAAAATAATGGCTCCAATCACTTAATAAATTTATTATAGTGGTTCATGAATTTTTTTGCAATGAACGTATTGTTGTAATCTGTTGTTACCAGCTCATAGGCATTTGATTTAATATCATCTATATTATTTCTGCTTAATAAATTCATTACCACTTCTACAAATTCTTCTGGATTATTTTTTTCAGTCAGCCATCCGGTTTTGTTGTTAATAATTACTTCTCCTATCCCACCAACATTGTTGGCAATTACAGGAATTTTAGAAACCATTGCTTCCAATATAACCCCTGGCAGACCCTCAATATGACTTGGCATTAACAGTGCAGTGCATAATGGCATCAACTTTAATACGTCTTTTCTTGTGCCGAGAAAATGTATGGATGACTCCAAACCTAATTGATTGACCAATTGCTTTGTTTCGTCTTCCAATCTTCCTGAACCAATCAGCAATAAATGGGCATTAGAATATTTTGATTGAACTTGAGAAAATATCTGAATGAGTCCTTTATGGTTTTTTTCGGGAACAAAGCTGCCTACATGAAGAAATACCGGCCCATTAAATTCGGGTAAACCTAATTCAGTAAAGTTTTTATATGGTTCAGGTACATTTGTGTTTATCCCTATGGGAAGGCTTGCTATGCAATCATTTGAAATGGGGAATAATTTTTGAAAATCCTGCTTACAAAGTTCACTCACCGAGGCAACAAAATCAATTTCCTTCGCAAGCCATCGGTTGATTATCAGTTTTGATTTTGAATTCAAAAAATCACTTATTTTATTTGCATTTCTAAAAACGAGTTTCGATTTAAAGCCAAAGATTTTTTTTGCAAGTGCAGCATATTTCAAAGTATCACCTGCATTGGCCTGAACGATATCATAATTGTTATTCCTAATCAGTTTTGCCAGGCGTTTATAAGCGGAAAAATCCCACCACCTGTTTTTTTCTTTTCCCTTCAAATGCAGGAAGTTTACATTGAAAGGCAGCTTTTTATTTGAGTCACCAAATAAAAAAAGAACATCCACCTGATGTCCTTGTTTTATGAGTTCCTCGCTAAGTTGACAAGCAAAAATTTCCGCTCCCCTAAACTGAGGGCGCTGAATGATTTGAAGAATTTTCAATCAATTGAATTTAAAATGTTTTTTGCCCTTTTTAACCAAGTAAATTGATTGTCAAAACAAGCTTTTGCATTCTTTCCCAACCATTGCCTGTACTCCTCATCAGATTGTAACTGACGGATTGCATTTTCCCAATCATTTAAATCATTTGATTTACATAATAAAGCAGAAACCTGATGAGTTAATATTTCCCTTATAACAGGAAGGTCCGTTGCCACGATTGGTTTGCCTGCAGACATATATTCAAAAATTTTCAGTGGACTCATCCAAAGAGCAAGATTATTTGCACCTTTCTTTTGACTTACTTTAACTATGGAGGAATATGGTGCTATTAGTAAATTAAAGGAAGATATGTAAGCAGGTAATTCCTCCTGCGTTTTAAATCCATGGAAAATAATATTTTCTGCACTTCCAGCCTGTTTTTTCCAAACTGATATCTGATTTGCATCGCCACCTACAATATGAAAACTTACATCACCACATCGTTTTGAAAGTGGCAATAAAATTTCCATCCCTTTCCCAGGATAAAGGCTACCAATATAGCCTACCGAAAACCTAATATCATTAATTGCTGGGTCGGTTTTAATTATAGGGTCAGCTCCGTCATGCGCAACAAATATTTTATCTTTTTTAATTTTGTAATTTTCATAAAGATGGATTTTTAATGCCTCGGAAATTACTATCATCTTCTTGAGTTTTTTATGTTCAGCGATAAACTGAAACATCTTCTTTAGCCGTAGCCCTTTTCCAATAAATGGTTCATGCATCTCATACACTATGGGTTTAGCTACTAACAGACCGAACCATGCTGCAATGATAGATCGTGTGTAAATTAAATCAGCTTTTGAATTAAGAACTGCCATTGTAACATAAACATTATATAATAAACCGGAACCTTTAAAAGCCTTTGCAGGAAATATTTTTAGTTTAAATATTTTTTGAACCGCATAAAAATTGAAAGGGTTTTTTATGTTACTAAAACAGGCGGTTGTATTCTTTCCATGTAAAATAACACTATGGCCCAAGATAGCAAATGCCTGGCACATTCGCATTACATGCACACTGTTTGGGGAGGAAGAAGGAATGGCTGAATCTGATATGTAATGAATTTTCATTTTGATTTAAATATCGCACCTTCCGATACTGATTTATTTACAAAACTGCCTGCACCAATAATGGCTTTTTCCCCGATTTCAATTTTTCCAATGATAATTGAATGAGGATAGATTATTACATCTTGGAAAACAGTAGGATAACCTCCATCTTTACCCTGCCCCAAAGTACAATTTTGATAAAGAGTTACTCCATGGTAAAGGATTGAACCATCTCCTATGATAATTCCAATAGGGTGGGGCAGGCGGATAACTCCTTTTATTTCTGCTCGATAGGAAAAATAGCAAGCATATTTTTCAAATTGTTTTTTTCTTAAATACATAATAAAGAAACCAGAGCCTGGAAATTTTTTTTTCATTAAATAATTTCCAAGTCTATAATTCAACATTAATCGAAATGACTGTTTAAAAAACAATGTTAGGATGACACCCGAAAAACTTGTGCCTCCAAAGGATATTAAATCAGTTTTTATAGTGCTTAAAAGATTCATTTAAAAAGGCTGCGAACCATTGTTCCATATTTATTGTCTTCTGAAACCATAATATCATAAAGAACCGGATCGACTTTAATGGTTTTATTAAGATGATTTTCTTTTACAAGCTGGCAAAAATTTTTAAACTCTTTTTCTGCATTATGTAATCCTTGGTTTTCAATATGCTTTAAATTGGATTCCACATCTTTAATATTATCTCTATAGCCGTTTGCATATGGTGTTTTAAAAAAAGTAAAGCCAATTAGAGTTACTTCCTTGCAATTACTTTTTAAAACGGTACTTAAAGCGTTGTAGCCTTTTGTGGGATGATGTTCTCCAAAAGCTGTTTTATTTATCTTATATAGTCGGTAATTTATAAGATAAGTTTTTACATTTGAAGCAGCATATTTTTTATAAAAATTAATCATATTTCGAATACCTACTAAATCAAAGCGTGGTTGAACCAAATATTTAACCCCAAATTTGCGGAACAAAGGAATATCTAAAGTCCCACCTCCTCCTCTGTCAAAATTTTCAACAAAACCATGAAATAAAATATCTGTTCTGCGACCTACAAAAGGATCCATCTCTTCAGTCCAGGTAACAACTGCCTTATTAAGACGTATAACATAATCGGAATCTTCTATGTAGCTTTTTAGTTTTTGGTTTCTGATAGAATCAGCTGCACCGATAACAACTACGCGCTTATTTTTAAAAATTTTTTTTACAGGAAAAATGCGTACATTTTTTAAAAAAAGCAAAACCCCTATAAAATATCTAAACCACTTTTTCATTAAATGAGTATACATAAGATTGTGACGATTGGAGAAGCAATGGATTATTATATCCTAAAAAATGAATTTTATTATTCTTTGCAGCTTCGTAATCATTAATTGAATCACCAATTAAAACAACATCGTTTGGATTATAATTCCATTCCTTTAGAAGATCAGATACTAACTTATTTTTAGGAACCGGAGAACCATGAATGGATTTAAAGTATTTATGGATATCCAATTGCCTGCAAATTTCATTTAACTCCCTGCCATCCGAACCTGAAACGATGTGCATGGGAATCGTTGAAAAATGTTTTCGAACAAAATCCATTGAATCATTTATTAATAATTCGGCATTAATCAAAAGCTTCATCATTATACCTGAAAAATCAGCAGCTAGTAGCTGAATTTGATTTTCTTCAATTGTTTCTTTTCTTATTTCTTCAAAAAAATATCGAAACTTAACATAGCGGGACAAACCACCATTTTTTTTATGGAAATCCATTAGTTGCAATACCTGATCGGCTGGATAATTTTTTAGAACCTGCTTAAACCCTTCATCTCTTACAGGCATAGAATCCATCAACACTCCATCAAAATCCCATAGAATGATTTTAAAATTCTTCAAAACTTTCACCATTGTTTTTTATCTTATCGTAAAGTGCTTCAGCCATTATAAAATCTTCTTCCCAATCAATATCAAAGCTTTTTATTTTGCTCTGTTGGTATAGAAAAGGAACTTCTCCAATCCTGTTTGATTTTTCAATGTATGTTTTTCTCGGAGCGATAAACATTGCATGATTAACTTCATAAAGAACAGGCAGATCCTGTGTTCGCGGCCATCTTTCAACAGATGTATCGTAATTAAAAATTTCTCCATTTTTTGTCAAAAGAAAATTTTGTAAGGCGCAAACGCTGAGTAATGAATCAAAACCTTTTTCTAATTGCTTAAAATATTCTGAGATGCCTAAATCATAATCGGCCCCATTAACAAAGGGAGTTGTAGTATGGCCCCATATTATATGATCATTATGGATAACAGTGGGAACATATTTTATTAAATCAGTTAAGCTTGTGGTATCTAAACATAAAGATTCCGGTCTTTCAATTATTTTAATTCTTTTTCCTGCAGAATCCAACTTCTTTGCAATTGAAATTGAATCGGGATCATTGGTTGAAAGAACAATTTCGGATAAGCGATTCGACTTTTGTAACTGTAATAATTTTAATTCAAGAATGCCGCCATGAATATTTGCAAATGGCCTTGTATTTTTATTCTTTACCCTTTGGCTGCCTTTTCTGGTAGGTAAAAAAAAGCTTATTTTTTCATCCATTTATTAATGATGCATATACAGATTCAACAGGAAGATTTTTATAGTTTGTTGGGGTTAATGAGGCTAATGAAACATTCTTAATTCGATTAAATGCAGAAAAAAGGTTTTCATTTTCTTCACTTAATATTCGTTCATTTTGAGTGATTGTTTTTTCCTGATACCCATCATAACCAACTACTAAAACTTTTTCTGCACCCAAGTCTAATGCTATCTGAAAGGCTAAGGCTGTATGTGTGTCTTTGAGGGTATCAATAAATGAAATATTTTCCAATTCTAAACTGTTTTTGTCAACAGCCGATGGAATATAGGTTCCCATTTTACGAGGATAAGGAGGCAAAATGCATTGCCCATCAAATTTAGAAAGGTCTTTAAAAACCGCTTCCAGCCTATGCCCTTCATTACCTACGAGACAAAAGAATTGATCTGCCGGTACATTTTGATAAACTGCTGCATTTTTTGAACTCGCATGTACAATACATACATTATCCTGGGATTTTATAAATTCTTTTACGCCTTTTGCATGTGATTTTGCATTTGGTCCACCTCCGATGATGATTACGGTTTTATATTTTTTTTCCGGGTTAAATACTGGAAGTTTTTTATTGTCATCAACCTTTAATTTTTGGTTATGTAAGGCTCGGATAATACTGTTAAATGAATAAAATCTTCGGGTTACCCATTCCATCACATCCTTTTGTGGAAGTGAGTTTGCACCTGAAACCATGTATGGAAGATTGGTACCCCATTCGTGGTCTTTTTGCAATTGGGAAAATGCATCCACTACATTACTTAAAGCATTAAAATCAACCTCTAATCCATTATTGGCATTAAGTGCGGTTAATAATAATTCTGTTTTTAAGTTTCCTGCTCCCCTTCCCATTCCGGTTACCGTTGCGTCAACAATTTCAGCACCGCATTCAATTGCAGTAAGGCTGTTTATTAAGGCCAGCTCAATATTATTGTGGCCGTGAAAACCAATTTTACAAGTGGTTTTTGACTTAACCATTTCGATATTTTCTATAATATCTTTAGGATAAACACCGCCATAAGAATCCACCATGTATAAATAATCAGCAATACCATCCACATTTTTTATTTCATCCTGGAAGCTTTTGTCCTGCTTCCATTTACTCATGTACATAATGTTGAAACCAATTTCAAACCCCATGGCTTTAATTGTTTCAGCAAGCACAAGTGCCCGTTTTATATTTTGTGGATCAAAAACAATCCTGGCCATGTCAATTAAACCCTTGCAACTTCCTAAAACTGCCTGCATATGTTCAGGCCTTAAGTCTTTTTCGTTTAGTGCAACAACTATTTTTTTATTACTTTGTTGACGGACATTTTCAAGGATGTAGTTTGGGCAATAGAAATATTCGCCAAGGTATTCTTTCATTGGGTTACTTCTGTAACCTATTTCCAGATAATCTACAGGAAGTTTATTGAAAGAATCAAAATATGTTTTTACAATTGATGGACTAAAGTCCCAATTGGTATAATACCCTCCATCGCGAAGGGTGCAATCAAGTATGTTCATTGTAGGAATTTTACCTTTAAAATTTGCCGATAATTAATTAAAAATCTTTTATAAATGTTGAGTAAAAGACTTTAATAAGGAATTTTCATTTTTTTAATAAACGACTTAATTCATTGAAATTATTTTCAGAGTAATCGGTTGATAATTTTTTAAAATTACTTTCAACAATTTGAGGTGCCTCATAATTATTTAATGAAATAATGTCTTCAATTTTTTCTATAAAATCAGAAGGTGAATTATTATTAAATAAAAAAGGATAGTTTTTGCCGGACAGGGTTTCTCTAATTGATGGAATATCTGAAGCACAGACTAATTTTTTAAAATACATATATTCTAAAATAACATTAGGGCATCCTTCAGAAAAAGATGATAGTAAACAAACATCGGCTCTTTTGATTCATTTGACTAATTATATGATTCATATTTCCTAATAAACTACCATTTTTCTGTTTTAATAAGGGCCAGGACTTTAATAATAACTCAATATTTTTAGATTTACCAATATTTGCAATATGAAGTAATACTATAGAGTCACTTCTAATGTTTAATTTTTCCAGATTATGGCTTTGATTAATATTCTGAGGTTCCGTAAAACAATTTTTTAAAATTTCAGTTTTATGAGTAAATGGTGATTTAAGAGAAGCATATTCACTATTATAAATAAGTTTTGTTGCATTTTTTAATGCTAATTTTCGCAATAAACCTCCTAATAAGGTAGTTTTACTTTCAGCACCTCCTAGCCGGTCATAAAAAAATGATTTTTTTGCTTTTTAAGACAGACTGCGCCTCGGGATTGTTTTCTACAAACTCCAGTATCTCCTCCGTAAAGTTATGAAAAATGCCTTCCTCTAAAATGGCAATTTTGTTGGCGATTTTATTTGATAGAAGAAAGTCGATATTTAGGATATTGTAGTAATAGTTAGTAAGCCGCATTTTGTCGTGTGCCGGAAAGCCAGATTTCATTAGCCTTTTGACGCGTTCACTAAACAAAGCCTCTCTTGCAGCATCCCACTGCATTAACTCCCATGAGTATGCTTTTAAAATGCCCTTAAGGTCGATTTTTTCAGAATCGGCAAAGGACTCATAGAAATTTTTTGCCAAGGTCGATTTTCCGGTTCCTGTGACACCGAAAAATTCTACAACTACGGACGACCCTGTGCATCCATTTGCTAGTTTCTGCTTGTGGTAATTCTGAAGAAACCGAATTGCTTTTTTCAGTTTTCGCATCTATCGTTATCGTTTAAGGGATTTGATGAAGCACAGCTTCGTCCCACTTTGACATTATCGTCTCAGTTCTAAATTTCCAAACGGACGAGCGACAATTTCTTTTTACGTTGTTTAAATAATCTGGGTTCGCTGCTATTTGCTCGAAACAAGTTTGAAGGGCTTCTGCTTTCTCGGGTTCAAAGAGCCATCCATTAATTCCTGGTTGAACGATTTCCGAAGGCCCACTTTTACAGTTTGACGATAACACCGGAACACCTGCCGACAATGCCTCGACGAGTACCGTCGGAAAACCTTCCTTCAAAGATGCAAGTACCAATAAAGAGGCCTTTGCCATTATTGCGACCGGGTGAGGAACGAAACCCGTAAAATGAATTTTTTGTGAAGATGATAAACCAGCTGCCATTTTAGTAAGTCGGTTGTACTCAGGCCCGTCTCCGACAATTACAAGATCGAATAAAGCGCTAATAGCTGTTCTATCGAACGCTTCGATCACTTTATCGACTTGCTTTAAAGCGCTCAGTCGCCCAACCACTACGATGAATTTGTCCGGTAACACAAGTGTCGGCTCAGGTATTTCTTCCGTTATGTCAACAGCATTTCCGATTACTGTCAACTTTCGCTTGTTAATAAAATATGGCTTTAGCCGCTCTTTAATTTCTTCAGAGGGGCATACTACTCTCTTTACATTAAAAAAGTTAAAAAACAGAATGGAAAAAAAGGTCCGGTACCATCGAATATTGAATGGATATGAATCAAATCGCGCAACTACTCTTGGATATAAACTTAAGGCAGCAACTTGGCTGCTTATCCGGGCAAATCCAATTACGGAAGCCGGTCTTATCTTCCAAACGTGTACCAAAACACCGAAAAACAAGGCCGCTGCCTTTGTTATTTTTGTTCTTCGACTTAATACATTAATAGTATGTATCTTGATTTCCTTGGGAATGGGGAAGTCAATTATATTTTCGAACAATAAAATCTCCACTTTTCGCCCTTGCCTATGATACTCTGACACAATTTTAGCCATATTTCGCTCAGCTCCACCTTGTTTAAGCGAGCCTAGAACAAATAGCAGCTTATTAGCTTTACTCAAAATGCGATCTAATAAAACTTTGAAATGGTTTTTTGGACGAAGCCTGGAAGTAACGAAAGAATCGCTAAGATTATAAGGTCCCGCTTTTTCTTAAACGCGGATAAAAATAAGGCCGAAAGATCCTGCATAGCCAACTCTCCGTTTCTTGCTTTATTTTTTATTCCAGGATATACAAAGCTGTTTGAAAAACGTTTCAGTTGGTGCGCCGACCTCTTATATTGGGGCTCTTTTAAAAGCTGCAACACCCTAAGCCTAACCGGATGGTTGGCGGTATAGTGTTTCTCCAACCGTATTACACTGTTTGGAACGTCTTTGTTATAAACGGCTGTAAGTTCGTGAATATAATAAAGCTTTTTTGCCACACACATCAAACGCAACCATGTTTCGTGATCGCCGCCGCGGTTGAATTTTCCTGCTGGAAAGTCTCCCGCTTGTTGAAATAGCTCTTTGTGAATGGCAACATTGATTGAGCACACTGGCTTATATCGCAAATACCTGTCAAAACTAACTTCATGATCCCCAAGCAAGGCGGACTTCGTAAAAAAACTATTCGCTTTTAATATGCTTTTGTTCAGCGTCTGATAGCCGGTTGTAAAAATTTGAAATACAGAACGCTTAAGAATATTTTCATGCAGAACCTCTAAGTGATTCGGATACCACCAATCATCCGCATCTTGAAAAACTAGCCAATCTGCTTTTGCATTCTCTATTCCAAAATTTCGCGCTGCATATCCTCCTGGGCCGGGCTTGTCTCGATGAAAAATTTTGATACGACTGTCGGTAAAAGTATCAACAATTTCGACTGTTTTATCGGTACACGGGTCTATAACTAAAATCAGTTCAAAGTCGGAAAATGTTTGCTCTAATACTGATAAAATCGTTTTTGCAACATAATGTTCTTTGTTATAAACCGGGATAATAACAGAAAAAAAAGGCTTCGAGCTAATCATTCAAACAATGCTTTGTTTTCTTTAATTTTTTGAGATGAAAAAGGATCGAAAAAGTCTCAAGTGGGTTGCAAGTACCGTTTTAAAAGATGTTTGAAAGGAAAGATATAGATACGCGCGCCCAATTAGCAAAAACTTTTCTTTTATTTTTATTTCTCTGCATGCCAAGGTCATTATCAATGCAAAAACTTTGTTTCGAACTATAGGTAGATGTTTTGCTTCGATGCATTGCTCAAGATTTTTGTAGGTGTTAAGAGCCTGCCGCAGTTTCCAATTCGAAGGTTTCAGCCCCCATATTCCGTTATTGTGCAGTCTGTAAATTGATGAAGCAATAGCTGGTAAAAATTTCGCTTTGCCAAATTGCCCAAGCAGGGCAAAATAGAATGTATCTCCGTTGAGGACGTTGAAGAAGTGAATTGGAGGACTTTGGAAAACATTCCGGAAAACTACAGTGTTTGTTGGGATTAGGACACCCCTAATAATATCTTCCGATGTAAGATCCCTGCCTTTTTCTCTAAGTTTTGACGTGGCAACTAGTTCACCGGAGGAGTCAATTATTTTAGAATCATGATAAGCAATTACGAAGTCTCTATTATTTTCTAAAAAAAGTATTTGTTGTTGCAGTTTGGTATCGTCCGCCCAGTAATCGTCGCCTTCGCACAAAGCGGTGTATTGAGCTTTTCCCCGATACTCGTAAAACGGAAACATTACGTTTTTACGATCTGGCTTTCCGAACGTGTTATGTTTTTGAAGAAACAAGATAAATAAGTGCGGATATTTCACCTTGTACAATTTAAGAATTTCGGTCGTTCCATCAGTTGAACAATCGTCGAAAATGACAATTTTTACGGAAAATGTTGTTTTTTGATGTAAGATACTTTCAATACACTCCTCAATAAACTCAACATGGTTGAATGTAAGTATGCTAACATAGACTAATGGAACCTCGCTTACACTGATGTGATGAGCGGTAATCTTATTTAAGGGAAATTGTTCCATCGGTTTCCAGTAGTGTGACTTTTAAATTGTTCTTAAAATCTGCAAACACTTGGTCAAGCGACGGGTACATGGTTGTAACTGCGGGAAGATTGCCCCAAAGCTGGCCTTCATAATTTAGATTTCTGTTAACATATGTGTACTCCAAGTCTGGAAGATGATTTTGTAGCAGCCAGTCTTTAATCTCACCCATATTAGCATTAAACTGCATGAGGCAAACCGGAGTGCGCCGATGCGGTATTTCCTGAGCTGCCTCAGCAAGTAAATGGGTAATAAGCTCATTTAGAGAAATAAATGGCCTGTACTGCAATCCATTTCCATAAATCAATATTTTATTGTCGACAACGCCATGAAAAATAAAATTATTTAAAACTGAATCGAGCCGGAATGATGGATTAAATCCGAATACGTTTGCTGACCGGATAATAGAAACGGGGCAGATTTCATTTAATAAGGCAGCAAATTTTTCACCGGTTAGCTTACTATTCCCATAGGCATTGGTAGGTTCTGGTTCCAACGATTCATCAACCAATCCTCTTAGGCCAAAAACAGCAGTTGAGCTGAGATAAATGAATTTCTTCAGCTGCCTGCCATTGTTCTGGATGCATCTTACCAGGTTTAACGTACCCCATTGGTTAATTTGCTCATACAATATATTTTGAGCGTAACTGAATGGCGACATTACGTAACCGGCGAGATGATAGACTACATCAACCCCGCTCACCACCTGATCGAGTGCATAACCGTCTAAGATATCGCCTTTGATAAATTTTACTTTTTGAAGCTTTTTCCTGCCGATGAAAAACGCTAACGGTGAGCGGGATAAATTATCAAATACAATAATTGAACTGATATGAGGCAGGTCGTTTAATTCTTCTACTAATGAGCTGCCAATATAGCCTGCTCCTCCTGTTACTAATACTTTCATTTATTTACGTGTATGTAATCCGCACTCAGTTTTTTTCGACCCTACCCATCTGCCCCCTCTTTCTTCGGTTCCATCCCATTTATGCGTGCAAGGTATGCAACCAATACTCACATAGCCGGCTGCATCGAGTGGATGTTTCGGTAATTGATGCTGGTTAATATATTCGTAGATGTCTTTTCCCGTCCAGTCGAGCATGGGGTGAAGCTTAATAATACCCCGGCTATCTGTTTCCACAACATTCATTTGTTTTCTAACAGCGGTCTGGTCTCGTCTCACCCCACTAATCCACACATCGCCTTCATTCAAAAAGTCTTCAAGCGGTTGCACTTTATTGATATAACAGCAATAATCCGGATTTAAAGAATATTGAAAAAGGTTGGTTGTTGGGTTGCGTTGCTGAAGTAGATTGATGTTCGATTTCAGGCTACGCACTTTCAGTTTAAACAAACTTTCAAGTTCGTGCTTAAAGGCGTAGGTTTCGGGAAATAGAAAACCAGTATCCAAAAACAACACCTTCACTTCTGGAAAATTTTGCCCTATTATATGCAGAAGGGGAACACTCTGAGTTTGAAAAGAGGAAGTGGCAAAAACCCTTCGATGCTCTTTGGCAAACACAGCAAGTTGGGCGCGAATAATTGATAAAGTGTTTTGGACGATTGAAGTTTCCATTTAAGCTTTTACGTATTTCTTTGCCGGACTTCCAAACCACACTTCGCCATCGCCCACATGGGAACGAACTTGCGAACAAGCTCCTATCGTGGCATTTTTGCCGATGTTAAAACCCGGCATTAGCGTTACATTAGCACCTATTAATGTACCGTCATCTATTTTTCCAACGGACTTAACATTGCCTTCTTCTAAATTAGGTGTGTCCGTAAGTACAAAGCCATACTTGATAACTACGTTGTTACCAATTACGGCATTTGCAGAAATGGTGCAACGGCTTCCGAAACTGGTGTTATTACCTATAACCACATTTTCGCGTATTTCGCAATAGGCTGTGAACCGGCAATCGTTACCAATTTTCGCGCCTCTTCGCACAATGCAAAACGGGCCGACATGTGTGTTATCGCCGATAGTAACTCCATCTTCGACTAATGCGAGCGGATGAACAAAAACGTTTTTGCCAAGTATGGCTTTTTCTGATAGCATGGTGTATGTTTTAATTGTTTATGATATTATGAAATGATATTCTTTAACAACTTTGCAGGTGAGCCAATATAGATTTTTCCTGAATCGGAAATGTTTTTTGTTACTGTGGAGCCATGTCCAATCAAGCTATTGGGCGCAATAGAGATATTGTTAGCAACCGATGTGTTTAAGCCAATAAATGAACACTTGCCAATTACAACATTACTGCCAACGCAAACGTGGGGTCCGGTATACACATGATTATTTAAAACGGTATCGTGTCCAATGGTTGTTAATGCAGAGAAGGTACAATGGTTCCCGATAACGGCATTAGAGTGTATGGCACAATGCGTATAAACAACTGTTCCGAAGCCAATTTTAACGCTGCGGGAGATAAAAGCGGTAGGATGTATAAAAGTGTACCACCTATCACCCGGTATTTGATAACTTTTTACCAGAGCCGCTCTTTCTTCCATCTTGTAATGATGATTCATCTGAAAGATGAATTTTACATCAGAAAATTTTTCGTATTTCTTGTAAGCTTCTTTGGTTCCGCAAAGCACCGGAAAGCCATTTATTTCTTTTCCGTACTCCGGTGCGTCGAAGGCGAATCCCAACATCTCTACTTTAGCGTTATAATTTACTGAGGCATCAAAAATCCCTTCGGCAATGTTTATAGCGGTACCGATGCCACCGAAGATGATCACTTTCGTTTTAGTTGCCATAATCTATCTAGGTCAGTTCGTATCTGGTTAAAAGATGAAGTATTTGTTCAGGAGAATTGAACATAAGGACATCAATGATGGAAAGCCAAGGAACAAACTCGCCATCAAACTGTTGATAACGGACAGTTCCGGGTTTCAAAAAGAGGAGCTCCACTCCCGCTGTCAAAAAATCTTCTTTTCTATACAATTCCATTCCGCCGATGGCATTAATATACGTGCAGCCGCCCTCTCGTTTACAGATATCGATTAACCGTTCTTTTCTGCCAAGTGGCTGGTTATCGTAAGCCTGCGATGAAATCAAAAATTGCCGCTCGATGCCGAGGTAGCTGCATACATTCCGGACGCTGTTTATTGCCATACCGCTAATGGTGCGGGTTTGCATAAGAGACGATTCTATGATTGAAAATGTATGATCAAAAAAAGCTGCGCCTTTGTATGCGGAGCGGATCGTTGTTAAAAACTTATTCCGCCACTTGTCGAAATTCGAGTTATCGATCAGCGACTCGTTGATTTTGTTGTTTTGGGAAACACCGCTTAGAGGAACCGAAAACAAATGAGGTTTATTGTTTAGTAAAATATTGTTTCTGTTAATCCACCCTTTTTTTATGAAATTGACGTCATCATAAAAAACAAACTTATCTACCGCATAAATTAACTGAAAATAACCAATATAAGGAAAGAGATAGGGTTGCATAACAGCAATGGTCATTTTAATAATTTTGAGTTCTTAAAATAATTCGGGCAATCAGGTCAACTTCTTCTATTGTTAAGTCGTAATAGAGCGGCAAACAAACAACGCTTGATGCGAGTTGGGTGGTTACCGGCAGGGCTACGGGGTTAACGTAGGGTAATGTAGCGGCGAGTGATGGATAAAAATAACGTCTGGCAAAAATTTCCTTTGACTTCAAACTTTCAAACACTTTTACCGCTAGTTGCTCCGATTCAAATACCAACGGAAAATATGCATAATTCAGACTTGCTTGGCTGTGCCAACGGGGAGTAAACGCTTTTACTTCTTTAAGCATAGTGTGGTAACGTTCGGTGAGCAGTTCCCGTTTTGTAAAAATGACATCAACATATTTAAGATTTGAGATTCCCATCGCTGCGTGGAATTCAGAATTTTTTCCATTAATGCCGAGCTCGGCAAATGCGTCGGGGCCGTCAAATCCGAAATTGCGGATATAGGCCAGCTTTTTTAGCAGTTCAGGATTCGTGGTAATAATGAGTCCTCCCTCGATGCTGTGGTAGAGCTTTGTTGCGTGTAAGGAGCAGGTGGAAATATCGCCATACTCAAAAATCGATTTCCCGTTCAACTTTACGCCAAAAGCATGAGCACCATCGTAAATCACTTTCAACCTATGCTTCTTTGCTATCGCATCAATAACTTCAACATCGCAGGGATTGCCATACACATGGGTGGCAAGGATGGCAGAAGTTTGAGGGGTAATGGCTGCTTCAATTTTTGCAGCATCGATGTTTAGCGTTTCAGGGTCGATATCCACAAAAACAGGTACGCACCCTTCCCAAACAATGCTGCTAGAAGTGGCTACGAACGAGAAAGGAGTGGTAATAATCTCGCCTTTTAGATTGAGGGCTTTAATGGCCATTTGCAGTGCAACAGTTCCATTTGTAACAAATAACAGGTGCTGCACATCCAAAAAATCTTTCAGTTTCAATTCAAGATCGCTGGCAAGCGGCCCCATATTGGTAAGCCACTGGCGTTGCCAGATACCGGTGAGGTACTCCTCGTATTCTTCTTTCGGCGGCAAAAAAGGCCTTGTAACTGGAATCATTTCTTGCTGATTTGAAGCTTTTCTGTTTGGTTTTCCCACGGAAAATCGTTGAAAGGCGATTGAATTTTCAGAAAATCCATTAATTTCTTATAACTCGATTTATCGCTTACATTTACTACAATCAAATCGTTGGGTCTATCTTTAAAATATTCTATTACTTCCTCATTGTGTTTTGTATAGGCTGCCGTCAGTATTTCCTTATTGTAGGGATCGTTTTCCGGCGTGTTATAGATTGCTCTGTTGGCCTCCCACATCCATCCCTTCCAAACATACTCGGCCGATAACAGGTCGGCCTTTGTTGGCAAATTACCCTCGGCGAAAAGCTTGGCGTGAAATTTTGTAACGGAATTGTACCATTGTTCAGGATTATTGCGAACTGTCAAAATGAATTTGGAGCCTGGATAAGCTACGTCAAGATGTTTAAATGTATCTGGATAACTGAAAGGAGCATCCTGAAAAAATTGAGCGGTTTTGCAGTACTCGATAATTCTGTCAAATTTTCCATTCTGATAATCTCTAAGCAATTGTTCGGCCTGACGTTGATTACCTACCACTATATTTAAACTTTGAAAAGCACGTTTTAGGGAAGTCGTACCTGTTTTATTTCTACCGATACAAAATATTTTCGTTTTACGCCTTACTCTAAGCGGATTTATCCACTGTTCAAAAAATCGCTTTTTAGTTTCGTAGAGTTTTCTGTTAAGATGCATGATATCACTTACACCACCATCCCGGCGGCAAGGGTTTCGTTTGTATGCTCATCTACTAATATAATACTGCCCGTAATTCGGTTCAGTCGATAGCTGTCGGTCATCAGCGGCTGGGTAGTTCGTAAAGTAACCCGTCCAATGTCATTCATTTCAAACTGCTGGTCCTGAGTGCGTTCTAGTGTATTGATGTTTATTTTATAGGCTACCTCTTTAATGATGGCTTTCTGTGTATTGCTTGCATGCATAATGGTATATTTTACCCGCGGAACCGGCGGCTTGCTGTTGAGCCAGCACAGCATAACATCAAACTCCTGTGTAATCTGCGGCTGATTGCCGGTTTTAACAATCATATCGCCTCTGCTCACATCGATGTCATCTTCGAGCGTAATGGTCACCGATATCGGTGCAAATGCTTCATCCACTTGTTTCTCATATAAATCGATTGATTTAATTTTTGAAGTAAAGCCCGATGGCAAGACGGTAATTTCGTCTCCCACCCTGAAAATACCGCTGGCAATTCGGCCGGCATATCCGCGGTAGTCGATAAATCCATCGCGTTGTGGTCGAATAACGGTTTGCACCGGAAAACGGGCGTCTATTTTATTTAGGTCGCTGCCGATGTGCAGGGTTTCAAGTGTATGCAGCAGGGTTGCGCCCTGATACCAGCCCATAGCTTCTGACCTATTTACCACATTGTCCCCTTTTAATGCACTGATAGGAATAAAACTAATATCGCTTATGAGTAATTTGGAGGCCACCTTTTCGTATTGAGAAACAATGTCGTTGAAAACCGTTTCTTCATAATAAACCAAATCCATCTTATTTATGCAGACAATAATGTGTGGAATTTGCAACAGTGAGGCAATAAAGGAATGGCGTTTGGTTTGCTCGATGACCCCCTTTCGGGCATCGATTAAAATAATGGCAGCGTTGGCGGTGGAAGCGCCGGTTACCATATTGCGCGTGTACTCAATATGACCCGGCGTATCGGCAATGATGAACTTACGTTTTGGTGTGGTGAAGTAGCGATAGGCCACATCAATTGTAATGCCCTGTTCACGTTCTTCCCGCAACCCATCGGTAAACATGGCCAAATCTACATGGTCGTGGCCTTTCCGTTTGCTGGAACTTTCGACTGAAGCAAGCTGGTCTTCAAAAATAGACTTTGAATCATATAGGAGCCTGCCAATTAATGTGCTTTTACCATCGTCTACACTACCTGCGGTGGTGAAACGCAATAGTTGGTTATTGTTGATAGACATAATTTTTTTTAAAAATATCCTTGTTTTTTTCTGTCTTCCATAGCGGTCTCGGATCTTTTATCGTCTGCGCGGTTACCCCTTTCTGTTTGCCGCATGGCGGCCACTTCTTCCACTATTTTTTCCAGGGTGTCCGCATCAGATTCAATACCGCCTGTAATCGTAATATCGCCAAGTGTGCGAAAACGGATTTTCTTATTCTGCACTTGATCCCTTTCGTCGAGGTTCAGGTATTCTGACACCGGAATCCAGGAGTCGTTACGCCAAACCACTTGTCTTTGATGGGCAAAATAAAGCGACGGGATGGCAATGTTTTCCCGAAGGATATAATTCCAAACATCCATCTCCGTCCAATTGCTGATAGGGAAAGCTCTGAAGTGTTCGCCTTGAAAATATTTACCGTTCAGGATGTTCCAGAGTTCAGCCCGCTGATTTTTAGGATTCCACTGGCCGAATTCGTCGCGGTGTGAAAAAAACCGTTCTTTTGCGCGCGCTTTTTCTTCATCTCTCCTGCCGCCGCCGATGGCACAGTCTATTTTATTTTCTTCAATCGCATCGAGCAGTGTTGTGATTTGAAGGCTGTTTCGGCTTGCATTTCTGCCCTTTTCTTCGCGCACTCTTCCTTTCTGTATGGAAGTTTCCACCGAACCAACCAGCAGTTTTACCTCCAGTTCGTTTACCAATGCATCGCGGAAATTCATTGTTTCAGGAAAATTATGGCCGGTATCAATGTGCAGTAGCGGAAAAGGCACACGGGCTGGGTAGAAGGCCTTACGCGCAAGGTGCGTAACCACAATTGAGTCTTTCCCGCCCGAAAAAAGTATTACAGGGTTCTGAAACTGGGCATACACTTCCCTTAAAATATAAATGGCTTCTGACTCCAGTTCGTCTAAATAATTTAGAAAATATTTGTCCATTACAAAGGCTTTATAATATTTTTTTCAATGAGGTAACGAACCACTTTTTCTGCAGCTTCCTGAGGACTGCAGCTTTCAGTTTCTATTATCAGTTCGGGTTGTTGGGGCGCCTCGTAGGGTGATTGAATCCCTGTGAAGTTGGCTATTTCTCCTCGTCTTGCTTTCTGGTACAGTCCTTTTACATCGCGCCTTTCGCATTCTTCGAGCGAAGTGTTTACAAATACTTCCACAAAGTCCTGACTTCCTACAATATTTTTAACCATTTCGCGGTCGACTCGCATTGGCGATACAAATGCGCTGAGGATTACGAGTCCGGCATCTGCAAACAGTTTCGCCACTTCTGCAATCCGCCTTAGATTTTCTTTACGATCGGCCTGCGAAAAGCCCAGACCGCTGTTTAAGCCCATTCTAACGTTATCACCGTCGAGGATATAAGTATGAATGTTTTTGCTGAGGAGAAGCTGTTCGGTGGCGTCGGCGATGGTAGATTTACCGGAGCCGCTGAGCCCGGTGAACCAAACGACGGCAGATTGATGTCCTTTTTGCCGCGCACGATCGGCCTTTTTTATTTTATGGCCATGCGGTATAATATCTAGTGGCTGCGTCATGAAATTTGATAGTAAAAGTAAATGACCAGAAGGGTAATTACGGAATATATAGCGGTGAACGGTAAGCCGGTTTTTAAAAAGTCTTTAAACTTATAACCACCCGGCCCATAAACCATCAGATTTGTCTGATAGCTGAACGGTGCGTGGAAAGACGCAGAAGCGGCAAATGCAATGGCAACAAACAACGCGCTCATATTTAAACCGGGTACCGATACGCCCAATGCGTAGGCGATAGGAAACATAATGGAAACTGCCGCCACATGGGTTACAAAACTGGTAAGCAGTAATGTAATGAGATAAAGACCGGTAATCAGCCCCATATTCCCAAAACCCGTAAACGCCGGAATCAACCGGGAAGCAAGCGCCTCCGCACTGCCGGTGTCAATGATGGCTGTACTGAAACTGAGAGAAGCCACCAGAATTACGAGAAGATGAATATCAAGTTCTTTTTTTACCTGAGTGATAGAGAGTAGTCCGGCTGCAACCATATAAGCGGAAATGATAATCAGTGCGAGGAAGAGATTGATAAAACCCGCAATCAGCCCGACTATAGCGATTAGAACAATGATCGCAAATCCCACCTTAATCTGCGGCTTGGTGTACGCGGTTTTTGAGATGGTGGATACAAGGTACAGCGATGATTTTCCCTGCATTCGCTTTGAGAAGTTCAGACCGGTCGATATCAGCAAGAGATCGCCTGCCATTATTAAAATCTCTCCGATCTTCCCACTGAGCCTTTCGCCGTTTCTATGAATGGCCACTACCGCGGCATCATAGTTTTCGCGAAAGCTGATTTCTTTTAATGTAGCGCCCACAAGCTCGCTGTTTTGCGGCACTACAGCCTCTACCAAATTCAGGCCTTTTCCATTTAGTGAAACATGTACCGGAGTAGACGGCAATATGAGTTCATCTTTGCGGGCGAGCAGTTCAACTATGTTCCCGGTGTCGCCGGCGAAAAATAAAGTGTCGCCCGCTTCCAGCACTTCCGTTGGCATTACAGGTGTTAAGGTTCTGCCGCGCCTGATAATTTCAAAAAGATAGATACCGGTCAAATTCCTAAGATTGGCGTCTGTGACTGATTTTCCTTCTATGGCGCTTCCTTGGGGAACGAGTGTTTCCACCACGTATTCCCTGCTTTGGCGGCTGATGCTCTTTGCTGCGTCGGAGCGATCGGGCAGCATATTGTAGCCCCAGAGGTATAAGAACAAGACTCCTCCTACGGTGACAGCGATGCCGGGATAGAAAAAATCAAAAAAGCCCAGTGGCGGAATGTTTTTAGAAACTATCAGCCCGTTCAACACCAGATTGGTTGAAGTGCCAATAACGGTAATCATGCCTCCAATAATTGCTGCGAAAGAAAGCGGCATCATTAATTTGCTAAGCGGAACTTTGTTTTTTCTAGACCACTGGTAGAGGTAAGGCATTACCAAAGCAACAAGCGGTGTGTTGTTTAAGAAGGCAGACAAGCCGGCAACCGCAGACGTCATTCGAAGAAGAAAAATACGTGGGTTTGTACTTTTCCCAAACAATTTATCTAGGCCTCCTACAATATTAAAATGCTCTTTCAGCCCGGCCGTGATAAATATTAATAGAAATATGTTTAAGATCGATTCATTTGCCAGCGAATTTAAAAGGTCTTTGGTGGTCAAAATTCCGGTAAGCAGAAAAATCAGAACCGCAGAGAAAAATATGAACGAGGGCTTTATTTTCTCGTAAAAAAGTAATATAACCACAGAAATTGTGGTTATAATGACAGCAGCTTGTTGGTATGGCAGGGAGAGGGTTAGCACTATCTACTTACTATAAACGACGGGTTTAACAAGTTTTCTTTGTTATACACCAGTGGTTCGCCAGTCGCTGGCACGTATACTCTGCAACCGGCAGCTCTGGCGATAGCATCTGCGGCAGCAGTATCCCACTCCATTGTGGGAGCGAGTCGGGGATAAATATGGGCGCTTCCTTCAGCAACTAAACATAGTTTAAGCGAACTTCCTTTGCTAATTAGTTCCACTTCTCCCATCTGCTTGCGCCTTGCATGAATAAAAGCTTGCGTTTCGGCGTTAAGATGAGAGCGGGATGCAACGATTGTGTAGTTTGAAGGCAGGCTATCATCGCCAAGCGATTTGGCTGATGCCATTAACTTATGCAAATCCGAACGGACAGCTAAGTTTTCTTCACAACGAAACGCACCGGCCCCTTCGGCGGCAAAATACAATCGTTCAAGAATAGGCGCATACACTACACCAAGTACCGGAATGCCATTTTCAATCAGGGCAATATTAATTGTGAACTCTCCATTCTTTTTAATAAACTCTTTTGTTCCGTCGAGAGGATCAACCATCCAAAAGCGGGCCCATCCGCTTCGTACTGTGTACGGAACGGTATTGCCTTCTTCACTTAAAATGGGGTATAGCTGCGCCAGTTTCTCGGAAATAATTTGATGCGCCCGGATATCTGCAGTAGTGAGCGGAGAATGATCATCTTTAAAATCGACGGTAAAGTCGAGTGCATAAACGTCAGCAATTGCGTCACCTGCAACAAGGGCAGCGTCAATAGCGGCGAGCAGTATTTCATTGTCGGTTTTCATTAAACTAAAATTCCTGCAGTTCTACCATTCGCTTAAACCGTGGCGAGCTGCTAGCCATTTCTTCAAAACTGCCCTCGGCATCTAGTTTCCCTTTTTCAAGTAAATAAATTTTATCGGCGTTTTTAATAGTTGACAAACGGTGTGCGATGATGATGATGGTGTATTTCCCTTTTAAGTTATCAATGTTTTCCTGAATGGACCGTTCCGTTTCGGAATCAAGGGCCGACGTGGCTTCGTCCATGATGAGAATTTCAGCCTGCTTGTACAGTTCCCGCGCAATTGAAATTCTTTGCTTCTGACCGCCCGAGATTAATACGCCGTTGTCACCCAAAGGCGTTTTTTCTTTTAACGGCAGATCATTGAGGAAGTTTTCGAGCGCAGCAAGTTGAACGGCGTGCTTGAACTTTTCCATATTGGCCGACGTAGGCTCATCCCAAAAGGTGATGTTATTAAATATGTCATCATTAAAAATAACCGGCTCCTGAGTAATGAATCCAATTGTTCTACGGTAATCCTTCAGGTTGAAGTCATAAACATTTTTTCCATTTACCAGTATCTCGCCCTCCGTTGGCGGTAGCAACCCGGCTATAAGATTGGCGAGTGTTGTTTTACCCGACCCGCTTTCCCCAACGAGCGCAATGGTTTGGTTTTTATGCAGCGATATGTTTAACTCTTTGAGAATAGTAATGTCAGGATAGCCGAATGAAACATTGTTCAGCTTTATCTCTTTCAGAAGTCCGGGGTATGGGACGTTTGAAAATGTTTCCTTACCATCCTCCATCTCATTCAGTAAGTTCGCTACTTGTTCCATCGAGCCACTTAGGTTAATAAACGTTTGCCAGTTGTTTTGAATCACCAGCAGATAGGTTAGCGCCCGGTAAAACAACAATAACGACAGCAGTATACTAGATAGATCGCTTCCGAAAAATCGCAATTGCACGTGTATCACAGCAACAACGATAATAATAATAAGTGGCTCACGCATCGACATCGTGATAGCATTATACTTTCCCGCACTCTTATTCAGTTTCTCAATCTTATCAACAGTAGTCTTTAATTTATGCGAAAATTGCTCGAAATAGTTCGTAGCCTTCAGATACTTAAAATTGTTAACCGCCTGTATTAGGTAACTGTTGAAGACATTGCCGTTCATGGAAATACTTGCAGAGATTCGCTTTACCGCCACATATATCCGGCGATACACTAAATTGGTTAGTCCGGCGCCTGCGGCCACTAATATGGCAAACTGATAGTTGGCGAGGATCGCAAGAAAAATGTAAGTCATCAGCAGCACGAGAGACTGACCGGCAGAAAAATATTGGTTCATCCCCATAAACAACCGCTGAACCTCCGCGGAAAATGTGTTTTGAATCCTGCCGGCATCAAGCTTTAAAAATTTTCCAAAACTGAGGTTGTGGAGCTTGCGTACAAGTTGGTGGCGCGCTGTACTAATGAACAAAAACCTGTTGTTTACCTGATAGATCAGCTGAACATATTTCAATCCCCCTTTAAACAAGAAGAGTGCAACCAACACATACAGCACATTCGTAACCGTAAGAGGGATACCCATCATTTTTAAAAAATCGGTGAAATGCCGAAGCGCTCCCAAATTTGCACCATCGGCTGTTCCTCCAGTACTCGCAGCTTGCAACAGAGGCATAAACATCGCAAGACCCATACCGTCGATAAAACCAATGGTTACACTTAAAAAAAGGTTGATAAAGATCCGATACCGAAGTATAGAATAATAAAACTTGAAGTAACCTAAGAAGTTGTTTTTAAACTTTAAATACATTTAGAAAATTCCTGTTCCTTGTGTTTCTTGAGGAATGCTTTGAAAAATCAACTCCTCCCTATCCCTCCGCATCGTAACCCTGATATTTTCCATACACGCCATATCCATAACCGTAGCCATAACCATAGCCATAGCCGGCGTTAAAGCGCTTGTTGCGGATGCCGTTAATTACGAGCGCCATGCCCGGCAGTTTTCGGTCGTTGTACAAATCGTCGGCAAAATGCATGGTCTCTTTCAAGGTGTATTTATGTCGGATAATATAAAGCGTAATATCGGCATGTTTCGACAGCGTAAACGTATCGGAAACAAGCCCAACCGGCGCACTGTCGATCACGATATAATCAAACTTTTCGCGCAGCTCCGCAAAGAGCTTCTGCATGGTCGGGTAATGAATCAACTCTGCCGGATTGGGCGCCTGAATGCCGCTTCCCATCAAATACAAGTTCGGAAGCGCCTCGTTGGGCCGGCTGATGTAGTTTTCCAACGGCTCATTTTCGCCCGATGCTAGGTATTGTGTGATCCCTTTTTTATTAGAAACTTTTAATCCCGAAGAAATTTTGGGCTTCCTCAGGTCAAACTCGAGTACAATGGTTTTTTTGCCGGTTTGTGCCAGCGTACTGGCCAGATTGATGCTCGTAAAACTCTTTCCTTCGTTACGCATAAAGGAGGTAATGAGCACCACTTTTTTATCGGCGCCGTTAAAACCGAGAAACTGTAAATTGGCCCTCATGGCGCGGTATTGCTCCGTAACCAAATCGCGGCTATAAGCGTGCACCACCAGATTTTCGCCTTCCGACTCAATAATCTCGCCTACAATCGGCACAGAAAGTACGTTTTCGATTTCTTTTCGCGTTTCCACTTTTTTATTCAGCAACACGAGCAAAGCAATAATCGTGAGCGGCAACAGAAAGCCTGCCGCCGTAGCGCCTGCGAGTACATTTTTGGCAACAGGCGAAACGATGCCCGTGTTGCGTGGCAGGTCTACAATCCGGCTGATATCGGCATTACCGGTTGCAAGCTGCACGCCCACTTCTTCTTTTTTCTGAAGTAAAAACTGGTATAGCGCCTGCTTAATGCCCATCTGCCGCAGAATACGGGCATACTGCTGCTCTTTTGCAGGCAGCGAGCCAAAGCGACTCATAAAGCGGGCTTCCTGCTCGGCATTAAACTTTTTGCCGGCATTGAACTGCACGCGTATATTCTGAATATTTTTTAAGATGGCCGTTCGCAGTTCATCCATCTGCGCTTCAATCAGCGGACGGTTCGGGTCCTGCACAGCGCCGGTTTCCAACACCTTCCGTTTCTGAATTACGAGCGTATTATACTGCGTAACCATTGCCTGCAAAACCGGATCGGTAATGCTGAGGGCGTTGGCAATAATATCGTTCCGGGTGTTATAATCGTTGATGTGCTTTTCAATTGCCGCCAACAGACTCTCGTTATATCCCAGCGCAGCCTGTTGCTGATCCAGCGATTTCAATTGTTGCAGGGCAAAGCTCGCTTCGGTTTGCGGGTCAACCAGTTTATTATCTACCTTAAAACTGATCACCTTTTGTTCAAAGCTTTCCAGTTCGTTGTTTACAGTGTCAATCCGGTCGCTCAGAAATTTCAGGGCGTTGCGGATAGCCTCGTTTTTATACTCGGCGGTAACCTGATTGTAGAAGTAAATGAGTACGTTGATGAAGGCCTTTTCGCGCTCCGGCAGTTCGCCGGTGATGGCAATGTCCACCATCGATTGTGTGGATTTACTCGGCACAATGTTGAGCCGCGATGTATAGGACGCGATGGCGTGAGAGCGGCTGTAGTATTCAAAAATATAGTCTTTCTCGCTCCCGTTCAGTTCGTTTCCGGCTACGGTGTCGAGGCGGATCAGCCGGTCTTCGAAGGCGTACTGTTTACCATAATTTCCTTTCAGCAGGTCTTTCCGGTCGCCGTTCTGTAAGGCAAATTTCTTGTCGGTCAGCACCAGAAAATAGCTTCTGCTGTTGGGGTTGTTTAAAAAGCTTCCGGTGATGCGGACGGGCATGTCGGATGTTTCTTTTGGGATGCGACGGATGCGTCCGGCGCGATAATACTTCTGCTGAAGGTTAAGGCTATCGACCACCTTACCAATCAGATCGAAACTTTTTAAGATGAGGATTTCGTTATTGAGTTGCAGCGTGGCGCGGTCGGTCATGCCGGCGAGCTGGTAAATCTGGCTGGCGGCGCTGCTCATTTCCACTTTGCCTATGAGTACGGTGCTGGATATTTTGTAGTCGGGCACCTGATAGCGAAGCCATGTTTTGGCGGCTAAGAAACCGATAGCTGCAAAAAGGATCATCCAGTAGCTATTGCGGAGCAGGATGCGGATAAGCCTTTGGGTGTCGAAGCTGCTCTTCCGGCTTTTTTCTTCATCCTGTTCTAAGAGTATTTCTTCTGCCATTATTTTCTGCCGATAACAATTAAGATGGTGGCGGCGCTGATGAGGAGGCTTGCCAGCCCTATGTAGGTCCGCGCTTCGTCGCCGAACAAGCGCACGTCTCTGGGTTGCACAATGATCACGTCGTTATGCTTTACCTGAAACATATCCGGGTTGTTGAGGATGGCGGCATTGCGGAGGTCGATTTTTTCAATTTTCCTTGCGCCGTTATAGTCGCGGTACACCTGAATGTCGTGTCTTTTTGCCGAACGCGGTAAATCGCCTGCTGCGCCGAGGGCGTCGAGCAAGGTGGTTCTTTGCGAGGGAAGATCGAAGGTTCCGGGGCTCCTCACCTCTCCCAAAACGGTGAATTTGAAGCTATAAAACCGAACCGTAACCAACGGGTCTTTTAGGTAGGGCGCTATCAGCTTTTCGAGCGTATCGCGTAACTGAAAATTTGTTTTTCCGGCGGCTTTAATTTTTCCAATTTTCGGAAACTCAAGGTTTCCGTCGGGGTCAACCTGAAAGCCTGAAACTTCGCCTGCGCCTGCCCGTGCGGTTCCTCCTGCGCCAACTACACCGCCGCTGGTAGGAACGCCGCCGTAGCTGTTAAAATAGGAGGTGGCTTCCTCGTTTGCACCTGCAAAGCTGATGGCAAGGCGGTCGCCAACTTGAATAATTCTTTCTTCCTGTGGTTGTGTGGGCAGGTGAATCACCGTACTGTCGGGCAAGTCGTTGAAGTAGCGCAACTGCCTTACGCTGGTGCAGGATTGCAGCATCAGAAAAACGAGCAGCACAACGAGTAAGCGAGTTATTCTCATATCAGGCATTTTGCGTTTCTTCCAATTTATAATATTGTTTGTACCAATTTACGAAACGGGCAACACCTTCTTGTACGGTAGTTTTTGGTTTATAGCCGTAGTCGTTTACCAGATCGGTCACGTCGGCGTTGGTAGCGGGAACGTCGCCGGGCTGTATCGGCAGCAACTGGCGGATGGCTTTTTTGCCCAGTGCGGCTTCTGCTGCTTCAATATAATCGCTTAAGATTACGGGGTTATTATTGCCGATGTTCACGATTCGGTAAGGCGCCGAAGAAATAGACGTATCCGGCTGATTACCATTAAATTGCGAAGAAGGCTGAGCAGGGTTCTTGAGTATTCTTAACAGGCCTTCGGCTATGTCAGTTACATATGTGAAGTCGCGTATCATGTCTCCGTGGTTGAAGACTTTAATGGGAACGCCTTCCATAATGGCTTTTGTAAAGAGGAAGAGCGCCATGTCGGGCCTGCCCCAGGGACCGTATACGGTAAAGAAGCGAACGCCGGTTGTGGGGATATTAAAGAGATGGCTGTAGCTGTGTGCCATCATTTCATTTGCTTTTTTAGTGGCCGCGTAGAGCGTCATGGGATGCTCGGTGTTTTGATGCGGGCTCAGCGGCATCTGGGTGTTGAGTCCGTACACGCTGCTGGTAGAAGCATATACGAGGTGTTTTACCTGAACGGCTCGGCATCCTTCGAGGATATTGAGGAATCCGGTGACGTTGCTTTCCGTGTAGGCGTGCGGATTCTCGAGCGAATAGCGGACACCGGCTTGTGCGGCCAGATTTACGACGGCGTCGAACTTTTTGGCGTCAAAAAGCCGGGCCATGTTTTCTTTGTCGGTAAGGTCGAGCTGAATGAAATCGTACTGAGGATGTTTATCGCTGGTTATCAGCTTGTTGTATTCGATTTTTTCGGCGTCGATTCCGGTGTGTTGCAGGCGGGCGTATTTCAGGTTTACGTCGTAATAATTGTTGATGTTGTCGAGCCCTGTAACTTGGAAGCCGTTTTCAAGTAGTAGTTGAGCAAGGTGGAAACCGATAAAACCGGCGGTTCCGGTAACAAGTATTTTTGTCATTTATAAACTGGATTGCGCATGATTGCGAGTTGGCAAATATGAAAAAAAAATATAGAAGAAAAAAATAAATACCTTGGAGGTTTGAGGTTTTATGAGGTGTTGTTGAGCGAGAGGGATGGTAAGGTGTGGAGGAGAAGGTTTGGGATATTGCCCGATCCGATGACGTTCGTTTCATTTTCAGAGGGCTTTCGTTTATGCCATACGATAAATATTCCGGTTCTTCTGCATCCCGAAGGAATGAAATGTTTATAGCAATTGCGGTATTTTTTACTACGACCCGAAGGGGTCGAACAATCGTACACGTTCTTTTTCTATTAAATATGAGAACCCTTCGGGTTCTATCACATTCGAAGGATGGAACGTTTATTTAAAATTCATTGTTTTATTGGTTAAACACGAACGGATGCATCCATTCATGATATGGTGCATGCTATAAACCTTCTGGTTCTTCTGCATCTTTTCAGGTTCTGTTCGATCCTAACTATTGCCATACGCTAAATATTCCGGTTCTTTTGCATCCCGAAGGGATGAAATGTTTATAGCAATTGCGGTATTTTTTAATACGACCCCGAAGGGGTCGAACAATCGTACACGTTCTTTTTCTATAAATATGAGAACCCTTTGGGTTCTATCCCATTTGAAGGATGGAACGTTTATTTAAAGGGGTCGAATACATTCATGATTGTGTTTCATCCTATAAATATTGGAACCCTTCGTGTTCTCTGCAAAAGGCTGCTTTGTATTTTTGCCTGTACTTAACACTCAATCAAAACTATCCGCATGAAAAAATGGTACAGCTTACTGCTTCTGCTAATAGCATTTTCCTCCTGTGCCCTGCAAAAACAAAAGCCCAAAAACACCCTGCCGCAATGGATGAAAGGCAGCTTTACCGACGATTATTCCATCCATTACACCATCACCGACGCGGCCTTCCGGATGGACAGCATCGCACTCTATCACATCATAAGTTGGAACGAAAAAGAAAAATATCTGGTGGTAAAAAACGACCAAAGCAATCGCTCCGAAAAAGGATTGTACACCCGCATCGACTACGAAATTCTCCCTGACATGCAGCCCTTTGAATGGGCATTTTGTTTTACCGTGTACGACGCGGCCAATCCATCCATCGCCAGCCAACATCCTCCCGCTAACCGTAGCATCCTGAAAAATGGCTGCAACGGCTTTCCGTTTACGCGGTTGAAACGCCGTTTGTAAACCGACTGCACGGCGACGAGAAAACATCTCTCTATTTAAAAATTTGATTTTTTATCTTCGCCGCTCAAAAATGTATTATGACGCAAGAGCATCTTAAAGATATGAGGAACCAAGTGAGTGTTCTGAGGAGGTTTCTTTGACTACGACAACCGTTTAACAAAAATTGAAGAAAACAGGCAGCTATCGCTTTCGCCCGGCTTTTGGGACGATAACCAGCGCGCCACTGCCATTATGAAAGAGATTAAAGCCAACGAATACTGGACAAAACTCTTTAAACACGTAGATACTTCCGTTGAAGATTTTGCCGTACTCTTCGACTTCTGGAAGACCGGCGATGCCGAAGAAACAGAAGTGAAAACCGCCTATGCTGCGGCATTAAAAGCCATAGAAGACGCTGAATTTAAGAGCACACTCAACCAGCCCGAAGACGAACTTCCCGCCATTTTACAAATTAACTCCGGCGCCGGTGGTACCGAAAGTCAGGACTGGGCCGATATATTGCTCCGAATGTACCGAATGTACGGCGAAAAACAGGGGTGGAAGATTACCGAACTCGATTATCAGGAAGGCGATGGCGCGGGAATTAAAACCGCAACCCTTCAGTTTGAAGGTGATTTTGCTTATGGATTTTTGAAAGCCGAGAACGGCGTGCATCGCCTGGTTCGCATCTCCCCTTTCGATTCCAACGCAAGACGGCACACCTCTTTTGCATCGGTTTATGTGTATCCGCTCGTAGATGATTCGATTGAGATTGACATAAAAGACAGCGAGATAAAAATGGACACGTCGCGCAGCGGAGGAGCGGGTGGACAAAACGTAAACAAAGTGGAAACAAAGGTGATGTTAACCCACTTACCCACCGGCATTGTGGTGATTTGTCAAACCGAAAGAACGCAGCTCGGAAACAAAGAGAAAGCGCTACAGATGCTGAAAAGTCGCCTGTACGAAGAAGAGCTGAAAAAACGTGAAGAAGCAAAGAACGCTGTAAACGCCAAGAAGAAGAAAATTGAATGGGGAAGCCAGATTCGGAGTTATGTGTTTCATCCCTACAAAATGATTAAAGACCATCGTACCGATTACGAAGTAGGAAACGTTGGACCGGTGATGGATGGCGAACTGGACGAATTTATAAAAGCTTACCTGATGATGCTGAAAGAAGAAGAAGTTTAAAAAAGAAGTATGACAAACGAGAAAGCCGTTGCCGAAAAACTACTGCATGCCGAAGCGGTGAAGATAAATGCCGAAAATCCTTTTACCTGGTCGGCCGGATGGAAAAGCCCCGTGTATTGCGATAACCGCCGCCTGCTCTCTTTTCCCTTTATCCGCGATTACATAAAAAGCGAATTGTGTAACGTTATTTTTGAGAAGTTTGATTTGGCCGATTACATTGCAGGCGTAGCCACTGCGGGCATTGCCTGGGGCGCCATGGCTGCCGACCAGCTAAAGATGCCGTTCGTATATGTGCGCAACAAATCGAAAGAGCACGGCTTACAAAACCGGATTGAAGGTTATATGGAAGCAGGCAAATCGGTTGTAGTTGTGGAAGACCTGATTTCAACCGGAAAAAGCAGTATGGAAACGGTGCATTCGCTTATGGAAGCCGGAATGAAGGTGGAAGGTGTGGTATCTATTTTCAATTACGATTTTCAGCAGGCGAAAAGGCTGTTCGAAGAAAATAATATTCCGGTGTTTTCGTTAAGTAACTATCCCGCGCTGCTCGAAGTGGCGCTGGATAAAAAACTGGTTAGCGATAATAGCCTGCCTGTATTGTTACAATGGCGGAACGATCCCGAAAACTGGCAATTAAAATAGTGATGATGAATAGAAAAATTTTGCTTTCAATCGCATTTCTGTTGTTTGCGCACTTTGGCTTTGCGCAAGCGCAATGGCTTTCAGTGAAAGTGCCTCAGCTGCGGTGCTGGGAGTGTAAAGAACGCCTCGACAATTATCTGAAAAGAGAAAAAGGCCCTACCGGCGACGGAGGAATTATTCGTTACACATTCCAGCTTTCCAACGGAACGATGCGCATTCAATACAATCCCAAGTTTATTACACCCGATTATATTAAAACGGCGATTGCGAACGCCGGGTTTGATGCCGACGAAATTACCGCAGAAGAAGACAGCTATAAACGCCTCCCTCCGGTTTGTAAACGGGCTGAAGACGGCGGCGGCCCCGTGAAAGGCAAACCCTGTCACCTCCCCCCGCTTCCCTAAATTTTTTTTTACCGGACAAAGATTTCATCGCAGGCAATCGACGGCCTGCGATTTTCTTTTGTGCGCCAGCGCGGCAATGTTTTCGGCGTTTCCGCTACAACCCTTATGTAGCGCAGCTTTGCGGGCTTGATTGAAAATTGAAAAGGAACAACAGAAATATCAAAGTCCTCCGCATAAGGCGGCAGATCAGTGGCTGCAAGTTTCTGAAAGGTTAGGCCATCATCCGAACCAAAAACGGTGATGTTGACAGGGAGAAAGATCCAGTGTTTGGCATCTTTTAAAAAATGCGTCTTCACTTCTTTTATCGGCGTTACTGCACCCAAATCGATGGTTGCATCTAAATCGTTTCCATAAAACAGCAGCCAGTTAAAGCTGAAATCATTGTATCCGATTACTTCATCCACAAGCGTTTGTTCCCTTCTTGCGGGATACTCGGGCGCAAAGGGATGAGCTAATTTTACTTCTTTAAAATAGGCCAGATTGAACTGATGCGGAGTGGAAAGGATTTTATTCCAGTCGGAAAAATATTGTTCGGCGGTAAGACCATCTTCATTTAACACATCAATCTTAAAATTGCTTAACGCGTTTTTAAACCGTAACAACCGCTGAGGCCAGCCTGCTTTTACCGACACACTGCCGTCTTCATTCACCACCTCAAAACCAAACTTTTGCTTCCCAAAAAATTTCGACTGCTGAAGCACCGTGTACTCAAGCGCCAACCTTAGCTTCTGTACCCTTCGGTACACCACGGCATCCGCCTCCGATGCCGCTTCCGCCTTATCGAGATAAGATGAAAAAAGATCAATGTTTTCCGGCGAAAGGAAGTCGTTATAGCTGTTCACCGGATTTCCGTAAATGTCGAGTTGTGCCTTCGATTTGGCAACCGCATCCTGCCTCGCACGCAGATAGCTGAGAATGTATGGCGCAGCAGTGGTGTAATACTGGTTACAAAAAAGCTTTGTGAGGCTGTCTGCGTCGGCCGACGTGTTCCATAAAAGTTTCGACAAAACAAAACTGTAGAGCTCCGAAAAATCCGACTCCGCGTCGCCACTCCCCTGCTCAAAAACGCCCTTTACCTGATGGCCTTTAAACCAGCTTATGTTTGCGGGGAAAGTGTGCAACTGTGGAAAAGGCGCAAGATAGTTGGTGAACTGCGTTGTATAATCCCATATAAAAAGCCGCGTTGTGAGCTGCTGCCACCCTTTTAAATAACTGTTGAAAGTGGCCGCCGACTTTTCTTTCTCAAGGGGTTGCGTACGATAGGCGTCGATTGTGCTGAGCATGACGTACACATTATCTGCCGGCTTCGTTTTGGGTGGCTTTGCCGTATGTTGATACGCCAGCGTAGTAAAAATTTTGTCAGGAAAGCGTTTGGCAATTTTATTTACAAACCGGATAAGCGAGCCCGCGTGCGATCCTTCCGCTGCATCGGCTGCCGCACAATAGTTACAAGTACAATATCCGATATCATCATTGGCGCTTATCGACCAGTATAACGCATAATCTTTCTGTTTCATCTGCTGCTCCAACGCCTTTACCATCACCTCAAACATTTCGTTATTACTCAAACAAAGCTGCATGGGCTGCCGGCGGCCGTTTACAAGCGAAAAAAATTCCGGCGCTTTGGCAAAATAATGTTCCGGCGGAACGAGTTTAAAAAAGGAATGTCCCCAGATTCCCCAAAGGTCTTCCAGCCGCTGCAACTTATGCCATGCCAGATATTCGTCGTTAAAGGATGGCGGATAATAAACTTCGCGGTATTGGAACGAAGGGTGCTGCACTTTGTTATAGTCCTTTGGAAAATACAGGCGCTTCATCGGCTTAAACACTACGTCGCCTTCATCCTGCTTCGAGCAGCCGGCAAACTGCTCCAAAAAGTCATACACACCATAGAGCGTTCCCTGTCCACCGTGTCCCACAATAAAAATGTTCGTTTTATCGCTGGCAGTGGTAAACCCGTCATTCTTCTTCTTGCTTACATACCGGTAGCCTTCGTTCGTGTATCCGAGATAGATATTATGGCCATCGAAAAATGTTTCTGCGCTCTCCACTTTTATTGGAAGCAGTGCGCCGGTAACTTTTTGGAGATAGTGCTGTAACTGAGCCGCAGCCTTTTTCTCCGCCGGCAGGCTCTGAACAGGAATTACAATGCTATATTTCGATTTTCCATTAACGGCAATGGCAATTTCTTCGCTGCTCTGTCCACAGGACAGAAAGCAAAATACGCTTAGCAGGAAAAAGCTGTTCAACATCGCATAAAGATATTGTTCTTTCTAAAAGCGACGCTGCAACGTCAGATAAACATCGTACTGATTGCGGTATAAATTAGGCGCCACCTTTTGATTAATCCATGTGAGGTTGATGCCTACTCTCGTACGGTAACGAATCGTTTTTAAGTAAGCTGCACCAATAGTGGTAGTTACGAAGTCGAGCGTTGATCCCAGATTAAAATTCTGACTGATTTCGTCGGGCAGGCTTCCCAGTCCGAAGAACAACTGAACATAATCTAACTGATCGTTCATATAATACCGGTTAGTGAGCGCGTACGACTGATAGCTGTTTGTTTGATTGTTATAGTTAGCAAACAACCAATAACCGCGCAGGTTAAACCAGAAGTCGCCCGCATAGCGGGATACGGCGAGTGTAGGGCCGTAAACATCAGTGGAGTCAACTGTGCGTAAATAGCGACCGCCAATTTCGCCTTCCCATTTTTTATTGAAGTTGTGCAAGTAAGAATAGCTTAACCGATACTTCGGAAACACCTCGCCGATAGAAGCAGATGCAATTGCATGGCTGTAATTTTTTGTGTTACCATGGTTGCGATACATTTCAACGTCGAACTGATAACCCGTTCCGTTGGCGCGGCCGGCATAGTTTACGCGGCCTGCAAAGCTGCCCTTGCGGTTGTAGCGCCGGTATTCAACGGTTCCGATATTGCCTTTGCGGTACGGATCGTCGAATGACGAGCGTAAGTAAAATAGCCCGAATTCATTTTTATACGCAAAGCTTTTCAGATAATTGGCGTAGTCGATATTTTTTTGTGTGGGATTGATTTTCGATGCCGTATCTGCGTGCAGCGCAGCCACATCAATGCGGTTCATCTGCTCAAGCACTACCGCTTTTTTGAGATGGAAATACTCGCTTTGCGGATAGTAGTCCAATCCCCGGTTGATGAGCACCAATGCCGAATCGAAGTTCTTCGTCTCATTTAAAAGATTAATGGTGTACATCAACGCTACGGTGTCTTTCGGAGCTACTACAAGGGCCTTATTGTATTCGGAAAGTGCTTCTGTATAATTTTGATTTTTTTGCTGATACCTGCCCGAAGCGAGCACCTGATCAAGGTAAGCGCGTTTTATCTTCAGGTTGTAGGGATAGCGAATCATTAAGGCCTCGGTAATGGTATAAGCATCCGGGTACTGCTGCATCTGTTCGAAGATGGACGATTTTTTCAGCAACAGATCTTTGTTGGTTGGTTTTAACGCAAGCGCCTGATCGGCATAGTAAATTGCGGAATCCAAATTTCCGGTTGCGCTTTCAAGGTTTATCAAATAATTCAGCGCTTCGAGATTTTGCGGATTCAGTTGATATACGTAACGAAGCTGCGTTCTCGCCATATCAAACTCTTCTGCCTGCATTAAAGCACGCGCGGCACTCATCCGCTGCTCAATATAAATAGACGTTACTCTTCGGTTGTTAGGGTCTTTTTCAAGCAACTGAGCAGTGAGGTCGGCCGCTTCTTCCTGATTGCCCATTGCTTCTATGAGCGATGATTTCGTTAACCAGGTGCGGTCGTCGCCGGGATAGGCATCCAGATATTCATCCACCAACTCCAGCGCTTCATCGTAACTTTTCAGCGCAATAAGGATGTTTATTTTTTTCTGCATAGCCTCTATATTGTTCCGGTTCAGGCTTAAGGCATGGTCAATTTCTATTAAAGCGCTGTCATACATTTGTTGCGACGCATACTGTTGTGCACTTAAAACAGAGAGTTCCACTACGCGGTTGCGCCACGTTAACGTAGGCTCAATTCTATACACCATTTGTGCTACGTGGGCGGCTTCTGTAAAGTTCCGCTGCTGCTCCAGGATGTCTACTTTTTGTCCTAACAAAGTGGCATCGTTGCCATAACGCATGATGCCTTGGTTTACCCAGTAAAGCGCTTGTTTGGTATTGCCTCTGCTGTCGTTAATACCGATTACTCTGTGAAGTGCTTCGCGGTTGCCCGGCTCTTTTTCGAGGATAGACAAGTACTGTGAAAGCGGGTCCATAGCGGTATAAAACCTTGCTGCCTGCAAACGGATTTCTCTTTCCATATAGCGGGCTTTTGTATCGTTGGGATAATACTTATAAATTGTTTTCAGCGTTTCCAAAGCTTCGGCATAGGCATGGCTGCTTTGCTCAATACCGAGTTTCGTCATCAGCAGGTCGTAAGAATTTGGGTTGCGTATCAGCGCGTAATTGATGCGGTTAAGCGCCGCCTGATAGTTGCCCGAGCGCAGCTCAATGTTATAGAGCGCATTTAACGCTTCTCGGTTCGATGGATCGGCGGCCAGTGCGTTTTCGAACTGATTTTTTGCTTCGTTAAGGCTTCCGCGTTTTAAGTAATAACGCCCGAGTGAGAGTTTATGCTCTACAAATGCGGACACCACTTTTGCGTCGGACGGATAGCGGTCGATGATTTTTTGCGCAAGTATGCGCGATGCCTGCGAGCGGTTCGTTTCCTGCAAAAGGGAAAGCTTTTTCAGCAGCAGTTCTTTGTCGTTCGGAAAAAAATAAAGCGCATCATCGGCATAGCAAAGTGCCTCTTCGTAGTGGCCTGTGCTGGCTTCTATGTTAATGGCGTAGAAGTAAGCGTCTTTATAACGCGGGTCGTTATTGATAACGTATTTGATATGATAGCGGGCGCTGTCGTAGTTCTTTGTGATGGTGTACAACTTGCCGATGAGCAGGTGCATATCCATAAAATTATTGCGGCGCTTCAGCCCTTCCTTCGCAAGGGAAATGGCGTATTTATAGTTGCGCAATTTTGCCTGCTTAACCGATTCGTCGTAGTATTCATCCGCATTGGTCAGTTTCACATCTTTATTTTTCTGCGCCATTGCGCCAAAGCTGATCAGCAACAGCAGAACGAAAGATAAAGTCTTGGTTATATTGAATTTCATAATAAACTTATTGAACAGATGGCAGTTTTTTGGTTCCAAATCCCTGGCGTTGCATGTTACCCCAAACCAGTTTCTTATTCACAAGGAAGAAGTAATATCCTCTTAATGCGTAAAACACAATTAGCGGATGATAAATGAAGGGTTCGAGAAAAGCCATTAATGCGAGGCCCAATACCTCTCTCCAGGTTTTGTAGTACCGGTACGTAAGCTGGTCCCACAAAATGGCGAGCGTGGTAATCATAACGGAATAGAGGTATACAAACACAATCAAAATAAGGGCGTAATACCAGTTAATTTGATTGGTAACGATGATGTAGATATAGTAAAGTATGCCTGAAAACTCAACCACGGGCGCAAGAAATTCGAAGAAGAGATTGTAGGGAAACACCACCATTCCCATTTGTCCGTATCGAGGGTTGAAAATAATTTTCCGGTGAATGTTCATCATCTGAGCCATACCTCTTCCCCACCTTGTCCGCTGTCTTCCAAATACGCGCAGTGTGGGCGGGCCTTCCGTCCAGCACTGTGTGGTTGGGATATACCGGATGGTGTATTTCATTTTATTATCCACCATATAGGCAATCATGCGGGTTATCAAATCCATATCTTCCGCAAAAGATTTATGGTCGTAGCCGCCCGCTTTAATAGCAATTTCTTTATCAAATAATCCTAAGCCACCCGAAACGTTGGGCACGCAGTTAATCATGCTCCACCCCATCTTTCCTAACACGTAGGCGCGGATATATTCCATTTCCTGGAAGCGTGGCAACCATGCTTTTGGCGGGCGCACGCGGGTAATCACCCCTTCGTCCACCTCGCAGGAGTTGGCAATACGCAATGTGGCGCCCGTTGCAATTACGCGTTTCGTTTGTTCAACAACGTGTACATATCCGCATTCCGGACAGGGATCACCCACCTCTTTCACCTTCCTAACGGTTTCATCCATGAAGGGTTTAATCATCTTCAGCAACGTATCTTTTTCAATGATACAGTCCACGTCGGTACATAGAAAATAGTCGAATGCCGCCGCATTAATGCCTGCATTGGAGGCATCGGCTTTACTCTTACCGTTCACCTTATCAATAACTACCAATTTTTCGTAAGCGATATTGGTTGATTTGAAGATGCGTTTAACCGGCTGCGTTTGTATTTTTTCGTTATAGGCAAATTCTACCTCGATGAGACTGAATTCTTCTACCAACTTCTCGAGTGTGTCGTCGGTACTGCCGTCGTTGATGATGATTACTTCGAAACGCGGATAGTTAAGCGTCATCAGTGAACGAACGTTGGAAATGATGGTAACGCCTTCGTTATACGCCGGTGCAATTACGGAAATTCCCGGAGCCAGCGGCGACTGAAGCACCTTTGTAAAGTCGGTGTACTGGTTTCTTTTATGATAGCGGTTAATACCGATAAAAGAAAGAATGGCCAGAAATGCATAGCACGACAAAAGGGTAACTCCGTAAACAAATACGAAGCCTTCGTAAAAATCTCTTATCGCGTACCAAAACGAATATTCTTCCATAGTTCTTTTTAATTCGCCAAAACAACTTTTGCTTTTGTTTCGGGCTTATTTCCAAATCCTTTTCGCTGCATATCACCCCATGTATGTTTTTTACCGGTAAGAAAGAAATAATATCCTCTAAGCGAAAAAATTACAATGAGGGGATGATATAAGATAAACTCCAAAAACGGTGTAACACAGAGCAGCAACACTTCCCGCCAGGTTTTGTAGTAGCGGAAGGTAATCTGATCCCACAGTATGGAGATGGTGGTAATCATTACCGAATAGGTATACACAAAAATGAGCAGCACAATTGCATATTTCCAGTTGATAAGCCCGAGAATTGTCATTACGATATAATAAATAATTCCTGTGAACTCGATGACGGGTGCAAGCAGCTCGAAGAAGAAGTTGTATGGCATCACCACCATACCCATATTGCCATAGTTGGGATTGAACAACATCTTTTTGTGGGCAAACATCAGCTGTGCAAGTCCGCGAGCCCATCGTGTACGTTGGCGCATGAAGATGCGCAGCGTCTCCGGCCCTTCGGTCCAGCAAAGCGTTAGCGGAATATAACGGATGGCGTAATCTATTTTATTGTCTTTGGCATACCGGCACATCCGGAACATCAGCTCCATGTCTTCACCAAACGACTGATAATCGTAGCCGCCGCAACGGATGGCAATTTCTTTATCAAACAAACCAAGCCCGCCCGAAACGTTTGGAACAGAGTTCACGAGCGTCCATCCCATTTTTCCTAAAACAAACGAGCGGATGTATTCAATTTCCTGGAAACGCGGCAGCAATTTTTTGGGCGGCTTCATTCTCACCACCACGCCCTTATCAATTTCGGAAGAGTTTGCCATTCGCAGCGTAGCGCCTACGGCAATCACGCGTTTGTGCTGTTCTTCCATCACCGGTTTAACCAGTTTCAGTAGCGTGTCTTTATCTAAAATGCAGTCCACATCAGTACAAAGAAAATAATCGAACGCCGCGGCATTGATGCCTGCATTGGTAGCATCGGCCTTGCTTTTTCCATTCACCTTGTCAATCACCAAAAGCGCGCTGTATGCGGGGTTCACCGATTTAAAGAACCGCTTTACTTCCTGCGTTTTAATCTTTGCGTTGTAGGCAAACTCCACCTCCTGAAGCTCGAATTCGTCCACCATTTTCGCTAATGTGTCGTCGGAGCTACCGTCGTTTACAATAATCACTTCAAACTGCGGATAGTTTAAGGTAAGCAGCGACCGGACGTTTGAAATAATGGTAATGGCTTCGTTAAAAGCGGGTGCAATTACAGAGATGCCGGGAGCAAGTGGCGAGGCTACAAGGGTGCCATAATCGACAAAAGCATTCTTTTTTACAAAGTGCGAAATAGCTATCAGAGAGAAAATCGCCAGCATGGCGTATATCAACAACAAAGTGGTACCGTAAACAAATACAGTACTTTCATAAAACCCGGCTAAGACCTCCCAAAAGCTACTCTCTTCCATCAATATTTAATTAGAGGATTCATTACATGTTTTAATATTAATTGGTTATCCGGCGTGGAAGTAACCATTAATTCCTGTATCACATCTTTGGCCATCCACTCATTTCGTACGAGGGAACGGGCAGCATTTTTTCTTAAGTCGAAGTCGGTTGCATGTAAAAATTCCTGACGTAAAAAATCTATATATTTTCCGCTTTCAATTCTTCCTACTGCTTTCAAAATTTCTATCTGGCAGTTCAGCGGCTGGTTGTTATACATGTTTACGAGCGTGGCCTCCACTTCTTCAATCTTCATTTTTCCAATACAGTTAATTGCGTCTGCACGGAGGAAATGGTCTTTGGTATCAAGCAACTTTACCACCGCAGGAATAGCTGCCTGCTGGTTGTAATAAACAATCAGCTTTAAACAAAAAGAAATAACTGTTTTGTTGGATGAATAAGTAACCCAGCGCGCAAAATTAGGAATGGCAATATCTTTTGTTGATGTGATGATTTTGAACAATTCTATCTGATCCCACTGCAACAGCGGCTCGGTAGCTATGTCGAAAAATTTAAATGGTTCGTTTTTACTGAGTTTGATGTAAGCGTGGCGGGCTTCGGCTCTCAGTTCTCTTACCTTACTGTTGGTTAGCGGAAGAATATTAACGTCGGCAATGGTAAAATCCATGCTCGTAAACTCTACAAGTGCCTGCACTTTTCTTTCCCAGCGGGGCGACTTCATTTTACGGAAAGAATCTTTATCGAGTTCAAGTTCGAGGTACACAATCCGGAGCAGCTCGCCGATGGTGCCCACAAAGTTTTTGCGATACTCCATCAGGCGGTCGATCAGTGCCTGGCGCACCCATCTTTTTTTGTATAAGGGTTTTCTGAAGCCTTCGAGGTTAATGGTAATATCTTCTATGGGTTTATCTTCCAGAATTCCTTCGTTTAAGATAATGTTTTCGGTAATGAGTTGATCTATTTTTGGATTGATGCGGGCACGCCGAACGTCGCGCCGGTGTCCGCGATAGCGCCTCACCAAAATAGAGATATAGGCGATGGTGGTGGAAAGAAGGGCGATGAAAATAAAGATTACCGCAATTTGAATTACGGTTGGGAAATACAGGAAGTCGTATACGAACACCCTGAATAATTCGCCTGAGAATAATTCAGAAAAAAACTCTCTTATCATAAAACATTATTTGCTCTGGCAAGCAATCTTTTCACTCTTATAATGAGTTCGCCCGCCATAATTGGTTTTTTTAAATAATCGTCGGCACCCAGTTTAAAGCCCTCCATTACCGAGTCTTCGTTACCTACGCTCGAAATAATAATAACCGGAATTTTTTTGCCCAATTCTTCACTCTTAACGCGGCTGATGATTTCGAAGCCGTTAGCGTAGGGCATCATAATGTCGGTAATCATCATGTCGTACTGAAAATTGTTTTCTTCCAGTTTTACCAGCGCTTCTTTTCCATTGCGTGCAACGTCTACCACAAGCCCTTCGCGTATCAGGATTTTTTCAATCACCTTCTGCATGATTTCATCATCCTCAACAAGTAGAATTTTTCCCATATATATTAGTTGTTGCCGTGCGGCAAGCGGTTTTATCAAATTTAACCGTGCGGTTTCAAATGCGTTACTTCATTTTCTCACAATCAGTATTTATTCTTGTGGAAACACGCTGATTCCGCGGTACAACATCAGATCATTCATACTTTTATAAGAAACAATCTGATATAATGCCGAGTCGTCGTAGCTCAGATTTCCAACTACCAAATACCTTTTCAGGCTGTCCGGATAATAGTCATCCTCGCGGGTTAAAAATGCTTCGGTAGGCATATTTGTAGCCGGCGAGTAGGTGATGATTAACTGATAGCCCGATTTATTATAAACATCAACAGTGGCATTATCATACTGTTTGTCGTTCACCACTTTTTGCGGTGCGCCTAAAACAAACTGATTTTGATCTCTTGACTGACGGATGATTTCGTTTACCGGAAAAACCACATGGTTAATCACGTCGGCATTTTCATGCTTTTTCTTGCCGCAGCTATACAGCATTACAAGCAACAGCAGTAAGAGTACAGGTTTACGCATAAAGCAATGAAGTTAAAAGATGGATGAAATTAGTGTTTGAAGAATGATTGTATGGTGCATAGGGCAACGACTTAAGGATTAATGAGTGCGACTAAGGAAAAATTGATAATCAAGTTTCCTATAAAAAAAAGGCTGAAGTTAACAGCCCTTTTTCTACATATCAAAAAAAAATCATTTCAGCTTAAAGCTCTTCTTCACCTTCGTAACGTAGTCGAGTTTCTCCCAAGTGAACAATTCAACCTTCTTCTTTACCACTCTCCCTTCCGGCGACTTAAACACCTTCTCCACAATTTCCGGTCTTCGGCCCATGTGCCCGTATGCGGCCGTCTCGCTGTAAATCGGGTTTCTAAGCTTTAGCCGTTGCTCAATAAAATATGGCCTCATATCAAATATACCTTCCACCGTTTTGGCTATTTCGCTGTCACTCATCTTCACTTTCGCGGTTCCAAAAGTGTTGATATAAATCGCCATAGGCTTTGCTACTCCGATAGCGTACGATACCTGAACAAGCACTTCGTCGCAAAGGCCGGCTGCTACCAGGTTTTTTGCAATATGACGAGTGGCATAAGCTGCCGAACGGTCTACCTTACTAGGATCTTTTCCACTAAAGGCACCGCCGCCATGTGCTCCTTTACCGCCGTAAGTGTCCACAATAATTTTCCGGCCTGTAAGGCCTGTATCGCCATGCGGCCCACCGATAACAAACTTCCCTGTAGGATTGATATGATACCGGATGTTGCCGCTGAACAGCTTTGCATACTTCTTATATTTCGCCTTCACCCGAGGAATCAAAATGTTAATCATGTCATCACTGATCTTCTTCTGCATTCTGGCTTCGGTGTCAAAATCATCGTGCTGCGTAGAAATCACAATCGAATCAATGCGCAACGGCTTGTTGTTATCGTCGTACTCGAGCGTTACCTGACTCTTGGCATCCGGGCGCAAATACTTTATTTGTTTATTTTCCCGACGCAGTGCAGCGAGTTCAATCAATAATTTATGCGAAAGATCCAGCGCAAGCGGCATATAATCTTCCGTCTCGCTCGTTGCGTAACCGAACATCATTCCCTGATCGCCGGCTCCCTGTTCTTCCTTCACTTTCTTGTCCACACCCTGATTAATGTCGCTCGACTGTTCGTGAATGGCGCTTAACACGCCGCACGAATTGGCCTCGAACATATATTCACTTTTGGTATAGCCGATCTTCGCTATCACATCGCGGGCAATCGTTTGCACATCGAGGTAAGCTTTCGACTTTACTTCGCCGGCAAGCACAACCTGCCCAGTGGTAACGAGGGTTTCACAGGCAACTTTGCTGGAGGGATCAAAAGCGAGGAAATTATCAATTAAAGCGTCCGAAATCTGGTCGGCAATCTTATCGGGATGGCCTTCCGATACACTCTCGGATGTAAATAAATAAGGCATATCTGTAAATTAGGCTGCAAATATAGCAGTGGTTATCACTATAATTCGGAAAAAATGATTCTTAATCGTGCCCGCCGCGAAGCATCGGTTTTATAGCCGCCGCCACCGAGTAACACACGGCCAACACCGGGATAATTTAAAGCACTGGTAAGAATGGGCACTCGCGAAGTTGATTTTTCGCCTATATAGATGGTTTCAAAATAAGGCGCATACAACATAAGTTTGTAGTTCGTGCCATGTTGCGTAAGAATATTCTGAATGTACCGCGTTAAGTTGAAGTTATACTGATAATGCGAAAAACTTCCACTCTCATAAACCTTAACCGGAAAGCCGCCAAACAAAGTAAGATTGGTTATACCATAACTCGTCAGCTCCACATCATAAGGTATGGCAAATGCACGGGACGAGTCGTTACTGTAGGCCGCCAAAAACAGGTTTGGTGGTGAGAAAAATTTATCGAAAGGCTGATAAGCAGCAAAAGGCTGTACCTGATTTAATACAAGTTCTGCACGGTGAATGATGACGTTGCGCATACCACTGATGCCGGGAATTTGCAGGAATGCTTTATGACCGGGCGACGCTTGCATGTAGATAAGGCTGTCTGCCGAACTGTTGTTGAGCGCCTGGTTGTAGCTGCCGGAGCCAATATTTCTTTTAATATAATTACTGCTTGCCGAGGTTACATAGTTAAAACGGAAATAGCGCACAGCAGAGTCTTTCAGGCTGTTATCCGGCTGTTTCACTTTGTAGTAAAAAGCCATTTTTGTATTGGTGTCCGAAAGAGATACTTCGAGCAATGCGTTACCGCTTAGGGCTTTAATATTCAGTCCGCGGAAGTAGGTATTGAAGGTAGAATCGGAAGCATAGGCGCCGCTAACGGTGTTGGAAGCTACGCTGTCGTACACATTTAAAAACCGCTTTCCAAAATTGTCATCCAGCCGTATTCTGATTTGGTTGGAGATGGCTTCGTGGTAGGTTTTCAGCGTGTCTACATATTTTATCGACGTAGGATAAACGGTTTTTGTGCCACCGTACACCAGCGATGGCCCTGTGGTTGCAAACTGTTGATAATTGGTGTAGGTTGAGTCGTAACGGAAAGGCGCCTGGTTGTCTATTTCATGAACCTGCAACTGAACCGGCGTAAGGGTGTCGCCCCAGTTCGAGTACCATGCAAGCACGAGCACAACCGAATCGAGTACCAGACTGTCTTTCGATTTTTCGAAATAATACGGGAATGCAGGAGGCTTAATCTGCACGTTCAGCTGCGCGTCGGTGCTGCCGAAAAGCGGATCGTTCGAGATCATACCGATGGCATGTACGTCGGAACGATAAACAGTGAACGTATCGTTCAGGTTTTTATACATACTGCTGGTAACATCAAAAAAAGTATCCCGGGTATTCACGCCGTCAATGGGCGGAATAAGGCCGTTGCCAATTTTTGTAGAGTCGATTTTTGTGCAGGAAAAAATAAAAACTGATAGGAAAATTAAGAGCGAGAATGGTTGAAAAACAGTTCTTCTAAAAGCCATAAATGTTACTTGTCTGCAAGCTCGTTATACAAATTTAAATACTCTGTTAAATCAGAATTCTCATCAAATGGAAGCACTTTTTTGCCCCTCACTTTCGAAAATTCGTCTTTAAGTTTTTTCTCTACATCGGCCGCGCCGAAAGTGATGGCATCCGCATACAGGGCGCCGCCACGAAACATAGCGGTGTTGTTGGCATCTTTAAAAGGCTCGAGGTCTTTGTCCTTAATGTTGGCAGAGATGTTCGCCAGTTGCAAAAAGTCTTTTCCCAGTTTTTCTTTAAAAGTGTTTTGTCCGAGCGTATAAACAATTTTGGAATGTGCAAAAACCGGCTCTCGTTTATAGGCGGTTTTAATGTACATCGGAATTAAGCCCGTCATCCATCCGCTGCAATGAATTACATCGGGTGGCCATCCAAATTTTTTCACGGTTTCGAGGGCGCCTTTGCAAAAGAAAACCGTTCTTAAACCGTTGTCGTCCATCCATGCATCCTGCTCGTCGTGAAAGACTGTTTTCCTTTTAAAAAAGTCTTCATTTTCCAAAAAGTAAACTTGTAGCCTTGCGTTTGGCAGCGATGCAACTTTAATTTGTAAAGGGTGGTCGTCGTTATCAACCGAAACATTAATACCGGAAAGGCGCACAACTTCATGCAATCTGTGGCGGCGTTCATTTATCACACCAAACCGGGGCATAATGCATCGCACTTCCAATCCCGATTCGTTGCTCTTAATGGCCAGCCTGTTCACGATCTCGGCAAATTCAGTTAATTCGAGATAGGGAGACATTTCTGTTGCAATAAACAAAATTCTTTTTTTTGCAGACATTCGCTCACTTATTAGGCTTAGTTCTAAAAATTTAGTGGGCAAAGGTACATAAATGCTTTTGAATTACAAGAAATCACCATCTTTGGCAGCTTTTAACAGCAGGGTGCATGATCATTTTTAAGTCCGCAAATTCTCTTCATAACCATCTCTTGCGTCAACCGGAAGGTGCAACCGCCGGTTTTGTTCCTACTATGGGTGCTTTGCATCAGGGGCACATTTCGCTCATCCATTCGAGTAAACAAAAGTGTAGCCTTACTGTTTGCAGCATCTTCGTAAACCCTACGCAATTCAACGATGCAGCGGATTACGAAAATTATCCGGTAACAATAAAAGAGGATATTGTTAAGTTGGAAAATGCCGGCGCCGACATTCTTTTTCTTCCGTCTGTAACAGAAATCTATCCGGGCGGCTTGTCAACAAAAAAAGAATACGGGCTGGGCTATCTTGAAAATATTTTAGAAGGGAAATACCGCCCCGGACATTTTCAGGGCGTGTGCCAGGTGGTAGACAGATTGCTCGAAATAGTTCCCGCCAGCATCTTGTTTCTTGGCCAGAAGGATTATCAGCAATGTCTTGTGCTGAAACAAATGATTGCATCGGAGCACCCCGGCACACAAGTGGAAGTGGGCACAACGTTTCGCGAAGCGTCGGGCCTTGCCATGAGCAGTCGCAACCTCAGGCTTTCTGCAACGGAAAAGCATGCAGCAGTGGCCATGTACGACTGCCTGATGCACATCAAAAAAAATTATGTGCATACAACATTGAGCCGCCTTCAGGACTATGCACGCGAAACCCTTTTGGCGATCGGTTTTCATAAAGTGGATTATGTGAGTATTTGTGATGCAGAAAGCTTGAAAGAACTAACCGACGAAACGAAATTGCAGCAGCCCGCCGTTGCTTTGATTGCTGCTTTTATCGGAGACGTTAGGTTGATTGACAATTTAATTTTAAGTGCGGATGCCGGTCAGGCGCAGAGAGCCGCTATATTTGCAGCATAAAGTGACATTATGAAGGTAAGAACCTTGGCAGAAATGGCGATGAACGGCGAGCATCCCGATATTTTGTTTTGGGTGGGATGTGCCGGCAGCTTCGATCAAAGGGCTCAGAAAATCACTAAAGCATTTGCTACGATACTCACCAAACTCAATATAAACTTTGCGGTTTTAGGAAAAGAAGAAGCTTGTACCGGCGATCCGGCAAGAAGAGCTGGAAACGAATTTCTTTTCCAGATGATGGCGTATAACAACATCCAAATTTTGAACGGATATGGCATCAAAAACATTGTTACCACTTGCCCGCATTGCTTCAATATATTTAAAAACGAATACCCTGAGCTGGGCGGTAGTTTCGATGTGATTCATCATACCACATTTTTGCAGCAACTGATTGATGAGGGAAAGATAAAACTGACCGACGCAACCTTTTTTAAGGGTAAGAAAATTACTTATCACGATAGCTGCTACCTCGGAAGGTCGAACAACATTTTTGAAGCGCCGCGCAAAGTGCTGGAAGCGCTCGACGCAGAGCTCATTGAGATGAAGCGTTGTAAATCGAACGGCTTATGCTGTGGTGCCGGCGGTGCACAGATGTTTAAAGAAGAAGAACCCGGCCAAAAAAGAATTAACACGGAGCGGGCTGAAGAAGCCATCGAAACAGGTGCTTCCATAATAGCCTCTGCATGTCCCTATTGCAATACAATGCTTACAGACGGCGTAAAGAACAAAGAAAAAGAAAACGATTTGCAGGTAATGGATATTGCGGAACTTGTGGCTGCCTGCATTTAAATAACTAACCCATGATGAACCTGTCGTTTCAGCATCTGCTGCCCGAACACTTTTCTCCTGCATCAAAAGTCTGGGTCTTCCAGTCGAACCGAATATTTTCCATTGCAGAGGCATTGGAACTGGAACCCATGCTGCACGATTTTATTAGTCAATGGCTGGCACATGGTGCGGAGGTAAAGGGATACGCCAATTTATTTTTCGGACAGTTTATTGTTGTTATGGCCGATGAAGACAATACCATTGTAAGCGGCTGTAGCACAGACGGGCTCTTCAACTTCATTAAAAAACTGGAACAGGAATTTAAAGTCACTTTTACCGACAGGCAACTCCTCGCATTTGTGGTGAAGGACAAGCTTCAGCTACTGCCCTATTCGCAGCTACAGTTTGCCTGGGACAACGGTTTCATAACGTCCAACACCCTCTTTTTCGACAACCTGGTAAGCAACAAGAAAGCACTAACGGAAAGTTGGATAAAGCCGGTTGGGAGTTCGTGGTTAATGAAGCGGATAAAGCTGGTTTAAAACCGATGTATGTTTTCGGGTGTTATACAGAATTGTAAAGGAATATCCCAACTGCCGATGTCCGAAATTTCATCCACCGGATCGAAATAGCTGAAGCCGATGGTGACCACATCCTTTCGGCAAACGGGTAAAAAGCGATCGTAAAATCCTTTACCGTAACCCACTCGCCTGCCGTATTTGTCGCAAATTATCATCGGCACAAAAACCACATCAATCAGCTTAGGATCCACCTCAACGCCTTCGCCCGGTTCGGCAATGCCGTAATCGTTTTCTACAAAAAGTGTGTCCTCCTGCACCGCAACGGCCTTTATACTGCAATCACTGAAATTACTCACCGGGTAAGCCAGCTGTAAACCGGGATGCGCCACCGAAAAATAACGGGCAAACAAAAAAGTATCCGGTTCGTTTTTCGACTCTATCGGCGCATAACTCAACAACACCGACACATCGTCCAAACCCATTTTTTGAAGTTGTATCAACAATAAATCATCGAGCTTCAGCAAGTCTTTCTGCGAAAGGTTTAACCGCTTTTCGAGATATAGTTTTCTTAACTGCTTTTTTTGCATGGCGCTTATTTTTCGCCTTTAGTGAAAAAAGAAAAAACCGTTGTTCCGTAGTTGCGCTGAAACAAAAAGCCTTCGTATGTGCTGTAAGCATTGCGGGGAGTGTGTTCCAGCACAAAGTAGCCGTCTTCCGCAAGGAGTTTCTTCTCTATAATCAACTTCGGTATTTCATCGATGGTGGTTAGCGCATAAGGCGGACCGGCAAAAATGAAGTCGAAGCTTCCGGAGGCCGTGGCAAGGTAATCGAACACTTCCATCTTTAAAAGCTGAACGCCGCTGATGCCAAGCAGTTCTATATTTTTTTTGATGTAGGCATACATGTTTGCATCCTTTTCAACAATGGTAAGACTTTCGGCTCCCCGGGATGCCAGTTCGTAGCTGATGGCGCCCGTGCCTCCAAAAAGATCCAGCGTTTTGATGCCGTCGAAAGCGATACGGTTATTCAGAATATTAAAAAGGCCCTCGCGGGCCATATCGGTTGTAGGCCTCGTGTGTGGCATTTTTGCCGGCGGATGAATTTTTCTTCCACCATATTTTCCTGAAATAATTCTCATGCAGGGAAATTAAAAAAGGGCGAAAAATAATGCGGCGGATATTCAGAAAACGCTTCGGTAACTTCTACCCCATCCGGTAAGCCGGTGATTTTAATCTCAGCAAAATAGCCCTGAAGCTCCTTGTAAATTTTCGAATCCACGTCTATCAGTCCCATAATTTCCACAACGGTAGCGTCTACTTCAAGATTAAAATGTTGCAGGGCATTCAGCACATGGTACAACACGTCTTCTGTGTTTTTATAGGGGAAGTTGTTTACAAAGAAGCTATCGTCGCTGCGGCGGATAAATAAATTGATGTTACCCGGATAAAAGTTCAGGCTTACTACGTCCTTTTCCTGATGGCCATTGGCGAGCAGTTGAAACTTGTGTTGCAAACCTTCGGGCGGGTTGGGTGCAAGTTGTTTTGGAACAGAGAAATGAAACTGTAAGCCGCCCGAAGTGGCAGAAACAACTGCTGCATCCTGCGCTGATGGATATACCTGCTTAAAGTAGCTGCTGTAATCGAAAGAATCATCATTGTATTTCGACACTATGCATTCGTTGCCTGAAAAAATATACTTCACCGACGATGTTGGCACATACAGCACACGCGAGTATAACTGCATCTGGCTGATCATGTCATCAAATTCCATTAATCGGTCCTTGCTAAAAATTTCAAACGCGGTAAAACTGTTTCCATCCTTCACCCAACAGGCGGCATACTCATCGCCCGTTTCAATAAAAGTTTCCTCGCCCGAAATCACTTCACTGTAAACACCAAATATTTTCTGTACCATAAAGCAAAATTACCGCTGCAATGTTACTATAATTTAATGGTGCAAAATGTAATAGGTTCGCAGAAACATTCATCTTTTTAAAGGGGCATCCGGCTTTTATACCGGCATTTTACCGGCGGTTTAATTTTGTGAAATATGATCATCACTCAAAAAGAAAAAACAACTGCTCAATTTAAAAAAATCGTGTCGCTCGTCCCTTCCATCACCGAGCTGCTGCATCATTTAAACCTGGAGAAGGAAGTAACCGGCATCACAAAATTTTGTATTCATCCGCCCGAATGGCGTAAATGCAAAACCGTGGTCGGCGGCACAAAAAATGTTCGAATCAATACTGTCCGTTCACTACTCCCCGATCTTGTAATCGCCAGCCGTGAAGAAAACATCAAAGACCAGGTGGAGGAGATTGCTTCCTTTGCAACCGTACTGCTCACCGATGTAAACAATTACAACGATGCTTTGGAGATGATTGACACGATCGGCCGCATTTCGGACCGGCCGGTTGAATCGAAACAGCTTATCCAGCAAATTGAAGCAGCATTTACATCCCTTTTCACTCCTGTTTTAAATCCGCTGAGTGCAGCTTACCTCATCTGGCAGTCGCCTTATATGGCCGTTGGAAGCAACACCTACATAAACGATATGCTGACGATTTGCGGCTTCAGAAATGTATTTGCGCATTCGGAAAGATATCCTGAGGTAGATATTGCGCAGCTACAGGCAGCCGACATTGTTTTATTGTCGACCGAGCCCTATCCTTTTAAAAACACCCACGCCGAAAAATTGTCGGAAACGCTAAGCGGAAAAAAATGTATGTTAGTAGATGGGGAGATGTTTAGCTGGTATGGCAGCCGAATGGTGGCAGCAGCAAAATATTTCGCGGCATTGCGCAACGAACTAATGATGTAATATGAATGTATCGGAGATTAACTTAGGAGACCCGATTAACCCGTCGAGAAAAAAACCTTTCATCGCCGTAAATGCGCAGCTCAGGCACTACTTGCGCCATCAGGCCAGAGAAATTAAGCTTCCGGTGGAGTATAACGACTTGCTGCACTTCACCTATTCTGTTCCGGTGATTGATAAATACGGCAACGACACGCTTTGGGAAAAAACGTTGTACGATATGCGTGATTGGGAGTATATCCGCGAAGGCCTGATCAACATTTACGCATTGTTGAAAACCAAAGGCGACCTCAGCTTTGCAAAGCATCTTGACGTGGCACGGATTGACTATTGCACCTTTGGCAACAGCAATCCTTTCCGTATTCGCATCATCAATAAATTTAACGACAACTACGACCATTACTATATTAAACAAATTGATGCGTCGCGGATTTACGGCCTCGAGCTGGAACACATCCTCTCGCCCGACCGCATCACTTTTTTTACTTACAACAACACCTTAATTGAAGAGCATATTCCCGGAATTCCCGGCGATGTGTTTATAAAACAGTACCTCAATCATCCGGAAACCAATAAAATCCGCCTTGCAAAGGAGTTTGTGAAATTTAATGAACGATGTTTTTTAAAGCTGCTCGGCGATATGCGGAGCTATAATTTCGTGGTCACCTCTATCCCTGATATTGAAGATGTGCAGTACCGCATTCGGGCCATCGACTTTGATCAAACCGCGTACGAAGGCCGGCGTAATTTATATATGCCGCAGTTTTTTAAAGAGAACTTTCCTTATGTTGATCTGGTTTTGAAGAATTTAAATAAAGATTCGATAGAACAGTATCAGGCCGAAGAGCGCACACTGATGGCTTTGCGGCTAAATGAAAAACGAAGGCGCATATATGACTTATACACCATTATGGAGAACGATACCATTACCTCACCGGAGAAAAGAGGACAGCTAAAAACCGAGCTGGCCGAATATATGGGGCATCCGTCTTTTCTGGAATGTAAATCGATGGGGCAACTTGCAAAAGCACATTTAAAACAGTCGCTCCGAAAAAGCCTGCGGTTAATTCAACAGCACCTCATCACCGAGTGAGCGGAAATCTCCGCCCGTATAATTTCCAATTTCGCTAACATCACATAATGTACATTTAAGCTTATGAAGTATATTTTTTCTGTTATCCTTCTTGTCTCTTTCAGCATTGCAAAGCCTGTTGTCGGGCAGGATTCGAAGGTGGGCGCCAACATCAATCTAATTTTCAATCATTCCATGCACATGCTGCAAGCATTGCACTATAAGCCGCTTCAGTGGGACGACAGCCTTTCCGATAAAATATTTTCCGGCTATTTTGAAAGCCTCGATCCTGATAAGAAACTCTTTACTCAGGCCGACATCAACAGCCTGAAAACATTCCGCTACACATTGGATCAGGAAATTAAATCCGGTATTCCGCTCTTTTATAAAGACGTGAACGCTATTTATAAAAAACGGCTTTCCGAAGCCGGCGCTATGGTGAAAGAGATTCTCGCCACACCTTTCGATTATTCGCTACCCGAAAGATATAATCCAAAAAAAGAGGAAGGAGCGTTTGCAGAATCTGAAAAAGAACAAAAGAGGCGCTGGCAGAAATACCTAAAATTCAACACACTTGCCAACCTGGAAAGCCTGCTGGCGCGCAGCGATAAAGACTCCACATTATCGAAAGACACTGCGGTATTGCAAACGCAGGCAAGGGAGGCTTTGCTGAAAACGGAAAACCGGATTATTGAAACGTTGTTGAAGCGCACCACCAACGAAGAAGCTTTCAGCAGTTACCTCAATTTTATCTTTAACCTCTACGACCCGCATTCCAGCTACTTTTTGCCGGTTGACCGCCGTGGCTTTCAGGAAAGCATGAGCGGTATTTATTATGGAATCGGCGCGCTTCTTCAGGAGCAGCATGGTAAGGTAAAAATCGCTGAACTGATGATTGGCGGTCCTGCCTGGAAAAACGGCACTATCAGTAAAAACGATGTGATTGTAAAAGTGGCGCAAGACAATGAAGCCGAGGTTGACGTGGAAGGCCTTCCTATGTCTGATATTATTAAGCTGACACGCGGAAAGAAAGGAACCGGCGTAACCATCACTTTTAGAAAAGAAAACGGAAGCATAAATCCGGTGCGGATGGTTAGAGATGAACTGCAACTGGAAGAAAGCTTCATTAAGACTGCCGTGATTGGCGACGCCCATAAAACCGGCTACATTTATTTTCCTAAGTTTTACACTTCTTATGGCGATGAGAAAGGCCGTCGCTGCTCCGAGGACATGGCGAAAGCGATTGTAGAATTGCAAAAGGAAAAAGTTGACGGCATCATCATCGACATCCGCAACAACGGAGGCGGCAGCCTGGCAGAAGTGATTTCTATGCTGGGATTGTTTATTAAAGATGGTCCGGTGGTGCAGATAAAGTCGCCCAACAGCGAGGCAGAATCTGCGCGGGTAAACACGCCAAGGCCTTTGTACGAAGGCCCGCTGGTGGTGCTCGTAAACGAACTGAGCGCTTCGGCTTCTGAGATATTCGCCGCTGCTATTCAGGATTATAAACGCGGCATCATTATGGGCAATTCCACGTTCGGGAAAGGAACGGTACAGCGATCGCTGAACGTGCCCTATTCGCCCCGAGAAATTTCGTCTGCCAACGGCGACCTCGGTTCTGTGCATATCACCTTGCAGAAGTATTACAGAATTACCGGCGAGGCTACACAGATTAACGGGGTAAACCCGGACATTAGTTTGCCCGGAATTTATAGTCCTTATAAAATAAAAGAAAAAGATAAAAAGTCGTCTTTGGCGTGGGATATCATTTCGCCGCTTGCATACAACCCCTATCAGCCGCAAAGCTTTGCCACAACTGTATCGAGTGCAAATGTGTATTTTGAAACCGACTCGCTTTTATCGGTTATGACAGAAAATTTAGGCTGCCTTACCGATAAAGAAAATGAATATGTGCTTACCATTCCGGCTTTTAAGGAGCAGCGGGACAGCCTTCAGAAATGTTCGGAAAAGGTGATGGAAATATACAGGTCGGCAAAAGACCTGAAAGTGCACAATACTGTGCTCACCGAAAAAAGCATTGAACAAAAAGAAGACTTCAGAAAGGAAAATAATAAAGCCTTCCTGAATAACCTCAGCAAAGACCTCTATTTGAGTAAAGCAGTTGAGGTGATGGAAAAATTTGTTTTTAAACGGCCGGCATAAATGGGCTAACAAAGCAATAGGGCAGCATCTCACGCTCCGGTGAAACTTGTAAATACCGCCGCAAGTTTTTTACTATGGCTATAAAAAGAAGCAAACGTTGCCGTAAGCAAAAACATCAATCAAAGTGAATCCTTTAATTTCGTTCACTTTGTGAAACATCTTTTCTCATTAAATAAATACTTCTGGAAATACCGTTACCGCTTCGGTCTCGGCATATTCTTCGTCATCATCTCCAACTACTTTGCGGTCGTCGGGCCGGAAATAACCGGATTTCTGGTATCGGATATACAGCAGCTGATATCGGGTACAGTGGCTTCTGCCCCGCCAAAAGGCTATCACGACTTCATTGTATCGGAGCTTATCGGTTACATTAAATCGCTGAGCTATACCGCGGGGAGCATCGTGGCCATCTTTTGTGTTATTATTCTCGTGGTTGCACTCGTACGCGGCGCGCTGATGTTTTTGATGCGGCAAACGCTGATTGTGATGAGCCGCCATATTGAATTTGATTTGAAAAACGACGTTTTCGAACACTATCAAAAACTTGATCTCAACTTTTTTAAATCGAACAAAACCGGCGAGTTAATGAGCCGGATAACAGAAGATGTAAGTCGCGTGAGAATGTATGCAGGCCCTGCCATTATGTATTTAACCAACTTAACCGCACTCATTATTTTTTGTGTAATTAATATGTGGCGGAAAGACCCTGAACTTACGCTGCTGGTACTTGCGCCTCTTCCCGTGCTTGCCATCACCATTTATATTGTAAACATCATCATCTATAAAAAAAGTGAGCATGTGCAGGCGGCTCTCGCGCGACTTACCACCAATGCACAGGAAAGCTACTCCGGCATAAGGGTGATAAAATCTTTTGTGCAGGAAAAAGCAATGTTGCGGTTTTTTACAACCAACAGCCAACAATACCGTAAAGAAGCAGTGAGCCTTGCAAAAGTAGAAGCCATGTATTTTCCGTCGATGGCGCTGATGATCGGCCTCAGTACGCTGATAGCTGTGTACTTTGGTGCGCGGCTTGCTATTGCCGATCCTGCGAAAATTGGGCTTGTAGTGGAGTTCGTTATTTACATCAATATGCTCACTTTTCCGGTGTCGTCAATTGGGTGGGTCGCAAGCATGATTCAGCGCGCCTCTGCATCGCAAAAGCGCATCAACGAGTTCCTGCACACGATTCCGGCGATACAGAACAGCGAGGCGGCGACGGATGTTGAAAAGATTTCCCATATCCGTTTTCACGACGTGAGCTTCACCTATCCAAATACCGGCGTTCGGGCGATTCAGCGTTTCAGCTTAGAAATAAACAGCGGTGAAAAAGTTTTGATTCTTGGCAAAACGGGCAGCGGCAAATCCACCATACCCCAATTGCTGCTTCGGTTTTACGATAACGACTCGGGTGAGATAAGCGTGAACGGCCGTTCTGTTACCGCCTACCGGATTGAGTCGTTGCGCGAAAAAATCAGTTATGTACCTCAGGATGTTTTTCTTTTTAGCGCTACGGTAAAAGAAAACATTGCTTTTGGGGCGGCAACACTTCCGGAAATGGATACAATAGAGCATGCGGCTTCCCACGCAGCCATCCGGAACGAAATTGCCGATTTAAATAAAGGATTTGATACGATTGTAGGTGAACGCGGACAAACACTAAGCGGCGGACAGAAGCAGCGTATTTCACTTGCCCGTGCACTTTTAAAGGACTCGGATGTGCTGATTCTGGACGACAGCCTCAGCGCGGTTGATGCAAACACAGAGAACAAATTATTGCACCAGTTAAACGAACATTATGGCGCTAAAACGCTCATCGTAATTTCTCACCGGGTGTTTTTGAATTTCAGCTTCGATAAAATTATCTATCTCAGCGACGGCGCTATCGCCGAACAGGGCACGCACGATGAACTGATGCGTCGGAACGGGCATTATCACCGGCTTTTCGAGCTACAGATGAAGGCAAACAGACGGTAGAAATATATGAGACCAGAATTTTGATGATTCAAAAACAATTTTATATTTGTGCCTGAAGGAAATTTTTAACCAAAACCTTAACATAGTGTCGTACGAAAACAACGAAAAGAAAATGGAGAGTGTTTACAGCAAACGCCTCAAAGCCGGAAAGAGAAGAACGTATTTTTTTGATGTACGTGCTACCCGTGGAAACGATTATTATCTAACGATTACTGAAAGCCGCAAACGCTTCGACGACAACGGATACGACAGACACAAGATTTTTTTGTATAAAGAAGATTTCAATAAGTTCATTAAAGCGCTGAATGAATCAATCGATTTTGTAAAAACTGATTTGATGCCTGACTTTGATTTTGACGCATTCAATCACGACTATTCAGAGGAAGGATCAGAAACCGAGGTGAATGTGAATATACTTGCTGAGCCCGGTGCCCGTGAGGAGATGGACAAATGGTAATTTCTTATTGTTCATATCAATCCGGCTCGTCCGGATTTTTTTATGCCTCCTCCGCCGGAGATTCGTCCTGCTTCGATGGGTTAGCAACGATTGATTGTGCAGCGTAGTGCCCCACAAACAGTATTCCCAGCGAAATCAGAACCTCCTTCCAGTCGATCCAATAACCGAAAATGCTGTAAATTTTTGCTTCACCGGGCTTGGTAGGATTGTAAATAACGTCTACTTTACTACCCGCGGCTTTTCCTTTAACCGGCAGATTGTACACTCGCTTTTTTACCGTGTATTCCGCAAAATTTTCGTCGCCAAAAGTTTTTAAGTCTGCCGCGATGGTTTCACTTTCAAACCAGTCCGGCACCCGTGAAAACCATACATAAACCGAGAAGGTGAACAAATAAAACGCAATAAGAAACTTCGCCATAATTTTTAATTTTCCGCTATCCGCTTTGCTATATAACTGTTTCCTTTTACCACTGTTTCTTCAAAGCCCAGCGTTTTTAAAAACTCCAGATGCGACGGCTTAAACACCTCGCTGTAAACTACCCGCTTCACTCCTCGTTCGATCAGGAACTTTTTATCGTTTTCAAAAATGTACTTACCTATCTGAAAATCGCGGTATTTCGGCACCGTATAATTGATCTTAACCCACGCATTTCCGTCGGCATCCAAATCGGCAACAAAAACATTGGCAATGGCCATATCACGCAATACAAAGAAGCTGATATTATTCGCATCGTTGAGTTGATATTTCGGAAAGTAAAGCGCAAGATCTGTTTTGTAATAATCGAGAAATTTTCGAATCAGCTGGTTCCTTGTAGAAAAAGTTACAATTTCAAAATCCTCCTTTGTTTTATAAATTTTGATTAGATAGTAAAGATTAATGAAGAAGAGTGCGCCGTTGGCCAGCGTAACCGGAAACGCATTCAGGGCAATACCATATATCGTGAACACGAAACAACCAAGTGTGTTAAACCAGCGGAACTTCAAATCGTTGCGCATCATCAGCGAAATGCCGAGCAGCAGCGATGCCAGATAGCCGATGTACTGAACCATAACGGAAATTTAAGGCCGCAAATGTAGCAGAAGAACGCATGAAAAAATCTGATTCAGAAAAGTGATATTGGCGCATCAGCATTCACTGAGGCTTAGGGGAATTTGCACTGCAAGGCCGCCTTCAGCCGTTTCTTTATATTTTGTATTCATGTCCAGCGCTGTATTCCACATCGTTTTTACCACTTTGTCGAGCGACACTTTTGCATAATCCGGCGCGCTTCTGATAGCCAGCTGGGCTGCTGTGATGGCTTTAATAGCGCCCATCGTATTTCTTTCGATGCACGGAATTTGAACGAGTCCGCCAATCGGGTCGCACGTCATGCCTAGATGGTGTTCCATGGCAATTTCCGCTGCCATACATGCCTGCCGCTGACTGCCGCCCAAAGCTTCGGTAAGCGCAGCAGCAGCCATTGAAGACGATACACCGATTTCGGCCTGGCATCCTCCCATAGCTGCGGAAATGGTGGCGCCTTTTTTAAATATGCTGCCTATTTCGGAGGCTGTAAGCAAGAAGGAAACAATCTGATCGTTGGTAGTGCCGCCGGCGAAAACAATATAGTACATTAACACGGCGGGTATTACGCCGGCAGCGCCATTGGTGGGCGCTGTTACCACCCGGCCAAATGCGGCGTTCTCTTCGTTAACGGCCAGTGCAAAACAACTTACCCAATCTAATATGTATTGAAACTCGTTACCGCCGGATTGAATGGCAGCCACCCATTCGTCGTAGCCGGAATAGGTTTTACCCGAAAGAAGTTTTTTATTTAAATCGAAAGCCCTTCGTCTAACTTTTAGTCCGCCGGGGAGTTCTCCTCCGGTGTGGCATCCGCGGAAAATACAATCGCGCATGGTAGCCCAAATGCGCAGCACGCCGGCTTTTGTTTCCGCTTCCGGCCGCCACGAATGCTCATTCTCCATTACCACTTCGTGAATACTTAAACCCGTTTTCATGCACCAGTGCGACAAATCGTCGGCGGTACTAACAGGAAACGGCAAATGCACACTGCTTTCATTATCCTGAGTTTCGCCTTCTTTCACCACAAAGCCGCCACCAATAGAATAATAGGTTTCACTAATGTTGTTTCCATCGTTAATCGTTGCCAGAAAACTTAACCCGTTCGGATGAAACGGTAAGGTTTCTTCCATCAAAAAAACAACATCATTTTTCGGATGAAATGAGATATTCTTTTTAAAGCCTAACAAAAGTTTTTGATAGGTTTCGATGGTGGAAATTTTTTCGTTGATGGAATTTACATCAATAGTCACCGGGTCTTCTCCGCAAAGTCCGAGTATCACGGCAATGTCGGTTCCATGGCCTTTTCCGGTTTTTGCAAGCGAGCCGTACAGCAACACTTGCACCGAGGCCACATTGTCCAGCCCATATCTCGCTTCCATCGATTGCAGAAATTGAAGAGCCGCTTTCCAGGGTCCAAGCGTGTGCGAACTGGAGGGGCCTACTCCAATTTTAAACATATCGAAAACAGATATTGCTTCATGATTCATACCTGCAAAATTACCGCAACTTGTTTCATTTTAATGTGAAACAATCACGGCGCTAAATTGTCGGCAACTAACCGATAGTTTTGTTTGTTACATTTGCTCCTTTAAATTTTTGCAATGAAGTTTTCTTCCCTTCTTACGCGTTTCAGCGAACCCGAAACTTTAAAGATGGCACGCCTTGCACGCGAGCTTAGAGCATCCGGTGCAGACATAATTGATTTGAGTTTGGGAGAGCCTGACTTTGATACACCCGAACATATTAAGGAAGCCGCCATACAAGCCATTCATGATAACTGGAGCCATTATACGCCTGTTGCGGGCTTTGTTGATTTGAAGCAAGCGGTATGCAATAAATTTCTACGCGATAATAACCTCAGCTATCAACCGGAAAACATCGTGGTAAGCACCGGAGCAAAACAAAGCATAGCAAATGTGATGCTGGCGCTTGTGGAAAGCGGCGACGAAGTAATTGTTCCTACTCCTTATTGGGTTACCTATTCCGAAATTGTAAAGATTGCCGGCGGCACCGTAAAATTTATCAAAACGTCGCTGGAAGCCAACTACAAAATAAGCCCTGAGCAACTTGAAGCGGCGATTAACGAGAAAACCAAAGCTTTCATTTTCTCATCGCCCTCAAACCCTACGGGCGCAATTTATTCGAGAGATGAGTTGAAAGCGCTTGCCGCCGTTTTTGCCAGGCATCCGCAGGTATTTATTATATCCGATGAAATTTATGAGTACATCAATTTTGTTGGCAAGCACGAAAGTATTGCCTCCTTTGAAGAAGTGAAAGAGCAAACCATTATTGTAAACGGATTGAGTAAGGGTTTTGCAATGACCGGCTGGCGGCTTGGATTTATTGCTGCCAACGCAGCCGTTGCCAAAGCGGCCGAAAAAATTCAGGGCCAGTTTACAAGCGGCACCAATTCTATTGCGCAACGCGCTGCCATTACAGCGCTGGAAAGCGACTTAACAGCAACAAAGCAAATGGTGGCAGCGTTTGCAGAACGCCGTAAAAAAGTGCTCGAATTATTGAAAGAAATAAAAGGATTCGACTGTAACACACCGGAAGGTGCGTTTTATGTTTTCCCAAAAATCAGTGCTCAGTTCGGGAAGAAATACAACGGAACAACCATTCACACAGCAGAAGATTTATCTATGTATTTGCTGCACGAAGCGCATGTTTCAAGTGTTAGCGGCGCCGCCTTCGGACAAGAAGAATGCATCCGCTTTTCATTTGCCAACAACTTGAAGAATTTAGAAGAAGGCTTCCGGCGCATTGCGCTCGCAATCGACAAACTGAAATAGTTGCCGATGCTCGAAGAGAAACTTAAGATGTTCGAAAACCGGCTTACGAAAGTGTTTAAGCACCGGTCGAAAATTGCCGCACGACGTGGTATTGGTTGCTATCGCGTTTATGAAAATGATCTTCCGGAATTTCCACTCTCGATCGATTTCTATGAAGATAAATTGTATGTGGCGGAATACCTACGCCGCCACAGCCTCACCGACGATGAGCACGCAATCTGGCTGCGCGAAAGCATCGGCTTAATGTCAAAAGTTCTGGCCGTTGACCAACGGAAAATTTTCGTAAAACAGCGCAAGAAGATGAGCCATCGTTCGGCCAACACACAATACGAAAAACAAGATGCAGTACAGGAGTTTTATACCGTTGCAGAAGGCGGCTTAAAGTTCCTGGTAAATCTCTCCGATTATCTCGACACCGGACTCTTCCTCGACCACAGGCTCACCAGACAAATGGTAAAAGAAGAAGCCGCGGGCAAAAGGGTGTTGAACTTATTTTGCTATACCGGCTCATTCTCTGTGTATGCGGCATCGGGCGGAGCAAAAGCAGTTACCTCAGTCGACCTTTCGAAACCCTATCTGCAATGGGCTGAAGATAACTTTCGCATCAACTTATTAAAAAATGAATCGGCTTTTCAGTTTATACATGGCGATGTAATGCAATACGTTCAGACCCTCAAGCCGGCTTCTTTCGATATCATTGTATTGGATCCTCCCACTTTCAGCAACAGTAAAAGGATGGAAGATTTTATGGAGATACAAAAAGATCATGCAGCCCTCATCAATAATTGTTTGTACGGTTTATCAGCCGGCGGCGTCTTGTATTTCAGTACGAATTTTACCCGTTTTGTTTTGGATGAACATAAGATAAAAGCAACGTCGATCAAAGACATCACAAAAGCAACAACCGACTTCGACTTCAGCGGTAAGCTGAAAAGATGGTGCTACAAAATTTACAAATAGTTAGAGCGTTTGCAAAATTTCCTCCAGATCCGATTCAGTTTTCACATTCACTTCTCTTGCTTTGCTGCCTAAGTTCGGGCCTACGATACCTGCTGCCTCCAATTGGTCCATCAGTCTTCCGGCTCTGTTGTAACCCAGCTTCATTCGTCTTTGTATCAGCGATGTGCTCCCCATCTGGTTTTGTACAATCAGCCGTGCTGCGTCGTTAAACAAAGGATCGCGGTCGCCAAGGTCGATCTCTCTCGATTCGGCATCTTTTTCATCGATGTATTCCGGAAGGTTAAACGCCGTAGGATAGCCGCGTTGTTTGCCAATATATTCAACAATTTTCTCTACCTCAGGCGTATCTACAAACGCACACTGAAGCCTTGTAATTTCGCCGTTGTAGTTTACGAGCATATCGCCTTTTCCGATGAGTTGTTCTGCGCCTCCTGCATCTAAAATGGTACGGCTGTCAATTTTAGAAGAAACCTTAAACGCCATCCTTGCCGGGAAGTTTGCTTTAATGGTTCCGGTGATGATGTTTACCGAAGGCCGCTGCGTAGCAATAATCAGGTGGATACCCACTGCGCGGGCAAGCTGTGCCAGACGTGCAATCGGCATTTCCACTTCTTTACCGGCCGTCATAATTAAATCGGCAAACTCATCTACCACCAAAACAATGAATGGCAGATATTGATGTCCTTTATTGGGATTGAGGCGTCGTCCGGTGAATTTTTCGTTATACTCTTTTATGTTCCTGCAATGCGCATCTTTCAACAAATCGTAGCGGTTATCCATCTCAATACACAACGCATTAAGGGTATACACCACTTTTTTCGTGTCGGTAATGATGGCTTCTTCCTCGCCCGGAAGCTTGGCTAAAAAATGCTTTTCGATCAGTCGATAAATACTCAGCTCCACCTTCTTGGGATCTACCAAAACAAACTTTAATTGAGAAGGGTGCTTCTTATACAGCAGCGAAACAAGCAAAGCATTAATACCTACCGATTTTCCTTGTCCGGTGGCGCCTGCCATCAACAAATGGGGCATGCTGGCAAGGTCGACAATGAAGTTTTCGTTATCAATTTTTTTCCCAATGGCAATGGGAAGCGAATATGCGGTGTGTTGGAACTTTTCGGATGCAAGCAATGTTTTCATGCTCACCACTGTTTTTTTCACGTTGGGCACTTCAATTCCAATGGTTCCTTTGCCGGGAATAGGCGCAATAATGCGGATGCCAAGTGCTGCAAGGCTCAGCGCAATATCATCTTCCAAATTTTTAATGCGGCTGATGCGTACGCCGGGCGAAGGCACAATTTCGTACAACGTAACGGTGGGCCCTACGGTTGCAGATATCCGCTGAATGCTGATGTCGTAATTCTTTAATGTGGATAGAATTTGGTTTTTGTGGTTTTCCAGTTCTGCCGGGTCGTGAACGATTTTTTCGCTGCCGTGTGTTTCGAGTAAATCGAGTGGCGGGTATTTATAATCGCGAAGATCGAGCGTGGGTTCGTAAGGCTCGAGCTGATCAGCGTCGGCGTTTATTTGCTCGTCTTCCTCTTCGTCTTTTACGTCCGCAATTTCCAGTTGAATATCATCTTCCGGAAGATTATCCTCAACGGGTGTTGATTGTTGTGTTTCTTCTGCTGTGTCGGCTGCAATCAGGCTCACCACATTTGCGCGGCTCGCCGGAATCACCACCACAGCGCCCGACGTCGTTTCTTCACTCTCCTGATCTTCTTGCGGCTGGTTTACCTCCAGCACAGGCTCATCTCCTGCCACCAGTTCGGGTTCGGCTTCCGCTGGTAATTCGTCGTCAGCTAAAATACTTTCCGGTGCAGGGGGTTCCTCTTTTTCAGTTACGGCAAACTCATTTAAGGGATCGCTGTCCGTATCGGCAGGCTTAACATTCAACACCAGTTCCTCGCCTTCCGTTTTCAATTTATTGTTGCTGGAGAAATCATCTTCAGCCATTAGCGATGGCAGTTCCTCCTCATCCGGTTCTGTGGTATCATCAACTTCTGCCTCCTGTTGTAATGCTGATGGCGCAACCGTTTGAGGTTTTGACGCCGATGCAAAATGAAAGCGCGGGATTTTGAACCTGGGATTAAACCGCCAGATTACATACAGTAAAACCGACAAGCTCAACAACAAACCGGTGCCGGTGCGGCCAACCCATTTCACAAACCAAAGGTTCAGCAAATTGCCTGCTGCGCCTCCAAAAGGGAAACGCGCATTTCCGAAAAAATAAGCCGCCGTTACGCTGATAACTATCAGTCCAACGAGTACATACTTCAAATTACGGGCAAGGCTAAACACCCGTTCGCGGGCCAGCAAGTTAATGCCAAGTACAAAGAAAAAACTGCATACCAGGAATGATGCGATGCCGAAACCTTTGTAGATAAACAAATGCGAGAAATACGCTCCCAACACCCCAAGCAAGTTGCTCATCCTTACATCGTCGACGCTGAAAATCTTAATGCCGAAGCGATGAATTTTATCTTGGTCTTCCTGCCACGTAAAAAGATAAGAAATGAATGCAGTAAGCAAGAAGAGCGTAACCAGTAAACAAACCGCTCCAAGCATTTTGATGGTGCGGTCGTCTTTAATGATTTCCTTCACCGGCACCTCCTCTACCTTATCCTCGATAATCTGTTCCGGGTCGGGGGGCTTAGGAACATTTGATTTTTTCCTGATTGAATTCGCCATCTTGAACTAAGAAAATGTAGCGGGAAAGATAAAGTTTCTTTCCATATATTTTCGGAGATGTTGAAAGATGTGCGTAGAAAATACAGAAAGACCGAAGTTTGTTTTAGGTGTGGATAAATGCTGATTGAATTTGCTTTAATATTGCTTCCACTATGTTTGGCGTTACCATTCTTGGAAATAATTCGGCGATACCTGCTTTCGACCGCCATCCTACTTCTCAGCTTGTGTCCGTGAACGAAAACTTTATTTTAATTGATTGCGGCGAAGGCACACAAATGCAGCTTTCGAAATATAAAATAAAACGCAGCCGCATTAACCATATTCTTATTTCGCATTTGCACGGCGACCATTATTTTGGATTGATTGGGCTGCTTACCAGTTTTGGGTTGCAGTCGCGCACGGCAGATTTGCACTTGTTCGGCCCACCCATGCTGAAAGACATTATCCATATCCAATTAAAAGCTGCAGACACCGTATTGCCTTATCCATTACACTTTCATGACCTTATTGAAGAAGGACAAATAATAGACACCGAAAAATTTTCGGTTTCCTGCTTTCGTGTTTTTCATCGAATTGAATGTTGGGCGTTCATTGTCAGGGAAAAAAAGAAGCCGCGAAAGCTATTGAAAGAAAAGGCTTTTGCACATCGTATACCCCATGAGTATTTCGATGACCTTCGTGATGGAAAAGACTATATTACAGCCGATGGATCGGTGGTAGAAAACAGCGAGCTTACTGCACCCAACACACCTGCGGCAAGCTATGCTTTTTGTGCCGACACGCTTTTTAACGAGCAGGTTGCGAGGAATGTTGTAGGTGTTAAGGTAATTTATCACGAAGCCACTTACCTGCATGCCGACGCCGCAAAAGCCGCGAGCCGCTTTCATTGCACCGCCGTGCAGGCAGCCCAAATTGCAAAAAAAGCCAACGCCCAAAAGTTGCTGCTTGGCCACTTTAGCAGCAAATACGAAAACCTGAATGCTTTTTTAACCGAAGCCCGCGAAGTATTTCCGGCATCTTATCTGGCGCTGGAAGGACAAACGTTCCTTATTTAATGGGTTCCATGTTCCTGATAAAATCATCGACATCGCGATAGCTTTTTTTCTCTTTCACGATTGGGCCATTCATCAGAAAAAAGGCCGGATCGGTTCTGGCAGCGGTTTTAATGGCGGTAGCATCACTGATTAAAATTTCGGGATGCCCTGTTGTGGTCAGTGCTGCCGACGCGTTTGGCGTTACCAAATAAACAGGAATATTTTTCTTACCCGCGGCCTGCAATAACTTTCTGAAGGCCGGCAACCACGTCTGCGCATCATCGAATGCCCTGCAAAAAACGAACACATAGAAACCGGGGGTTTCTAAAATTTGGGTGGTAACATCCGTGCCTTCGAGGGTTTTTAAATTAAAGTCGGGAATCGGCGCTACAGCGTTTCCTTTTCGGATGAGTTTGTCGTAGCGGTCAACATATTCGTAGGGCGGTTCATCGAAGTCTTCAGGAAATTCATCCGCGCCAAACTCTATCATTTTTCCATCTTTTTTGTATCGAAACGTGATGGCGAAACTATCTGCGAGGGCTCCGTCGGGAATCTTCATCTGTTGAACAATATTGTTGCCTTTTTTGTAGGGAAGACAGTCGAAAAAAGGCAGGTGCCGGAGCACATACCACTGCATGGCGATGACCAGAATTGCCGAAAGAAGTATGATGAAGAAGTTTGCTTTTGAGGAGAACAAAGGCCGGATAGAGGCCGATTTGTAAATTAATAGAACCATGAAAATATTCAGCACAATATCTTTTGTAAACGATTGCGCCGGCTGAAGCGGCAGGCAGTCGCCAAAACAACCACAGGTAGCAATTTTTCCTGAAAACATGGCGTATGCGGTGAGGAACGTAAAAAACAAGGTAAGCAACAACACCATCCAGCTAACGATCCTGAAACGCCATCCTACAATCAGTGCAACACCGGCCACCACTTCAAAAAGGTTCATTGCAAATGCAACGGCAAGCGTATAATCATGAAACGCCATCATTCCCCAGGCTTCAAAAAACTCCTGCATCTTATAGCTGAGTCCAAGCGGATCATTGGCTTTCACCAAACCGGAAATGATAAAAACAATTCCCGTTAAAAACCGAATGAGTTGTATTAAAATTTTCATTGTTCGTGTTTTCCTTCCTCAATTAATATCAATGCAAACACTGCATAGTTTATAATATCGATGAAGTTGGCGTCTATTCCTTCACTTACAAGCGTTTTGCCTTCGTTGGAAAGAATTTGTTTGATGCGCATCAGCTTCACCAAAATAAGGTCTACGAAGCTCTGCTGACTCATCTGCCGCCAGGCTTCGCCGTAATCGTGATTTTTGTTTAGCATCACCTCTTCCGCAACCGCCGACTGTTCGTCGTAAAGTGCAATAGCGGCCGCTTCATCCAGTTCCTCGGCAGCAGTATTGCCCTTTTTTAATTGAATTAAACCAATAATGCCATAGTTAAGGATACCGATAAATTCGGATTGGATATCGTCTTTAACTTTTTGCTCTTTTTTGTCCTGAATGTTTTTTATCCGGCTTGCTTTAATAAATATCTGGTCCACGACAGAAACGGTGCGTAGCAACCGCCACGAGGTGCTGTAGTCTCTTGTTTTTTTTATGAATAGTTCCCTTGCTATTGTGATGTGCCGACGGTATTGCTGATTTGTGTTCATTAAGAAGCGAGTAGTTTTGCTTTTTAAAATTGCGTTCAAAAATACTGTTTTAATGTTCACGCTTAATTGTAACGGGCGCCCTATGGCGATAGATGAGCCGCTGGTGATGGGCGTTGTCAATATCACTGACGATTCGTTTTATGCGGGCAGCAGATATGCCGCCGGTAAAGCTGCGGTAGATGCGGCGCTCCAAATGCTTTCGGATGGCGCTGCAATCATCGATGTGGGCGCACAAAGCACACGACCGCAAAGCCGCTTGCAGCCCGCAGCACACGAGCTTGAAACGGTAATTCCCTTCATTGCAGCGTTGACAGCCGCGAAGCCGGATGCCGTGATTTCGATTGACACCTTTTATGCTGATGTAGCGTACCGGGCGGTGAAGGCCGGCGCGTCAATGGTAAACGACGTCAGCGCCGGAAACATGGATGCAGACATGATTGCAGCCGTTGCGGAGCTGAAGGTTCCGTTTATTGCCATGCACATGAAAGGCACGCCGCAAACGATGCAGCAACTAAGCCATTACAACCATCTGCCGGCAGAAATCATGGATTACTTTATTGAAGTGATTGAAAAGTGTACGGCCGCCGGTGTGAATGATGTGGTGCTCGATCCCGGATTCGGATTTGCAAAAACAACTGCTCAAAACTTTGAATTGCTGCGCGGGCTTTCGTCTTTTAAAATGCTTGGGAAGCCACTCCTCGCAGGCGTTTCAAGAAAATCGATGATTTATAAAACACTTTCAGTTAGTCCGGAAGAAGCGCTGAATGGCACAACTGTTTTACACACGATGGCGTTGTTAAACGGGGCAAACATACTTCGTGTGCACGATGTAAAACCGGCTGTGGAGTGTATAAAGCTTGTTAGCGCATATAACAGAACCTCAGACAGAAAACTCCACGATTTTCTTTTTTAATTCGAGGATGATTTCGGCCGGATCGGGCGAGTTAAAAACAGTGCTGCCTGCAACAAGTACGTCCGCGCCGGCATGCACAATAGCGCCGGCATTTCCCAATGTTACGCCGCCGTCTATTTCAATAAGGGCGTGCGCTGCTGTTTCCTGTATCAGCGCTTTAAGCTCACGGATTTTGTTATAGGTATGCGGAATAAATTGCTGACCACCGAATCCGGGGTTAACGCTCATCATACAAACCACATCCACATCGGCAAGGATGTCTTTCAAAAACATTATCGGCGTATGTGGATTAATGGCCACCCCTGCTTTGATCCCCAGCGACTTTATCTGTTGAATATTCCGGTGCAAGTGTCGGCAAGCTTCTATGTGTACAGAAATAATATCGGCCCCCGCATTTGCAAAAGCCTCAACAAATTTTTCGGGTTCTTCTATCATCAGGTGAACATCGCACACTTTCTTAGTAGTCTTTCTGATCGCTTCTACCAGCGGAATTCCAAAGCTGATGTTCGGAACAAAACGGCCATCCATAACATCGAGGTGAAACCATTCCGCGGCGCTGTTATTAATGAGATCGCACTGCTGTTGAAGGTGTAAAAAATCGCTGCTTAAAAATGAAGGAGCTATAATTGCCATGTCGCAAAAATAATGTTTTGAAAAGCGAATGTTCTACATCTTTCTAACGCGTTCCAGTCCTGCTTTTGCTTCAACCATATTTTTATCGAGGCTCAGCGACTGCTCAAATCTTATGGTGGCACTGTCTTTCATTTGCATCATTTCATAACATCTTGCCATATAATAATAAGCATCTGCATAGAGGTTATTGATGGTGGAGGCGAAAGTGAAAACCTGAAGGGCTTCGCGGTATCTTCCTCGGTCGAAAAACAGCAATCCTTTTTCGATATAAGCTTCCATATAGGTGTAGGAGGCTGCAATTGTTTGATCGAACAGGGTTTCTGCTTTATCGAAGTCGGCGATTCTTGCATAATAAACTCCCTGAATGAAGTAGCAAGATGCTTCCGTTTCGCGGCCCAGTCCCAACTCGAGAATACGCTTGCAGATTACGATCGATTTCGAGTCTTTCTTTTCGGCGAGCAGATACGCAAGGCTTAATTGCGCTTCCGGACCGGGATAAATATTGATAGCTCGGAGGTAAGAATTTATGGCAGCAGCGGTATCTTCCAACACTTCTTCCAACTGTCCGCGGCGAAACCAAAGTCCGTAGTTTGCACTGTCGTTCGCGATAAGTTCGTTTAACACCGGATAGGCTTTCGCAGCAAGCCCTATACTGTCGTAGTAATTGAGCAGGCTTAATTTTAAGCCTACGCTGTCGGGATATTCTTTCACTAATTTTTCGAGGCGGGAAACCGACGCTTTGTTTTCCTGAAATGCGGGGTCTTCGTTTGTGTTGCAGGCCGCAACCATGAGGAAGAGAAAAATGAGTGCAAAATATTTCATAAAGCAAATGTATTGTTCTACAGATTACAATTTTATGACGGAGAAGCAGACGATGAACTATAGTTTTGCCGCCATGAAAAATTTACTCACTTCCGGTTTGCTGCTGCTTGCCTTTGCTGCCGGAGCACAATCAAAATCTGACACCATTCACTACCCCAACGAAGTGCATTTTAAAAATGTGCGACAGCTTACTTTTGGCGGCGATAATGCCGAAGCGTATTGGAGTTACGACGGCAAGATGCTGGTTTTTCAGCGCACTGCACCCGCTGATGGCATTGAGTGCGACCAAATTTTTATAGGAAAGATTCCTGCGAAAGGAAAACCTTTCGAATACAAAATGGTATCTACCGGAAAAGGACGCACCACCTGTGCCTTCTTTACAAAAGATAACAAACATATTATTTATGCCTCTACCCACTTGGGCGGCGATGAATGCCCTCCCAACATAGATCGCGCAAAACACGGCAACCGCTACATTTGGCCGTTATACGAAAGCTATGATATTTTTAAAGCCGACTTAAACGGAAATATTGTTGAGCAGCTTACCAATACACCCGGTTACGATGCAGAAGCTACCCTGTCGCCCGACGGCAAACTGATGGTATTTACTTCTATGCGCGATGGTGATCTTGAATTGTATGTGATGGATTTAAAAACAAAAGAAACCAAACGCATTACACATGTAAAGGGTTATGATGGAGGCGCATGGTTTAGTCCGGATGGCAAAAAAATTCTATGGCGTGCACACCATCCTAAAACGGAAGCGGAAATTGCAGATTACGACAACCTGCTGAAACAAGGCCTCGTAGCTCCGAACAATATGGAGGTTTGGATTGCCAACGTTGATGGAAGCGATGCAAAACAACTTACCGAGTTGGGACAAGCAAACTGGGCACCCAACTTCCTTCCAAACGGCGACATCGTTTTTTGCAGCAACCACGAATACAAAAGAGGTTTTCCCTTTAACATGTACACCATGAAGGCCGACGGAAGCAACCTTAAAAAAATCAGCACCGATAAAACGTTCGACGCATTTCCGATGATCAGCTACGATGGAAAAAAGATTGTGTTTTCCAGCAACCGCAATAACGGCGGCACAAGAGATACTAACGTATTTATCGCCGACTGGGTTGATTAAAAATTTCCTATACTTTGTTTCCTTAGTTTTGACCAAATAATTCTTATGGATACTCATCAAATTCTGTTGCACGTTCACAGCATAGGCCGCTGGCTGCTGTTGTTGCTTTTGCTGATTGCCATTTTTAACAGCATGGTGGCAGGCAAACGTCCGTTTATCCGCACCGACGCAAGAACAGGCCTTATTCTTACCATTGTTGCCGATTTGCAGTTGTTAATCGGTATCAGCTTATGGTTTCTCGGTGGGTTTGGTTATAAACAAATCAAGGCCTTTGGTATGGGGCCTGTAATGAAAGACTCTTACATGCGGTTCTTCGCCATTGAACACACATTGCTTATGCTGATTGCCATTGTACTGATTCATATTGGTAAAGCGCAAGGGCGAAAAGCGATCAGCGATAAAGCAAAGCACAACAGAACAATGGTGTATTATTTAATTGCGCTGATTCTTATTTTGGTTGCCGTGCCCTGGCCATTCAGGGAATTATTTTCCGGCCGCGGCTGGTTTTAACCACAAGATATCTTAAGTAAAACGGCGCGAGGTGCGCCGTTTATTTTTTGCCAAGTTCAATTACCTGAAGGTTTTTGAACGCCTTCCCTTCCACAGTAAAACTAACCAGTGTGCGTACCTGATGCCACCCTTGTTTGCCGGCAGCGCCGGGATTAATATGCAGACAGTCAAGGTCTTTATCGTACATCACTTTCAGGATGTGCGAATGCCCTGAAATGAACAACTGAGGCCTTGCCGAAGCGAGGAGTTTTTTGGATGTAGCATTGTATTTTGGCGGATAGCCACCTATGTGCATCATGCAGACAAGTGCGTCTTCACACGTCCATTGTAGCACTTCCGGCACAACGCTACGCACGTCTTGTCCGTCAATATTTCCAAAAACACCGCGCAGCGGTTTAAAATTTTCTAACGCTGTCAAAACTTCCATCGTTCCAAAATCACCTGCATGCCATATCTCATCGCAATCGCTGAAGTGTTTATAAACAGCGTTGTCGAGATAACCATGCGTGTCGGAAAGAAGTCCGATTTTTTTCATGCCACGAAATAAATGAAAAGGCAGATTTAATTTCTGCTATAAAAAGTTAGATTGCAGAAAAGCAAGTTAATGGGACGAATTATCTGTATAGATTACGGCGCAAAGCGAACCGGCATAGCGGTTACAGACCCGTTGAAAATAATTGCCACACCGCTTGAAACCGTATCCACAGAAACATTATTCGAGTACTTAAAGAAATATTTCGCACAAAACGAAGTGGAACTGATGCTGGTAGGCGAACCGAAGAATTTGAACGATTCCGACACCCACATTACGGCGGCGGTGATAAAATTTGTTGCCGATGTAAAGAAAAAGTTCCCGCAGATGCCGGTAGAAACCATCGACGAACGGTATTCATCGAAGATGGCGGTGGCGGCCTTGGTAGAAATGGGGATGAAGAAAAAAAAGCGCCGCGAAAAAAGGAACATCGACGTTACGGCTGCAACGCTTATGCTGCAAGAATATTTAAGCAAAATTTAATCTATAACGTATATTGCGATGCCAAAAAAACAACATTCATCGGCTCCGAAAAATTGCGTTAAATGGTATTAATTGTAGATGATAAGCCGGAAAACATTTATTCGTTAGAAAAACTGCTTAAACTCCATGGCTTTCCTGTTGATTCGGCCGCTTCCGGCGAAGAGGCGCTGGCAAAAGTGCTGAAGAACTCGTACGCGCTGATTATTTTAGATGTGCAGATGCCGGTTATGGACGGCTTTGAAGTGGCAGAAGCCATATCCGGATACAGCAAGGCACGCGACATTCCCATCATTTTTCTTTCGGCCATCAGCACAGAAAAAAAATACATCACTAAAGGTTATTCGTCGGGCGGTGTAGACTATGTTACAAAGCCAGTTGACCAGGAAATTCTGCTACTTAAAGTAAAAACTTTTTATAAGCTTTATGAACAAAAAAAGGACTTGCATGATATGCAAACCATTTTAAAAGCAGAAATCGAGTACCGGAAAAAAGCCGAGGCAGCGCTGAAAAATACTGTGAGTGAATTTAGAAGCACACTCGAATCGCTTCCACAGATTGCGTTTACAGCCACACAAAAAGGCAACCTCGAATTTGTGAACCGCCATTGGCTGGAGTATGCTGCTTCGGAGAAAGAGTTTCCCGTTAATCATCCTTCAGAAAAACCTCTGGAGGCAAGATGGAAAGCAGGCATACAAAACTGCAAGCCCTTCGATTTTGAAACCCGCATTAAACAAAAAGATACCGGCGTATTCCGTTTCTTTTTATTAAAGGCCACACCGGTTTACGAAGCGAACGAACTGACCAAATGGGTGGCCACCCTAACCGATATTGAAGAGAGAAAACAAGATGAAAGAAAGAAAGACGAATTCATCAGCATTGCGAGCCACGAATTAAAAACACCCCTTACCAGCATCAAAGCGTATATACAACTGCTCGAACGGATTATTCACGAAAACAGCGGTAAAGATGTGATGCAGAAGTATATAGAGCGGGCGCAAAAGCAAATTGAAAAACTGAATATGCTGGTAACCGACCTGCTCGATATTTCTAAAATAGAAAGCGGAAAACTGGAGTACCACAAAACCACTTTTAATTTTAATGAGATGGTGAACCACGCCATCGACATCATTCAGCAAACCAATAAAGACTATCACATCACCAAATTGAATGAAGTAAACGTTGAGGTGTACGGCGATGAGAGCCGCATAGAACAGGTAGTGCTGAATTACTTAACCAACGCAGTAAAATATTCTCCGGTAAATAAAAATATTACTGTTGAACTCCGCCAGGAATCGGGCAACATTCAATGCCGGGTGAGCGACAGCGGCATCGGCATCCCTTCCGACAAGCTAAAAAAGGTTTTCGAAAAATATTACCGCGCCGAAGAAGCGTCCAACCGCTTTCAGGGACTCGGCATCGGGTTATACATCTGCTCCGAAATTATAGAAGGCCATAAGGGATTTTGTGCCGTGGAAAGTGAAGAAGGCAAAGGCTCCACTTTTTATTTTACGCTTCCTGTAAAAAACGAACTATGAAACGACTGATTAATGCAATTCCCTTTCATATTAAACTAATATTGATAGGGCTGATACCGCTTGCCTTTCTGGTTTATTTCTCTATCCAACTCATCAGCGAAAGAAATAACCGAATAGAGGTTACCGGAAAAGTGGTAAACGATATTCAGAAGAATCTGGTGGTGATGAATCTATCGTCGCGGCTGCACATAGAAAGGCGCTTCGGTTACGCTTATCTTGTTAACAATTATTCCGATGCTCAGTTTGTGGCTGCACAAAATGCCACCAACGAACAGCTAACACAACTACAAACACTGCTCGACACCAACTGGCTATCGTTTACAGACTTCACCATGCTTTCCAGCCTCAACCAAATTCGGAAAGATATTCTTGCCAGGCGCATAACGGCCGACGAAGTGATGCTCTATTACTCCAGTATGCAGGAAAGAGTGCAATACCTCAACGATGTGAACGTCGAAAACATAGCATACCTCGGCCCCATATCCGATGAACTGAACTCGGAAAAAATACTGTTTCAACTCATCAACTACTTTGGTATTTTAAGAGCAAACGTGTATTCGCTCAGCGTTGATAAGGAATCGGCTCGGCGCGAATACGACGCAGTTCAGATAGGCTATAAAACATTCGGATCCTACGCCAAAGAATTTCAGGCAAAATCGCCCGCTGATTTCATCAACAGAATCAATCATATCCTTACATCGGACGAGGCGGTGGCGCTGGCAGAAACATTCGACTATATCACCGCTAACAAATCGCTGCCGCCCGATTTTAACGCCGAAGCCTGGTGGGAGTCGTCGGGAAATGTCATTAATAACTTACTTCAGCAGCAATCTTCCCTGATGGAGCGCACGCGCAGCAAAGCACTTAAGATTTATGAAGATGAAAAGAAAGCGCTGAATCAAAGCGTCGCCATTTTGCTCATCATTGTTTCACTCATCATCATCATTGTTTTTTACACACTGAAAAATATTTCCGATCTGCTTTCGCAGATTCGCCAGTCTGCAGAAAAACTAGCATTGGGTGAAACCAATATTATTCTGCCGATTTATACAAACGATTCCATCGGACATCTGGTGCAGTCAATTAAAACAATCGATCGTTCCAACACAATGATTGCCAAGGCTGCCGATGCAATAGGGACCGGAGATTTTGATCTGCAGTTCAGTCCGCGCAGTGAAAATGATGTCCTCGGAAACGCAATTCTCCGCATGAAGAATGACCTCGCTGAATACACAAAAGAAAGCAACGAAAAAATTTGGATACAAACGGGCATCACGTCCGTCAGCAAATATTATCGAGGGGAAAAAGGAATTGAACAACTTGCCAGCGACGTGCTTACCGCATTGGCCGGCTACGTAAACGCGCACCAGGGACTCCTATATTTTGCACATGAAGATCAGGAGTTGCTGCAACTCGGAGCGGCCTACGCAACAGAGAGCAACGAGCATGTAAAACGAAAACTTCAGTACGGCGAAACCCTGATAGGCCAAGTTGCTAAATCGAGAAAACCGTTGCTGCTGAATTTTTCCGAAGAAGCCGACACCTTAATTGTAAGCGGCCTCAGTTCCATCACTCCGTCATCGGTTATTATTGTACCGCTTTTGTATAATGATGTGCTGGAAGGTGTGATAGAGCTTTCGAGCATTGAAAAATTTAATCCGCACCTCATGCGCTTCTTCGATGAAGTTGGCGTAGGCATTGCCGTAGCACTCAGCGCAACAAAAAGCCGGTTGCGGTTGCAGGAACTACTTGAGGAAACACAGGCTCAGTCGGAAGAATTGCAGGCGCAACATTCCGAGCTGGAAAACATCAATGCGGAACTGGAAGCCCAGGCAGCAAAGCTTGCCACATCGGAAGAAGAGCTGAAAGTGCAGCAGGAAGAGCTGCTGGAAGCAAACCGCGAGTTAGAAGAAAGAAGCACACAATTGGAAGAACGCAATCAGATTATCATAGAACGAAATGCGGAAATTCAAAAGAAAGCAGAGGAGCTGGAACTCAGCACAAAATACAAATCGGAGTTTCTGGCCAATATGTCGCACGAACTGCGCACGCCGCTAAACAGCATTCTTTTATTAAGCCGCCTGCTATCCGAAAACACGCAGCACAACCTCGACGAGGAGCAGATAGAATACGCTAAGGTGATTCAAAGCTCGGGCAACGGCCTGCTGGCGCTGATTGATGAGATACTCGATTTAAGTAAGATTGAAGCCGGGCACATGCAGTTGGAATATTCGATGGTAAACGTTCGCGAAGCTGTCGCCGAACTTCAACAACTTTTTGCGCCGGTGGCAAAAGAAAAAAACCTTCAGCTAAAAATAGAAGTGGCCGATGAAGTGCCGTCCTTAATTGAAACCGACAAACTCCGGATGGATCAGATTATCCGGAATTTATTGTCGAATGCGCTCAAATTTACCTCGAAGGGTTATGTGGAACTGAGTGTGTTTATGCGGAACAACATGGTAGCCTTTTCTGTTAAGGACAGTGGCATCGGCATTCCACAAAACAAGCAGCAGCTGATATTTGAAGCCTTTCAGCAGGCCGACGGATCTACACGCCGTAAGTTTGGTGGCACGGGGCTCGGTCTTTCCATCAGCCGGCAACTGGCGCGCTTGTTAGGTGGCGATATTGAGCTGAAAAGTGAGGTGGCGGAAGGAAGCAATTTCACCCTTGTGATACCGGCTGACAAAAAAGCTGCCGGCATAGTGCATGCAAAACAAAAGCAGGCAGTGCAGGAAATAAAAGATATGGCGGAAGAAGACATCCGGTCTCCGAAAGAGCCTGCTGCTCCTTCTAAGAACGACATTGTTGAATTGATTCCGCCGGCTATGGAGGACGACCGCGATGCCATACAAGCGGGCGACCGTGTTATTTTAATTGTTGAAGATGATACAGAGTTTGCAAAAGCGCTTTTAGGTTATACACGCAGTCAGGGTTACAAATGTGTGGTGGCTGTAAGGGGCGATGAAGGATTGCACCTCGCCAAAAAGCTGGTGCCTACCGCTATTTTGCTTGACATAAAATTACCGGTAATGAGCGGTTGGGAGGTGATGGAAGAACTAAAAGCCGGCAGCCAAACGCGGCATATTCCCGTACACATTATGTCGAGCATGCAGGCAAGAAGAGAAAGCATCAGCCGCGGCGCTATCGACTTCATCAACAAACCGCTGGCGTTCGAAAAAATGGAAGAAGTGTTCAACCGTCTAAACCATTTATTGAGCAACGATCCGAAGAAAGTGCTGATTGTTGAGGAAGATGAAAAACACGCTAAGGCGCTTGCCTATTTCCTCGAAACCGTGAACGTGAGTTGTGAACTTACGGGCGATGTTGGCAACAGCATTCATGCGCTGAAGAAGCACGAGGTAAATTGTGTGATACTCGATATGGGTGCAGCGGGCTCACAATCGGCTTATGAAACACTCGAAACCATTAAGAAGAATGAGGGCCTCGAGAACCTCCCCATCATCATATTCACCGGAAAAAATCTTTCACCAAACGAAGAAACTAAGATCCGTCAGTATGCAGATTCTATTGTGGTGAAAACGGCTCACTCCTACCAGCGCATTTTGGATGAGGTATCCATTTTCCTTCATTTAATTGAAGATCAGAAAAACACCAAGCCCGCTGCACCGCGTAAACTTGGCGCTTTATCCAATATCTTAAAAAACAAAAAAGTGCTGATTGCCGACGACGACGCCCGCAACATCTTTTCGTTAACCAAACCGCTCGAATTGCAGCAAATGCAGGTGTTCCACGCGATGGACGGAAAAGAAGCGCTGACCGCTTTGCAGGAAAATCCGGACATTGATGTGATATTGATGGACATGATGATGCCGCTGATGGATGGCTATGAAAGCATCAGAAAAATCCGGTCGTTCAAAGAATATAAGAACCTTCCGATTATTGCTGTTACCGCCAAAGCAATGGCAGGCGACCGCGAAAAATGTATTCAGGCAGGCGCGTCGGACTATATCTCCAAACCGGTAGACATCGACCAGCTTCTGTCTTTACTCAGAGTGTGGCTATACGACAAAACCAAACCTTAAACTTATGATTCTTATTATTGATGACGACAGCCGAAACATATTCGCGCTTTCTGCTACACTGAAAGCCAAAGGGTATGGAGCGCTATCAGCTTCTTCCGCCCACGAAGGACTTGAGCTGTTAAAAGGAAGCAACGGCATTCGCCTTGTATTGCTCGATATGATGATGCCTGAGATGGATGGCTACGAAGCAATTCCCCTGATTAAAAACATAAAAAAGATACCGGTGATAGCCGTTACCGCGCAGGCAATGGCGGGCGACCGGGAAAAAACACTGGCAGCAGGAGCCGACGATTACGTATCAAAACCTATCGACGTGGATAAGTTGGTTTTATTATTGAATAAGCACCTAAAATAGATTCTGTGAAGGCGTTTAATATTTCTGATGAAGAGGTGGAGTTGCTTTTGAATGATCTGATTGAAGTGCATGGCTACGATTTTACCAACTACTCGAAGGCATCATTGAAAAGAAGAATCGAAAGGCTTTTTTCGCTCGATAAGTTTCCCAGTTTCGCCGAGCTGCGATATCGCATTCGTTCCGACGAAGACTATCTTGTTCGGGTGGTGGAAGAGATAACGGTGAATGTAACCGAGATGTTTCGCGACCCATCGTTTTACGCCGCGCTTCGTAAGCACGTGATCCCCGTGCTGGCAACCTATCCTTTCATTCGCATCTGGCATGCCGGCTGCTCTACCGGAGAAGAAGTTTACTCAATGGCCATTTTACTGAAAGAATCGAAACTCCTGCACAAATCGCTGCTATACGCCACCGACCTGAATCCCGGCGTTTTGGAAAAAGCAAAAAATGGAATCTTTCCGCTGTCGGTGATGAAGCTGTATTCGGAAAACTATATTGAGTCGGGAGGAAAAGAAGATTTTTCAAAATACTATACCGCCGGCTACGATTCTGTCCGCTTCCATCCGGAGTTTGCAGAACGAATTATTTTCTCTACCCATAATCTTGTGTCGGACCGTTCGTTTAATGAGTTTCAAGTGATCTTCTGCAGAAACGTTTTAATTTATTTCAACAAAGATTTGCAAACACACGTTTTAAATTTATTCGACGACAGTTTGGAGAATCTGGGCTTTCTTGCACTTGGCGCAAAAGAAAACATCCGGTTTTCCACCATTCATGGACGGTATACGCAAATAGAACCACGTGAAAAAATATGGAGAAAAATGCAGTAAGCCACAGCCTGCTCATTATTGCCGGATCTGCCGGCAGCCTGAACATTATTTTACAGGTACTTCCTCAAATTGAGCCCAACGAAAAACTCGCCATCATTATCTTAATTCATCGGAAAGAAGATAACGATTCCATGCTTGCAGAAATCTTAAACAACAAAAGCCGCATCCCTGTTTTTGAAGTGGAAGATAAAGATCCGATTGAGGGTGGCAAAGCCTACATTGCTCCGGCGAACTACCATTTGTTAATTGAACGCGATGGCAATTTTTCGCTCGATAACAGTGAGAAGGTACAGTATTCGCGTCCAAGTATCGACGTAAGTTTTCAGTCGGCTGCGGAAGTTTATCAATCGAACCTTGCCTGTATTTTGCTTAGTGGGGCAAATGCCGATGGCACCCTCGGCGTAAAACACGTGCTGGCAAACAAAGGTCGCGTTGCCGTTCAAAGTCCCGACACTGCCGAAGTGCCCTTTATGCCTTCGCAAGCCATCAGTGAAAATAAAAAAGTAACCGTTATTCCTCCGCAGGACATGGCAGTTTGGGTGAATCACCTGTTTTAAGTTTGCCGAATGCGATGCTGATTTTTTTGAATGATCTTGTATCTCCGCAGGTTGCTTCTCATCGTTGTTCCGAAAGAAAGAAGGGAAGCATTCGACGAGAGCTATTGAATGCTTATTTTTTTTCACACCTAAAAGGAGTTCGTGAAATATGTGGCGACTGGCGATGTAACTACAAAAAATGAAAGACCGCACAAATCATTCGCAAGTAAAAAATCGGTACTGTCGTGATGGAGCTTTATCCACACCGGCAAGCGAAACATTAAATCAAATTGAAGCGCAGCCGGTAGCGGATAAAGCGGAGCAACACAAAAAGATATTTACATTTGAAACCTCTAACTGACACTGGCACGAAAAAAGGGGGAGCCTACAGATGAGTTAAAGCCTAACATTGATGTAGTGAAAAAACTGGCGGCTATCCTGGATACTACGGTGGGGTATTTACTCGGTGAGAATGAAGATAACCTCCTCTTTAAAAACCCAAAGATTTTGCAGCGCCTAAAAGACATTCAAAACCTCTCCGAACAGGAGCAGGAACATATCTTTATTACCCTCGACGCTCTCATCAGAGACTTTAAAAACAGAAAAGCATATACCCACTAAAATAAAAATGCCGCTGCATAGATTATTTACAGCGGCAGGGGGTAAAAGAGTAATTACAAAGCTTCCATAACTATAATCGTATCCCTTGTAATATTCTCTTTGTAAAAAATTAACATTCTTCCATTGTAGTCATATTTGGCTTTCAAAAAGAAAAGTTTTGCAATTGTCTTTCCTGTTGCATGCTTATTAAAATCCATGCTCCAACTAATGTTTCTAAACCATTGTAAATTGATTATACCACTATCAGCTAAATTATAAAAGCCAGTGTAAGGAACTGAAGTATAATATTCAGAACTTGTATCCTTAGATGTGCCTTTTAGCAAAAAACTTCCATCAAAAGTTCTAAATCTTTTTTCATCAAACTTGATAATAAAAGACTTCTCAGGTAAACTACTAAAACTATAAATACTATCATTTATTCTCCCTTGCAATAGTCGTAATTCAACGTTTTTGAACGGAATGCCATTTCTTGCAATCGTAGATTTTTTCGGTACTGTGCATTGTAAGTACAGTAGAATAATCATTAAACTTGCAATTGTCAATTTCATACAAGAAAATTTTAAAGTCCAGCTCTTTTCTTAAGGGAAAGACGATTATAAAAATTTACTTTGCTTTTATCTATTCCTTGTAAGTTCATATTTGTTGCATGTAAAACCAGGCCCAAACGCATGTATGGATAAGGTGATTTACCTACGTTTCCTTCATACCAACTCTTTAATCCGTCATATTGCTCTTGCGTTACAGGTATTCTAAAGGTAGTATTTATCAACTGCCGCAGACATAGATTGTATCCAACTATTCCATTGTGATAAAAATGTGCTTGTATCCTTTGGGGATTGTTAAAGTAATATCATCCGCCGGATGCAATGATTTTTGCGTTGCTATTTTTGCTGCAGCTATAGACAACAATATTTAAACCGATTGCTATTAAAAAAATTTCATAATTCAACACTATCTCATTAATACCGATGGTTCATTTTTTGGCAGTATAAACGGGTCTATCGGATTTTTACGAAGCTTAGGATATTTGGGGTCGCTTGACATGTCCGTACTTACAGGAGGCATTTGCCTTCTCGTTTTATAATCATATTTCTTCAATGAACCATCGGGTATAGTTAAATACCCGTCAATTTTATTATTAATATTACTCCACATGTCGGTAGGTGAAAAATTATTATCTGCTGCAACTATCCCCGGGTCTTCGCATAACGTCCCAAATACGTTGTAACCTTTAATCCGTCATAAAGCCTTTTTAGTAACCGGAATATTCAACCACTCCCGAAGAGTCAACCTTTACAAACGGCATTTCAGAACGCATCCCACTTTTATTTTCCGTAAAAAAGTAATAAAAATGTCCACTGTCAGAACTCGGATTTATGTAATCAGGCGCTCCCAAAATCGCTTTTACTTCATCTATGGTCATCCCTTTTTCAATTTTATCAAATAAATCCTGCTCCTTCTTACTGTCGCCAGAAAAAATATCACAGGAAGACAAGAGACATAGAAATACAAACAATCTAAAACATTTAACTGCTATCATAAACGTTTATTTCTTCCTAAATGAAATGTTGGATATAAAATTGTAAAAATGCCATGAGATGTTTGTTTCGTGTACATTACCGAAACTTTGTGTTGAATTACGGGGATTATAATAAGGAGAATTTTGTTGTAAATAGTTCAAAAACTTTGCTCCTATAAAATTGGAAACATAATCCTGCTTAGCCATTGCTGATTTTCGGTCTGTAGCCAACTGAGCCATTTCCCCAAATATTCCTAATTTATCCCCTGTCTTAAGTCCTCCATGTGTTTTCATTCCTACTACTAATACATGACGCATATCGAGAACCATACCGTTATCCAACTTTACATAACGCCAATCAGGGACAGGCCCTAATCTGAATTTTATTAATCCCCCCAAATAGCGTTGGTATCCGTCCCCATGCTTGCCTTTATTTTCCGTAGATATCTCGTCCCAACTTTTTCCTTCATAATGTTCTGCCCATTCCTGCGCTGTTCTTGCCGGTTCTCCATTGGGTGTTTCGTATAACGAACTTCCGCCCCCATTTTGCGGGTCTCCACCTTGAAGCGATTTTCCAATCTGGTTTCCAACCCAGCTACCTGCATCACCAATAGCACCACCAACAACATCCCAGGGAACAAAGCTAAATCCAAAACCAATTCCCGCTCCAATTCCAGCGCTTTTCAGTCCTCCTGTACCATCATTTTTCCCAATAAGTGCTCCGGCAATTCCACCGGCTACTGTAAACACTGCATGATTTAAAAATGTACCTGAAGTCAATAATTCCGACCAAAAACCTCCATTAGGGTCAACTCCGTTTACAGGGTCATTACCCATGCCCACATATCCGCTTGCAAACTGGTCGTAAGGGTCTATGCTTGTAAAGCGTCCTATCTGTGCATCGTAGTGTCGTAACTCAAATTCATTCCATCCTGTTTCGTCATCAAATTCAGCATAATCTCCCTGATACTGGTAAGGGTTCGCTGGCGCATCAAAAGCCTTGGCACTTATCGCTGCTATCTTTAAGCCGTAAGGATAGTAATTAACTTGCGGTTTTACCCTCACTTGCCATTTTCACTATACACCTTCCCAAAAAAATCAAAGAACTTTTTTAATACCTCACCACCATAAAAATAAAGGTTTTCTATTCAACTGACTTTTGTATAGCGATTGTTTTTCTGTCTTTCCTCTTTCACATTTTACCGGTACTTTTACCGCAACACTGTTTATAGTGTAAAGAATTAAAGGAGTGTAGGGGCTTTAAGAGATCTTGCACAGCGAACCGGCGAAGGCTCTCAACACTAATTACTCCATCATCGGTAAGTATGAACGTGATGAAGTAGCTCCTTCTATTGAAGTGGCTAAAAAACTGGCGGCTATGCTGGATACAACAGTAGGTTATTTACTCGGTGAGAATGAAGATAACCTCCTCTTTAAAAACCCAAAGATTTTGCAGCGCCTAAAAGACATTCAAAACCTCTCCGAACAGGAACAGAAACATATCTTTATTACCCTCGATGCTCTTATCAGAGATTTTAAAAACAGAAAAGCATACTCCCACTAAACATAAAATGGCTGCTGCATAGATTATTTACAGCGGCAGGGGAAACTTTAATAATCCTGAACTTATAAGCTATCAACAAAACTTTTATCAGGTGTAAAAAAGGGTTTTACTTCTTCTAATTCATTATATCCTTTATAAAATTCTTTTTCATAACCTCTGCTATAGGGTATTAATCTACCATTTTCTATTTTAAAAAAAAGCGATGGAGCATCATGTACTACGTTTTTTGCTGCCCCAATTCCATGCTGTGAACAAAAATTATTAAACTGATTTTGAACTTCATTTTGATTGTTTGAAGTTTTCTTTATTGCTTCAATACCACAATACAATAAAAACAAAGAGCTATCATATAAATAAGCATTTTCAGGATTGCCATATTCCTTCAAATAATCATTGTAATAAACAGGCTCAATATTCACTATTGTACTTTTATGCAGCTTAGTTATTCTGATTGCATAAATTTTTACATTAGAAAACTTTTCTTTTGATAAATGATTAATCGTAGATTTCAAAGTATCAGCTATAAAATTTTCGTCCTCTGAACTTTGCTTATTGGCATTACTATCGGAGTTACATGCATACGCAATTACCATAAAAAGTAAAGCGCTGATAATATATTTAACTGTAGAGTTCATATTAGTAGTGATAATTTGTTAGTTTAATTTTCCCAGATAAAACATCCTTTGTTGAACCAATTGGTGAATAGACATTTTTAGAACCCGAATAAATAAAGGTTTCTACTCTTGACATAACAAAAGCAGGCATTCTTGGATACAAACTCTTAGATTGAGTAAAGTCTTCTGGTGATGGTGCCCGAATACCGTATTTATCAGGTGCTGCACCTGCGTGAGGATGAGTATGGATTAATCCTTTAATTCGATACCAGTTACCATTAAACTGTACATGTGTATTTTGACCACTGGAGTTTTTCCTGATTTTTAAAGCATCAAAATCGGTTGTAGTGGCGTCGTTATTTGCATTTGGTAATACTAATACTCCCTTATTAGTAAAAAATCCTCCGTTCTCTCTGTATTCGTCTTTTCCATCCGATGATTTTCCAAAGCTTTTATCCCACATGTATTTATATGCTTCTGTTTCATCGCTGAATAATTTACCTGTTCTGGTTATCTTGCTATAACCATCACCTCCTTTGCTTCCTCCTTCACCTGCTTGTTTTGCGATATTTAAAGCAAGATTTGCTCCTTGTACTGCTAAACTTGGAAGAGCACCTTTAAATAAATTTCCAATTGCTCCAATATCAAACGGTGGTATAAACGTAGCACCCAAAGCAACACCGCCGCCAATGGCTGCACCCGTCCATCCGTTGCCGCCTGTCAGGCGGTCTATGCCGTAACCTAAAGCTGCACCGCCAAGTGTTATGAGTGCCCTGTCTGCTAATACACTTCCTGTAAGTGCACCCAAGGTTCCAAAGTTTATACTTATACCTCCGCTCGGGTCGGTCAGGTTCACAGGGTCATTGCCCATGCCCACATATCCGCTTGCAAACTGGTCGTAAGGGTCTATGCCTGTAAAGCGTCCTATCTGTGCATCGTAGTGTCGTAACTCAAAATCGTTCCATCCTGTTTCGTCATCAAATTCAGCATAATCTCCCTGATATTGGTAAGGGTTCGCTGGCGCATCAAAAGCCTCGGCACTTATCGCTGCTATCTTTAAGCCGTAAGGATAGTAATTAACTTGCAGTTTTGCCCTCACTTGCCATTTTCCCTATACACCTTCCCAAAAAAATCAAAGAACTTTTTTAATACCTCACCACCATAAAAATAAAGGTTTTCTATTCAACTGACTTTTGTATAGCGATTGTTTTTCTGGCTGTTTTCTTTCACATTTGACCGGTAATTTTACCCCAAACACTGTTTTTAGTGTAAAAAATTAAAGGAGTGTAGGGGCTTTAAGAGATCTTGCACAGCGAACTGGCGAAGGCTCTCAACACTAATTACTCCATCATCGGTAAGTATGAACGTGATGAACTAGCTCCTTCTATTGAAGTGGCTAAAAAACTGGCGGCTATGCTGGATACTACGGTGGGGTATTTACTCGGTGAGAATGAAGATAACCTCCTCTTTAAAAACCCAAAGATTTTGCAGCGGTTAAAAGATATTCAAAACCTCTCCGAACAGGAACAGGAACATATCTTTATTACCCTCGATGCTCTTATCAGAGATTTTAAATACAGAAAAGCTTACACCCACTAAAATAAAAATGCCGCTGCAAAAAATTATTTACAGCGGCAAAGATTATTAATAAAAGTAAGCTTTTATTTCATATCTGCTTTCCTTAAAATACTATCCATCAAAGAAGGATTTCTGTTCACAAGAGTTAAACTATCGCTGACTGTTTTTACAATAAAAGTTTCATACTGATATTCATTCTTTACGCCGCCTCCACCTGTTTCTTCTGCTGTTATATAGACTTCATTTTTATCAACGTTAAAATTATCTCTTGCATAGGGTTTAAGTTCGGTTTCATTTCCCAAGCTATCTACATATACATATATAAACTCTCCCTTAGTTAAATATCCAAAATTGGGAGAAAACTGTGTTTTTAAAATACCATTGGTGGGTATGTCGTAAATACGAAAACCATTTTCATATTTCTTTTCTGCTCCATCAGCTCTATTAAAAAAGATAAATACCTGACCTTTAAAACCATAAGGTATTCTATATTTTTTTTTCTCTGCCTTGGGTGTACATCCTGCTGTCATGCAAAATAGGAGTATTAAAAATATTGCTTTCATATTACCTGTTTATTTGTCCACTGCTGCTTTCATTGATTGTATCCAACTATTCCATTGTGTGAGGCTGAAAGTCTTACCCCTATACATCATTTTGCCTGTAAAAATTCCTCTGCTGTCTGTATAAAAACGCATTGCTGTTCGTGAACCTGCCGTAAGTGGAGAACCTAATAATCTCGGAATAGCGAATTTTTTATTTGGAGCTTGAAATACATTCAAGAAAGCCTTATTACCTGCAGCATCTGCAATAAAGGCTTCGTATGCGGGGAAGCCTTTGCCATAAACCCCAAAGCCTACATCTATATACCCGTTAGCTACATTATTAACAATAGCTATACTGGCATTCCATACTATGGGTTGAGAAGGCTTGACTAAAGGATTGCTGCCTGATAAATAGGTCATCAATCTTGTTTCATTACCCGACATTCTTGGTCCTGCTATGTCAAATGAAGTTGACGCAAGTGCTTCACCAGTTTTATTTCCATTTAAATCATAGGAAATAGTTGCTCCTGCGCCTCTTGTACTATTTACCAAAGTTCCATTGCTGATATCTATTTGAGCAGTTCCCCAAATTCTTGAACTTGCATTCGGATCTAAACTATAATCACGATTATCACCGTGGAACTCAGTATTGCCCATCCTGCCAAAAGTTGCCCAAGGAGCAAAACTTCGCTGGTATATGCTATAGGAAATATTGCTTGCATAACTGGCGAACATTGCACCTTGAGTTGCGAGACTTGGTGCCGCATCTTTCAAAGCACCTCCAATCGCTCCAATATCAAACGGCGGTATAAACGTAGCACCCAAAGCAACACCGCCGCCAATGGCTGCACCTGTCCATCCGTTGCCGCCTGTAAGCCTGTCTATGCCGCAACCTAATGCAGCGCCGCCCAGTGTTATGAGTGCCATGTCTGCTAATACACTTCCTGTAAGTGCACCTAAAGTTCCAAAGTTTATGCTTATGCCTCCGCTTGGGTCGGTAAGGTTTACAGGGTCATTCCCCATGCCCACATATCCGCTTGCAAACTGGTCGTAAGGGTCTATGCCTGTAAAGCGTCCTATCTGTGCATCGTAGTTTCGTAACTCAAATTCATTCCATCCTGTTTCGTCATCAAATTCAGCATAATCTCCCTGATACTGGTAAGGGTTCGCTGGCGCATCAAAAGCCTTAGAGGATAGCGCTGCTATCTTTAAGCCGTAAGGATAGTAATTAACTTGCAGTTTTGCGCTCACTTGCCATTTTCACTATACACCTTCCCCAAAAAATCAAAGAACTTTTTTAATACCTTGCTGTGCAATATAATAAATTTCCCCTGAGTATTTCCTTGGGCAAACACAGAAAACAAACCGGCGTGGGAGCCTACACTAACTAAAATAAAAATGCCGCTGTAAAAATTTATTTACAGCGGCAATGGGGGAAAATATTAAAAAATCCCTCACTATAAATCTCCTGTTTTTAAAAAGTATAAGCATTGAACAATAAACAAGACAATGTTTAATATCATTGCATACAAAACCCATTTAGAAGATGCAAAATACCCCTTAAACAACCAAGCAACTTGAACTATTACCATTACAAGTAATAATACTGCTACTGTATTATGCAAGGGGTTGAAGTAAAGATATTTTTCATAAATATTCGTCTTGAAAAAAACATCTATTACAATAACTACATTACACAGCAACGCAAATACAACAAGACCCTTATTAATTAATCGCATATTATCAAATTGCCCGTTATTAAAAACTTCATTTGATTTTGGAAGGTTCTTGTTACAGATTCCTGTAAATCGCCAGCCATCGCACCATGAGCTCCAAAACCTCTTGTAGATTTAAAGGCATCATAATTAACATTCAAAATTCTTGTTCTTATATTTCCTTTTATGGGAGAAGCAGGATATCCTCTTGAAAAAGCAGGCGGTGTACTTTCATCTGTTTGATAAACATTTATTACTCGCTCAACATTACTGGATATTTCCATTCCCTTAGAAAACAGACAATGCAGCATCAACGGCATAAAATAAGTTTACATTAATGTTGTCTGTATTTAATCTTTTTATAGCTTGGTTTGCAGTATGTCCTCCTAAGCTATAACCATAAACAAATACTGGTCTTAATTTCTTAGAATTTTTCTTGAGAAAGTTATAAACATCGTCCATCGTAGAAGCGGCGGGATCCGAAGAAAAACTCTTGACCTTAACATTTAGATTATTCTCCCTATAAAAACTATTTAAGTCGCTTTCTATATTTTTGGTAACATCAGGAATTCCTCCTTTTGAGCTTAAATCTGCTCCTCCTACTAATGCAACTACACCATCTAACCCTCCACCTTGAAGCAAATTTCCAATCTGGTTTCCAACCCAGCTACCTGCACCACCAATAACACCACCAACAACATCCCAGGGAACAAAGCTAAATCCAAAACCAATTCCCGCTCCAATTCCAGCGCTTTTCAGTCCTCCTGTACCATCATTTTTCCCAATAAGTGCTCCGGCAATTCCACCGGCTACTGTAAACACTGCATGATTTAAAAATGTACCTGAAGTCAATAATTCCGACCAAAAACCTCCATTAGGGTCAACTCCGTTTACAGGGTCATTACCCATGCCCACATATCCGCTTGCAAACTGGTCGTAAGGGTCTATGCTTGTAAAGCGTCCTATCTGTGCATCGTAGTGTCGTAACTCAAATTCATTCCATCCTGTTTCGTCATCAAATTCAGCATAATCTCCCTGATACTGGTAAGGGTTCGCTGGCGCATCAAAAGCCTTGGCACTTATCGCTGCTATCTTTAAGCCGTAAGGATAGTAATTAACGTGAAAGGGCTTTGTGCAGTAGCGGTATTCCGTGTTCCGTCTGCCCCGAATTGCTGCTGATAAATGTACAAAAGTTGAAGATTATTTCTGCTGTTCATCTGCGTTCAGTCAGCCGAAATTAAAGAGAAATAGCGAACAAAAGCCGATGGCGTATTCGTCACCCCGCTATTGCACAAAACCCCTTGTTGGCAGAAGTGCTTGTCTGACTACATTAAAGAAAATAAATTCCAAAAAGCAAAAAAGAAGGCAGTTATAGCAAATACCTTAAAAATATACTTTGGCTCTTTCAAAAAAATAATTCCTGCTATTATAAAAAAAATAATACAAATAACCGTTGCTGGTTCTGGGCTCTTTGAAAAAAGAGGTTGTATAAAAGTGGGAAATCGACTTATAAATTTTAACTTGAGTTGACCATAATCTCGTAGAGCTAACTCTTTATTATTCTCCCAAAAAACGAACCAATCAATTATTTTGGAAATACCAATAAGGTAAAGCATAAATGCTACTAAAATTCTCAATTTCATATTGTGTTGGTTTAATTGGTATTAAGCCATTACTAACCACCAATACCATGAAATTGTATTTCCACTGCAACTCGATGGAACACAGCCTGAAAAGCACCACGAATGTTGACATCTTTGACATGCCATATCATGTGCAAGACATATTTTATTCCAAAAGTAACATGGGCCGCTATAGTTACCACAGCAACCACATTCACCTCCTTGTGGCCATCTTGCAAATTGATTTTGAAAATAATTCTCTAACCTAATGGTTATTTCAACCATATTCAGTTCTGTAGCTTTTTCATTTTCAAGTGCTCCCAAATAATAATCAATTCCCTTATTTTCCTTGTCCCATTCTTTTCTCTCTTGTAAGTATTTTTTGAAATCTGGAATGTTTATATATACTTCTTCTTCACAGATGAATGAGGAGATAGCAACTATATAGCTGCTCATAACGGTGAAACTTACATTTCCGTTGTTTTTTATATCTCTCTTAGTTGCATTTAACAAAGACTGATACATAAATAACCCCTGATAAACAAAGGAATGCTGGTTTCGCTGACTGATACTATCCCTGACATTTAAAACCATTGTTGACAGAGCGTCACTATGCTTCAAGATAATCTCTCTTCCATACTGCTTCCACAAAGCGGCATATTTAGCACTGAGCAAACTTGACAAATAATTACTGTCAAGCACATTTTTCGGAGTAAGTTCTATCTCTCCATACTCGAACGTTTGGTTTGAATTCTTGTCGTTGACAGTAAGGTTTAAAGTCAGTGATGAGTCACCCTTGTCTACATTTAAACGAAAGTCGTAAGTTATTTGAATTCCATTTTTTTCATCGTTATGCAACCATTGTCCGCTTTGAGCAGAAGATACATTAATCAATAATACACATATGAATGTAATAACTGATTTGAAGTAAAAAGTCTTCATAAGTAAAATTTTTGGAGTGCTCTAAAGATAAGGTATTTTAGCATTTCTGCCAACTTGCGGTTTTGCGCTCACTTGCCATTTTCCCTATACACCTTCCCCAAAAAAATCAAAGAACTTTTTTAATACCTTGCTGTGCAATATAATAAATTTCCCCTGAGTATTTCCTTGGGCAAACACAGAAAACAAACCGGCGTGGGAGCTTACACTAACTAAAATAAAAATGCCGCTGTAAAAAATTATTTACAGCGGCAAAAATTATTAATAAAAGTAAGCTTCTATTTCGTACCTGCGGAAAACAATTTAAATAGAAAACCAACTGCTCATGGGCTGCCGGATGAAAATGGAAAACCCGCTGAAGGCATTGCAGCGCAGGCCCTGCGGCGGATTTGGAATGAACAGCCGGACGACGAAAGCACAACAGCGAGAGAAAAGGCGACAGCCCCAAACTCTAATCGAATCTTGAAAACATCATCCGCTTAATCAGCACTTGTCGTACTTATTTACCGAACTTTTTCTTCAGCAGGGCCATCGCATCTTCCATATTTTCCGCTAATGGTGCCCCTTGTTTCTGTGACGTGTTTCCATGCCTTCTTTCTTTTTTATAAGCCGGCTTTTCAACCGTTTGTTTGATAGATAAATTGATTCGTTTGCGTACCACATCGGTATCGATCACCTTCACCATTACTTTGTCGTTCAGCTTCAACTTCTCCGAAGGATCGGAAATATACTGGTGCGATACTTCGCTGATGTGCACGAGCCCATCTTGCTTTACGCCGATATCTACAAAAGCACCAAAACGCGTTAAGTTGGTAACGATTCCCGGAACAATCATTCCCGGCAAAACATCTTCAATCGAAAATATAGGTGCATACTCGAAAGCCTGCATCTCAGCACGCGGATCGAGGCCGGGTTTGTGCAGTTCTTTTATGATATCGTTTAGCGTGTGTACACCAATTTTATCGGTTACAAATTGTTTAACGTCAATTTTTCCAATCATCTCTTTGTTTCCAATGAGGTCGGCAACGGACGTATTTAAATGCGTCGCCATGGTTTCCACAACACCGTAAGCTTCGGGATGCACCGCACTGGAATCGAGCACTTGAGCAGAACCCGGAATGCGCAAAAATCCAGCACACTGTTCAAATGCCCGTGCGCCAAGGCGCGGAACTTTCAACAGCTCGTTTCTCGTTGAAAAGCGTCCGTTTTCTTTTCGATAGCTTACAATATTCTCGGCGAGGGCGGGTCCAATACCGCTTACATAACTGAGCAAATGTTTGCTTGCCGTATTGAGGTTTACGCCTACTGCGTTTACACAATGTTCAACCGTTTGATCGAGTTTTTCCTTCAATCGAAATTGATTCACATCGTGCTGATACTGCCCCACTCCTATGCTTTTGGGATCTATTTTTACCAGTTCGGCAAGCGGATCCATCAGTCTTCGCCCAATGCTTACTGCACCGCGAACGGTGATGTCTTTATCGGGAAACTCTTCTCTCGCCGTTTCACTGGCCGAATAAACCGATGCGCCATCTTCATTTACCAAAAAAATATCGGCTGTCAGTTGTAGCTTTTTAATAAACTCCTCTGTTTCGCGCCCGGCGGTGCCGTCGCCCACCGCAATGGCCTCAATGTCATATTCAGTACAAAGACTTTTGATGGTATGCGCTGCCTCGTCAAGTTTTTTTTCTTCATGAATAAATATCAAACCAGCGTACAGCAACTCGCCTTTTTCATCGAGACAAACCACTTTACAACCGGTTCGGTATCCCGGATCGATGGCGAGAATGCGCTTGCTGCCGAGCGGCGCACTCAGCAGCAGTTGTTTTAAGTTTTCTGCGAAAACGGCAATTGCTTCTTCGTCGGCCTTCTGCTTCAACATGGCTCTGAATTCGGTTTCCATTGCCGGCTGTAAAAGCCTGCGGTAGGCGTCTTTGCACGCTTTACGAATGTATGCCGATGCGGCCGAATTTCCCTTTACATACTGCTCCTCAATCAGCAGGATCGCATCGGCTTCGGCTGTGGAAATTTCCATGCGCAGCAGACCTTCGAGGAAACCACGAAGTACCGCAAGCATCCGGTGCGACGGAATTTTTGCAATGGCTTCACTGAAATCGAAATAATCTTTATACTTAACAGCTTCCTGCTCCTTAGCAGCTGTAACCTTGCTCTTAACCGTTCCGGTTTGCTCGTATAACCGCCGCATCTTGTCTCTTATCTGCGCGTCTTCGTTTATGGTTTCGGCAACGATGTCGACAGCGCCCTGCAATGCAGCTTCAGCCGACTCCACTTTGTCGTTTATAAATTCGGAAGCCATCGCAAAAACATCGTCGTTGCCTTGTTGTAATAACCGGTCGGCAAGCGGCTGCAACCCGTTTTCACGCGCCGTTTGTGCCTTTGTTTTCCGCTTTGGCTTGTAAGGAAGATAAATGTCTTCGAGCTGTGAAATTTTTACAGCAGCGTTCAGTTTTTCAATAATGTCCGCGGTCAGTTTCCCCTGCTCCTCTATCGCATTTAAGATAAACGATTTTCTTTCAGAAAACTCTTTCTGAAATTTTGCCTCATCCTGTATTTGCTGAATCTGCACTTCATCTAAATTGCCCGTAACGTCTTTGCGGTAACGCGCAATAAAAGGCACCGTTGCACCTTCGCCCAACAACTTCAAAACGGCGTCAACATGTTTTAGATTCATACTTAAACTATGCGCAACCGGCAATGCGTAATCTGTCATATTCCATCGGTTAAAAAGGCTGCGAATGTAAAGAAATATGCTGCTCGTAATCTGCTGCGGCAACCTCATCAATTTATAAATCCGATAAAATTTTCTTTCCCATCTTTGCAAAAATTTTTATATGGTGAGAATAGCAGAAAGCGAACTGATTATTAACGATCGGGGAGCGATTTATCATTTAGATGTACGGCCCGAAGAAATTGCGCATACCATCATCACCGTTGGCGATCCCGACCGTGTTGCAGAAGTTTCCAAACATTTCGACTCAATTGAGCACAAAAACCAACATCGCGAGTTTGTTACACATACCGGTTACATAGGTAAAAAAAGAATATCGGTAATAGGAACCGGAATCGGCCCCGACAATATAGACATTGCGTTAAACGAAGTTGACGCACTGGTGAATATCGATTTTGAAACTCGCACCGTTAAAAACGAACTTACTCAATTGCAGATTTTCCGTTTGGGAACAAGTGGTTCATTACAGGCCGAAATTCCTGTAGATGCGCTGGTAGCAGGCACACACGGCCTTGGGCTCGATAACCTGCTTAACTACTACCGCAAAGACCAAAACGATGAAGAGAATGCTATCATGGAGCAGTTTATTACGCATACACAATTGCACGAAACACAACCTTACATTTTTTCGTGCAGCCCTGGTTTGCTGAAACATTTTGTTGAAGGTTTTCATCATGGCATTACCGTAACCTGTCCGGGTTTTTATGCGCCTCAGGGCCGTGTGTTGCGCCTTGGCCTGGCCTATCCCGAGTTAATTGACAGGCTTACCACCTTCTCGCTTGGCAATCATCGCATCAGCAATTTCGAAATGGAAAGCAGCGCTATTTATGGCCTTGGCAGGTTAATGGGGCATCAGTGCCTTAGCTTAAATGCCATTGTTGCCAACCGGGTGGTGAAGAAGTTTTCGGCCGACAAAGACAAAGCGGTTGAAAACCTGATTGTAAAAGCCCTTAGCATCATCAGCGCCCTTTAGCTTATGAAAATATTTTTTAGTAAGTATCAGGGAACCGGAAACGACTTTGTAATCGTTGATGCACGAATGGTTCCCGTTAGTTTGCAGCCGGTGGAAGTAAACCGCTTATGTAACCGGCATTTTGGTATTGGCGCCGACGGGCTGATCATCATTCAAAAACACGCACAGGCAGATTTTGAAATGGTGTATTACAATGCCGATGGGAATCCGGGAACGATGTGTGGTAACGGCGGTCGCTGCGCTGTTCAGTTTGTTATGGACAACGGGCTGAAACAAAAGAAGTATTTGTTTATGGCTGCCGACGGCCCGCACGAAGCGGTTGTACAAGACAACGGATGGATCAGTATAAAGATGCAGGATGTAAACAGTTACACACACGAAATGGACGGAACCGTTGTAAACACCGGCTCTCCGCATTTGGTAGTGCAGGTGGGCAATATGGAGAAAGTAGATGTTTTTGAGGAGGGAAAAACGTTAAGGTACAGTCCGCGTTTTGAGAAAGAAGGCATCAACGTAAACTTTGTGGAGCAGCGGCATCAGCATCTTTTTGTACGTACCTACGAACGCGGCGTGGAAAATGAAACCCTTAGCTGTGGAACCGGCGTAACTGCCAGTGCCATTGTTTTTGCCAAGCACGCGGGCTTTAATCATTTTGAGATAAGGACACCGGGAGGCGAACTCATTGTAGAATATCAAAAGGTAAACGAAACCGAGTTCCGCGACATCTGGCTCTGCGGCCCTGCCACTTTTGTATTTAAAGGCGAAACAGACATATAACCATTTTTTTCAGCGCATGATCCAATATTTTAAAAATACCAACAGCCGCACTTTAGAAATTGATCGTCCTGAAATGGGCGCATGGGTAAATGTATCGCCGCCGCTGAAAGAAGAAGAGTTTGTTGAGCTGAGCGAGAATCTGGAAATACCCATCGAGTTTCTGCGCGACTCGCTCGATATTGACGAACGGCCGCGATTTGAAATCGAAGACAACGTTCGGTTCATTGTTATTAAAACACCGGCGGAAAATAATTCGTTTAACGACAGCGATGCCTACTACATCACCATTCCGATCTGTATTATTTTAACGCATAACCAAATTGTTACCGTAAACTCTTTCGACAACGCAGCCATTAAAAAATTCCTGAACAGCTTTCAGAAGCGGCACCCGGATAAAAAAAACATGATGGTGCTGAAGATTTTCGAAAAGATTGTTCACAACTACATGGAGTTTTTAAAAGAGATTAATCAGCGCAGGAACTTATACGAACAGAAGCTGTACGACAGCAACAGAAATGAAGAACTGCTGAACCTGATGCGTATTCAAAAAAGTCTGGTGTACTTTGTTACGGCGCTTCGGAGTAATGAACTGGTGATGATGAAGCTGGCGCGAACAAATTTTCTTGGGCTGAATGAAGATGAGCGTGAATTGCTGGAAGATTTAATTGTAGATACCAGCCAGGCGCTGGAAATGGCCAACACTTACACCACCATTCTTAGCAGCACGATGGATGCTTTTGCGAGCATTATCTCCAACAATCTCAACAATGTGATGAAGCGGCTCACGTCGATTACCATCATTCTTTCTCTTCCGATTTTAGTGACGGGAATCTATGGAATGAACGTTGACATTCCCTATCAGCATACGGCGCATGCTTTTTATATTCCGGTTATTTTATCCATCACCATTTCGGTTTTGATTGGCTGGTATTTTCTCAAGAAAAAATGGTTTTAATGCACAAATTCAACATTCGTGTATATGGGCTTTTGTTCGATAATGCCGGTAATATTTTGTTAAGCGATGAGAAAATAAGGGGCAGGTTTTATACGAAGTTTCCCGGTGGAGGACTGGAGTTTGGAGAAGGGCTTTTAGATTGTTTGAAGAGAGAGTTTAGCGAGGAAACCGGTATTGAAGTACAGGTTAAAAATCACTTTTACACTACCGATTACTTTCAGCCGTCGGCCTTCAACAAACAAGAGCAAATTATTTCTGTTTACTACATTGTGGAGCGCACCGGCGGCGCTGAGCTGAGCGCAAATGTCAGAAAAAACAATTTCAGTGCAGAACAACTATTGTCGGCCGAAAACTGCGAGTCGCTGCGCTGGCTGCCGCTTGCAGAATTAACCGAAGAAGAAATGAGCCTGCCGATTGATAAACGTGTTGCCCGGATGCTGCGGACGATAAATCTTTGATTGGCATAGTTTTTTTGCTTTGCGGTAAGAATTTATCGCATGGATTTGAATACAATTTTCGACAGGCTTTCTCACTGGGTTGCTGTTAACGGGCCTAAATTTCTTATCGCCATTGTACTGTTCTTTATTGGTCAATGGGTTATCCGGCTTATTAACCGCACACTGCGTAAAGGCATGCGCTCAAAAAAAATGGATGCCTCGCTTCGTCCTTTTTTAACGAGCCTCATTTCTGCCGGTCTTCAGGTTTTACTGGTGTTGGCCATTATGCAAATTCTTGGCATCCGTATGACCATCTTCGCCGCCATCATTGGAGCCTTCGGTGTGGCAGCAGGACTGGCTTTATCCGGCACACTACAGAATTTTACAAGTGGTATTCTCATCCTCATTTTAAAACCATACCGTGTTGGCGACATCATTATTTCTCAGGGACAGGAAGGTGTGGTTTGCGCCATCAACATCTTCAACACCGTAGTGCTCACCTACGATAATAAAACCGTTATTATTCCCAACAGCAAGCTTTCTAACGAAGTAATTATTAACCTAAGCCGCGAAGGAAAAAGACGAATCGACGTAGAAATGAAATTCCATTACGGATTCGAGTTTGAAGAGTTGAAGAAAGCGATCACCGCCATTCTGCTCCAACAAAGCATGGTGTTGCCCGATCCTCCGGTAAGAGTAGGCATGATGAACGTTGAACCCGACGGCTATAAAATTTTTATAAACGCCTGGGTAGATGCTCATGGCTATATCGATAACAAAATGCAGATTCAGCAGGCAATCATCAGCGGCTTAAAACAAAAAGGTTACAAACTTCCCGGCATGGCTTAATCAGGACTCTTCATCGAAAAAAAGCTTATAGAAATTCTTTCCAACGCTGTCGTCGAATCCTTTTTCAATCAGCTCGCGCTTGCCATGTATATACACATGAAAATTTTTATCCAGCTTTAAAACCGATTTAAAGTGGCGTTGCTGCTTCTTTACCGCCGCAAGGTGAATATCGAAGGGATCATCGAATGAAACATCCTTCGCAGACTGATACTTGTTTTTAAAAGTTTCAAAAGCATCTACCACTTCCCGATGATGAAGCACCTCCTCGGAAAACTCGTTGAGAGTAAACTGCTCCTTGGATCGAAAAAAATCCATGCTCTTATTCAACAAATGAATCTGATCGGACTTGGTAACCTCGAACTTGTCCTGATAATCGTTACTGATAAAAAGCTTACACATATCCATTGCTTTATCGGTTTGATGGTAGTTTCCGGTGTAAGGCTTTATTTGAAGAAATTCGTCCATCCAGTACTGCGTTCCCTGATGCCGGTTTAAATTATCCACATGTAAAACAATATATCCCTCCTCTTTGTTGGCGTTGAAAATAAGGCAGCCTTTGTCGAGCTTCTTTAAGTCGATGCCGTTTTCAGCTCCAACCTCCAATGAGGCGCCGTGCCGGAATACGCGTAAAAAAGTTTCTGCACTTTCACTTTTAAAAATGCCGAGCGCTTCTGTATATTGGTTACCGATTCCAATGTTTTCAAATAAAACCACATACAACTCGCCTTCTTTAATTTTTACGTGTGTGCTTTTTGCATAAAGAAATTGCGCAATGAGTGCAGCGCATTTTTTAAAGCTTTTATGATTTTCAAAAACCTTTCCGGCATAATCGAAAACTTCATTAAGTTCAATATTGCTGATGTGCGTAAAATGGTATTGTTCGTTTTCGTTGAAATGTTTTAAGAAGTAGTGCTTCAGCATATCAGCAACCATCAGGTCGTTTAGCGACAAGGTATTCTCCGACAGCTGTAAAGCCTCTCCCCGTGCAGGATTGCCCACTTTGTGTACGATGGCCGATTTGATATTGACTGAATCGATGGCGTTCATTTAAAGAAAAAATTAGTAGGTAAAAAAGATTTCCGTAGCGCCATATCCGAAAGAAGGATGGTATTGATTTACGAAGGTTTTCACTTCCGACCGCCCTTTCAGTAACTCATGAATTTCCTCCTTCAGTTTTCCCTTCCCTACTCCATGAATAACGATGAGCGAAGGTTGATAATTTTCAACTGCAATATCATACCACTTCTCAAACTCTTTTAGTTGAATGGTAAGTATTTCAAGGTTGCTGAGTCCGCGGTAATCGTCGATGATTTTTTCGATGTGAAGATCAACAACCGATCGCGGCGACGGCTTCTGATAGAGCGCTTTCTGCACTAACACCTTGTAACCCGATTTGCTTAGTGCCGACAGGTCGAGCCCGGTTGCTTCTTCCTTTTTTGCCGGAAACTCGTCGAACAACTTTTGAGAGATAAATGGCTCGTTCTTCCGTTTCATCTCCTCTACAAGCTTATAAATTTGCTTGGGCTTCCATTTCAATTCCCGCTCAAACCAATCCGCTTTTCCTTTCTGCGGAACCGTAAGTTCAAATTCAAAATTGAAGAAAGGCTGATCGTTAAATCCGGCAAACTCCACATCGTGCACATAAAAATCCTGAAACGGCAGAATTTCGTTCTTCAACTCAAATTCCGCCGCACCAAAAAAGCCCTGACGGTATAAAAAACGATACGCTATGTCGGTTTTATTGGTCAGATAAATTTTAAACAGCTCCACACTTTCATCGCCAAACTCATCGGTCATAAATTTTGGGATCAACTTTATCCATACGCCGTCGATGCTTCTGTCTTTTAAGGGCTGCTTTCGCTCCTTCGGTACATCGTCTATATAAATTTTCGGCTTCGGCGCACCCACTCCCGGAAACAGCTTTTTCGCTGTAAAACGTTTATAATATGGAAAATCAATCTGGTCTAAATAGGCAGGAAACTTTACTCCTCTCACCTCAATCATCACCATATTGTCGTTAATGATGTCGATCACCTCGCCTTCTTCGTCGCTGTGCAGTACAATAATCTTATCCCCGATTTGATATTTCATAACACTTCTCTGCAAAAGTAGGTAGCCGGTTTTATGCAAAGGTTAAGGCTGCCTTAATAGCTTACTGTTTTTTCTTCCGTACAAAAAGTATATGAGCAGGCCGGTTGCCATCCAAACAAAAAACCACAGCCAGCTTACGGCCGGAATTTCTATCATTAAATACAGGCAACACAACGCTCCGAAAATGGGTATGAAAGAGTAGTTATTGATAAAAGTTTTAACCGCCACCACCAATGCTATTGCCACAAATATGATGAAAAGAATTTCCTGATAGCCTTCGTTGCTGATGTTCTCAAATGCAGCAATGAGGCGGCTTTTGAAAATATAGATAAAGATGAGCACAACAACGGGAATGATGTATTTGCCGTTAATATAGGGAAGCCTGAATTTGCCTTTTGTTTTTGTAATAGCCGGCAGCACCAATACGCCGAAGCATACCAAAACAAACGCAAACAATGTTCCGATACTTGTGAGATCGGTAACGATATCGCCGGGCAATACCAAGGCCGGAATGCCTACCAGCAAACCCGTAATGATGGTTGCAAACGATGGCGTATGAAATCGTGGATGCACCTTTGCAAACTTCTTCGGCAGCAGTCCATCGCGGCTCATGCTCATCCAAATCCGCGGTTGTCCTAACTGAAACACCAACATCACGCTGGTAGTGGCGATAACTGCGCTGACAGAAATTAAATAACCGATTTTTCCCATTTGCAGCCGCTCAAAAACATAGGCCAGCGGATCATCTACTTTCAATTCGGTATAACTTACCATGCCTGTAAGAACGAGTGCAATGAGGATATACAAAATGGTACAGATAATGAGCGAATAAATCATGCCTTTGGGAAGATCGCGCTGGGGGTTCTTACATTCCTCTGCCGTGGTAGAAATGGCGTCGAACCCAATGTACGCATAGAACACGGCCGATACGCCCGCAAGCACGCCTGTAAAGCCATTGGGGAGGAAGGGGCTCCAGTTGTCGGTGTCTACATAAAAAAAGCCGAAAGCAATGATGAATACAATCACTGCGAGTTTAAAGATCACCATAAAATTTGTAGATCTTTTGCTTTCGCGAATGCCGAGGTAGGCTATGCCCGTTATAATCACAACAATTAAAAACGCAGGCAGGTTTATAATGAATTTATATCCGCCGATAACGGGTGCATGTAAGTAAGCAAGATAGGCTTCGCGAAGCGGGCGTGCAATGGCAGAAAGTTCTGTGCCCGACAGCAGCAGTGCCTGCGCTTCCTGAAAGCCCTCTTTTGCAGTAAATGGATTGTTCAGCAACCATTCGGGTAAGTGAATGTTGAATGCACGCAATAAATTGTTGAAATATCCACTCCAGCTGATGGCCACCACAATATTTCCGATGGCATACTCGAGAATGAGCGCCCATCCGATAATCCAGGCAACGATCTCACCAAATGAAACGTAGGCATAAGTGTAGGCACTCCCCGAAATGGGTACCCGGCTCGCAAATTCTGCATAGCAGAGCGCGCTGAATCCGCAGGTAACAGCGCTGATGATAAACAGAAACACAATGCCCGGTCCGCCGTTGAAAGCGGCAGAGCCAATAGTGGAAAATATGCCGGCACCCACTATGGCCGCAATACCTAAAAAAGTGAGGTCTTTAACACTTAAAACTTTTTTTAGCCCCCCATGAGAGTGGCCTTCAGCGGAGGCAGCAGATGCCGCTTCTGCAACAATTTTATCAATCGATTTTTTTCGCAATAATGACATGAGCAGTTGGTTTGCGGTAGACTAATAATCTCTTTTCACTAAAAATTCAGACACTTCGTACAATGGCATTTTTCGGGAAGAAACAACCGCCACTTTTTCAAGATGGTGCATGGCTTTTTCCAGATATTGATTTTTGAGATCGAGCGCCCATTTATCGGCCTTGCAATCACGGTAAATATTCAACACCTTCTCAATCTTGTCGGGCGCGTTGGTGGCAAGCAGTTCATTTAATTCAGACTGCTGTTGGTGTGAAGCCTTTTCCATTGCGTGCAGGAGCAGAAAGGTTTTCTTGTTCTGACGAATGTCGCCTCCCACTTCTTTACCGGTTTTTTCTTTTTCTCCAAACGCATCGAGGTAGTCATCCTGTATTTGAAAAGCAATGCCGAGGTTTTTACCGAAGTTGTAAAGATGTTCGCAGTTGCCTGCGCCCGCGCCGCCGGTGATAGCGCCCATCTGTAAACTGCACGCGAGTAAGACGGAGGTTTTTAATGCCACCATGTGAATGTAGTCTTCGAGGCGGATACGATTTTGCTTTTCAAAATCCATATCCAGTTGCTGCCCTTCACACACCTGACGGGCCGTTGTATTGAAGGCCGCCAATAAAGGAGCAATATTTTTTGTGGATACTTTCGACAAGTGCTGATAGGCTTCAATCATAATCACATCGCCGCTTAGTATGGCCGTATTCATTCCGTATTTGTGATGGACGGTTTCGTTGCCTCTTCTCAGCACGGCATTGTCCATAATATCATCGTGTACCAGCGTAAAGTTGTGAAAAAGCTCGATAGCGGTGGCTGCATGAAAGGCATCGTCGGAAAGTTCTGCAAAAAGCTCCGCTGCCATCAAACATAAAACCGGCCGGATTCTTTTGCCGCCAAGGTTCAGAAAATAAGCACAGGGATCGTATAGCGAAACAGGCTGTGCAGGAAACCGAAACGACGATAAATGCCCGGAGAAAAGCTCTGATAACTCTTTAAATGAATGCATCAGCAGTTGTTTATCCGCAAATATAATTTTACGGCTGTTTTTAAATTTGCCTGTGCAATATAATGTTTGAGAAACATTATTGAATTTCAAACTCAAAAGGCAATCGTGCCTGAGGCTTCCGCATCATTGTTTTTAATTCATTCACTTTTTTAAACAGCAGATAATTTTCCAATCCGATTTCGCTGATCACAAGATTTGCTTTAATTGTTTTTTCTTTTGAACTGTTTAAGATTTTGTCGAGAAAGTTTTCTTTTTGCGGATACTCGCGGGTTGAGTAATCGTCAATCCTGGCAAGGTCTGCCGCCGCTGCAATGGCTTCCTTCATTCCGCCGAGGGCGTCCACCAAACCAATTTTCAATGCCGCGCTTCCGGTCCAAACACGGCCTTGCGCAATGCTGTCAACCGTTTCTTTCGGCAGTTTCCGGCCTTTTGCAACGCGGTTTTTAAACACAGCATAAACCGTGTCTACCGACGACTGGAACAACCGTTTTTCCCCGGGCGTAAGCGGCCGTGAAAGTTCGCCCATATCGGCATAGGTATTTGTTTTTACGCCGTCGAAAGTGATGCCGAGCTTGTTGTTGAAAAGGCCTTTCAGGTTCGGCACAATTCCGAAAACACCAATGGATCCGGTGAGCGTTGTGGCTTCGGCATAAATTTTATTTGCTCCGCAAGCCACATAATAGCCGCCGCTTGCAGCATAATCGCCAAAGCTTACCACAACCGGCTTTACCTTCTTTGTAAGCTCAACTTCTCTCCAAATAATATCGCTGGCAAGAGCGCTTCCTCCGGGCGAGTTTACACGGAACACAACAGCCTTAACTTTTTTGTCGAGCCGCACTTTGCGAAACAGGTTTTTATATTCTTCCGATGAGATAGACATATCCTGTTTTTTGCCGTCGATGATGTTGCCCTCGGCATAGATAATGGCAATGCGGTTTTCAGATCCTGTACGCCTGAAGTTAACGGCCTCCGAATAAGTTTCCATCCCCACAAAATTGATTTTCTCTTTTGATGGCGATTCACCGGTCAGCTTTAAAATTTCACTCTTCACTTCATCGTCGTATCTGGCGCCGTCTATCATTTTATAGCGAACGGCGTCTTGTGCCGTTTCCAGTAAGGCGCTGTCGGCAAAACGTTTTAATAGCAAGGTATCGATGTTGCGTGCGGCCGAAGCAGCCATCAGCACATTGGAAAACATATCGGTTAAAAACGCTTTTGTTTGAATGCGGTTGGCTTCGGTCATCTGAGTTTCCCTAAGCGGTTCGGTGGCGCTTTTAAACTTGCCTGCATAAAAAATCTGAGGTTCAATTTCGAGTTTGTTCAGCAAATTTTTGATGAACATGATGTTGGCGGAAAGTCCTTTCCACTCTAACCCGCCCTGAGGATGGCAGTATATTTTCTGTGCTGCGCTGGCAACGAAATACGACTTCTGAGAAATATTTTCGCCATAAGCGATCACGAATTTTTTAGAGGAGCGGAAGTCGAGAATGGCTTTTCGAATCATTTGGCTTCCTGCAAAACCCATTGCGTTGGCTTCTGCCTTTATCACCAACCCTTTTACGTTATCGTCGGTTTTTGCGTAGTGCAGCATGCGCACCACGTCGTAAAGTCCCGGGCCGTTTAAGCCGCTTCCGGTAAGTTTTGCTATCGGATCGTCCACAGCCTGTTCCGGCAATGGAACAGAAAGATCAAGCAGTAAAACTGCATTGCTGCCAATGGACGGCTTGTCGCTCGAGGCGGCAGCAGTAACCATTGCCACTACAAAGAAAAATGCGATGAAAGAAAAAGCAATCATTGCCAGCAGGGTGGCAAAAAATATCTTGAAGAAACTTCTCATATGTCGATGTACTTAGCGCGAAAATAAAGAGATATTTGTCGCAATGAAGGAAAGATTGATAAACACTGCCTTTGTGCTGACGGGAGGTAATTTAGGCAACCGGCTTGAGCAGCTCACCAAGGCAAAGGAATTGATAGAAGCGCGATGCGGGCGGATTACAGCCGAATCCGCCATCTACGAAACGGCTGCCTGGGGCAATACCGCGCAACCGGCGTTTTTAAATCAGGCTTTAAGAGTAGAGACAAGTTTGTTGCCGGTTGATTTAATGAAGAAACTTCTTGAAGCGGAGTTAGATCTTGGCAGGCAGCGCTTCGAAAAGTACGGGCCGCGCATCATCGATATGGACATATTGTTTTATAATGATGTGATTATGGAACATGAACAGTTGATTCTGCCGCATCCGCAACTTCATCTCAGAAGGTTTGCGCTCGTTGCACTGAATGATATCGCGCCGGAGCATGTTCATCCTGTGCAAAACGAAACGGTTGCGCAGTTGCTGTATAAATGTGCCGATCCGTTAAATGTGCAAAAGTTTTAAGTGGTTCAGGCAAGATATTGCCATTAATTTTGGCCGCGCCTGAACGAACTGACTAAAAGAGGGATTGCGTTTCATGAAGTATCATTTTATAACTATTGAAGGAAATATCGGAGCCGGGAAGACAACGCTGGCAAACATCTTATCGCAGCGTTTAAACGCCCGTTTAATTCTGGAAGAGTTTGCTGACAATCCCTTCCTGCCTAAGTTTTACGAAAAACCCGATCAATACGCATTTCCGCTTGAGTTATTTTTTATGGCAGAGCGGTTTAAACAGTTGAAAGAAATGTTGCAGCAGAAAGATCTTTTTCAATCGGTGACCATCTCCGATTATCTTTTCACCAAATGCCTGTTGTTTGCAAAAGTGAACCTGCCCGACGAAGAATTTCGTTTGTATCAAAAACTTTTCGACATCATTCATCAGCAATTAATATTTCCGGAAATTTTGATATACCTGCATGCTCCGGTGGAGAAACTTCAGTCGAATATCAAAAAACGAAACCGTGAATACGAACAGAAGATTCCCGACGAATACCTGTTAAACATTCAACAAACCTACACGAGCTACATCCGACAACACAATATAAAAACGATTATTGTGGACGCGCAAAATGCTGATTTCATCAACAATGCAGCCCATGTAAATGTTATTTTAGATGCGCTCGAAAATGATTACGAGCCGGGGCAGCACATCATAAAATTGCCGAACTGACAACTACCTTTACAAAATGATTGCAATAGAAAATAAGCTGATCAGTGATGAAGTAATTGAGGAACATTTTGTTTGCGATTTAAACAAATGCAAAGGCGGGTGTTGTGAAGATGGCGACGCCGGCGCTCCCTTGGAGAAAGCGGAACTCACTTACATTAAAAAATATTTCGACGTCATAAAACCGTACCTCACTGCCGAGGGCCTTGCGGAAATTGAGAAACAGGGAAGATATATTTACGACGAAGAGTTTGGGTGGGTTACACCCACCATTAACGGCGGCATTTGTGCGTACGGAAAAAAAGATGAAAGCGGCATTATAAAATGCGGCATAGAACAGGCCTACCTTGATGGAAAAACGGACTGGAAGAAGCCTTCAAGCTGTCACCTCTATCCCATTAAAATTTCGCGCAGCAGCTTCGACCCAGATCTCGAATATCTTAACTACGAACCAAGACCCTCCCTCTGCCGGCCGGGCTGTATGCTCGGCAAAGAGCTGAGAGTGCCGGTATACAAGTTTTTAAAAGAAGCGCTCGTTAATAAATATGGTGAAGACTTTTATTCCGCAATTGAAGAATATGTAAAACAGTATAACAAGTGAGCAGCAGACAGTCGGAAGCATTTAAACGCAAGAGCGAAGAAAAATCTTTTGACGTCAGTCACCGGAAGAAGATCAACTTCAACATTGGCAGGTACGATGCAGCCGTTGCTGTCGGCCTACGACAATACGAACAGGTTGAAGCAGCTAAACAACTTGCTAAAAACGTAAAGTGGGAAGCCATTGAACACCTCGACAAATACTTACTACAGTTTGAAAAACAGGCAATGCGGAACGGCGTAAAAGTACTGTGGGCAACGGATGCAGCCGAAGCGCTCGACTATATTGGAAAAATTTGTATCGAGAAATCGTGCCGTACGGTTGTAAAAAGCAAAAGCATGGTAACGGAAGAACTGCACCTGAATGCATTTCTTCAAAATATGAATATTGAAAGCGTAGAAACGGATTTGGGCGAATACATTCAGCAACTGGATGGCGAACCTCCCTATCACATTGTTACGCCGGCCATGCACAAAAGCAAGGAAGATGTAGCCGCTCTGTTTGCAGAAAAGCTGGGTGTGCCTCCGGGATTATCGCCTTCGGAACTCACGTTGGTTGCAAGAAAAATTCTCCGAAAAAAATATACTGAGGCAGAGGTGGGAATTACCGGCGCCAATTTTATCATTGCCGACACAGGCAGCATTGCGCTTACAGAAAATGAAGGCAACGCCCGCCTCAGCACTTCTTTTCCAAAAACGCATATCGTTATTGCCGGAATTGAAAAACTACTCCCCTCTCTTGAAGATCTTCACCTGTTTTGGCCGCTGCTCTCAACCTTCGGCACAGGTCAAAAAGTAACTGTTTACAACAGCATCCTTAGTGGCCCGAAGCGCGGCGAAGAGCCCGATGGCCCCGAGGAAATGTTTGTTATTCTTTTAGATAACGGCCGCACTAAGTTGTTGTCGGACGCAAAGGCGAGAGAAGCCCTTTACTGCATTCGTTGCGGCGCCTGCTTAAATGCTTGTCCCGTGTACAAAAACATCGGCGGTCACACGTATAATACCACCTACAGCGGACCGATCGGAAGCGTGATTACGCCGCATTTGAAAGACGTTTCCACATACAATCATCTGAGTTTTGCATCTTCGCTATGCGGCCGCTGTACGGAAGTTTGCCCTGTAAAAATCAACATTCATGAGTTGTTACTGTATAACCGTAAACTTGCTGTGCAACAAAAAAACAGCTCGCTGTCGGAAACGATTGGATGGAAAGCCTGGAAAACGGCAAGCTTAAATCGCTCGCTTTACAACGCTGGAAACGGAAGCTTAAAATCTGCCGTTGTCAACCTCATTTTTAAAGGCTGGAACAAATACAGAAGTCCGCTTTCGTTTCCTCCCAAGACCTTTAACGAGTTGTGGAAAGATGAGCAGAAAAATAAAAAGTAGTTGCTCATGACCGAGGTAGTTGTCTATACACCCCGCATCACCGAAAGGTTGAAATATGCTGTGGGCGCCACTTTTGAAGCCTTGGGCGTTTTAGAATTCCATCTTACTGACGACAAGAATGCCTATCGAAACAACATTGGAGTTTCGATTAACTATTCATGGGAACGCATAAAGGATAAAGAGTTTTTTGTGCACGCAAAGCCGTTGCTGTTTGAACCGGACATTGTTGAGCAGGACATTGTTTGTTTTGAATGGAGAGGACAGAAAGCCTTTTTTAAAACGGAGGATGATGTCGGGTTCGACTTTTTGGCTGCCGCTTTTTATTTGCTGAGCCGGTACGAAGAATATCTGCCGCATACAAAAGATTCGTATGGACGATTTCCGCACACAGGCAGTTTAGCTTTCAGGGAAAATTTTCTGCATCTGCCGCTGGTGAACCTTTGGTTGCAGGAGGTTAGCCGGCTGCTCCTCCACAAGTATCCCGCTCTCGTTTTGCAGCCGTCTGCATTCGAGTTTCTTCCTACCTATGACGTGGACATTGCGTTTAGCCATAAAGGCAAAGGCCTTGTTAGAAACATCGGCGCCCTGGCGTTAAGCCTGCTGCGTTTTAACCTGAATGCTGCATGGGTGAACGTAAAATCCCTGTTCAGCTCTCAGCACGACCCCGGCCTCGAAGTGTTTAAATGGTTGCAGCGGATGCATATCCAATACGGCATCAAACCGCATTGGTTCTTTCTTGCAGCACAAAAAATAGAAGGCTACGACCGCAACACATCGCCCAAACATCCGCTCTTTCAAAACATAGTGAAGCAACTCAATGCGAGCGGCACAATCGGATTGCATCCCTCCACACAGAGCTTTAACAACAGTAGCCTGCTGCGTCATGAAAAAGAAGTTCTGGAAGAAATTATACAGGAAAGACTCATCGATACTAGGCAGCATTACATCCTTTTTAATTTACCCGAAACCTTCGAAACCCTCATCAGCAGCGGGTTTAAACACGACTACTCCATGGGCTACGGAAGCATTAACGGCTTCAGGGCTTCTTACTGTCGTCCATTTAAATGGTTTCATCTCCCCAAAAATCAAATCACAGACCTCACCCTTCACCCCTTCTGTTATATGGATGCCAACTCAAATTTTGAGCAGGGCTTCACGGCCGAAGAAGCGGAATCCGAACTGTTGCGGTACTACCACATTACAAAAAAGGTAAATGGAAAGCTGATCACCGTTTTCCATAATCACTTCCTTCTGAACGAAAAAAAATGGCAGCTATGGCGCAGCATGTACAGCCGCTTTTTAGCCACCGTTCACCAAGAAAAAAATTAGTATCTTTTCCTGCATTGCGTGTTTTACCTTAGCCGGGTATGAATGAAAAAAAGCTGTTTCTGCTCGATGCCCTTGCCTTAATTTATCGGGCATACTATGCGCTTATCCGAAATCCGCGCATCACCTCTAAAGGTCGTAACACCAACGCTCAGTTTGGATTTACAACCACCCTTTTCGATTTGATCAATCGTGAAAAACCCACGCATCTCGCTGTCTGCTTTGATACATTTGCGCCTACGGAGCGGCATACAGAATTTACCGACTACAAAGCCAACCGGCAAGAAACACCAGAAGATTTACTGGACGCAATTCCGGACATAAAAAGAATTATCCGGGCCTTCAACATTCCCGTTGTTGAAATTGACGGCTACGAAGCCGATGATGTAATTGGAACGCTTGCCTGGCAGGCCGCAGACAACGACTACAAGGTGTATATGGTAACGCCGGATAAAGACTATGGTCAGTTGCTCATTCATGATTGTGTTTACATTTATAAACCCGGTTATCAGGGAGGCGATGCGGAAATTCTGGATGACAAAAAAATATGTGAGAAGTGGGGCATTGACAGTGTGAGCCAGGTAATTGATATGCTCGGCCTGATGGGCGATGCGGTGGATAACATTCCGGGCATTAAAGGAGTGGGCGAAAAAACGGCTGCCAGGTTGTTGAAAGAATATGGAACGCTCGAAAACATTTTGTTGAGCGCCGACAGCATTAAAGGAGCACTGGGCGAAAAAATAAGGGCGGGAAAAGAAGACGCGGTATTAAGCAAAAAACTCGCAACCATCATTACAACGGTTCCTGTAAGCTTTCATGAAGAAGATTTTAAATTGAAAGACTGGAATCGCGAAGCGTTGGATGAAGTGTTTACGGAACTGGAATTTAAAACACTCGGCAAAAGAATATTAGGTGAGTCGTTTAAAGCGTTTCCAACAGCGCCTTCCGGAGATCAGCTAAGTTTGTTCGGGCAGTCAGCCACCACCATTCATGTTCAGGCGGAAGTAAATGCCGATACGCTTCAACCTGCGTCTGATGAGCGCAGCGACTTTATTGCTCCAAACAATATTCACTCATACCCGCACTCCTATCACGCCGTTATTACAGAAAATGATTTGCAGAAGCTGGCGGAACTTCTTTCCACTAAAAAGCATATTTCATTCGATACGGAAACTACCGGTACTGACGCCAATGCAGCCGAACTCGTTGGATTGAGCTTCTGCTTCCAAAAAGGCGAAGCCTGGTATATTCCATGCAACCATCAACTAAGTACAAGCACGATTCTGACTGCATTGAAACCGCTTTTTTCTAATCCCGAAATTGTATGGATCGGACAAAACATTAAGTATGATTTGCTGATACTAAAATGGCAGGGAATTGAGGTTGCCGGAAAGTTGTTCGATACCATGCTGGCGCATTATGTGATTGAGCCCGAAGGCAGGCGGGGCATGGATTTGCTGAGTGCGCAGTATTTGCAATACGAGCCGATCAGCATTGAAGAACTGATTGGGAAGAAAGGCAAAAACCAGGGAAGCATGAAGGATGTTGAACTGGAAAAAATAAAAGAATATGCAGCAGAAGACGCGGATGTAACCCTGCAACTGAAAGAGCGTTTTTTGCCTTTGCTGACGTCGAACGAAGTGGAACGGGTATTTTATGAAATAGAAAATCCGCTCGTTCCTGTTTTAACCGATATGGAGTTTGAAGGCATGCGCATCGACACTTCTTTTCTTCAGCAATATTCGGCTGAGCTGGACACCGAAATTCGCAATACGGAGCAAAAGGTGTTCGACTGCTGCGGCAAAACATTTAACCTCGCGTCGCCGAAACAGCTTGGCGAAGTGCTTTTCGATCACCTTAAGCTCGATCCCAAAGCAAAAAAAACCAAGAGCGGACAGTATGCAACAGGAGAAGATGTTTTGTTGAAGCTCGCCAATCAAAACGATGTAGTGACCGACATTTTAAACTTCCGCGAGCTTTCGAAGCTGAAATCGACCTATGTAGATGCGCTTCCTCAAATGATAAACGAAAAAACCGGCCGCATTCACACCTGCTTTTCCCAGGCCGTTGCCGTAACCGGACGATTGAGCAGTACCAATCCCAACCTCCAAAATATTCCGATCCGTACGGCAAGAGGAAAAGAAATAAGAAAGGCATTTATTGCACGCGACGAAAACCATGTGCTCGTTAGCGCCGACTACTCGCAAATTGAACTGCGGATTGTGGCAGCCATCAGCGGCGACGCCAATATGTGCGACGCCTTCCGCAACAACATCGACATTCATACGGCAACAGCAGCAAAGGTTTACAATGTAGATGTAGACGCGGTTACAAAGGAAATGCGCTACAAAGCAAAGAGTGTAAACTTTGGAATTATATACGGCCAGGGAGCCTTTGGCCTGGCAGAAAATTTAAACATCAGCCGCACGGAGGCAAAAGAAATTATTGATAATTATAAAAAGCAGTTTACCGGTATTCCAAAATACATGGATGCGCAAATTAATCAGGCGAAAGAAAAAGGATATGTTGAAACGCTGATGGGAAGAAAGCGGTGGTTGAAGGATATTCATTCTGCCAACTTTACCGTGCGTGGTTTTGCCGAACGCAACGCCATTAACTCACCGATTCAGGGAACTGCGGCTGATATGATTAAGCTGGCGATGATTGCCATTCATCGCGAATTGCGAAAATGTAACCTCCGCTCCAAGATGGTGTTGCAGGTGCATGATGAGTTGGTATTTGATGCCCATAAATCGGAAAGCGAAGAGCTAAAAGATTTAATTATTACCGCTATGCAAAACGCCATGCCGCTGCCCAACAATGTGCCGGTGGTAGCCGAGGTTGGTGAAGGACGCAACTGGCTGGAAGCGCACTAACACTTCTACACTGCAATGCTTGACTGCCTAAAATGTGTTGCAGACGAGGATCGTCTGTTAGAAGCGCATACGCTTACATGTACACGCGAAAGAGGTCAGCAACCTGTTGAACACCGCCCGTCCGGATCAGAAAGAACAATAGTAGCGCCTTCATAGGAAAGGATTAGCGTATTGATGTGCACATCATGCTTTCGGCGAGCAGGCATTCTGTTTTCCGCCGGTCCAAACGTTAACCGAATGTTTCCATTTTCGCAACACGCTTTTTTTCCATTCCCTTACCGCTGTCGAACCCTAAATTTGCCGCCATGTTAGTGGGATTAAATAATGTTACGTTCGAGTTTGGGGCTCGCGTAATTGTGGAAGATGCTACCTGGCACATTCATCCGGGAGAGAGAATTGGCTTGATTGGCTACAATGGAACAGGAAAATCTACCTTGCTGAAACTGATCGTAGGCCAATACCAGCCATCTGCCGGAACAGTTGAGAAAGCCCGGGGAGTTACCATCGGCTATCTGCATCAAGATCTTTTAAGCTTCGACACGAACGATTCGATTGTTGAAGTTGCTCTTGGTGCTTTTGAAGAAATAAAAAAGATTGAAAGCGAACTGGAGATGATGGTTGCGGAGCTTGAAAAAAACAGCAGCGATCAACTTTTGGAAGAATATGCCCACAAACTGCACGATCTGGAAACGCTTGGCGGCTACACCATTCATCACCGCACAGAAGAGGTTTTGCTCGGACTGGGTTTCACCACCGAACAATTACAACAGCCGTACAAAACGTTTAGCGGCGGATGGCGGATGCGTGTGCTCCTCGCAAAAATGATACTGCAACAGCCCGATTTACTATTGTTGGATGAGCCTACCAACCACCTCGATCTTCCGTCCATCGAATGGCTCGAAAAATACCTCGTTCACTACAAAGGCTCTGTGGTGATCGTGAGCCACGACAAGTTTTTTCTGAACCGTATGGTAACAAAAATTGTGGAAGTGTATCAGCAGGAAATACATATCTATTCCGGCAACTTCGACTTCTACGAAAAGGAGAAACAAATACGCATCGACTTACAGCAGCGTGCCTACGAAAACCAACAAGATTACATCCGGCAGCAGGAAAGATTTATTGAAAGATTTAAAGCTAAGGCATCCAAAGCCGCTCAGGCGCAAAGTGCCATGAAGCGGCTCGAGAAGCTCGATCGGATTGAGCATACCGAGTTACAGCGGCCTAATCTTCGTTTTAATTTTCAGTTAGACAAACAACCGGGAAAAGTACTCGTTACGCTGAAAGATGTGTCGAAAAAATTTGGCGACCTTATCATTCTCGAACACGCTGAAGCGGAGATTTATCGCGGTGATAAAATAGCGCTTATCGGCGCGAACGGAAAAGGAAAATCCACCCTCCTGCGCATCATTGCCGGAACGGAGCCGATTTCGGGTGAGCGCATCTGGGGACATAATGTGGAAGAATCGTTTTATGCGCAGCATCAATTGGAGGCATTAAATCTCGAAAACACGTTGCTCGAAGAATTGCAGCAGTGTGGAAGCGGAAAGAACGAACTTGAACTCCGTTCATTGCTCGGCGGCTTTTTGTTTGGAGGCGATGATGTTGACAAAAAAATAAAGGTGCTGAGCGGAGGCGAGAAAGCCCGCGTGGCATTGGCAAAAGTGATCCTCGGACGATCGAACTTTCTGCTCCTCGATGAGCCTACCAACCACCTCGATATGCATAGTGTGGAACTGCTGATTGAGGCATTGAACGGCTATGGAGGAACCGTTATTCTGGTGAGCCACGACCGCTACTTCATTTCTAAAACGGCCACGGTTTTCTGGGAAATCATCAATAATGAAATTAAGGAATTCAGAGGCACCTATGATGAATGGCATGAGTGGAACCTGAAGAAAGCGGCTGAAGCAAAAAAGCCGACTGCTGAAGAGAAAAAAGAAATTGCTGCACCCGTTGCTGCACCAAAAAAAACTTTCGTAAACAAAGAGCTGCAGAAGCTTCAGAAGCAATTTGAAAAAGCCGAGAAAGAGTTAAATGACCTAAAACGACAAAAACAAGAGATAGAATTAGCACTCTCCGTTCCCGAAAATTATTCCGATAAGCAGAAGTTCCTTTCGCTGGAGAACGAATACAAAAAAATTCAACAGCAGCTACAGAATGCTACTGAACACTACGAAGCAACTTTCGAAAACCTAATGAAAGAAGAAGAAAATAATCAGGGCTGACGCAGCGCTATTTCTTTAGTTCGGGCTTGCTTTGGTAGTACTGCATCGGATTCAGCCCTTCCGACTGCCCCCTCGCCTGTTGCCTCGACTTAAACAGCTGAAACCGGCTTTGCTGCTCCATTTGCGGCCACCGGTTGTTGTGTGTGTTGATGTCGGCTGTCTCCTGTAAAGGATCGAGCACAATGGAGGCGACGCGCTTTTTTGTGATAAACAATTTACTAACATGGCGTTCGTTTTTTCGCCATATCTGGGCAGGAATTTTCTCCGTTTCAGTGGTGCCATCATCATACACAAACTGAACAATCAGAGGCATTACCATGCCGCCCACATTCGAAAAATGAACCTCATAAAAATGCAGGTCGCTGTATTTCTTTCCCTGATCTTCGCTTAGTATGCCCGGAGAGGCGTTTGCGTTCTCAATCCATAGTTTGCTGCTGTCGTATGCAATCATGTTACGGGCGTAGCGCCAGTAAAAATCGCGCAAGGTAGTGTCTTTATCTGTAAGGAATTGAATGGACGAATCGCTTCTGTTTCTTTGCTTGGTAACGTCGTCGTAAGTGTCTGAAAGCGATCTTTCGATTTGTATCTCAACTTTTTCCGGATCCGGTCTATACGGAACAGTGGCATCGTACACGTAGTGCTTTACCGAGTCGATGGCGATGTCAACTGCATCAGTTGTAAAAAACCATCCTTTCCAAAACCAGTTTAAATCTTCCGCACTTGCGTCCTGAATGGTGCGGAAAAAATCGGACGGTTCAGGATGTTTAAATGCCCAGCGCTTTGCATAAGTTTTAAATGCATAGTCGAACAATTCGCGCCCCACAATGGTTTCGCGTAAAATGTTCAGCCCTGTTGCCGGCTTGGCGTATGCATTTGGCCCAAACTGAATGATGTTTTCACTGTTGGTCATAATCGGCTCCAACTGGTCCTTAGGCAGCCTCATATAATCGGTGATAGCCCATGCCGGTCCCCTTCTGGAAGGAAACTTATTGTCGAACAACTGCTCCGTAAGAAACTGAAGATAGGTGTTCAATCCTTCATCCATCCAGCTCCACTGGCGTTCGTCGCTGTTTACAATCATCGGGAAAAAATTATGTCCCACCTCATGAATGATCACGCCAATCATTCCATTTTTCGTGGCCTCCGTATACGTACCATCAACGTCCGTTCTTCCATAATTAAAACAAATCATCGGATATTCCATTCCATTTGCCGCCTCCACACTTTGCGCAACCGGATAAGGATAAGGGAGTGTGAAGGAAGAATAGGTTTGAATGGTATGCGCCACCACTTTTGTTGAGTATTTGCGGTATAAAGGATAGGCCTCTTTTCCGTAAAAGCTCATGCACATCACCTTGTTTCCGCCCACGTTCACCGCCATCGCATCCCACACATACTTCCGGCTCGACGTCCACGCAAAATCTCTCACGTTGTCGGCTTTAAACATCCATCTTTTTCGACTTTTCAATTTCTTTTTTTCGCTCTCCACCGCTTCATCCAACCGAACAATCTCGATCGGCTCCCCGACGTTCTGTGCTTGTTTCAACCGCTGAAGTTGCTGCGCGCTCAATACCTTTTCATAGTTTATGCACTCGCCGGTTGCCCCCACAACATGATCGGCGGGCACATCAATCTCTACCCTAAAATTGCCGAACGTCAGCGCAAACTCGCCTCTGCCGGTAAACTGATTGTTTTGCCAGCCTTTTACATCGCTGTAAACACACAGCCGCGGGTACCATTGTGTCATCGTAAACAGCGCATTTCCGTTGTCCGGAAAAAGTTCATATCCACCTCTGCCGCCCATTGCCAAACGGTCGGCAAGGCGATAGTTCCATTTGCATGTAAACACAAACTTTTGGCCCGGGCCAAGCGTTTGCGGCAGTTCAATCCGCATCATCGTGCGGTTGATTGTGTATGGCAGGTTATGGCCGTTTGCATCTGTGAGCGAAGTAATGTTTACGCCGTAGCCGTTATCATTTTTCAGCTCCAGCATTTTGTCGATAAATGCAGGATTTACATTTTCGATAGTGGTAGATGACTGATAGTTTGCGTTGCGAATATTGCTGTGTTCGTTCTCATCCAATTGCAGCCATAAGTAATTAAGATGATCGGGCGAATTGTTATAATAGGTTACAGTTTCCTCGCCTGTTAGCACCATCTTTTCTTCATCCAGCGATGCTTTAATGTCGTAGTCGCACTGCTGTTGCCAATACTTTGGGCCGGGCGCCCCACTTGCGGTACGATAGGCATTCGGCGTAGGCAGCAAAGCATCTATTCGTTCGAAACGATTGCCATGGTTGGAAGCGGGATTGGGAACGAGTTGTGCCTTTACCAATACGCCTGCCAAAAGGAAAGAAACTGCTATAACGATCTTCTTCATCTTTCAATTTTAAAAAGGAAACCTGTCAACAACCAGTTCAAGAGAAAGCGCAAGGAGTGCTCCGCTGGCAACCAAAATTAATCCGTACTGTTTAATTTTAAAAACCCTGGTAAGTGCGAACACCGCCAGCACGAGCGCAGCCACAATAATGATTTGTCCTACCTCAATACCAAGATTAAAAAACAAAAGCTCTGCTACCACATTGGCATTTTTCCCGAGCATCGATTTTAGCAGCGTACTGAAGCCCATACCATGAATAAGGCCAAACACAAGCGTAAGGCCATACAATGCGCGGTCGTTTTCTTTTGCAGACCGTTGTTCTTTCACAAACAAATTGGCGGCGGCGGTAATGAAAATAGTTATGGCAATAAGGAATTCAGTAATGGCCACCGGAAAGCTGAAAACATTTAGCGTGCTGAGGGCAAGCGTTACAGAATGCCCGATGGTGAACGCAGTGATGATAAGCAACAAGCGCTTCCAGCTACCAAAGATATAGCGGAGGCACAGGGCTGCCAGAAACAGGATATGATCGATACCGTTTAAGTCAGTGATGTGCCGAACGCCTTCAGGGAAAAAGATGCTGAAACTATTCATATAACAGAGGCGCGGATTTTTACCAACTGCTCCAGCAGGGCTTCGAGTAAGCTGAGCCGCAGCATATTGGCTCCGTCGCTCTTTGCCTTTGCGGGGTCAGGATGCGTTTCAATAAACAATCCGTCAGCACCACATGCAATGGCAGCTTTGGCAATTGTAGAAATCAGTTGTGGGTTTCCGCCTGTAACACCTGATGTTTGATTGGGCTGCTGAAGGCTATGTGTACAGTCCATCACAACAGGAACGCCATGCGCCTTCATAATGGGAATATTCCGATAGTCGACCACAAGGTCTTGATATCCGAAAGTGGTTCCTCTTTCGGTGAGCAGAATGCGCTCATTGTTTTCGTGTTTCACCTTTTCCACTGCAAATTTCATTGCTTCACCGCTTACAAATTGTCCCTTCTTTATGTTCACCACTTTTCCGGTTTGTGCAGCAGCAGTGAGTATATCCGACTGACGGCAAAGGAAGGCGGGAATTTGTAAAATATCGGCCACCTGTGCAGCAAAGGCCGCCTCGGGCGCTGTATGAATATCGGTGGTGATGGGAAGGCCGGTGTCTGTTTTAATGCCCTTCAAAATATCCAGGGCTTTATCGTCGCCAATGCCGGTAAAGGAAGTGGCACTCGTGCGATTAGCCTTACGATAGCTCGCCTTAAAAATCAACGGTATTTCAAGACGTTGACAAATCCGATAAATCGTTTCTGAAACATCGCGTACCATCTCCTCACTTTCCACCACACAGGGACCCGCTATTAAAAAAAAGTTTTTAGGATTGTATTGCTGATTGCTAAAAAGAGAAGACATGTACTGTACCATGCTACAAATCTAATTTTTAAGTTTGAGTGATGATTTGGTTTGATGAAAACTTAACAGGGGGCAACGGCCATTTTTTATTGAGTAAATACCCTACAGCTCCGCCTGTGATGCAGCCCAGCAATGCGCCGCCAATAACGTCGAACGGATAGTGCACGCCAACATACACTTGAGCGTAACCGATTATAAATGCCCATCCAAAAAAAAGCCACCGGTAGTTTGCAAAGTAGTTTTTGCATGTGAAGAAAATGTATGCCGCCATTGCGAAGTGGTTGGCCGCATGCGAAGAGGTGAAGCTGCCACTTTTTGGACAATACACCACCCTCAGAAACATCTTGTGCGCAATATCTGCATCGCGGCACGGGCGCAGCCGTTCGAAATAATCTTTCAAAAATCCACTGCTGATTTGATCAGTGAGCGAAACGGTGATCACAAAAAACAAAATCCAGAGCGTTGCGCGTTTTCCAAAATTCATTAAACTAAAAACGAAGAGAAATAAATAGAGTGGAATCCATATTGAACTTTCGCGGAGAAGCGGCATCAGCGCATCAAAAACAGGGTTCATCCAGTCAACATTTATCTTAAAGAAAACCGACCGGTCAACCGCCCCTGCGCCATCTAAAAATGATAATAATATCATAAAGCAAAATAAAGCCAAACAGTTATTAGGTGGTGCATTATTTTTACGCTTCAACCATCGAGATGAAAATTAAAATTCCACGTTATATTCAATGGATTACATTGAGCGGTTTTTCGCTGCTGATTGTAATGTTTTTGCTTAGACTCGTATTTTATTTTGTTTATCCTCCTGCTGTTGAAACGCCAAAAATTCTTGATGCTTTTGTGCTCGGCCTGCGTTACGACCTGCGAATAGTTTCCATTGTAACGCTCGTGGTTTTTATCTTCGGAAGTATACCTCCACTAAACCCGGTTGAAAAAAAAGCGGGTAAAAGAATTGCGTTCACCCTCTTCACCATTTTCTGTGTGCTGATTGCACTTTTTTATACCGTCGATTTTGCCAATTATGCCTACTTAAAACAACGGATGAATGCCACCTTGCTGAATTATGTTGAAGACGCCGGCATTTCCGCAAAAATGGTATGGCAAACCTATCCGGTTTTCTGGCTGATTGTTGCACTGATATTAGGCACTGCCTTGCTGATTACACTGATTACTTTCTGTTACAACTTTGTTCTCTCGCGCCAGCGCACAACAAGACGCATGGATTTTCTTATCTGGGGCTTTGTTTTTTTTATGGTTGCCGGCATTGGCATCTTCGGCCGTGTGGGCCAGTTTCCATTGCGGTGGAGCGATGCCTACCGCTTAGGAAATGATTACGCCAGCAACCTTGCATTCAATCCGTTTCAGTCGTTTTTCAGTTCGCTTAAATTCCGGTACAGCAGTTACGATAAAGCAAAACTTACGGACGCCTATCCCCTCATTGCCGCCTATATACAGCCCGATAACCCACAGGCGCAACCACCAAACTATCTGAGAACGGTGAACGGCAGCGACAGTACATCGAAACCCAATATTGTGCTGGTGATTTGCGAATCGTTCAGCGGCTACAAGAGCTCAGCATTCGGCAACCAACTCAATACAACTCCTTTCTTCGACAGTCTTACGCAAGAAGGCATCTTCTTCGATCACTGCTTCACTCCTTCTTATGGCACGGCGCGCGGCGTTTGGGCTACGCTTACCGGCATCCCCGATGTGGAACTCAGCAGAAACGCCAGCCGTAACCCGGGAATGGTAGACCAGCATATCATCATCAACGATTTTAATGGCTACGAAAAATATTATTTTTTAGGAGGCAGTGCAAGCTGGGCCAATATCCGCGGCGTGCTTACCAACAACATTCATAATTTGCATTTGTTTGAAGAAGGTGATTACGAAGCACAAAAAGTGGATGTGTGGGGAATAAGCGACAAAAACCTATTTCTCGAAGCAGCTAAAGCGCTGTCGAAAGAACAGAAACCCTTCTTTGCCATTATTCAAACGGCAGATAACCATCGCCCCTATACTATCCCGAAAGAAGATGAAAAGGCCTTCAACAAAATAAAATTACCGAAAGACACCCTTGAGAAATATGGATTTGAAAGCAACGAAGAACTGAACGCTTTTCGTTATACCGACTTCTCGTTTAAAGTGTTTATGGAAGCCGCTAAAAAATATCCTTTCTTCGATAACACCATTTTTGTTTTTATTGGCGACCACGGCATTCCCGGAAACGCAAGAGGTGTGCTGCCTTCCAATTATTCTGAAATGGGACTAACCTCTACCCATGTTCCGTTGCTGTTTGTTGGGAAGCCGCTTCAAAAGAAACAGCGGCTCGGCAATATTGCTTCTCAAATCGATGTAATGCCCACCATTGCCGGATTTGCGGGCGTCTCCTACACCAACGCATCGCTCGGCCGCGATTTAATGAAGCCGCATCCCGTGCAAAACATGGCTTTCTATTTCGATCCGGAAGGAAGAAGAATGGGCATCATTAAAGACAGCATTTTCTTTTTGAGAAATATTGCAGATGCCGCCCACAACCAAACCGGAAACATAAAATCCAATCGCAATATAAACATCAGCGATGAAGAAAAACAACTGCTGAACCGCTACACAGAAGCCTGGTTCGAAACCGCGAGATATCTTCTCTACAACAACAAAAAACAACAGTAACCGATCGGTATTATAAACACTTTACAACGGAACTACAAAGCTGCCCGGCCCGAATACAATAAGCAAAAAACAGCACACAAGCATCATTACATCGTATTCCCATCCGCCTTCTTTTGCCCAATACTTTCGTTGTTTCAGCCATTGAACCATAATGGACGAAACAAACAACAACACGAGCGCCCACAAAGCTGCATCAATGGCAATACCGGTAAATAGTGAAACGGCCGCTAAGATTTCGCAAATGCCAAGCAGCTTCAGCATTGTAGGATGTATGTGGTAAAAGGTGGACTGCCGCTTTGCCTGAGTAATCTTTAACCAAGATTCGTGTATCAATGCAGCAGCGATTAATAAACGCAGGGCAAATAATGCTATGGACGATGTCAGTTGTTGCTCCATCGTTGTTCATGCACAAAAGATTTGCCACGGAACTTATCCTTTAATGCGCGGCCAATCTCTTTAAACAGAAGAGCTGGCAACCAATAACAAATCCTTCAACCTGAAATTCACTCGTGACAAACAGAAGCAGGATGCTTAACACAATAACAGGCCGGGATCACTTACAACATAAAATATAAATTGGGGCTTTCAACCCTGCCCGTTCCATCGGCGACATCGTCGGGTTTTCCGCTGTATCTTTTTTGCTCCGCAAAAAAGGATGCCGCTCCAACCCCGCAGCCCATCACCGTTCTACGCTGTATGAAGCCCGGCACCAAGGGAGTTAGAGCGCATCCAAACAAATCATCAAATTCTTTTCAAAATTATTTACTCATATATATCCATCCGGTCATAACCGGCAATCCGTTTTTAGGGTCTATCACATAGTAAT
>JBDHYF010000006.1:0-169509 GCA_039811185.1 Chitinophagaceae bacterium | reverse complement strand
TGTAGCGAAGACGGGAGTTGAACCCGTGACCTCAGGGTTATGAATCCTGCGCTCTAACCATCTGAGCTACCTCGCCAAAGGGGTGCAAAAATAAGCGCTTTTCTTATTCTGCAAAATCGTTTTTTATCTTCTGCAATTTTTTACAAATCGTTTAAATTAATCCACCACTTCTTCAATCACTCTTCCTATGCTGGCATCAGGCGCCTGAACGCGTAAGAGTGCGGCAACGGTTGGAGCAATATCGGTCATATACACTTCGCGGTAAAGTTTACCCGCTTTTATGTTTGCGCCATAAAACAATAACGGAATCCGGGCATCATACACATTCCACGCGCCATGCTTTGTGCCACGCATCCCGTAGTCGTACCATCCGGGTCTGAAAACGTACTGAATATCGCCGCTGAGGTATTGATTAAATCCATTCAGTATTCTTTCCTTTACAATCGTTGGCAAGCTCGATTCGCTTAATCTTTCCAAATCAACCACGTTAGAAAAATAAGGCTGAGCGCTTAACGAGTCGATGATTAACTTCTTCAGAACAGCTAATTCGGCTGCCGGTAAACTCCGGTTTAAGAATATTTGGTCGTTGGTGATTTTAATCACGGCATCTTCCATCTTCAAGTTGTTTTTTACGATGTCGGACACGTATTTCTTCAGTTGAAAGTGTTCTCTCAGGGCGCCGCCGGGCAGCTTGTATTTATTTAGGAAACCGGCGGTATGTGTTACGCCGTGATCGGACGTCAGAAATATCAGATAGTTGTCTTTCCCAAACTTCTCGTCCAAATAAGTAAGAAACCCTTCCATCTCCTTATCCAGTCGTAAGTAGGTGTCCTGTAACTCGAGGCTTTGCGTTCCGAAAGTATGGCCTACATAGTCGGTAGAGGAAAAGCTGAGCGCCAGAAAATCTGTTGCTGTGCCGGAGCCGAGTTTCTCCCCTTCAATAGCTGCTTTTGCCGCTTCAAAGGTGAGCGTGTTACCAAAAGGCGACGTTTTAAAGGCTTCATAGCGGTGTTTCTTGTCTTGAGTAAAGCGATGCGGAAAGTGGTTACGGCCACCGGGCAAATCGTTTTCAAAATAGGCGCTGTCTTCGTTTAAGTGGCGATACTTGCCTGGGGGATAAAGAAGATTCCAATCGTTCATCATGTACTTATCGGCAAGTTTCTGATTGTTGAAGTCCGACATCCATCTGGGAAAATCATTCATATAGTAACTGCTCGAAATAAAACCACCACTTTCGTTATCAAACCAATAAGCAGCGTTGGCTGAGTGGCCCGCAGGCAAAATAGCCCCACGGTCCTTTATGGCAATCCCAATCACCTTCGACTGAAAGCCCGACGCTATGCGCAGCTCGTCTGTTACCGTAGTTGCCCATAAATTCTTAGGGCTCATTCGTCCATACTTCGAACTGCTTCCAACCCCCTTAACACTGTTGTCTTCTGTACAATAAACGTCTCTTTTCTCATGCCGGTTGTACCAGTAATTGGCTACAATGCCGTGAAGCGCAGGAACAGAGCCGGTGTAAACACTGGCATGCCCGGCCGAAGTGTAAGTAGGCACATAAGGTATAAACGTGTTTTCACAGCTATATCCGCCATCAAACAAACGCTTGAAGCCGCCCGAAACAAACCGGTCGTAATACGTATGCAGATAATCCCACCGCATTTGGTCAACAACAATTCCAACAACAATTTTCGGTTTTTTCTGTTCTTTGTTCTTCTGTGCAAATCCGGTAAGTGCGCCCAGCACCAACAGGGCACACACTAAAAAACGAGCATTTCTCATTAGCGCAAATTTTTCTGTGGCAATATAATTATTCAATGATGGATATGCTATTTTATAAAAATTTTTTCCATAATTATGCACCATGCTGATTGAAGAAATACTTGCTGTTTTAAGCAGTTTTGCCCCGCCGGATTATCAAGAGTCGTACGATAATGCACAGCTGATTACCGGAAACAAAAAAGATGCCTGCACCGGAGTTTTGATTTCTCTCGACGTTACACCGGCGGTGGTTCAGGACGCCATCGACAAGAACTGCAATCTGATTGTTTCTCATCATCCCATCATTTTTAAAGGACTGAAAAAGCTCACAGGAGGGAATTATGTTGAGGATACTGTGTTGCATGCAATCCGCAATCGGATAGCAGTTTACGCCGTGCATACCAACCTCGACAAGGTTTATAATGGTGTGAATAAAAAAATTGCTGACATCATTGGGTTAAACAATCAGCGGGTATTGGCGCCGGAGCCGGGCGGCCTTCAAAAGTTGTTCACCTACGTTCCCTTAACGCATCTGGTGCAGGTAAGTAATGCGTTGTTCGGGGCAGGCGCCGGCCACATCGGGAACTACGATAAATGCAGCTATTTTTCCGAAGGCAAAGGCACTTTCCGCGGACTGGAGGGCAGTGATCCGTACATCGGTACAGCCGGTGAGTTGAGTATTGAAGAAGAATATAAGTTGGAAGTGATTTTCCCCTCTCATATCCGCAAGTCGCTGGTGGCTGCGCTGATAAAAGCTCACCCCTATGAAGAGGTGGCCTACGACATTGTTCAACTGGAGAATGAAAATCTTCAGGTTGGAATCGGCATTGTGGGCGAACTGGACAGGGAGATTTCAGAAAAGGAAATGCTTTTGTTATTGCAGGAAAGATTTAGAGTACCGGTGGTAAAACATACGGAGCTGTTGGGGAAGAATGTTAAAACTATTGCGGTTTGCGGCGGCTCGGGCAGTTCATTCACAAGAAATGCCATCCAACAAAAAGCCGATGTGTTTGTAACCTCTGATGTTAAGTATCATGAATTTTTTGATGCGGAACAAAAATTAGTGCTTGCCGATATTGGCCATTTTGAAAGCGAACAATACACTATTGATTTAATATTTGAAATTTTAGAATCAAAATTTCCTAACTTTGCCGTCCTTAAAACGACAGTAAACACCAATCCCGTTTCCTATTTTATGGGCGCTGGCACTTCGTTTTAGACTTTAAAAACAAAAATTTACATGGCTACCGTAAAGGATTATTCAGTTGAAGAGAAGCTATCCGCTCTGGTTAAACTTCAGAAGATAGATAGCAAATTAGACGAAATTAATATTCTAAGAGGGGAGCTTCCAATGGAAGTGCACGATTTGGAAGACGAAATTCACGGGTTACATAACCGCAGAACGCGTATTGAAGAAGAAATTAACGGTATTACACAGTACATAGAGGATAAGAAAGAACTGATCAGCTCATCGGAAGCACTGATTAAAAAGTACGAGAAGCAAAGCGAGGATGTAAAAAATAACCGCGAGTTTGAAGCCATTAATAAAGAAATTGAAACACAGCAGCTCGAGGCAAAACTTGCTGAAAAACACATTCGCGACGCGAATGAAGAGTTAGCGGAAAAAGTGAGAAACCTAGAGGCCGCTAAAAAGCAAATTGCTTCGAAAGAAGGCGTGCTCACGCACAAGAAATCGGAACTCGAGAAGATTATTGCCGATACGGAAAAAGAAGAACTGAAGTACAAAGCATCCTCCGAGAAGGCGAAAGAAAATATGGACGAGCGTTTGTTGTTTTCTTACGAAAGAATACGCGCCAGTTACCGCAACGGACTTGCTGTGGTACCGGTGTTGAGAGACGCTTGTGGTGGTTGCTTTAATGCCATTCCCCCTCAGAAGCAAAGCGAAATTAAACAGCGTAAAAAGATTATGATTTGCGAGAACTGCGGCCGTATTTTAGTTGACGACGACCTTAACAATGCAGTTGAAGTAAAATAAATACTTTCATAATGTTTTATGGGAAAGGAAGGTGAATGCCTTCCTTTTTTATTTTTATTGCCATGAGGACGAAACTTGCTTTCATTTGCTGCTTCTGTTTGCTGTTAATGGTATCTGCCTCCGCACAACTCGTGTACGACTTCGATCCCACCTGTCAGAAAGCATATAACGAAATCACATCTTTACGCCTCGCCTCCGGAAAGCACTTGCTGCAACAAGCACGCGCGGAGAATCCGGATAATCTGATTCCCGATTTCCTGGAAAGCTACGCACATTTCTTCGAGCTGTTTTTTAATGAAGATCCGGAAACCTACCAATCGCTGAAATCCGACTTCACTTCAATTTTAAACAAACTGGAAAAGGGTCCGTCCTCCTCTCCTTTTCATCAGTATTCGCAGGCTGTTGTGTTGTTGCATAAAGCCATTGTAGAAATAAAGTTTGGAGAGAAGTTTAGTGCTGCATGGAATTTTAAAAAGGCATTCTCGTTAATTAAAGGCAACGAAAAAAAGTTTCCGGATTTCTTGCCTAACAAAATTGTTTATGGCCCCATGCAGGCTGCGGTAGGCACTATACCACCCAACTATAAATGGCTGGCCGGCATCTTCGGGCTGTCGGGTTCTATAAAAGACGGAATGAAACAAATGCGCACAGTACTCGGTTCGTCCGACCCGTACGCCAAAATTTTCTTTAACGAAATAGCTTTCTACTATTGTTATTTGTGCTTCTATTTCGAGAACAATCCCGATGAAGTATTTCGCTTTATTCAATCCAAAAAGCTCGATGTGGTAAACAATCATCTCTTTACCTATTTAGCTGCTAACCTTAGCATCAACAACAAAAAAACGGAAGCGGCCCGCACCATCATTTTAGACAGGAATAATAGCCCAGGCTATTTGCAAACGCCGGTTTGGGATCTTGAACTTGGATATGCGTATTTGCATAGCCTGAATCTCGACAAAGCCATTGAGCACTTTAGCCGTTTTGTAAAAGATTTTAAAGGAAAGTTCTACGTGAAAGAAGCATGGCAAAAGCTTGGCTTTGCTTACTATTTAAAAGGCAATCAGAAAGCAGCAGAAAGTTGTCGCACCAACGTGTTACGAAAAGGCAACGCCTACAGCGACGCCGACAAGCGGGCATATAACGAATCCAAAACCGGCGAATGGCCTAACCCCGATCTTTTAAAAGCGCGCCTGTTATATGATGGCGGATATTTTACCGAAGCGCTAAAACTCTTGTCCGGCAAAAGTCAGGCAAACTATCAGCGCGCATCCGATCAACTCGAATTTGTGTATCGTGTGGGGCGCGTGTACGACGATTTAAACCGGGAAGATGAAGCGCTTAAGTTCTATAACATCACCATACAACAAGGAAAAAACCGCCGTGAATATTTCGCTTCCCGCGCCGCATGGCAGGCCGGTTTAATTATGGAAAAAAGGGGAAACCTGAAAGAAGCCATTGCCTACTACCAAGCTTGTCTGGCAATGGATGACCACGACTTTAAAGACTCTATCGATCAGCGCGCAAAAGCGGGCATCAGTCGCTGCAAAGGGCAATAGTTTTATCACATTATTTGCTGCAACTATTCTAATTTGCGGGCTATGCTCAGCCAGCTAAAAATCAGCAATTACGCGATTATTGAGAACATTCAGGTTGAATTTCAAAACGGCCTCACCATCATTACAGGCGAAACCGGCGCCGGAAAAAGCATTCTGATGGGCGCCGTGCAACTGATACTCGGACAACGGGCCGATGCCTCGGCATTACTAAATAAAGATCAGAAATCGGTAATTGAAGGAATTTTTCGATGCGATGGAAATACTTCTGTCAACGAGTTTTTACAAGCCAACGACCTCGATTCGGGACAAGAACTTATTATCAGGCGCGAAATTGCATCCACCGGAAAATCACGTGCTTTTATTAACGATACGCCCGTTACGCTGCAACAGTTAAAACAGCTCGGCAGTTTATTGGTGGATCTGCATCAGCAGTTCGACAACCTCGATCTGGGGAAAGAAGATTTTCAACGTCTTGTAATCGACAGCTACGCAGCCATAAGCGGAGCCGTTGCCACCTACAGGCAGGCGCACAAAAAGCTTTCTTCCGAAATAAGCCGACTCGAAACTTTAATTCGGAAAAAAGAAGATCAGGACAAAGCGCACGATTACACAAAATTTTTATTCGATGAATTGTCTGCGCTCAACTTCAGTGAAGGCGAACTGGAGCGGTTAGAAAAGGAATTGCAGGTTTTAGATGAGACCGAAAATATCCGCCGGGCGCTCGACAAAATTTCTTATTATTTAAAAGATGGAGATGAGCCCGTTGTTGGTGTTTTAAAACAGCAGTTACAACAACTACAGCCGTTTAAAGAGTTGAGCGACGCTGTGAAAGAAGTTTATGACCGCATACTGTCAACCCAAATTGAACTGAAAGATGTGGCGGACGAGGCAGAAAATATTGGACAAAACATTTTGTTTGATGAAGAGCGTGCGGCAGAAATACGCGAACGTATTTCCGAAGGCTACCGGCTATTAAAAAAGCACAGTGTAACGGATACCAACGGTTTAATTGCCATCCAAAACCGGCTCGAAGAAAGCTTGCACCACCATTCGGAAGCCGATGGCGCTATCACCGCATTGAAACATAAGATTGAAGCCATGCGGGAAAGCCTCGAAAAAGAAGCCAATGATTTCTTTGCTGCACGTAAGAAGGCGATTCCACTCTTTGAAAAAGAAGTGTCAGCATTGCTTTCCAGAGTGGGAATGCCAAATGCCCGGCTACAGGTGTCGCATCAAAAAACAACGCTGAATCAATGGGGAATTGACGACCTTGAGTTTTTGTTTGATGCTAACCGTAACCATCACTTTCAGCCGCTGTTAAAAGTGGCGAGCGGCGGAGAGTTAAGCCGGCTTATGTTATGCATTAAAAACATTGTTGCCGGCAAACTGGTGCTGCCCACTATGATTTTTGATGAAATTGATACCGGCATATCGGGCGAAGCAGCAAAACAAGTGGGCATAATAATGAAACAGCTTGCGATTGACCGGCAGATCATCTGTATTACGCATCAACCGCAGATTGCAGGCCGCGGACAGCATCATTTGTTTGTGTATAAAACCGTTGAAGACAACAAGGTGAAAACAGGTATAAAAAATCTTTCCACCGACGAACGAATTGATGCCGTTGCAAAAATGATTGCGGGCGATAAACCCACCACCGCCGCCATTGAAAATGCACGCGAACTCATTGCATCGCCTGCTTAATTGTTTCGGTTTTAAACAAGAAAACTGTTTCTTTGCCGTCTAAAATATTTTGAATGTCAAACAATCTTTTAGCAGGAAAAAAGGGAATTATTTTCGGTGCTTTAAACGAGCAAAGCATTGCGTGGAAAATTGCTGAGCAATGCCATCTGCAAGGCGCACAGCTTGTGCTTACCAACGCCCCCATAGCGCTGCGAATGGGCGAGATAAACGGCCTTGCAGAAAAAACAAATGCGCCGGTTATTCCTGCTGACGTTACCAATATGGATGACTTAACGAACTTGTTTTCTAAGTCGATGGAACATTTTGGTGGAAAAGTAGATTTCATTTTACATTCAATTGGAATGAGCCTCAACGTAAGAAAAGGAAAATCTTACACAGAAATAGACTACGGCTTCAACCAAAAAACGCTCGACATATCTGCCATGAGTTTGCACCGGGTGCTGCGCACAGCCTGGGATTTGGATGCCATTAACGAATGGGGAAGCGTTGTTGCCCTTACTTATATTGCCGCTCAGCGTGTATTTCCCGACTATAACGAAATGGCGGATGCGAAGGCGCTGCTCGAAAGCGTTGCCCGCAGCTTTGGCTACCAGTATGGAATAAAGAAAAAAGTAAGAGTGAATACGGTGTCGCAGTCGCCAACCCGCACCACCGCCGGAAGCGGCGTAAAAGGGTTTGACGCATTTATGACTTATGCAGATAAGATGAGCCCGCTCGGAAACGCTACTGCCGACGATTGCGCCAGTTATTGCGTAACCCTGTTTAGTGATTTAACCCGAATGGTGACAATGCAAAACTTGTTTCACGATGGCGGGTTCAGTTTCACCGGTGTATCGCAGGCTGTGATCGAACAAATGTCTAACGAATAATCAGGAGCCGGTTACCACCGGCTTTTTTTATGTGCATGCCGAAAACTTGGGTTGGAGTTTGCTTAAGGGTTGTATGCAATGGATTGAAATAGCCGGATACGCAGGTGCTTTTTTTACCGCGGTAAATTTTTTGCCGCAGGTAATAAAAGCATATAAAACAAAAGAGGTAAAAGATCTCAGCGCCATTACATTGGTGCTTATTTTTTTGGGGCAGTCTGTTTGGATTGTTTATGGTTTGGGAAAGAATTTATGGCCCGTAATTGTATCGAACTGCTGTCTGCTGGCGCTGTCCATTATTTTGTTGATTCAGAAGAAATATTATGCCGGCAAAGCCGCAAAAAAAATCCCGCGATAAGCGGGAAATAATTTTGATTAATACTCGTCTTCATTAAACATAAAATCTTCCTGACTCGGGTAGTCCGGCCAAATGTCTTCAATGCTTTCATAAACTTCACCCTCATCCTCAAGCTCCTGAAGATTTTCAACCACATCTATCGGCGCACCGGAACGAATTGCATAATCAATCAACTCATCCTTTGTTGCCGGCCATGGTGCATCTTCAAGATAACTTGCTAACTCTAATGTCCAAAACATACGATCTCCTATTTTATAATTAAGAAACGGATTCCGAAAATTTCGGCAAAAGTAGCTGTATAAATGAAATATCCAAATAACTTTAGTTCAGCGTTTTTTAAAATACGTTTGCACAAATCTCATACATGCTGAAAGCGGATAACATTTGGAAAACTTATGGTGATTTGCAGGTGTTAAAAGGTGTAAACATTGAAATTCAGGAAGCAGAAATTGTGGCTATTGTTGGGAGCTCCGGCGCCGGCAAAAGCACCTTGCTGCATATCTTAGGAACGCTTGATGAAGCCGACAAAGGTGAATATTTTCTCCGCAATCAGCCGCTCCATTCCTTAAAAGGAAAAAAACTTGCCGGTTTCCGGAACCGAAACATCGGTTTTGTATTTCAATTTCATCATCTGCTCCCCGAGTTCAGCGCACTGGAAAATGTTTGTATTCCGGGCTGGATTTCCGGAGCCAAAAAAGCAGTGGTGGAGCAAACAGCACGCGAGCTGCTAAAAGACCTTAATCTTGAAAACCGAATCCATCATAAACCCTCGCAACTAAGCGGCGGCGAGCAACAAAGGGTTGCAGTGGCACGCGCGTTAATTAACAAACCTGCCATTGTGTTTGCTGATGAGCCAACGGGAAACCTCGACAGTAAAAACGCCCGCGAGCTTCACGATCTTTTCATTGGCTTAAAAGATAAGTTCAAACAGTCATTCCTGATTGTTACACATAACGAAGAACTATCGGGAATGTGCGATCGCGTGTTGCACATGAGAGACGGAAAAATTACTGACGAAAAAAGAAACGGATAAACCTTAATGCCGATGAAAAGAAAGGCCGGAAAATTATGTGTGCTCTTGTTGTTCACCTCATGTTACAGTATTCTCTACGCCCAGAACGATCCAAAAATCGGTGGGTGGTACACAGCAAACCTCAAGGCAAGAGTAAGCGATAAGTGGACGCTTTCGGCAGATTATCAAATGCGATCCGATCTAGTTGCCGATAATTTTTTTTACCTCGATTACAAGTTGCAGGCGAGCTATAAATTAAACAGTAAGTGGCAGATTGGCGGAGGAATTGGCCGCTATGTTTCCTATAACGATGCCTTCAATTTTCGATATTTGAAATCGTCTGAAAGCCGCATTTGGCAACAGTTGTCGTTCAGCGAAAGCTATCATAAGTTAAAGATCGACCACAGGCTTCGTTCGGAGCAGCGTTTCTTTACCAATGAATACGAAAACCGTTTTCGTTACCGGCTTCAGATCAATCATCCTTTAAAGAAATTTACAGGCGATAAATTATTGTATGCAACTGCCTACGACGAAGTTTTTTTCACCAACGAGCCTCCCCATTTTTTACGAAATCGCTTCCACGCAGGCCTTGGCTTTCAACTATCAAAGAGTTTCGAGCTCCAGTTAGGGTTGTTGAATCAGTCCAACTTCGGAGATAACTTCAGCGACTCAAAAAACTTTCTGGCCTTGTCGCTCCTCTACTCCATCGACTTCCGGAAAGGAAGTTAGAACTTGTATAAAACTGCAATGCCTGTGTTGGGACCGGCGTATGGAATAAACGAAAGCTTTTTACCCAGCTTCTTGTTTTTGTGAAGATGCGGCACGAGGTAGCCAACAGAAAATCCGGTTAAAAATCCTACCAGATTATCGCTGGGGAAATGCATGCCTGCTCTGTAGCGCATATAGCCCATAAATGCAGAAGTTGCAATGGCCGTTCCCCAGATGTAAGGGCGCAGTCTGGAGTTAGGATTCATATCTGAAAATACTTTTGCAGTGAAGATCATAGCCGCAGTGGTAGATGCCGTATGGCCCGCCATAAACGAACGTTGGTTGTTAGCGCTAATCCTGTCGTCGTAAGGCGCTTCCAGTCCATAAACAAAAGGGCGGGGCCGGTTAAAGACGCCCGCAGTCATGGTGTAGAGTCCGCCGGTGATAGCCATTGTTTCCAGATATAAGGTAGCCACCTCGGCAAAATTGTGGCGTTCGTTTTTATTGAGCAGCGCAACCACTACCGGTAGTGCAAAAGACGCCTGAAACGGATAATAACTGATGCGGTCCCACTCCTTCGAATACCATCCGGCGTTGCTACGGTCGAAGAAGGGAATGTTTTCTATTTTTTTCGATGCGAGTTCGGCAGGCGTTAAGTCTTTTTTGTTCGTGATAAGGCTGTATCCGAGAAGGTTTAATCCGATGGCACCAACGATAATTGGTCCGTCCACCCAAAGCTTTGTTTCATAAACGTGTTTCGGATTAAAATCAGCAATACCACTTTCGGTACGCGGCGGTTCAAAAATAATGAGTGAATCGGCTTTAAGTATCGCGCTATCCTGCGCAAAACAAACGCTGCCAAACAACATCATTCCGGTTGCAAACAATATGCTCTTCATAGAAATATTATTGCAGCAACCTATTCAAACATAAAGCCAAACGACTGTTATTGCAATTTGATTTCGAAAAGCGTTGGCCAGTGTTTACCGGTAATGTAAAAGCTTCCCTTTACTGCATCGTATGCAATGCCGTTAGCCACATCTTTCTCCAGCGGTTCAGCAATGTTCGCTTTCTTCCAGATGTCGGAAAGATCGAGTCGGCCTACTACCGTACCGGACTCCATATCTATTTTAACGATATAGGGTGTTTGCCAGATGTTTGCGTAGATGTAATTGTTTACAAGTTCCAGTTCGTTGATGTTAGAAAGCGGGCCGTACTGGTCGCTAACACTGATGATTTTTTTTATTTTGAAACCTGAAGGATCCACCTGATAAATATTGTTGCTTCCGGTGCTGATAAATAAGTCCGTTCCATTCGTTGTCATTCCCCATCCCTGGTACGGCCAGTTATATTCTGCTACTTCTTTAAACATGTTTACGTCATATACTTTCACCACATGATCCTGCCAGGTTAGTTGGTATATTCTATCGCCGATAATCGAAATGCCTTCACCAAACAAGTTGCCCGGCAGCGATGCTTTCCGGAGGGTTTTTCCCGTGGAGAGTTCAATCTTCATTACATGGCTTCTCCCTTCCAATCCAGTACTTTCAAAAAGAAAATTATCGTGCAATAAAAGCCCTTCGGTAAAGTGGCTTGTGTCGTGCGGATACACATTCACTACATTAAACCCAATTGTACCAACAGCGGAAGGCCTGTTGTTTTGCGACGGTGTTTCCGGCGCCGTTTCGTCGTTGCAACCCGTTAAAAAACCAACAAATAAAAAAGGAAGAAACTTCTTAAACATGATAAAAAAAATTGCCGCTAAAATAGCGGTTTAATCTTTACCCAGATGTGCAGCCACTTCCTCCGAAAATACGGAAGTGAGTGCCACGCCCATTCCGTTGCAGGCATTAGCGGCAATTACGGATGGAGAAACAGAATATATTTCCGGCATCTTGGTTTTCGTGAAACTCATGATGCCTGCCCATCGCTCCGTAACAGCAAAACGTTTGTTGCCCACAATGTGCGTCGCTAAAAACGATTCGAGATGCCGCTGAATCGCATCGTTAACTGCTACATCAAAACTGCGTTCTTCATCCATTTGCCAATTCCTGGCTCCGCCTATCAGCACACGGTTTCCGACATTTCTGAAATAATAAAAGCCGGCATCATAATGAAAGCTTCCCCGCAGCTTCAGGTTTTCAATTTCATCCGTCATTAAAATTTGTCCGCGCGCCGGCGTTACCTCCTGCTCCGGTAGAAACTTTGCGTTATATGCATTCATCGCAAGCAACAGCTTTCCGGATTTCAAAACCACATCTCCGCAGTTTATTCTTACAAAGCCATCTTCTATTTCATAACCATCAAACGGAGAACCCCATAGAAACCGTATTCCATACTCAGATGCTGCTGAAACCAGCTCCTGAAGCAACTTTCCGCTGTTTATCGTTCCCTCATATCTGTTTCTGATCATCCCGCAAAAACGGGTCAAACCCATCGGAGCGAGCAAGTCATCGCATGGCAAAAATGTATTCCTGACGCCGGTAACATCAGCCGTTAATTCATTTAAGCGGGCAAGTTGTCCGGCTGCTGCCTGATACCTATCCGCATCAGCAAAAACTTCGTAACCGCCTACGGGCTCATAACCGATGCTGTGCGGAAAACTTTGCTGTATTTTACACAAGCCCTTATAGCGCAGCGCAGCTACTTTCAGCGTTTCGTTTGCGCCAAATTGTTCTATATCACTGAGCAGCTCGCCGGCGCTTCCAAAACAACTGAAGCCTGCGTTTCTAACCGAGGCACCATCCGGAAAAGCAGCGCGCTCAATCACTAACACTTCATGCTTCGGGTGTTGTTTCTTGTATTCGATGGCCGTCCACAACCCCATTAATCCGCCACCCGCTATCGCAATATCGGCTTGTGTAAGAAAATTTTCTTTTTGCCAGTAAGAGAACATCTTCAAATTTATCCGCTTTTAACCTTCCTTTTAAATCCGCCAACGCTATATTTATTAAATGAAATACACGATTGTACTTGCACTTACAATAATGAGTTTACATGCCTCTGCACAGTTTGGTGAGTTATTGAACAAAGCAAAAAATATAGTTGAGAACAACGGAAACAGCAACTCGCTTTCCAACGGCGATATAGTTAGCGGACTAAAGGAAGCGCTGTCGGTAGGTTCGCAAAAATCAGTGGATCAGCTCTCGATTACCGATGGTTTTTTTAAGAACAACGCCATCAAAATTTTAATGCCGCAGGAAGCCCGCGATGCGGAATCTACGCTTCGCCGTCTAGGACTCGGCAATCAGGTAGACGATGCCATTCTAACCATGAACCGCGCCGCTGAAGACGCTGCAAAATCAGCAGCTCCTATTTTTATGCAGGCCATCAAAGAAATCAGTATTCAGGATGGATTAACCATTTTAAAAGGCAACGATTCGGCGGCTACCACCTTTCTTCGTTCTAAAACGATAACCTCGCTTACGGCGGCCTTTAAGCCGGTTGTGGAAGAAAGCCTCGTAAAGGTAGACGCCACCAAATATTGGAAAGATGTTTTTACAAGCTATAACAAAGTGCCGTTTGTAAAAAAAGTAAATCCCGACCTCACCGCTTATGTTACCGATAAAGCGCTTGAAGGGCTCTTTTATCAGGTTGCGTTGGAAGAAGCAAAAATTCGCAAAGACCCTGCAGCCCGTGTAACAGATATTTTGAAAAAAGTGTTCGGCAATTAATCGAGAAAAAGGGCTTTCAGGGAAGGATCCGGCATCCAGCATACATTCTTTTTACCAAAAAGCCTGTAACGGTTTTGCGCAACAATATTGTACAAAAAATCGCGGATAGGCCGCGGAACAAATCGAAAAGCATACAACATTCTGTAAGGTCCTTTCATGTACTTCATCAGCCTTACCACTGCCTCGGAGCGTGTATAGCAGTTACCTTCATCTAAAAAAACAATCGACTTTAAGTCGGCCGGCTGCAAATCAAAACTTTTGAGCTGAATGGTTGCAAACTGCGACTGCAGCGAGGCATAGCGAAGCACGCTTGCTTTGTCGTGACGGATTAAAAACTGAACAGAAGCGCTGCACAAATTGCAGACACCATCAAAAAACACAATTTTTTCGCCGGCCATTTTGTAAAATTATACCAATGTAGCAACAATCGTTTCGCATGGCGTCCTTTATTTTTGCGGTTATGCAAACGGAGCAGACGGAAGAAATATCGGAAGACTTATACGAGAAAAGAACGTTTACCATCGACAAAGGACAAGAGCCATTGCGCATCGACAAATGGCTTCAAATTCGAATGGAAGGAGCTTCGCGCAGCAGGTTGCAGAATCTGATTGATGCAGGCTTTGTAACGGTGAACGGACTAAAACAAAAATCGAATTATAAAGTGCGCCCGGGCGATGAAGTGCTGGTATTAACTACGCTGCACCCCGAGCACACAGAAATTAAACCGGAGAACATTCCGTTAAACATTGTGTTCGAAGACGATGATGTACTCGTTATCAACAAGCCGGCAAATTTGGTAGTACATCCCGGCGTTGGAAATTTTACCGGCACCTTGCTGAATGGTGTGTACCACCATCTGCTGCAACAAAACGAAAACATTTCAGAAGAAATTCTTCCGCGCTTCGGGCTGGTGCATCGCATCGATAAAAACACAACCGGTTTATTGGTGCTTGCAAAAAATGCCGATGCGGCTGCACACCTCGCCAAACAATTTTTTAATCATACCGTTACCCGCCGCTACCTTGCCCTTGCCTGGGGAAACATAGAAGCCGACGAAGGAACTATTACAGGCAATATTGGCCGGCACGAAAGATTTAGAAAAATGTTTACTGTTTATCCCGAAGGCGAGCAGGGCAAACACGCGGTTACACACTATACCGTATTGGAGCGTTTCAACTATGTTACGCTTGTTGAATGCAGGCTCGAAACCGGGCGCACCCATCAAATAAGAGTGCATTTGAAATATATCGGACACACGCTTTTCAACGACTGGGAATACGGAGGCGACCGCATATTAAAGGGAACCGTTTATACCAAATACAAACAGTTTGTAGAAAACTGTTTCAAACTCTGTCCACGCCCGGCCCTTCATGCAAAAACGCTTGGTTTCGTACATCCGCGAACCGGCGAAAACTTGTATTTCGATACGGGCATACCTTCCGACATGGAGGACGTGATTGCGAAATGGCGACGGTATAAACAAAAAAATTCAGAAGAATAGATGGGGCTGTCATCGTCTGTTTCAGTGTTCGGCATGGTAACCGGGTTTTTCGCTATATCTTTTTTGCCTTGCAAAAAAGGATGCCGCTGCAACCCCGCAGCCCATCAGCTGTTTCTTTCTTATCAGGCAATGGCACCGGCTCCTCTTTCCTCATCTTTTCCGTATAATTTAAGCATCTCCTGTAAGTCGGCAAGTGTGTTAATGTCCTCCACCGTTTTATCGTGCCGCCAACGGCTGATCCGCGGAAACCTTAGAGCCACGCCGCTTTTGTGGCGCTTGCTTGCAGCAATCCCTTCAAAGGCAATCTCAAAAACGAGCTCCGGCTTCACGGTGCGTACGGGCCCAAATTTTTCGAGTGAATTTCTTTTTACAAAGGCATCTACCTTTTTAAATTCTTCGTCTGTCAATCCGCTATAGGCTTTTGTGAAAGTAACGAGCTGATCGCCGTCGCGCACAGCAAACGTATAGTCGGTGTAAAGGTTCGATCTTCGTCCCGCTCCTTTTTGTGCATACACCATTACCGCATCTATCACTAATGGGTCAATCTTCCATTTCCACCAGTCGCCGGTTTTGCGCCCTGCACCGTAAGCACTGCTTTTTCTCTTCAGCATAAGCCCCTCAGCGTTGTTGGCCCGGCTTTCTGTTTTCGATGCTGCCAACTCGTCCCACGCTTCAAACGCTACCACTTTGCTTATTTGTATAAACGGCAGATTAAGCCTTTCTATCAGCTCGCTCAGCACGGCGCGTCTTTCAGCCAGACTTTTGTCGCGATAATCTTGTCCGTTCCACTCCAATAAATCGTATGCAATAAAGCCTACCGGCGCATCCTGCAAAATCTTTTTCGAGATCTGCTTTCTTCCTATTCTCGTTTGCAGTTTTGCAAAGGGTAATATCACACCATCGGCCATTGCAATAATTTCTCCGTCTATGGCTGTTCCATCGGGCAAAAGATCTTTTAAAATAAAGTATTCGGGAAACTTATCGGTCAGCAACTCATCGCCGCGGCTCCATACAAACAAATCGTTGTTGCGCTTTATGATCTGTCCTCTTATTCCATCCCATTTCCATTCTGCCTGCCACTCGCTTGTGAGCCCGAGTTGTTCCGGTTCTACATTTAATGCATACGCCAGATAAAATGGATAAGGCTTTGAAAAATCCACGGCGCCGCCTTCGCTCAGCAAAGAGCTGAAAGAATACTGCAGCGGCGACCATTGACCGGATATTTTGTGCGCTACCACAGAAGCAGGCATGTCGGTGAATTTTGCCACCGCATTCACCACTGTTTTACCGCTCACTCCAATTCTGAAATTACCGGTCAATAATTTATTAAACACAAATCGTTCACTCACATCCATTCGCATCCACATACCTGTAATATAGGCGTGCTTGAGTTCGTCCGGTTCGCCGTAAAGGGAAACAATTTGCATCATGATTTCTGTGAGTGATTCGTGCATTCCGGTTGTGTTGCCTTCGGGCAAAAGCAGGGCAATGGTTTCAGCTAAATCACCTACTGTGCTGTAACATTCCGATAACAGCCACGGTGATACGCCGGTTATTTCGGAGCACCAGGTCCGTAACAGCGCGCCGCTGGCAATTCGTTTCGGCTGCCTGCCTGTAAACAACGCGAGCAGCCAGAGTTTATCGCTCTCGTTCGCCGTCCGCAAATAGTCGGTCAGCAAAATGGTTTTTTCGTTTGTTTTCGACGTGAATGCAATTGCCTGCACCAATGCAGCAAAGCGGCTGAAGCCATCGTTGGCGCTGATGTTATCATTCGTTATCATTCTCTTGGTTTTGATCGTCGGCAGAAACTACGTTTTCATCATCGCTGCCATACTGAGTGATCACCTCTGCGCTTTCAACGCCTGTTTCGTTCAGATAACGGCTAAATACGGCCTGAAAGCCGTGCGTTACATAAACCTTTTCGGCACCCGTAGCGCTAACGGTTTCTAACAGCCCGTTCCAGTCGGCATGATCGCTCAGCACGAACCCTCTTCCCGCCTTGCTTCTCCTATTGTTTCCCCTCACCTGCATCCATCCACTGCAAACTGCCGCCTCGTATGGCTCAAACTTCCTGATCCATGACGATGCTTCGGCACCCGGCGGCGCAATAACTACTCCTCCGGAAAAATCGCGCTTTGGAGTGTCGGGCAGCACGCGGCGCACCGGCATCAAATTCAGTCCGGCATTTATTAGCGTCTGCTGCATGTTGTAAACGGCGCCATGTGCCCAAATCTCTTCATTAAGTAAACGAAGTGCTTCCACTACGCGCTGTGCTTTGCCGAGGCTGTAAGCTATCAACACGCTACAGCGCCCGGCCGCTTTGTTCGTGTAAATCCATTGCAGCATTTCGCCGAAAATATCCTCCTGATTTTTCCAGCGGTATATGGGCAAGCCGAAAGTAGATTCGGTTATGAAAGTATTGCAGCGCAATGGTTCCAGCGGTTCAGAAATTCCGTCGTTAACGGTTTTGTAGTCGCCGGCCGCCACCCAAACCTCTCCTTTGTGTTCAATCCTGATCTGAGCAGATCCGGGAATGTGGCCCGCAGGATGCAGTGAAACCATTACGTTGTTGACCTTAATGGGTTGGTTGTAACCGAGCGCCTGATACCGGTGAGCACCCAGCCGGTGTTGCATAATCTTTACGGTAAGCGGATGCGCCAGATAGTTTGCCGATCCGGCACGTGCATGATCGCTGTGTGCGTGGGTAATTACTGCATTTTGTACCGGTTGCCAGGGATCTACATAAAAGTTTCCCGCTTCGCAGTAAAGTCCATTTTTAGTAAACTGAATCAATGGAACCATGCAGCCATCAGGCATAAACTATTCCAAACAAATTGACGAGGAGGTAGAAGAACTTGAAAGACGGAAATTCCATTTGCAACAGTTACAAGCCTCCCAGTCCGCTGATTATCTTTTACCAAAATTATTTACGTCGGCGGCTAATCCATCTATTGCTTGCATTTCCATGCAATTGAAATGACCAAGCGGGCAGCGATCGTATCCGATTTTGCTACAGGGCCGGCACGATAAATGGCTCACCTCGTATTGGTTTTCGGGGATCGCGTATTTACCGTAGTATGGCGTCATTCCGAATGCGGGAACAGTATTGCCCCAAATAGAAAAAACCGGCTTTTTCAGCGCCGCAGCAACGTGCATAAGGCCGGTGTCGTGCGAAATAACCAGGTGAGATTTTCTAATAAGATCGGCGCTTTCGTTCAACGAAAACTTACCGCAGGCATTATATATTTTAAATGGGTCCACAGCAGCAATGGCTTCGCCGGCAGCGGCATCGTCTTTACCACCAAGTAAAATAACCGGGTGCTGAATTTTTTGCACAAGCGCCATCAGTTTGGTTGTGGGAAGCCGTTTTGTTGCGTGTGCCGCGCCAATAACCAACGCATAGAAGCCTGCATGGTGCGTTGTTGGAAGGTCATTATAATCCACAACAGCGTCGGCGGGAATAAAGTAGTCGAGGCCTTCGTTGTCGTTTCGGACACCCAAAAACTGTGCAGCAGCGAGATAGCGATCAACAATGTGAATGGATGGAAGAAAGTTCAACTTAAAGGCCGTGAGCAACCACTTTTCTATGTTCAGCTTATCGAAACTCTTGGATTGATTATGCCTGATGAGTTGCAGCAATTTCTTACTTCGCAGATTTTTATGAAGGTCGATAACCGCATCGAATGCGCAACCCTCGAACGACTGAGCAAATTCCGGCCAGTCGTTATGGAGGAGATGTATTTTAGAAAGGTATGGATTGCCGTAGAGGACCGGGTGATAGGCTTTTTTAGTTGCAAAATGAATTTCGGCCTCCGGAAAATGCTTTTTAAGGCAGCGAATAACCGGTGTTGTTAAAACAATATCGCCAATGGAGGAAAAACGGATGATAAGCAGTTTCACCGCGCAAAAGTAATAAGATAGGATAAGAACGACGCCGGCAGTATGGCGCTATAAAAGAAAACGATAATTTACCCTGCGCGAAGAAAAAGAGAATATGAAAACTTGTTTTGAAATAAAATAAATGCCTACATTCGTCCCCTAATTTTTTATTAACCAAATTGTTTAGCCTTTAAATTTCTATTTAAGATGGCAGTTAAATTGCGATTACAAAGACACGGCAGTAAGAAGCGTCCGTTTTACTTTATAGTAGTAGCCGACGCCCGTGCACCCAGAGATGGTAAATTCATTCAAAAGATTGGTACTTACAACCCGTTAACAGTGCCTGCAACCATTCAGTTAGACCGTCAAAAAGCATTGGAGTGGCTGCACAAAGGTGCACAGCCTACAGATACGGTAAGGCGCATTTTGTCGTTTAAAGGTGTGTTGTTCCTGAAACACTTGTTACGCGGCGTTAAGTTAGGTTTGTTTGATGAAGCTACTGCTATGGTAAAGTTCCAAAAATGGCATGAAGAGCATGAGCAGCATGTACGCCGCAGAAATGAGGAGCATAAAAAGCAAAAGCGTTCTTCCAGAACTGAACCTGTGGTTAAAAAGGTTGAAGTGGCTGAACAAAGTGGAGACACTACAGAAGCCTAATCGCTTTTTTGGCAAAAAGATTTTCCCGGTCATCCAAAAAATGGCCGGGATTTTTTTATGAAATAAAGTAGATTTATTGAACGGTGGAAAAGCGCTTCACCATCTCGCCGCAAAGGTCGGTTTCTACCATTCGTTCGGCAAGGCGGATCATGTTATAAAAAGCCTTTGCTGAGCTGATGCCGTGCCCGATAATTACCGGCTTCGAAACGCCGAGTACGGGCGTGCCTCCATAGTTTTCGTAATGAAAACGACCGAAGAAAGAATCTCCCTGTACGTTACGCTCCACGGCAATATCATACAACGACTCGGCCATCTTAAGAAGGATGTTGCCGGTAAAGCCGTCGCAAACAATTACATCAGCTTTATGGCCCAACACATCTCTGCCCTCAACATTGCCGGCAAAGTTGATGTGCTTGTTTTCTTTCAGCAGCGGATAGGCCGATTGTGCCAGCAAATTGCCTTTACCTTCCTCTTCTCCAACATTTAATAATCCAACAGCTGGATTGTTGATATTGAGAATATGTTCGGCATAAAGGCTTCCGAGTGTGGCAAACTGATTCAAATGCTCCGGTTTACAGTCCGCATTCAAACCCACATCGAGTAACAAACCGGTACTGCCATTGATTTTGGGGACGATGGTAGCAATGGTGGGTCGCTGCACACCTTCAATAGCTTTAATGGTGTACATGGTGCCAACGAGCATAGCGCCCGTATTCCCGGCGCTGATAAAAGCATCAATCTTTCCTGTTGACAAGAGGTAGAAACCAATTGCAATCGATGACTTCTGCTTCTCTTTTAATGCTTTGGTGGGCGACTCGTCGTAGCCAATCACCTCATCGGCATGTACAATGCGGATGCATTCGCTTTTGAGCTGAAATTCATTTAAAATCGGTTCAACCCGCTCTTTGTCGCCAATACAGAAAATATTTGCCGGAGATGTATTGCTTTGGAGATATAACTGAAGACCTTTAACTGCTTCGAGCGGGGCAAAATCGCCACCCATCATATCAATTCCAATGTTCATCTGCGGCAAACGTTTTAATATTATCGGAAAGGTGTTGTAACAACGAAACGACTACTTACAATCAGGCTTTCAAAGGAGCCTTTTCAGCTACGAGTTTGCCTTTGTAGTAAAGTTTTCCTTCACTGATATGAGCACGGTGACGAACGTGTGTTTCGCCCGTAGTTGCATCTTTACTTAACGTAACCGACTCAGCCACATAGTGTGTTCTTCTTTTTGCACTGCGCTGTTGCGAATGTCTGCGCTTTGGATTTGGCATATTCTAATGTTTAAACAGAATGATTAATTATTGTTCGAGATCCTTAAACTTATCCAGCCCTTTCCAAATGGTGTTAGCTGAATGCTGAGAATCTTCTTCCATTTTTTTCAATTTCTCCAATACTTCCTTATTGCATTTGGAGTTTCCTTCTTCATCGTCGCCGCAGGTTTTCTGCAACGGCAAACTTAAGTTGATGAATTCGTAAATCCAGTCGCCCACAAACAAATGACTTTCTGTACGACTGATGTAATATACGTCAGGATCATCTTCCTGCTCGTTCATCACTTCCGGCTCGTCGGCCATTTTAACCATGATGTTGAATTCATCCCAAAGTGGCAGCGTAAGACTGTTTCCACAGCGGTCGCAAAAGCCGTCCACACTCCCGTCTATATCAAACTTCAACATCATAAACCCCTGATTCTTCTCGAGGGTAAGGGTAACTTTTGCACTGCAGTTGGTAAAATCCTGCTCGCCATAAGAAGTAAAGAACTGATCGTTTATTTCGTAAACGAATTCATGAAGCCCCGGCTTTAACCCAACAAATGCTATTTCAAACGCTCTCCGGTTATTCATATCCAAAATTAGGTCGGCAAAGGTAAGTGATTAAATGAAAGTTTCAAACCAAAACAAAGGGGATTTAATTTTTCTTAACTCATTAATCGCCTAACATTGTGGCCTCAATCAGCCTCCATGTTGCATTATGAATTGAGGAAAGCATTTTTTAAGCTAATTATCCTCTTTGTGATTGCGGTATGCCTTCACTTATGTACATTTTATCCTGAATGGATCGAATATAGTTACTCGAGGAATTTATATGCAGGACTGTCCGGTTTTTTAAGAGATGTTTTAGGAGCGCTTCCTTTCAGCATCGGCGACCTTATTTACGGATATTGGACGATTCTGGTGGCAGTTGTTGTGTTCGACTTTATCCGGTCGCTCGTCCGACGCAGCTTCGACAGAAGTGAATTTCTATTCCTGTCCATCCGAAACATACGGCTGCTTGTGGGAGTGTACATTTTTTTTCAGTTGTTTTGGGGTTTCAATTACAGCAGACTTGGCGTGGCCGATCAGTTTAAAATTAGTGCCTCCACTTACGACACCGACACGCTTCTGCAACTGAACAACCGCCTTGTTAAAAAGGTGAACGTTTTTGAAGACGATTATTTTTCGGAGCTAAACTATGTGGGCGACGATGAGGTGTTTACCATAGCAGGTGCAGCGATTAATGACTTTGCTGTTGAGCAAGGGTTGCCCAATTACAGCAATCCATCGGTAAAAAAATCGCTCTATGGGAAGGCCGCGAGCTATCTGGGAATAAGCGGATATTTCAACCCATTCACCGGCGAGGCCCAGGTGAATACAAACGTTCCGAAGGTGTTGCTGCCCGTTGTAAGCTGTCACGAAATTGCACACCAGCTCGGATACGGCAGCGAGTCGGAAGCCAGCTTCATTGCCTTTTTGTCTGCAGCGCATTCGAAGAACAGAATGCTTTGCTATTCAGCTTATTTCGACATGTTTCTATATGCCAACTATGAATTATCGAAGCGCGATTCCATTCAGTCGAGAAAGATATTTTCTCAGTTGTCGGACAGATCGAAAGAAAACTATGAACTGCTCGTCGCCTACCACCGCAATTATGAAAACGCAGTGGAGCCTTTTTTTAAAAGCCTTTATGGTCAGTTTTTAAAAATGAATCATCAGGAAAAAGGCATTCAGTCATATAATGAAGTAGTGGCCTGGCTGATTAGTTATTATCGCAAAGAGAAACAGATTTAGTTTTGATGATGAACCTGCTGATCACATTCGCGGCCGCACTGCTCCATTTGATGCATCCGTTTTACGTTTCCCTTACCGAGCTATCGTACAATGAAAAGAGCGGGGCGGTTGAAGTCAGCGTCCGGATTTTTACTTCTGACTTTGAGCAGATTTTAAAAACAAAAACAACGGCAAAGGTAGATTTGATCCATGGTGAAGAAGCGGCAAACTCGAAACTTATACAGACCTACATAGGCGACCATCTTCGCATTGAGATAAACAACGTTCGCCAAACGATGCACTATATTGGCTTTGAGGAGCAAGGAGAAAGCATTTGGGCTTATTTTGAAATCAGGAATGTTACTACTGTTAACTCCGTATCTGTCCACAACACACTTCTTTACGACTTCATCAAAGAGCAGATAAATTTGGTGCAGGTGCGAACAAGCACGAACTCCGCGATGCAAAAGCTTAGCTACCCACAGCAATCGGCCGTTTTCAAATTCTGAAACGTAACGGAAATCATCCGTCGGCGCTGACCGCAATCATAAAAAACTTAACATTCTGCTAATTAATTTGTAAATCATTTAAATGTTTTTTATGAAAAAAGTTTTTTCTATCCTCATCCCCTGCTTCTTTGTACTGACGGCATGCGACAGCGGCACTGCTACAGAAACAACGTCATCCAACACAAACACAACAGCCACAATGCCCCGCGGCCAGGAAGCTGTTCAAGACAACGATTCTGAAAGAAACGTGGTTCAGGTTGCTGTTGGTTCGACCGATCACACAACTTTGGTTAAGGCAGTTCAGGCTGCTGACTTGGTCACCGACTTAAGCAACGCCGGCCCCTTTACCGTTTTCGCTCCTACCAATGCAGCTTTCGACGCTCTTCCAAAAGGCACCGTTGAAGATTTGGTAAAGCCTGAAAACAAAGCCAAGCTTCAGGATATTTTGCAGTATCATGTTGCAGTAGGTGTTTACAATACCAATTTGCTGCAAGACGGACAAAACCTTGGAGTAGCCAACGGAGGCAACTTAAAAATCAGCAAAAAAGACGGAAAGATTTTTGTGAACGATGCTGAGATTATCGGAACTGTAAAAGCTGCCAACGGCGTGGTACACGTAATTAATAAAGTACTGCTACCCCAATAACTTTTTTGATTTTAGATTTTTCTGAAAGCAGCCGGTTTACATGCCGGCTTCTTTTAGTTTTGGTAGGCTCACAATAAACTTGCTCCCTTTGCCCGGCTCTGAAACCGCACGAATATTTCCGCCGTTTTTTATACAAAATTCGTTACAGATCAATAGTCCCAAACCGGTTCCTTTTTCGTTCTGTGTTCCGCGAGTAGAGCGCGATTCCGTGTATTCAAAAAGCTTGTTTAGTTTTTCTCCATCCATCCCTTTTCCGAAGTCCTGAATGGTAAAGCCCGCAAAGGTTCCATCGTCAAACAAATCCACTTCGATGGTGCTTCCTGCGTACGAAAATTTAACGGCGTTGCTGAGCAGATTGCTCATGATCAAATGAACGTGGTTAACATCTGCAAACACGTAATAGTCTTGCGTAAACTTCTTATGTACCTGAATATTTTTAGCACTGAGAAGGCCTTCGTGCAAAATCGTTACATCATCCACCACATCTTTCAGCGAACAGGCGGTAGGCGACACCACAATGCCATTTAGCTGGCTAAGACTCCAGTGCAAAATGTTTTCTACATTATACTGAAGGCTGGTAACCTGAGACGTAAGCATCGGCAACATAGTTTGAAACTCTTCTGCGCTGATCTGGTTTTTATGGTAAAGATCGAGCATGCCCTTCAGCGCCGTTATGGGTGATTTTATATCGTGCGCAACAATAGAAAAAAGTTTCTCTTTAGTCCGGTTCAAAACTTCGAGCTCGGTATTCTTTTGCTCCACTTCCTGTTTTTGTTGTATCAGCAAATGTTGGTTTACCTGAAGTTTTTCGCCCTTCTTTTTTATTTCGAGTAGGTGAAACAAGTACTCGTCTCTGAAAACTGCGATACTGATAATCATCAGAAAAAGCGCAAACACAATCAGCACCATCACACGTGTAGTTCCCAGTGGCTCGAATGGCACTGAGGATATTCCAACCCATTCTTCAATTTCACGAAAGGGATGGATGTTTGCATGCCGCACAAATTTTACAAACAGAAACTGAATGGAAAAAAAGATAGTAAGCCAATAAATTGTTTTGGAACTGTTGAAGATGAGGAAGCAAAGAATGATGTTGAACAGCAAAAACAACTCGGCCTCGTTATTAAAATAAATTGCGCTTACCGAAAGTGTGATGCTTGAAACAATGAGGAAGAAGGTACGCGGAAACTCAAGCCGCGGTTTAAGCCATGCAATTGCAACATACATTAATGCTGCAAATAACAGCATGCAATCAACTATTATCAGCGCATAGTTTGCGTGCGCCAGATTTTGGACAATAAAATAAACACAGAGCGGGATACCTAAAAAACAATACAGATTCAGCAGTCGCAATTTCTTGCGCTCGGCGAAGCCGCTGTTATCGGTGACACCAAGGTTTAATATACGGCTGAAAAAACGTTGCATGATGAGTCAGGGGTACTTTAAGCCCCGCAAATATCTTTAATTTTGGCCACTATGAATAAGTTTTTGGTGGTGGGACTGGGGAATATCGGACAAGAATATGCCCATACCCGACACAATATTGGATTTGATATAGCAGACTCCTTTACCCATAAGCACCGTGAAGTTTTTACTGTGGAGCGTTTGGCGTTCCTGTCGCGAATTAAGATTAAAAACGCCAACATTGTTTGTATTAAGCCTACCACCTACATGAATTTGAGTGGCAGAGCGGTAAAATATTGGATGGAAAAAGAAAAAATACCCGTCGAAAACATTTTGGTTATAGTTGATGATCTGGCACTTCCTATCGAGAAGATCCGCCTTCGGGCGCAGGGCAGCCATGCCGGCCACAATGGTTTAAAAGACATTGAGTTTATGCTGGCTACTACTGCCTATCCAAAGCTTCGGTTCGGTATCGGAAACCAATTTGCAAAAGGTGCGCAGGTAGATTTTGTGTTGGGAAAATGGACGGCAGAGGAGTTGCCGGTAGTGAAACGCAAGATTGAAGCCTGTTGCGAAATCATTGAAATTTTTGTGTTGCAGGGCAGCGCTGCGGCCATGAATAAAATTAATAGTATGGATTTTAAAGGTTGATTTTTAAGGAAGAATATGTTTTATATTCGTTATCAAATCTATTCTCCTATTTATAAACCAAAATCCAATGAAAATTTTTTGTGTTGGCCGCAATTATGCCGCCCATGCTGCCGAACTTAAAAACGAAGTTCCGGACGAGCCTGTCATCTTTATTAAACCAAAAACTGCTCACTTTAAAGGAAACGAAACGTTTCATTATCCCGAATTTACCAACGAGCTGCATTACGAAGCGGAAGTTGTTTTACGGGTTTCACGTAACGGAAAATATATTCAGCCTAAAGCAGCCCATCTTTTTTTTGATGCCATTACAGTTGGCATTGATTTCACTGCACGAGATGTACAAACCAGGCTAAAAGAAAAATCGCTTCCATGGGAAAAAGCAAAGGCTTGGGATAACTCAGCCGTTACCGGTGTTTGGAAAAATGCTGACCTTATAAAAACGGGCGCTTGCAAATTTTCATTGAAGAAGAACGGTGCGCTGGTTCAACAAGGTTCTACTGCTGATATGATTTTTAATTACGAAACCATCATTGCCAACATTTCGAAATATTTTTCTTTAAACATAGGCGACTTAATTTTTACAGGAACGCCGGCGGGTGTAGGCGAATGTGTTGGAGGCGACTATTTAGAAGGCTACCTTGGCGAAGAGAAAGTTTTTAGTCTTCTTGTGTCGTAGTTTTTCGTGGAAAACTGTATTTGTTTCTTAGGCATGTCGGGCTGATATTCGCCAAATGTTTTCAACTGATGTAGCGCTGAAGGCCTACCGGCTAATGGCCACGGCGCGTGCAATGGCCGATATTTACGAAGCCAACCGGCAACAATGCAAATACGTTCACTCCACCTCGCGTGGGCACGAAGCCATTCAAATAGCCACCGGATTGCAACTGTTGCCCTGCGACTTTGTGAGTCCGTATTACCGCGACGACAGCATATTGCTCTCAATCGGATTTACGCCTTATGATCTGATGTTGCAACTGCTTGCAAAAGGTGATGACTATTTCAGTGGCGGACGGAGTTACTATTGCCACCCGAGCAGCCATTTGGACGACAAGCCTAGGATTATTCATCAGAGCAGTGCTACCGGCATGCAAGCCATTCCAACAACCGGCGTTGCGCAGGGTTTGCAATACATAGAAAACTATTTGCCGGCACAGTTAAACAAAGGTCCGGAAAACGAATTGCCGGTGGTGGTGTGCTCGTTCGGCGACAACTCCATTACAGAAGGCGAAGTGGCAGAAGCTTTTCAGTTTGCCGTATTAAAACAATTACCGGTTATCTATTTGGTGCAGGATAATAATTGGGGAATTAGCGTGAGTGCCGATGAGGCCCGCGCCATGAACGCATACGAATATGCTGACGGCTTTAAAGGAATGCACAAGATGCAGTTTGATGGCAGCGATTTTTTAACCGCCTTCACCGGTATGCGGGCAGCCTTCGATTTTGCCCGTAAAGAGCGAAAGCCCGTGTTGGTGCATGCTTCCGTTCCGTTGCTCGGTCATCACACAAGCGGTGTAAGAAAGGAATTTTACCGAACAAAAGAAGATTTGGATAAGCATGGATTGAATGATCCTTTTCCAAAGCTGAAGAAATATTTGTTGCAAATCGGCATCACCGGCTATCAGCTCGACACGATTGAAAGGGAGGTAGCTGAAGAAGCTGAAGCTGCGTTCCAGCGAGCTCTGAGCAGCCCGGATCCATCGGCGGATGCTGTTGAGGAGCACGTTTTTGCGCCCTCTCCTATAACCGCCGAGCGCGGCGACCGCACGCCAAAACAAGGCGAAAAAACCATTATGGTGGACGCAGCATTGCACGCTGTGGAGGAACTGATGCGGGCAAACGACAACTGCGTTTTTTACGGGCAGGATGTAGGCAGAAGACTTGGCGGCGTTTTCAGAGAAGCGGCAACATTAGCTGAAAAGTTTGGCGATCACCGCGTTTTCAATACGGCTATTCAGGAAGCCTATATCATCGGATCTACTGTAGGAATGAGTGCCGTGGGCTTAAAGCCAATTGTGGAGGTACAATTTGCCGACTATATTTATCCGGGGCTGAACCAACTGGTTACAGAAATTTCCAAAAGCTGCTATCTGTCGAACGGAAAATTCCCGGTGTCGATGGTATTGCGTATTCCGATAGGCGCTTATGGCGGCGGCGGCCCTTATCATAGCGGATCGATTGAATCAACGTTACTCAGCATTAAGGGCATCAAAGTTTGTTATCCATCGAATGCTGCCGACATCAAGGGTTTAATGAAAGCGGCTTTCTACGATCCAAATCCTGTGGTAATGCTGGAACATAAAGGGCTTTATTGGAGCAAGGTGCCCGGCACTGAAGAAGCTAAATCTATCGAGCCGTCGTCCGATTACATATTACCGCTTGGGAAGGGCGCTGTTGTATTGGAAGCCAACACCCGATTTGTTGATGAAGGCGAATCGCTTGCGATTGTTACTTATGGAATGGGCATTTACTGGGCTAAGGCTGCCGCAAAACGATTTACGGGCAAAGTAGAGATTATAGATCTACGAACTCTTTTTCCGCTTGATGAAGAACTTATTTTTAGCTCCGTTAAAAAACACGGGCGCTGTATCGTGTTAACAGAAGAACAGAAAAACAATTCGTTTGCAGAAGCGCTTGCACACCGCATTTCGTACCATTGTTTCCGGTATTTGGATGCACCGGTGGAGGTAGTGGGCGCATTAAATCTTCCTGCGGTTCCTATTAATCTGGCGCTGGAAGCAGCCATGCTGCCGACGCCTGAAAAGGTTGAAAATATTATAGAGAAGATATTGCGATATTAAGATGCGACTTTACTGTTGAGTTGTTTGCACACTTCCAAAAGTATGGCGGTTACCTTTTTTACGAGTGGTTCAATCGCTTCCGGATCGGCATTATTTTTCCCCTTCTGTTCCAGCGTGCGGATATCGGAAGTAAGCGAAGCAATCATCAGCGTGTCGATTGTAGGCTTCAATTTATGCGCTATTGCGCCAACCTGAAGGAGCTGTTTGTTTTCAAAGGCAGCGGTCAGTTCATTCAGCGTTGGCGGTACAGATTCTACAAAAACCTCAATGAGCTGTTGTATAAATTCGTTGTTACCCTTTGCCATATCTTCTATCATTGCCAAACTGTACAGCGGTTCGGAAACCGTCGGCTCGTTTGGAGCAGAAGGGTGGTGGGCCATGTTATTGAGCGTACTGTGCAAGGCTGCAAGCAATTCTTTTTCTTTAAAAGGTTTTATCAGATAGTTGTTCATTCCTGCTTCGAAATATTTGGTCTCCTCGCCTTTCAATGCGTTCGCTGTGAGCGCAATAATAGGTACACTCCTCTTGCGTAAATCGCTCATAGAGCGTATTTCAACCGTTGCATCCAATCCATTTTTTACAGGCATCTGAATATCCATAAACACCAAATCGTAGTCGTTTTCAGCAACTTTTTGCACGCCTTCGGCTCCGTTAACAGCAACCGTAACTTCAATGCCCCACTGCTCCAATAAGCTTTTTGCCAGAAACTGATTCACTTCATTGTCTTCCACCACAAGCACTTTCAGTCCGCTTAAATTTTTGGTGTCGATGTCACCTTCTTTTTCTGCTACCGGTTCGTTTGTCATTTCAGCTTTTTGAAGACGCAGTGTAAAATGGAAGACACTCCCCTTTCCGGGTACACTGTCTACCCAGATTTTTCCTCCTTGTAGTTCTATAAGATGTTTTGTAATTGCGAGGCCCAGCCCTGTGCCACCATACAGCCTTGTAGTTTCTGCATAGGCCTGCGTAAAAGGCAGGAAGATGTCGTCGAGTTTCTCTTTGTCTATACCGATGCCCGAATCGGAAATAGTAAAATGAAACGAAATGGCATCTTCGCACACCGACTCCACTTCACCTGCAATCCGAATACTGCCCTGCTGCGTAAATTTAATGGCATTGCTGATGAGGTTGTTGAGTACCTGACCGATTCTTGTGCGGTCGGCAACCACCTGTAAGTCTTCAGGTATTTGATTATTTAACTCTAACTCCAAATTTTTTTGTTGCGCAATGTGCGTAAAAAACCGATATACGTTTTGCAGTTTTTCGTGCATATTCATCGGGAGTAACTCCAGTTCTACCTTCCCGGCACCAACTTTTTCAAGATCGAGAATAGAATTGATGATGTTAAGAAGGTTGGATGCCGACTCTTCGATGATTTTGAGATATCTTTTTTGTTCAGCTGTAAGCTGCGTTTTGAGGAGCAGTTCGGTAATTCCGATTACGCCGCTCATTGGCGTTCGGATTTCATGGCTCATATTGGCAAGAAAACGCTCCTTCGCCTTTGCTGTTTCCTCTGTTTTTTTGTTTGCTTCTTTCAGTTTTTTCTCAATCGTTATCCGATCGGTTACATCTTGCGCAAACGCGATGATGTATGGCCGGGAGTTATCTTCCTCAACAAAATAATTCTCAAATAACAAATACGCTTTGTTTCCAGATTTGTCGTAAACTTTAAACAATCCACGAAGCTTTTTTTCTCTTAATATTACGGATAAATAACTGCTGTAAAAGTTTGCCCGCGCATTTTCGTCGAGCAAGTCCTGAATGCTCTTGCCAAGCACTTCTTCCTCAGCATATCCAAGTGTTGCAGTGAAGCTGGGATTAATAGAAAGAAACCTGCCTTCCATATCGTGCGTACAAATGATCGCCTGGCTATAATTATATAAATCGCGATAGCGCTTTTCGCTTCGTTCAATCTGATCTTGAATCCGCTTTATTTCAGAGATTTCGATGCCATATCCAATCACCATTTTTACCTTGCCGTTGTCATCAATTATCGGCTTCATTCTTCTCAAATGATACTCTTGTTGTCCGTTCGCCAACTCTATCTTCTCTTCCCATTCAATCTGCTTCTTCCCGCTTAATACACGGTTAAAAACTTCCTGTCGGCTTCGTGCAATGGCATCATCTTTCCCTTTCAGTTTAAAATAGTCGAAATTATTTTTTCCGATGAGCCATTTTCTTAGTTCGGCGTCGCCGATTGCAACCGGATTAAGGAAGAGGTATTTGTGGTCGGGCGAAAAAACAGCAATGTCGGATGGGATGTTGTTTAAAATATCTTCGTAAAACGCCTTCTGCTCCTGTACCAGCTTACGTGCTTTATAATTTTCTGTGTCGTCGTTAAAAAGCCAGATGTTACCAAGATGTTTCTGCTTCAGCACAATGGGCATATAATCGCGTTTCAGCACGGTGCCGTTTAACAGCTTCATTTCGCAGTTGTATAGCGGCTTTTGTTTCTGTGAGCAAGATTCAATTTCGGCAGCCTGCTCCTCAAAGTTCAGTAGCTTGTTTTTAAGCAGTTGCAGCAGCGCAGGGCCGGTTAAAGTCATCAGGAAATCTACCGGCTCATCAAGGTCAAACAGTGCGCAAAACTGTGCGTTTACTGCAATCACCTTTCGGTTGTCATCGGTTATCACAAGTCCTTGAGGCAGCCTTGCGAGCAACAACTTAACAAACACATTATCTTTAAAATAGCTAAGCATGTATGTCGGGGTACTCAATTTTTAACCGCAGTAAAGGTAACTGTTAATAGAATTTTAAGTCGGAACGCGGCATTTATTAACGGAATAAAGTTTGTTTACTTCACCCAAAATAAAACATTATGAACAAGTACCTTTTAGCTATGTTATTTGTGGGACTTGGTATCTGGCTTCCACAAACGCTAACCGCCCAAAACGTGCCGGCATCGGCGAAAGCGCATTTTGAAAAAAATTACAGTGGTGCACACGTTAAGGAGTGGGAAGCTATTCACGACGGAGGATTCGAAGTTGAGTATCATTACCAGGGAAAGAAGTACGAAACTTATTACGACAAGAACGGCAATTGGGTGCGAACCGAGCGTGAACTTAAAAAATCTGAAGTTCCTCAGTCTGTATGGAATGCCTTAAAAAATTCATCGTTTGCTGGTTATAAAATTGATGACGATGATGTAGAACTTCATCAAACGCCTAAACACGCAGAAATTTATGAGGTTGAGGTTAAGAATAAAAATGAAAAGCGGAAGTTGTATGTGTTGACAGACGGAACAGTGATGGACAGATACTAAGCTATCGCTTCCTATAAAAATTAAAGCTGCCCAAGAGCAGCTTTAATTTTTTCCATTTCTCCAGAAAGGTTATTTCTTTTTGCCGTCAGACGCTGCTGCAGCTTCTTCCTGACGCAACTGACGCGTTGTAACAATAGAAGCAACCGGAATACGAGGAGAGTTTAAAATCTCCATATTAGGGGCAACTACGTCTTGCACACGAATGTTTTGATTGATTTCGAGATTGGAAATATCAACCTCAATACTTTCAACAAGGTCTTTAGGATCTGCTTTTACCTTAACCGATTTCATTTTTAAAATAAGCTTACCACCGGCTTTTACACCAGCAGCCGAACCTACGAAGCTTAAAGGAAGGGTTGCTATTACTTTTTTACCTTCTGTAAGTTCCAGTAAGTCTACGTGAATCAGGCTGTCGTCAACCTTATCAAACTGTAAATCCTTCAAAATACATTTATAAGATTTACCATCTACTTTCACCTCTGCAACCTGAAACTGGCCCGTGTAAACGAGCGACTTAAAGTCTTTTGCAGGAGCAGCAAAATTAATTTCAGAGGCACCACCGTAAATTACACCCGGCACTAATTCCTGAGAGCGAAGTTGGCGGGTGGCTTTTTTTCCGCTTTCGGTCCTCAGTTGTCCTTCGATTGTAACTGTTTTCATTTAAGTTTAAAATTTAGAGCGGCGAAAGTAATGCAATTAAGCAGTATAAACGTCTTTTCTTCTGAATAATTTCTATAAAAAATCCCGCTTTAACAGCGGGATGGCATTCGTCAACTTTCAGACTTGCAGTAATGGTTATTTCGATTTTTGCTTTTTACTTTCAGCGTAATCCTTGTTTAATTCTTCAATTAACTCTTTGGTAATATTGAGCGACTCCTCTTTATAATAGAGAAAATCGTTATCACTTGCAGCAAAGACAAAACTCAGGCCTTTTTTGCTGCAATAGTCTTTTAAATAATTTTGAATTGTTTGCCGAACATCCTGCATTTTTTTAAGGGATTCGTTTTGCAGGTCCTGACTTAAATCCTGCTCTTTCTGTTGGTAGTCGTTCTGTAACTTCATCAGCTTCTGCTGCATGTTGGCTTGCTGTGTTTGCGACATTTCCGCGCCCGACTGATTGTACTCTTTCAACAACTTTAAGTAGTCGTTACGAATAGAGTTGAGCTGAGAGGCAATATTATCTTCCCGGGTCCGTAACGAATTTCTTACTTCCAAAAAGTACTCATATCTGTTTTCAAGCGAATCGAGATCGAAGTAGGCAAACCGTGAACCCGCATTCTCCCCACCCGCTTTTTCTGCACCTTGTTTTGCAAGTTTGGTGGATGATTGTTGAGATGAAAAATGCAGGTAGAACAAAGCGCTTACTGCTATAAACAAAACAAAAACGAGTGCAATAAAAATATTCTTCATACGATGTTTTAAAGTGAAAGGCAAATTAGTTAGTTTGAAATAACGGCGTTGTTAAAAGAAAAACAGGAAGCTGAAACTTCCTGTTTTATATAATCAGAATTCTATAACTACTCTTCGTCGTCGAAGCTCATTGCCTCTCTCGCGGTGGTGAGTAATTCGTATTCTTCTTTGTTTCCAACAATGATATTTTCGAACTCTTTTTGTCCGGTTCCTGCCGGAATCAAGTGGCCGGTAATTACATTCTCTTTCAGGCCAAGCATATCGTCGGCCTTGCCTTGGATGGCGGCAGAACTTAATACTTTGGTTGTTTCCTGGAACGATGCAGCCGAAATCCAGCTTTGTACTCCAAGAGAGGCTTTGGTAATACCCAACAACACAGGCGTAGCAGTTGCCGGCTCAGCGTCTCTTACTTCAACCAGCTTTTTATCGTTCCTGCGCAGCAAGGAATTTTCTTCTCTTAACTCGCGAAGGCTGATAATCTGCCCCGGTTTGAAGTTGGTACTCTCGCCTGCTTCGATCACTACTTTCTTATCGAAAATGCGATCGTTTTCTGCAATGAATTCAAACCTGTCTTCAAGATCTTCCTCGAGGAAGCGCGTATCTCCGGCATCAACAATCTCTACCTTTTTCATCATTTGCCTAACGATTACTTCGATGTGCTTGTCGTTGATTTTTACACCTTGCAGGCGGTAAACTTCCTGAATTTCGTTCACCACGTATTCCTGAACTGCAAAAGGCCCTTTGATGGCAAGAATATCTGCCGGAGCAATTTGCCCGTCGGATAAAGGAGCGCCTGCTTTTACAAAGTCGCCATCCTGCACCAAAATCTGCCGCGTTAAAGGAACGAGGTATTTTTTAACCACACCATCTTTTGCTTCTACAATAATTTCGCGGTTACCTCTTTTTACGTTTCCAAAAGATACCACTCCATCAATTTCGCAAACCACAGCAGGGTTGGCCGGGTTTCTTGCTTCAAACAACTCGGTTACGCGTGGAAGACCACCGGTGATATCGCGAAGCTTGCTCAGTATCCTTGGAATTTTCACAAGCACTTGTCCGGCTTTCACCGTTTCGTTTTCGTCAATTACGATGTGCGAACCCACAGGCAGGTTATAAAGTTTTACGTCTTTACCTTCAACAAAAATAGTTGGGATTTTCGTTTTGTCTTTCGACTCAATCACCACTTTCTCACGGTGGCCGGTTTGTTCGTCAGACTCTTCGCGGAAGGTGATGCCTTCCAGAATGTTTTCGAAACGAATGGTACCGTTTTGCTCGGCAACAATTACGTTGTTAAATGGATCCCAGGTAGAAATTACATCGCCTTTTTTCACTTCCTGCCCATCTTTCACGTTCAGGAACGAGCCATAAGGAATGTTGTTTGTAATAAGCAAACGGTCGTTTTTCAAATCAACAATTCTGATTTCGCCTGTTCTTCCAATAACAATTTTTACTTTTTCACCGTCGTTGTTTGTGGTGTCAACCGTTCTCAATCCATCAAACTGAATGGTACCGTCGAACTTGGCGGTTAAAGTAGATTCTACGGACGCAGAACCTGCCACACCACCCACGTGGAAGGTACGGAGCGTAAGCTGTGTACCCGGCTCACCGATTGACTGTGCAGCAATAATACCCACTGCATCGCCGGCCTGAGCCATATAGCCTGTTGCCAGGTTTTTACCGTAACATTTTACGCAAACGCCTCGTTTAATTTCGCAGGTTAAAACCGACCGGATTTCAACCGACTCAATTCCTGCCTCTTCAATGGATTTGGCAACTTCGTGCGTAATTTCTTCCCCTGCTTTTATAATGATTTCATCTGAAGCCGGATTGTACACATCGTGCAGGGAAGTGCGGCCTTCAATTCTATCGGCAAGCGGTTCAATGATATCTTCATGATCTTTCAGCGCGCTGATAGCGATGCCTCTAAGCGTTCCGCAGTCTTCGCTTACAATTACAACATCCTGAGCAACGTCAACAAGCCTTCTGGTTAGGTAACCGGCATCGGCTGTTTTAAGGGCCGTATCGGCAAGACCTTTACGAGCACCGTGTGTAGAGATAAAGTAGTCGAGTACGTTCAACCCGCCTTTAAAGTTGGCAAGGATGGGGTTTTCGATAATTTCCGAGCCGCTCGATCCCGATTTTCTTGGCTTCGCCATCAAACCTCTGATACCGGCAAGCTGTTTTACCTGCTGTTTAGAACCCCGTGCACCCGAATCAAGCATCATATAAACGGCATTAAAGCCCTGCTTATCGGTTGCCATTTCGCGTATAAGCGTTTCTGTAATACGCGTATCCACTCTCGACCAAATATCAATTACCTGATTATATCTTTCGTTGTTGGTAATTAATCCCATATTGTAGTTATCCCAAACCTCATCTACTTCCGATTTGGCTTGTTCAAGTAACTCGTTTCTTACTTCAGGGATGATGAGATCGTTTACTGAGAAAGACAAACCACCTTTAAACGCCATTCTGAAACCTAAGGTTTTAATGTCGTCGAGGAACTTGGCGGTTTGAGGAACGTCGGTAATTTTAATGATATCGCCGATAATTTCTCTAAGCGATTTTTTAGTAAGAATAGCATTAATATAACCTACTTCCTGAGGTACAAACTGATTAAACAACACACGGCCAACCGTAGTGTCGATCAATTTATTTTTTAGCTGTCCTTTTTCGCGAACAGTGGTTTTCACTTTTATGTGTGCATGAAGGCTTACTCTTTTTTCGTTGTAAGCAATCACCACTTCTTCCATATTGTAAAAAGCCATTCCTTCGCCTTTTACTGCCTCTTCGGGAGTAGATTTTCTACCTTTTGAGATGTAGTATAAACCAAGCACCATATCCTGCGAAGGAAGGGTAATCGGCGTACCGTTTTGCGGGTTTAGAATGTTGTGCGATGACAACATCAGCAATTGCGCTTCAAGAATGGCAGCCGAGCTAAGCGGAACGTGAACGGCCATTTGGTCGCCATCGAAATCCGCGTTGAAGGCCGTAGTTACCAACGGATGCAGTTGAATGGCTTTTCCTTCTACCAATTTAGGCTGGAAGGCCTGAATCGACAGGCGGTGGAGCGTTGGCGCCCTGTTTAATAAAATAGGATGGCCTTTTAAAATATTCTCTAAAATATCCCAAACAACAGCTTCTTTTTTATCAACCAGCTTCTTGGCCGATTTCACTGTTTTTACAATTCCTCTTTCAATTAATTTTCGAATGATGAATGGTTTAAACAATTCGGCAGCCATATCCTTCGGAAGACCGCATTCGTGCATTTTCAGCTCGGGGCCAACCACGATAACCGAACGACCGGAATAGTCAACCCGCTTACCTAAAAGGTTCTGGCGGAAACGACCCTGTTTCCCTTTCAGCACATCGCTCAACGATTTCAGTGCTCTTCCCCCTTCTGCTTTTACGGCGTTGGATTTACGGGAGTTGTCAAACAGACTGTCTACCGCTTCCTGCAACATTCTTTTTTCGTTACGCAGGATTACTTCGGGCGCTTTAATTTCCAACAAACGCTTTAAGCGGTTGTTACGGATAATTACGCGACGGTAAAGATCGTTTAGATCGGATGAAGCAAAACGGCCGCCGTCGAGGGGCACTAACGGGCGCAACTCGGGTGGAATAACCGGAATGTATTGCATTACCATCCATTCCGGACGGTTTGTAATGCGGGTGTGTGCGTCGCGGAATGCTTCTACAACGCTAAGGCGTTTTAGGGCATCGGCTTTTCTTTGTTGCGAGGTTTCGTTTGCCGCGGCGTTTCTCAGGTTATAACTAAGCTCGTCGAGGTCTAATCTTGCCAACAAATCATGAACGGCTTCCGCACCCATTTTAGCAATGAATTTCTGCGGATCGTCGTCAGGAAGATATTGGTTTTCTTTTGGCAAAGAATCGATGATATCGAGGTATTCTTCTTCCGTTAATAGATCACCTACGCCGAGGTTTTCTTTAATGCCTCCCTGAATAACGGCGTATCGCTCGTAATAAACGATGGTTTCGAGCTTTTTCGAGCTCATTCCCAACAAATAACCGATTTTATTTGGAAGCGATTTAAAATACCAGATGTGCACAACCGGAACCACAAGTTTTATGTGTCCCATTCTTTCGCGACGCACCTTTTTCTCTGTAACCTCCACTCCGCAACGGTCGCAAACAATGCCTTTGTAGCGAATACGTTTGTATTTGCCGCAGGCGCATTCATAATCTTTTACCGGACCAAAAATTCTTTCGCAAAACAAACCGTCTCGTTCCGGCTTGTAGGTGCGATAGTTGATGGTTTCGGGTTTTAACACCTCGCCAAAGCTACGCTCGAGAATGCTGTCCGGAGACGCAAGGCCGATGGTGATTTTAGAAAACGTGGCTTTTGGACGATTGTCTTTTTTGATAGCCATTTTTTATAGTTGTTTTTTATTAATTAATTGATTGAAGACATCACTGAAAACAAACCTGCACCCTTATGCAAGGCGCAGGTTTATCAGGCTTATTCAAATTTCAGATCTAGACCCAGGCCTCTTAACTCATGAACCAACACGTTGAATGATTCAGGAACGCCGGCTCTCGGAATATTGTCTCCTTTTACAATTGCTTCATAGGTTTTTGCACGGCCGATAATATCGTCGGACTTAATAGTTAACAGCTCCTGAAGAATATTTGCCGCTCCGTATGCTTCGAGCGCCCAAACCTCCATCTCACCAAAACGCTGACCACCAAACTGTGCTTTACCTCCCAGCGGCTGCTGAGTAATTAAGCTGTACGGTCCTATTGAACGAGCGTGCATTTTATCGTCGACCATGTGGTGAAGTTTAATTACATAAATTACACCTACCGTAGCCTTCTGATCGAAGCGTTCGCCCGTTTCACCGTCGTAGAGGTGGGTATGGCCCATGGTCGGAATACCGGCTTTATCGCAATACTCAGAAATTTCCTCAACAGAAGCTCCGTCAAAAATCGGCGTTGCAAAACGAACACCCATTTTTAATCCTGCCCAACCCAGGATGGTTTCATAAATCTGTCCCAGGTTCATACGGCTGGGTACACCCAACGGATTCAGTACAATATCCACCGGTGTTCCGTCTTCCATAAACGGCATGTCTTCGGCTCTTACAATTTTGGCAACGATACCCTTGTTTCCGTGTCGGCCGGCCATTTTATCTCCCACTTTCAGCTTACGCTTCACTGCGAGATATACCTTGGCAAGTTTCAGCACGCCGGCAGGTAGCTCATCACCAATTGAAATGTTGAATTTTTCTCTTTTATAACGGCCGAGCTCTTCGTTAAACTTAATGCTGTAGTTGTGCAACAGGGTGTTGATAGCATCGTCGGTTTTTGCATCAGCAGTCCATCCGAGCGGATTTACGTTTTGAAAATCGATGCCGGCTACCACTTTCGGATTAAACTTAATTCCTTTGCCTACAACCACCTCACCAAAATTATTGCTAACGCCAACCGAAGTTTTGTCTTTCAACAGCATGTTCAGTTTTTCGAGCAGCACTTCTTTCAGCTCCTGCACGTTTTCTTCGTGAACTTTCTCTACTTTTTCAAGTTGCGCTTTTTCACGAATCTTTCCGTTTTTATCTTTTTTAGCTCTTTGGAAAAGCTTTTTATCAATTACAACTCCTTCTGTTCCGTTTGGTGCTTTTAAAGAAGCATCTTTTGCATCGCCTGCTTTATCGCCGAAAATCGCTCTCAAAAGTTTCTCTTCCGGTGTAGGATCGGATTCTCCTTTAGGCGTAATTTTTCCTATTAAGATATCGCCCTCTCTCACATGCGCACCGATGCGGATGATACCATATTCGTCAAGGTCTTTTGTAGCCTCTTCCGAAACGTTCGGAATGTCGGCAGTAAGCTCTTCTTCACCGAGTTTGGTATCTCTTACTTCAAGTTCATACTCATCAATATGTATGGAAGTGTACCAGTCTTCGCGAACCACTCTTTCAGAAATTACGATGGCATCTTCAAAGTTGTAACCCTTCCATGGCATAAACGCAACTTTAAGGTTACGGCCAAGCGCCAGCTCACCGTTTTTAGTAGCGTATCCTTCCGTTAAGAAATCGCCTTTTTTAACCCGGTCGCCTTTTTTAACTGCGGGACGAAGGTTGATAGATGTGGACTGGTTGGTTTTGATGAACTTGGTTAATTTATAGATGATGAGGTCATCATCGAAGCTGATCATTCTGTCGGCCTCATTACGCTCGTAACGAACATGGATTTCTCTTGAGTCAACAAATTCCACCACACCGTTGCCTTCAGCATGAATCTGAATTCTTGCATCGCGGGCGGCTTTGCCTTCCAAACCGGTACCTACGATAGGCGCTTCGGGAAGAATAAGCGGAACAGCCTGGCGTTGCATGTTCGAACCCATCAGGGCACGGTTGGCGTCGTCGTGTTCGAGGAAAGGAATTAACGAAGCACTCAATCCAACAATTTGGTTGGGCGCAACATCCATATATTCCACTTCCGTTTTATCTAAAATTGGGAAGTCGCCGGTTTCGCGGCTAACAATCCTTTCTTCTTCAAAATTTCCTTTATCGTCGATAACGGTATTTGCCTGAGCAATTTTTGCTGTGTCTTCCTCTTCGGCACTCAGGAAAGTGAGGTTTTTCAAGTCCACTTTTCCGTCGTTCACCTTACGATAAGGCGTTTCGATAAAGCCCATGTCGTTCACTTTGGCATGAACACAAAGCGTGGAAATCAGTCCGATGTTCGGCCCTTCCGGCGTTTCAATTGTACACAAGCGGCCATAGTGCGAATAGTGAACGTCGCGCACCTCAAAGCCTGCTCTTTCACGACTTAAACCGCCGGGCCCTAAAGCAGAAATACGGCGTTTGTGCGTAATTTCCGACAGCGGGTTGGTTTGATCCAAAAACTGCGATAACTGAGAGGTTCCGAAGAACGAATTAATTACAGAAGAAAGTGTTCTGGCATTAATCAGGTCAACCGGAGTAAACACTTCGTTGTCGCGAACGTTCATTCTTTCACGGATCGTGCGCGCCATACGGGCTAAACCCACACCAAACTGAGCATACAACTGCTCGCCCACTGTGCGCACCCTACGATTGCTTAAATGGTCAATATCGTCTATTTCGGACTTTCCGTTAGTGAGTTTTACGAGATATTTAATGATCTCGATGATGTCTTGCTTGGTAAGCACTTTTTTATCCAGTGAAAAGTCGAGGCCCAGTTTACGGTTAATTTTATAACGGCCAACCTCTCCAAGGTCGTAACGCTTATCGCTGAAGAATAATTTGTCAATAATACCTCTTGCGGTTTCATTGTCGGGCGCATCGGAACCTCTTAACTGACGGTAGATGAGTTTTACCGCCTCCAATTCGCTGTTAGAAGTGTCTTTATTAAGCGTGTTGTAGATGATGGCAAAATCGCCGCCCACATCATCTCTTTGAAGGAACACAGTGGCTGCATCCACCTCTTCCATTAATTCGATGGCCGACTCGTCTAAAACGGTGTCTCTTTCAAGCAACACTTCGTTTCTTTCGATAGACATTACCTCGCCGGTATCTTCATCAACAAAGTCTTCCACCCATGTTCTTAGCACGCGGGCAGCGAGTCGTTTGCCGATATGCGGCTTTAATGATTTTTTGTCGGCTTTCACTTCAATCGCCATTCCAAAAAGTTCAAGAATGTCTTTGTCTGTTTCGTAGCCGATGGCACGCAAAAGTGTAGTTACCGGAAATTTCTTTTTACGATCGATGTAAGCATACATCACGTTATTAATATCGGTAGCAAACTCCATCCATGCGCCTTTAAAAGGAATTACACGGGCAGAATATATTTTAGTACCGTTGGGGTGAATGCTTTGTCCGAAGAAAACGCCGGGTGAACGGTGAAGTTGTGAAACCACCACCCTTTCGGCGCCATTGATAACGAAAGTACCGCGAGGCGTCATGTAAGGAATGTTTCCCAGAAACACATCCTGAACGATGGTTTGAAAATCTACGTGCTCCTCGTCGTTACAGCTAAGGCGTAGTTTTGCTTTTAACGGAACGGCATACGTTAATCCGCGTTCCATACATTCGTCGATAGAATAACGGGGCGGATCAATAAAATAGTCCAGAAATTCCAATACGAAAATGTTACGTGTGTCGGTGATAGGAAAATTTTCCTTAAACACACGGAACAACCCTTCATTATTTCTTTTGTCGGGTGTTGTTTCTAACTGGAAAAAATCTCTGAACGATGCTAACTGAATGTCTAGTAGGTCGGGGGTTTCAGCAAGGTGTTTTGTTTTACCGAAACTTACCCTTTTTTGAACTTGTGTTGATGACATATCTGTATTTAACCGGTTTTTATCTTTATAAAAGAGGCAAATAAAACCCAAAGGCTAATGGAAAAGTGCTAATTTGCCCAATTTAAAGGATGGCAAAATTAAAGAAGTAAGTTTATCCGCCAAAATCAAATTTTAAGCCGCTTTTACAATCTTGTTAAATATAATTATACTGACTTTAATGTAGCATGAAAATCAACTAAGTTACGGCGACATTTATCATTTCCCGGCCTTGTTTATTGGATGTTAATTCATCGCAGCCGTGCTTTTTCTTAACTGTTTTAAGCACCGGTTAAGGAAATTAGGAAGAATTGTTTGCTGAGTTTGCGCAATGGTTGTAGCATCTTGCAGATAAGCAACCATCGTATTCCACTTCTCAATGCCATAGTTGTCGATAACGGATTGTTTCTTCTCGGGTGTGTCGAGGTAGCGGCTCATTCCCAACGGATCCGCTTCAGGATGAAACTGCGTGCCCAAAAAGTTTTCGTTAAACCGAATTGCCATTACCCCTCTTTCCAGCGGTACATGCGGCCGCTCCTTTTCGATAGCAAGCAAATTGCCACCCATCTCTTCGAGCCGCTCGTGGTTTGGCTTCACCACCTGATAGTCGCGATTATCAACTACAAAAAACGGATTTTCCAATCCTTCGAAAATTTTTTCGCCTTTTCCTGCCTCGGTAAGATGAACCGGAAAAATGCCGAAGGAGGAAGATTTCCTCCTCGTTACAGTGGCCACCCCAAAATGGCGGCAGGCAAGCTGAAAACTATGACAGATAAAGAATACCGGCTTTTTAGGATAATGAGCGGAAGAGTTCCAGGCGCTAACCTCATCAATAAATCGGAAATATTTGTTTTCCCAGGCTTCTCCTTCGGAGCTAAGCGGCGAACCGGGCCCGCCCGACGATATAAAAAGATCGAAAGAAAGCGGAGGAATTTCCTGCTTTATTCTTACTTCAAACCTCTGCACCTCCACTTCTATTTTGGCAGACTGTGCCCAGGCAGCAATGATGCTGTCGATACAGCGCATCCCTTCGTTGGCAACGCCTTCATATAAATCGAGTATCGCAATTCTAACCTTCATATAAAAAACCGGTGTGTTATGCCGTCGTTATGTCTCTTTTTTTATCGGCCATCAACGTAAGCAAAAATGGTGTCATTTCTAAATACGGAATGCGCATAATAACATAATCAGCAATTAAAAAAGCGACAAAAATAATGATCAGCAACCGATTAAACCGATTTGTGAAAAATCCTGTAATAAAAAAAAGCTCTGCCGTTGTTGCGCCGAGATACAACAGATAACTGACCGACGGATGATTGATTAGCCAGTAAATAAAATTCTTGTACCAATGCTTTTGCGGGTGAATCAGCAGTTCCTTATGTTGTTGCAATAAAATACCACTCATTTCATCCACATAAAAAATTCCATACTGTCGAATTTTCCAAACGCCGGCAGAAAAAAAGAAGAACAAAAAAAAGTACTTTAACCCCCTCACCAACAAGTAAAATGTTTCCCGGCTTGCCGGAATAAACACCACAGGAAAAAGTAACCACGCGAGATGTCCCTCAATAGAATTGGTAGGAAAAAGCACAAATAGCTGCACGTACAGCCAGTTTACCAACAGCATAAAAAGCGCCGCTACGTTTACTAAGCGACGATGGAAGAAGTAAGCCGTTAGCAAAAACAAGGGTGCTGTATAAAATAAAACATCAAGTAAAAAAAACGACCAGGAATGTTGCAACACCCATAGATGAAGGCCCGTCTGCATCAGCAACCACGAAAACACGTCGCCGCTCAACTGAAAAAAAGTGGGAGAAAACTGCGATAAAAATTGTCCTTCAACCAACTTGTACGCTGTAATCAGATAAAATGCTGCAACATAACCAAGCAATAGTTTACGGCGGATGTTTTCTGTTAAGGGCATACCGCAGATGTTAGTGACGTGTAGGATGTAAAGTGAAGCCTTCCGCTCCTGAAGCGGTATACGGCGTTTTTAATTTCTATCGATTGGGAATCCACGTTCAAAGTTCTCCCTAAATAGCCACGGTATTCATTTAAAAAATCCGCTTCGCTTTTATGTGCAAGAAAACGTTCTTCCACCGGATGAATTCCCGCTTTTGGCAACAGCCGGACAATTACATCTTTAAAGAATTTTTCCTTGCATGGCTGATCGCTGAAGCAGTAAACCGGCAATAAAATTTTCTCTGCTTTTTTAGGTGAAAAATTATTGAAGTTGAGCATTTGCCCATCTACCCAAACCTGGTACACATGATATTCTTCAGCCGGCAGAATGGGTTCGGAATACATGCCAAAGTTGTAAAAAGGAGCAAACGTTACTCCTCGTTTATAAAATATGAAGAGTTGTGACAGCACAAAGAGGCTCACCACATAAAACCAGCGTTTATCCGTACGATACAACTTTTTGAAAAACATAAAGCGCATCACTCCATTTGAAATGACGCGCTAAAATACTGTATTCAATCAGAGGTAACGCAAGTTGGTTTTTGGCGTTAGCGCAAGTAATGTCCGATACATTAAGTTGATAGTGTTTTCAATGTCAGATTTATGCAACATCTCAACAGTGGTGTGCATATACCGAAGCGGGATGGAAATGAGCGCCGACGGGCAGCCATCGTTTGCATAAGCGAAACTATCGGTATCGGTGCCGGTACTGCGGCTCGTAACACGCATCTGCACCTGAATGTTTTGCTGCGTTGCTACCTCACGGATAAAGCCAAGTAGCTTATTGTGTACCGCCGGCCCAAAGGTGAGCGAAGGTCCTCCACCGCATTGGGTATCGCCTTCCAGCACTTTATTAATCATCGGCGTTGTGGTGTCGTGCGTAACATCCGTAATAATGGCAACATCCGGCTTCAGTCGCCTTGCAATCATCTCTGCTCCTCTAAGGCCTATCTCCTCCTGAACCGCGTTTACAACGTACAAACAGTAGGGCAGTTTATCTTTATTTTCTGCAATTAAACGAGCTACCTGTGCAATCATAAATCCACCCACCCGGTTGTCGAAAGCGCGACCAATTAAATAGTCGTTCGAAAGTTCTTCAAAGCCATCCCGATACGTAACAACCGATCCTACCTCAATTCCAAGATCTTCCACTTCCTGTTTACTTCTTGCCCCACAATCGAGAAAAAGGTTCTCAATTTTTAACTGTGGGTCTTTCACGTCAACGCCGATACGTGTGTGAATTGCAGGCCATCCAAAAACCGCTTTAACCGGTCCGTTTTTTCCATGTATCAATACGCGCTGCGCCGGCGCAATCTGCGGGTCAACGCCGCCATTTCGCTTTAAGTAAATAAGTCCTTTATCGGTAATATAATTTACGAACCAGCTAATTTCATCGGCATGTGCTTCAATCACAACTTTAAAAGGGGCTTTCTCATTAATGATACCAACCGCAGTGCCGTAAGGATCAACAAATGTATTCTCTACAAACGGACGCAAATAGTCTAACCAAACCTTCTGGCCGCTCATCTCAAATCCTACAGGCGACGCAGTATTAATGTAGCGCTCTAAAAAACGATATTCTTTTTCCGACAACAAAACGCTGCCTTTTTGCTTCTTGGTTTTTGCCATAATATTATTTTAAAATGATGATGCTGATAATTCCTGCAACGGCTTTCAACAGCATGAGGCCATCAACTGCCGCAAGATAAAACAAAGTGCTCTTCGGACGTTTTACCTGCAAGGCGATTGCCAGTAAAAATATATAAGGAACGGTTCTTATTGCCACCGCTGCGTAAAAGGCGGGAAGATGCTGAAAATAGAAAAACTTCATCACTACATTAATGACCACGAGCGGAACGACAACAAAAAAAATGGTGTTATGAACGCCGATGCGCACCGGAATGGTGCGAAGGTTTCTTCTTTTATCGTCATCTACATCTTTAATGTCGAACAGAATACAAAGAAGTGATATAAAAATGAAGTTTTGTACAAACATCCATTCCGCTGCAAGTTGATGGGGATCGTTCAGCTTTCCTTCGAACCGAAGCGCAATCAGCGGAAAAACGGTTACAAATCCTGCCCAGGCAAAGCCAAGAATAAAAGGTTTTAACACACCCGCCGAACGCAATACTTTAAACCGCGAGAAAGGCAACACATTAAATGAATAGGCAACGGATAGCACAGGAAAAAACACAAGGGCTGCATAGTGTTTAGCGGATAAGCTTTCGAGGTTTGACTGATAGGACGCCACATAAACGATTGTTCCGATGAGTATCGTGAGCGCACCGATCCAAAGCAGTGCGGCGATCAGTTTTCGATGAGATGCATACCACAGCACCCGGCTTTGCCAATCGAACCCGATGAGTTGCGGATTTATTTTGAGGCCGGAGAGGTAATAAACCAAGCCGTAAAAACATAAGGTTGCTGCCGCTAACACAATATAAAAAAGTATGCTGTTAAAGGGCAAACCCGCCACCACAGCGGTTTCCAGGCAAAGCGCAACAGTGCAAAGGGCGTAAAAAACGTTTCCAAAAAATATAAAGCTTACAACCTGCTTTATACGCTTCATTAGTTTTTCAGTAAAATAAACACAGGAGTTTGAACGGTATCGCTGGTGTTGCCGGCTTTATCGGTAAACCAAAAACGGAAGTAGGCAGAGTCATCAATCGGCGTAATACATCCGGGGAAAGCGGGATAAGGGATGCCGGGCGGCGATGCATCGTAATAAACAGGAAAATTCAGTTCAGCATCGAGGTCTCTGGTTTCTGGTATTACCGGCATCGCAAAAGTATCGATCAGACTAATGCAGTTTCGGAGCGACACTTTCTCCCAAATCAAAGCGGTTTCAGAAACATCGCCCTCTTTATCCGTTAACCGCATCTTCACTTCAATTAAATCTCCTTTTGCAAAAGTGGTTCCGTTTATACTTGTGAAAGTTAGGATGGGCTTTGTACTAATCGTTTGCTTTTTGCACGACGAAATGGTAATAAATCCAAACGCCAGCACACACAATACCACAACTAAAGATAATTTTGCCTTCATTCTAAAAATTTCGATTTCAAATTTAAAACTTATTACTCAAGCGTGGGCAAGGATTTGATAAATGACATTTTCGAAACGACGGGTGCCGGTTTTTATGAAAACGCTCTCCGGGTTTTTCAATATCAAAAACAACACAACGCAGTTTATGCGGATTGGATTGCTGCCCTTCCTGAAACAGAAGAACAGGGCCTACACGCATTTCGTTATTTGCCGGTAAACTTTTTTAAAACACATCGCGTTGCCTGCGGTGATTTTGAACCTCAAATTATTTTTACCAGCTCCGGCACTACTGGAATGGAAACGAGCAAACATTTTGTAAAAGATGTTGAGCTGTATCAAACATCCTTTACAAAAGGATTTGACTTTTTTTATGGTGCAATAGAGCAATACTGTGTCCTTGCGCTTTTGCCCTCCTACCTCGAACGTTCCGGTTCATCGCTGATTTATATGGCGGAAGAAATGATTCGGCAATCCAATCAACCGGAAAGCGGATTTCATCTTTACGATTTTGACAGGCTGAGTAAGAAAATCCACGACGTTTTAAAGATGAATCGAAAGATCTTGTTGCTCGGAGTTTCCTTTGCGCTGCTCGATTTTGCCGAATCTTTTCCATCAGAATTGAAGGCGGCGGTAATTGTAATGGAAACCGGTGGTATGAAGGGGCGAAAAAAAGAAATGATCAGAACGGAAGTGCATGAAATTTTAAAGAAGAATTTAAAGATTGATGCGGTGCACGCGGAATATGGAATGACAGAGTTGTTAAGTCAGGCATACTCCAAAGGCGATGGTAGATTTTTTTGTCCACCGTGGATGAAAGTGGTGGTGCGTCAGGAGGATGATCCGCTTGCTGTGCGCAGTACCGGCCGCGGATTGATTAATGTAATTGATTTGGCGAACGTATATTCATGCAGCTTTATTGCAACCGATGATATTGGAATCGTTTACGACGACGGAAGCTTTGAAGTGTTGGGAAGAGCCGATAACAGCGACATCAGAGGATGCAGTTTACTGATAGCCTAAAGCCGATTCATGGCAGTTTGCAGCGTCTTTTTCCGTTGAATTTTCCCGCTTTCGGTTCGAAAGAATTTCTCGATAAAAAACACATGCTTCGGATGTTCGAAGCGGCTTAAATTTTCGTGCAGCAACCGCATTAACCCTTCAGCTTGCGCAGCGCCCGGATACAAGCTTTCTATAACCAGACAAAGTGCTTCGCCAAGGTGTTCGTCGGCAACAGCGGCTACAAAAAAAGGTTTGTCGATAATTGCGGAAATCCTGCTTTCAACTGCTTCCGGAAACAACTTCACGCCACCACTGTTGATGACGTTATCAACCCTACCCTTCCAAACAAACGATTCTGCATCTATCCATTCTACCACATCATTTGTGTACACTTTATCAGCAACAAAAGGCGCTGAGATAACCAAACAAGATCTGTTGTCTGTTTCGAAGCGAATTCCCGGAAGCGCCTTGTAGATGTGAGAAGCCGCATCCCCATTTATGCGCCGGACCGCCACATGGCTCAGCGTTTCCGTCATTCCGTATCCGTGAAAAACATCCGATGAAAGGCTTTTAATTTTCTTTTCTTGCTGCGGATTTAGCGGTGCGCCGCCCAACAAAATCGTTTTTATTGCCGATGTGTCTTCTGCTTCATCAAGTTGCATCGGAACAAGCGGCGCAAAATCGATGAAGGTAGATGTAGGCAGCTGTTGCAAAGGATAATGAACCGGCTCAATACATAATAAGTTTAAGCCGCTGTACAAGGCGCGCACCACCATCATTTTACCTGCAATATAGGCGAGCGGCAGACAGTGCAATGCGGTTTGTCCGTGCTCGAAACCAAAAAAATTCGCTGTCATGGCGGCACTTTGCAGCATCTGCTCCTTTTTCACCTCTATGATTTTTGGATGTCCTGTGGAGCCGCTTGTTTGTAACCGGATGCTTTCGTCGGCAGTAAACCATTCAGCTAAGAAATCACCCATGCTCCGCAAATTATCGCTGTTGCTGCATTTGCAGAATGCAATAGCGTCCGAAATGCTTAAAACTTCTCCGTTAATAGAAATTGTATTAAAGCGCAAATGATTCATGATAATGCCTCGAAATTCCAGGCTGATTGTTGGTGATAATGCAAGCCGTTTGCATCGAAAGTATATGGCGAACCAAAATTATTGGTGAACAGCATTCCGGTACCAAGGCCCTGCGCATAATTTCCCGGCTCTGCAGCCGCATACTGGGCAATTGCGTTTAGGCCGATGTTGCTTTCCAAGGCAGAAGTAATTACCCAATCGCCACCCATCTCTCCTGCCAGCTTTTTCCAGTCGTCGCAGGCCTCGAAACCGCCTGCCAGTGCGGGTTTCAATACAATCAGGTGCGGCTGAAGGGTTTCCATTAACCTACGTTTGGAGGGGATTGAGTAATGTCCAATCAGTTCTTCATCCAAAGCAATCGGAACCGGAGATTGTTCTATAATCCTTGCCATTTCCTGCCACTGGCCGGCCTTGATAGGTTGTTCTACATAACTGATTCCGAATGCAGACAGCTGGTGTAGATAGCTCAAAGCATTTTCCGCGGTAAAAGCACCGTTTGCATCAAGCCGAACTTCAACTTCCGATGTGCTAAACTGCTTTCGGATAAAACGGATCAGCTCAATCTCCGTTTCAAAATCAATGGCACCTATTTTTAGTTTTATTGAAGTAAATCCCTCATTCAGTTTCTGCTTAATCTGCTCCAGCATAAAACTTTTTGTTCCCATCCAAACAAGGCCATTCGATCTAACGGTAAACCCCGCCTCCAAAAAAGCTTTTGGAAAAATAACCTGCCGGAAGCCATTCTGCACATCGAACAGCAAGGTTTCACATCCGAATACAACAGATGGCCACTCACTGTACTCCTGCAACACTTTTCTGCCTTCCACCAAAAGCCTTCCGCAACATTCTCCAAGCACCTCCTCATAATTGGGCCGATCATCGGCCGATAATCCCCGAAATAATGCGGCTTCTCCATAAGCGCGCCGCTCGCCATCAGCGGCAATCAAAATATAAGTATCCTTCGAACGCAGTATTCCTCTGCTCGTGCCGCCTGGTTGTTTAAACTGAAGTGTATATTTTCTGAAATGAATCGTCATAAGTATTGCATTAAATCAGCAATCCCAGCCCAAAAAGCAGGCTGAAAAGAAGCGTTGTAAGCGCAAGATTTTTCAACTCCGGATCCAACAAATGCGAGTCGGTATTGCGCATCACCACCATCATATTTCGAATAAACAAAGGGAGCGACAGCACAAAAAGATAATTCCAAATGCGAACCGGCTGGATCATCATAAAAAGGAAGGCGGCCGCAATTCCCGATAAAATCAATAACAAATGATAGCGTCGTCCGTAACGCAATCCCATCTTCACTACAACGGTTCGTTTCCCAAATGCTTTATCGTTCCGGTAGTCGCGGAGGTTGTTCAGATTTAATACGCCGGTGCTAAAAAATCCCATTGCCGCGGCGGGTAAGAAAAGAGATGAATGCAACTTTCCGGTGTAGAGGAAATAACTGCCGAGTACACCAACGATTCCAAAAAATACAAACACGGCAATATCGCCAAAACCCGCATAGCCGTAGGGCGATTTCCCAATTGTGTACTTTAATGCGGCTCCGATTGAGGCAATACCCGTCAGCAACATAATGACGAGCGCAGCCGAGGAAGTATTGCGCAAACTGAAATACAAGAGCGTGATGCCGGCAACAAACGACAGCACCACAAACAAAATAATGGCATTCTTCATTTGTGCTAATGTGAGCGCGCCGGTTTGCAAACTGCGTTTTGGCCCGATGCGATCCATGTTATCTACGCCGTTAACCGCATCGCCGTAGTCGTTGGCAAGATTGCTCAAAATTTGCAGGCATAACGTTGTGAACACGGCGCCGGCGAAAATTTCTACTCGGAAAGCGTTTTCGTGTGCAGCAAGAAAACTTCCAAGAAATATTGTTGACAAAGCGAGCGGCAATGTACGGAGGCGAAAGGCTACAAGCCATGCAGAAACAGTTGCCATGTATCAGGGAAATTTTGGAAACTTTTTAAAATCCGGTTTTCGTTTTTCGAGAAAAGCATCGCGTCCTTCTCTCGCTTCTTCGGTCATATAAATCAAGCGGGTTGTTTCTCCCGCAAAAACCTGCTGTCCTACCAGGCCGTCATCGATTAAATTAAATCCGAATTTCGCCATTTTAATGGCGGTCGGACTTTTCATCAATATTTCCTGCGCCCACTCAAATGCAGTGTTTTCAAGGGCTTCATGCGGAACAACCGCGTTCACCATGCCCATGTCAAATGCCTCTTGTGCAGAGTACGACCGTCCTAAAAAGAAAATCTCGCGGGCTCTTTTTTGTCCAACCTGACGGGCAAGATAAGCCGAACCAAAACCGCCGTCCACGCTCGCTACATCTACATCGGTTTGTTTAAAAATTGCGTGTTCTCTGCTGGCAAGTGTAAGGTCGCAAACTACATGAAGGCTGTGACCGCCGCCGACGGCCCAACCAGGTACCACAGCAATCACAACTTTGTTCATAAATCTTATTTGACGCTGCACATCAAGGATATTAAACTTCGCAACGCCATCCGTTCCCTGATAGCCTCTCGGTGCACGCACGCGTTGGTCGCCACCCGAACAGAATGCCCATCCGCCATCCTTTGGTGAAGGCCCTTCACCGCTGATTAACACAACGCCAATTTCCTGCGCCTCGTGCGCAATAACCAAAGCGTCCAGCAACTGCGATACCGTTTCGGGCCTGAAAGCATTTCTTACTTCCGGACGGTTGAAGGCAATGCGTGCAACACCATCACAATATTTAAATGTGATGTCCGAATATTCTTTTATCGTTTGCCAGGATATGGAATAATTATTCATGATAGCTTCTGGTTTAAATATCTCCAATATTGCTTTAAAGTTTCGGCGCTTGTTTCCGCATCGGTGAATATTTCAAGAATACACCTGCTTTCACTGTGAAATAAGCGATGCAACGCTTCCACAAGATTGTCGCCTTCACGTTCAGCAAGATAACTCCAGTTGAAATGAGCGGAGAGTTTTGCTGCGTCCGATGTCATCTTCGTTTCAAAAAAAGTTTCTCTTTCATCAATGGTATCAGGGCCGGGAATAATGCGGAAAATGTTCCCGCCACTATTGTTTATCAGGATAATTTTTAAGTTGTTTGTCGGCAGCTCGTTCCACAGACCATTGATGTCGTACGCGAAAGCCACATCGCCGGTGATGAGTAGAAATTTTCTTTCCGGATTGCTGAACGCTGTGCCCACTGCAGTGCTTGTACAACCGTCGATGCCGCTTGTGCCGCGGTTGCAATAAAAAGCCCAGGTATTTTTTGAAGAAAACAACTGCCCGTAACGTATAGGCGAACTATTTGAAAAATGTATGGCGTAATAAGGCGGAATATGGTTAAAAATATCCTGAAACGCTCTTAAATCGCTGAAGGGCGCCTCGGCGAGAAAATTATGATGCAGCTGCTGCTTTTCTGCGTTCAATTGTTTCCAAAGTAAAGCGTAATCCGATTGCAGGCTTCCACTGTCGGTTTGCAGTTGAGAAAAGAACCCGGCCGGAGGCAGATATATTGCGTCAGTCAGGCTTTGATAGGTGTCCATCGATGCATCAAAAGCATCCACATTCCAATGATACAATGGTTTGTTTTTCCGGATAAACCCTTTTATTCTTTTCGAAATAACAGCTCCTCCAATTGTAATCAATAAATCCGGTGCAAATTTGATTTGATCATCGGCGCTTAGAGCAGTGATACACCGGTCGATATTTTGAATAAAAGATGGGTGATGGAGATTAGATGTTGTTTCTGTAAGCACAACCACATTCGAAAGTTTCGACAACTCCGCCAACTGCTGTTGGAGATGCGCATCGTGGGGCATTTGTCCCGCTAAAATCATTACCCTTTTCGATCGTGAAAATGTTTTGCTGTAGTTCGATCCGGACAGTTCGGAGAGGTGGTTCACCGGCAGCTCGCAGCGATGAACCCGTACCGGTAAATCATTCAACTTTTGAGTTCCGTACAAAGGCTCATCAACGGGAATATTCAAGTGAACCGGGCCGCGGTCGCGATGAATAGCAACGGCCACTCCTTCGCTGACTGCACGCTGAATCATCCACAGCTCATCTGCGTGTGTTGCGTCTCCGTTCAACTCATAAAATTTGCGGATATAATTGGCAAACACGTTTGTTTGATTGATGGTTTGACCATCGCCTTGCCCGGTCCAGGCCTTCGGCCTGTCGGCTGTTACAACAATTAATGGTATGCGCTGATAAAAAGCCTCCGCAACCGCGGGCGCAAAGTTTAATGCAGCAGATCCGCTTGTGCAAACCACCACAACGGGTTCTTTACATTCTGCGGCCATGCCGAGCGCTACAAATGCTGCGCTGCGCTCGTCGCGGATACTGATACAGCTAAACTGTGGATGGCGGTTAAAAGAAATTGTCAGCGGTGCATTTCGTGAGCCGGGACAAATAACAACTTTGCTTACGCCCAAAGCCGCAAGCGATGCTACGATATACTGAATACCCTTCTTGTCCGATTGTTCAATACCCATTCTATGCCCGATTGATCACATCAACCATCGTTTTACTTTTAATAATTGTTTCGTTCCATTCCGCCTCTGCCAGCGAGCCGGCGGTAATGCCACCACCAACGTAAACGGCAAGCTGCGATTCGCCAATTTGCACACACCTTAAGTTTACAAACAACTCTGCCCTTTTGCCCGTTATTTCGCCAAGGTAGCCACTGTAATAAGCCCGCCGGTGTTTCTCCGCCAATGCAATTGCTTCTATCGATTTATTAACCGGCAGACCCGCAACGGCAGGGGTTGGATGGTAGTCGTCAACAAGCTGTTCAAACTCTGTTTCCGGGGTGCAATCAAATTCAAAATCGGTTCGCAAATGCGCTACAGCGGCCGCTTCCACGGTGTAGGATGCAGATTTGCTTCGCAAAATACAATGATGCTGGTTAAATACCGATTCGATATGATCGTATAGCAGTCGATGTTCTTCCATCTCTTTCTCACCCCAATGGTATTCGCCCTCGTGTTTTTTCTGTGTTCCCGCAAGCGCCATCGTTGTTACGCGGTTTCCATTCCTGTGTAATAATAACTCAGGGGTTGCGCCGGCCCAGACGCCGGAAGAAGGATGATAAAAAAGATGTACGAAAGCAGCGGGATAAGTCGCCCTAAGTTTTTTAAAAAATGATAAAGCAGAGAACGCCATTGGCTTGTTGATGAGCAGAACTCTCGAAAGAACAGCCTTTGAGAGGCCTTGCGATTGCATATAATCTGTTATCGTGTGAAAACTATCGATAAAGGATTGCTTTGATGTTTGAGTTGGGAGTTCAGTTACCGCGACACTCCGTTTATCCATTTCGTCAGCCGCTCGTCGCAGGGCATTTCGGTCAGCCGAATCCGCAATTTTAAATAGAATGATTTTTTTGGATGATGAACTCGTCTGAAATGGTGCAATTACAAATCGGCCCTCATGAGCGAAACGAGATAACTCTTCATCGACCGCGAGCTGCGTTTTGATCGCATTGGGAACGCGGTACAATGCGAAGGGGATATTTTTTTGTAGTAAAACCGCAGCCACATCTTCCAACATAAAATCAGTCTAAAAAATTTGATCGCAAAATTAGCCATTGTATCTACACAAACCCGAGCCGCGCCATCATCCTGCATTAAAACGCTTCAGCTTCGGCGCCATCGTGTATAAAACAATCCCGGTTATTACAAGGCAGGTAGAAATAATTTCGGCCTGGGTAGGATGAAATCCTGCGATATTATAGGTTGTGTTTACACGGATTTTCTCCACCAGAAAACGTTCCACTCCGTTTAATATTAAATAAAGACCAAACAACCTTCCGGCGTGCTGGAAGCGCTTGCGCAGCAACCACAGTACAACGAAAATGAGGAGAGCCGCAATGATTTCGTAAAGAGGTGTGGGAAACACGGGAACCGGAAGATAATTACAATAACCGCCGTCCCAGTTGCAGTTGGCAAGTGCAATGCCTTCTTTGTTTACATTGTGCGGATAAGTGTAGGCAAAAAACCAGTCGGGCAGCCAGCTTACGCCCGAAAAAGCGGTGTGTGGAATTGCATCGAGGTTTGTATAATGTTCTGCGAAATATTGTTGATGCTGTTGAACCGTTTCTGAAAAATTTTGTGTTGCCCGCGATATGCTGCCGTCGGGTGACGCCTGAAAAGCACTGTTGTAAATTCCCCAGTCGCCGTCGCCGGAAAACTGACATCCCATGCGCCCTACTCCGTAAGCAAGCATCATGGAAGGCGAAATGGCATCGGCAAAACGCAGGAAGGGAATTTTATGTTTCCTGAAATAGATGGCCAGCGCAACGCCCGCCACAATCAACCCTCCGTAGAAGGTTAATCCATAGGGAGAAATCATATTCAGCAAGGGATTCTCAATAAAGCGATCCCAATTTTCGAGATTATCGAAAAGCTTAGCACCGAAAAATCCGGATACCGCTGCCAGAATAGTGATATCGCCAACCCGGTCGGATGGCCATAAGGGAATGGGCTTTTCCTGAGGCTTTTCCAGTTTAAGCCTATCTTTTTCGCGCCACTTCATTCCCGCAAATAATGCGGCAAGCAGCAGACCTGCTCCCCAACTGCCTTCTCCCGAAAATATAAATGCCTGAGGGTCGTTTAGCGCGCCTTCAGTCAGAAACACGCCAATCAGCTTAAATCCTACTAAAAATCCGAGCAGCGCATTCAGCAACAACTCGCCCGAAGAAGCCGGGCGGCCAATAATTGTTTTTTGTTCAACGGGTATAAATTGTTTCAGGGCCTGTCGCCTCTTCAGTTCTTTCGTGAGCAGCCAGGCCGCAAGGAGAAACGAGATTGCAACAAAGAAACCGAAGGTGTTTACAATTTTCAGGAACTGTAGTTCAACACCAAACAGGTCTTTAAATGCAAAATATAAATTGGGATACATAACGGCTTTTTATGTGGCTGCAATAATAAAGTATCTAATCAAAAAAAATCCCGCTGGACAGCGGGATTGAACATTACTAACACATCTTATAAATCCAAAATCCGGACTGCAATATTAGCAATATTGTTCGAAAGCAGCAATCAGATTTTGAGCAATCACTTGTGCAGGCTTACCTTCAATCATGTGGCGCTCAATCATATGCACTAATTCTCCGTCTTTAAATAACGCAATTGAGGGCGAAGATGGCGGATAAGGCGCCATGTGCTCACGGGCAGCGTTCACGGCGTCAAAATCGTAGCCCGCAAATGCGGTAGCCAAATTAGTCGGCTTTTTGTCTGTATTGTTAATTGCCATCACCACGGCAGGACGCGCAGCGCCGGCCGCACAGCCGCAAACAGAATTGATTACAAAGAGCGTGCTTCCACTTTTCTTAATGGCTTGCTCCGCTGCTTCTGCTGTAGTTACGTCTTCAAAACCTTGTTCGGTTAATTCACCCTTCATGGGTAATACTATGTCTGAGGGATACATCGCTAAAAATTTTACGCAAAGTTAGCCCAATAAAAAGTCAGTAAATACTTTTATCCGGAAATTAACTTAGTTGTCAGGTTTTCTTTTCAGCAAAATCGCCTGATTGTTTTTTAAATCGCCGGAGAAGTTTACCTCGTATCGCGAGTTGCCGTCATTGATCACAATCAAGCCGGTATTTGGCGGAACGCTCCCTAAGTTTTGCGCAAATATGGTAAGGTGAATGGAGTCGGCCTTACCTTTGTCGGTTCTCAGGCCGAAGGTGATGGCTTTCTGCGATAAGCGCTGATTTTTCAGAACGACCTCACCGTTAATAATCAGGCTCACGCTATCGCCGTCTACATAACCATTATCGTATAAATTTATGGTGAGGCTATCGCTCCGGAACCAAATTGTTTTTATGGTTTGAACCGACCGCTCCTTTAGTAGCTGAAGGATGGTTGGCGGCGGTACGGGCTTCGGTACAACAACAACCGGCGTTGTATCTTTTAAAGGAATCTCAAGCAACGCAAATTCGTCGAGGAGATTTAGTTCGCGCAACTTTTTAATCAGGCGGCTCGCAGCATAATCCTTCGACTTTTCGAGCTTAACTTTTCCGGTTAGGGCTCTGAAATGCTTGTTTCTGCTGGTAATGAATTTTCCATTCAGAATAGTATGATTGGGCTTCGTTTCCAACGACAATGTCGACAGTTGCTTCACTCCCTTGGGCGGGCGTACCGGGTAATTGTCGTAAACAAGAATGTCGTCTTCCACTACTAATTTATTTTTTATTTCGGAGAGCTTCAGCCGTTTAACACCGGTAAGCAGCCGATCGTTCAGAATAAAATTGGTAAGGCTGTATCCGAAAAAATCGCCGTTTTTTTCCTGTACTAAAATTTCGTAGTGAAGTTTATCGCCGGTGGTGTCGTTATATAAATATCCCGTCCAAAGACCTGAAAAATCCTGCGCAAATAGTTGTAGTGGCAGAAGGAATAAAACAAAAAGCGTTTTTTTCATAGATTGTTTTTACTGATGTAGCACCACTTCGTCGGCAGTGTGGCCGGCGCCTCTCCAGTGCACTTTTACTTTGTCGTTTTCGAATGTATTGATGGCCCTTCCGGTGTAGGTGGGCTGAATGGGAAATTCGCGAGAAAACCGACGGTCGATCAATACACAGAGCTCAACCTTTGCAGGCCGTCCAAAATCGAGGAGTGCATCAAAAGCGGAGCGGATTGTTCTGCCGGTAAACAGCACATCATCGATTAAAATCACTTCTTTGTTTTCGATGGAAAAGTTGATGTTGGTTTTGTTGGCTACATGCAATTCGCGCCTTACGTCGTCGCGGTAAAAAGTGATGTCAAGCTGTCCGTATTGAATATTTTGCTTTGTTTCTTTTTTTAGTACCTCAGTAATTTGATCGCTGAAGAACACACCTCGAGGCTGCAGGCCGATGATGACTGTGTTTTCGAAAGTAGAACGACTTTCCATCATTTGTACGGCAAGCCTTTCGATGGTTAGTTGTATTTGTGCGCCGGAGAGAATATTTTTCAACATTGAATTGTTTGGCAGTGAACTGAATTATCTGCAATTTATCTCTATTTTTTATTTTGCCGGGCCTGTCGGCGGATGCAATGAATGATTTTTAAGTAGAAATATGGACGAGGGGTATTTTGGTTTTTCATTCCTTGCGAAACACTTTCTAAAAAAAAGAGAATAAAAATTTGGCGATAATTATTCTGCTCCTATATTTGCACTCCCAAAGCGATAAAGCCTTGGAAAAAGGGAGTTTAGCTCAGCTGGTTTAGAGCATCTGCCTTACAAGCAGAGGGTCGGCGGTTCGATCCCGTCAACTCCCACAAAAAAGCAGTCTAACAAAAACAGACTGCTTTTTTTATGCTCCTGACTGAGGTGAACGATGCGCGGTGCGACGCGACGGGAGCTTCCTTAGCGGGCCTCCGCCGGTAACATAATATTCTAACTTTTCTTTTTACGCGCCTTGTTTTTAGAGCCGGGTTTTTCATGCTTTTTATCGACCGTTTTTTTAGCTCTGACAGCTATCGGCGCAGTTCTTTCGCTCTCTTGTTCACTTCCGTTTGGTACCCACTGATAATCGAGCTGACGTTTGTCGAGGCTCGCTGCAACCACTTTAATTTTTAGTTTATCACCCATTCTAAAGGTGCGGCCGCTCCTTCTTCCTGCAAGCATAAATTCCGACTCTACATATAAAAATTCGTCATAGTCCGAAAGATCGTTGATGCTTACCAATCCTTCGCACTTCTGCTCAATTGTTTCGGCCCAAAATCCCATCGGGGCCACGCCGGTGATTACCGCGTCGAAATCGTGACCCAGATAATCCTGCATATACTCAACCTGCTTGTATTTGTTTGCGGCGCGTTCCACTTCCATTGCTGCCCGTTCGCGTTCGCTGCAATGCACACATTTCTGCTCCAATTTTTTATCGATGATGGGCGATTCCTGTAAAGCCGATTCGAGAATGCGGTGTACCATGATATCAGGATAACGGCGGATAGGCGATGTGAAATGACAGTAATTTTCGAACGCCAGGCCATAGTGGCCGATGTTGTTGGTGGTGTAAGCGGCTTTTGCCATAGTACGAATGCCCAACTGTTCCAACACATGCTGCTCCGGACGGCCTTTCACCGCGTCGAGCATGGCGTTAAAGCTGTGCGCAATCTGCGCCGGCGTCGAAGTATCGAATTTATATCCAAACTTTTTTGCAAACTCAACAAAGGGCATCAGCTTTATTTCGTCCGGCGCATCGTGCACCCTGAAAGGAAACGGAATTGTTTTTTTATTGATTTTAATTTTCGAAATGTATTCAGCCACGGTTTTGTTTGCCAGCAACATCAATTCTTCAATTAACTGATTTGCTTCCTTGCTTTCTTTAATCACGATGCCGATGGGTTTTCCTTTTTCATCGAGCCGGAAGCGCACTTCCTGCGATGAAAAGTTGATGGCACCCTTACTAAAACGTTTCTTCCGCAGTTGAGCCGTTATAGCATGCAAGGCTAATATTTCATCGCGGTAGTTGCCTTCTCCGCCTTCTATAATTTTCTGTGCGTCTTCGTACGCGAACCGGAAGTTTGAATGAATAACGGTTTTGCCGAGCCAGTAATTTTTAACCTGTGCCTTTGCGCTAATTTGAAAAATAGCGGAAAAGCAAAGCTTGTCTTCATTTGGCCGCAGCGAACACAGTTCGTTCGAAATTTTTTCCGGAAGCATGGGGTTTACACGGTCGGGCAAATAAACGGACGTGGCTTTTTTATAAGCTTCGTCGTCGAGCGCAGTGCCGGGTGTTACAAAATGGCTTACGTCGGCAATATGTACGCCCACTTCCAAATTACCGTTCTTTAGCTTTCGAAAGGAAATCGCATCGTCGAAGTCTTTGGCATCAGCGGGGTCGATGGTGAAGGTAAGCAGGCTGCGACAATCTTTTCGGCCCGCCACGTCTTCCGCAGAAATGGTATCGGGAAGCCGCTCTGTTTCTTCAATTACATCGTCGGGGAACATCAGCGGAAAGCCATTTTCGGCGAGGAGAGATTTCATGGCGAGATCGCTTTGAGAAGCAGCATCGAGCTTTGCCACCACTTTGCCCACCGGCTTCTTATCGTCTTCATCCCACTTAATCAATTCTACAATCACTTTGTCGTTCTGGGTGGCGCCGTTAAGCTGGTTCAACGGAATATAAAAATCCGGAACCGAGTTATCGCTTTCAGTAATAAAAAATGCAAAATGTTCGGACAGTTGTATGCGGCCTACAAACTCTTTCTGCCTCCGCGAGATCACTTTTGTAATTCTCCCTTCTCGTTTTTTTGTGGAGGTGTTTTCTTTAATCACCTTCACTTCCACCTTGTCGCCGTTCAGTGCGTGATTCATGTCGTTGGGGCGCACGAGGATGTCGTTTTCTTCGTTTTCTACCACTACGAATCCCAGGCCTGAGCGCGTTATCTCAAGCGTTCCAGCTTTCACACGGCTTGCCTCTTTCTTTGATTTATTTTTTGATTTCTTGTTGTTCATTTGTTGTTTTAAAATTCCTGATAAAGTTTTTGATTTCCGATTCAAAACGGCTGCCTTCCTGAAACAGAAAGCGGTGTTGTATCGGCAAAATGTAAAGCGGCAGTTCCTGAAGATGCTGATGAAATTTCAGAAATCTTACTGCATCCTTTTCTGTTGTAATTATCATACCACTTTCCTTTTCTACCTGCGTATTGAACTGATGCGTAATTTCTTTCAGGTCGTCGATGGTAAAAATGTGGTGATCGCGATAATTGATTTGATAGTAGGTGGCTGTGTGTTCGAAAAGATATTGTTTAAGCGGTTTGGGGTTTGCGATGCCGGATACAAGCAGCACTTCGTCGTCGGGCCGGAGGCTTCTTTCCCGGCCGGTAATGATGTGGTAAGGCGTTCCGTAATCGATGGTGGTAAAGAAGATCTGCTGGTTTTTTTTCGGGAATATTTCAGCGGTTATATCTTCTCGTTGTTGTTGGGATAGATCGGGCGGGCATTTGGTTACGATGATGATGTCGGCGCGATTTGCGGAGCTGTATTGGTCGCGGAGGTCGCCTGTTGGTAAAAAGAAATCTTTGGTAAAAAGGTTATTGCACTCAGTGAGCAGGATGTTGAATCCGGGCTTTACGGCGCGGTGCTGAAAAGCATCGTCCAAAATAATGACGTCAGTTTCCGGACGATCGTGCAGGAGTTGTGGAATAGCAACAATTCGCTCTTCTCCTACTGCCACCGCTATGTCGGGATGTTTATTAAAAAACTGCATCGGCTCATCGCCAATGTCGAGTGCCGTTGTGCCGACGCCGGCAAGGGCATAACCTTTTGTTTTTCTTTTGTAGCCGCGGCTCAGCGTTGCAGGCCTGTGTTCCTCCTTTAAAATCCGAATAAGGTACTCAACCATCGGAGATTTTCCTGTTCCGCCAACCGCAAGGTTTCCAACACATATCACGGGCAAATTAAACCGCACCGACTTAAGGACGTTTTTATCGTATAAGAAATTCCTGATGATGATGATGAGGCCATAAAGAATAGAAAAAGGCAATAGCAATATGCGAAAAGACTTTAGAAAAAAATCGTTGAAATTCATAAACCCAAGCGGTTGTAAAGCAATAAAGATAGGTGATGAACAGTTAGCGATCCTTCTGTGCAAGCAAAATAAGGCGCGGCGAATCTTCGGGATGGTAAGGTTCAAGTTGATAGTTACCAAACACTTGCTTAATCTGCATTCCGCGAAAAGAAAGCATGCCGGTAAAGTCGGCCAGCGTAAACTTCGCAACTTTCTCAGTGTGCACCTGCGGCAGCATACGCCCCTTTTCCTCTATAGAAATCTGCTTAAAAAAATGGGTGTCGTTCTGCCATCTTTTAATATGAAAAAGCGTTTCGCCTCTCTCTTCAATTTCTGCGGCAACCAGCTTTTTCTCGGCTTGTCTCACATTGAGATAATCCATCACCAAAACGCCTTTATCGTTTAGCGCCTGCGCCATCGATCTGATGGCCGCATCGTGTTCACGACGGGTATTAAAATATCCGAAGCTTGTAAAAAAATTAAATACATAATCGAAATAATTGATCCAGAAAGGAAGGCGCATATCATGCACATAAAAATGCAAACGAGGACCTGCAAATTTGGAAGCTTCTTCAATAGAATTTTCCGATAAATCGATACCTGTTACACGAAACCCTTCTTCGGCCAGAACGCGGCTGTGGCGGCCCTTTCCGCAAGCCACGTCGAGCATTTTAGCGCCTTCAAAGGGCTTTAAATAAGCAAGCAGCCGGGTAATAAAATCGTCGGCTTCTTTCTCGCTCCGGTTTTTATATAAAAGATGATAATAAGAAGAATTGAACCACTCTTTATACCATGCATTATCCATGTCTTTCAGTTAATTATAAAATGTGTTGTGCAGTGCGCCATGCAAGATTCAAAAAAATATGCCGTGACGCCAAAGGTTTAATCTTAAAATTTGGTTTTTCTGACTATGTTTGTTGCCCGCTAAAAATTTTTTTCAAAAGATGGCGCTTATAAAAAGCATTTCCGGAATCAGAGGAACGATAGGAGGACGACCCGCAGAAACACTTAGCCCACTCGATGTTGTAAAGTTTACCGCAGCCTATGGAAGCTGGCTTTTAAAAGAAAATCCTGACAATAAAAAAGTAGTTGTTGGACGCGATGGACGCATCAGCGGCCCAATGGTGCAAAGCCTTGTAAACAGTACATTAACCGGGTTGGGAATTGATGTAATTGACGTTGGCCTCAGCACAACTCCTACGGTTGAAATGATGGTAGTTTTTGAAAAAGCTGCCGGCGGTATTATTATTACTGCAAGCCATAATCCGAAAGAATGGAATGCGCTGAAACTTCTCAACCATCACGGCGAATTCATTAGCGCAGAGGTGGGAAATGAAATTCTTGAAATGGCTGAAAAAGAAGATTTCGTTTTTGCAGGTGTCGACAAACTTGGCAGCCTAACCCATAACGAAACGGCTTTACAGCAACACATCGACGCCATTGTTAATTATCCTATTGTTGATATTGCAGCCATCCGCAAAGCAAAATTTAAAATTGTTGTTGATGCGATTAACAGCAGTGGCTCCTTCGCGGTGCCGGCTCTTTTAAAAGCATTGGGTGTAAAAGATATTGTTGTATTAAATGAAGAAGTGAATGGCCGTTTTGCGCATAACCCGGAGCCGCTTCCCCAGCATCTTACTGAGTTATGCAACGAAGTAAACAAGCAAAAAGCAAACCTCGGAATTGCTGTAGACCCTGATGTAGACAGGCTTTGCTTTGTTTGTGAGGACGGATCGTTGTTTGGAGAAGAATACACTTTGGTTGCAGTGGCTGACTATGTTCTTCAGAACAAAGTGGGCAACACGGTAAGCAATATGTCGTCCACACGAGCTTTGAAAGATGTAACCGTAAAGCATGGGGGCAGCTATTTTCCGAGCGCTGTTGGTGAAGTGAATGTGGTAAATAAAATGAAGGAAGTGAATGCCGTTATCGGAGGTGAAGGAAACGGTGGTGTAATTGTGCCGGACCTGCATTACGGACGCGATGCTTTAATTGGGATTGCGTTGTTTCTGTCCTTTGCTGCTAAATCCGGAAAAAGTGTGAAACAAATTCGCCGTCAGTATCCTGATTATTTCATCAGCAAGAACAAGATTGAATTAGAGAAAAGCCTGAACATCACCGATATTTTTTCCCTGATTCAGAAAAAATATAAAAACAATCCGATTAACACGGATGATGGATTGAAAATAGAATTTGAAGACGACTGGGTTCATTTGAGGTCGAGCAACACCGAGCCGATTATCCGTATTTACGCAGAAAGTAATTTCGAAACAACCGCAGACAACATTGCAAGGCGGCTGATGCAGGACATTAAAGAAAGCATGTAGCCATTTTAACGGCTTGAAAAAAATGTTTTCGATTAACTTTGCGTCCAATTTTTTTCCTGATGCACAGTAATACACGCATATATTTCGATAATGCTGCCACCACCCCTTTATCGCCCGAAGTGTTGGAAGCAATGATGCCTTATCTTACCACTCACTTCGGTAATCCATCTTCCATATACAGCTACGGAAGAGAAAGCCGGCTGGCAGTGGAAAATGCAAGGAAAAGTGTAGCAAAAATTTTAAATGTGCATCCGGCGGAGATCTTTTTTACAAGCGGCGGCACAGAAAGCAGCAACACAGCTATCATCAGCGCTGTCCGCGATCTGGACTGCGAAAACATCATTACAAGTCCAATTGAACATCACGCCACGCTGCATACTGTTGAGTACCTGCACAAGTTGAAGCAAGCGCATCTTGAGTACGTAAAAATTGATGATCGGGGATATGTTGACATGGCGCATTTAGAAGAACTGTTGAAAAGTCTTCCCGGAAAAACGCTTGTGAGTTTGCTGCACGCCAATAATGAGATCGGCGTAATGAACGATGCTGCGCTGATTGGAGCATTGTGTAAGCAGTATGGTGCACTTTTCCATTGCGATATGGTGCAAACGATTGGTCACTACAAAATTGATTTGAGAAAAATTCCGGTTGATTTTGTTTCTGCCGCCGGCCACAAGTTTCATGGCCCTAAAGGAGTGGGAATGCTCTATATAAACGAAAACATAAAAGTGAAACCGTTGATGCACGGAGGCGCTCAGGAGCGGAATATGCGCGCCGGCACCGAAAACCTGTATGGCATTGTAGGCTTCGCAAAAGCGCTTGAAATTGCCGACAAAGAATGTAAGAAGAACGAGGAAATCATTAATGAGCTTCGGTTTTACATGATGAACCAACTCTCGGAACATTTCGACGGCATCATTTTTAACGGCGACCCAAAAGGAAGCTGTTTGTACACCGTACTCAGTGTTGGATTTCCAGTTTCAGACAAAACAGAAATGCTGCTTTTTAATCTTGACATACACAACATCTGCGTTTCCGGTGGCAGCGCCTGTTCCAGCGGAGCGATGGCAGGAAGCCACGTTATTAATGCACTCTGTAACAACAAACAAACAACGATCAGGTTCTCGTTCAGTAAGTACAACTCAAAAGAAGAAATTGACCGGGTGATAGAGGTTTTGAAAACACTTGTGTAGCGTTTACAGCACCTTCATTTCGCGCAGATAACTTTTTATGTAGTCGTTGATACCTTCTTCAAGCGAATAAAAACCATTTGTGTATCCGGCCGATCTTAGTTTATGCATTTCTGCTTCTGTAAAATATTGATAGGTATTGCGGAGGTCTTCGGGCATATCGATATATTGGATGTTCGGTTCCAAACCGAGTGCGTGGAATGTGGCGGTTACCAAGTCATTAAACGTTCGGGCTTCGCCTGTTCCTAAATTATAAATCCCGTTTTTACCGGCCGTCCAGTTGTTCGTTAACATGGCTTCCATCATCCAGAAAATAACCTTCACTACATCTTTCACATAAATAAAGTCGCGCAGTTGTTTGCCATCATCATAGCCGGGCTTATGGCTTTTAAACAGCTTCACTTGTCCGGTGTTTTGTATCTGATTAAAAGAATGCCATATCACACTCGCCATGCGGTTTTTATGGTATTCATTCGGACCGTACACATTAAAAAACTTCAGCCCTGCCCAGCCGGCGGGAAGGCTGTTTTGTTGGAGCGCCCATTTATCGAACTCGTTTTTGCTTTCACCGTAAGGGTTCAATGGTTTAAGCTCGTTAATCAGTTGATGATTATCGGAATATCCATGTTCACCCGCGCCATAAGTGGCCGCAGAAGACGCATAAATAAGCGGAATGTTGTGGGTAGCACAATGCTTCCAAATGCCGATCGAAAAATCAACGTTTAGCTTTTGATGAACAGAATAATCGAACTCGGTGGTGTCTGTCCTTGCGCCCAGGTGAATGATGATGTCTGCCTTAATCTGATCTTTCTCCAGTACTGAAAAAAACTCTTCGCGGCCAATAGCGCGTCGATACGATTTAAACTTCCAGTTGGCATCTTTATAATCCTTCTCAAAATCATCCACCAAAATCAGATTATTATATCCGTTCTCGTTTAAATGCGCAACCATGCAGCTTCCAATAAACCCGGCAGCACCGGTAACAATTATGAGTTCGTTTTTTTCTGTCATTGTTTAATTATGTTTTCGATTGCCTCGTCGTATATTTTTTTCCATACAGAAATATGTCCCCAACTTTCTGAATTTACCATAACACTCCCATCGGTAACCGAGCCGATAGTAACAGCCGCCACACCCGCAGACTGCGCTTGACCGAGTAGCTTTTCAACCTTGCTTTCAGCGCAACTCACTACTACCCTGCTTTGCGATTCGCCAAACCAGAAAGCATCGTTACGTCCGGGCGGCTGCACGGATAAAGCAAATCCTTTTTCATGAAAAAAGCACGACTCAAACACAGTTGTGACAAGCCCGCCTTCACTAACGTCGTGCGCGCTTTTTACCAGTTTTTCGCGAATGATTGCACTAAGGAATTGTTGCAGCTTCCATTCCTCTTCAAGATCAAAATAAGGAACGGCTGATTTTTTATAACCGCGATTTTGATGGAGGTATTCGCTGCACCCAACATCATCCCGCACTGTTCCAAGTAAAACAATCTTATCTCCAACATCTTTAAACGACAAGCCCATCGCTGACGTAATGTCGTCTAATAATCCAACCATCCCTATGGTGGGCGTTGGATAAACCGGCCCGTCCGGATTTTGGTTGTAAAAGCTTACGTTGCCACCTGTTACCGGTGTGTTGAATTTTCTGCAAGCTTCGCCCATGCCTTGTACGGCGTTTACAAACTGAAAGTAAACCGAGGCGTCGTAAGGATTTCCGAAGTTTAAACAATTTGTAACGCCCAACGGCTGTGCGCCGCTGCAGACGATGTTACGCGCCGCCTCCGCAACCGCAATCATAGCGCCTGTGCGGGCATCGGCATAAACATAACGGCTGTTACAGTCCACCGTAACGGCCAACGCTTTTCCGGTTTCACGAAGGAAGACGATGGCAGCATCAGAAGGATTGTTGGTAGAAGCGGTAGCTGCACCTACCATACTGTCGTACTGTTCGAAAATGAGTTTTTTAGATGCAATGTTTGGCAGCGCTAAAAGCTGCCTTGCTATTTCTTGCAGCTGGCCGGACGCTACATCCGTGACATCGTTTATCGAAAACAATGCTATTTCGTTATAATAGTCCGGTTGTGAATATATACGGTCGTACTGTGGCGCACCGCCTCCCAACACCAACTCAAAAGCCGGAACAGCGGCTTGCAGTTCATTGTGTAAATAGAAGTTCAGCATTCCGTCATCGGTAACCTCGCCAATGGTGGAAGCTTCCAAATCCCACTTCTTAAAAACATCGAGTATCGGCTGCTCCTTTCCTTTTTCAACAACCAACAACATCCGCTCCTGGCTTTCGCTCAACAGCAGTTCCCATGCTTTCATATTCTTTTGGCGGGTAGGAACTTTCCCGAGGTCGATGTGCATTCCGGAATTTCCTTTGGCACTCATCTCTGCGGTGGAGCAAATAATTCCTGCCGCACCCATATCCTGCATTCCCACAATACCCCCAACTTCTATCGCCTCGAGGCAAGCTTCCAACAACTTCTTTTCCTGAAAGGGATCGCCTACCTGCACCGCCGGCAGTTCCTCGGCACTCTCGTCCGTTATCTCTGCGCTTGCAAACGATGCTCCGCCGATACCATCTTTTCCGGTAGCGCTTCCCACATAAATCACCGGGTTTCCCGCGCCCTTCGCAATGGCCGACACCGTTTTTCCGATTTTGACGATGCCCACGCTCATGGCATTTACCAGCGGATTGGAATGGTAACTATCGTCGAAATAAGTTTCGCCAGCTACCGTTGGCACGCCAAAACAATTTCCGTAGTGCCCAATGCCGCGAACTACTCCATCGAGCAGCCGCTGTGTTTTTTTATCAGATAAATTTCCAAAGCGCAAGCTGTTGAGCGAGGCCACCGGCCGTGCGCCCATCGTAAAAATATCGCGCTGAATTCCACCAACCCCCGTTGCTGCACCCTGAAATGGTTCAATTGCCGAAGGATGATTATGGCTTTCAATTTTAAATACTACGCCATAGCCATCGCCGATATCCATTAGTCCGGCGTTTTCTTCGCCTGCCGCAACAAGCATTTTTTCACCATCGCGGGGCAGTGTTTTCAGCCATTTAATAGAATTCTTGTAGCTGCAGTGCTCGCTCCACATACCACTGAAAGCACAGAGTTCAGTGAAATTGGGAACGCGTTTTAGCTTAGACTTAATCAGTTCAAATTCTTCTTCTGTAAGGCGAAGTTGCTTTGCGGTTTTTGCCGTTATTTCCATAACGATGGCGAAGGTAAGCAACCCTCGCTTATCTAAAAGTTGAATATCAATTTAGGCTGAAATATTTGGGGATAATTTTCAGCGAATACCGGCCGTACCGGCGATAGCGCGTCCTGCGCCGCGGAATCGCGATTTCCAGTACGTCTCGTTCAGATCACTCACCATCACACCGCCGCTCGTTGCTGCGTGCACAAATTTGTTATTGAGCAAGTACACACCCACGTGCGAAATGGCGCGGCCGCCGGTGTTAAAAAAAACCAGATCGCCCTCGCGCAGTTCGGAAACATCGATCTTGTTTACGTTATTAAACTGATCCTGTGCAGTTCGCGGAATATCGGTTTGAAAAGCATCTCTTAAAACACTCTGCGTAAAGGCGGAACAGTCTACACAGTTTGTTGTACTGCCGCCAATACAGTATTTTGTTCCGTACCAGTAGTCTATCACTTTTAACAGCGGAACGTTTAACAGCTTTTCTACCGTAACGTCGGTTAAGATGGCGTATTTAAACTGAAGCCAGTCAGCATGTTCGATATTGAAACCGGCGGGCGTTTTCAAGCCTTTCCCTTCTGTATTTAAGGCGCCGTATTTTTTTGAAGAAGAAGAGTGTTTGGTGGCAGCCGCTGTGTTTCCCGGAGTAACCTTAATATTCTTCAGGAACTTTACGTCGCCCGAACGTTTTTTTGATGATGATTTTGCGGTTGAATTGTCTTTAACTGCAAGGCTGTTAAAGCTTTTGCAACTACTGAAGGCTAACAACACTAAAGCTGCCGTAAAAAGGTTTTTAATGGTGTTCATATCAAATCAAAAAATGCAATATAAAAGCACAAAAGTTTCAAAACTGTTATAGTGGAAAACTTAGCGCTAATCGTTAATTATTTTTTTGTTGTGGAAAACTCAATCCAGTCCGGCTGATTTATTTGCGAAATTGCAGGTTTCGTACTTTAAAAATTCTGATTCACATCATGTCACAATTTTCCCATCTTCATGTACACACCGAATACTCGCTTCTCGATGGATTTGCATCTGTAAAGAAGTTGTTTGCTAAAGCAGGAAAAGATGGAATGCCGGCTGTTGCCATAACCGACCACGGAAATATGTTCGGCGTTTTTCAGTTTGTGAAAGAAGCCTGGGAAAACACAAGGATAGTTGGCAAAGATGCCGACGGAAAAGACATAAAGGAGCCGGTTGTAAAACCAGTGGTGGGGTGCGAGTTTTATGTGGTTGAAAACCGACACGTAAAAACATTTACAAAAGATAAAAAAGACAATCGTTACCATCAGGTGCTGCTTGCAAAAGATGATGTTGGATATAAGAATTTAATTAAGCTTACCTCACTGGGTTATACCGAAGGCTTATACAGCAAATACCCGCGCATAGATAAGGAACTCATTGAAAAATATCATGAAGGCCTGATTGCCACCACTTGCTGTATTGGCGCCTACATTCCGCAAACGATTTTGAAAAAAGGCGAAGAAGAAGCAGAACGCGAGTTTACATGGTGGCACAACTTGTTCGGCGATGACTTTTATATAGAACTTCAGCGCCACTCGATGGAAGAGCAGGAATGTATCAACGCCACACTTTTAAAGTTTGCAAAAAAATACAACGTTCCGGTAATTGCAACGAACGACAGCCATTATATAGATGTGGAAGACTATAATGCACACGACCTGCTTCTGTGCATCAATACGGGAAGCTTGCAATCTATGCCGGGCTTCGACGATATGGTGCAGGATGACTTACAGCTAAAGAACCGGCGGTTTAAATTTCCTAACAACGAATTCTATTTTAAAACGACGTCCGAAATGAAGCAGTTGTTTGCGGACATTCCGGAAGCTATTGAGAACACGAATGCCGTCGTGGACAAAATAAAACCCCTGAATCTCCAGAAAGATATTTTGCTGCCGGCATTTCCGCTCCCGCCCGAGTTTCAAACTGAGGCCGACAATAACAACAACCAATGGAATTATCTTCATTTCCTTACTTATGAAGGCGCCCGGCAACGCTATAGCGAAATCACCGAAGAAATAAGGGAGCGAATAGATTTTGAATTGTTTACCATTAAAACAATGGGCTTTGCGGGGTATTTTCTTATCGTATCCGACTTTATTAAAGCCGGCAAAGAGATGGGCGTATTTGTTGGCCCCGGACGCGGTTCGGCTGCCGGCAGTGTAGTTGCCTACTGCATCGGTATCACCAACATCGATCCCGTAAAATATAATTTACTGTTTGAAAGGTTTTTAAATCCCGACAGGAAATCGATGCCTGATATTGACACCGATTTTGATGACGAAGGCCGGCAGAAAGTGATTGAATACGTGGTAGACAAATACGGCAAAAATCAGGTAGCTCAAATTATTACCTACGGTACCATGGCCGCAAAAATGAGCATTAAAGACGTGGGCAGGGCATTATCGTTTGCGCCGGCAGAAACAGATATGCTTTCTAAACTGGTACCTGAAAAGCCGGGCACTATATTAAAGCGTGTGCTGCATGCGCCGCTGACAGCGAAAGAAGGCGAGGGATCGCTGGAAGAGAAGGACGGATACAACGCCGATGATCTGGAAAGAATTAAAAAGCTGCGCGCCATTTACAACTCCAATCAGCCGCACGCCCAGGTTTTACGGGAAGCAGAAAAATTAGAAGGCAATATCCGCAACACCGGCGTGCATGCTGCGGGTATCATTATTGCTCCGAAAGATTTGATGGAACTGATGCCGGTAGCAGTGAGCAAAGATTCAGACCTCTGGGTTACACAAATTGAGGGAAAAGTTATTGAGGAAGCAGGGGTAATTAAGATGGATTTTTTGGGCTTGAAAACTCTTTCTATTTTAAAAACAGCACTCGAACTCATCCGGCAAAATCATAACGTCCAAATCGATCTCGATAATATTCCGCTCGACGATGCAAAAACTTTCGAACTGTACCAGGCTGGTGAAACCAACGGTACCTTTCAGTTTGAAAGCGCGCCCATGCAGAAATTTTTGAAAGAATTAAAACCGGAGAAATTTGGCGACCTCATTGCCATGAACGCCTTATATCGCCCCGGACCAATGGCCTACATCCCGAAGTTTATTGCACGCAAAAACGGGCTCGAACCCGTTGAATACGATTTGCCGGAAATGGAAGAATTGCTGAAAGAAACTTATGGTATTACCGTTTACCAGGAACAGGTGATGCTGCTCTCGCAAAAGCTTGCCGGCTTCTCAAAAGGCGATGCCGACGTGCTACGGAAAGCAATGGGAAAAAAACACAAACCCACCATTGCAAAAATGAAAAGCGTATTCGTTGAAGGCGCCAAAAAAAATGGTCACGACGAAAAGATTATAGAAAAAATTTGGACCGATTGGGAAGCCTTTGCCCAATACGCATTTAATAAGTCGCACTCCACCTGTTATGCCTTGGTGGCTTTTCAAACCGGATACCTGAAAGCACACTACCCATCCGAATATATGGCTGCCGTTCTAAACCACTCAAAGGGCGCTTCCGATAAGATAAAGTTTTTTACAGAAGAGTGTAAACGGATGGGAATTAAAATACTCGGCCCCGACATCAACGAATCACAAAGCGGCTTTGCCGTAAATAAAAAAGGTGAAGTGCGTTTCGGATTTATGGGCATCAGCAGCGTAGGAGATGCTGCTATCGAAAGCATCGTGCAGGAGCGGAACAAAAACGGCCTGTTTACCGACATCTTCGATTTTATTAAAAGAATTAATCAGCGCACGGTTAACAAGAAAGCGCTTGAAAATCTGGTGTATGCAGGCGCATTCGATTGCTTCAACGAAATGCACCGCGCCCAGTATTTTCATATCGGTAAAGGCGAAGCAAAATCTAACCTCGAAAAAATATCACTGTTCGGAAATCAATATCAGTCCAGTAAATTAAACGACACCAACACTTTATTTGGCGATACCGTTAACCAGTTTGTGCCTCCGCCAAAGCTGGCGGATTGCGAACGCTGGTCACAGCCGGAAATGCTGAAACATGAAAAAGCCGTTACCGGAATGTTTATGAGCGGCCATCCTTTAGATGCCTTTCAGTTCGAATTCGCTTACTACAACATCCTCTCAATAGCGGACTTTAAAGAAATAGAAAGCAGCATCAACGACAGCCCCTTCCCTCCTGTTGTTAGAATTGCAGGAATGGTGGTGAAAGGCGAACACCGGCTCACCAAACACGGGAAAGACTATGGCGTTATGGTGATAGAAGATTTTACCGACACTTACGAGTTGCGCCTGTTTGGAGAAACATACATTCACTACAAAAACTATATGGAGCCGGGCACAAAAGTGGTTATTCTCGCTACGTTTGCACAACGGTTTAAAGGCAGCAGCTTCGAAATAAAAATATTAAACCTAAGCCTGCTCGACTCCTTAAAAAAGTCAGTAACCAAAGTGATAGAGATTACTGTTCCCGCAACCGATATCACCAGTGCTACACTCGAAAACCTTATTGCACTGATAGCAAACAATCCGGGAAAAACACAACTTCGTTTTAATATATATTCAACAGAAGACCAAATAAGCACGAATTTGAGCACACCCGACGACAACGGCATTTCCGTAAGCGACGAACTAACCGATTTTTTACGGAAACAGTATAACTGGGACTTAAAAGTGCATTTAAATTAGGGACTGATTTGAAAAAACCACATTATCGAAATGCTGCTCAAAAATGGATGGCGCAAATCATCCTTCCCGGGATGGCAGGCTTCCCGCTCCCTGAAGTGCTGTCCGCCTTTTCATTACAACTGAAAAAAACAAACCTCAGCGAACGCGCCGCCAGTATTTCATTCAGTTTCTTAATGGCTATTCCGGCTGCCACCATCTTTCTGCTCACGCTCATTCCCCTTACTCCACTTGCTGACAGCATTCAGCAACAGATGCAAAACTTTATCTCCGATATTGCTCCCAACGAAAATACTGCCCGGCTGATTGCCCGGTTCCAGGGCTTTCTCGATGAAAACTTAAATAAAACACGCATAGGTCTGCTTTCGTTTGGTTTCTTATGGATGATTTTTTCAGCCTCCAATGCAATGATGGGCGTAATCCGCACCTTCGACCGGTCGGTGGTAGAAATAAAAAAATCGAATTTCCTTATAAAACGTTGGCGCGCTATCAAACTCACCGTTGTTATCTTATTTCTGCTGATCGGAACCTTTCTCATTCTCGCAGGTCAAAATTGGTTGTTCGATAACTTAATGGAGTGGATGAACATCACCAATACTGAGCTGATATGGTGGATAAAAAGCCTGCGTTGGCTCTTCATCATCGGTTTATTTATCGTTTCCATCGGAACCATCTACAAATATGCGCCCTCTCAAAAAAAGCGCGGGCCGCTCATTTCTGCAGGAGCCATATTTTCAACTGTTTTGGTTTTGATGCTAACCTGGCTCTTTTCGCTTTGGGTAAACAACTTTGTAACCGTAAACTCGCTCTACGGCTCCATTGGATCTGTAATCATTATGATGTCGCTGATTTTCTTCAACTCGCTCGTTTTGTTACTTGGCTATGAACTCAACGTGGCAATCGACCAGCTGAAATATCAAAAGCGAAAAGCGGCTTAACTGCTTTTTTTCGCTGCCGGTTTTTTAGCGGCTGATTTTTTTATGCCGCTGCTTTTTTTAGGCACCTTGGCGCCCTCTTCTCTCGCTTCAGATAAACCGATGGCAATGGCTTGTTTCCGGCTGGTTACTTTTTTACCCGAACCGGTTTTCAGTTTGCCTGCTTTCATTTCTTTCATTGCCTCCTCAACCTTTTCTCCGGCTTTTTTCGAATACTTTGCCATACTGTTTTATGCTTCTATATTCAAAAGTTTTGCCATAGGTGGTTGGTTTGGGGCTGTCGGCTTGCCCGCTGTGTGCAGCAGCAGCGCCGGGCCTTCCACTATATCTTTTTTGCTTTGCAAAAAAGGATGCCGTTGCAGTCCCGCAGCCCATCGGCGTTCACCCCTTCGCGCAACAAAAAAACCGCGCACCCAAAGGCCGCGGTTTCCTTAACGAAAAGTGGGTCTACCAAAGGTTTCTCGGACAAAGGTCGCCGTACTGATTTCCGAGAAAAAATCCAATCAAGAACTCGTGCGATCCCTTGGTAACGGTATTCAGTTTACTCGTAACAATGTCGTAGCTATATCCAATGTTAATGGTACTGTTCACGCTCACGCCAACCATTGCCGCAAAGCCATCATTTACACGATAGGATCCGCCTGCCCAAATAAAGTCGCGATACAGCACCTTAGCGTTTACGTCAAATCCAACCGGCAATGGCGCGGCATAACGCATCATAATAGAAGGTAAGATGCTGATGTCGTCCGATGCAAAAACCCTGAAACCCGCAGTGCCGAATACATGGGGAATTAACTTACCCGATTCGTTTGGTTTAACAGCATTGGGATCGGAAAAGTCGAGCGCACCGGGATATAACTGTTGCGCAGAAACACCTACAAAGAAGTCGGACGAGTACAACCAAAGGCCGGCGCTGATGTCGGGATTCCATTTCCGAAGCATGCCCGAATTTGCAACACTCGGATCGTAACCGGGAAAGGGCGAGCCGGATCCAAAATTCAGTTTCGACTGGTCGAGCATGGTACTTTGCAGCCCGAGCGTGGCACCCATGCTAAGCGTTGTTTTGGGCGCAACGGGTAAATGATAGGCATAGGTGGCGCCAAAGGAAGTGTTGGTTAAAGGTCCCACCTTATCGCTAAGAAAGGTAAAACCAATACCATGATGTCCTTTTCCGGAGGTATAATCTTGCCAGTAAGCTTGCCCGCGCGGGTTTTCGCCAGGCGCATGAACGGTGGTTGGGTTCTCTCTTCCATAATCGTTTTTACTCAGCGGCCCATGAATAGTAACATAGGTGGTCACCGGAGCGCCTTCGAGCCCTACCCATTGCCGGCGATGGGAAATTTTTGCATCCCAATAATTTTCTATTCCGGCAACCGCAGGATTTAAGATGTAGTTATTTAATACATATTGAGTATAGTGTGGCTTTTGCTGGGCCTTCACTCCAAAGCAGCACAAAACCGCAGTCGCAACAAATAGCTTTCTCATCAGGGGAATATTAACGTTTCAGGCTTTAAAAATAATGGCTTTTGACAAAACAATCAAAATGGATTTCTACCGCCCGTCAAACCTTAGCTCGTTCGTACATAATCAGTCAACTGAGGGCCTAAACAGAAAACTGCATCCAAAATGCTCAGGTTGCTCTGAAAGCCATCGTTGCCTTCAAAAACCTGAACGTAAGGACGGAGTCCGCAACCCACCGACTGAAAATTATTGGGCAACCATCTGTATAAATACTCCCGGCTTATTTCGTCGCCATCCTCACTTCCGTCAGCTACTTCCACCTCCGCTCTGCAAACATTCAAAACCCACTGCATGATAGTTTTATTTAATTCAACGAAGGATTCGTGGTCTCCAAAAATGAGGTCGTGTACTGCATCGGCATAGTACAAAAAGAAGGGCGACTTGCGATAACACGACTCAATAGAGCGCCAATGCGAAACCTGCCATTTTGTACTATAGTCAATTTGCAAACCCGATATCGCAATCTTTTGATTTCTGCCGTCTTTTATCGGGACCGAAAGTTTAATTAACCCATTGCTCCCCAGAATAACAGATTTGTTCAAAAAACTCATTTTCCGGTGCGCACCATATTCAAAATATTTAATATTTTTTGAATCAATTAATGTCTTAACATAGCAAATGTTTGGAAAATAATGTAAATCAAATAGTTCTATCATATTATTTAGCGTGTTAGGATGCATTAATTTTCGCCACAAATTTATTGTAAATATGTACCAATAGGTGATGATAATTTAGTTTAGGTTATAATTACAATTTTATGAATAACAATACTCTAAGGTATTATTAGCGTAATATAAAAGTTAGTAACAGGATTCGCTCGCTTAAGCGGCAGCATTGCTAAACTTATTCGCCTCATCGTTCGTTGTTTTTGCCGCCTCCCTCTTCTTTTCTGCTATTACCCTGTCGGAGGTAGTCGGCCCGGGCACTTCGAAACACATTGCATTCAAGTGTGTACGCACATAACAATTTACCACCTTTCAAAAATATGACAGTTTGGCTATCTCCTACTCTATTCTAATTAAATGTTTATAAAATGATGCCAAATGCTTCTCGTGGTTTGGCGTGGGCGCATACCTTTACCCGCTCAAAAAAAACGACGGCTTAATGGAAAATTTTTTGGAGATCAGGTTCACGAAAAAGGATGGTGCCGGTACCGATATAATTATCGCCGAACTGATGGCTGTCGGCTGCGACGGAATAGATGAATCCGAGAAAACGGTGAAGGCTTATTTTTCGCCTGCCCTTTTTGCGAAATCTGAAATCGACCGCATTTTTTCTGAACAAGATACCTCCTACCAAATTTCAGAAGTAGAAAATAAAAACTGGAATGCAGAATGGGAAAAAAGCTTCGATCCGGTTTTAGTCGGAAACTTTGCCGCTGTGCGTGCTTCCTTCCATGAGGCGGTTGCCGAAGTGGTTCATGAAATTATCATCACACCAAAAATGAGTTTTGGAACCGGACACCACGCAACCACCTTTTTAATGATGGAGCAAATGCAGCACTTAAATTTCGTCGATAAAACGGTTTTTGATTTTGGCACCGGTACCGGCGTGTTGGCGATTCTCGCTGAAAAATTGGGAGCCGCGCGCATTATCGCTACCGATAATGATGAATGGAGCATCAACAACGCCATTGAAAACCTGACGGCCAATCAAACCTCGAAAGTTCAGGTCGCATTAAAAGATGATGTCGCCATCAATTGCCAGTTCGATTTAATCTTGGCAAACATCAATAAAAACACCTTACTGAAGTTTTGCTCTGACTTATTTGGTTTACTGCGCCCCGGTGGTAAAGTATTGCTGAGCGGCATACTTGAAGCTGACGAAACCGTTATAAAACCGGCTTATGAATCTGCCGGCTATAGGGTTATTTCCTCGTCGAAAAAGGACGGGTGGCTCTGTCTGCTGATGGAAAACTAACCTATCTCGAAGCCGCATTTTAAATTGTATTAAAACTTTATTTAATAAAGTGTACGAACGGTTTCGGGCTTATATTTGCAAACCATATATAAAAATTGTTGCTGAATGAACGAAGCTTTATTAATCATTGCTGCCTATCTGATAGGCTCAATACCCACGGCGGTGTGGATTAGTAAATATTTTTTCGGCATCGATATTCGTGATTACGGCAGCGGTAACGCCGGTGCTACTAACACCTATCGCGTTTTAGGAAGCAAGTGGGGAACAATTGTAATGATTGTTGATATGTTGAAAGGCGTAGTAGCGGCATCCCTATTTTTGTTTTTAAGTCATTATGTTGCTGACGAATGGGACCGCACGAACTTTATGGTGGGCCTTGGGTTAGCAGCGGTTATCGGGCATATATTTCCAATTTGGGCAAATTTTAAAGGTGGTAAAGGTGTGGCGACTCTCTTTGGAATGGCAGTTGCCATTCAGCCGGTTGTTGCCCTGAGCTGCGTAGGTGTGTTTTTGCTTGTTTTATATCTTACCCGTTTTGTGTCGTTGAGTTCGATTCTTGCAAGCATTGCGTTTGCCGTTTTTATTCTTTTTATATTTAATGAGAAAGAGCCGCTATACCGCATTTTCGCCGTATTGGTGGCGCTAATGGTGCTGCTTACCCACCAAAAAAATATCAACCGCATCATTAAAGGAACAGAAAGTAAAGTTCCGATCCTGAAGCATCGCGACCGCCGTAAGGAACGGAAGAAGGTTGATTAACTTTTCTAAGCTTTTCAAGTCTTTATTGGTATAAATGTTGATTTTTGCTCATCAAATACTGATATCATGGCTAAAAGACTTTCTTTACTCAGCTTTATCGTTGCCTTATTTTTCCTTGCATGTAGTACGAATCCAATCACGGGCAGAAATCAGCTCTCGCTTGTTTCCGACGCCGAGGTGCAGCAGCTTGCCCAAACGGAGTATCGACAGTTTCTATCTCAAAATAAGGTAGTAAACAGCACCGGCAGCAAAGACGCTGAAATGGTGAAGCGCGTAGGATCAAGAATTGCGTCAGCTATTACCTCTTACTATACCAGCGTAGGGCTTGGAAAACAGTTAGCTGATTTTCAGTGGGAGTACAATTTGGTTGACAGTAAAGAAATTAATGCCTGGTGTATGCCGGGCGGGAAAATAGTGGTATACACCGGGCTCCTTCCGGTTACACAGAACGAGGCAGCACTTGCTGTTGTTCTCGGACACGAAGTAGCACATGCTGTGGCGCGTCATGGCCAGGAGCGCATGAGTCAGGGACTACTACAGCAGTTAGGCGGAATGGCCTTGTCGGTGGCACTGAGCAATAAGCCACAACAAACACAAAACTTATTTATGCAGGCGTACGGCGTGGGCACCAATGTGTTTGGGGTATTGCCGCACGGCAGAAGTCAGGAGCTGGAAGCAGACAAATTAGGATTACGATACACCGCGCTGGCCGGTTATAACCCTCGTGAAGCCATCGCACTTTGGCACCGGATGGAAGCTGCCGGGGGCGGCAATCGCCCACCTGAATTCCTTAGCACCCACCCGAATGAGGGAAACCGGATTAAACAATTAGAGAGCATTATGGATGAAACCATTCGGGATTACTACAAACCAATGAAGTAATTAACAATTCCGCAAAGCGTTGAATATTAGACGATAAAAGCAGGATTTAGTCATCAATGGTCGTCTGAACTTCGACTGTCAGGGACAAGTTTGGGAATATTTGCTTACTTTGCATTTTTCTCCAAACCTTAAATCTCTTTCTTTAAGGATGACAAATGAAAGTTTATTTGAAAAATTGCAGTTGCAGGATGAGAGAAATTTGTTGATTCAGGGCCTTCCATCATCCATTGAAAAACAGTTTGTAAAGTTATCTTACTCAAAAAGCGTTACCCCGCTGCTGAAGACGAAGAAAATTGATTTTGCGCTCATTTTTGCCGTAAATCACTTTCAACTTTGCAATATTTTAAAAGATGTGTTTCAGGCATTGCACGAGAACAGCAAATTATGGATTGCCTATCCAAAAGTGAGTAGCAAAATTGTGAGCGATCTGAACAGGCAGTCGTCATGGAATGTGTTAACTGACAGTGGTTATGAAAACGTAACCGAGGTAAACCTCGATCATGTTTGGCAGGCCTGCCGTTACCAGCGCAACGACGCGGAAATAACGGTGGATGCAAACCTTGCAGAGTCAGTGGTGAAAGAATATCTTACAGAAGATTTTCAAAAGAAGGTGATTATCCCTCCGGTAGAGTTAGAACGTCTTTTTGTGAAGCATCATAAGGCAAAGGAATTTTTTACTACCTTGTCTGTGAGCCATCAAAAAGAATACGTTAGCTGGATTCAAAGTGCCAAACGTGGTGACACCAAAAAGCGCAGAATTGAAGCCACGCTGGAAAAACTTCTGGCCGGTAAAAGACATCCTTCAGAAAAATAAATCGATATATCGGTATTTTTAAGCGCTCCGAAAGGAGCGTTTTTAATTCTAAAATATGAAGCCAGTATTTTTGATTTTATTCACGTGCATGGTAACAGGGGCCGTTGCGCAGGACTATGCTACTTTGCTTAAGGAAGCACAGAATCTCGAACGGAGCATTAAAGAGCCTGAAGCGCTTTCGAAATACGAGTTACTTCAGGAAAAATATCCGAACGATGTTCTGGCAAATATTAAATGCGCACAGTTGCTGATTGCAACCGGTAACCGTCTTGTTGATGCAAAACAAAAATTTCTTCCCTTTAAAAATGCGGAGGTATATGCAGAAAGGGCATGGAAGGCCGATTCGGTTCAGGCCGAGGTTTTGTATACAAGAGCGCTCGTTGCGCGGGCGCTTGCTGAAATTGAAACATCGGGGAAAAATTTCATTCCGTTATTTTCGAATCAATATCATTTTGCGAAACGCGGCTTGTCGGCACATAAAAACTATGGAAAGCTGAACTACGAAATGGGTATGTGGCATATTGCGGCAATGAACCTTTCAGGAAAAAAGGCAATTACGTCTGCTGTTTCCAAAACCAACCTTCCCAAACCTTCAATCGATTCTGCAATTTTCTACTTTGAAAACTGCAAGAAACTTGAGCCCTATTTTGCGGCAAACTATCTTGAACTTGCCAAATGTTATCAAAAGATAAACCGGCCGGCCGCGGCAATAGAAGTTTTGACTGCACTGGTAAAACTTCCTTTACGTACCGCGGATGATGCAGCTATTAAGAAGGAAGGCAAGAAGATGCTCGACGAAAATTTATAGGTTTACTATCTTTTTCCGGATAGCTTCGAGGCAAAGACCTACCCTGCTTTGAACCTTAAATTTTCCAAATAACACTTCACGCATAAAATCTACATTTCTTTCGGTAATGCCCATTTCGTGAGCAATTAATTTGTAGGTTCGGTCGGAGCATGCAAGTTGGAGAAACAGTTTCTCCTTTTCCGTAAGTTGAAGTTGATCGGTTTCCTGACCCGCAATCAGCAATCGCCGGTAGTTTACATTGGCCGCATCGGCATTGTAATATCCTTTATTGAAAATTTCGTTTAGTGCCTTTTCGAGCTCTGCCGGATGTGTGTCTTTTAATAAATAACTGCATACACCTGCTTTGAACATGGAAATAATTGAATGATCGTCGGCATTCATTGAAAGCGCTACCAGTTTTATTTCCGGATAGTTTTCGTGAAGCCAGGCGGCCGTGGCAAAACCATTCATTTTGGGCATATTGATATCGATCAGCATAATATCGGGCTGATCTGTGGTTACACCCTTCATTTTAAGTTGCAGGTCGCTGCCGTTTAACGCTTCGACGGTAACGGAAAAGTTTTGAAAGCTCTCTATCATCAAGCCCAGCGATTTCAAAAACAGCTGATGATCATCCACTAATCCCAGTTTAATTTTATGCTTCATTGAGCGGAATTTTAATAGTGATTTTTATCCCTTTCGGAGAATGTGATCCGATTGAAAGCGTTCCCTGCATGGATTTCACGCGAAGCCGCATGTTTAGCAATCCCATCCCTTCACGTGCTTCTTTATCTATACCTTTTCCGTTATCTGCAATGGATACGAAAGTGTGGTGCTCATCTTCCCAAAACGCAAGCGTAATTTTGGTTGCTTCGGCATGCTTAATCGTATTTTGAAGACATTCCTGAATGACCCGGTACAGCACCAATTGCTTCTCTTTGCTTAAATAAACCGATGGAAGCGACTGGAGCGCCACAAAATCGGCCTTAGTAAGGTTAATCCGCTTTATTTCACGACGCAGGTTTTCGATCAGGTCGAACTGAATAAGCCAATCGCTGTTTAACGAGCGGGCGAGTTCGCGTATTTCCAAAATTGCCTGCCCAACCACATCGTGCGCCGTGTGTAAGGTATCGATCTTCGACTCGGACGATTTTCCGGCAAGTGCAATCATTAGCTTTGCGCTGTTCAATAGCTGCCCCACATTGTCATGCAACTCAGATGAAATGATGGAAAGTGCTTCCTCCTGTGCCTTAAACTTCGACTCCAAAAGCAACTGATCGAATTCTTTCCGCATTTGCGCAGTCTCTGCCATCATCCTGATTTTTCGCTTGTTAAAATAGAGAACATATAGCACCACAAATAAAGCAACCACAGTAAAAATTGCGGTAATGATAAGTACGGCAATTACTATTTCGTTTGTTGCTTCAAACATATAAATCCGGCGCACCAACTTCCGTAGAAGATGAAGCTTAGGGTTGACATAATCAGTTTATAAAAATTCGTTTCTCCTGCTAATCTAATACTTGAAATGGCATCGGCAAAAGCAAAAACCGATACCGACCCGAAATAAAAGAAGAACAAGCCGGTAATAATCCAAAACGGACCATACTTTACCGGGCTAATTATGTCATCGTTCCGGAGCAGGGAAAAATAAAAAGTAAGACATTGAAAAACTACAATAACCGATAAAAAAACCCTACAGATTTTAAAGTACGTTGTAAAACCAACCCCGATAATCTGAAAACAGTAAATTATTAAAAAAAGAATCCATAGCGCCACTGCCATCTTCTTGTTGACGTCTGATTTAAAAAACCGATAAAACAACTGCGTAAAAAATCCGGCCTGAACAAACATGAGAATGTTGAAAAGGAAATGATTTTTCATTTTTAAGACGTTGGAATAATATACACCAGCCATTTCAATCCCGATAACAAACAGCAAAAATGGAATAAACAGGAGGTTGTATTTGTTGTGGGAACCGGGCAGAAAAACAATGCCGATGAGCAGCGCTAAGCATTCGAGAAAAATCGTAAAATTGTTCAGAATTGCGGTTATCATGGCCATTTGCTGCCTTCATCCATAAAAAAAAGAGGGCTTTCCTCATCAAATATATCTGTTTTATAGTGCTGAGGAAACTCAACCGGATCAAGCGCGGAACCGTCAGCATTGGAAACAAGAAGTGGAACAATAAAAAAGAAATCGTTGCCTTTTGTTCTGGCGCGTAAAAACCCGAGTTTCCAACGATAACCTTCCGGTGGCTCCGGTTGCTGTGCTATGATTTTCGGCCAGATGTTATTGAAGTAGTCGATCAGTGCGTCAACATCATGAAACCATCCGAAGGCAGATTCTGTTGACCGGAACGTGTTGACGGCCGCTATTGCTTCTTTTGGCGACCATCCTTTTAATGATTGGGGCATTTATTGAATTTGCCCGCAAAATCGACTACCGGCAACGTAAGCAATACGGGTATACTCTCACAGTAATGCGGGAATTTCCCCGGCGTAAGCGCATCTGGATGTAATATGTTTGTATTGTTTATGGCTTTAACCTGAAGCGCAAACATCTATTCGTTATGGGGTTTATCGAGGGTTGGTTCTCCAACCCTCTCTTTTTTTCAGGATGCTCCTTAATCATTCCTTTCAAATTTTACCACCTGATTCTTGATTTTTTTCACTGTTCGGAGGTAGGCATAAATTGCAGAAAGATCGCTTTCCTTCATTCCGGCATACATCGTCCATGGCATGGGAGAATTGATATCGGTGGGTGACAGTTTACGGATGTTTTCAGTCGCAGAATAGTACTTGAACTTCTGAATGAAATCTGCTTCCTTCCAACTACCAATTCCCGTTTCATCGCTGGTAATGTTCGAAGATCTGGCAACACCTGCCGGTTGCTTAAACTCCATTCCTCCTCCAAACTCTGTATTTTTTATTACAACGCCTTTGTCTGTCTGGCTGTGGCAATCCACACAACCTGCAACGTTCACTAAGTAACCTCCATAAGCAATCTTGTCGGTTTCTGGCGGCCGTGTTGCATGTGCCGATTTTGTTGGCATTGTATTTACAAGCAGGCTAACCGGAAAATCAAGTTCATGACGCGGATGATTTTTACTAATTGATGGTAAAGTGCGTACAAATGCAATAATGCTGTAAACATCTTCGCGGTCCATTGTGCCGTAATGATGATAAGGCATTACGGGGAATAATGCAACGCCGTCTTTGCTTACGCCGGCTGTAACCGCCCGGTAAATCTCCCCATCAGTCCACGATTTAAGTGCCGACGGCGTAATGTTTGGCGAATAAATAGTTCCTGGAAAACCGGCTTCTTTTCCGAATTTTTCACCGCCACCTCCAAAATTCCCGGCTAATGGCCCGGCGAACTTCGACCAATCTCTGGTGCTGTGGCAGTCCATACAAACAGCAACATGATTTGCGAGATATGCGCCCCTCTCAATCGTGGTCGTGTCTACAGCAATCTCAACCTGGGGAGCCACTCCCACATCGGGCAGCATATATTTCAGGTAAAGAGCGCCCGCTCCTACAACAACGAATAAGACCGCAACGAATACGACAAAGACTTTAAATACTTTTTTCACAGATTAATTTTTTTGCAAATGTTGCAGCCGCAGAAAAATTTTCAGCATTAGTGTGGCGAACGGCAATTATTTTTTGTTAATCGGTAGCCGGTAAAAAAAGCGATCTCACCGATCGCTTGTAGGAATTGGTTTTGGTTTTTCAGAAAGTCTTTATGGTAAACACCTGATTCGGCTGCACCTCCATTAATGGCCTTCAGGTATCATTTCGCTTGTCTTCCGTTAACAATCGCAGCCCGGCCAAAACGGATTCGTGCCGCGGATATTCACTCTTCAAACTTGCTTAATTATTTGTTTAATACGGCCGATGTGGAAAAATTGTAAACAATCTTTTTCATTGTGCACATTCAGGCGATTTCCGGCGACATGAGCAAGGAAACCGATCTTTCGGGAACCCAAATCTCTTTGCCGGGCGAAAAGCGTTTCTCATCGGAAAAGAAGCCGGCCTCCGTATTAAAGAGCAGTTTCCATTCGGGGCTATAATTTGAAGACGGCAGCACAAAGTTCTGTGCCTCGTAATGCGCATTAAAAACTACATAAAAATGGTGGTCTTTTTTTATCTCGCCATCAGCTTCGGGTGTGTGGATACCATGTCCATTCAAGTACACGCCCAGCGACTTTGCAAAAGCGTTGTTCCAGTCTTCTTCATTCATTTCCACACCGTCGGGCTGAAACCAGGCAATATCTACTGTTCCTTTACGAATTTGCTGCCCCTTAAACCATCCGCGCCGGCAAAACAGCGGATGTTGTTTCCGTAAACTGATCAACTTTTTCGTAAAGTCCAGCAAGCTGCTATCCATTTCCTTCCAGTTAAGCCAGGAAATTTCGTTGTCCTGACAATAGGCGTTGTTATTCCCTTGTTGTGTACGGCCGGCTTCATCGCCTGCAACAATCATTGGAACTCCCTGCGACAGTAACAAGGTAACGAGAAAATTTCGTTGCTGTTTTGCTCTTAATTTGAGGACACCTTCGTTTTCGGAGGGACCTTCTTCCCCACAATTCCAGGAGCGATTATTGGATTCGCCGTCGTTATTATTTTCACCATTTGCGTCGTTATGTTTTTCGTTGTAGGATACCAGATCCTTTAACGTAAAACCATCGTGCGCTGTTATGAAATTGATGCTCGCCGTAGGCCTCCGGTTATCGTTCGCATATAAGTCAGGGCTTCCTGTAAACCGGAAAGCAAATTCGCCGAGCATACTGTCTTCTCCCCTCCAGAAATCGCGCATGCAATCGCGATATTTTCCGTTCCATTCAGCCCATTCGGCCGGAAAGGCGCCCACCTGATATCCGCCCTCTCCAACATCCCAGGGTTCTGCGATAAGCTTGGCCTGCGATATAATGGGATCTTGATGAATGATGTCGAAAAAAGACCCGAGCCGGTCCACCTCATGCAGTTCGCGGGCAAGTGCCGATGCAAGATCGAACCGAAAGCCATCTACGTGCATTTCTTCCCGCCAATACCTAAGGCTGTCCATAATCAACTTCAGCACACTCGGCAACATCGCATTTAATGTGTTTCCCGTGCCGGTGTAATCCATATAGTATCGCTTGTCGTCGGTAAGCCTGTAATAAGCAGCGTTGTCGATTCCTTTAAAAGAGAAGGTGGGGCCAAGATGATTTCCTTCTGCGGTGTGGTTATACACAACGTCGAGTATTACTTCAATGCCAGCTTTATGAAGCGCTTTCACCATGTCTTTAAACTCCTTCACCTGATCGCCCCCTACTCCGCTTCCGCTATAGCGCACATCGGGTGCAAAAAAACCGATTGAGTTGTACCCCCAATAATTGGTAAGGCCTTTCTCACGCAGATAATTATCTGTAACAAAGTGATGAACCGGCATCAGCTCAACAGCCGTAATGCCCAGCGACTTAAAATATTCAATTGATGATGGATGCCCTATTGCAGCATAAGTTCCTCTTATCTTTTCGGGGATTTTTTCGTTGAGGAACGTAAAGCCTTTCACATGCGTTTCGTAGATGATGGTCTTATGGTAGGGAATGTGCGGAAAGCGATCATCCTCCCAATCATAATCGTCATCTACTACTACGCCCTTGGGTATAAAAGGCGCACTGTCTTCTTCATTAAAACTGTTCTCATCACCGAGATTGTACGCAAAAAGCGAGTTGTGCCATTCTACAGTTCCGGCAAGTGCCTTGGCATAAGGGTCGATCAGCAACTTATGATGATTGAAACGATGGCCATTTTCGGGCTCATAAGGCCCGTGAACTCTGTATCCATATCGTGCGCCGGGTTTGAGTTCCGGAATATAACAGTGCCATACGTGATGCGTGTTTTCGGTGAGATTTGTTTGAAATAGCAGAGCATCGTTGTCATCAAAAATGCAAAGTTCCACTGCTGTTGCATTTGCAGAGAAGAGCGCGAAATTAACGCCGCTGCCGTTGTAGGTTGCTCCGAGCGGATAAGGGTTGCCGGGTAAAAGTTTTATCTGCATAAAAGAATTTAGCTGCGCAGAAAAAAACAATTTAAATGCCGAAATCTATCTTCCACTCTTTCTTTAAAAGTTGTTGCTTTTCGGCGGATAGCCGCGCCTCTGAATAGTGGCCCGCCTGCTGCTTTTGCCGGAAAGCCTCATATAAACACACCGCACATGCCACCGAAATATTTAAACTTTTTACCATCCCCACCTGAGGAATCACTACGGATGCGGTACAAAATTTTAGAATGTTGTTGTGTAGTCCATGTCGCTCGTTTCCAAAAACGATAGCTGTCGGCTCAATAAAAGACGTTTCATACAGTCCTTTGGATTCATCGGAAAGCGTTGCAGCAACGATGTTTGAGAATGTTTTACCAACCACCTCAAAACATTCTTCCATATTCGAAAACTCATGTAAGTGAATCCATTTTTCTGCGCTTCTGGCGCTTCTGAATTTCCAGTTTCTTACCCGCTTTTCTTTTGTAGTCAGCAGGTATATATCCTGCACCCCAACCGCATCGCAGGTACGCATCACTGCTGCAATGTTTCGGGGGTCTTCAATATCGGCCAACACCACCGTTAAATCCGGTTGCCGCCTTTCAAGTGCATACAGTAGCTTATCGGCTCGCTCATTCGTCATCCGGTAAAATTAATCCGCTGTAAGCGGCTTAAAAATTGAAATTATATTTGGCCTATGGCCGACGAGAAAGAAAAACTAAGAATTGATAAATACCTGTGGTCGATCCGCGTATTTAAAACACGCTCACTTGCTGCGGAAGCCTGCGCTAAAGGGAAGGTAAAACTAAATGATACGGCGGTTAAAGCCTCTAAGATTGTGCTGCCCGGCGATGAATATGAGATTAAAACGGAAGCAAGAAAATGGGTGATAAAAGTGAAGCAATTATTATTTAACCGCGTACAGTATTCGGAAGCTATACAATATTATGAAGATGTAACACCCGAAGAGGATAAGGACTCTGAGAAATTTCGACCGTCTTCCTTCCACACCGGTAAACGCCTCAGCAAAATCGGGCGTCCTACAAAACAGCAGCGTCGGGATATTGATCAGTTTCTGTCCGGAGACAGAGATAGTGCACCTGCCGACTAACGGCTGGTGAAGTTTGGATAAACTTTTGCATAGAAAACGCAAAAGACTAAATTATGAATCCCGTTTATCAACAAATCACTCCTGAGCATGCGTCCAGTATTCATTTGCCGCATCTGCCTGCCTCCGGCAGTGTAAAAGTGAATGTTCCCTACACCGAACGCATGGTTTCCTTAACAGCCGGCAGCCTTATTTTTTACAGCGGGCTTTCAAATCTGTTTCACAGTCCACTTTCCAGTATCATGAAACTGGCCGCAGGCGGCTTATTGCTGTATCGCGGCTCCACTGGAAACTGCCCGATGTACAGCATGATAAATAAGGATATGGAAGTTGAGCAAATTGCTCCGTTGCGTATTGCCACGCACCTTACAGTAAACCGGCCGGTGAAAGAGGTTTATGACTTTTGGCGAAGGCTCGAAAATTTACCGCGGTTTATGTCGCATTTAAGAGAAGTAATAGAAATCGACAACAAACGGTCGCATTGGGTGGCTATCCTGCCCGGCTATATCGGCAGTGTAAAATGGAACGCAGAAATCGTAGAGGAACATCCTGAAAAGATGATTTCGTGGTGCTCTATCGAGGGTTCTACCGTAGATACCGCTGGCGTTGTGCAGTTTACCGACAATGGTGATAAAACGCATTTACACGTTGTGTTGTCGTACCGCCCACCTGCCGGAAAAATTGGCGAAACCATTGCCAAATGGGCCAACGCCTCTGTTGAAAGCATGATACGGAATGACGTGATGAACTTCAAAAATTATATTGAAACCAGTTCTCCAAACGAAAAGATGCGGAACGAAAACATTTCTATGTAAATTTTATCCGGCAGAAACGCCGGATTTTTTAGTTGAATAAATTTCGATACTATAATCATGATGAAAAATAGTTTCCCAAGTTTTCCGGCGCCCGACATCAACCAGCTAAATTCGGTGAACGTGGGGTCGGTTGAGCGGGTAATATCGCTCGTCGTCGGCGGTTTTATGGCTTATAAAGGAGCTTCAAAACTCAAAAAGAATCCCATTTCAGGCGCATTAACACTGGGAGCGTCGGCATACCTTTTCTACCGCGGAATTTCCGGTAACTGTGTACTGAAACCTCCAAAGCATAATGCAGCATCGCGCAATAACCTGGTTCGGATTGAAGAAACACTCATTGTGCGTCAACGGTTGAAAGAAGTGTACGAATACTGGCGGCGGCTCGGCAATTTAGCTGCCTTCATGAAACATTTAAAAAGGGTTCAGGAAGTGAACGCCATTCAGTCTGTTTGGGAGGCGTATGTGCCCGGCCACTTCGGCACTATACAGTGGGAGGCGGAGGTGGTAGCCGATGTTCCATATCAGTTACTCGGGTGGAAGTCTGTTGCGGGTGCGGTAGTGGAGAACTCAGGCTTCGTGTCCTTTTCCGAAACGCGCACTAATGGAACATTACTCCATGTGGTTATCGAGTACCGGCCACCGGCAGGAAAACTCGGAAACAATATTGCGCGGCTGCTGAATCCTGTATTTGAAAAAATCGTCAGAAACGATATCAATCATTTTGCAAAACACTTTGAGCAGCACACTGCGCACGAGAACAACCTAACCACCTACAGCCGTATGTAGCAGAAAGCGGATCTACTTTCAATACCTTAATTTCGCGGAGATTTTTATGACAGATGTAAAAATTCAACCGGAATGGAAGGCGCTGCTAAAAGAGGAGTTTCATAAAGACTACTTTCAGCAACTTGTTACGCATATAAAAACAGAAATTGAAGCAGGCAAAACCGTTTATCCAAGAGGGTCAGACATCTTCAAAGCTTTTGAACTTACACCGCCATCGGCAGTGAAAGTAGTTATACTCGGGCAAGATCCTTATCATGGAAAAGGGCAGGCGCATGGGTTAAGCTTTTCTGTTCCCGCAACGGTATATCCTCCCCCATCGCTCAAAAATATTTTTAAAGAATTGAAAACGGATGTTGGGATGAACATTCCTAAAACCGGAGACTTGTCGAGCTGGGCTCAGCAGGGCGTACTGCTGTTAAACGCGTCGCTAACGGTAAGAGAAAACGAAGCGGGCAGCCATTCCGGAATAGGATGGACCCGTTTTACCGATGCTGTAATTGAACGGCTGTCTGAGTCGAGGACGGGAATTGTTTTTTTGTTGTGGGGAAATTACGCCAGGCAGAAAGACGCACTCATTGATAAAACAAAACATTTTGTTTTATCAGCCGCGCATCCGTCGCCTTTAAGTGCATCGAAAGGATTTTTAGGATGCAGGCATTTCAGCAAAGCGAACGAAATTTTAGTATCGCAAAAAATTACTCCCATCGACTGGCAACTATAATTATTAACTATGAAGGTATTAAAAGCAGTGTTTGCAAGGGTTTTGGCGCTTTATGCGATTTTGCTTTTTGCGGCAAGTTTGGTGGTGATGGTTTGGCCGGTACTGTTCACTTATTTGTTGAACGAAAGAACAGGCACTGCAGTTTTTAGGAAAATTACAAGGGGATGGATGCAAACGTGGATGCTACTTTTCGGATGTCCAGTTACGGTAAAGGGGAGACATCATTTTAAAAAAGACGAGGTGTATGTAGTTACCTGTAACCACCGGTCTATGATTGATGTACCGTTATCTACGCCGTTTATTCCCGGTCCCAACAAAACGATTGCTAAGCGGTCGCTGGCGAAAGTGCCGGTGTTTGGCTGGGTGTATGCCCGCGGCAGTGTGTTGGTAGACCGCGACAGCGATGCAAGTCGCAGAAAAAGTTTTGATGCCATGAAGGCTACACTGGCAAAAAAAATACACATGGTAATTTATCCGGAAGGCACACGTAATAAAACAAAGAAGCCGCTTAAAAGTTTCTACGACGGTGCTTTTAAGCTGGCACTCACCACCGGCCACAACATTATTCCGGCAGTAATATTTTACACAGAAAAAGTGCTGCCCGCAAACAAAAAGTTCTGGCTGCTGCCGCATCGTATCGAGATTCATTTTCTCGAGCCGGTGAGCATTGAAGGACATACCTCCACTTCACTCAAAAATAAAGTGTACGAAATAATGGAGCATTATTACGTAGCTAACTACAAAGCTTAGTTTATATGAACGAAAAAATTCTGATTGTTGACTTCGGAAGCCAGTATACACAATTGATTGCGCGGGCCGTACGCGAACAAAATATTTACTGCGAAATTATACCGTGTACAAAAGAAATTGTGCCGGACAGCAGTGTGCGAGGGATTATCTTAAGCGGATCGCCTTTCAGCGTTAATGACAGCGGTGCGCCGGATGTTAACGTTGACGAACTGAATGCAGAATTTCCGGTATTGGGTATTTGCTATGGAGCACAGCTTACTGCAAAACGATACGGCGGAAAAGTTTATAAAAGCAATAAACGTGAATATGGCAGATCTACCATCCACATCCAAAATCATGAATCTATTTTTAAAGAGATGGGCGCCAACAGTCAGGTGTGGATGAGCCATAGCGATAGCATTCAGGAGTTGCCGGAAGGATTTGAAATTCTTGCAAAAACCGACAACATTCCCGTTGCAGCATACAGCAAAATATCGGGCAACAAGCCGCTCGTGGGCGTTCAGTTTCATCCTGAAGTTTACCATTCGCTCGAAGGGAAAAAAATGATAAAAAATTTCCTTCTCGAGATCTGTGGCTGTACGCAGGACTGGACGCCAAACTCGTTTATTGCTGAGGCCGTAGCAAACATTAAAGAGACCGTTGGAGACAACGAAGTTATTATGGCCCTTAGCGGAGGTGTTGACAGCACTGTAGCCGCTACGCTGATTGCAAAAGCAGTCGGTAACAAGCTGCACGGCATATTTGTAGACAACGGCGTGTTGCGAAAGAATGAGTTTGAGAATGTATTATCTACCTACAGAAAAATTGGTCTGAACGTAAAGGGTGTTGATGCCAAAGAAAAATTTTATGAAGCGCTAAAAGGCAAAACGGATCCTGAAGAAAAGCGAAAAATTATAGGCGGACTTTTTATAGATGTGTTTGCGGCGGAAGCCGGGATACTTGGGAACATCGTGTTTTTGGGGCAGGGAACCATTTATCCCGACGTTATAGAAAGTGTAAGTGTGAACGGCCCGTCGGTAACTATTAAAAGTCATCATAATGTGGGTGGCCTTCCGGAAAAAATGCATTTAAAACTTATTGAGCCTTTACGAACATTATTTAAGGATGAAGTGCGAAAAGTGGGCGCGGCATTGGGCATTCCGGACGATATGATTATGCGTCATCCTTTCCCCGGGCCCGGCCTGGCAATTCGGATTTTGGGTGAAGTAACGGCCGAACGTGTGGAGTTGCTTCAGCGGGCGGATGAGGTGTTTACAAATGCCTTAAAGGAGCACAAGTTATACAGCAGTGTGTGGCAGAGTGGTGCTATTCTATTACCGGTGAAAACGGTTGGGGTTATGGGCGATGAACGGACGTACGAACATACAGTTGCGCTAAGGGCGGTAACTTCTGTTGATGGCATGACGGCCGATTGGGCGCACCTGCCTTATGATTTTCTGGCTTACGTTAGCAATGAAATCATCAATAATGTAAATGGAATAAACCGCGTGGTATATGACATCAGCAGCAAGCCGCCGGCCACAATTGAGTGGGAATAAGTTAAAGCGATATATCAAAAACTCAATCATTGTATTTTTAATGATGCGAATTAAATTTCTTACTCAGTTGGTATTTTGCGCACTGCTGTGTTTAGGTGCAACAGCACAGGAAAAAGATACGTCACGCTTTGCAGTAGCAGTGTTTGCGCCTTTATATATCGATTCAGTTTTTGAAGGATCTGTTTACAAACATCCTTCTGAAAATTTACCGCGATACCTAATGGCCGGCCTCGATTTTTACAATGGCGTTATCCTCGCAGCGGATGAATTGAAAAAAGACGGCATTTTGGATTTAGACATTCATATTTACGACACCAAGAAAAATGGAGGACTCGAACATTCCATTGAATATCTTCCTTCCAACTACTTCTCACTTATCATTGCATCTTTCACCAACACAGAAGAACAAAAGATGTTGTCGGAATATGCGCTGAAGTACAATATCCCGCTGGTTTCGGCTACTTATCCTAACGAAAGTGGCATAGAGAACAATCCGTTGTTTTTACTGTGTAACCCAAGTTTAAAAACGCACGTGAACGCAATAGGGAACCATTGTAACGAGGCGCTGAGCAACAAAACAAATGTTTATTTTATTACCCGGAAAGGCAATACTGAGGCATTGATTGAACAATGGTTCGACGAAAGTATAAGTGAGAAGAAAAAAATTAAAAAATTGTCGCTGAACGAGGAAAATCTTTCTACGCTTTCATTCTCTTTTGTGGATACTTCCAAACAAAGCCTTTTTGTTGTTGGAAGCCTCAACGAAGCATTTTCCGTTCAGCTTGCCAAACATCTTGACACACTTAATTTACCAAACATAACGCTGCTCGGCATGCCTACCTGGGAAGGTGTGCGGGATCTTCAGCATAAGCGCATCAGGAATGTAAAACTTATGCACACAAACGCATTTTCCACAGACAGGAAATCGTCGAAGTATAATACGCTCGCAAAAAAGTATTATGCAGATTTTATGGCTACACCTTCTGAAATGGTGTTAAAAGGATATGAAGTCACTTACCGATTTTGCCGTCTTTTAAAAGCGTTTAAATCAGACTTCATTAACCACGTTTCTGATGATAATTACGACGTTTGGAACAGCTATAAGTTTGTTCCGATAAAAACTTCAGACGGCGTTTTACCCGACCTCTTGGAAAATCAAAACGTAAAGTTTGTTATCAAATAACGAGGTTTTTAGGATATATACATTCTCATCAAAAACAACATTCCGAGAAACATTCCAAACAAAAAGAATAATGGAATGATGGCGCCAATACATTTAAATATGATTCTCATATCACTGGATTTGAAGCCGAAATTAGCGTTGCGTTGCTGCCGTGAAAACAGTTTAAAGAACATAGATTTAAGAATACGTATTTAAAATAGAGCGCATCAGCATTAGTACTTATTTTTTGCATCAGCGTTCCATACAATACCCTGTCATCGTAAAGGGCTATCATCAGCAACTAATTTAGCCATCTGTTTTATCATTAATTTAGCACAAACAAAAAATTTCATGAAACAGCTTATCGGTTGGATGCTTTTATTTGCCCTGGCTTTTGGCTGTACACCATCGCAAAAAACAAGCGGCCCCGTCTCTGAGAAACCGTCTGCCCACTGGAAAGAATCAGACTTTCAAACATTGAAAGTATATTACGATTCTTTAGCAGCAAACGGAAAGATGGAGCGAATTCGGATACCCTGGCAGCCAACCCAAACCATGGCAGAAGGCTATTGTTTGAACAGCGAGATAGTTCTAATCAACGTCCCGGAAGGCGAAACAGGCGCGTACGGCGCGGCCTACTTATATAAAAATCATTTCCTAATTATTTACATGACCGAAAAAACAGGCGTAAGCGACGCAGCACCGACCGGTAAAGAAATTTCAGATACCACTTACCAAATTTTTTTTCGTCTCCCTCCAATTATCAGGAAAAATGGCACCGTTGTGAAAGATGAATACGAGCAAATTCAGCTGCGGGAAAAATTGTTAAACTGGGGACGCCATCTTTATGCGCCGCTCCGCGCGGAATACAGAAAAAAGGAAAGACATGAGAAAAGGAACTGACATCAACCTTGCAAAGTCTTTGTTTGCAGCCCTCTCTTTGGTTATAACCGCCTCTTGCGGCCCTACTTCAAACATAGCAAAAATGGATCGGCGCATTCATCGCTTAGGCACCACCAAAAGCGATTCGTTTCAGAAGATCTGCTGCGTTTCCCTTCCGCCCTTCGGCAATTCCGCAGAGGGGTATTTCAAAAACGAAGAAATTGCACTTGTGGTCGTTTCTAAAAATGAGGGAAATCACCGGGTAGATGGCCGGTTTTACATTCTGAATAACCACTTTGCAAAAGTGGTGTGGCGGGAAACCATTATTGAAGAAAATGGTGCGGTTAACGACACATTGTACACGTCTGTAGACCGCTCATTGCAACACTACAAAAAAGTAACGCCGGCCGGGACCGGGACTGAAAAGGACCTTGTATTGCGCGAACGGCTGCTTACGCTCGCAAGCAACCTTATTATTGCATTAGACTCGCTTTATCAGAAGAACCGGAAGCCTTAGTCGGTTTCAAAACGCTGCACTACGGTGCTTGTTTTTGCTGCCTCCTCTTTTACGTAAACTTCACCTTTGTAGGGATGTATAGTACCAAAGAACCGATAACCGGCTATATGCAACAAATAAAATGTCATAATATCACACCAACAGATCTCATCCTTAAAGGCTTCGATTTTTGGTAGAAATCCGCGCTGGCAACTGTTTTCTTTGTCGTAATCGTATTCGCCGCCATTCAGGATGCACCAGGCTTTCCATTTTTCCAGTTCGGAAGGGTCGGAAAAAACAATTTTAAAATGTGTTTCTTCGCGCACCTCTTTCAAATCGTCGTTCATGTAATGGTGATACTTGTGCCGGTGGCGGATGATTTTGGCAACGTGCATTGCTTTTTTGCTGTTTTATGCAATTAATTTGCCAGCCCTTCAGTTGTTGGCAATCGTGTCGGCTATAACTTTTTCCAGGTCGGAAATATTGAATGGCTTATTGATGTAAGCATCCGCGCCCGCCTTCTCTGCGAGTGATTTTACATCGTTATTGGCAGAAAAAAATATTACGGGAATTTTTTTCAGGTGCGACGATTTAATGGTTTGCGTAGCCTGAATGCCGCCAACATCCGGGATCCAGTTATCCATCAAAATAATATCGGGTAACTCGCTCTCTACCTTATTTACAATATCGGAGCAATTGTCGGTTGTTGCTACTGCGTATCCTTTCTTTTCCAGAATAACTGTACACAGTTCAAGCAACTCGATGTCATCATCAAAAATTAAAACTTTTTTAGGCGTCATGTTAGCAACAGTAAGGAAAGCGAATGTAGCCCAATTAACAATATGCTGTCGATTTTATGGGTAAGAAATTATTCAAATTATCTTTGCCCGAATTAACGGACACCGCAAATGATTAAAGTTGGAGTTTTTGGCGTGGGCCATCTTGGAAAATTTCATTTAAATAACTGGAAAGAGATTGCTGACATAGAACTTACCGGATTTTTCGACCCCGACCCTGTAACTGCGGCTGAAGTTGAATCTACCTACCACATCAAACGATATGCGTCCGCCGAAGAATTGATGAATGTGATTGATGTTGCCGACGTTGTTGCTCCCACCAATCACCATTTTGCGCTATGTGAAATGGCCATTAAAAAAGGACGCCATGTGTTTGTAGAAAAACCGCTCGCCAACACTATTGAAGAAGCGCGCCAACTAGTAAATATGGCAAGAGAGGCGAAAGTGAAGGTACAGGTTGGCCACGTTGAGCGTTTTAATCCTGCCTACCTCGCCATCCGCGGAACTTCGCTAACGCCTATGTTTATAGAGGTTCACCGCCTTGCACAGTTTAATCCGCGCGGAACGGAAGTGAGCGTTATTCTGGATTTGATGATCCATGATATCGACATCATTTTAAGTATCGTAAACAGTCCTGTAAAAGCCATCTCCGCAAGTGGTGTAGCTGTTATGACCGACACCACCGATATTGCTAACGTAAGAATTGAATTTCATAACGGATGTGTGGCTAACCTTACAAGCAGCAGAATCAGCATGAAGAAAATGCGCAAAATGCGTTTGTTTCAGAAGGATGCTTATATAGGGATTGATTTTCTGGAGAAGAAAACGGAAATTATTAAGATTAAACAAGAGAGCGATAAAGATGTTTTTGCGTTTGATATTGAAACGCCGAGTGGTAAGAAAACGATTGCCATTGCCAATCCTGAAATTGAGAATGTAAACGCCATTCAACTGGAACTTCACTCGTTTGTGGATGCCATCAAAAATAACAAGCCCACAGCGGTGAACGAAATTGACGGCTACCTTGCTATGGAGGTGGCGCATCAGGTGCTTGAAACAATTAATCAGGCAGCCATTCATCAGTCTAAACAGTCATTTTAGCAATTGTGAAAACCACTGTACGAATGCCCATATTGTGGTATGTATTCGCCGATGCGCTTACAGCCGCAGGGGTTTGGGTGGTTCACAACATCATTCGCCGTTACTATCAGCACACTGCAACCGACTGGCACACTGCGTTTACAGAAAATAACTTCTTCCTTATAAAATCGATGCTGGCTGTAGTGGCTTACTGGCTTTGCCTGTACACCCTTGCAGGCGCCTATAACCATTCGCTCTACCGAAAAAGCCGCCTCGCAGAAATTACCAGCACGTTTATACAAAGCCTTATCGGCGCGGTGCTGCTGTTTTTTTTACTGATGTTAAACGACAACGATGCCAACGAAAAGTATTACTATCTCACGGTGTCGTCATTTATCATCCTTCAGTTTCTGCTTACAGCAACCGGACGTATTGCCGTGTTGAGCATCGCTAAAAAGCATTTGCTTTCTTCCAAAGTGTATTTCAACTCTGCTTATATCGGATCGCCCGAGGTGATAGCAGAAAATTTTAAAGAAATAAAAAACAACCTGCCGTTTCTTGGTGTTAAGGTAGCCGGATACATTGCGGTAAACAGTCAGCAGAAAAGCACCGTTGCCGGACTAAGTCATCTCGGAACAATTGACCAACTTGAGGAAATTATTCTGCATAATAACATAGAAGAGATCATTGTTGCGCTTGAAAAAAAAGATGATGAGCTGTTCGAAAGCATTATTGCTAGGCTTAGCGAGTACAACGTATCCATTAAAAAAGTAGCCACCACTTTAGACATTGTCAGCGGCTCCGTAAAAACCGCAAACGTGCTTGGCGCAACGCTTGTAGACATTAATACAGCGCTTATGCCGGACTGGCAACTGAATATAAAACGGTTTATCGATATTACGGTTTCGCTGCTTGCATTGGCTTTGCTTAGCCCGCTTTTCATCTTTATTGCCATCAAAACGAAGCTGTCATCAAAAGGCAGTATTATTTATTTACAAGAAAGGATTGGTTATCGCAACAGGCCGTTCACCATTTACAAATTCAGAAGCATGTACGAAAATGCAGAAGCTGATGGCCCGGCGCTGTCATCGGACTTCGACAGCCGGATTACGCCCTGGGGAAAAATAATGCGTAAATGGCGGCTGGATGAACTGCCTCAACTTTGGAATATTCTGAAAGGTGATATGAGCCTTGTGGGGCCGCGACCGGAGCGCAAATTTTACATCGATCAAATCAACCAACGAACGCCTTATTACCGCTATTTGTTTAAAGCGAAGCCCGGCCTTACTTCCTGGGGCATGGTGAAATATGGTTATGCTTCTGATGTAAAACAAATGATTGAGCGAATGAAGTATGATTTAATTTATCTGGAAAACATCTCGCTCCTCATCGACCTTAAGATTATGGTGCATACCGTTAGAATTATTTTTCTTGGAAAGGGAAAGTAAATTCTTCCTTCGCATTACCTAAATTCGGCATTTTAAAACCGCACTGTTGAAAGTTGTATTTACCTTAATTGCTGTAACGCTTCTCCCCGTTTTTTCCACCGCTCAATACTGGCAACAACGTGTAAACTATACGATTGATGTTAAGCTGTTGGAAAAAGAAAAATCGCTGGAAGGTTTTGCAAGAATTGTGTACACCAACCACTCGCCTGATACGCTTCATTATATCTGGTTTCATTTATGGCCTAATGCCTACAAAAACGATGGCACCGCTTTTTCGGAGCAACTGCTGCGAAACGGGAATACGTCTTTCTATTTTTCGGATGAAGACCAACGCGGCTACATTAACCGGCTGGACTTCTCCGTCAACAATAAAAGAGCTGCTTTCACTTCCGACTCCGCTTATATCGACAAGGGTAAACTAAGCCTGCCATCCCCGCTTGCGCCCGGCGATTCTATCAGCATCACCACTCCTTTTTTTGTAAAGCTGCCCGCTTTTTTTTCGCGCAGCGGCTATACGCAAGACCTTTTTGTGGCCGCACAGTGGTATCCTAAGCCCGCAGTTTACGACAGCCGCGGGTGGCATCCTATCCCGTATCTGGACCAAGGCGAGTTTTACAGTGAGTTCGGAAATTTTACAGTAAACATCAGCGTTCCCGACGATTACCTTGTTGCCGCATCAGGAAACCTTCAAACGGAAAAAGAGCTGAGCTTTCTTAAAACAACAGGAAAAATTCCCGCAGAAAAGCAAACCATCTATCTTGACTATCTGAAAAAAAAGAAGACGACCCGTTCACTGAACTCGCCATCTAAAACAAAAAACAAGCCTTCTGAAACCAAATCCACGGGCAAGCCGTTCGCCTACAAAACGCTTACCTACTCTTTACAAAATGCGCACGATTTCGCGTGGTTTGCATCCAAAAATTTCATTGTTTCCTACGACAGTTTGCAAACGGGTGGCCGCACAATTGACGTGTTTGCTTTCTACCATCCGAAAATGCAGAAAGACTGGCAACCGGCGGTGGGTTATTTAAAAACAGCCGTGCGTTTTTATTCCGGCAATTTAATGGCATACCCCTATTCATCCGTAACAGCAGTGGGAACAGAATCCCTCACCTCGTACGGTGGAATGGAATACCCTTCCATAACACTGATAACAGGAAAATTTTCCGGAAAGTTGCTGGACGAGGTATTGACGCACGAAACAGGCCACAACTGGTTTTACGGAATTGCGGCATCCAACGAAAGAGCCCACGCCTGGATGGACGAAGGCATGAACAGCTTTTATGAAAAACGCTACATGCAAGAAAAATATGGCCACAATTACACCACGGGTGAATACCCAAAATTTCTTCGCAACAAACTTCCGGCGTCGCAAGCCGAACTGGGACTGAGATCAAAAGCGCACGTATATAAAGATCAGCCGATAGAAACGCCTTCTGCCGATTTTGAGGCGTTGAACTATGGACTGGTGGTGTATGAAAAAGGGTCGCAGTGGATGACCCATCTAGAGAAGATGATGGGACGCGAGGCCTTTGATTCGATGATGCGATTGTACTTTAACGAATGGAAATTCAAGCATCCTTATCCGGAAGATTTTCGGTTGGTTGTGGAGCGGTTTTCTAAGCAGGGCGTTAGCGCTGCATTTGATAAGCTGCACCGGACCGGAATGATCGATAGCGTAGATACAAAACGGCAGTTGAAGCCCACATTCCTTTTCAATCTGAAGGAAACCGACAAGTATCAATACATCAGTTTTCTGCCGGCCATTGGGTACAATTATTACGACGACATAATGTTGGGTGCAGGGGTGCACAATTATCAACTTCCGATGCCGAGACTGCGATTTGCATTTGCAGGACTTTATGGAACGAAGAGCCAGGCAATGAACTTCATTGGCTCCGCCGATTATGACTTGTTTTTACAATCGAACGGCCTTTTCAAAAAGATAACACTCGGGCTAAACGCAGCCCGCTTTTCCAGAAACGCCGGAACAGATTCTCTGGGACAAAACGTGTTCACCTCCTTCACAAAGTGGGTTCCGAAGTTGCAGTTGCATTTCAAGCAGCCGGTAACTTCATCCATCCGGAAATGGATAGATTTACGATCGTATCAAATAACGGAAACGGCTTTTGAATACGTGTACAGCTCCGGCCATCAAAGCTATTTTCCTACAAACGGCGGCAGCAACACCCGTTACCTGAATCAAATCAGCTTTCACTCAGAAAACAGCCGGGCGCTTTATCCGTGGAATTACGAATTACGGCTTCAGCAGGGCAACAAGTTTTACAAACTGGCATTTGAAGGAAACTATTTTTTCAACTACAGAAAAGGCGGTGGATTATCGGTTAGAACCTATGCCGCCAAATTCGGATATCTCGGCAACCCGTCGATAAACGAAAAATACCAATTAGTGGCCTATATGCCGAAGTTGACGGCCACGCGCGGCGACGAAGACTATACTTACAGCAATTACTTTATTGGAAGGAATGAATTGGAAGGAAGCGGATTGGCATCGCAGCAAATTGCCCTGAACGAGGGCGGTTTAAAGCTAAGAACCGACTTGTTTCAGGGGCTGCAAGGCCGTTCGGAAAACTGGATTGCCGCTGCCAACTTCAGCACATCTATTCCCAAAAAAGTATTCCCGTTACCGATTCCGCTAAAGATATTTTTAGATGTAGGCACCTATGCAGAAGCCTGGAAGAAAGACGCGGCTACCAGCAGGTTTCTGTATGTTGCCGGCCTGGAGTTGCCGCTGTTTAACGTGGTAACTGTTTATGCGCCGGTGTTGCACAGCAAGGAGTTTAACAGCATCACCACCACCGGTGAGTACGACAGTTTCTTCAAAAGAATTTCGTTTACAATCCGGCTCGACAAATTGAAACCGAAAATGCTCACCACGCATTTTTTATGAATGATGTAAAACTGATTAGTCCGGGTGCAACTGACATCAGGCGGTGGAAAAACCTCTCTGAAGCCGGTGGGGCGCATCAGTTTTTTATGCGGCCGGAAGTATTCAGAACGTTTGCCGATACTTGTATGCTGGTGGTGGGAAATGACTTTGAATTTGTACTGCCGCTGTCGGTAAGAAAGAAGTTCTGCATTTCTTATTTGCATCAGATTCCGTTTATTCAGCGCCTGTCGCCTGTCGGAAACATTGACGCAGACAGCGTTTCAGTGGTTGCAGGATTGCTGAAAAAGAAATTTCCGCTCATTCATATCGACACGGACGTTTCGTTCCAACACAACTTCAATTCTGTAAAAAAACGAAACAATTTTATCCTGCCGTTAAGCGAAAGTTATGATGTAATTCATGAAAACAACTTTAGCTCCGACTGCAGAAAAAATATAGAGAAGGCTGATAACAGAGACTGTATAATGGAGGCAAGCAAGGATTGGAACGCCATTATTGCCAACTACCATCAGGTGTACGGACAGCGCGAAGGCAACCATCTGAAAAACTCCTACCATAAGGCGCGTTCGTTTCTTCATCAAAACCCTGAGCGCTGTTGCGAGGGTTACCAAATTGTGAATGAAAGAAAGGAACTTTTATTTTCCGGCATCATTGTAAAAGGGAGGAAGCGCATTTATTATTGGCTCGGTGCTCCTACACCGGCAGGCCGGCAGGCAAGGGCCACCTACTATTTCATCAGCGAAATCATCAGGAAGTACGCAAACACCCCATTCATTTTCGATTTTGAAGGATCGGACTTTCCGGGGGTTGCCAAGTTCTACAACGGCTTTACAAAGCAGTCAGAATCGTACTACGAAGTTTGCTATCGGCGGTTCCCGCTATTGTGAGCGCCTGCAACGAAATAATATTCTCGGTTCGACGTGTAAAATTCGCCCAGTTGCTGTAACGACAATGGTTTGCGGCTTTTTAGGAATCCTGAAAGCGTATAAATGTGGAGGCCGCAGTTGTGTACAAGAAAATCGTAAATATCTCGTGAAGTGGTCTGGTAAAAATCGCTTGCACCTTTACCAAATTCAAATAAAACAAGTGGCTTGTCGCGCTTCAAAATGCCTTCTGCTCCTTTCAGCACGCCGAGCTCCGCTCCTTCCACATCTATCTTAATAAAATCTCTTTTTATTGGGCCTTCAATCATCTCGTCCATCCTTCTTACATCCACTTCAATCTGTTCAATTTCGGGATGGGCAACGGCATATTTTCGCTGTTTTAAGCCGCTGTATGCAGGCGCATTCTTAACCACATGAAAGATGGCAACTGCGTTTTCATCGGAAAGCGCAACATTGTATAGTTCAACATTTTTCTGCGAATACTTTTGCCTCAGTTGTTTATTCAGCCCGGGTATCGGCTCAAAAGCAATGTGGTTACCAAGCGGCGCATATTTAAGTATGATGTACATGATCTCACCGGTATGGCAACCTACGTCTATACAATTTGAAGTTTGCGTTAGCTGCTGCTTAAGAATTTTTGCTGTGAGCCGATCGTAACGAATATTCTTTGTTAGATCGATATGAAAGAAGATAAGCGCCTATTTGATCACATCTTTCAAAACCATAGGTGCAAATTTACTTTAATTACAACAGACATTTTTTATTGAGTAAGGTAGGCGATATCCTCGGTGGTTAACCGTAAAAAGGCCGCTTGCAATATGGTGTAGAGTTGGTGTTTGGATGTAGCACTTACCACCGGCGCCGTAACAGCCGGGGAGTGTAGCAGCCACGCAAGCGCAACCGTAGCACTTTGTGAGTGGTGTTTCACCGCCACTTTGTCGAGCTTATCCAGCAACTGAAAGTTTTCAGTGGTTAAATATTTTTTGATACCCTGTCCGCGCGGACTCTTACTTAAATCGGAAGCAGAACGATATTTGCCGGTAAGAAATCCCGAAGCAAGCGACCAATAGGGCAACACGCTGAGCTGATGCTTTTTTGCAAGGGGAAGATAATTGCTTTCAAAATCCGAACGATCAATCAAATTATATTGTGGCTGCAGTGCAACGTAAGCAGGCAAGTGGCTGTTTTCCGACGCATTCAGGCTTTCTTCAAGCCTTTCAACCGAAACGTTCGAAGCACCGATGTAGCGGATTTTACCGGCTTTTATTAGTTCGCTATATGCAGATAATGTTTCTTCCACCGGCGTTTTCCTGTCGTCGAAATGCGTGTAATAAAGATCGATGTAATCCGTTTGTAATCGCATAAGGCTTTCGTCGGCCGACTTCAAAATATGTTTTTTGCTCACATTGTAGTCGTGATGTTTTGTATGCGATCCAACCTTTGTGGCAACCACCATCCGGTGTCGGTTCTTCCGCTTCTTCATCCAGTTTCCAATAAATGATTCAGAAATTCCGCCGCTGCCATTCACCCACCAGGGATAGGTGTCGGCCGTATCTAAAAAATTAAAATCTTCTCCACAAAAAGCATCAAGAATTTCAAAACTTGTCTTCTCATCGGTAGTCCATCCAAAAACATTACATCCAAGGTTAATACGCGAAACTTCCAGGTCGGTGCCCGATATACGTGTTTTCATTGCTGAAGTAGTTAAGACGGTTAGCAAAAAATCTACTCACTTAAATCGTTCGTATCGTTCTTTCCATTCAAAATCAAACCTAAACTCTTCGATTTATAAATTCGGCCGTTATACTTATTTCCAATTACAATTACCGTTGTTGTATCGTTTATTAAACGCGCAAAAACGGCATTGCTTCCATGCCACCGCCCGTTGTGATAAATGATGGTTTCATCTTCATCTGTAAAACTTCTCCAGCCGAGTCCGTAATTATGTTTTGACTTTGTTTCGTGACTTAAGGGAAGAAAAGCAGAATCCAACGTGGCTTTCGATATAAATCTATCGGTGTATAAAACTTTATCCCACTCCCACAAATCCCTCACGGTTGAGTACATGTTTTTATCTCCATAAGTGCAGTCAAATTTATCCATCGGAAATGAACGCCAGTTCGCTGCAAAAGTGGGTTGATAAGTAGCGGTGTCTTTGATAGAAAAAATATAGGAATGATGAAGGCCCAAAGGCATAAATACGCTGTCGCGCATATACTCGGGATACGATGTGCCGGTAATCTTTTCGAGCACCGACGCCAAAATCAGATAGTTGGTATTACAATATTTAAACTGCCTGTCGGGGTAAGCGGCAACCGCCGGTTTATTTACCATCATATAGCGGATTACGTCGTCGTTGGTAAACCGAATATCGTTTTTCCCAACCTTTTCCATAAAGTGCAAATAGTTTGGGAGGCCGCTCCGGTGCGACATCAGCAATTTTATGGTGATGCCTTTGTACGGGAAACCAGAAATAAATTTTTGGATTGAGTCGTCGAGGTCTAAACGTCCTTGTTCCACCATTCTCAGCAACGCCATCGCCGTAAATGTTTTTGTGGTGGAGGCGATATGAAATGCCGTTTCAGGTGTAACGGGAAGCTTTGTTTTTGGATCTACTACACCTCTATAATCTTCCAGTAATACGGTACCATTTTTTGCAACGAGAATGGAGCCGTTAAAGCCGGACCGGACGAGTAACTTTTCGTATGCCGGTTCCAAAACGGATTTATAGTGAGCAACTTGTTCGTCCGTCAGTTGATGATAAACAAAGTCGTTGGTGTAGACGGGAGGTGAAGCAATTTTTGCTGATGAATCATCGGCACAGGCGTTCCATATAAAACACAAAATGATAACAAAGAAAAAGTGTCTCAGTCTAATCATAGCATCCGCGCAAAATAAGTATAATCTCATTATCAATTAAACCATTATTTTTCCACTTTCTTCTCCTAAAAATGCTTTCCATGCCTTTTGTTCTTTGCGACCTCGACCATCAAAAAGATTTCTATCCTTTTACGCTGAACAAAGCCATCGCAGCGCTCGAGGTGGGTACGTCAACGATTCAGGCCTGGTGGCAGTTTCTGTTGAAAGAAGAAGTGTTTATTCATACGGCCGACTATCTTCAAAAACTATACAAATTGCGGCCTTGTCTTCCTTGTATTTTAATTGATGCACGGGTGGTTCCTGATAGTGAGACAATTAGCCTGTTGAAAAATTTATCGGCCGGTGAAAGATTGTACGATGAGAAAGGCACCATAGCGGTGAACGGCGCTTCGTTTCATGATTGGAAAAAGGAAGTGTTTACTGAACCACAACTACGGCTTACAACAAGCCGTGATCTCGTCGAAAAAAATGCAGCGGTTATCCAGATGCAAACGGAAGTGCTTGCTTCTGAAAAACAGATGGAGAGCGTAGCTGCAACAGCGATGGTGACCGGTCCACGCAACCAAATTTTTGTGGAGCGGGATGTTGTAATGGAGCACGTATTCATTAACACTACAGCAGGCCCTGTATATATTGCTGAGGGTGCAAAAATTATGGAGGGCGCCATGCTGCGCGGGCCATTGTTTGTAGGGCAGTTGGCGGTGATAAAAATGGGCACGAAAGTTTATGGCGGTACAAGTATTATGCGGGGCGCTGTTGCCGGAGGCGAAATAAAGAACAGCATTCTGATGCAGTTTTGTAATAAGGCACACGACGGCTATCTGGGCGATAGCGTAATTGGGCAATGGTGCAATATCGGTGCAGGAACTTCGAACAGCAACATCAAAAACACTGCATCCGAATCTGCGTTCCTATTAAATAAAAGCAAGCAACTGAAAGCGGGTGTTTTAATGGGCGATTTTTGTAGAACCGCTATCAATACACGCATAAATACAGGTTCGGTGTTTGGCGTGTGTTGCAACATAGTTGGAGAAAAATGGCCGCCTGCCCACCTTCCGCCATTCAGTTGGTTTCAAAACGAAGCGGTTCCTTACCGCATCGAGAAATCGTTAGCGCATATCAACAACTGGATGAAGTTAAAGGGCCATGCTTTAAGCGCGGCAGAACAAAGCGTTTTGCAATATATCTTTGAACGATTAACTAATGTTTAGAACCCTACTAATGAGAAAAAAAATTGTAGCCGCCAATTGGAAGATGAACCTGAATGCATCTCAGGCCCGTGAACTTCTCACATCTTTGAAAGAGAAAGCTTTTTCTCTAAAATCCCATCAGGAAGTGATTGTTGCGCCGCCGTTTCCGTTTATACCTGCTGCTTTGGAGCAGATTGGATCTATTGAAAACTATTTTGTTGCCGCGCAAAACTGTTCGGACAAGGAGAAGGGAGCTTATACGGGAGAAGTGAGCACAGCAATGCTCGGCTCAATTGGTGTGTCGCATATTATTACCGGACATTCTGAAAGAAGAGAATATTATGGAGAAACCAATGGCGTGGTGGCCGCAAAGGTGAACCGTATTCTGGCAGAACAATTAACGCCCATTTTCTGTTGCGGCGAGTCGCTCGAAACGCGGGAAGCCGGTGATGCCAATGCTTTTGTGGGTTCGCAGCTTAATGAATGTCTTTTTCACTTAGATGAAAATTCGATGCAAAAAGTTGTGATTGCCTACGAGCCGATTTGGGCTATCGGCACCGGAAAAACCGCCAGTAGTGAGCAGGCGCAGGAGATGCATGCACACATCCGGGCAGCCATTGCGGAAAAATACGGGAACACTGTAGCCGATAGCATTTCCATTTTATACGGTGGCAGTGTAAAAGGATCGAATGCAGCAGAATTGTTTGGGCAGCAGGATGTTGATGGCGCCTTAGTAGGCGGAGCTTCGCTCGATGCGGACGATTTTTCGAAAATTATTGGTGCGCTTTCTTAATTTGTTTCATTGACGAATTTAGGATTTACGATTTGCGAATTAAGAATTACGGAAGACGAATTTCGATTTGGGATTTTGTCAATACAGAAACAGAAAAATCCCGAAGGGATGATATGATTATAGAAAACAACGACGACAATCTCAAACCGACAACCCCGAAGGGGTGAAAATAATATTGCCACTGATACATTTCGGAAAATTGAAAATGCTGATCACAACAAAATTTTATTCCAACGGATAAAGGAATGTCACCCCTTTGGGGTTTAATTGAATTCCGGTGCACATTGTGCTATCATCCTTTCATCCCTTCGGGATTGGAGAGCGAAGATGCGGCAGTGTGCGTTTGCGGCTTCCACCTTCAACTAAATCAAACGTTCTGGATTGTGATCAAATCATCAATCTTAAATCATCAGTCATCCACCGTTAATTCTGAATAATCATCCTGCCCTTTACCTTTTTTTAATCGTTAATTGTTTCTTCAATCATTTTTTTTAATAATTTAAGGATGAATTTGCAGTACTGAATAACATTCAACCATCGCATGAGCCTACGTTTTTTATACATTTCCCTATTGCTTCTTTTCTGCGCAAATGCAGGCGCACAAAGGATTGTAAAGGATGATGAAACCGGGCCGTACGATACCATTCGGGTGTATGCCTTTCGTGAGGCTGACGGAACTTTAGTGCCCGGCGGATGGCTGGAGCCCGTGACGGTTTACACCTATCTCTCGGCCAAAAAAAGACGCTATTGGAATGAAATGACGCGACTGAGAAATGCAGTCTATGTTACCTATCCTTATGCCAAAGCAGCGTCGAAAGTGATGAACGAAATTAACCATAAGCTGGAGGGCGTTACCGACAGGAAGCAGCGGAAGGCAATCATCCATTCCCGCGAAAGCGAGCTGAAAAAAGAATTCGCCGATAAGCTTACTAACCTTTCAGTGTATCAGGGAAAAGTGTTGATGAAGCTGATATACCGTGAAACCGGAAATAACTGCTATGAGATTATCGACGGTTACAAAGGCCGTTTCAGCGCCGCCTTCTGGCAAACAGTAGCACTTGTTTTTGGAAGTAACCTTCGACAAAACTACGAACCTTCCGGTAATGATAAAGCCATGGAATATATAGTACGGGATGTGGAAAGGATGTATGGAACAGTCCGTTAAAGTTTATATCGCATTTTTTTGATGGTTTACATTTGCCTTTTATGAAATTAGATGTTCTCGCTTTTGGAGTACACCCCGACGATGTGGAACTGGGATGCAGCGGCAGTTTGCTTTCGTTGATGCATCAGGGAAAGACAGCGGGCATTGTTGATTTAACGCTTGGCGAACTCGGAACCCGCGGAACAGCCGATACCCGGCGCACGGAGGCCGCTGCGGCCGCCAATGCCATGCGTATTGCTGTACGTGAAAACCTGGAAATGGCCGACGGCTTTTTCTTACACGATGAAACAAACGTTCGAAAAATAATTACCGTTCTAAGAAAATATCGCCCCGAAATCGTTTTTTGTACCGCTCCTCACGACCGCCATCCGGATCACGGAAGAAGCAGTAAGCTGATTGAAGACGCCGCCTTCCTTAGCGGACTAATGAAAATTGAAACCACTTTCAATAACGAAGCGCAAGAAGCCTGGCGGCCAAAATACGTTTTCAATTACATTCAAGACAGGTATATAGAACCGGATTTTGTGATGGACATTTCCGATTTCATGGATAAAAAACTCGAAGCAGTGCTTTGTTACCGAACGCAATTTTATGCAGATGGTAACGAGGGGCCGCAAACCTATATCTCTACCCCACAATTTTTCGAAAGCATTAAAGCCAGAGCGCTTCAGTTTGGTAAAACAATTGGGACTCAGTATGGTGAAGGTTTTCTATCTAAAAAAACACTTGGGTTTAAGAATCTGGATTCTTTAATTTTAGCAACTACATAAGCGATTCAATAATGCACGCCACTCCTAAATTTTCCTCTGCAAAAAACTCTTTTCACCAGGTTTTAAAAGGCAGGGTAAACGAATACTTTCAACAAAAAAATATTTCAGCTACGGGAAACCAAAAGCTTTTTACCAAAGCTATCATCTTGTTTTCTGCCTTTCTGTTTTTGTATGTTCATCTTGTTTTCTTTACACCGGCTTGGTGGCTTGCCGTTTTGGAATGCGTGTTGCTCGGCGGCCTTGTTGCCAGTATCGGTTTTAATATTATGCACGATGGCGCACACGGCAGCTTCAGCTCGCGGCAAGGGGTGAACCGAATGGCTGCTTTCTCTTTAAATATCTTAGGCGGCAGTGACTTTATGTGGAACGTTAAACACAATATCATTCACCATGCGTACACAAATATTGACGGTGTGGACGATGATTTAGACGCCCGTCCTTTTTTACGGATGGCATCTACCCAAAAGAAATATTTCATCCACAAGTTCCAGCACTTTTATTTCTGGTTTATTTACTGTTTTCTATACTTGTATTGGATTTTCTTCTCCGATTTTCAAAAGTATTTCAGCAAAAAAATTGGCGACATCCCGTTGAAGAAAATGTCCGTCAAAAATCATTTCGATTTCTGGATTTTTAAAGTGGTTTTTTATTGCATGTTTATCGTAATACCGATTATTACACTGGGGTTTCTGCCTTGGCTCGTTGGCTTTCTGGTATTTTCGATGGTGGCAGGTTTTGTGCTCAGCATTGTATTTCAGCTTGCGCATACAGTGGAGCATACGCATTTTCCGATGCCAGATGAGCTGTCGAATAAATTGCAGGACGAGTGGGCCATTCATCAACTTAAAACAACCGCAAATTTTGCCACCAACAGCGCTGTAATCAGTTGGCTGCTGGGCGGTTTAAACTTTCAGGTAGAGCACCATCTGTTTCCGAAGATTTCACACATCCACTATCCTGCTATCAGCAAGATTATTAAAGAGGTTTGTAAGGAATATGAGGTAGAGTATTTTGAATACAGGAGGATGAGTCAGGCTGTTGTATCGCACATCAGCTTTTTAAAACAAATGGGCAAAGCCGCCTGATAAAACAAAAGGTTTACAATAGATGACGAGGGCGTACAATGAGATGTCTCGTGATGCATAGTCGTTAAAAAGGCAGACGGCTTCCATATCCGGAGCCGCCTGCCTTTTGTTTAAACTGCCTTTAAGGCCTGTTCAATATCCCAAATTATATCTTTCGGATTTTCGATTCCCACACTTAACCGAATCATTTTTTCGGTTATCCCCAAGAGGTTTTTCTCCTCTTCCGGAACGTCGGCATGCGTCATCGAAAAAGGATGTTCGGCAAGGCTCTCCGTTCCTCCAAGGCTGACTGCCAGCTTTATCAGCTTTAAAGCGTTCAAAAATTGAAACGCCTCCGCTTCTCCTCCTTTTACATCGAAACTTAACATCGCTCCGTTACTGCTGAAATGTTTTTTAAACACCGCTTCTTTCGCCGGATTATTCTTCGCAACAAACCCCAGATAATACACCTTCTCCACCTGCGGATGACTGCTTAGCCAAACCGCAATTTCTTCTGCATTGGCAGCCGCCTTCTCCATGCGTATCTTCAAGGTTTCCAAACTCCGCATCAATAACCAACTTGTATGCGGATCGATGATGGAACCGAAAAATGTACGCGTGGTTTTTACTGCTTTAATCAGTTCGGACGAACCTACCACAGCGCCTGCAATCAAATCGCTATGTCCGCCAATATATTTAGTGGCAGAATATAATACCAGATGCGCACCCAGCTTCAGCGGATGCTGCCACAGCGGACCCATATAAGTGTTGTCAACCGCTACAAGTACTTTCGCGTCTTCCGTTGAGTAGGCCGCAGCAATTTCCGCAGCCATCTCAATATCCAAAATATCGTTGGTAGGATTTGCCGGTGTTTCCAAATACACCATCTTCAGTTTTCCCCTTACGTTAGCCTGTTCTAACTTCTCAATAATCTGCTCTTTGGAATCGGCCGCCGTAAAACCAATTGCGCGGATACCAAAACTATTGAGTACATGATTAATGAACATGTGTGTGCCGCCATACACCGGGTTGCTGAATAAAATGCAATCGCCCGGCTTTAAAAAAGTGAACAGCGTAGTGGAAATAGCGCTCATGCCGCTGGAGAAGGCAGCCGCAGCTTCTCCTTCATCCCACAAGCGCAGGCGTTCTTCCAAAATCTCCATGTCGGGGTTATTGAGCCTGCTATAAATGAGGCCCATTTCTTTTTCGCTGCTTGTTGGCAGTCCGTAGGCCATGGCAAAAAATGCTTTCCCATCTTCGGCCGAGTTAAACGCAAATGTAGATGTATGAAAGATGGGGCATTTTACCGCACCTTCGCTGAGTTCGGGTTTGTAACCATGGCTCATCATCGCCGTTTCCGGCGCAAGTTTGTGTTGTTGCATTGCAAATCGTTAGTTTAAAACAAAGAGGCTGCATCAAAAACAGCCTCTTCACATCAAAAAAAATTAACCAATCAGGCTTCCGTGTTTAATACGTCATTCATGTTTCTTACGGCTTCAGCGCTTTTGTTGAAGAGTGCCTGCTCGTCATTATTCAGCTTGTAATCAACAATTTTCTCCCAGCCTTTCTTTCCGATAATCACTGGAACACCGAGGCAAATATCGGATTGACCATATTCGCCGTTCAGGCTAACACAGCATGGGAACAGCTTCTTCTCGTCGCGCACAATGCTTTTCACCAATGCGGCACCCGCGGCGCCCGGAGCATACCATGCAGAGGTGCCAATTAATTTTGTAAGCGTTGCGCCGCCAACCATTGTATCAGAAACAATTTTATCTTGTTCTTCTTTCGACAAAAATTCTGTTACCGGCACGCTGTTCCAGGTTGCATATCTAATCAAAGGAATCATGGTTGTATCGCCATGTCCGCCAATTACGGCGGCGTTTAAATCGTTGGGTGATGCGCCGAGTGCTTTGCTTAGGTTGAATTTAAAACGGGCGCTGTCTAAAATACCTCCCATTCCAATAATTCTTTCTTTCGGCAGCCCGCTGCTTTTCAGTGCGAGATAGGTCATGGTATCCATTGGGTTGGATATAACGACAATGATGGTGTCAGGACTATGTTTTAGGATGTTTTCAGTAACACTTTTTACGATGCCGGCGTTGGTGCCAATCAGTTCTTCGCGCGTCATTCCGGGTTTACGCGGAATGCCGGAAGTAATAACAACCACATCGGATCCCGCTGTTTTTGCGTAATCGTTTGTGCTGCCGGAAATTTTTGTTTCAAAGCCAAGTAATGAGGCTGTTTGCATCATATCCATTGCTTTTCCTTCGGCGAAACCTTCTTTAATATCGAGCAATACAAGCTCTTCACAAAGAGAGGCACGGGCAATGTTGTCGGCACAGGTTGCACCTACGGCGCCGGCTCCTACGACTGTTACTTTCATACTTCTAAAAATTATTATAGTTTGATTATAAATGGATGCAAAGGTAATTAATGCAGTTTGCAGCTAGGGCATTTTATTTGGATACCGCCCTACAAACTGACGAGAATCATTTTGAGTTTTTCAACAGAAACACCCATCCTGAAGTCCTTTACAAAGCGCTTGTTTCTATCGTAAATAACGGTGTAGGGCGTTGATTTTACTTTAAACAAAACGGGCAAACGGTATTGCACGTCGCGACCAAAAACCATGTTGGGTTGTTGTTTCAGATGATAGGTGAGCGAAAACTTTTCGATTGCCTCCGGATCGTGGTAGCTTACCCAAACAAAAAAAGCGTTTCTTAAACTATCGGCTGCTTTTGCAATAGCTTCCGCCTCTATCTGGCAGTGGCCGCAATCCGGACTGAAGTAAATAATGACGACGGGTGTATCAGGAGGCAAATGCCTGTTGTTGAAAAGGGTGCTGTCGGGTTTCATAATTTCAAAAACGGGTCGATTTGTATACGCAGAATCGGGCGGCACTTGCGCATTCAGGGCGGCAGCACACACAAAAAAAATCAGCATAAACACAACAAGCGGCTTCATATTGTTCAAATTAATTTGGAAATCTAACCAAATTAAAACCGCCGAAAAACTAAGAAAAAGAAAAAACCAAATTCCCCTACATTTGCGGCAAAAATATTTATGGCAACTACATCTGATATTAGCCGTGGAATGATTTTAAAGCTCGATGGCAACCTCTACTCGATTGTTGAATTTGGCGAAAACAAAACAGCAAGAGCAGGGGCTAAAATATGGGCTAAGCTGAAAGGTGTTGACAATGCGAGAAGCATTGAAAAAACATGGAATAGCGGTGAAACCATTTACCCCGTAAGAGTAGAGAAGAAAACCTATCAGTTTTTATATAAAGACGATACCGGCTACAACTGCATGGATAACGAAACTTTTGAGCAAATCAGCCTAAGTGAAGAAATGATTGATGCGCCGCAGTTTTTGAAAGACGGAGCCGACATATTCATCTTTATAAACACCGAAACCGAGCAGCCTATCGGCGCCGAGCTTCCCGAAAAAATTGTTCTGGAAATTACGTATAGCGAGCCCGGAATTAAGGGCGATACGGCAACCAACGCCTTAAAACCTGCTACACTCGAAACCGGCGCTACTGTTAAGGTGCCTCTTTTTGTGAACGAAGGAGAGAGAATCCGCATCAACACAAAAACGGGTGAGTATGTGGAAAGAGTGAAAGAATAGCCTTTTCCAAATCGTTAAATACAGCCGTCTGCAAATTTTTGTAAGACGGCTTTTTTTTCGCAATCAAAAAAATCCACGGAAATATTCGGCATCCCCGCAAGTTGAAATAGCGCCTGTCTTTGCGTTTGCTACTATCTCCACTTGTCAATAATTTATCGTAAAAAAAGCAGCATTTCAATTCGGAAATGTATCTTTCCACCATGAATACAATGAGGTATTTACTCACCCTGCTCCTGTTATTTTTCGTCACTGTCGGAAATGCTCAATTCAGAAAATATTCCAACGAATTTTTAAATATTGGCGCAGGCGCCCGCGGACTTGCTATGGGCGGTGCGCAGGTAGCCAGTGTGAACGATAATACGGCCGGCTACTGGAACCCGGCAGGACTCGCTTATCAAAACAAATTTCCCTCGCTGGGATTTATGCACGCAAGCTATTTTGCCGGTATTGGCAAATACGATTTCTTAACCGCCGCGCTGCCGTCAAAAAACGGAAACCGGGTGTTTGGAATTACTGCGTTACGGTTTGGTGTAGATGATATTCCGAACACGCTTTTCCTTGTTGAACCCGACGGCTCAGTGAACTATAACAACATCACCACCTTTTCCTCTTCTGATTATGCTTTTCTTTTATCGTACGCACAAAAATGGAAAGAGAACGATAACTCAAGCCTCAGCTTTGGCGGAAACGTAAAGATTATTTATCGCAAAGTAGGGAGCTTTGCCAATGCACTGGGCTTTGGTTTCGATGGCGGCCTGATGTACAAAAAAGATAACTGGCAGTTAGGCGTTACGGCTCGCGACATCACCACCACATTCAACGCCTGGTCGTTTAATTTTACGGATGCGGAAAAAGAAAAGCTCTACCTAACCAACAACGACATCCCGGTAAAATCCACCGAGCTTACTGCTCCTCAACTGGTGTTGGGCGGCGCATACAAATTCTGGCCTAAAAACAAGGTGAACCTTTTAGCCGAAATGGACCTCGCCATGAGTTTCGATGGGAAAGCCAACACCGTTGTAAGCTCCAGCATCCTCAACATCGACCCCAAACTGGGCCTTGAGCTCGCCTACAACAATGCGCTTTTTGTGCGGGCAGGGGTTTCCAACTTCCAACGCGCCTTGGCCGACGGCGACACCCTCAACCAAAAAAAAACCTGGATATTTCAGCCCGCCCTCGGAGCCGGATTTAAGATTGGAAACGTAGCGCTCGATTATGCGTTTTCCAACCTTGCTAACCAGTCGAACCCATTATACAGCCATATTTTCTCGATACGCGTTGATTTCGTAAAAAGAAAAGAAAACAATTAAAAAAGCCGGCAGTGAAAAAGATATGTAATTTAATTTTTGTTCTGTTTCTTGTGCACTACGCTTATGCGCAATCGTTCAATAACGAATGGATCGATTACTCTAAAACATACTATAAGTTTAAGGTGGGTGCAACCGGCTTCTACCGCATTCAAAAAAGTCAGCTACCCGCTGCTTTGCAGAATACGCCGGTAGAAAACTTCGTGCTCTGGCGCAACGGCAGCAAGGTTCCTGTGTACACAAGCGTGGCCTCCGGCGTTCTTCCCAACAACGGATATATCGAATTTTGGGGCGAAATGAATGATGGCAAGCCCGACAAAGCGCTCTATCGTTTCCCGGCAAATCAGCTAACCGATAAACACAGTTTTCAAACCGATACCGCCGCTTTCTTTCTTGCAGATGGCGGTGCGGGCTCAGGACTAAAACTAACAGCAACTGTAAATGATGTGGCAGGCAATACATTGCCCGCAGAGCCTTTCTTTATGTACAGTTTGCGAAAAGACTTTAAAGACCAGATTAACAAAGGCAAGGCGCTTTATTATGGCGAATATGTGTATTCTTCCACCTACGACGTGGGCGAGTTTTGGGCGTCGGCCGACATATACCCCGCATCGCCGGCTTATCCGAACGGAACACCCGTTTATTTAAACACCGCTAACACCTACGCAGCGCCTTCAGGGCCTTCGCCCACACTGCGCATTGCCGCTGCCGGAAACTCCATCCTGGGTGGAACCCGAAGGGTTAAAGTAAGCGTAAACGGAAACGTTGTAATGAGTGAGGCGCTCGGACAACTGGATGCAAAAGTTTTTATCAACAACGGCCTCACGCTCTCTGCCATTACCGGCGCTGTTTCTATTCGTGTTGCGGATACAGTTACGAGCGCTTCTCAGGCAAACGACAGAATTGTCTGCGGATTTATTGAGCTCACTTATCCAAGGCTTTTTAATTTCGGCAACGCCGCCAACTTTGAGTTTCAGCTGGAAGCTGCGCCCGCCGGAAATTACCTGGAGATTTCCAACTTTAACTTCGGCGGCACTACGCCTGTTCTACTGGATCTTACTAACGGAAAAAGATATGAAGCCGTGGTTTCCGGGAGTGTGCTTCAGTTTAAATTACAGCCTTCGCCAACCGCCCGCAAACTTGTTTTAGTGAGTGCCGCACCTTCGAACGTTTTGTCCATTTCGGGGATGGTTCAGCGCAATTTCATTAACCTTTCGTCAGCCTCGGAACAGGGAAATTATCTCATCATATCAAACAAAATAATAACCAGTGCACAAGACTATGCAGACTACAGAAGTTCTGCCCCGGGTGGAAGCTTTCGCGCTAAGGTGTATGACATTGATGAATTGGTTGACCAGTTTGCTTTTGGCATAAAAAAACATCCATTGTCGGTTAAAAATTTTATCCGTTGGGCGAAGGCAAACTTCAGCACGGCACTTCAGCCTAAATACGCGCTGATTATCGGAAAGGCGGTGGTGTACACAGAGTACCGAAGTTTGGAAAATCATCCCGATATAGAACGACAGAATTTGGTGCCTACGTTTGGCTGGCCGGCGTCCGATGTAATGCTTGCATCCGCCGATTTATACCCCGTTCCTTCTATTCCCATCGGAAGGCTTTCCGTAGTAAAGAATGAAGAGGTGTTGGCCTATCTTGAAAAAATTAAAATTTACGAAAGCCAGCAATCCAACCCTTCACAATCGATTGCGGATAAAGCGTGGATGAAAAATGTAATACACGTAGCCGGCGGCAACAGCCCGTCGCTCGACAATACGCTGGAAGGCTATTTCAACAACTACGAAAACATACTAAAAGACAGCTTGTTTGGCGCAAAAGTGCAGCGCTTCAGCAAAGCCACAACCGGGCCGGTAAGCTTAATTACCGATGCCCTGATGGAGCAAAAAATTAACGAAGGCGTTTCCATCATCAACTACTTTGGCCACTCTTCTGCAGAAGCGCTCGATTACAGTTTAAATACCCCTTCGGCTTATAACAATACCGGGAAATACCCGATTTTTATTGTAAACGGATGTAATGCAGGAAACAACTTTTCCTACGACATCAATCGCTTTTCGAAGGTTTCTTCCCTTGCCGAAAACTGGATTCTCACTCCCAATCGGGGCAGTATTGCATTTATTGCCAGTTCGCACTTTGGCGTTACCAATTATCTCGATATCCTCAATCAAACCTTATACAGATCGCTTGGATACACCAGGTATAATCAACCCATCGGCTTAAATATTACTGACACAGATGTGCTGCTTACGAGCTACGGTAATTCTTCCGCCGACGGAACGGGATACTATCTGCACGCAGAACAGAATATTTTAAACGGCGATCCGTTTTTAAAACCCAATGGTTTCGATTTACCCGATTATGCCATTGAGGAGTCGAAAATTGTTATTTCGCCCTCCATTGTTTCGGTTGCAGACAATAACTTCAAAAGCAAAATTTACGTATATAACCTCGGAAAAGCCGTGGGAAAAAGTGTGCCCGCAAAAGATTCTGTTTCGGTGAAAGTGCAGCGGCAATATCCTAACGGAACCGTTGAAGACGTTGCAAAAGTTTACATGAAACCACCTGTAAGAAATGTGGATTCACTCGAGATGAACTTTCCGATTATCCCGCTGCGCGATAAAGGTGAAAACAAAATTATTGTAACAATTGATGAGGAAAATAAGTACACAGAACTCGCTAAACTGAACAACAAAGCCGAGAAAACATTTGTGATTATTGAAGACGAATTAAAGCCTGTTTATCCCTATAATTATTCTATTGTAAGCCAGCTTCCACTGAAGTTGTACGCATCTACCGCCAATCCTGTAAATGCAGTAACGGAGTATAGAATGGAGTTAGACACAACAGAACTGTTTAACTCTCCGCTGAAGAAATCGTTTTCGATAACAAGCATAGGTGGCGCTATTGAGTTTGATGCAACGGCGTTTCCATTTACTGACAGCACGGTGTATTACTGGCGTACCGCAATGGCGAATGCTGATGGAACCACGGGTTTCTGGAACAACAGTTCGTTCGTTTACCTCCAAAACGGCGGAGACGGGTTTGGCGAAAAACACTATTATCAGTTTAAGAAGAACACTTACAGTAATTTAAATATCGATGACAGCCGGCAGTTTGTGTTTCCCATTGTTAACGTTCCTGTTTCTGTTCAGCACGGACACTATCCTCCCAACGACTGGGAAAGCAGTTATGTGCGGGTAAAAAATACTACAGTGGCTACCTGGAGCAACGCCCAGTGGTCCAACACTGCATCTCCCTACCACTTTGGCGCGCTTGAGTTTGTGGTACTAAACGGTAAAACGCTGGAAGCGTTTGAAAATACGCCTGCCAATGCAGCCGGTGGTAAATACGGCAGCCTGCCCTCAAACGAAAACCGGCATAAGCAGTTTGGATTCTACTTTACCAATCAGGCGGAGCGGTATAAAATCGCTGACTTTATGGATACGATTCCAAATGGTTATTACGTGATTGTTTACTCGCAGCTTTGGAACACACCCGATCAGATGTACGATTTTGTAAACGTTTGGAAAAACGATCCGGGGCCGAATTCGCTGTATCAGAAATTTATACAGCACGGCTTATCGGCTATCGACTCCTTTACCTTTAACCGTCCTTTTATCTTCATGTATAAAAAGAACGATCCGTCCTTTACCCCAAGGTATGTTTTCGGTAGTGGTGATGATTTAATATCGTTAAATCAAAACGTTGATGCTTACCAAACTGACGGACAGATGGCGTCGCCGGTGTTCGGCCCTGCGTCTAAATGGCAAACCCTTCAGTGGAACGGCAAATCCGTCGATACCGTGATGACCGACAAATCGGAAGTCCATGTGTATGGCGTGCAATCGTCCGGAACGGAGCACCTGTTGGCAAAAGTGTATCATCAGGCCGATACCACACTGAACTTTATCGACGCGGCTACCTATCCGTTTTTGCGGTTAAAAATGGTGAATAAAGACTCCATTTTTGCAACGCCGGTACAGTTGAAACACTGGCTTGTAAAAGGAACCTATCTTCCCGAAGGTGCGCTTGCCGCAAATGTTCTGTTTCATCTGAAAGACACAATTGAACTGGGAGAAACCATCGACTTTAAAGTTGCTTTTAAAAACATTTCCAATCATGCTTTCCCCGACAGCATGAAGGTGAAGATGATCATCACCGACAATAAAAATGTGCCCCATGCCATTTCTCTTCCGAACTATAAAAAGCTGATTCCGGGTGATACGCTTGTTGTTCGCTACACTTTTGACAGCAAAGATTTTTTGGGTAATAACACAATGTATCTTTTTGTTAATCCCGATGGCGACCAGCCGGAATCTTTTCTTTACAACAACTACTTCTACAAAAACTTTTTTGTAGCCGACGACAACATCCGGCCCGTGATGGATGTAACATTTGACGGCGTGCATATTTTAAACAACGACATTGTTTCAGCACGTCCGAATGTGCTGGTAAAGCTGAAAGACGAATCGAAATTTAATCTGCTGAGCGACACTTCGCTTGTTACCGTAAACCTGGTGTACAACAAAGCCACGGGTCAGCAGGTAGTGAGAAGGTTTGCTTACGGTACCGACACCCTTCAATTCCATCCGGCCGTTGATGGGACAGATAACACGGCTTCTGTAGAATTTAAACCGGTTTTAGAAGATGACGGCGACTATGAGTTGTGGGTGAAAGCCAAGGACAGAAACGGCAATCCCAGCGGTGATGCGGCTTACAAGGTTTCGTTTAAGGTTACCAACAAACCGATGATCAGTAATATGTTTAATTATCCAAACCCCTTCACTACGTCTACAGCCTTCGTGTTTACCCTTACCGGAGCGGAAGTGCCACAGAATATCAGAATTCAAATTCTAACCATTACCGGAAAAATTGTAAAGGAAATAACGAAAGATGAACTGGGTCCGTTGCATATCGGGCGAAACATTACCGAATACAAATGGAACGGCACTGATCAATATGGCAATCCACTCGGCAACGGCGTTTATCTGTACCGTGTGATCACAAATCATAACGGAAGTGCGCTCGATAAGTTTGAAACGACGAATCAGTTTGGCGACAAGGTGAACACCGACTCCTACTTCAACAGCGGCTATGGAAAAATGTATTTGATGCGCTAAGAAACGATTATGGAAATTCGTTATTCGAACAATAAGCTGTTTGAGGAATATGTGGAGCGGCTCGAAAAAGTTTCGGCACTCAACAGTGCTGCTGCTCTTTTGCAATGGGATGAAGAAACCTATATGCCATTGGCGGGAGCAGCAGGCCGTGCCCGCCAATTAGCAACCTTACATCAGCTGTCACACGAACAGTTTACATCGGAGGAATTCGGTTCACTTTTAAGTAGCCTCGCAAAGGAGTCCCTCACGCCTTTTGAGGAAAAAAATGTTTCTCTTACGCAATACGATTTTGAACGAGAAACCAAACTTAGCTCCGCCTTTGTGCACCGGCTAAGTAGAAAAATTTCGGAGGCCTATCACGCATGGACGGCTGCACGAAAGGAAAACAATTTTCGTGTTTTTGCCCCGCACCTGAAAGCAGTAGTGGAGCTAAAGCGCGAAGAAGCTGAAATGCGCGGCTACATCAGTCATCCTTACAACGCCATGCTGGATGCGTATGAACGAGACTTATCAGTATCCGCTTTAGACGATTTGTTTTCAAAACTAAAGACAAACCTGGAGCAGTTAATATCGAAGACAAAGCACTATCACTGGCCGCAGGCGGAAATTTTATCCGGCACTTTTAATAAAGACGATCAATGGCGATGGGGCATGTTTTTACTGTCACGGCTGGGATTCGATTTTACGTGCGGACGTCAGGACATTTCCATCCACCCCTTTTCTACTCAGATAGGACCGGGCGACACCCGGATTACCACGCGTATTGATGAGCGGGATTTGATGAATATGACCTTTAGCACCATTCATGAATGCGGGCATGCGTTATATGAGCAAGGCCTTTTGGAAAATGTTTCCGCTTTACCAGCCGGCACCTACACATCGCTGAGCATCCATGAGTCGCAAAGCCGGTTGTGGGAGAATTGTGTTGGCCGCAACTTTATGTTTTGGGTGCACTTTTTTCCGGAACTTCAAAAACATTTTCCCAGCTTCGCTCAAACCGATGTGCTAAGCTTTTCGAAAGCCATCAATAAAATTCAGCCGTCTCTGATACGCACCGAGGCCGACGAAATCACCTATCATTATCATGTAATGGTTCGTTATGAAATTGAAAAGATGCTCTTCGAAAAAAGCATTTCTGTAGACGACATTCCGGGGGTATGGGAAGAATTATATAAGGCATATCTTGGTGTAGACGTTCCCGACGATAACAATGGTTGTTTGCAGGATGTGCACTGGAGTCATGGCAGCTTTGGCTACTTCCCCACCTACAGCCTTGGCAGCCTTTACGCAGCCCAGTTTTGGGAGGCTGCAAAACGCTCGGTCAACAATTTGGAAACTAAACTGGGAAATGGAAGCACCACAGAACTTTTGCATTGGCTGCGCGAAAACATCCACCGGCATGGAAGGCTGTATTCCACAGAAGCGCTCTGCATCAGGGTTACCGGCGAGCCCCTGAACCCTTCGTATTTCAATACTTACTACCTGCACAAACTGCAAAAAATGTTTGAAAAACAGCAATTTAAACTTTTGCGCCGGCCCTCTGTCGAAATGTGGCGGCTACTTATTTTACCATAATATTTTTTTGGCAAGCCGATTGAAACATTTAATTTTAAATCCTGTTCTATGATTAAACGTTTACTCAGATTAAAATTTTTGGTTTACCTCAGCCTATTCATTTTTGCATTGGCTGCCAATTTATCGTTTACCACGCCGGCTGAAAACGCAGGCGACGAAAAGCCCTTAATCGTTCGGTATTATCCTAACCCCGCCACCACCTTTATCAGTTTCGAGTTTGAAAAAGAAGCCACTAAATCTTATACGCTTCAGGTGTACAATTTTTTGGGTAGAATGATGGTAGAAACGCGCATTCAAAGTTCGAAAGCCACTATCGACTTGACAGAATTTAATCGCGGGATTTATTTTTATCAGTTGCGCGACAAATCGGGCCATATAGCCGAATCAGGAAAGTTTCAGGTTATTAAATAGCGCTTCAGCTATTTATATTCGCCGAATACCTCTACCAATGCAGAAGTAATCTCGCCGAGCGTGCAATGATTTTCCACGCCTTCAATTACATGAGGCATCAGGTTAACTTCTTCCTGCGCAGCTCGCTTTATGCTGTTTAAAGAGGCATTTACTTTTTGTTCGTCGCGCCCTGCTTTCATTTGAGCGAGATAGTCGCATTGGATTTTTCTAATATGCTCATCTATCTTAAGCAGGTTTACTTTAGCTTCTTCATCTACCTTAAACTTATTCACTCCAACAATAATTTTTTCGCCGGATTCGATATGTTGTTGATAGGCGTAGGCACTTTTTGCAATGGCCTCCTGAATATAGCCCTGTTCAATGGCGCTCACGCTGCCACCCATTGCGTCTATCTTCTCAATCATTTCGTAAGCCCGCCGCTCCACTTCAGCAGTTAAGCTTTCCACATAAAACGAACCGGCAAGCGGGTCTACCGTGTCGGCAATGCCGCTTTCGTAGGCCACTATTTGCTGGGTGCGAAGCGCAATGCGCGCCGCCTCTTCCGTGGGCAGCGACAGTGCTTCGTCGTAACCGTTTGTATGTAGACTTTGTGTTCCTCCTAAAACAGCAGCCATCGTTTGTATCGTTACGCGGGATATGTTGTTTAAAGGCTGTTGTGCGGTTAAAGTAGAGCCACCGGTTTGTGTATGAAAACGGAGCATCATCGCTTTGGGATCGGTGGCACCCATCGCTTTCATCATGTTGGCCCACATGCGCCTGGCAGCGCGGAATTTTGCTATTTCTTCAAAGAGATTATTGTGTGCGTTGAAGAAAAATGAAAGTCGTTTTCCAAACACGTTTATGTCCAAGCCCTTGTCCAGCGCGGCTTTCACATAGGCTTTTCCGTTGCTTAACGTAAAGGCGATCTCCTCCACGGCAGTGCTCCCGGCCTCGCGGATGTGATATCCTGAAATAGAAATCGTATTCCATTTGGGAAGGTCGTTCGCACACCATTCAAAGATGTCGGTGATGATGCGCATAGAGGGTTTGGGCGGAAAGCGATAAGTGCCTCTTGCGGCATATTCTTTTAAAATATCATTCTGAATGGTACCGGAAATTTTTGAAAGATCGGCGCCCTGCTGCTTTGCAAGGGCAACATAAAATGCAAGCAGAATAAATCCGGTTGCGTTAATCGTCATTGAAGTGGAGATGTCCTGCAACTGAATGCCTTTAAACAAACGCTGCATGTCCTGCAAACTGTCGATTGCCACCCCTACTTTACCTACTTCACCCTCCGCAAGAAAGTGGTCGCTGTCGTATCCAATTTGAGTGGGTAAATCAAATGCAACGCTCAGTCCCATCACGCCTTGTGATAGCAGATAATGGTATCTTTTATTGCTTTCTTCCGCAGTTGAAAAACCCGCGTATTGGCGCATCGTCCACAGTTTTCCACGATACATATCCGGCTGAATGCCCCTTGTAAAAGGAAAAGTTCCGGGTGCTTCGGAATTTGCCGGGCCCGACTTATAAACGTTGTCAATTACTATTCCGCTGTCTGTTACCTTTTGATTGTCCATTCTTAAAGATTCGATTTGATGCGGCCTATCGCATTATTTTTTTTGCTTCAAAAGAAAGCACTTCGCTCACCACTTCATGCAGGCTTCCCTTTTTATCGTTCATTAAATATTCGAGCAAAAATTTATTAAGATCCATACCTGTAGCTGTTGCCGGCAGCGCATTTCCGAGCTGATTAATCACGAGCAGGTTTTGTTCCTTCAGGTTCTTAACGGCGTTCCATGAATCGGCAGAAACATAAATCTGTTGGGAGATGTTGTATTCAAATTCTTCTTTAATATTTCTAACCATAATCTGCTGTAGTTCTTTTGCAGAAACACCGGCCTGGTTTAGTCGGGAAATGACGTTGGGAAGTGCAATCCTGTCTACCAGCAGCACAAGGCGTTCGTATGCCTGAAGCTGCAACTGACTACTATAGCCATCGGCGGAAGGCGTAATTTTTCCGTCTTTCATTTTACTGAGTGGTTGTCGCAGCACGATAGCTATTAATACAAATACAACCAACAGTATTAAAACAATCAATAAAACAGTATTCGTTTCCAAAGCTAAGTTTTGGCAAAAATAGGGTTGTTTACTATTGGGTAAGGCCAAAAAAAATCGCCTGACTAAGAGGCGATTTAAGGAATTAATTTTTGACGTCGGTTATGGGAAAATTCCAAGCTGGCTGTAAGCAACACCCACTTTGTTGATGGCCACAACGTAAGCCGCCGTGCGCATATCAGGAATGGATGGATTGCTGTCCCAGTATTCCATAATCTCTCTGGTTGCAGTAATCATTGACTCTTCCAGTCCACTGTGCACCAAATCTATTTCTTCAGGTCCGCGAAGGATGAGTTCTTTTCCTTTGCCGGTTACCTCTTTTCCTGTAAGGCTTTCCATTTCTTTCAATATTTGCGTATTGAGGTTTTCGGTAAAGCGTTTTTCCAGGCGTCCGTAACGCACGTGGCTTAGGTTTTTCAACCACTCGAAATAAGATACGGTAACACCGCCGGCATTGAGGTACATATCGGGCACTACCAACGCGCCTTTTTTATTAAAGATTTCGTCTGCTTCCGGCGTTAGCGGGCCATTGGCTGCTTCACCGATAATTTTTGCTTTAATGCGTGGCGCATTATCACCGTTGATAACGTTTTCTAAAGCGGCAGGAATCAGGATGTCGCAATCCAGTTCAAGTGCATCGCCACTCTTTTCAATGTTGGTTGCACCCGGGAAGTTCAGGATGGTGCCGCCGGATTTTCTGTGTTGGAAAACAGCGTCAATATCCAGTCCATTCTCGTTGTAAATAGCGCCTTCGTACTCAGCAAGGGCAATCACTTTTGCACCGGCTTTCTGAAAGAACAAAGCAGCATGATAACCTACGTTACCTAACCCTTGAACAATGATTCTTTTATCTTCAATGCCGGTTTTTAAGCCCAGCTTCTCCATTACTTTCGGCATGTTGCACACTTCTCTCAAACCAAAGAAAACTCCCAAACCTGTGGCTTCTCTTCTTCCTCTTACGCCACCTTGTGTAACGGGCTTTCCGGTAACACAACCTGCGGCATCAATTTCTCCGGGGCGAAGGGATGCATAAGTGTCCACAATCCACGACATTTCTCTTTCGCCGGTGCCGTAATCGGGTGCAGGAACGTCAACGCCGGGGCCGATGAAATTTTTCTTCACCAACTCAGCAGTGTATCTCCGTGTAATTTTTTCGAGTTCGTAAGTTGAATAGTTTTTGGGATTGATTTTGATGCCGCCTTTACCACCGCCGAAAGGAACGTTTACAAGCGCACATTTGTAGGTCATTAAAGCAGCAAGCGCCATCACCTCATCCTGATTCACTTCGTCGCTGAAACGGATACCGCCTTTACAAGGTGTTTTGTGGTGCGAGTGTTGCACGCGATAGGCTTCAATCACTTCAATAGTGCCATCATCTCTTTTAATCGGGAACTTAATTTGGTAAACGGCATTGCATTCTTTAATGTGTTCAAGAATTCCGGGCTCCCAGTTTGTGTATTTAGCAGCTTTTTCAAAGCTTGTCATCACACTTTTAAAAAAGCTATAGTGCTGATCAGACATGTTTATTTGGTTTTAAATTTTTTGCAAAGATGTTATGAAATTTTATTGTTGCGGCTTTGTTTTTCGAGCCGCGAAACCTTGCGGTCGAGTGTAATTAGATAGATCAACAAACCCAGAACAATCGTTACCACAACGGCAACTACCACATAGATTTTGCCGTTAGATTCCATAAACGATGCAGGTGGGCTTCCTGAAGGTTGTGCACAAAGGCTCTGCTGCATAAACACGCATACAAGCAACAAAGCCGCTGCCTTCATCTTACGATTGATGAGCGAGCTGATTTTCATAAATAGTTTTAATTCTGATTTTTAAGTGAGATATCCATACGCCGAGAAGCGTCCAGCCAATTACAGCCGGCCAAAACACCATTTTCATTTCTGGGGAAGAGTCGTCCGGATTTAAGCCCGGATTGCCTTCGCTGCCCATGCCGCCCGGATGAAGCGATTCGGTTAATCGCGGCAGGATCCATAATGTGGGAAACAGCATACAAAACGCAAATATGTTGTAAACAGAACCGAGCTTTGCCTGCTTGTCTAAATCGGTAACCGAGCCCCGCAACACGAAATAAGCCAAATATATCAACAGGGCAACCGCAGCACCGTTCTGTTTCGGATCGTTGCTCCAAGGCGCGCCCCATTGGTAATTAGCCCAGATAGCGCCGGTAATAATTCCAAGCACGCCGAAAATAATTCCGGTGCGTGCAAACTCCGTTGAATAATAATCGTATTTAACAGCGCCCTTGTTCAAATAAAGAATAGCATATATCACCGATACTACAAAGAGTATCATCATTCCAAACCACATAGGCACATGGAAAAATAAATTACGTATCGATTCCTGAAGTCGCCCATCTAAAACCGGAATTTTAATAAAAAACCCCATCACAGAAGTGTAGAGTAACAAAACGCAGGCTGCAATTTTCCACCAGCTTAATTTGGGCATAATGCAAAGTTTTCTGAAAGCGGTTACAACGCCTTTACCGGCACGCAAAAATAGGGAAACTCATCTGACAAAAGTTATAGCAATTGTTGTAAACGTTTTAATCTTTCCACAAAAACGGAAACAGAATTACGGCAAGCACAACCACCATCACATCAAGTGCCACCAATAGCAAAACCATGTTAGAAAGGCCTGCCTGAACCACCTGCGAGAACGCGGATTGACTAATCTTCATCAACAACAAAACCTGCGGAACAATTACCGGAAAACCCAGTATGGTAATGAGGGCCGCCTGCTGACGTGCTTTTGCGGCAATGGCCGAAAGAAATGTGAACACGAGGCTTAGCCCCACGCCTCCGAGGATGCTGACGCCTAAAAAACGAAATAAATACTCCACAGGATTTCCGAGCAGCAACAAAAAAAGCAGCAGGCTGATCGACGTCATTACGAACATCAGCAAAATGTTGAAGAAAAGCTTGGAGAGAATGTAGTGTTTGGCGCCGGCAATTGAATAATAGTACAACATCTGTTCGCGGCTCTGTGCAAGAAAGCTTTTAGCTACAGCGTTTACACAAACAAATAATTGCGTTATCCAGAACAATGCATTCCACACCACATCGTCGGGCATGCCGATAGTTAGATAGATTATAAAAATGGTAGACGCCACATATAACAATACCCCATAGAAGCTATACTGCTGCCGGATTTCGAGCAGCACATCTTTTTGTATGAGATGAAGGATGTGTTTCAAAACAACAGTTCGTTTCTAATGATCTTTTTGAGCACAAATGCGGCAGCGGGGTTCATAAATATCTTTTTCGCCGAGCAACACCTGCTGTTGAGCCGCCGATTTACGATAAGAGATGTTGGCTATGTGGCCGCATTGCACACAAATAGCATGGAGCTTGGTAATGTAATCGGCGATGGCGAGCAACTGCGGCATAGCGCCAAACGGCTGGCCCTTGTAGTCCATGTCTAAGCCGGCAACAATTACACGCATACCTTTGGTTGCAAGGATTTCGCATACGTTTAAAATTTCTGCATCAAAAAACTGCGCTTCATCAATGCCTACCACATCAACATCCTGCGACAACAATAAAATATTCTGCGAATTTTCTATCGGCGTTGATTGTATCATGTTGGCATCGTGGCTCACCACGTTGTTTTCATCGTACCTTACATCAATACCGGGCTTAAAAATCTCTACACGCAAATTTGCAATCTTTGCACGCTTTAATCTTCTGATAAGTTCTTCCGTTTTACCACTGAACATGGACCCGCAAATCACTTCAATCCAACCTCTTCTTTCACCACTTAAACTCGGTTCTATAAACATTTTTTAATAAGTTGCAGGGTTATAATAAGTTCTTATTTTTAACTATCGAAAGCGCTCAAAAGTATTATTTCCTATGCAAAGATTGGGAACCCTCATTGAAAAATTACACGAACAATATAGTAAGAATGCCGATACCGAAGCGATGATGATGACCGCGCAGATGATTGTGAATGAATTAACGCGTAATAAAACAACGGCACGCCAACCTGACGGATCAGTAACTGTTTTAATGCCCGCGCAAAATATGAATGCGAGAATTACAGCGGCCGACGACGAGATTACAGAAAATGTTGCGGCCTTTGAGCCATTGCAGGAAGCTCTATCTGATGAAGAAACTGCGACGCAAAAAACAGTTTTCGTTTTGCAGGAAGATGAACCGGCGATAGAAACAAATGAAGCCGATACGCACACTCCTGTTGAACCTGGCGCTGCTCCTGTTGAGCCGTCTGCAATAAAAAAGCCATCCGACTTCGTAAACGCCCAACAATGGCTCTTCGATTTGCAAAACGAAATTCCAACTCTTGCACAACAACCTGCTCCGCCAAAGCCGGCCGATGCCGGAACGCTAAACGAAAAGCTGAAGAAAAACCAAAACGAACTGGGGAATGTGCTGAAGAACAGCCCCATCAAAGATTTAAAAAAAGCCATCGGAATAAACGACCGCTATCGTTTTATTAATGAGCTTTTTCGCGGCGACGAAAGCATGTTTGAAAGAAGCATTAAAACGATTAACAGCTTTTCCGTTTATGGAGAAGCAGAAGTGTGGATTAAACGCGAGCTGAAAACAAAGTTGGGATGGGATGAAGAGAGCGAAACCACGCAGCTTTTCGATCACTTAATCAGCAGGCGTTTTTTGTAAAGCCAGCGCACAATTTCGTCCGAAGCGCCCTTGTTTTCCTGTACATAGCGATGGGCCGCAATGGCGGCTGCATCATACTTTTGGCGGTTGTTCAGCAATTCAAAAACAGTTTCTTCAACATCGAGTGCGGTGTTTACTTCAAACGAAGCACCGAGCACAACCAGCTGCACCGCCTCAGCATATTTCCGATATTCCGGACCATGAATTAACGGTCTCCCATACACAGCCGCTTCCAGCACGTTATGAACGCCATCGCTTCCAAATCCGCCGCCGATAAAACAAATTTTTCCGTAGCGGTAAAGGCTGCTCAGCATACCCACATTATCGACGACCAGCACATTCGCTGCATCGCTTTTTCCCGGCGTAAAAGCGCTGTAACGAACCGAACGTTTGTACAACAAAGCAGTTTCTGCAAGCCGGCCCTCATCGATATTGTGCGGTGCTACAATAAATTTGATGCCCGGGTTTGCATTGGCGAGGTGCGACAGAACTTTATCGTCTTCCGGCCATGTACTGCCGGCTACGATCTCGGCCTGAGAACCGGAAAGAAACTGTTCAACTTTTGAGGAGGATGAGGCTTCTTCCGCAACTTGTGCCACGCGGTCGAAACGGGTGTCGCCGGCCACCATCGCATTCTGAAATCCCAATTGATTCAGTTGATTTTGAGAATCGGTGTTCTGAAGAAAAAAGAAACTGAAAAATGAAAGCATTTTTCTGTAAAGGCCGCCATACCACTTGAAGAAAGGCTGGTCGCTCCGGAAAATGCCTGAAATTAAAAACAGTGGAACAGAGCGCTTGGAAATTTCGCGCAGGTAGTAAAACCAATATTCGTACTTAACAAAAAATACAATAGAGGGATTTACTTGCCTTAGGAAATTTTCCGCAGTTCGGCTGCCGTCCATCGGAAGATACTTCACCCAGTCGGCATAGGGATAATTCTTCCGGTATTCGTAGCCCGAAGGAGAAAAAAACGTGAGCAAAATTTTTGTTTCGGGGCAATCCTTTTTAATCTTTTCTATTACAGGCCGTGCCTGCTCAAACTCGCCAAGCGACGCACAATGCACCCATGCAGGCGACCCGGTAATATCGTGCATCGTTTGATATTTCCTTCCGTTTATCCAAAGCTTCGCTTTGTCGTTAAAAAGCGCGGCGATGCGTATACCCAAGGGATACAAAAAAATAAAAATATTATAGAGCAGCTTTCCCATCCCCTTAAAACAAACTGATTTTATGACGCCCGGAATAATTGATAGGAACGTTGATGTAGATGCCGGATTTGCCCACTCGTGTTGTTCCGGTAACATCGAGCAAAACTTCATTTCCCAAAATACCGGTAAGGGCGTTCTTGAGCAGGTTTCGCATATCCACTTCCATCCGCGACGGCAGACTGAACTCCGACCGTTTGGCTATAAACATCGTCGTATCTAAAATATATTTCCCCAAATAATTTTTGTTGAGATAGATATCGGCAGTAACGTTCTTCAAGGTAACGCCGAAATTATTTGGGTTGAAGTACACGAGTTCGAGGCTTATTTCCGAACGGTTAAAATCGAGGGTGTTTAACTTCAGATTCTGAATACCACGATACTCGAATCCTTGCGGCTTCGAACACGACTGAGCCGCGATTACAACGGCCGCTATACAGAAAAAAAGTACAAGATGTTTTTTCATTGCAACATTCAAATTTAATGAAAGGATTTTGGCGGATGATCCAAAACAATTTCCTGAAACGGCAAGTTCAACTTTTCGAAAGCATTTCTCAACCTGCTAGTGTGCGTGTCTGTAATGAACACCTGCGCACCGAGATCCCGGCAAACGAAATTGAGCAGGCTTTGCAACCTTGATTCATCGAGCTTCTCAAAAACGTCGTCGAGCAGTAAAACCGGTGAAAATTGCTTGTGGGAACGGATAATGGAAAACTCGGCAAGCTTCAATGCGAACAACAAACTTTTCCTCTGCCCCTGAGAAGCCAGCGATTTAAAAGGAGTTGTCTGCAACAGAAACTCGATATCATCTTTGTGGATTCCCACATTCGTTCGTTGGCGGGCAAGATCTTTCTGCAACGACTCCCTGAGCAGTTCCTGAAAAGACTGCCGGTGTAAATCGGAATCATATTGAAATGCAATGGTCTCCGCTCTCCCCGAAATAGTTTGATAATTCGCTGCAACCAACGGAAAAAATTCAGCCAAAAAAACTTTGCGCCACTCATAAAGTTTATTTCCCGAATCAATCAACTGCTCATCAAAAACCTGCATCAGCGTACCGTCGAACCCGGCTCCATCTGCAACCGCCTTCAGATAGCTGTTGCGTTGCAATAAAACTTTATTGTAATCGATCAGCACTTCAAGGTATTGATGATTGATCTGCGACAGTACTGCATCCATAAACCTGCGCCGGTCGGCGCTTTGCCCGGATATCAGTTCAACATCGTCGGGCGCTATCATTACACAGGGAAATTTTCCGATGTGATCGGAAAGTTTTTTGTAAGGGACATCATCGAGACTGAACTCCTTCTTCAGATTTTCGCGCAGTATAAGTTTTACATGGTGTGCCTGCCCGTTCACATTAAACCTTCCTTCTATCTTCATTCCCTGCAAATGATGCGAAACGCTTGCAGCATCAGGCCTTGCGAAGTAGCTGCGGCTCACACTCAGATAAAATACCGCATCAAGCAAATTCGTTTTTCCCGAGCCGTTGCTGCCGGAAATGCAAATAATATTTTCGGCAACCGGCATGCTGAAACTGCGGTAATTTCGAAAGTGTACAAGGTTTAATTCAGATAGTTTCAGCATAATTAAAAGTACAGCCAATGGCCGCTGATGGTGCCGTTTGAAAACTCGAGCGCAGGAGCCGGAAACTTGAAACAGCTCAACACAAAAAAGGTTGTCTTCAATAACTTGCTTTTCGTTTTAATGCGTGTAAAATCAATATCGGGCGAAATATAAAACTGCCTGTAACGCTTTAAATGGGTATAATCGAAATGGTTGCCCTGCTTGTCGGTCCATTCGTTTAATTCTGCGCCAAACATGTTGCCCGCGCCATATCCAAAAGCAATGTTCAACCAATCGGGAATTCCGTTCGACTTTGCAAATGAGTTTATGTTGAAACTCAGCCAATAGGTTTGGTTATTATAATCTTTCAAAACTTTTTCCAACATCGATTTGCCGTAAAGTTCATCCGCTCTCTTATTTAATACAGGGTCGCCATAATCTTTTCCATGGAAAGAGAACTTCATGTGTATGCGCTGTTCCTTCCATAGCAGTTCCTGGCTTACCAGCAAACCGCTGCCGGCAATGTTTGCAGCAAAATCGCCCCAACTCCATCCCCATTCCGAAGAAAAACCGTCGAGCACTTCTATTACCGTTTGATAAGCCGCACCGCTCAATCCGCCTATCCATATCACTTGTGTTTCCGGCAAACCGGCCCAGCGCCATGCTTCCATGCTTACGCGGCTTTCGATGTAGGCGCTGTAGGCGTGACCAAATTTATCTACCTGCAACCACTGACGGTTGTCGTCGAAAAAATGAAAACGGCTTTGTGGGTACTTACTGTACCAGGCAGAATATAATGCCACCATTGTTCCACCATATCCAATAATATTTCCGGCGAGGACAATGTTTTGCCGCTTCTTATAATTAATAGGCGTGCGTACCGACGCATATGCGCTGTCGAACGGGCGACCCGAAACCGTATCCTGAGAAAAAACCTGCAAACAACAAAAGCACGAAATGAAAAACGCTGCAAAGCCCTTCAACATAAAAAATTTAGGTTGTAAACTTACAATCGCAGCGGCAAAAATTATTCTCAATTATAAAATGGCATTTTATACTTAAACTTGTTGCTCTTTTTATTTAAATATTTTTATATGGATAAGGCGATTTTGGAAAAAGTAAATGTTTGGCTGAATGGCAATTACGACGATGAAACGAAGGCCGCAATCAGACAAATGCAATTGAATAATCAAGAGGAATTAGCAGAAAGTTTTTATCAGAACCTCGAATTCGGAACAGGCGGGCTGAGAGGTATTATGGGCGTGGGCACTAACCGAATGAACCGCTACACCGTTGGCATGGCAACGCAGGGCCTTGCAAACTATCTGAAGAAAAATTTTGAAGGTGAAATAAAAGTTGTTGTAGGACACGACAGCCGTAATAACAGCCGCTTTTTTGCTGAAACTGTCGCCAATGTTTTTGCAGCCAATGGCATTAAAGTTTTTCTGTTTTCCGAGCTGCGGCCTACTCCTGAATTGTCATTCGCCATCCGCCATCTGCACTGCCAGAGCGGTGTTGTATGCACAGCCTCCCACAATCCGAAAGAATACAATGGTTACAAAGCTTATTGGAACGACGGCAGCCAGCTTACACCGCCGCACGATAAAAATGTAATTAAGGAAGTGGAAGCCATCAGCAGTCCCGACGAGGTAAAATGGACGGGAGGCGAATGGAATATTACGCTTCTTGGCGATGAAATGGACGAGGCATATATAGAAATGATCAAAAGCCTGAGCATCAATCCCGACATCAACACCAAACAGCACGATTTAAAAATTGTGTACACGCCCATTCACGGAACGGGAATCACTATCGTACCAAAAGTGCTGGCACGCTATGGCTTTACCAACGTACACATAGTGGCGGAGCAGAGTGAGCCGAACGGAAATTTTCCTACCGTAGTATATCCAAATCCGGAAGAGTCGGAAGCAATGAGCATCGGACTGAAAAAAGCAAAAGAACTGGATGCGGATATTTTACTGGGTACAGATCCTGACAGCGACAGAGTAGGTATTGCCGTAAAGAACAACAAAGGAGAATGGGTATTGATGAACGGCAATCAAACAGCGGTACTTGCCTTCGCGTATATGATTGAAGCAAGGAGGGCAAAAGGCATTGCACAGCCAAACGATATGGTTATAAAAACAATTGTAACCACTGAAATGATTGATGAAATTGCACGACAAAACAATGTAGCCTGCTATAATGTACTCACCGGCTTTAAATGGATTTCGCAGATGATTCGGGAGAAGGAGGCGAACGAAAACTATGTTATCGGCGGTGAAGAAAGCTTTGGACTTATGATTGGCAATCATATCCGCGACAAGGATGCTGTTAGCGCCGTGGCTTTGCTCTGCGAAATGGCTGCTGTTGAAAAAGAGAATGGACGCGGCCTTTACGATAAGCTGATTGACCTTTACAAGCAATACGGATTTTATTTGGAAGACCTGATTTCAATTACCAGAAAAGGTATGAAAGGCGCAGAAGAAATTGCGACTATGATGAAAGTGTATCGCGACAACCCGCCGACAACTATTAACGGCTCGCGTGTAATTCGGTTGATGGATTATCAGTTACAGACAAACAAAAATCTGCAAACCGGAGAATCAGAGAAAATTGTTTTACCGGTAAGCAATGTGCTGCAATTTGTGCTGGAGGATGGAAGTAAAATTTCTGCGCGTCCGAGTGGAACAGAGCCGAAAATAAAATTCTATTTCAGCGTGCACACTGCGCTGAATAATATAGACGAATTTGCAATGAAGTATGAAATGCTGAAAGAAAAAATTGCAGCGATTATAGCCGATATGAAACTAAAATAAACCTATTTTTAACCACCCGCACCGGGTGGTTTTTTTAACTCAATAAAACATTTATGCGTAACATCTTCTCCCTGCTACTCAGTCTGATAATTTTGTCTTCGTGCAAAAAAAACGAGAGCGCTCCTCCGGCCTTCGAAGGTAGCCTCATCGTTAATATAGACGGCGGAAATGCCGTATTGGCCAATGTTACAGCCACAAAAGAATCCGGCTCGTACACCGATAAATATACAGTTGCCGGAAGCAGCGGAAGCGAAATTCTGAACGTTCAGTTTACGCTTCCTGTAACCGAACCTGTGGTGGGTTCCTATCCTACCGCAACCAAAACAGCGGAACTGATTATTTTGAAGCACATCAGCGGAACCGATTATACAACCTTTACCAGCACAAAAATTTTGGAGCCGGATAATGTATCCGTAAAAATTATCTCTTTTGCGGATGGCATTTTAAAAGGAGAATTTAGCGGTAAACTGGCAAACAACGAAGGTGTGACCCGGGTGTTAACCGCAGGGGCATTCGAAGCGAAAATTCAATAGGCCGCTTTGTCGAAAAGCTTTCATTTTAAAGCGCATGCTGCCTTACTGCTCACGAACTTTTTTTTCGGAGCCAATATCAGTATTATTAAATCGCTTACGCCCGTCGTCATCGCACCATTCGCACTGAACCTGGTACGCGCCTCTTCCGCCACCATCCTATTTTGGCTACTGTTTGCTTTCAGCTCCTCAAAGGCATCCATCAATAAAAATGATGTCTGGCTCTTTATCGTCTGCGGCTTAACCGGCGTTACCTTTAACCAACTGTTGTTTATTAAAGGGCTCTCGTTTACAACCGGAATCCACGGCGCTTTGCTGATGTTGATAACGCCCATCTTCATCACCCTGATTGCGGCCATCTTGCTGAAAGAAAAAGTGGGCGCTATAAAGTTGCTCGGCTTGTTTCTCGGGCTTGGCGGCGCCGCCATTTTAGTGCTTTCGAAAGACCCGAGCACAACAGGAACGAATATGCTTAAAGGCGATATTCTGATTGCACTGAATGCCGTTTCCTACGCTGTGTACATGGTGTTGGTGAAGCCGCTGATGCTGCGCTATTCTTCTATTCACGTCATTCGCTGGGTGTTTACTTTCGGATTTTTTATGATGATTCCTTTTTCGGTGACAGAATTCGTGCAGACTTCTTTTCTTTCCTTCACGGGATTTCAGTGGCTTCTGCTTGCGCTGATTGTTGTTTGCGGCACATTTCTGCCTTACTTGTTTAATGCGTATGCTCTTTCGAAGCTTCCGGCATCAATAGCAGGCGCCTATATGTACACACAGCCTGTTTTTGCCACCATCATTGCCATGCTGTTTCTCGGTGAGCATTTCGATTGGATAAAAGCCTTATGCGGACTCATGATTTTCTCCGGAATCTATCTGAGCACATTCCGACGGCAGTCGGCATCGTGAAAGTTCTTTCAGAAGCGCTTGTCCATAGTAAGTTGTCCGCTTTTTTCATTTCTTAACATCTTCACCTTGCTGATTTTTTTAAATTGCTGAGCTTTTTCCAATACTTCTATGCCATTTAAATTATATGCACCTTATCAGCCTTCGGGCGATCAGCCGTCGGCCATCCAACAACTTACTGAGGGCATTTTTCAGGGCGAAAAATTTCAGACGCTTCTCGGCGTAACCGGCTCGGGTAAAACTTTTACCATGGCCAATGTGATTCAAAACGTTCAACGGCCCACGCTGGTACTAACGCATAACAAAACCCTTGTAGCGCAGTTGTATGGCGAGTTTAAGCAGTTTTTTCCGGAAAATGCAGTCGGCTATTTTGTTAGCTATTACGACTATTATCAGCCGGAAGCCTATATGCCGGTGAAGGATGTTTATATTGAAAAAGACCTGAGCATTAATGAAGAATTGGATAAACTACGGTTGCAGGCAACATCGCAGTTGCTGAGCGGCCGCCGCGATATCATCGTAGTGGCAAGCGTAAGCTGCATCTATGGAATGGGCAATCCTACCGACTACGAAAACGGAATTATTCGTATTGCAAAAGGACAGCAGTTATCGCGGCAAGGATTTCTGCACAACCTCATCAATTCTTTATACAACCGCACCACCACTGAATTTACACGAGGCACCTTCCGCGTTAAAGGTGATACGGTTGACATCAACCTTCCGTATCTCGATGTCGGCTATCGTGTTTCTTTTTTTGGTGATGAAATTGATACCATCGAAAGCTTTGAACTGGATAGCGGAAAAAGGATCGGTAAGTTGGACAACGCCGCCATCTTTCCGGCTAATTTATACATCGCTCCAAAAGATATGGTGGTTACAATTATGCACGAAATTCAGGATGAAATGATGTTGCAGGTAAACTACTACAAGCAACAGGGAAAACTCCTCGAAGCGCAGCGCATCAAAGAAAGAGTGGAGTATGATTTGGAGATGATACGCGAACTCGGCTATTGTAACGGCATCGAAAATTATTCGCGCTTCTTCGACAGGCGAAAACCAGGTACAAGACCGTTTTGTTTACTCGATTATTTTCCGAAAGATTTTTTGTGTATGATTGATGAAAGCCATCAAACCATACCGCAAATATCGGGGATGTATGGCGGGGACAGAAGCAGAAAACTTGTGTTGGTGGATTATGGCTTCAGGCTACCAAGTGCGCTTGATAACCGGCCCCTAAACTTTCATGAGTTTGAGAATATGATTGGTCAAACGGTATTTGTAAGTGCCACGCCCGGCAGCTACGAGCTCGAAAAAACCGAAGGCATTGTAGTGGAGCAAGTGGTGCGGCCTACAGGCCTCCTCGACCCGCCGATTGAAGTACGCCCATCAATAAATCAAATTGATGATTTATTAAATGAAATTGATTTGCGCGTGAAAAAAGGCGACCGTGTACTGGTAACCACTTTAACGAAACGAATGGCGGAGGAAATGGACAAATACCTTTCACGCATCCACATTCGCTCAAAATATATTCACAGCGATATTGATGCGCTGGAGCGTGTAGAGATTCTGCGACAGCTTCGCCTCGGAGAAATTGATGTGCTTGTCGGCGTAAACTTGTTAAGAGAAGGACTTGATTTACCAGAGGTATCGCTGGTGGCTGTTTTAGACGCGGATAAAGAAGGTTTTTTAAGAAACGAAAAATCGCTTACTCAAACTGCCGGTCGCGCTGCAAGAAACGCAGACGGGAAAGTGATATTTTATGCAGACAAGATTACCGAAAGCATGCAGCGCACTATTGATGAAACAAACCGGAGAAGGGATATTCAGATTGCGCACAACATTCAACACAACATTACTCCGAAAACCGTTATAAAAACGCGCGACCAGGTACTTGCGCAAACTTCGGTACTCGACATAAAGTCCTACGATCAGAAAAGTCCCTACGCCGTGCCCGACGGATTAGCATTGGTTGCGGAGGAACCCGTAGACTATGAAACCATTCCTCAGTTAGAAAAAGGAATTGCGAAAGTGAAGCGGCTGATGGAAAAAGCTGCAAAAGACCTGGATTTTATGGAAGCGGCAAGGCTGAGAGACGAAATGTTTGGATTGCAAAGGCAGTTGGAGAAGATGAAAACGCAATAAAAAAAGCCACTTAAAAAAGCGGCTCGGATTCGTATTGATAAAATGAAATTTGAAACGGTTTTGCCCGCGGGCATTGGACTAAGAATATTGGACTAAGTATCGAACTGTTAATCAGATACTGGAACTAATCGTTTCGTTGCCTGAGGTTTCCTAAATTATACCGAATTCCCAAATTAATTCCGAGGTGATGCATTTTTTGGTTGAATCCTGCTTTATCGGTTGTTAAGTTCGAGAGTTGGTATTGAAAATACGGTTCGGCAAACACTTCGGTATATGGCAAAATATTTTTGTAAAGTGCAAAGCTGCCGTAAAGGGAAAAGCCTACTCCGGTTTTATAAATGCCGTTGCTGTTGTCCGACATTGAAACCGCTTTATAGGCTGTGTCGAGCGTATAACCGGATGCTTTGCTGAAAACATTTAAAATTACACCACCGGAAAATGCGGCGCGCCAATTCTCGTTTCCGGTTTCATAGGAAGCAATAACAGGCAACGAAACCGAGCGGTAAGTGTTGGTAGTATGCGTTGTTCTGTATTGTGTTTCTTGTACCGAGATTGTGTCATACACGTTTACGCCGTTTACATTTTTTACCGTTACAACGGTGGTTATACGAATGCCGTCTTCACGTTGCAGACGAAACTTTTCACGTGTTTCGAGATATTCAACTCCACCTTTGATGAGCATGTGATTGCTGAGTCTTTTTGAAAGCCTGATACCGGCTCCGAAAGAGAACATTTGTTTCTCGGCGCTGTCCTTCCGGTAGCGGAAATCGGCAGATCCGCCCGAGAGGCTCCGGATGGTATAAGCGGGTGCAACATAGCCTTCTATAAATAATGATGGCTCGTAATGGCTGTTATTGGCCGGGCATCCGATAATGGGATGAATGACAGCGGTAGGAAGATGATTCGCAGCAGTGCTTACGAGGGGCAGTTCCGTAACCGATATTCTGTTGTATACAGATAATTCTTGGTCGCCGGGCTGAATAAACTGCTGTACGGAATTTTCAGAAATATCGCTTCCGTGGTAAGAAACGGTGTGTTGCGTTGAATGCTTTTTCGGAGCAGGAATGCCGGTTTGTTTTGCAGGGGAAACTACCGGAGCGAAGGGTTGAGATGCCGGTGCCTGGATGGTTGCCACATCTGTATTGATTTCTTCGGCCGGTGTGAGCGTGTTCGATCTTTGGCTTTTTACGGTAGCCGCATTTTCACCGTCAGTTGTTAGAAAATGTATACCAGGATAAAGACTGATTAAGAAAACGGCCGCCACCGGAACATACCAGTAGCCAAAAGGAAAACGACGCTTTTTATTTTCTTTGATGAGATGGCTCTCCAATGCCTTCCATACGTCTTCAGATACTTCCGTTTGGGAAGCATTGATCCTATCCCGAAAAAAATTATCGAATTCTTCCGACATCATACCGCAAGTTTTTGACGTTCGGTAATTTGCTTCTGAAGCAGCCTCCGCGCCTTAATGAGCTGGCTCCGGCTTGTACCCGGCGAAATGTGAATCAATTTCGCAATTTCGTTATGGCTGTACCCTTCTATTACATAAAGGTTAAATACAATTTTATATCCGTCCGGCAGGGCATCAATCATTTTCATCAGCTCTTCAGTATTCAGTTCAGATAAAACAGATGGTTCACCATGAATAAATGTTGCCTGCACCGCATCTATCTCAACGAAATTTACTTTTTTGCTCTGTAAAAATTTGAGCGCTGTATTTACCATGATGCGGCGAATCCATCCCTCGAAAGAGCCATTAAATTTAAATTTCTCAATATGCCTGAATACAAGTATAAATCCATCCTGCAAAACATCTTCCGCTTCTGACCTGTTGCCGATGTAGCGCAGGCAAACCGACATCATTTTGGGAGCAAATGTGTTAAACAACAGTCGCTGGGTTTGAATATCTCCTTCAATACAACCTTGTATAATTTCTTTTTCGGTCAATGGGAAAACTGAGCCTTAAAGTTAAGGAAAATAAAAAGCCGCAAAAAAGTTTTCCGCGGCATTCAACACGATTCTTCTTTACCGCTACTTGTATCCTACGGTTACATAGGCAGTTGCTACAAAAACGCCGTTCTCATCATAAACGTCAAAAGCATATTCACCTTTCGTATAGAAGCTGTATTTTATGTAGGTATAATAATTATCGCCGCTGATATTATAGGTTTGATCGTTTAGCTTTTCGTACTTGCCGTTTACTTTTTTGTACGATTTCAAATTAATTTTATCGACGTTAAAGTTGGTGGGATAATTATCGATTACAATGTAAGCATAGCTCCCTTTGTCGGGATTAATAACGATAGATGAAACCTGTTTAGCGACGCCCGCCACGGGAACATCGAGTGCTATGTATGCTTTGGCCTTAGAATATTTTCCGGATCCGCCATTGTTGGTTGTAGTGCTGGTTTTGGCATTGGCTGTTACATAAGCGGAGTTAATAAATGTGCCATTTCCATCGTGCACATCAAATGCGTAATCGCCCGTTGTATTAAAACTGTACTGGATGTAGGTGAAGGTGAGGCTCCGATCGATGTCGTATGTTTTGGAATCAATTTTTTCGTACTCGCCTCCATACTTTTTAAAACTTGTGAGTTGTATTTGAGAAGTAGGAAAAGTATTGGGATAGTTATCGACGATAATGTATGCGTAACTTCCTTTTTCGGGATTGATGAGAATTGTTTTGTCTTCTGTGGCAACACCTCTTACCGGCTTATCCACAGAAATGTAAACTTTTGCTTTTGAATAAGAGGTGTTGTTTACCTGCTTACCAACCTGAGCGATTGTAGCGCCTGAAACCAGCGCGAAAGAAAGGAGGGCAATTACTTGTTTCATAACCTGAGTTTTTAAAACTTAAAGATAAACAAGCCCTTCAACAAAAAATTACCCTCTTAATGGTATTTTTTATTCGCCTTACACCTTTTCAATGATCATGGCACTTGCTCCGCCGCCGCCGTTGCAGATGCCGGCGCCGCCATACTTGGCGTTCTTCTGCTTTAACACGTTGATCAATGAAACAATTATTCTTGCTCCGCTGCAGCCTAACGGGTGCCCAAGAGAAACCGCTCCGCCGTTTACATTTACTTTTGCCGGATCGAGCTTCATCAAATTTGAATTAACAATGCCTACAACGCTAAAGGCTTCATTCAGCTCGAAATAATCAATCTCACTGAGTTCGATTCCTGCTTTTTTTGCAGCTTTAGGAAGCGCAACACTTGGAGCCGTTGTAAAGTAAGTAGGATCTTGCTCCGCGTCGGCAAAACTTTTTATTATTGCCAGTGGCTGAATGCCCAGTTCTTCGGCTTTTTCTTTACTCATTAAAACAACTGCGGCCGCACCATCGTTCATTGTGGAGGCGTTGGCAGCGGTAACCGTTCCTTCCTTCCCAAATGCCGGACGAAGGCCTGCTATTTTATCAAACTTTACATTCCAGGGTTCCTCATCTTTATCAACAACAACGGTTCCTTTTTTACCTGTTATTTCAACCGGCACCACTTCTTCTTTAAACGCGCCATTTTCCCAGGCAGCCTGCGACCGCTTATAGCTTTCCACAGCAAAAGCGTCCTGATCTTCCCTCGAAATTTTTGATTCGGCTGCTATGATATCGGCTGCACAGCCCATTGCCGTATTGCTGTAACAATCGGTAAGCCCATCCTTTTCCAAACCATCTGTCACAGCAGAGCTCCCATATTTATTTCCCCATCTTAGTTTATCAAGGTAAAACGGAACGGCGCTCATGTTCTCCATTCCGCCGGCTACTACAATATCATTATCGCCAAGCATAATGCTCTGCGCGCCCAGGGCAATTGCCTTCATACCACTTGCACAAACCTTGTTAATGGTGGTACACACCACGTTGTGTGGAAGGCCCGCATAAACCGCTGCCTGACGTGCCGGTGCCTGACCCAGATTCGCCTGAATAACGCAACCCATTAAAACTTCTTCTACCATTTCCGGTTGAATGCCGGCCCTTTCCACAGCAGCCTTTATGGCGATAGCGCCAAGCCGCGGTGCAGGCACATCTTTTAATGCTCCGCCAAAACTGCCCATTGGTGTGCGGACTGCCGACACGATATACACAATATTGTTCATGTTGAATGATTTAAAGCGGCAAAGATAAAGTAGCTAACAGTTGTTAGTGACTAACAGCAGATAATTCTTTTATCCAACCCAACGCTTTCTGAAGTTGCTCTTCGCGTGTGAGGTTCGTGTTATCGAGTACTTTTGCATCGGCGGCCTGGCGCAGAGGGGAGAAATCGCGGTTGCTGTCGATATAATCCCGCATTTCAAGATTGGATTTTACTTCTTCAATACTGATATGCGGATTCTTTTCAAACATTTCTTTATACCGGCGCTCCACGCGAACGGCCGGATCGGCCACGACAAATATCTTTAACTCGGCATCAGGAAAAACGGTGGTTCCAATGTCGCGTCCATCCATCACAATACCTTTACGCCTGCCCATTTTCTGTTGTTGAGCTACGGCAAATTCGCGTACAAATTGGTTGGCCGCAACCTCACTCACGTTTTCACTTACCAGCATGTCGCGGATAATCAGCTCTACATTTTCATCGTTTAAAATCATATCGCTTCCACCGGTGGCAGGATTATAATCGAACTCCATATTAATATCAGCAAGCGCTTCTTTTACCTGCTTTTCATTATTCCAGTCGATGTGATGACGAAGAAAATACAATGTGATGGCTCGATACATGGCGCCGCTGTCGATGAAGGTGTAATTTAATTTGTGTGCAAGCGCGCGTGCAAGCGTACTCTTGCCGCAGGAAGAAAAGCCATCGATGGTAATAATTATCCGGTTCATATCAGCGTGTAAAATTGCATTTTTTTTCGCGCTGAAAAAAGCAGTGAGCATAAAAAAGCCGCTATTTACAGCGGCTGGAATGGTAAATTCGCTATTGTTCAATTATCTCCACCCCCGGATGCTTTCCGGGATCGAAAACAAAAAGATTATCGGAAAGATTGGCCTTTGTGTTTACATTGTTCAATTCAAACTCAATGATGTTGTCTCCTTTATCGATAATTCTTGCCTTTGACACGAGATCATTTGCCTTACTGATAAATATGTTTACCTGCTTAAAATTTTTCCTCTTATCAACCGGCACCATTTCAATTTCATTATAGGCGCCGCTCGTTTTTACGAGTTTGTAATTAAAATCCTTGTCGTAAAAATTGGTGAGTAACTTTTGCGGCGTAAGGGTTTGAGCGTCGTTGTCAATCGTTGATACAGTAACCTCTTTATCGCCTCCGTAATTCCAAACTTTCACACCATTGCTGATGATCTGGGTGGAGCCTTGTTTGATGAAGTACTTCTGATCTTTGATGGAAATAGTTCCTTTCACCGAACCCTTCTTCACATTGTTCTTGTTCTTCGTTACATACGAGAAGTTAGCGGTGATGCCTTTCAACGTTTTTATTTTATTGCTTGCCTTATCTAAAATTGCCTTCGCTTTTACATCCTGCGCCGACAAACTTCCCGCCATCAATAATGCGACGACTGCTATAAAAAAATGCTTCATTCAAAAAAATTAAGATTGCAAAGATAAATTGATGCGTTTTCGACTGTTAGGTAGGCGGTATCGTTTAAGTTCTTAAAACGTTAAAGTTCTCAGTTAATTAGCTCATTGCGGCAAGTAAAAAAAAGAAGTAAACGATGATGATTAAATAGTTTTTCATAAAAAATGAAATTTGACTACTGTATTTCCAACCTTGTGCCAAAGTATTTTCCGGGGCCTCATCTTGCTGATACCGAATCTGTTAAATCCGAGAACTCACGGTTCAGGAATTGATGATAGGCTGCAATTGCAATCATGCCCGCGTTATCCGTGCAATATTGAAAATCGGGGATGAAGCAGTTCCATCCATTTTTTTCTGATACCTCGATAAATGCTTTTCGGAGGCCGGAATTTGCGCTGACGCCGCCGGCGAGGCACACTTCGGTAATGCCGGTTTCAGCTACGGCTGCTGTTAGTTTTTTCATTAAAATATTTACGATCGTATGCTGAACAGATGCGCAGAGATCAGGAAGATTTTGCTCAATGAAAAAAGCGTTGGCAGTTTTCTGCTTCTCAATAAAATAGAGGATTGATGTTTTGAGGCCGCTAAAGCTAAAATTCAGGGCAGGAATCTTTGGCTCAGCAAATCGGAAACGCTGTGGATTACCGTCGGTCGCAAACTTGTCGATCAACGGCCCGCCGGGATAGGGAAGTCCGAGAAGCTTCGCTGATTTATCGAACGCCTCGCCTGCGGCATCATCGATTGTTTCGCCTAAAACCTGCATAGCGGACGGGCTGTCCACTCTCACAATTTGGGTATGTCCGCCGCTGACTGTTAAACACAAGAACGGAAAAGAAGGCCGGTGTTCACTTATCAGGTTACTCAACACGTGTGCCTGCATGTGATGCACTTTAATGATTGGCAGATTGAAACAAAGTGCGATTGATTTAGCAAACTGTGCCCCTACTAAAAGACTACCAATCAGGCCGGGCGAGCCAGTGTAAGCAACGGCGCTTAAGGTTGCAAGCGTAACCACCGGTTTGTTGCAGGCAGTGAGCTTTTCGTTTGCCACCCGGAGAGCCTCTGAAACAACCGGAACGATATTTTGAATATGCGCCCTGCTTGCGAGTTCGGGCACGACCCCGCCATAGCGCTCATGAATTTTTTGAGACGCAATTACGTTTGATAAAATACCTCCGTCTACGCAGATTGCAGCCGAAGTATCATCGCACGAAGACTCAATAGCAAGTAAGGAAACACGCTCGTACATTGCAGCGAAACTAAATGCCAGAAAATGATTTTCAAAATTTGGAACTTAACTGCGAATAGCGACAACCGGGTCAAGCTTAGCTGCGGTGTAAGCGGGAATAATACCGGATAAAATGCCGAGCACTACACATAATCCAAACGCAAACAAAACCATTCTGGGTGCAAGTACAATGGCAAACGGCATAGCTGCGCTGGCGGCGAGCGCCAGCAGCCAAACGAGCAGCACACCTATTGCGCCGCCGATAACACAGAGAAACGCACTTTCAATTAGAAATTCGGAAAGTATTGTCGCCTTTGTTGCACCGATGGCTTTTTTTAAACCGATCTGTCCGGTACGTTCGCGAACAGTAACGAACATTATGTTTGCAACACCAAAAGCGCCTACAATAAGCGAAAGCACTGCGATGGCCCATCCGCCAATGTTTACGGTAGAGAACACCTGACTTGCCTGGTTGCTGATAGCGCTTACTTCATTCAGCGCAAAATTGTCTTCGCCCGTCGGACTGATTTTTCTTATTTGCCGCATGATGCCGCGCAACTCGTTCGACAGCGCTTCGGAGGTTACATCGCCTCTGCCCTTCACCATCACAAATGGATTTATATTATCGGAAGACAGGTCGTAAACCGAAGCAAAATACTTGTACGTCACCATCATGGCATTGTCGTAGTCGAACGCGTTCATAAATCCGCCGCCTTGTTTGTTAACTACACCGATAACAGTTACTCTTCTGTTGTTATAAACAAAGGTTTTTCCTTCGGCATACTCTGCTCCGCCAAACAACTGTACCGCCACTTCATTCCCGATTACCGCAACAGGAGTTCCCCGTTGAAAATCGCTTTCGGAAAAATACCTTCCGTTGGCTATTTCAAACGACTGGATTTTATCAAAATCTTCGGTGATGCAGTATATTTTCACCGACTCGAGTTCGTTGTCGTTATAGTGCGCTGATGCAGCAGCGCTAGCAAAAAAAGCAACTTCTGTTGCCAATGCCGACCGCTCCTTTATCAGCTTTACCTCGTTGTATTTTGGCAACGGACGATTTACAAACTTCCACCAGGGATAATCATTTCCTCCGGCATATTCCCACTTGTCTATATAAATTGTGTTAGTACCGAGCGACTGAATATCACTCTGCACTTTTTTCTCGAGGCTATCCACCGTTGCAAGCACGCCGATAATGCAAAAGATGCCGATTGTGATGCCGAGCAGGGATAGAAAAGTACGCAGTTTATTCACCTTCAACTCTTGCATGGCAAGTAAAAAACTATTCCATAAAATGGTAAAAAGTTTCAGCATAACATCAAACCTAAATCATTATCACTAAAAAACTAAAGCGGCTCTCATCTTTTATTTGGATGGATTTTTTTAGCTGCAACCGGGAGAATTTTTATATAGATGCAAACTATATCCAACCATAAACAGAAGGATGCTTATTTTTGCAGAGATTAATTACAAAAACCTAAACTTGCTTTATGACTTGGAAACAGGCCTTCACCTCCTCGGTTGGCAGAAAACTGGTGATGGGAATTACCGGTGTTTTTTTAATCGGATTTCTTATTGTGCATGTTGGCTTAAATGCAACCATCTGGGCTAACGACGGCGGCGAAATGTTTAACAAAGGCGCCAACTTTATGGGTAAAACGATTGTTATCAGAATTATGGAGTGGGTGTTGTTTGCCGGAATTATTCTGCATATTTATCAGGGCTATTTACTCACCTCCATCAACAACTCTAAAAGAAAACAAGGATATGCGGTAAGCTTTGGAAACCGCGGAAGCAAATGGTACAGTCGCAGCATGGGATTGCTCGGAACGTTGATTTTTCTGTTCCTGATTATGCACATCTATCACTTCTGGGTACCTTCCCGTTTGGGTGGTGTTGGAAACGTTGCGGAACTGCCTGTTAAAGACTACGGCACCGGCTTCGAGATGCACGATCTCTATTCAGAAATGCTGGTGGTATTCCAAAATCCGGTTATCGTTATTCTGTATGTGGTAGGCGTATTGTCGCTTTTATACCATTTGATGCACGGCTTCCATTCTGCATTTCGTTCCCTCGGAGTTCACAATCGCCGGTATGCAAAAATGATTCAGAATTTCGGCTATGGATTCGCTATCGTTGTTTGCCTTGCCTTTGCCATGATGCCCATCAGCATGTATTTAGGATGGGTTAAATAAGTATCACTTCAACATTTTAAAAAATTCAAAAAGATTATATGCTTGACGCAAAAATTCCTGACGGTCCGCTGGAACAAAAATGGAGTAAGTACAAAAGCACCTGTAAGCTTGTTAACCCTGCTAACAAAAGACGTTTGGAGATAATTGTTGTAGGCACGGGCTTAGCCGGGGCATCGGCCGCTGCAAGTCTTGGAGAAATGGGTTATAAGGTGAAAGCATTTTGTTTTCAGGATTCGCCCCGCCGCGCCCACTCCATTGCTGCGCAGGGTGGCATTAACGCTGCAAAAAACTATCAAAACGATGGCGACAGTGTGTTTCGTTTATTTTACGATACCATTAAAGGTGGCGACTACCGCTCCCGCGAGGGAAATGTGCACCGTCTGGCAGAAGTGAGTGCGAACATCATTGATCAATGTGTGGCGCAGGGCGTTCCTTTTGCGCGTGAATACGGCGGCCTGCTCAGCAACCGCTCGTTCGGCGGAACACAGGTTCAACGAACGTTTTATGCAGCCGGACAAACCGGGCAGCAGTTACTGATTGGAGCCTATCAGGCGCTCGAAAGGCAGGTAGCATTAGGTACGGTAAAAATGTACAGCCGCCACGAAATGCTTGAGTTGGTGGTGATAGATGGGAAAGCGCGTGGTATTATTGCCCGTGATTTAATAACGGGAAAACTGGAGCGCCATTTTGGTCATGCTGTATTACTTTGTTCAGGTGGTTATGGAAACGTATTTTATTTGTCTACCAACGCCATGGGCAGTAACGTAACGGCAGCATGGAAGGCTCATAAAAAAGGTGCGTTCTTCGGAAACCCTTGCATGACACAGATTCACCCAACCTGCATACCGGTTTCCGGAGAGTTTCAAAGTAAGCTTACGCTGATGTCGGAATCTTTACGAAACGACGGCCGCATCTGGGTTCCGAAAAAGCAGAACGATACGCGTCGTCCAAACGAAATACCGGAAGAAGAAAGAGACTACTACCTCGAGAGAAGATATCCTGCGTTCGGAAACCTTGTTCCACGCGACGTAGCATCGAGAGCAGCGAAAGAAAGATGCGATGCGGGCTACGGCGTCGGCACTTCGCGCCAAGCCGTATATCTCGATTATGCATCCGCAATCGACCGCTATGGAAGAATTGAGTGCAGTAAACACGGTATTGAAAATCCAACCCAAGAGGAAGTGATTCATCATGGAAAACTGGTGGTAAAGGAAAAATACGGCAACCTGTTCGACATGTACGAAAAAATTACCGGCGAAAATCCCTACGAAGTGCCGATGCGCATCTATCCTGCGGTACACTATACGATGGGCGGCCTTTGGGTAGACTATGAATTACAAACTACCTTACCCAACTTGTATTGTTTGGGTGAGGCTAACTTTTCTGACCACGGCGCTAACCGCTTAGGCGCCTCTGCTCTGATGCAGGGACTTGCTGACGGATATTTTGTAATCCCTTATACCATCGGAAACAACCTTGCCGACGACATTCGCACTGCGCCGATACCCACAACTCATCCGGCATTTGAAGCAGCGGAACAAGCCGTTGCGGAGCGTATTAGCAGGCTGATGAGCATTAAAGGAACCGAAAGCGTTGAAAGCTTTCACAAGCGCTTGGGAAAAATAATGTGGAACAAGTGCGGAATGGCAAGAAATGCTGCGGGACTAAAAGAAGCCATCACCGAAATAAGAAGTTTACGGGAAGAGTTTTGGAAGAATGTGCGCATTCCGGGTGAAGTTTTTGAACACAATCCCGAGTTGGACAAAGCAAACCGCATTGCCGACTTTTTAGAGCTTGGTGAATTGATGGCAATGGATGCGCTTGACCGCAATGAAAGCTGTGGCGGCCATTTCAGAGAAGAATATCAAACCGAGGAGGGTGAAGCAATGCGTAACGATGAGGGCTATATGTATGTGAGCGCCTGGGAGTATAAAGAAGGAAACCAGTTTGAGCTCCATAAAGAACCTCTGGTTTACGAAGTTGTACACCCCACACAAAGAAGCTATAAATAAACAAAAAACTGTCTTTCAATGGAACACTATAAAATGAACCTGACGCTGAAAGTATGGCGTCAGAAAAACAAAGACGATAAAGGAGGCTTCATCACTTATCAGGTGAAAGACATTTCGTCGGAAATGAGTTTTCTCGAAATGTTTGATGTATTAAATGAAAAGCTGATTACAGAAGGGAACGATCCGATTGCATTTGACCACGATTGCCGTGAAGGAATTTGCGGGGCTTGTTCGATGTACATCGATGGTAAGCCGCATGGCCCGTGGCAGGGTACCACAACCTGTCAGTTACACATGCGCGCATTTAAAGACGGCGATACGGTTGTTGTTGAGCCATGGCGTGCGAATGCTTTTCCGGTAATTAAAGACCTGGTAACCGACCGTTCAAGCTTCGACAGAATAATTGCTTCAGGAGGCTATATATCCGTGAACACCGGTAATGCTGTTGACGGCAACTCACTTCCCATCGAAAAAGACAGAGCCGACACTTCCTTCGCTGCTGCGGCCTGTATTGGTTGCGGCGCCTGTGTTGCAGCCTGTAAAAATGCTTCAGCATCTTTGTTTGTTTCCGCTAAAATTGCACACCTTGCTTTGTTACCGCAAGGCGATCCGGAACGTAAGCTGAGAGCGGTGAACATGATTAATCAAATGGATAAAGAAGGATTTGGAGCCTGCACGTTTACGGAAGCCTGTGAAGCAGCATGCCCGAAAGAAATTTCCATTGACAATATTGCCCGTATGAACCGCGAGTATGCTATGGCCGTACTAACAGCCGATGGTGTGCATCAGGACTAACTTATTAAAAGAGGCCGCCTCACAGCTTGTGCAATGGCCTCTTTCCTCTTTTTTATTCGGACCTCTACCGGGATACAGCCCTTCTGTTTTCAATTCTGAAGGCGTTGTCTTACTTAATCTTTATCAACGACGGAATACATAATATTTCTTCCGTTTTACAGTTCTTTGCCACCTTGAAAAACCTTTTCAAAAACACTTTAAAAGACCTTGCCGGTTAAATAAACACCAGAATCACAGACCTAAAAAACTAAGAGCGGCAAAAATTTTACAAGCGGTTGCCACATATTGATTAGCTGAACTCGCTACGTAATGGATTAAACCAAGACGCTGACTGATGATGCCTGGCGCAAAATAGCCTGCGAACTTGGTATGATAGCGGCGACAGGCGAAATAGTGGAAGTGATTTTAATTAGGAATTCTTTACGACATTCCTAAACGAAGGAATGGCAAGCACCGCAGGCATACACTCAAAAAAGATGAGCAGAAATTTAGCTTCTAAAGTGTGTGGAACGGCAAAATGGTAAACCAGATAAATGCAAATATTAGCTGTAACGGTAATAGGCCAATAATATAGCCATGCACAAACGGGCTCGGCTACATTTTGCAGTATAATGCGTATAACAGTACCGGTAAGCAACATAAATTTTACAACAATGTAAAGAGCCAGTAAAGCAATAACTCCAAAAATTATTATTTCAATCATAATATTGAAACTGGATGTCAAATATACCCGAGTTTCTATTAAAAATGGAAGACCTGATGAGCGACACCATAAAAGGCGCGAGTTCAAAAATTATCGTGCATTTTACAAATACAGGTTAGTGAGACAGGCTACCATATTTTTATCAAATTTACCGGACATGCCCCGGCAACCGGCTCTGTATCGAGCGTATCCTGTATTTCAACATCAAGAATAAACACACCTTTCTTGTTTACCGCTTTCACCAGCGTGGCCTTCCCATCTTTTTTAGACATGCGCCATATTCCCGGCTGCATTTCAAAGCAAATTCCGCAACCAATACATTTATCGCGGTAATGTACAATCTTAGGCATCTGCGGCTACCATTTTATACAGCTTATCGTTACGGCTTACCTTCTCGTCTAAGGCAATCGTTATGGTGGCGCCTTTCTCTGCGGCATTCGCTTCTGCTCCATCTACTCTAAAATTCTCCAGCGTAAAACGGCACATCCCAAACTTCCGGCCCGTAACCAGCAGTTCGTCACCCGCCTTTACATTCCCCGATTCGAGCAGGAAGGTAGCAACGCCCGAACGATCGTAATAATTGACTGCCTTGCCGAGATAAATTTTTCTCTGAGTGGCTGCAGAACCCGGATTCTTTGTCCATTCGCCCAGCTTTCGGCCTAAATAATAACCTTCCCAGAATCCCCGGTTATAAACAGTTTGCAACTGCTTCATCCATTCTTCAACACCTTCTTCGGTAAAAGTATTCGCTTCCACTGCATCGATTGCCTCGCGGTAACATTTGGTAACCGTAAAAACATATTCAGGCCCCTTCCCTCTTCCTTCAATTTTTAATACATCCACACCGGTGGCAATCACTTCGTCCAAAAACGGAAGCGTGCACAAATCTTTCGGTGACATGATATACTCGTTATCAATCATCAATTCATTTCCGGTTTCCAAATCCGTTACTTTATACGGACGGCGGCAGTTTTGCGCACACGCCCCGCGATTAGCAGAAGCATTTTTTTCATGCAGGCTCATATAACATTTTCCGGACACCGCTACACACAAAGCACCATGTGCAAAAACCTCAATCTTCATTAAATGGCCGGAAACGCCCCTGATGTTTTTTCTGGAAATGCCCGCCACGATGCTTTGGACTTGTTTCAGGCTGAGTTCGCGGGCCAGTACAATCACATCCGAAAATGACGAGAAAAAACTCACCGATTCCAGATTACTAACATTCGCCTGTGTGGAAATATGGAGCGGAATCTTCATTGAGCGGCACATTTCAATCACCGCAAAATCGGCTGCTATCACCGCATCGATATGGTTGCTTTTTACTGCCTGCAATATGGTGCGCACCAACTGCATATCGTAATCGAACATCACTGTATTTAAAGTGATGTAAGCCTTTATGCCGTGTTCTTTACAGACGGAGCTGATTTCAGAAAGATCATCAATTGAAAAGGAATGAACCGATTTTGCCCGCATATTGAGTTGCTCCACGCCAAAATAAATGGCATCGGCGCCGCCGCGAATGGCCGCCATTAAACTTTCGAACGAGCCGACGGGTGACAGCAATTCGGGTTTCTTTATTACAACCATAAAAAAGCCGCAATTACCAAAAAACTGCGGCTGAAAATTATGACTTTGATCAGTGCGCTATTCATATCGGAGCGCAACAATCGGATTGAGCCGCGCTGCTTTTAACGCAGGATACAAACCGGCAAGCAGGCCAACCGCCGAACAAATGATGATGCCGGCTATTACCCATCCCCACGGCACCACAAAGCCTACATCAAGAAAAATCGCAAAGATGTTGCCCACAAGTATTCCGAGAACAATACCGCAAAGGGCGCCGATGATGCTGATGATTGTTGATTCGAATAAAAATTGGTTCCGGATTGCGGTTCTTGTGCCGCCAATCGATTTCAGCAGCCCGATTTCGCGTGTGCGCTCATTTACCGCTACAAGCATAATGTTCATTAGGCCGATTGCTGCACCAAATAACGTGATAATGCCGATAGCACCCGCTGCAACCTGAATGCTCGATAATAATCCGATAAAGGTTTCCGCCAACTTATCGCTCTTCTCAATTACGAAATTGTCTTCCTCTGTAGGATGTAGTTTGCGGATATTTCTGAACACAGCAGTTGCTTCATCGATGGCGTCGGGCAGCATGCTCACACTGTTTGCAGACACGCTGATGCCGTACGACGGAGATACATTGCCCACCTTTCTGATGTTGTTGTAACTGGTTAACACGAGGTTGTCGGCGCGCATCATCGCGCTGCTGCCCTTCTCCTTAAGAACGGCAATTACGCGATACGGAAGACTACCTACAATAATGATTTTATCAACTGCTTTGCTGGCGTCGGATCCGAATAGTTTCGTCGCTACATCGCTTCCAATCATACATACGTTAGCGCCCGTGGCCGTTTCTGCTGCGCTGATGTTTCGTCCAAAATCTACCGAATAGCCGGTAACCGCAAGATAGTTTTCATCGCCACCCCGAAAGCTTACATTGGGGTTTGTTTTCTTTTCGCCATAGCGCACTTCTACCTGTCCTGAAAAACCGTTGGAAATGCTGACGATTGCGGGAAAATGATAATTCTCTTTAAACATCTCTGCCTCGCGTAAACGTATCGGCTGATCGAGGTTAGATTTCTTTTTCTTCTGTCCTCTTTTTTTCGCAGTGTTGTCGGCTTCATTTTGAATAACCTTAAAGCGTTCGCGGTAAAAGATAGAAAAGCTGCTTGCGCCCATAGTGGCAAAATTATCTTTCAGGCTTTGGTTCATCGCTTCAATAGCAGTGATGATGCCGATGAGCGCCATAATTCCAAATGCAATAATGGCTACCGTTATGCCCGTGCGCAACTTATTGCTGACAACGGTTTTGTATGCCTGATCGAAAACATCTTTAAGCTTCATGTGTCGTTAAAGATAAACCAGTAATAAAGCCGTAAAAAAATAATTTAAGCAAGGCAGAAAATTAGGATGAGCGGTGCTGAGTTATTAAAAATACATCCACCCGATCAGTATCTGCGGAAAGATGCCCAGCAAAATAATAAGCGCACTCACAATAATCAGCAGCCATTTAAAACCGGCACTTACGGGTTCTGTTTCGGCATTTCCGGGTTTAAAGTACATGGCCTGAATTACCTTAAAATAATAGTACACGCTTACGGCCGCGAACACTACTGCTGCAATTACAAGCCACATATAGCTGCCCGTTTGTACGGCGGATAATAGCATGTAGTATTTAGCTAAAAAGCCTGCTGTAAGCGGAATGCCGGATAACGACAGCATAAAAACTGTGTTGGTGGCAGCAAGTACGGGCTGTGTGCGTCCGAGGCCATTAAACCCTTCGTAGCTGATGTCTTTAACCTTAATCAACACGGCGAAGGCGCCGATGGTGGCAAGGCTGTAGGCGGCAGTGTAAAGCAAAAGACCTTCTTTACCGGTGTCGTTCATTCCAAACAGCGCAAATAACATAAAACCGGCCTGCGCAATGGATGAATACGACAGCATTCGCTTAACGCTAAGCTGGTATACGGCGGTGATGTTTCCTACAAGCAGCGTTGCAAATATCAATAATGAAAATACGAGTTTCCAGTCCACACCGTAGATTGCGCTTGTTTGTTTTCCAACAAAAAGAAACACGAAAGCAATAAAGCCGCCGGCCTTTACAATGGTGGCCATGAAAGAGGTGAAAACTGTTGGTGCACCGTCGTAAACATCCGGTGTCCAGAAATGAAATGGCGCAGCCGAAACTTTAAACGCCATCGAAATCATCAGAAACATGATTCCGGTAATAGACAAAAACGAAATGCCGCCTCCGAAAATGGTTTCGTTTACCTTCAGCAAATCGAAACTTCCACTTGCGCCATAGAGCAGTGCAATTCCCATCAGCATAATTCCTGTTGAAAAAGAGCCCATTAAAAAGTATTTGAGCGAGGCTTCGTTTCCTCTTAAATTTTTCTTCTCCGATCCGGTTAAAATGTAAAGCGGAATAGACATTATCTCCACTCCTAAAAACAGCATCAGCAAATTGTTATAGCTGCATAAGATGGAAATTCCGGCGAGGATAAAGAAAATCAGCGCATGATATTCGGCTACATAGCATCCTACTTTTTCGATAGCCTGTCCGCTCAGCAGCAGCAACAACAACGTACAAAAAATAATGACTGAATTAAAGAGTAACCCGTATTTGGAAAACAGCAGCATTCCATAGGTTTCTATCTTAAAGAAAGGATACCCGTTTATATCCAGAAGGTTGGCAGCAAGCAGTAACACCATTCCAAAAACTGCAATGGTTCTAATGGTTTTGTTGTTGCCGGTAAAAATGCCCGAAAACATCATAATAACCCCTAACAGTGCCGATACAATAATTGCGTTCATATCAGAAAGAAACTCGTTTTAAAAAATTGTTTTTGCTGCCAGTGCGCCCGTTACCTGCTGTGTTAACTCAATCAGCGGTTTGGGATAAACGCCCAGCACAATCACTAAAATACAAACAACGGCAAGCGTTGCGATCATTGGTTTTGAAACAGCGGCAGCGTTTTGCGACGCCACAGAAGCAGTTCCATAAAACACTTTTTGCACCATTCTTAACGTATAAGCCGCTGCAAGGATGATGGATATCAATGCAATTGCCGTAACCCAAATGTTATAGTGAAACAAGCCGTTAAACATCAAAAATTCACCGATAAAAGAATTGGTAAGCGGTAACGAAATGTTGGCGAAGGCCAGCACTACGAGCAGCGCAGTTAATGAAGGCGATCGTTGCGCCAGACCGCCCAGTTCACTGAATTTTCTGGTGCCGGTTGTTCTCTCAACCGCGTCGGCCACCATCCACAAGCCGATCACGGTGATGCCGTGATTAAACATTTGTACCATTACACCCTGAAGTCCTACTTCGTTACGTACGAAAATGGCAGCACTCATTAAACCGATGTGTGCAATGGAGGAATAGGCAATGAGTCGCTTCAGGTCGTCTTGCTGAAGTGCAATGAAAGATGCGTATAACAAGCTGATAACCGACAGAACAACGATGATATGGCCGAACTGATTTACTGCATCAGGAAATACCGGTACGAGCCAGCGGATTACTGCAAATAAGCCCATCTTCACCATAACGCCACTCAACATCATGGTGATGGCGGTGTCGGAAACTTCGTAAGTATCGGGCTGCCAAGTGTGAAAAGGGAACAATGGCATCTTGATGGCGAAAGCAATAAAGAAGAGGATAAATGCAAAAGACTGTTGAGGAGCAGAAAGTTTTAAATCGTAAATATCTTTCAGCGCAAAGCTGTGTGCGGGGCTCAGATAATTTAAATAAAGCACACCAACGAGCATTAAAAGCGAGCCAAGAAATGTGTAAACAAAAAACTTAAAGGTAACTGCAATTCGCCGCTCACCGCCCCACATAGAGCACAGGAAGTAAGCCGGTATTAATGCAAGCTCCCAGAAAAAATAAAACAACAATAAATCAGCAGCTAAAAAAACACCGGTCATCCCCGCCTGAGTAAGCATCATCAACGCATAAAAACTCCTTGCGTTTTTATAATTGTTTTTGAAGGTAGAAAGGAATATCAGGCACATCGATAATGCCGTGAGGAGCACAAGCATTTTCGACATGCCATCCATCGACAATGCAAAACGGCTTCCGAGCACGGGCAACCATGTATAGTTAACGGTAAGAAGCGACGCATCTGTTTTTGCGCAGGCGGCAACTATTGCCAATACCAGGCCGGCAACGGATGCAGTAACCGCCCATACTTTTGCAGCACCATCGCTCTTAATCGCAAAGCTGGAAAAACCGAAGATCAGAGGAATTAATATCAACAACAACGCTATCATAACGGATGGGCTTAAAATATTTTTTTAAAGAATGATACAATGTCGGTTTGATTCCAGATAACCAGGAATATCACCACCACCGACAACACCATAAACAAAATGTAGTTTCCGGTTGAGCCGTTTTGAATAAGCCTGATTTGCCTTGAAGAGTAATGAACAAACTTTCCAACTCCGTTTACTGCACCGTCAACCACCGACTTCTCAAATACATTTTTAAAGAATAAGCTTAAGCGGTTAACCGGTTTAACGATGGCGGCATCGTAGAGTTCATCAACATACCATTTGTTTTCGAGCACGAGCGCCAGTCCACTGTTTTGTTTAAAATTCGTTTGCGAAGAAAACCGCTTCCACGCGTAAACAATCACAGCGATAATCAATAATGTTGATACGCCTAAGAGGATCCATTCTGTTGAGTGTGCCACGTGATGGACAGGCGCCGCTTCATAACTTTTTGCAAAAACGGGATGTAACCAGTTTTCGAGCAAATGTGCATTTTTGGCAAATACCTCCGGAACACCCAAAAAACCGCCTGCTACCGAAAGCACGGCAAGTATAATGAGCGGAATGGTGATGGCTGAGGGGCTTTCGTGCAGATGACTTTTCTGTTGCTCCGTACCGCGGAAATTTCCGAGAAAAGTAAGTCCGTACAACCGGAACATATAAAAGGCGGTAAGAAGCGAGCCGAACAATCCGATGTAGTATAGCAGCGGACTGCTGGCGTATGCAGCAACCAGAATTTCATCTTTTGAAAAGAAACCGGAGAACGGCGGAACGCCTGCAATGGCAAGGCATGCAAGCAAAAAGCTGATGTGTGTAACCGGCATGTACTTCTTCAACCCGCCCATGTTCCGGATGTCTTGTTCATTGTGCAAAGCATGTATTACCGAGCCCGCCCCAAGAAACAGCAACGCCTTAAAAAAAGCATGCGTCATTACATGAAACACGGCGCCGGTATAGGCACCTACGCCAAGCCCTAAAAACATATAGCCTAACTGACTTACGGTTGAGTAAGCGAGCACCTTTTTAATATCATTTTGTTTCAGCGCTATGGTAGCTGCAAGGATGGCAGTGGCCAGGCCGATGATAGCAATAATTTGAGATGTATAAGGAGCCAGCGTAAACAAAATGTTGCTGCGTGCAATCATGTAAATACCGGCAGTAACCATGGTGGCAGCGTGGATGAGCGCCGATACAGGCGTTGGCCCCGCCATTGCATCCGGCAGCCAGGTGTATAAAGGAATCTGAGCGCTTTTTCCGGCCGCACCTAAAAACAGCAATAAAGTAATTGCCGTGAGTTCAGCACCGGAAAACTGCGTGTATAAGGTGGTGAGCACAGCCGGCTCAGCACTGCCCGGCAGTCCATAATTTAAAGTAGAAACTTTAGAAATAATATAGAAGATGGCGAGCAGAAAACCAAGGTCACCAATCCGATTCATTACAAATGCTTTCTTGGCGGCGTAGCTGTAGTTTTCGTTTTTAAACCAATAGCCGATCAGCAGGTACGAACAAAGGCCCACACCTTCCCAACCAATAAACATCATTAAGAAGTTTGCTCCCATCACCAGAATCAGCATCGAAAAAACAAAGAGATTCAGGAAGGCAAAATATCGGGCGAAGTGATCGGGTGTTTCATCATGCATGTAAGATGAGGAATACACGTGGATCAGAAACCCGACGCCGGTAATGATTAAAAGAAATATGGAAGAAAGCTGGTCTATCTGAAACGCAAAAGGAATAACGTATTCGCGGATATTGATGAAATCGAAATAGCTTACTATAAACCCACCGGACGATTTAACCTGAAAAAAAGCAACTACACTGAGGATAAATGAAAGAAGAATTGCCCCGCTGCCAATTATCGAAGTGGCCTGTTTGCTAAGCGAATTCCGGAAAACGCCATTGATTAAAAACCCAATAAACGGCAGTAAAGGAATTAAGTAAACTAAGTTCATATCAATATAAAATTTAAAGCCCGCGCTTTATTTTAGTTCTTAAGTCTGTTTAAAAAATTAATATCCACCGAGTGTACGTTTCGGTACATCATAACAATAATTGCCAGGCCTACGCTCACTTCTGCCGCGGCAACTACCATTACAAAAAACACATAGAGTTGCCCGTCTATCCCTGCGTTACCGGCTTTGCCCAACGACAACGCGGTGGCATGATGCATTTTGGAAAATGCCACAAGCAACAAGTTGGTTGCATTTAACATTAACTCGATGCACATAAAAATAATGATGGCATTTCTGCGGATGAGTACGCCTGTAATTCCGATACAAAACAAAACGGCCGCTAAAGCTATATAGTACTGAATGGGCATTTTAACTATGCTGTTTATATGTTGTTTAATCTTTTTTTCCAATAACTACTGCGCCAACCATTGCGCTTAAAAATAAGATGCTGCTCACCTCAAATGGTACTACGTATTCGCTAAAAAGCACTTTCCCCAGGTTTGCAATCAATCCAATATCGCCTTCGTTCATCAGCGCCTGCTTCCCTGTAAGATCGGCTGCGGAGCGGATGGTAGAAATCATTACCAGTAACACCATTCCGCCTGATATTATCCCCGCCAACTTTATCCAAAGGCTTTTCTGCGGCTCGGTTTGGTTGTTCAGGTTCATCAGCATCACCACAAAAAGAAACAAAACCATAATGGCCCCGGCATAAACGATGATGTTTACCACAGCAAGAAACTGCGCGTTCAATAAAATGTAGTGACCGCTGATAGCGAAAAAAACACTCACCAGCCATAAAATACTATGAATAGGGTTTTTGCTGAAAAGCACCATCAATGCACCCACAATGGCGAGCACTGATAAACCCCAGAAGATAATTGATGTAAGTCCCATTTTATAACGCAGTATCTATTTTTTATAGTTTTTGTTGTCTCTTTCTCCTCGCGCTTTTGCAAAACCTTCCGGATCTGTCACCGGGTTGGGAATCAGCAAATCGTCTTTTTTATAAATAAATTCTTTTCTGTTGAAGTTGGGTGGCGCAATGGTTTCGCTGAGATAGATGGCGTCTTTCGGGCATGCTTCTTCACACAGGCCGCAGAAGATGCACCTCAGCATATTAATTTCGTAACGCGCGGCATATTTCTCTTCGCGGTATAAATTTTCTTCTCCGATTTTGCGTTCTGCTGCCTCCATCGTAATGGCTTCGGCCGGGCAGGCAAGTGCACACAATCCGCATGCTGTGCAGTTTTCACGGCCTTCCTCATCGCGGTTTAAAACATGCAGTCCTCTGAACACACGGCTGAACGGACGTTGTTGCTCAGGATAGGAAATCGTTGCCTTCTTTTTAAAAAAGTGAGAAATGGTGATTGCCATTCCCTTCACAATTTCAGGGAGGTAAAGGCTTTCCATAAAAGTCATCGGCCGCCTGTCTACCGGCTTCGATTTATTTGTTAGTGCTTGCATTTTTAACTCCTCAACAGTTCAACTGTATTATTCGTTTGCAAATTATTTTAATATCTGTTCAAATCTTTTCCTTCTCCGGTTACTTCTGCGATATAAACAGAATAACCAAAGCTGTAACCACCATGTTTATCAACGCCAGAGGAATCAGCTTTTTCCATCCGAGGTTCATGAGCTGATCGTACCGGAACCGCGGCAGCGTCCATCTCACCCACATAAATAAAAAGATGAAGAAACAAATTTTCAGCATAAGGGCCACTACGCCGAGAATGGCAGCCACGTTTGGTGAAAGCGTTGATTCGTCGAGAAAAGGAATATCATATCCGCCAAAAAACAAGGTTGCTATGATGGCGCTGCTGATAAACATATTGATGTATTCGGAAAAAAGATAAAATCCAAGTTTCATGGAAGAATATTCCTGATGATACCCCATGTTTAACTCATTCTCTGCTTCTGAAAGGTCGAATGGCGCACGGTTACATTCGGCGAAGGCGCAAATTAAAAAGATGAGAAATCCGAGTGGCTGATAAATGATATTCCAGCCGTCGGCCATTTGCTGCTCCACAATTGTTTTTAAGCTGAGCGAACCGGTGAGCATCAATAAAGCAATTATGGACAGCCCTAACGCGAGCTCATAAGAAATCACTTGCGAAGCGCCTCTTAAGCCTGAGAGAAGTGAGAATTTATTGTTAGATGCCCAGGCACCGATCATCATTCCATAAACACCCATAGCCACTACGGCAAAAATGTAAAGAATGCCAATGTTCACATCCGCAATCTGAAGTGGGATTACGCGGCCGCCTATTTCAACCGGGCTGCTCCAGGGAATTACTGCGCACGTCATCATTGCGGTTAGCATAGCGAGGCTGGGACCTAACACAAACAACACCTTATTGGAGTGTGAGGGAATCACTTCTTCTTTAAAGAAAAGTTTTACACCGTCGGCGAGCGGCTGCAGCAAACCAAACGGGCCTGCACGGTTAGGGCCGATACGATCCTGCATAAAAGCGGCAACTTTCCTTTCCGCATAGGTTTCATACATCGCCACAACAAGCGAAATGGTAATGATGATGGCAATCAGGCCTAACTTTTCAAGTATCAGTAACCAATCTATGGCTAACAAACTCATTTCTGTTCTTTATTTAAAAGATGATTATTGGCAACATTAAAATCGTCGGAATGCGCAGGGCCTTCAATTTTGCTCAATTCAATTTCGGGACGGTTAACGCCGCTCACATCATGAATATCGAGCAGCAATTTTGGCGTTCTTCCATTCATGATTTTAGGGAAAATTTCTTCCGGCTTTTCCACTTTCAGGTAGTGGTTAGCCGATATCACCGAGTGGCGATTGATCTCTCTCGGACCTTCAATAACCCAGTCGGACGATTTCTTTTTCTCAAAACGGCAGGTGTTACAGATCCAGTCTTCCACTTCACCCCATTCATCTTTCCTCGCGGTTACGCGGAACACTTCGTCGCCGCGGTTCCAGAGCGTAACTTTTCCGCAGCAGGTACCGCAATCGCGGTGTGCATTCAACGGTTTTGTAAACCAAACGCGGTTTTTAAAACGGAATGTGCGGTCGGTAAGGGCACCTACCGGGCAAACATCTATTACGTTTCCTATAAAATCATTATCGAGGGCCTTTTCAATGTAGGTGGCAATGTTTGCCTGATCGCCTCTGTCGAGCACGCCGTGAACTCTTTTGTTGGTTAACTGGTCGGCAGTAAAAACACAACGGTAGCAAAGAATGCAGCGCGTCATGTGTAATTGAATATAAGGTCCCAGATCGTGTTTTACAAACGTTCTTTTCTGAAACTCGAACCTCGTTCCTGAATCGCCGTGGGCATAGCTCAAATCCTGAAGGTCGCATTCGCCTGCCTGATCGCAGATCGGACAATCGAGCGGATGGTTGATGAGTAAAAACTCCACCACACCTCTTCTTGCATCGAGTGTTCTTTCGCTGGTAATGTTTTTCACCACCATGCCATCCATAACGTTGGTACGGCAGCTCGCCACCAGTTTGGGCATAGGGCGCGGGTCGGCTGTTGAGCCTGCCGCAACCTCTACAAGGCAGGTACGGCATTTACCACCGCTGCCTTCCAGTTTACTGTAATAGCACATTGCCGGTGGTGTAACATCGCCGCCAATTTTACGTGCAGCATTTAAGATGGTTGTTCCCGGCTCCACCTCAACCGTGATGTTATCTATTGTAACCTTAAAAAGCTTTTTTTCTTCCATTTTACTCCGTGTAAAATTTTAATTTATGCTGAAGCCGTTACTTCTAACGGGTCAGCGTAATGTGCCAGTCCAAAATTCCTGGTTTGTGCCTCTTCTGCATGTGTGATGTGCCATTCAAACTCATCGCGAAAATGACGAATAGCAGCAGCTACGGGCCATGCGGCAGCGTCGCCAAGCGGGCAAATCGTATTGCCTTCTATGCGGCGCTGAACATCCCACAACAAATCTATGTCACTCATTTTGCCTTTCCCCGTTTCAATGTTTTTGAGTATTTTATCCATCCATAATGTTCCTTCACGGCAGGGCGAGCACTGACCACAACTTTCGTGGCGGTAAAAGTGAGCGAGGGTTAGCGTATGTTTTACCACACACTGATCTTCATCGAGCACAATAAAGCCGCCTGAGCCCATCATGGATCCGGTAGCAAAGCCGCCTTCCGCAAGGCTTTCGTAATTCATGTACCGCGTTTCGCCTTTTGCTGTTTTCAACAAAAGATTTGCAGGAAGAATAGGAACGGATGATCCTCCCGGAATACAGGCTTTCAACCGCTTTCCGTTGGCAATGCCGCCGCAGTATTCATCGCTGTAAATAAACTCTTCTACGCTGATGGTCATATCTATTTCGTAGACGCCGGGTTTATTGATGTTGCCGCAGGCAGAAATCAGTTTTGTTCCTGTGGAACGGCCCACGCCAATTTTAGCGTACGCTTCGCCGCCCATATTTAAAACAGGAACGACAGCAGCAAGCGTTTCCACGTTGTTAACCACGGTTGGGCAATCCCATAAACCTTTTACAGCAGGAAACGGCGGTTTAATTCTCGGGTTTCCTCTCTTCCCTTCGAGCGATTCGAGGAGTGCGGTTTCCTCGCCGCAGATGTATGCACCCGCACCGCGCTGCACATAAATCTGGCAATCGAACCCGCTTCCTAAAATATTCTTGCCGAGCCAGCCATTGGCATTTGCCTCCGCAATAGCCTGTTCCAATATGTCCACAATCCAGGCGTATTCGCCGCGGATATAGATGTATGTTCTGTTGGAGCCGAGTGCATAAGATGAAACGATAAGCCCTTCAATTAAAAGATGGGGAATATACTCCATCAGATAGCGGTCTTTGAAGGTTCCGGGTTCCGACTCGTCCGCATTACACACAAGATAGCGCGGAACGCCTTCGGGCTTTGCCAAAAAGCTCCACTTCATTCCGGTAGGAAAACCGGCTCCGCCCCTTCCCCTCAATCCGCTTTTTTTCACCTCCTCTACAATATCGGATGGCGACATTTTAAAAGCTTTTTCCACACTACGGTAACCTCCTTCCCGGCGATACACTTCGTAGGTGCGGATGTTTTCTATTTTGTCTTTTTCGAGCAGTAATTTAATACCCATTTGCTTCTTAAAAATTACCCGAAGCATGGCTTCGGATAGTTAGAAATATATTTAGTCTGCTGAAACAAGGCGCACCGCTTTGCCCCGGCATTCCTCAATTATAGCATCAACTTTTTCTCTGGTTAAATGTTCTTTATAGTGCTTTCCCAACTGCATCATCGGTGCATAACCGCAGGCGCCAAGGCACTCAACCGCTTTCAGTGTAAACAGTCCGTCTGCTGTGGTTTCACCCACGCCGATGTTCAGCTTTTGTTTGATGTACGCAATAATATCATCGCTGCCTTTTACCATGCAGGGACCCGTTTGGCAAACTTCAAAAACAAACTTGCCTACGGGCTTCAGGTTGTACATACTGTAAAACGTAGCAACTTCATACACCTCAATAGGATTGAGTTTTAGCAGCGATGCCACATAGTCCATCGTTTCCACGCTCAGCCATCCGCCAAAAGTTTCCTGCGCCAGATGCAGGAGCGGCAGCAGCGCACTTTTCTGTTTTCCTTCGGGGTAACGGGCAATCATTTCCCGCACCTTAATCATTTTATCTTCTGTAAACTGAACCACTGAATATTCTTTATTGTCAAACAATTTTTATGCGTCCATTTCGCCTGCAATTAAATTGAGGCTGCTTAAAACAATGATGGCATCACTTAACATGGAATTTTTAACCAGCTCGGGAAATGCTTGATAATACACAAAACATGGGCGGCGAAAATGAACACGGTAGGGTGTTCTTCCGCCATCGCTGATTACATAAAATCCAAGTTCGCCGTTAGCGCCTTCCACCGCATTATATACTTCGCCTACCGGCATGTTCACTTCGCCCATTATAATTTTAAAATGATAGATGAGCGCTTCCATTTTGGTATACACATCCTGTTTGGGAGGAAGATAATAATCGGGAACATCGGCATGATATACTTCGGCTTCCGCTCCTTTAAACTCCTGCACCTTCTGATACGCCTGGCGGATGATGGAAAGCGATTCGCGCATTTCGTCGTTCCTTACCAAAAAGCGGTCGTAGCAGTCGCCGGTGGTCCCTACTGGAATATGAAATTGAAAATCAGAATAGCTGGAGTAGGGCGAATGCACACGCACATCGTAATCTACGCCGGCTGCTCGGAGGTTAGGCCCTGTCATTCCGTAGCTGAGTGCCGCTTCGGCCGATATGGGGCCCACTCCCTGCGTGCGCTCCATAAAAATGCGGTTGCGCGTCAGCAAGCTTTCAAACTCTGTGAGGGCCTTGGGATACTCATGAAGAAATTTCTCCAGTTTTTCAAACGCAATGTTGTTGAAGTTTCTTTCGAAACCGCCGATACGGCCGATGTTGGTGGTTAAGCGGCTGCCGCAAACTTCTTCCCAGATTTCGTAAATCAGCTCGCGGTATTGCATTATATAAGTAAATGGCGTAAGCGCGCCGGTGTCCACTCCTACAATAGAGTTACAGATAAGGTGGTCGGCAATGCGCGCCAATTCCATAATAATTACGCGTAAATAATCTACCCGTTTCGGCGTTTGAATACCGAGCAGTTTTTCGCAGGTGAGGTGCCAGCCCATATTGTTGATGGGCGCTGAACAATAGTTTAAGCGGTCGGTTAACGGAGTGATTTGGTAGAGTGGGCGGTGTTCTGCAATTTTCTCAAACGCGCGGTGAATATAACCTACGGTTGATTCGGCATTCAACACCTTTTCACCATCAATCTCCAAAATATTTTGAAACACACCGTGAGTGGCCGGGTGTGTGGGCCCCAGGTTTATGGTAGAAGTGGTTTTTTCTAATGAACCTTCGGGAAGTTTAATATTTGATAATTCGGCCATTTTTATATTGATACGAGAATGAATTAAATTTTATCGTCCAAACATTTCATCGTCCTTATCCGTGCGTTCCTGATCTTCGAGCGGATATTCTTTCCGCATGGGGAAGTAATCCATTTCATCCACATTCAGAATCCTTTTCAGGTTTGGATGGCCTACGAAGTTAATCCCAAAAAAATCGTAGGTTTCTCTTTCCATCCAATTGGCACAATTGAAAAGCTGAGTTGCCGTGAATACATCCGGCGATTGTATGGATGTAAATACTTTAAACCGGATTCTGACATTTTGAACCAAGTTATGCAGATGATAAACAACCGCCAGTTCTTTACCCGCATTTTCCGGATAATGTACGGCGGTAATATCTGTCAGAAAACGAAACATCAGTTCTTCATCATCGAACAAAAACTGAAGAACTTTCAGGTTGAATTCTTTCGGCGCCTCGAAGGTGAGCATTCCGTAACTAACCGTAAAATTAGTTACCTGATCACCGAATTTATGTTGCAGTTTGTTTTGAATGAGTTCGCTTGTTAGTTGTGCCACTTTTTACAATTTACCTTTAACTTACTGGATGCCGTAGCTGTTGAGTAATGCTTTGTAACGATCGCTGTTGCGTCTTCTCACACTTTCATTATCTACCAGATCCTGCACCCGCATAATGCCTTCAATAATTCCTTCGGGCCTTGGCGGGCAGCCTGGAACATACACATCAACAGGGATAATTTGGTCGATGCCCTGTAATACCGAATAGCTGTCGAAAATGCCACCGGAGCAGGCGCATGCGCCCACAGCCATTACCCAGCGCGGCTCTGCCATCTGAAGGTAAACCTGTCTTACAACCGGAGCCATTTTTTTTGCAATGGTTCCCATCACCATCAGCATATCGCACTGGCGGGGAGTAAATGCCATTCGTTCGCTTCCAAAGCGTGCAAAGTCGTAATGTGCTGCTGCTGTGGCCATAAACTCAATACCGCAACAGGAAGTTGCAAAAGGCAAGGGCCACAACGAATTGCGGCGACCAAGAGCAACCAATTCGCTGAGCTTTGTGGTGAAAAAACCCTCCCCTTCAAAACCCGGAGGCGCTTCGCCTATTAAAACAGAACTGTTTAAATTAGCTTCTTTAGGATGTATATTGAATCTTACCGGACGTGCCATAAAAATCTCCTTTTTCAAACATGTTTTTAGCAGAAAAGAGGCAAAAACAAAGAATGAAATCTTTAAATTTTATTATCTGCAAAAATAGCATTGAACATCCAATAAAACCTAATTGTTTTGCTGATATTCACTTTTAGTTTCATTATGGCAGCCTGCTATAAAAAAAGCGGGCAATAAACCCGCTTCCAAAAAAGTATTCAGCAGTTGCTAATCTTCCCATTGCAGGGCTTTCTTTTTTATGATGTAGATAAATCCGAGGCTGAAAAAGCCTACAAACATCATTACGGCATAAAAGCCCGGCCATCCGAGTGCTTTAAAATTTACCGCGTAGGGATAAAAGAAAATAACTTCCACATCGAACAACACAAAAAGTATGGCTACTAAAAAGTATTTGATGGCTATGGGCTGGCGTGCCTGTCCGTGGCTTTTAATTCCGCTGGCAAAGTTCTCGAGTTTTTCGGCAGTGGCGCGTTTTGGGCCTAGGGCATGCGTGCCGAGCATCATCACGGCAACGAGGCCAACTGCAAATAACAACTGTATACCGATGGGCAGATAATCTGCTGCAGTTTGCTGCAAGGTGGGTGTGGCGTCTAAAAGTAGATGTATTGACATAATGATTTAAACGGTGCAAATGTAAGCTTATAAACAACAAAACCCTTCGATGGGAAGAGTTTTGTTGTTGAAGAGCAGGTGAGGTTATTTTTTAGGAGCCGGCTTTTTAGGAGCAGACTTTTGTTTGTTCATCGATGCCACTACTTTGGCAATCTGGTCGCGGTAACTTTTGTACTGTGCATTTTCCGGATCGAACTGGATTGCCAGTTCAAACTCGTCGAGGGCTTTTTGATAGTCTTTCACTTCATTAACATAAGTGCCTCCCTGAACCGCGTGATAATACCCAATGGTTGCAGCGTTCTTTACTGAATCCTGCAACAGATAATGAATATAGTCGTTGATGGGCTCGATTGCCGTTACTCCCGTTGAATCTTTCGCCTGAGCCGATTTCACCAAACCCAAATATCCATATACCTGCTCCGGATATTTTTGTTTGTACACTGTAAACATGCTATCAGCCAACGCGAAGTTCTTTCCATTCAGAGCGGCATCACCAAGATTATAAATGTCGAGGTTGGATGGATTCGGATTCAGCGTAAAGCTTGTTTTCAACCACTTTAAACGCTCCACTTCGTTTCCATTGTTTTTATAAATAAAGGCAATGGTATCTGCATATTTAATTCTGTTGGCAGTAATCGTGTCGGCGTTAAACACCTGCTCTAAAAGGCTCACCGCATCCTTAGTTTTCTCCGGGAACTTCCTCAAAATAGCGGAACCCATCAGGTAGTGCTCGGGAAGAATTTTTTCCGGCGCTGTTTTAGCAAAATAAGTTTCGATGGCTTCTTTTGCTTTCATGCTGTCGCCAAGACGATTGTAGTTGTATGCATAAATGAGCTGGAGTTTGGTAAAGTCTTTACACGCGCCATTCATCATTTCGTTTGCTTTGTTCAACGATTCCTGATATTTCCCTGCTCTGAATAAATAGTCAGCGTAGAAATAATCGGTTTCACAGGTTTTATCGTCCTTAACAATATTCATGTATTTATCTAAATATTCTTTGGCGGCATTTACATCGCGGTTCGCATAGTACTGGAACCACTCGAGGTATACAGGCGCATAACTGTTGTCGGCTCCCGCGGCTTCCGAAAAATACTTGTTCATCACATCCACGTTGCCCTGGCTTTGGTAAATTCTTCCTATCCTGAAAAAGGATCTCGCGTCTTTTGGGTTTCTGCGAATGGCTTCGTTAAAGGCATCCACCGCATCTCCGCCGTGCATGCTTCCAAGTTTCAGATAATTAACGCCCATGTTGTAATAGATGTCTGAATTGGCTTTATCTATATTACCGGCACGTTTCAGTAATTCTATTGCGTAGGTTGGGTCTCCTACTTTGCTGCTGCCATCTGCATTTGCACGGCCAATTGCATTCAGGATATCCGGGTTTTCATTCTTTTTCGATTTGGAAGCCGTGATGGCCTGCTCAAAACGCTGTTTCACTTCATTTATATTTCTACCTTCCAATAGCTCCACGTGGCCCATTCCCACCCAAATCCACGGATCGTTTACGCCACTATTTAAAGCATTTTGATACAAGGCCTTTGCACCGGCAACATCCTTATCGGCGAGCAACGCCTGTCCTAACCAATAGATTGCATAGGGGTCTTTTGAGTTCTTGCTCACTACCGCTTCCAGTGTTTGTTTTGCCCTGTCGATACGGTCGTAGTAAAGAAAATTAATTCCGTCCTGAACCGATTGTGCCATCACAAAACCTGATAACATAAAAAATGCAACAAAGGATAAAAAGACTTTCTTCATCATCATTTATTTCTGTTTTAATTTTTAAATTTTAATCTGTTTCAATCTTGCCCGATCTGATTTGAAAATTCATGATTGCAGGTACAAGGTTAGACCGTCTGAATATAAGCTGCCCTCTTTCCAACGTCATGAAACCGGCAAATCCCGTTCCCAGACCCGTTCTGTTTTCATTAAGAATATAATACACCTCTCTCACGAAAGGATATTTTTTAAACATGATAGTATTTTGAGAAGGCTTTACGTACAGGGCGCTATCCTTACAGCTCCGGCAGGGCAACATTGCAAATTTCACTGTTTCCAGATAGCGCGCCTGCTCGGGATCATCCTCATTCCCCACCCACGAAATCCCTACGAACCCCACGGCATTCGCGTTCCTTGAAACAAAATCCACCACAGCTTCACTGCTTCCGGCGGCCACCACCTGCTTTGAAAACTCCGCTCCCTTCAACACACTATCCATCAAAAATCTAACGGTGCTTGTGGCGTTGTTCCCATCTACCACCACCTGCTTCAAAGGGTTGTCTTCAGTTAGTAAGCGGTACAGCTCGTTAAAAGAAAAAAAGCTGTCGGCACTTGCCTTGTTTATTACCACAGCCACCGCATCACGCGCAAGCAATCCTTCAACGGGCGCAAAACCATTTATATTTTTAAAGAACTTTTTTTCAGCAGCCGTTAAATTTCTCGCCACTATAATCATTCGGGTGCTGTCGGTCTGCAAATCCTTAAAGCACTCCACCTCCGCTTTATACGCTGCCTTAACAGAGGCTTCTTTGTAGGAAGACTGAAAAACTTTGATTTGCTCTTCAATTACGGGTTTAAAGCTCTCATCTACACTTATGTTAATTCTGCCCTTAATAACAGAATCGTACGCCGTCGGCTCACTCTGGTTTTTGCACGACAACCATGCAACTACAGCAAAAAGAAAGACCACTCTTCTCATTATCGGACTTCCTCTTTTTTAAGGGCACGGTACAATCGGAAACCACCATAGAGAACGCACAACCCTCCAAACAAATTGCGCATCAGTCCATCCATCTGTTGTATCTGCGGAATATCCCATCTGTCGCCAAAAAACATCAGCACGGCAACCGATAATATCAACAAAGCCATCACCAGGTCGTACACCTTTTTCACCGTTGAAAAATTCTTCCTTTCCCTGATGTGTTTTTGCTCCATTAGTCCAATTTAAAGTGCGCCAAGATAATTATTTTGCCTTTTAAGGAGCAAATAAACCTTTTAAACCTTTCTGAGGAAAAATAATCTGATTATCCGTTTATGCACCTGTTATATTCGCAATTACTAGTCTGTCAAAGAGTTTGTCTCCAAAATACCGTCTG
>JBDHYF010000005.1:0-170025 GCA_039811185.1 Chitinophagaceae bacterium | reverse complement strand
ATGGCTTTCTTTTTAAATGGCCAAAAAAAATTTTCAAAAATTATTTTTAACCCAAAAACCAACCGAAAAGAACTTCCAAAAGCGGGCGGCAAAACTAAACATCTTAACCTTACCAACCAAATAAATTTTGAAAATTTATCGCTCCGAAATACCTTCCAAAAATACCTTAAGAACTAACCCCTTTTTAAACGGGAGTGCAAAGATAACAGCCCACATCAACACCATCCAAATCTTTCTCCATCTTTATTACTAAAACTTTGTGAAAGCAACTGCGGCGGATAATTCACTTCTTCCAAAAAAAGGCCGCAGGCAGGTGCGGAAAAATCAGCGGAAGCCGGTCGTGCAGCGGTTATCAGCGCCTTGAAATCATTTGGCGCAAGAATACCTCTTCCGCATTTCAACATTGTTGCTACCAACGCCCTTACCATGCCGCGAAGAAAACGATTCGCCACGACCGAAAACACCAGCTTGTCATTCTCCCTGCTCCAGCCGGCATGAACAATCGTGCAAACAAAATTGTTTACTTGTGTATTTGCTTTTGAAAAAGCACAAAAGTTATGACTACCAATAAGCATTGCGGCCGCTTCGCTTAGTTTCTCGTGGCTTAAAGGATATGGATAATAGTAGCCGGTATTTGTATAAAACGGATTTTTCTTTTGATATACGAAGTAGTTGTATTTACGCGAAACGGCATGAAAACGCGCATGAAAATCATCAGCCACCTCGTAAACACCACCAACAGAAATATCCGCGGGCAACAGTGCATTCAAATTGTATATGACCTGAAGCGGAAAACTTGTTGCAAAATCAAAGTGGAAAAAATTTTGACGGGCATGTACCCCAGCATCTGTGCGCGATGAGCCGGTTAGTGCAACCGGAATCCTAAAAATAATGGCGAGCGCCTGCTCTACTTCGGATTGAATGGTCGGTGCGTTTTTTTGAATTTGAAAGCCGCTATATCGCGTGCCCATATAACGCACTTCCATCAAATACCGCTTCATTACTTCCCAAACATTTGCTTGAAACTCGCTTTAAATGCATTATCGATTAACTGATCTTCCAAAACATAAAAGTTTTGAACGTCAGAAACATGAGCATGCGCCAGCTCAAAAAAAGAAAGTCTGGACAAATCGCTTAAAAACAAGCTGCCCAAATTTTTTATCTGTTCCGTTGTATAACACCGGTTCTTAAATGCTTTCTCGGCTGCTTCCATCATTTTTAAATTGGACTTAGCTTTGGCCATACTTACCCGGGCGGCATAAAAATCCTCTTCCTGAGCTATGTTTCTGCACTCGCTTCGACTAACAACTTGCTGATTACCTGCGGGCGAAGAAACCGCCGAAGTGGTTTTGCTGCTGTTTTCATTTACTCCCACGCTTTCCGAAACAGCCGGAATGGTAATGTTCACCGTATCCTTGCTTAACTGCTGATAGTCTATAAAAGAAAGGGCAACACCATCTGATGTGGGATTCTGACCGGTTTTAATAATTGTGCGGCTTAAAAACTGTTTATACGCCTTCTCGTCCGGTTTGTTTTCAACCCATTTTTGTGCAGATGAGTTCTCGACGACATTGAGTGAAGGCTCAATTACCTCGTTGGTTTGCAGGTTAATGAGTTTGTACACGTTCTTCACCTTCTGCAACGAAAGGCCCAAATCTTTCCCTTTAATAACAATTTGATACCCTAAACGCGGCTGCAGGTGAACCTGCAAATACAATTGATGGCTGCCGTTGTATAGTTGCGGAACAATAAGATAACCATTAGAGGCATGAAATGTTTTTCCTCCCATGATTACGGCAAACGGATCTTTTGTGTCGCTCTGAATGTAAATGAAGTAGCTCTGCTGTGCCAGTGAAACTGCAGACAGCCCCAAAAATAGTATGAAGAAGAAAAGAAGTTTTTTCATAATCGAAATCAGTGCAAATCTATGTTTTTCGGATTAACGTATTTTAAAAACTGGTTTACGAAATAACCGATGGTAAAAAAGAAGAGTGAAACCATCTGCATGATGCTATATTTATCCAAATATTTTTCAACATGAATCGTTTGTTGTTTGTGATGGCATTCTCCATCCTTATGCAATTTAGTAATGCGCAGGAGCATGTGCTAAGGATAGAAAGCGAGCTCAATAATTTGTCGCATACGCGTGCAGAAGTAAAATTCGACTACAGCAAAAGCCGTCTGCACGGTAAGGTATGGCTCACTGTAAAACCGGCAGTAGCAGCAACCGATTCACTTCGATTAGACGCAAAGGGAATGCTTATTCATAAAGTGATGCTGATAGATAAATCCAAACAAAATCCGTTGAAATATAATTATGCCGACAGCCTGAACCTGCGCATCGGATTGGGAAAAAAATTTAAGAAAGATGTACCCTACACGGTTTATATTGAATACACTGCGCGGCCGAACGATTTAAAGGCGAAAGGAAGCGCTGCCATCACCGATGCAAAGGGGCTATACTTTATTAATCCGGATGGAAGAGATTCCTCGAAGCCGGTTCAAATTTGGACGCAGGGCGAAACCGAAGCAACCTCCGTATGGATTCCTACCATCGATCGTCCGAGCCAAAAAACCACCCAGCAACTCAGCATGACGGTGCCGTCTGAATATGTGTCGCTCAGCAACGGCAAGCTCATTTCTTCTGTAAAAAACGCGGATGGAACCAGAACCGATACCTGGAAGATGGATCTTCCGCATGCGCCCTATCTTTTCTTTATGGGCGTTGGCGATTACGCAATTGTAAAAGATAGCTTTAAAGGAAAAGAAGTCAGTTATTATGTTGAGCCCGAATTTAAGTCTGTTGCAAGAAAGATATTTGGCAACACGCCGGAAATGATGGCGTTTTACAGCAGGCTATTGGGCGTAGACTTTGTTTGGAACAAGTACGCGCAAATTACCGGACAGGATTATGTTAGCGGTGCAATGGAAAACACCACCGCTACGCTACATAGTTCCGCCGCGCAGCAGGATGCAAGAGAACTGCTCGACGAAAACAAATGGGAGGATGTTGTTTCGCACGAATTGTTTCATCATTGGTTTGGTGATTTGGTTACCGCTGAAAACTGGAACAACCTAACGGTGAACGAAAGCTTTGCAAACTATGGTGAATACTTGTGGCGTGAGTACAAGTATGGTAAGGATGCGGCCGACGCACATGCGGAAGAAGCAACCTATGCCTACCTTAATTCGCCCGGCGCCTCCGAAAAAAACCTGGTGCGTAATAACCTGGAAAATAATGAAGACATGTTTGATGTGGTAAGCTATCAGAAAGGCGGACGCATTCTCCACATGCTGAGAAACTATGTTGGCGACGAAATCTTTTTTAAAACGCTTCAGTACTATCTCATCAAAAACAAGTTTAAAACCGCCACTGCACAAACGCTGAAAGCCGCTTTTGAGGCCAATTGCAACAAGCCTTTCCAATGGTTCTTTGATCAGTGGTATTATGGCAGCGGCCATCCGGTTTTGAAAATATCCACCTCATACGATTCAACTACCAGGCAGGTAATGATTACTGTTGCACAAACCCAAAAAAGTAAAAAGCTCTTCACCGTCCCGCTGTCGATTGAGGTGGTAACACCGTCCGGGAAAAAGCTGTTCGATGTGATGAATCAAAAACTCATCGACACTTTTTATGTAAACGCTGAACAAAGGCCTTTATATGTCAGCATCGACCCGGACCGCATCATACTTGCCGTCCGAAATCAAACAAAAACAATGAAGGAGTATTATGCTCAATATCAGCTTTCTTCCAGCTATCACGAACGCAAGGAAGCGCTGGCGTTTGCAGCGAAAAACATTAAGGAAAACGGCGCCGTTGAGCTCCTCATTTCCGGACTTAACGACAAATACTTCCTGCTTCGGCTCTTTGCGATTAACAGCTTAGACGAGATAGATGATCCGAAGCTTCAGGAAAAGATATTGTGGATGGCGAAACACGATTCGAGTAACCTGGTGAAAGCAGATGCCGTTGACTATTTAGGCGCACAAAAAAATGTGCTGTACAAAGATTTCTTTTTAGAAAAAACGAAAGATTCATCTTATTCCATTTCAGGCGCTGCACTCAGTGCGTTGTACTTTGTTGATCCGGCTGCTGCAAAGGCTATTGCGAAGGAATTCCTGGTATCGAATCCCAAGAAAAAGCTGCTGACCTCAGTCATCAACATTCTTGTGAATGAAAACGACGAATCAGTGGGTGCAGTGGTGGTTCCGGTGTTTAGCAAAATGCCTTTGTCGGACGAAAAGCTGGCGTTTTTGAGCCCGCTTACGCAATACCTTTCCGCAACGAAAAACCTATCCTTATTTAAAGAAGGTATCGATGCAATTTTGTCGACGGTGGAAAAGCTTCCGGAGCCGTATAAAGAGCAGTTGGTATTTTATGTAAGGAACGTACTGATCATGAACATCATCAGCAGAAAAGAGGCAGAAATTAATGCCGGCTTCGACACGGGCGGTGAACTTGCCAAGCAGGTTGAATATTTAAAAATGATAAAGAGCAACCCATAATCAGCAATAGCAGCCGACTTTGTAAAAGGGCTACATTTACACGAACTTTAGAATTTGAGCTATGAGAAAATTGATTATTCCGTTTGTATTGTTTTGTACCGTTTTTTTTGGAAAATCTGTAGTATTTGCCGAAGAAGGAATGTGGCTGCCGCAGCTACTCGAAGCCATCAACGAGGCGGACATGAAGAAGAAGGGAATGAAGATAAGCGCGTCTGATATCTACAGCATCAATAAAAGCAGTTTAAAGGATGCAATTGTAAGTTTTGGAGGGTTTTGCACGGCCGAAGTAATCTCGAGGCAAGGCCTCATCTTAACCAATCACCATTGTGGGTTTAGCGCCATTCAATCGCATACATCGCTCCAAAACAATTATATCCGCGATGGGTTTTGGGCAAAATCGCACGCTTCGGAACTAAAAAACGAAGCGCTCACAGCAACGTTTATCATCCGCATTGAAGATGTTACCGCACTCGCGCTTAAAAACACCAACAGCGCCTTAAGCGAAGCCGACCGCCAATCTACCATCGATAAAAATCTCATGCAGTTGAAAGCTTCGGCGGTAAAAGAATCATATCAGGATGTACTGGTTCGCCCGTTCTTCGAAGGGAATAAGTATTACTTGTTTATTACCGAAACCTATAAAGACGTCAGACTTGTAGGAGCGCCGCCTGCCGCCATTGGAAATTTTGGGCAAGATACCGATAACTGGGTTTGGCCACGGCATACAGGCGACTTCTCGCTCTTCAGAATCTATGCCGACGTAAACAACAAGCCGGCAGCTTATTCGCCCGAAAACGTTCCCTATCGTCCGAAAAGAGCGCTAAATATTTCGCTGAGCGGAATCGAGGAAAACGATTTTACCATGGTGTTCGGATTTCCCGGCCGCACCAATGAGTACGTGTATTCCGATGCCGTAAACCAAATCATGGTGCTAAACGATCCGGCAAAAATTGCCATCCGCGACAAAGCATTAAATATTCTCAACGATTATATGCGGAAGAACGAGCTCATCAAAATTCAATACGCATCAAAATATGCCGGCATACAAAACGCTTATAAAAAATGGAAAGGCGAAGTGGCAGGACTAAAAAAATCCGATGCGGTGGGTAAAAAGAAAAGATATGAGGCCGAGTTTACTGCACGCTTAAACGCCAATCCATCTCTAAAACAGAAATACGGCGGACTGCTTGATGAGCTTGATGCTGCCTACAAGGAACTGGAGCCGCTCGGCCTCGCAAGAGATTACTATCAGGAAATTATTCCGAAAATTGAATTGTTTACTATCGCCACACACTTAAACAACCTCACACGCGCCTATAACAACAACGGCGAAACAGGCTATAACGAAACACTCGTTAAGGTTAGGGCGGCGCTGCAAAAGTTGTTTAAAGACTATAACGCCAAAGTAGATCAAGACTTGTTTGCTGCGTTGATGGAAATGTATTTAACTAAACAAACCGACGAATATATTGCACCGGCGGTAAAGGATGGAGCAACAGCTGGCGTACAGGAGTTTGCCGCAAATCTTTACCGAAAGTCTGTGTTTGCTGATTCGGCGGCTGTAATGCACCTCCTCGATAAGTCGTACAAAGAAGTAATTGAAGAAACCGCTGCAGATGCTGCCACGCAGTTACTTGCGGCCATTCAAACCACCTATTTTGCAACTGCAGGAAACAAAATAAATACCGTTCAAAACCAAATTAATATTCTTCAGCGTAAATATATGCAGGCACAGATTGAGGTATTTAAAGAAAAACCTTTTTATCCCGATGCCAACAGCACATTACGGGTAACTTATGGAAACGTAAAGCCCTATCGCCCGGCTGATGGCGTTTCATACGGTTACTATACAACGCTTGAAGGCGTAATGGAGAAATACATTCCCGGCGATTATGAGTTCGACCTTCCGGAGAAGCTGATCGACCTGTATAACAAAAAGGATTTTGGCAGATATGCGGTAAACGGTAAACAGCCTGTTTGCTTCATTGCATCTAACCACACTACCGGCGGCAATTCAGGAAGCCCGGCGCTCGATGCCTACGGAAACCTGATTGGCCTCAACTTCGACAGGGTGTGGGAAGGAACAATGAGCGATATTAATTACGATGCTGCCATTTGCCGCAACATTATGGTCGACATCCGCTATGTTCTTTTTATCATTGATAAATTTGCAGATGCTCAAAACATAATGGAAGAACTCAACATTGTTTACCCTAAAAAGGCCCAGCCTGATAAAAGCAACAAACCGAAGTCAACTAAAATGCGTGCGGTGAAAAAACCTTAATACTAAAGCGGCCATGAGCCGCTTTTTTTATTCATTCCAAATACGCCAGTTCTCTTCTGCTTGTATTTCCAGCATTTCATAGCCGTTACAGGTTTCGGCGCCTCTGTCTTTTCCTCTCACCATAAAAGTGGTAAGCCCTGGGTTGTACACCATATCGAAGAGATAATTTCTGGTCGACAGAAAGTGGTAAGGCACAGGCGGTGCAAGGTGCACATCGGGCATCGAACCTAAGGGTGTACAGTTGATAATTACCGGAAAATCGACAATAATTTTCTCGCTTATTTCTGTATACGCAATACAGTTTGCAAGCTTTTGCCGACTTACAAAAAAGTATCTCAACCCGAGTTTTCTTAAAACGTATGCCACCGCTGCTGCAACCCCGCCGGTGCCGAGTATAAGTGCTGCTGTATGATGGGGCTGAAGTTTTTTTACAAACGATTTCTCAAATCCCGTTACATCTGTATTGAATCCTTCGAGTGTATTATTCGATATACGAATGCAGTTACAAGCATTAATTTCCGTAACCACGCTGTCCGCTTTATACAAATAATCAACAACTGATTTTTTATGTGGAATGGTTATCGCAAGTCCTCTTAAAGCCGGATTTTTTTCCAGCACCATTTCCAATTCTTCAATCCGGCTGATGGGGAAGTTTTTAAATACGGCATTGATGTTCCTATTCAAAAATTTTCTTTCAAAATAATCTTTCGAAAACGAGTGTTCTAACGGAAAACCAATCAGTCCATACACCTGCATAATAAAAGATTAAGGCTTCGGCAATTAATCTTTCAAATATAAATGAAATGTATCGCCTCTTAGTCCAATCCGCATTGCCTCCAGCGGAATCACTTCGTTGGGTGCAATGTTTCCGAGGTTTACATTACAACCAAGAAGTTTTAAAAAGTATAGCTGCTGCCCTTTCTGCGGTGCTTCCCAAATAATTTTTTCCTGAGGAATCTGCGTAAGAATTTCCTGAACCAGCCCTTGTCGTACTTCGCCGCTATCGCGGTAAATACCCACGTTTCCGGCTTCACGCGCTTCGGCAATTACGTAGGACGATCCTGCGGCAAGTTCTGCTTTCATCAACTCTATCCATTGATAAGGAGCCATAATGTTGGTAGCATCTTTACTGCCCACTTCGCTTAGCACCGTTCCATATTTGGTAAGCTTCTCAATGTAACCGCATTTTTCTGTGTGAGGAATGATGATCGATCCGTCGCTCACTTCCATGTAATGGATGTTGTAGTCGCGACAAATTTGTATGTAGTCATCAAACTGGTTTCTAACTAAAAAAGCCTCAAACAGCGTCCCGCCAAAGTAAACGGGCATATCGTGCTGAAGATATAATTCAATTTTTTCGCGCAGGTTAGGTGTAACGAAAGAGGTGCCGAAGCCAAGCTTCACAATATCCACATGTGGCCGGGCCACCGATAAAAAATTTCTCACTTCATTAATGCTCAGCCCTTTATCCATTACCATGGTAAGGCCGTAGCTGCGGGGCTGCTGTGTTCTTTCTGGGATTGCTGAAAGATTAAAATTCATTCAATATGTATTTAAGCCGTGCAAAAATAAGCGGTTGTGCAGCTTTCCATTATAAAAAAAGATGCGGCGCTTTCATTGCAATACTTAAAATTTATTGGCAGCGTGGAAATTAGGCGGCATTCAGCTACTTTTGCGGCCTAAATAAATAATTGCTGCAAAAAATCGATGATGCTTTTGCAGTTTTTAAAAATAATACAATGGCCGGTCAGTTAAAAGAGGTACGTAACCGTATTAAATCCGTTCAGTCCACCCAACAAATTACAAAGGCGATGAAAATGGTAAGTGCTGCCAAGCTTCGGCGTGCGCAGGATGCCATTATTCAAATGCGTCCTTACGCTCAAAAATTGCAGGAAGTTCTTTCCAATATCATCAGCAATGTGGAAGGCGACATGAGTATAAAACTGGCTGAAGAAAGGCCTGTGGAAAGAGTGCTTTTGATAGTGGTTACGAGCGACCGCGGCCTTGCCGGCGCCTACAATGCCAACGTTATTAAAACAGCTAAGCAACTTGTTTCCGACAACTACCAATCGCAGTTTAATAAAGGCAATGTTACTGTTTGGAACATCGGAAAAAAAGGCTGGGAGGGACTCGGCCGGGCCGGATATAAAACGGTTGACACATACCGGGACATTTTTACGAATCTGAACTTTGACAACGTACAACAAGCCGCAGATGCTGCCCGTAAGGCTTTTGAAAACAATGAGTTTGATTTAGTTGAAATCATTTATAGCGAGTTTAAAAATGCTGCAACACAGCGTTTCGTTGCAGAGAGATTTTTACCCATCCCGAAAATTGTAAAAAAAGAAAACAGTATAAAGGCCGATTTCATTTTTGAGCCGGCGAAAGAAACGCTGATTGCAGAGCTGATGCCTAAAATTTTAAATACGCAATTGTATAAGGCAGTTTTAGATGCGCACGCAAGCGAACACGGAGCGAGAATGACGGCAATGGATAAGGCCACCGAAAATGCCAATGAGCTTTTAAAGTCGCTTAAAATATCATACAACAGAGCGCGTCAGGCGGCCATCACCACCGAGTTAACCGAAATTGTAAGCGGTGCAGCCGCACTACAAGGATAAGATGGAAATATCTGCAATTATTCCGCACATAGAAGCGCTGATATTTGCCAGCGACAAGCCATTGACTGCTGGCGAAATTGTTGAACTCGTCAACAATGCATTTGGCTTTATGGAAGAACGAGTTTCTGAAGCTCAGGTGCAGTCCGCAATTGACGGCATTCGCGAAAAATACGAGAGCGAATTCTATCCCTTTCAAATTGTGCAAAGCGGTGGCGGATGGCAGTTCCTCACCAAGAAAACCTTTCATTCTACCATCGTACAATTAAACGGAGAGAAATATTTAAAGCGGCTTTCCAATGCAGCTTTGGAAACCCTCGCGATCATTGCATACAAACAACCTATCACCAAAGGCGAGATTGAATCTATCCGCGGTGTGAACAGCGACTATAGCGTTCAAAAGCTGCTGGAAAAAGAGCTGATCGTCATCACGGGCCGCAACGAGGAACTCCCCGGAAAACCGTTGCTGTACGTGACTTCGAGAAACTTCATGGACTATTTTGGCATCAATTCACCCGCCGATCTTCCCAAAATTAAAGAAGTGCTTGGCGAAGAAAAAGTAGCGCCAACACTCATCAATTTTAAAGACTTTGAAAGTGCTGAAGCCACTGCCGCAGAGAACGAAACGGAAGATGACAACCTTTTTGTTGATGACAATGGCGAGCTGCGCAAACTTCCCAAGAACGACGAAAACACTTCGTCTGAGGAGGATTAATTTCCAACTCCTGAAAATCCCGGATTTGTTATAAATAAGGCGTTCTGCTTTATAGGAAAAATGTGCCCCCTACCCTAACGGTATGCACTTCGGTTGTAAAGTTGGGCGACCAATAAGCATTTACTTTTAATTTGTTTGGAACAATGATCTTATTCAGGTTCATCTCTCCGCTCCAGTAAGTCTTCCAATTTCCTTTTACATTCAAAAATGTTGGAGTAGGGTTTACAAATAAGAAAGTTGACTTGTTGAAAGAATAGCTGCCGTTCAACTGAAGGCCGACACCGTTCGAACTGAATTTATTTGCTTTAGGAATGAGGTCAGTGCCTTGCTCGGTAATGTGTACGTAACTGATGCCCGGGAATAATGCAAGTTTTTTACTCACCACATAGCCGAATACCACTCCGCCGGCGACGGACCAGCTGCTGCTTCCCAAGCCATTTTTATACGATCCTAACGGAATAGACACGTCGGCAAAAGGCGCAATTGCAATGAATCGCGGACTGATATTTCTTTTTACCGCTTTGAAGTAGCGAACGCGCGGATCGGAGATGCCAAAAGAACTTGTGTTGCTGTTGTATAAAACCGGCACTTCAACTACAAATAAGTTATCGGCATTCGGCGCATACTGAATGTTGGTACGTATCCCATACACATCCGTGCCATTGCCTGATTGATTTTCTAGTGCAAGATTTACCTGCGTATATAAATTTGTAGGTTTTGATGGATCGATGTCTGTTGCAGCAGGTAAAGAATCTTGCTGCGAAAATGCATAGCCGGTGGTAAACACCAGCACAATGGTTGCTAAAAGTTGCTTCAAAGCAGAATGTTTGATTATTGGGTAAAAAAAGCTGTCCGGCGCATAATGGCTGCCACCGGACAGTCGGTTTTATCAGCTCTTTTTATAAATAGTTTTTCCCTCTTTTATTGTTTCAAGCACTTGGATGTTCTTGATTTCTTTAGGATCGATTTTTAGTGGATTTTTATCGAGAATTGCAAAGTCGGCAAGCTTGCCTTTTTCTATCGAACCTTTTTTATCGTCTTCAAAATATTGATATGCCGCCCATGAAGTGATAGACCGGAGTGCGTCGTATGGACTGATTTTCTCTTCAGGCCCGATTACATCGCCTGTTCTGCTGATTCTGTTTACTACCGAGTACATAATCATTACGCTGCTCGGCAATGCAACCGGCGCATCATGGTGCTGTGTAAATTTCAATCCTTTTTTCAAAGCAGTATTGGCCGGCGAAATTTTATACGCTCTTTCTTTTCCAAGGATTACATCGCGGTGCCAGTCGCCCCAATAGTAGGTATGCATACCAAAGAATGAAGGGAAGATTTTTAATGTTTGAAAGGAATCGAGTTGATCAAATCTGGCTGTCTGCGCATGAATCGCTACATTTCTGCGATCGTCGTTTCCATACCGATTTACTGCAGTGCGAATTGCATGAATGTAGGCGTCAACCGCAGCGTCGCCATTGCAATGTGCAAGTATTTGCCAGTTGTTGGCAAACGCTGTATCAACAAAGCTTTGTAAATTAGATTCATCAGGGATTGCAGGGTAGCCTTTATAGTTTTTTTGCTGTCCTTCGCCAACTTTGTGATACGGCTGTGTAAGCCAGGCGGTTCTTCCTTGTGGGCTTCCATCGAGCGATAATTTTACGCCTGCCACACGAAAGTGGTTAGTGTAATTCTTTTGCACTCCTGTGGATTGCATGTAGGAAAGTTGAGACTGAAGGTCGGGATAGCAGGCAACATCCACCTGAAGTTTTCCTTGTTTAGATAGACTCTCCCATGTTTCACACGCGTCTTTTGTGGCTCTTCCTTCCTGTAATGTAGTATATCCGAAACGCGTGTATGCATCTACACCCGCAAGCGCAATGTTTTCATTCGCTTGTTTATCGAGCTTACCGAGTACAGAAAATACAGGACCGAACAATGCCATCTCTTCCAAAACGCCGTTTGGTTTATTTGAGCCTGCAACGCGGCGAATTACTCCACCCACCGGATCTTTCGTATTCTCGTTGTAGCCAATCAGCTCAAGCGCCTTATGGTTCATTACGCCAAGGTGCCCAGACTGGTGAATAATCAAAACCGGTATATCGGTAGAAACTTTATCCAAGTCGGATGCAGTTGGAGGGGCTTGCTCTTTCAATTGGCCATCATCATAACCGAATCCCAAAATCCAGTGATACTTTTCTATCGCGTTTTTGTTATTCTCTTTCCAGTCTTTCAAAACTTCGACAATTGAATTCACATCGCTTCCTTTTCCGTCGGGAGGCGGTAACAAGTTGGCGGCAACTGCCTGAATACCTGCGTTGTAAGCGTGGCCATGTGCATCAATAAATCCCGGAACCATAGTTGTTCCGTTAAGATCAACCTTCACTAAATTCGTTTCAATTGCTTCGGCCTCGGACGCTGTGCCGGCAAATAATATCTCACCGTTCTTTACAATAACCGCTTCCACATATTGTGGTGCATCACCCACCATAGTGATGATGTCGCCGTTATAAAACATGGTGGCAGCGCCTGAGTCGGCGGTTGCTGACGGCTTACTTTCGCCGCAGGCAAAAAATAGCGCAGAGGCGCAAACTAAAAACAGTAGTTTCTTCATATTTACAGTTGTTTTAAAAAGCAGGTAAAAAGAAAAATCGCTATCTCCACTTAAGGCAAACAGCATGTTGGGTTTTATGATTAAGAAATCGAAAGAAACGGAAACGTTAAACTGAAGAATGATCAGTGAATGCGGATCGGCTTTTCCCGGATATTTACGGTAAATATACGTGGAATAGAATACCCGCAGCAAAATATTTGTTCTTTAAAGATGAAGGAAATAAAAACGGGATGATTCTTTCAAATCATCCCGAGCTATCAAAAATGAATTTTGTTCCGGTTACTCTTTTATCAACTTAAACTGTTGGGAAAAACCGCCCACCTCAAGTTTCATAATATAAATTCCTTTTGCAAGCGCAGCGATATCTAACGGGATGTTCGATGCACTGCTTTTTGTTTCCATTGAGCTTTTGTAAACGATGCGACCTTGCATATCCGCAATTTGCACGGAAGTTTTTAAAAACGGTAAAGAAGTGAAGCGAACGGTAACCGTTTCCTTCGCCGGATTAGGAAAAATAGCTGCATTGAAAACGGCGTCTTCCTTCTTTATCACCACAACATTACTGTATTTGTTCTTGCCGTCCTTATCAACCATGTTGAGGCGATAATAGCCGGTTAAGGCGGCAGTTTCATCTACGTAACTATATGTTGTATGCGTTGCAGATTCTCCTTTTGCAGCCACTTTTGCGATAGCTAAAAAGTCTGCCCCGCCTGAGCTTCTTTCAACGGAAAAATAATTGGTATTTATTTCGGAGGCCGTTGTCCAGGAAAGTAAATTCTGCGACTTTGAAACTACGCTTCCCGTAAAACTAATCAGCTCAACCGGCATGGTGGTTTTAGCTATGGACGAAAGATTTACGTCATCGATATAGATATTCTGCCCCCAGTCTGATGTGGATCGAAATGCGAAAATTACGTCTTGCCCTAGGTACTGCGACAGAATTATTTTAGCAAACGACCATTGGTTTGCAGTGGGTTTAAAGCTTGATGTTGTATAACCTGAAGCGGTCGCCAATGCTGCACCCGCCTTACTCCAGACGGCCGTCCAGGTATCGCCGCAATCGGTAGAAACTACCACCTCAAGTTTATCGTTATAGCCATTGGCGTACTGCCTGTAAGCATAGAAAAAAGTAAGAATCAGCGAGTCGTTCGATGCTAAAGACGCATTTACTTTAGGCAAACTAAGATAATCTACCTGCCCTTCACTATTGTTGTATGCATATAAATTGATAAACGCACTCGACGTTCCGGTTCTACCTGCGTTGGTGGCCCTTGTCCATCCAATTTTGTTATCCGAATTTTTTATGCTCCAGTCAGCGGGTGGGAAGGCGCCTGAAATCACTTCAAATCCACTGCTCACGGGCAGGTAGGCAAACGGTGTAGCATCAACATCAACCTGAAAAACTTTACTGCTGTCGTTAGCGGTATAGCCGTCAGCATTTCCGTTCGGCAGCGCGGTGTAAAAGCTTACGGTATTATTAATTCCCACAAGAACTAAACCGGTTATGGGAACAAAAACAGAATCGTACTGAAGGAGATTACCCGTCCAGGTTGTTAGAAACACCGGCGTGTTATTTACCAGTGCATGAATGTTTACAGAAGTAAGCGGCGTGGTTCCATAATTAATCAGTTTAACCGATGGCGCAAAATCACTGTTGCCGCATACATTTACTATATTGCTGCTGTTCAAATACTGGCCGTTGTTTTTAACTGAGGGGATGCCGGCATTGAAGCTGAAAGACGGCGGTGGATTATAGGTAGTACTTTTTACAAGATTCACTCTGTCGGGCGAGCCGGTTAATGCTTGGTTGATGCGCTTCCACTGACCTTTTGTAAACATAACAAGTGCACTGTCGGAAGAATAATCCATATAATTCTGGTACATGATACCTGCACCGGTTTTACTGCAATTATCGAATACAACTTTTCCTACGCCAAAAGTGTCGGGATTTCCGTAGGTAGCATCAGACTGATTTGGCGTATCATCCCAAAGAGTGGTGCCGTAGAAGTCACTGCCGGCGCAGCTTCCGTTGTCATCGCCCCAAATGTGAAAGAGGTTAAAAAAGTGGCCGATTTCATGCGTGGCGGTGCGTCCAAGATTATACTCCGGAAAACCGTAGGATGTATTTTTTCCCCAACAGCGATAGTCGCACAGATAACCGTGTTCTGCCAGTGGAGAAGGATCGCCGGGGAATACCGAGATGCCAAGTGTCCCATCGTTGAATTTTACTACCCACACATTAAAATACCGCTCAGGATCCCATCCATCCAGCCCACCACGATTGCTGTATTTTGCGTTTGCTTCTGTGCTCACAGAAAAATTTTGGTTGCTGCTTTTTCTAACAATGCCATTAGTGGGCAGACCGTCGGGATCGGTTTTAGCCAACGCAAAGTGAAGATTTCCTTTCCCGAAAAGCGACTTAAAAGCAGCAGGAATGCGGCTCGAATCAGCATTTAATCCTTTAAAATCGTCGTTCAGCACATCAATTTGCGACTGGCAGATAGCATCGGTTACCATTGCCGGATTGGCAAGAATAATGTGTACTACCACCGGAATGGTGTCGATGGTTTGTTGTACGGACGAAGATTTTGCCGACGCCTCTACATTCAGATGCAGTTTATTTTGATTGGCCTGAAAGCGGGTTCTGAAGCCATCGTCTTTCATTTTTTCTTTCAACACTTCTATTGTAGCACAGCTACGTTGAGGTGAGGAAGTAGTTATTTGCGCACGGCTCAAAAACGAAAATGAAAGTAGCACGATGAGGAAGTATAATTTGTTCATCAGTGTTTATTAAAAATTTGCGCGTGAAATTAGTTGTATTGCGCGAGCCATTTATTAAACCGGAATTAAATTCAATTTATTTTTTACCTGAAATTAATTGATCATGCAATTGTTGACGAAACAATAAGCGGGATATTTTCGATTTCACTGTTTAAGCTTACAATTTTGTAATGTTACGTAACGCCGGTGGAAGGAGGGGAGAAAAGAAGGTGAAGTGGATTTGGTGCTGTTGGACAGCAAAAAATTTAAACCACAATGGGGTGTTGAAATAAAGTGGAGCTACAGATACTTCGAAAAAGCCGAACAGTTGAAAAGTCTGCTCACCTTCTGCAAAGAAAACAAACTGAGCAGCGCGCTTATCACCACAATCGATGTGCAAGGAGGAATAGGCCTGACTTTTTTAACCGCTTCGATATACATTTACAACACCGGAAATCAAACATTGAAAAAGGAAAATGAATCATAGCGGAACCAAAGTGAGATGCGGCCGGACTCTTAAAAACTTTTACATGAAAAATCTTTTTTTGTTCATACTGCTCCTCAACTGCTTTACGTTTACAAACACCGGGTTCTCACAGCCCGAATGCGGCATCAAAGTCAGCCTAATTACCTGCGCGCCCGGCAATGAACTCTATTCCACTTTCGGACATACAGCTTTGCGCATCACAGACAGTGCTGCCGGTGTAGACAACATCTTCAACTGGGGAACGTTCGATTTTGGCGACCCAGACTTCTACACAAAATTTGTTCGCGGTAACCTTGACTATTTTTTATCAGTGGAAAAACCCGATCAATTTCTTCAGTCATATTACTACGAAGAACGCCCAATAATTGAACAGGAATTAAACCTAAACTGTAAAGAGAAAATACAGTTGTATAACGCGGTAAAAAACAATTTGCAGGGCAGCAACAAATATTACAGATACGACTTTTTGAAAGATAACTGCACCAGCCGCGTAAGAGATTTGCTGCTTACGTATACGCCATTTACGGTTCATCCCAACATCGTTAACAACCATACCACCTACCGTAACCTCATTCACGAATACCTGAACGCCGGCGGAAAAGCCTGGGAAAAATTTGGAATCGATTTATTGCTTGGCAGCGGAATGGACCAGAAAGCCAACGACCTCACCGCCATGTTTTTGCCCGACTACTTGCTGAAAGGTGCCGACAGCTCCGTAAACTTTGTTTCAAAAAAAGAAACCATTCTACCCGTTACAGCTCATTACCAAAAAACACCGCTTTGGTTGCCTTTCCTGATTCTTTCTGCACTTGCTGTTGTTTTGATGGCAATGGGTTTTGTAAAAAATCCGGTGGTTGTTACGATCAGCAAACTACTCGACTCACTACTTTTTTATCTGGTGGGATTATTAGGCCTCTTTTTATTGTTTATGTGGTTCGGTACCAGTCATACCCTTTGCGCCAACAACTATAACCTTCTTTGGGCATTGCCAACGCACTTCTTTGCTGCCATTTTTGTTTGGCGGCCCAACCGTTTTGTTCAGAAATATTTTTTGCTTGCTTCTTTCCTGCATGTTGCCACCATTATTGCATGGTTATGGATACCGCAAGAGCTGAACATTGCATTGCTGCCGGTTGTTGCATTACTCGCAATAAAAACATTTCGGTTAAGTGCTGAAAAAAGAAATAAATGATAAAAGAAATTCAGTTTTACGATGCACCGGTTTTCTATTCGGATCTGGGAGGTGGTGAGCCCGTAGTACTGTTACATGGCTTTGGCGAAGACCGTAACATCTTCCGCAACCAAATAGCTGAACTGGAAAAAACTTACCGGCTTATACTACCCGACCTTCCGGGCTCCGGTCAGTCACCCGTTTTAAAGCAACCCAACGTTACTATTGAAACCTTTGCAGAAATCGTGCACCGGATTGTTTTAAAGGAAGGGCTTTACAACGTCAGCATGATTGGGCACAGCATGGGCGGCTATATAACCCTGGCCTATGCAGAAAAGTATCCGGAACGGCTGAAAGCCTTCGGCTGGCTGCATTCCACAGCTTTTGCCGACAGCCAAGAAAAAATCGACACCCGTAAAAAGGGCATTCACTTTATTAGGCAAAACGGTGCCTCTGCATTCCTGAAAACGAGTATTCCCAATTTGTTTTCCGCCCAGTCAAAACAGAATAATCCCGAGCTCGTTTCAGATCTGATTGAAGCGGGCAACCAGTTTACAGGCGAAGCATTGATTCAATATTATCAGGCTATGATGGCGCGACCCGACAGAACGAATGTGTTAAAGCAGACCACCGTACCGGTGATGATGATTGCAGGAACAGATGATGCTGCCGCACCGCTTGATGATGTAAGTGCGCAGGCAGCGTTGCCAAAAGAATGTCACTTTCACATACTCGAGAACACAGGGCACATGGGTATGTTGGAGCAGCCCGAAAAAGTAGCAAGTCTCATCGGTAGATTTCTATCTGCCATTGGTGGAAAAGATTAGAGGGGATGAAACATTTTTAGTTTCTTTAAACTTTAGTACGGAAGCATGAAAAAGTGGATGTTGTTTGCAGCCTTTATTTGCTCAGCCTTCAACAGCTTTGCAACACATATTGCCGGTGGCGAATTGATTTATACCTATATCGGACCGGGGTCTATTCCGGGCACAAAAGTTTACCAGATTAACCTCCGGCTGTTCAGAGAATGCCATTCGCATGGTCAGGACCTCGAATCCGAAACTGTGAATATTGGCATTTATAATAAACGAACACTGACACGGGTTGCAACCGTTCAGCTCGCAAGAAACTGGACCGGCAATCTACCTACCATATCAAACACGCCCGGCGCCAATCCCTGTCTCGTGGGCGCTCCGGAAGTGTGCTATCAGCTCGGGAACTTTAAAGGATCGATTGAATTACCCGATAATGCCGACGGCTATATTTTGTCGTGGATCCGATATACGCGAACTACGCTAAAAAATGTTTCCGGATCCTTTGTCGGCGCAACTTTCACCACAGAAATCCCGGGAACGAATCAGATTGCAACCGGCGCAAACTCCAGCGCACAGTTTGTTATCCGAGACACCGCCATCATCTGCCGGCAAAATGGATTTAGTCTCGATTTTAGTGCGGTGGATCCGGACGGAGATTCGCTTAGTTATGAGTTTGCACATGCCTATGACGGAGTGGGCGGCGATAACACCAATGCAAATCCTTTCCCTCCACCAGTGCTCGGCTTTCAAATACTCAGTTATGTGTTGCCTTACGATGGGCATCAGCCGCTCGGTTCAGGCGTTACCATCAATCCAAAAACCGGCATTATCTCCGGAACGGCACCCACTTCTTCCGGAAATTATGTGGTTTGTGTGGTGGCAAATGAATGGCGCCAGGGTGTCCTCATCAATCAACATAGAAAAGATTTTATCCTCTCCATAGAAGCTTGTGATCTTGCGGCAGCAAAAGTGAATCTTGCTAATTACGAATGCAATGACTTTAAAACAACTTTCAAAAATCTTTCTACTTCCGGAGCTATTACCGGCTATCTGTGGAACTTCGGCGATCCGGCTTCCGGCATCAATAACACCTCCACACTTGCCAATCCGGTACACACATTCAGCGATACCGGAATTTTTAAAGTGCGGCTGTCGGTTTTTGCGACGGGTGGATGCGAAAGCAAAGACTCGGGCTATTGGCACGTCTTCCCGGGTTTTACGCCTCAGTTCAGCGTGGTTGGAAGTTGCTATCAGTCTCCCTTCGTTTTTAATGATCAGACGACAGCAACATACGGAGTGGTGAACAAATGGAGTTGGGATTTTGGTGATCCTGACACTAATGGCGACGTTTCTGTACTCAGAAATCCGTCTTACAAATACCCGAAAAGCGGCAGCTATGATGTAAGGCTGATTGTGGAAAGCAGTAAAGGATGTAAAGACACCCTTGTAAAAAAAGTAGCCGCGAACGACAAGCCGCTTTTACAACTGCCGTTTACCGATACACTGATTTGTTCCATCGACACACTTCCCATCAGTGTCGGTATTTCGCCTGCCGCATCCATAAAATGGACGCCCGCAGTGAACATCAGTAAAACCAATTCGCCCAACGTAATGGTATGGCCGAAAGACACCATCGTTTATCAAATTGAAGTAACCGAAGGTCTGTGCAGCAGAAAAGAATCGCTTCAAATAAATGTACTCGATTTCATCTCGGTGAATGTATTTCCGAAAGACACTGTGATTTGTAAAACGGACAGCATCCAGCTGCGCCCTGAAAGCCATGCGCTGCAATACATCTGGACACCGCCGGCAGCGCTGAGCGAGCCTTCTGTAAAAAATCCGAAGGCAGCTCCGCTTACGAACACGCAGTATATTGTTACAGCCAACCTCGGGAAATGTCAGGACAAGGATTCGATTCACGTAAGGGTGGTGCCCTATCCTGCTGCTTCCATTGCGCCTGCCGATACGCTTTGCCATGGCGACTCAATCATTCTGAAGGGCTCTGTTGTTGGGAGCAGTTTCGCGTGGAACCCGGTAACTACTTTAAGCAATTTCCACTCACTGCAACCAACGGCAAAACCACTTGCCACAACAGTTTACGTACTTACTGCTTTCGACACACTCGGCTGCCCCAAACCCTGGGCAGACAGCCTCTTGCTTGTAGTGAGAGAAAAAGTGCCGGCCTTTGCAGGCAACGATACATCTGTCGTAGCTTTTCAACCGCTTCAACTGAACGGCTCCGGCGGTGCGGCTTACCTGTGGACGCCCGCAGTTGGACTAAACAACAATACCATCGCTAATCCCGTCGCCACTTTAGGCGGTGCCATCGCCGGCGACTCGATCCGATATCTGCTAAAAGTAACCGACGCAGCCGGATGTGTAGGATTTGATACGATTACGGTGAAAATTTTTAAAACGCAGCCGGATATCTTTATCCCAACCGGCTTTACGCCAAACAGCGACGGCCGCAATGATGTACTGAAAGCGATTCCGGTAGGCATAAAAATATTCGAATACTTTAAAGTGTTTAACCGCTGGGGGCAACAAATATTCAGCACATCCGATGCATCAAAGGGCTGGGACGGCACCGTTAATGGCGCAAGGCAACCTTCAGGAACCTACGTATTCATGGCCTCAGGCATCGATTATTTGAACCGGCCGGTTGTAAAAAAAGGCACAGTTGTATTGATTCGATAATTCTGCCGGGCAGTATTTTTCGAGAACTTCATAAAAGGCATTGTTTTTATTGCATTTGGTAAAACAATTCAAATGCAAAGAGATGGCAGAAATGAAAGTATCTGGCAGGCGTTTATGCCTCCTTACCTTCCAACAAACGAGCGCCACGGCGCAACAGAATTCGATGTTGTTATTGCCGGTGGCGGCATAACCGGATTAACGACCGCGCTTTTATTGCAAACTCAGGGTAAAAAATGCCTGCTTGCCGAAGCGAAAACGATAGGCTTTGGAACCACTTCCGGCACCACCGCCCACTTGAACACCTTACTCGAATCGCCCTACTATCAAATCGAAAAAGATTTTGGCTTCAACGCTGCCAGTCTCTTAGCGGATTTCGCGAGAAACTGCATTAGCCTTATAGAGAAAAATGTTATACAACATGATATAGATTGCGACTTTAAAAGGCAGCAAGCCTATCTTTTTGCTGAAAACGATGAACAGGAAAAAGAACTGGAAAAAATCGTTTCCTCTTTTCAGAAAGTGGGTATGTCGGCTGCCTACACCAAAGATCTTCCGATCCCGCTCGCCCACACGAAAGCCGCGCTGTTCAGCCACCAAGGGAGCATCCACGCAACAAAATACATTTATGGTTTGGCGAAAGCATTCGAGCAGGCAGGCGGGATTATTTTACACGATTGCCGGGTACTAAACAGCAGCGATCAAGAGGGGAAAAAGATTGTGGAAACAACGGCAGGTAATTTTGTTTGTCGGTCTGTTGTATATGCAACACATATTCCGCTTCAGATAAACCTACTGCATTTTAGATGTGCACCCTACCGCAGTTACGCAATGGCCGTTAAACTGAAAGGGAATAGCTATCCGGCCGATTTGGTGTACGACATGCAGGACCCCTATCATTACTTCCGGACACAAGAAGTGAACGGTGAACTTTTCCTGATTGCCGGCGGCGAAGATCACAAAACAGGGCATGAGCCTAACACAGAAAACAGATTCCGCAGTTTGGAGGCTTATCTGCATACAAATTTCAATATCGAAAAAATTATGTATAGGTGGTCTTCACAGTTCTTCGAAAATACGGACGGGCTCCCCTACATAGGGGTTCTTCCCGGCACTGAAAATGCGTATGTGGCAACCGGTTACTCCGGCAATGGTATTACGCTTGGCTCAGGCGCAGCTATGGTAATCAGCGATCTGATTTTGAGAGGCAGCAACGAATACCGCGACCTGTTCGATCCCGCAAGAGTAAGTCCGGTAGCGGGTTTCAGCAACTTTGTAAAAGAGAATGCCGATGTTGTTAAAGAGCTTGTTGCGGGAAGAATGAACCTGAGCGAGATGGAATCTCTTTCATCGCTAGCGCATGGAGAAGCGAAGGTGGTAAACTATCATGGCGATACCGTGGGGTTGTATAAAGATGAGAGGGGTGGTTTGCACGCCGTATCGCCGGTTTGCACCCATGCGAAATGTACTGTAAGTTGGAACAACAGCGAGCAATCGTGGGATTGCCCTTGTCATGGCGCACGGTATAATGCCGCGGGCGAAATCATTACTGCGCCGGCGCATCGCAACTTGCAACAGATCGATATTATTGATAAAGAGGAAAAATCGTAATCCATCAGATAGAAAACAGACGCACGATCTGCGCAAAAAAAGGAGGCTGATCCTTTACGAATCAGCCTCCTTTCTAAGAATACGCCTAAGGTTATTTGTGATAGAATTTCACATCATCTATATTTATCCGGATTTGATTTGCAGAACCCATAGGAGATGTATTCAATATTCTCACTTTTACATTCGCATTATCACCGGCATTAACATCGAATTCGTATGGTGCGGTTCCGAACGCGCCTTTTGCAGGATTTTGGGTGTTCCCCACTTTTGTCCAAGCGCCGCCGTCAACAGAAACCTGAAGTTCGAACGCAGGTGTTCCCGCGGGTTCGCTAAAGTTTGTCTGCGCTGCATTTAAAGTAACTTTCTTAAGTCCTTTAATAGTAAATTCAGTTTCAATGTAACCGTTTGTACCTTGTCCTCTAACTCTCGCGGCTTTATTTCCGGTTTTTATGTCACTTGCATCACTTCCTGTAAGGGCATCGCTGAAGAACCAGCTACCGGTTGTAAGCGTTGTTGATCCGGAAGCCCAGGCTGTTTTTGTTCCGGCTTCAAAATCTTCAACCGTAATATTTAGTCCTCCCGGATTCGGAGTAGTAAAGGTTTTTTGATCGCCATAAGCTGTTCCACTGCTGTTGGTAGCATAAGCTCTAACATAATATGTGGTGGCTGCGGCAAGTCCGGTAATGGTGCTGGTAAATGCACCGGTTCCTGAACCATCAGTAGTTTTTGTGGTAACTGCTGTTGTGGGGTTGGGCGATGTGCTCCATACAATGCCGCGGGCAGTAACTGTAGAAGTGCCCGCCGCTGTTACGTCACCTCCGCTTGTTGCGCCGGTTGCGGTAACATTGGTAACTGCTGCAGTGGTTACAGTTGGTGTAGGCACGGTACCGCCCACTACATCAGCAGCAGAACGGATTGTTAACTGTGGTGTACCATTATATAAAGAAACATAGCCTACAACCGAGGTTGCAAATGTTGGCATTGCGTAACCAAGTGTGCTTCTCACAAAAGAAATAATGCTTCCTGTACCATCAACAATAGCGTAGTTTGTACCTGCAGAATTGGTTCCGGTTTCAGTAATATTTACATTGGAAAGTTTAACAACCGTGCTGCTCCAGTTATCAGTAGCGGAAGAAGAAAGATTGGTAGCAATGTCTGCAACGGTAGTAGCACGTGGCGTTACGGTACCGGTACCTGTTTTAGATGCTGTTTCAACGTTGTTGATTTGCAGGTCGCCCTGATAGTCTTCAACCTTTAAGCCGCTTACGTTTACTACGTATTTGTCGCCTGCATCAGCAAGCGGATTAGATGCGGTTTTAAACCGGATTTGAATGCCATATCCGTTTGCATCCTGTATCCGGTAGTTACCTGCCGCTTCGTTGTTGCGATTAGATACGATAACACCTTCAATACCGGTGTTTGCGGGAATATTGCCGCCGGCAGCGAAATAGGCTCTTACATCTTTAATAGAAACAATCTGCACATTCGATCCGCAGCGCGGTCCGTTAAACTGTACGTCGGCTGTATCGCGGATAATGAGCTGCTTTGTTGTGTTATAAACAGTATAAATAGCCGTAACATCACCATTGCCTTGTGCAACTTTTACACCTGCAAAATTTGCATATCCACTTGTACGGATAATGGTAGTGTTGCCGGCGCAGTTTCGGATATTAATATTCTGTGTCGCTTTATTGGCGGAGGTATCAGCCCATGTTTTGTTTTGATCGCCGGGTGATACTTCAAAATTTTTCAGGCGAATTAACATACTCTGATAGTCGTTGTTCAAATCGTTTAGTTCAACATCTTTCGGAACAACGGGATTGTTGAGGGATCCTTTCTTTACATATTTGTCGATCAGAGGCGAAGGAATACCGCCCATGGCATACGAACCATTGGAGAAGCTTCTTACTCCCAGCTTAATCATAGCGGTTTCATTGTAGATATAAAGGCTGTCGAGTAAAACAAACACTTCTCTTCCTACAGGAAACTGGTTAAAAAGGCTCAATCCATCAAGCTCCAGTGCAATGGCGCCGGTAGCGTCCTGAATGTAAATCGTTTTATAGATATTGCCCGATCTGTCGTTACCCACCACAATACCTGAAATAATTTTTCCGCCTGTAAGCTTCGTCATGGCACCGCTGGCACCTACGTTCGACTGCGCTTTCAAGTCTTTAATTGTAATGTTTGCCGTCACTCCCGGATCGGTTGTGGTAGGTGGTTCGTCGAAGGTTCTCTGACAACCTACAATAAAAGTGGCAGCAAGCATGGTAAGCAAGCCACTCATCAGGATTTTCGATATTCTATTTTTCATATTACTGTTTTAATATTTAAATTTTAAAATCTTAAGGTAACGCTGGCGAAATAGTTTAAGCCGTATGCGTAGTACAATTTAGGTGGAAATTTGTTTACGTTTCTTCCGGCAAAATCAAACCGGAGCTGTTCGTAGCCACCGGACACAATATCTTTATTATCCAAAATATTGTTTATGCCCACATTGAACACCAGAAATGCGTTGTTGCCCATGTGGTATTTTCTGTTTTGCAGTTTGTAACTCCATCCGCCAAAAAAATCAAGAGTGAACTGAGGATCAAATTGTGTTTGGTCGATGATTTCGCGATACAGTTTTTCGCCGTCAGCAGTTTTTCTGTCTATGCCATCAACAGCAGCTACCGTTCTTCTGATCGGGTTGAAGCTTAACCACATCTTGTCGAAATAATTACCGGTTAAACTGATGAACCAATACTTTGGTGAACGATAAGTGATACCTAAGCTATATGCTTCCTGCGGTGTTGACGGAACATAGAAGTTCTCGGAATAAATAGTTTGCTCTGCACGTGAAATGTCCAGCACGCTCGAATTATTGTCTACGGTTACGATGGCGTTCTGACGACCGGAATAATAGTAGCGACCCACCGAAGCTGCCGCATTCATTGTTAAGCCTGCCATAAGTTTTGCTTCCACCCCAAACTCTCCCCCAAAATGCACCTTGTCTATCCCACTCATTGCATAGTTTACAAAGTTTCTCACTTCATCGTGGTAAAAACTCATCACATCCATTCCATCATTCATCATTGTGTAATAACCCGAAATTCTGTACCTAAGCGTGGGTGAGTTGTGAATGAAACCGCCTTCGCCTGAAATAACGGTTTCGCTTTTTGTGTTGGCTTGAATGAAATCGCGTGTCCGTGGCGCTATATAAACATTATCAAAAAACGGCGCTTTGGTTAAGTAGGCAGCATTTGCGAAAATATAGTTTCTGCCATCGAACTTATAGGTAACTCCACCTTTAACAGCATAGTTGGTAAAAGTGTTTACATCCGATTTTCCGAAAGAGTTATTTGGGAACAGCCCGTTCCTTACATTACCGGTGCGCCAGAAGCGGGTTTGAGAAAGCTGACCGGCAATAAAATAATCTACTTTATCGTACTTAAACGATGCCTGTGCCCATGCGGATGCTTTGTGGATGGTGATGTTATAATCGTGGCCGTAATGATCGCGAAGCTTCAAAATACGATTCGGATTGTTTAAGTCGTTCTGAACAACATTCGGATCGTATGCAAAATCGCGTTCTGCAAACTGGTTGATGTCAACAAAAAACTCCCCGCCCAATAAATCTTTTACTCTGTTGAAGTAATGATTTTTTTGATATTGATAGGCCAGTCCCGCACTGAAATCAACGTGATTTCCAAAGCGCGTGTTTAAGGTAGAGTTATAGTTAAAACGATCGGTTGCTATCACACGGTCCTGAAGAATATATCTCGACCGATATCCGGTAACGGTATTGCCCGGAATTCCGTTTGCATTTTGCACGCTTGATACAACTGACTTATTTGCCTGATACAACTGATCCCATTGAATTTGTAAAAGATCCGGGTTTTGCTGATACATATTTTTAACTGCTTCGGAATAGTAAGGATCTTGCTGATAGCTCGGCAAATACCGGTAATAATCCGGACGCGGATCGGCAGCATTATACCAGTCAAGCGCCGAAGTGGCTCTTTCACCGAAAGAATATCCGATTGCGGATACAAGCGTAGTATTGTTATTCAACTTAAGATCGTGCGTTAAAATAAAATAGGGCTGATGCGACTTGGCAACGTTTGCACTGCGTTGTTTCCCTTTCTGATATCCCCATGCCGGGTTATAATAATGGCTGCCTGCCAAATCCATTGCTTCAAGCGTTGAGCCGGTTTGACGCGCATTTTCTGTTGGCGCTCCAAACACAGTTAAAGAAAGCATGTTCCTTTTACCGAGCTTTTTATCGATGGCTGCAAAATAACTCCATCCGTCGTAGTAGGTTCCGGGCACATAGCCTTCGGTTGCCCAACGGCGGCTTCCGGAAATGGTATAGGCCCATCCGTCTTTCGTCATTCCGCTGCTGTGAGTAAAATGCACGCGGTGCGTATAATTTCTGTTAGAAAGCGCATAGCCAACCGAGGTTTGTTTACGTTGGCGGATGGATCTCGAGTCGATGTTGGTACTGCTGCCAATGTCACCGAACGTAAATGTTGCCGGCCTTAAACCGAGCGACAGTTCTTTATTCCGCATTACATCATTTAACCCGCCCCAAAGCCCGTAAGGTGTAAATCCGTTGTCGAGATTTTCCATGGGGATGCCGTTCATGTAAACGCCGTGGGCATCGTTATCGTAGCCTCTTACACGAAAACGCGCAGAGCTCCAGTTAAACGATGCAGCCGAATAAAAAGGATCACGGCCAGCAGTAAGAATAGAGGATACGCCCGAACCTCCGGTGTTGGAAAGGTCGTCGTCTTCAAGAGAAATGGTGGGAAGACTTTCCAGCATCTGATCTTTCAACTCTTCCATAATCGTGTCGCGTCGTGGAAGCGTATCTTTTACATTTTTTATATGTTGCCCCATCGCCAACGAAACCGGCAAAAGGAATAACAAAATCAATCGCAATTTTCGCATACTCAAAAATTTGAATCTGCAAATGTATTGCCTTCTACTTATAAATTAACTAACACTCATCATACCGCATAAGAAAATTAATAAAGTAATTGCAGCCGTTGCTTTATTATATACCTACTTTTGAAACTTTAATTTTAAAGAATGAAAAGAGTTGTTTTACTGTTTGGCGTACTGGTTATTGGGATACTCACCTTCGCCCAGTCGGAGAACGGTGCAAAGAAACGAGCCATCTCCATCATTGCTTTTTATAACCTCGAAAACCTTTTCGATACGATTGATGATTATGGGGTGATGGATCAGGAATTTACTCCCGGCGGCGAAAAGGGTTATAATGGAGCTATTTATTGGGATAAGATTGGAAAGCTTGCCACAGTGATTTCGCAGATTGGAACGGACTTAACCCCCGACGGTCCGGCGATTTTAGGCGTAGCAGAAATTGAAAATAAAAATGTGTTAATCGATCTGGCTAACCATGAGCTGATCAGGAAGCGGAATTATCAGTTTGTACACTACGATTCGAAAGATGCAAGGGGCGTTGATGTAGCCATGTATTACAATCCGAAATATTTTGTTCCTGAAGAAAGCCGGCCGCTGTTTGTACAACTTCCCGGCGGTTCCAAAAGTGCGTATTATACACGCGATGTGCTTTGGGTAAAAGGCAAATTTTTAGGCGAGACGATTCATGTATATGTAAACCACTGGCCGAGCCGAAGTGGTGGTGAAGAAAGAAGCGCACCCGCAAGAGCAGCCGCAGCAATGGTTGTAAAGAACCACCTCGATTCGCTGAAGGCGGCCGATGGTGATGTGAAAGCAGTGATTATGGGCGATTTAAACGATGATCCGATTAGTCCGAGCGTAACCAAAGTGTTGGAAACAAAAGGCAAAAAATCGCAGGTGAAGCCCGGCGGCTTATTCAATCCCTGGGTTGATTATTATAACGACGGAATTGGGACTCTTGCCTACCAAGACTCCTGGAATCTCTTCGATCAGATTATCATCAGCTATCCATGGCTGAATCAAAAACAAAACGGATGGTATTTTTACACGGCTAAAATTTTCGCAAAAGAATATATGAAGGAAAACCTCGGACGTTACAAGGGTTATCCGATGCGTACCTGGAATTTTAATGAGTATCGCGGCGGTTACAGCGATCACTTCCCAACCTATATCATTTTGTTGAAAGACCTTTAAAAGCCTTTTAATTATCATTTAAAAACGGGCGGCATTTGAAGATGCCGCCCGTTTTTTTTACTGCTTCCGTGTAAGATCGACCGCACCAAACACCCGTTGCAACAAAGGCGTTGTGCGTGCAGAAATTTCTGTGCGGATTTGCTTTTCTTTTTCCTCCATTTTTTTAAACATAATTTCCGTAATCACACCTGCAAGCATGTTCGATAAATCGAGGTTCACCTTATTGCCAACAATACGCTGCAATGGTTGTGTGAGCGCATTCCATTGTTTAAGCAAGTTGTATTCGTTTAATGCCTGTGTCATTACAGGTGTAATGGCCCGCCTCAGGCTATCGCCCGAGCGCCCGCGCAGATAATCTGTTGCCGCCGTATTGTTTCCCTTTACAATGGCAACCGCATCGGAAAAACTCATGTTCTTAATTGCTTGTTCAAATACGGGAATCGATTTTTCCGCGGAACTTTCCGCCGCTGCACCAAGCGTGTTCATAAACCTGTCCACTTCCGAAGAAAGCCCAAGCTGCTGTATGGTGTTCAGCGCAGTCGCCACCTTTTCGGGGAGCACTGCCTTTACAATGTTGTCGCGTGTAAACAAAGATTTGTCTGCGCCTGAAGCTGTTCCAATTTGCAGCAACTGCCTTATGGCGGCCGCCGCATCATACTGATTTAAAATATAGTTGCCGATGTTGCTCACATCGCAGGCTGCGAATAAAACAACGAGCGGAAGGAACAGGCGAAAGAATGTTTTTTTCATAGTTTGTGCTTTAATTCATTTTTATAAAATCGGGTTTTCGAACGTAGGCATTGTTGTATTTAAACTGAAGGTTTGTTTGAACGCTGAATCCAAAATTAGATTGCCCGTTATTTGTTCTTGGAAAAAAGTTTGCCCGCGCTTCAATGGTTCCAAAAATTAAACTTTCGTTCCGCACCCTCACACCCGCGCTCACCACCGAGAACATATCTGTTGTTAGCATTTCTTTGTCTACAGGTTTCAGAAGCGTGGCAGAAGCTCCCAACAGTGGTGCAATTTTAAAGCCTGTAACGTTCCATTTGTTATTAAAAAAGATGGTTTCTGCTTTTATGGTAGCGCGCGTATCGGCCTCCACATCGCCGTTAGTGAGTGTTGGAATTCCATACTCGCTTTCTAGGAAAAGCGGATCGTTCAGGTAGTCGCGAAAAGTGCGGGCAAAAGATGCGGTGTAAAACCAGCGCTGCTGCCAGCCCGAACTGAGCCGCCTCAAACGAGTGATATAGTGAAGGTTGAAGAGGGCGCTGATGTCCTCAAACCGGTTGCCATTTAAAAATGTTCCGTAGCGTGCCGTTAAGTCGAAATAATTGTTCTTTTTTGAAAAATAGCTTCTTCTGAAGTCGGCCCCAAAATACGAACGGTCAACATTGTGTTTGCTCGTATAACCTGCAACGATGCTGAAATCGAAACCTTCCGGCACATCTTCATTTCTTCCAAAACCATAAATATATTTTGTACGGAAGTAGGTTTGTTTAAACACAGAGAGGCTCACCAGCGCAGCTTTCAGGTCTGTGTACCGGTAGTAATAAATGTTTTGATATTTGTCGGGCACTTTATTAAATGTTTGCTGCATTACACGCATGCCGATGAATCCGCGCCAGCGGTCGTCTTCCTCTACCAGCGGATTTTTGATGCCAAGCAAACGGCCGCCCCACGCTTCCCATAAATGACTTTGATATTTTAAATCGGAATTAAAAAGCGAGTCGGGCGAGTAGTTGTTTTTATTATGCTGATACTCGAACAGAAAAGAGTAGGTCCATTTATCGAAGGTTGAAACGAGTGGCTTTTCGGCTCCGGCATAAACAATCTGCTCCTCGTTGTTGCCGTTGCTTACAGAAGGCCGATAGTTATTGAATCCGCCAAACACATTTACAAAACTGCCTTTTATGTTTCGCTGCAGATAGCTTGCCTTATAACCAAACTGACGTGCCCGCTCCGCATCGTAATAAAACCCTGCCTCGGCCATATTACCGCTGCCGCCCAGGTTTTGCTCAATGGCGCTCATTTCAAAACGGTTTTTGTTTGCAATGCTGCCGTCGAACCCTAAACTAAAAACATCCTTTGTAATTATATATACGTCTACGGCGCTTTTACTAACGGCTTTCACCACAATTTCTGCATCCTGCAAATAAGGAAGATCGCGCAGAAAGCGTTCGTTGTCGGCAAGCAGATAAGGGTTTAGTTTGTCATGCTCCCTAAAAAACAAATTGTTGCGGATTACACCTTCGCGGGTATTGCGATGAAGTTTCTTTCCCAGCCGGATGAAAAAGTTGTTCACCCTTTTTGAGCTGTCGCCAAGCGAAATTCCAAAAGGGCGTTGGTCGAGATAGATGTGGCGTATGGTGCGATTCCTGTAGCGGTTAAACAAGGCATCGCCTTTTACCAAATCGTTTTCCACTATTAAATCGTTCTCTTCAGGGTCTTTGTAAAGCGCTTGCTTCAACGTCCGGAAGATGTTTTTCTTCTTTTTGGGAACAGAATCGCTGTCAGTGTTTTGTGCACATGCCGCCAGTCCGCCAACGACAAAGATCAGCAGGAGCAGAAAGGATTTTCTATACATTTTTTCTTGAGTCCGATTCGCCATTTATTCTAACATCCGTGACCTTTTTGCATGATTGGTGCCATAAATCAGCGTTGCAATGGTTGAAGCGGAATATCGCGTATTAGCATAGTTCCTCTGTTAGCGATGGCCCATGCGGTTAAAAACACCATGCGCACCCGCTTTGCCATCAGTTCAAACTGTATTTTTTCAACTGTGTCGGAAGGTTTATGGTAGTCGGGATGCGTTCCGTTGAAATAAAAAATTACGGGAACGCCGTTCTTTGCAAAGTTGTAATGGTCGCTGCGGAAATAAAACCGGTTGGGGTCGTTCACATCATTAAACCGGCGATCTACTTCCATCGCTACCACATTTTTTATGCTGTCGGTTAACGGACGCAAATCACTGCTCAGTTTGTCGTCGCCTATCACATACACATAATTTAAAGAATCGCCTTTGTAAGCCGGATCTATTCTTCCCACCATATCAATATTTAAATTGGCAGAAGTTTTTCCGAGAGAACAGGTGGGGTTGGCAGTATAATATTCGGAACCCCAAAGGCCCTTTTCTTCGCCGGAAACCGCGATAAAAATAATCGACCTGTCGGGCCTGTTGCCCTTTCGCGCTGCTTCCGCAAACGCTTCTGCCATCGCTATTACAGCCGTTGTGCCCGATCCGTCGTCATCTGCGCCATAGTAAATTTTCCCGTTGTGTTTCCCTAAATGATCGTAGTGTGCAGAAAGTACAACATACTCATCTTTCTTAGCTCCACCCTCCAAAACGCCAATTACATTAGAACTTTGGAGCACTTGTTTCGTTTTTGCAATGCTAACAGCAAGGTCGGTTGTATAACGCTTCCTGGGAATATATTGCAGATCGCTAAAAGTATTTACAGGAATGGTGAGTAGGGAGGCCGCAGCTTCCATGGTAATGGGAAAGTACACAAAATCATCTGTGGACTGGTGCACATACATGGGCGTTTTATTGAAAGACTGAGCCGGCAAATTTCGTGTGATAACAAGCGCGCCTCTGGCGCCGGCTTTTTTTATAGCCGCAAGCTTTGAAAAAGTAGATGCCGGACCAAACCATCGGTATATCGTGGGGTCGGATATATCTCTTTGTCGGCCTTCAATAAACAAAACCCATTTATCTTTTACATCGAGGCCCGCAAAGTCGTTGGTCACGGAATCTGTTAACCCGAATCCCGCAAAAACCAACTCACTGATTTTCAGTTTTTGATTGGTTCGGATAGATGAAGGCACGTTAAAATGCGTGGGCAGCGCAAAGTTGTGATTGTATATTTTTAAAGAGGCACTTACAAGCGAGTCCTGATAAACCGGGAAAAACTGCTCGTAACTGTTGCCGTTACCGGGTTTCAGGCCAATGCGTTTAAACTGCTCCACAATGTAAGCAGCGGCCTTCCGTTGTCCTTCGGTTGCTGTTTCGCGGCCTTCCATTTCATCGGAAGCGATAACCGATAAATGTGTTTGCAGATACTGAGGTGTGATTATTTTTTCGAATTTCTGTGATGGATGCTGGGCCGATACACCAACAACGATCATCATCATTAAAAAAGAAGACAATACTTTTTGCATACTCGTAAGATGTTTTGATTGTATTGAATAAACTTGGAAGACAACTTATTTGTGTGTGCTCACCACTTGCAAGCCTACCACTGAAATAATTAATGTAGAAAGAAAAAAGATTCTCCAAAAACTTACCGGCTCTTTAAACAAAAGTATTCCGGCTACCACCGTTCCCACAGCACCTATTGCACCCCAAACGGCGTAAGCAGTACCTACAGCGATCGGGCGTTCTCCACCCATGGCTTTAAACAACAAAAACATACTTACCGAAACCGAAACGGCAAATACGAGCAGCCACATCATCATTACTTTGCCCGACGCCTGCTGCGCCTTGCCAAGACTTACAGCGAAGAGTGTTTCAAACAATCCGCCAATGATTAATAATATCCAGTTGATGCTCATGTTTTTTTGTGAAGATACAGACGAATGCACCTGTTAACAGGTACGGTAATGAAAACTCCCTTCCAATGCCTCGAGTATAATCTGATGATCTTGCTCATCGCTCAGGCCTGAAACAGTGATGGTGGCAACCATTCCGGCATTCTTTACAAAAATTGGAATGGCTCCTCCACGCGCTAAAAAATCTTTTTCGCCCAGCGCAAACGTTTTTTCCAGGCTCATATTGCCCTTCATCAAATCGTGTTTCACGCGCAGCGAACTCTCTTCAAAGTGTTTGGCAATATTTGCTTTTCGCCGCAGCCAGTTTAGTTTGTCGGCAGGAAGGCCATCCCCCACAAAAAGAAAAACAGGAAAATTAAGGCGTGCAATTTCCACTGCAATTGTTTGCTTCCTCGCGTTTGCCAAATCAATTACTTTGGTAGCCATTTTCAGCGCGGTTGAATGGTCGAACGCTTCGAGCTCAATCTTTTGAACAGGTTGATGATTCATTGTTTTGAAAGAATAAATTTACGTTCATTGAATAAATTCAGGATGCGAAGAAGATGCATCTATACCTTCACCAGTTTCCAATTCCCTTTTTTAAATATAATGAAGGATGCAATGGTGATTGCCATTTCCGATACCGGTATTGCGATAAAGACACCCAACTCGCTCAAATTAAAATGCTGCGCAAGCAGATAGGCCAGCGGAATTTGTAACAGCCAAAATCCAAAGAAGTTGATCTTTGTGGGTGTCCACGTATCACCGCTTCCGTTAAACGCATTCAGCATTACCATACCGAGCCCATAAAAAACAAAACCGGTAGCCATTACATACATGGCGGTTTTGGCAATTGATGCAACGGCTTGTTCACCGGTAAAAAAACGGACCAAGAATCCGGCAAGTACAAAAAACACCACACTCACCATCACCATATACCCCACGTTAAACTGAACGGTTTTCATCACCGACGCCTCTGCCCGCCGCGGATTGCCTGCACCCAAATTTTGCCCTACCAGCGTTGCTGCTGCATTGCTTAGTCCCCATGCAGGCAACATAAAAAACATCATCAGTCTAAGTGCGGTTTGGTAGCCCGCCGATCCTTCGTCGCCGCCGGTAATGGCTACGAGCCGCGCAAGCACAATCCAACTGCAGGACGTAATAATAAATTGAAAAACCGCCGGCACTGCCACCTTAACGATGCCGCGGATAACCGCAAGGTCGGGAAGAAAATGTTTTAGCCGTATGCGGATTAACCCGTTGCCATAGGCCAGATGGTACAATTGATACATTACACCAATCGTTCGGCCGGTTGCAGTAGCAATGGCAGCGCCTGTTAAGCCCATTGCCGGAACGCCAAGCCATCCTTTAATAAAAACGGGACACAAAATAATATTGCAGAGGTTGGCAATCCACAAACTCTTCATTGCAATAGCGGCGTTGCCGGCGCCTCTGAAAACACCGTTGATCAAAAACAATAAAATGATGGATATGCTGCTGCCCATCATAATGGCAGTAAACGTTTTCCCATACTCGGCACTCGCTTCCGATGCGCCCATCAGCAGCAGAATTTCCTTGGCATATATCACTCCGGGAATGCTAAGCAGTACCGTCAACACCGCTGCTACCGCTATAGCCTGCGCTCCGCTTACAGAAGCTTTCGCACTGTCCTTTTCACCAATGCGCCGGGCAACTAAGGCGGTGGCGGCCATGCTCATCCCAATCGCAACCGAATACATAATCGTCAGCACCGATTCTGTGAGCCCCACCGACTGAATGGCGAAACTGCTCTCCTTCAGATGTCCCACAAAATACAGATCAACAAGCGCAAACACAGACTCCATCATCATTTCGAGCATCATGGGGATGGCCAGCATGATGACGCCTTTAGTAATACCAATACTAGTAAAATCTAAATTTTCGCCTTTTAAAGAACGAAAAATCAGACTGATATAGTCGCTGAATCGGCGCGGTTGTTTAATTGCAGACACGAACTTTGGTTTAAAAGGAAAAGACGAAGGCAATTTGCCGCGGGCAATCCTTCGGGCAACAATATCACGCGCTATTTTTTTCAGGCGAAACCACTCACACAGTTTAACGAAGAATTAATTTCAGCATGAAATTTTTTGAACGCGGTTTACATGGCGGCCGCCTTCAAATGCAGTGTTCATAAACGTTTCAACCATATTTCTACAGTCGTCGAAAGCGGTAAAGCGGCTCGGTAAACAAATCACATTCGCATTGTTATGCTGCCTTGCCAGCGCGGCAATGTCTACACGCCAGCACAAAGCAGCCCGAACGCCCGGGTGTTTGTTCGCTGTTATGGCAACGCCGTTTGCAGAACCGCAAATTAAAATGCCAAACGACGCCTTCCCCTCCTCAACAGCAGCCGCTACCGGATGCGCAAAATCGGGAAAGTCAACCGAATCCGAAGAGTGCGTTCCGAAGTCCTGCACTGCTCTTCCACTTTCTTTCAGCCACTCAATCATTTGTTGTTTGTATGCAAAGCCGGCGTGGTCGCTGCCAATGGCTATCGGTAAAGACAGATCGAATGTTGTTTCCATTCAACAAACCTATAAAATTTATTGCGGCTTTTTTATCCCGAATCATCATGCCCAACTTTATCTTCGCCGCATGAATAAAGAAGTTGTTGTAAGCGGCATACGCCCTACCGGTTTTTTACATCTTGGAAACTATTTCGGCGCCATGCGCAACTATGTGCGCATGCAGGATGAGTTTAACTGCTTCTTTTTTGTAGCCAACTGGCATGCCCTTACCACACACCCCGATACCAAAGCCCTTCGCGAAAGTGTTTACCGCGTAATCGCTGAAAACATTGCCTGTGGCCTCGATCCGAAAAAAGTGGCTTTATATGTACAAAGCGATGTTCCTGAAATTGCGGAACTCTATCTCTATTTAAATATGCTTGCTTACAAAGGCGAGCTGGAAAAAACCACCACTTTTAAAGAGAAAGTGCGCCTGCAACCCGAAAACGTAAATGCCGGGCTTCTCACCTATCCCGTACTGATGGCAGCGGATATTTTAATTCATCGCGCGCTGAAAGTTCCGGTTGGTAAAGACCAGGAGCAGCACCTCGAAATGGCGCGCAATTTTGCCGAAAGGTTTAACTTCCGTTATAGCGAAGTATTTCCATCGCCTCAGGCTTTTAACTTCAACACACAACTGGTGAAAATTTTAAGCCTAGACGGTACCGGCAAAATGAGCAAAAGCGAAAACCAAATGGCCACCATCTACCTCGCCGACGACGACGACCTCATTCGCAAAAAAATAATGAAGGCAAAAACCGATGCCGGCCCCCAAACACCCGACTCGGAAAAACCCGACTATATAGAAAACCTTTTTACGCTGATGCTGCAAACAAGCGATAACAGCGTGTACCAAAAGTTCCATAACGACTTCAACGGATGCACCATACGATATGGCGACATGAAAAAGCAACTTGCCGAAGACATGGTTGCCTTTATTAAGCCGATACGCGAACGGGCGGCAGCCATTCAGCAAGACGAAGTTTATTTGAAGAAAATTATTAAAGAAGGCGCCGACAAAGCACGCGAAAGTGCGGCTGCAACCATTGCCGAAGTAAGAAGAGTTACGGCGATGAACTATTATTGATATTTTAATGATTATTGAGCGCTTCTGCTTTTTTATTGCTTAATTGCAGCCTTAATTTGCGGAAGTTCTTAAGTGCATAACCATGGCCAAATCTCAAAAACCCAAACATATTGCCGTTGCCGGAAACATCGGCGCAGGCAAAACAACTCTCACGCAACTGCTGAGCAAACATTATAAATGGATTCCACAGTTCGAAGACGTTGACCACAATCCTTACCTGATGGATTTTTATGAGGATATGCCACGGTGGAGCTTTAACCTGCAAATCTATTTCTTAAACAGCCGCCTGAACCAGCTGCTCGAAATTCATGGGGGCACAGAAACGGTTATTCAGGATAGAACCATTTACGAAGACGCCAACATTTTTGCGCCCAACCTGCACGATATGGGGCTGATGAGCCAGCGCGATTTCGATAATTACTATAAGTTTTTTCAAACACTGAAAAGAATGGTGCAGCCGCCCGATTTGCTCATTTATCTGAAGGCTTCCGTTCCTACGCTCGTGGATCAGATTCAGAAAAGAGGCAGAGAATATGAAGAAAACATTCGGCTCGATTACCTGAAGAAGCTGAACGAACTATACAATAAGTGGATTGAAACCTATAACGAAGGTCAACTGCTGATTATCGATTGCGACACCAACAAGTTTGGAGACAAGGACGAACATCTGGGGGAAATCATCAGCAAGGTAGATTCGATGTTATTTGGATTGTTTTAAAACCGAGGGCTGTTTTTTAACTAAACTGACTCGCCTCATAAAGGGCTAAGCCTTGCAGTGAGTGACACGGGGGACGGTGAGGAGCGGCCAACAGCCGGTAAAAAAAATCAAAGGCCGCTTTTTCAGCAGCCTTTTTGATGATATCAACACTTCTTCCCTGAAGCTGGTTTACGGTTTTGGCGCGGCATCAAGTATTTCCTGGCTTACTCCCTTTGCATATTTCTCGAAGTTTTTAATAAACTGCTGCGCAAGGTCTTTTGCTTTTTCGTCGTAGGCCGCTTTATCATCCCAGGTATTGCGGGGGTTTAAAATTTCTGCCGGCACATTCGGGCAGCTTTTCGGCATCAGCATTCCAAAAACGGGATGTAGTTCCAACTCTACATTGTCCAGTTCGCCGTTTAAAGCAGCCGTAATCATGGCTCGTGTGTACTTCAGGCTCATCCGCTTACCTACGCCGTAAGGGCCTCCGCTCCAGCCTGTGTTCACCATCCAAACGTTCACTTTGTTTTCGTCCATCTTTTTTCCAAGCATTTCAGCGTATTTGCCGGGATGCAAAGGAAGGAAGGGAGCGCCAAAACACGCGCTGAAAGTGAGTTTGGGCTCTGTAACACCGGCTTCAGTACCCGCTACTTTTGCGGTATAACCACTGATGAACTGATACATGGCCTGCCCTGCATTTAACCGGCTGATGGGCGGAAATACACCCGACGCATCGCAGGTTAAAAAGAATATGTTTTTTGGAAGGCCGGCCACGCTTGGCTGTAACCTGTTTTGTATGTGCTCAAGCGGATAGCTTACCCTGGTGTTCTCGGTAATTTCGGAACTCTCGTAATCAATCGTGTTGGTGCCGGGAATGAAAGTGGTATTTTCCACTATGGCGCCGGCTTTAATAGCGTTAAAAATTTCGGGTTCTTTCTCGGCGCTCAGGTCTATGGTTTTTGCATAGCACCCGCCTTCAAAATTAAACACCGCGTCGTTCGACCATCCGTGCTCGTCGTCGCCGATCAGCTTCCGGTTTGGATCGGTGCTTAAGGTGGTTTTGCCCGTTCCGCTCAAGCCAAAGAAAACGGCAACATCGCCCGCTTTGCCAACGTTAGCCGAACAGTGCATGCTTAAGACATTTTTGTCGTGCGGCAATATAAAATTCAGTACAGAGAAAATTCCTTTTTTCATTTCGCCGGTATAGCCTGTGCCGCCAATTAAGATGGTTTTCTCTTTAAAAGATACAATGGCAAAATTGTGTTGGCGGGTGCCGTCAACGGCCGGATCGGCCATAAAGCCGGGCGCCTGTATAATGTGCCAGTCGGGTGTAAAGTTGGCAAGCTCAGCAGACTCCGGACGAAGGAACATGTTATAAGCAAAAAGGTTGCTCCAGGGATTTTCGTTTATCACCCGGATGTTGATGCGGTAGTCGGGATGCGAACAGGCATAGGCATCTCTTACCCAAACTTCTTCTTTCGAGCCGAGGTAATCGAGCACTTTTTTCTTAAGCTGGTCAAAATATTTTTGGTCAATAGCAATATTAAAGTTGTTCCAGTTCACTGCGTTTTCAGTGATTTCGTCTTTCACCGTAAACTTGTCCTGCGGGCTGCGGCCTGTAAACTCTCCGGTTCTAACACAGAGCGCACCGTTGTCGGCAAGTTCACCTTGTTTTCTTTCCACTGTCTGCTGCGAAAGCTCTTCGGGCGACAGTTGGTAATGGATGTTCACTGACTGTGACAATCCTTCCTTCAAAATTTGGCTTGATGAAATCATATTGGTTTTTGGAATTGACATTGTTGACTATTTCGTTAAACAGATTGCAAAAATAGGAGTTATGCTTACAATTGTTAGTTTCCCAATCATTTTTTTTACTGTTCTACCTCATAGATAAACAGGGCTTTAAGGTTTAATTTGGGCGTGCCCCCGGTTCGGGCTTACCCGTCGTGCTTTAAGGGCGTCGGCCTCACCGGGGTCGTGCTATTCGCTGCAAGTCCTCGCCCACACTTTGTGTGTGCTGCGGGCTTTCCGCTGCTATCACTCACGCGGGCAGTTTGCCGGGCACAGCACCCTGCTCCTGAACCGCCGCAGTGCAAATTGCGAAAGGCAGGAAAGGTTTATAGAAGTTGTTGCCGCCTGCATTACATTCAGGTCCGATTGGCATACATTCTTCTGAACGTTTATGTTTGCACAACAACGTTGAATATGCGCTACCTCGTTATCATTTCTCTAATCTTTTTCTCCTGCACAGCCGTTAAGCCAAAAAAATCCTTCACGGATTTTTATCGTTACACAACCGACAAAAGCATCACGGCAAAAAACGGCGCAGTCGTGTCTGCACATCCGCTCGCCAGCCTTGCAGGGCTGTGGGTAATGCAGCAGGACGGAAACGCTTTTGATGCGGCCATTGCTACACAGTTTGCATTAGCGGTGGTATATCCCGGCGCAGGAAACCTTGGCGGAGGCGGATTTATGGTTGCCTGCACAGCAGATGGGAAACAGCTTGCGCTCGACTTCCGGGAAACAGCGCCCGCTTCAGCACACGCCGATATGTACCTCGACACGATGGGAAATGTAGTGCCCGGCAAAAGCCTTAATGGCCATTTATCCGCCGGCGTTCCCGGAACAGTAGCCGGCATTTTTGAAACGCTGCCTTACGCCAAGCTTCCGCTTAAAACCCTGATGGCGCCTGCCATTGCGCTTGCCGAAAACGGATTTTCACTCACCGAAAATGAAGCAGGCCAGCTCAATACTTACCGGAACGACTTTTTAAAATATAACACCCGGCCAACCGCCTTTGTAAAAGAAACAACCTGGAAAGCAGGCGACACATTAGTGCAAAAAGAACTGGCGGCAACGCTCCTGCGGATCTTAAACAAAGGAGCAGCCGGATTTTATGGAGGTGAAACCGCCCGCCTTCTTGTTGCTGAAATGAAAAGAGGTGGCGGAGTGATTACGGGAAACGATTTAAAGCACTATAAGGCCCGCTGGCGTAGTCCACAAACGTTCACTTATAAGGAATACCAGGTGGTATCCATGCCAATGCCGAGCAGCGGCGGGCTGCTGCTTCAACAAATGATGAAGATGACCGAACCGGTGCAAATTGGAAAATGGGGCGTGCATCACCCAAACGCCATGCAGCGGATGATTGAAACCGAACGGCTGGCCTTTGCGGACCGCGCAGCTTATATGGGCGACCCTGACTTTGTATCCGTTCCCGTACAAGCCCTGTCAGATTCGCTATACCTGCAAAAAAGAAGTGCCGGCATTCCTGTAGGAACGGCCGGAAAAAGCAGTGCGGTAAAACCCGGTCTCACAAAAAAAGAAAGTGAAGAAACTACCCACATCAGCATTGCGGATAAAGATGGTAATGCCGTTTCCATAACCACCACGCTGAATGCTTCGTACGGCGGCAGAACGGTTGTGGGCGGAGCAGGCTTTTTGCTGAATAATGAGATGGACGACTTTAGCGTGAAGCCGGGCGTACCCAATTTGTACGGAGCCGTGGGCGGCAAGGCCAACGCCATCGCGGCGGGCAAACGCATGCTCAGCTCGATGACGCCAACCATCGTTTTAAAAAACAATAAACCCTACTTAGTGGTGGGCTCGCCGGGCGGCACCACCATCCCTACGTCGGTTTATCAGGTGGTGCTGAACATGATTGAATTTGGATTAAGCGCAGAAGACGCAGTTAACCTTCCGCGGTTTCATCATCAGTGGTTGCCCGACGAGGTTTTTGCGGAGGAGGGATTTTCCGACGCTTCCATTTTCGCTTTAAAAAATATGGGATATACAATAACGCATAAACCTTCCATCGGCAGAGTGGAACTTATTCTGTTTTTGAGCAACGGCAGTTTGAAAGCAGTAGCGGATAAAAGAGGCGACGATTCCGCCGCCGGATGGTGACGAAGAACTGTTAGGACAAAAAAACCGTCATTGCTGACGGCTGGTTTTAGCTTTTGGTGTTCGGTCTGATTTCATCAGGATGGCGCTCTTCCTTATCTTTTTCTTTATCGTAAGCTTTAATAATGGCCTTCACCAGTTTATGGCGCACTACATCTTCCTCATCCAATTCAATGTGACCAATGCCATCAATGTTTCTTAAGATTCTGTGCGCCTTTTGGAGGCCGCTGCGCTGGTTGCGGGGTAAATCCACCTGAGTGGGATCGCCGGTAATGATTGCTTTGGCATGGGCCCCAATCCGCGTTAAAAACATTTTAAGCTGAAGATCGTTTGCATTCTGCGCCTCATCAAGAATAATAAAAGCATTGTCGAGCGTACGACCGCGCATGTACGCAAGCGGCGCAATTTCTATCGTTCTTGTGCTCATATAATAGCCGAGCTTGTCTGCCGGAATCATATCATCGAGCGCATCGTATAATGGCCGTAGGTAGGGATCGATTTTTTCTTTTAAATCGCCCGGTAAAAATCCGAGGCTTTCACCGGCCTCAACTGCGGGACGTGTTAAAATAATCTTTTTCACCTGTTTGTTCTTTAAAGCCCGCACGGCCATTGCTACGGCGGTATATGTTTTTCCCGTTCCTGCCGGCCCTATTGCAAAAACAATGTCGTTTTTTTCTACCGCCTTCACCAGCTTTTTCTGGTTTGCCGTCCGCGCCCTTACCGTCTTTCCGTTAGGACCAAATACCAACACATCGTTCGGATTCTTGTCAATAAAATAATCGCGTGTTTCCGCATCGTCGCCGCCTAAAATCTGTTCGAAATAGTTTTCGCTTAAGTCGCCGTTGCGTTCCATATACTGAACAATTAAATTAATTTTTTCCTTTGCACTTTCTATGTGCTCGGGCGCACCGCTAAGCTTAATTTGTGTGCCGCGGGAAAGGATTTTTAATAACGGAAATTTCTTCTTCAGCAAATCGAGCTTTCTGTTGTTAACACCAAAAAACTCGATCGGATTGATGGATTCTAAATTGATGATAATGTCTGTCAAGTCTAAAGGTTTTAATAATTAAAGATTCATTCTTCGTGGAAATTCAACTACTGTTCCAAATTTAAAAGAATGTTAAACGACCGCGCCAACCGCTTATACACACCGGTGGAAATAATCTCACATAAATTTCAAATAAAATTTGTAAAACAGATGTCAACGAAAATGCAGTAAAACCATAAATCTTTCATCCGCCGCTTCCAACATTTGCTTGGCGTTGCTCATTACCACACCAGCCGCCTGCTATCCTTCAACACACCCATTACAAAAGTGCTTTCAATGTGACCGATGTTTTCTATCTCGCTTAATTTATTTACATGAAAGCTGTAGTAATCGTTCATATTTTCTGCAACCACCTTCAGCATAAAATCGTATTGCCCTGAAATATTATAGCATTCAATTACCTCATTCATTTTCTGAACCGCTTTTATAAACTTCGATCCGCTTAGTTTGCTGTGTTCGCGGAGGCTTACATAACAAATAACCATCAGTCCTTTCTTTACTTTATCTGCATTCAATATGGTGGTGTATTGTTGAATGATGTCGGCCCTTTCCATTCGCTTAATCCGTTCATAAACCGGAGTGGTGCTAAGGTGTATTCTTTCTGAAATTTCCCGCACAGTCATTCGTGCATTTTCCTGCAACAGTTTTAAGATTTGCATATCAAGCGCGTCGAGCACTGGGTCGGGAGATAAATTCTCTTTTTCAATTCGTTTGGACATAACGCGGAAGATAATTTTTCTAAAGTTAAGGCAAATGCAAATACTTTTTCCTGAATTTCTATATTAAGGAATTGTTTTATTCCAAGCCCTTACCTTTGCAGACTAAATTTTTACTATGTCTGTAGCGAATCAAAAAATAGATTTTTCCCTTGCCTATAAGGTAAAGGACATCAGCTTAGCCGATTGGGGCCGGAAAGAAATTCGGCTTGCTGAAGCCGAAATGCCGGGATTAATGGCCCTTCGCGCCGAGTACGGAGCTGCACAACCTTTAAAAGGCGCACGTATAGCCGGTTGTTTGCACATGACGATTCAAACAGCAGTGCTGATTGAAACGCTTGTAGCTCTGGGTGCTGAGGTGAAGTGGAGCTCGTGCAATATTTTTTCTACCCAGGATCATGCTGCGGCTGCTATGGCTGCCGCCGGCATTGGTGTGTTTGCATGGAAAGGACAAACCATTGAAGAAGCCGATTGGTGTATTGAACAAACATTGTTTTTTGGCAGTGCAGAGCGTCCGCTAAACATGATTTTGGATGATGGCGGCGACTTAACGAATATGGTGCTCGATAAATATCCTGAGCTTGCTCATCATGTAAAAGGAATTTCGGAAGAAACCACTACAGGCGTACATCGTTTGTACGAAAGGATGGCCAACGGCACGCTGCCTATGCCTGCAATAAACGTAAACGACTCGGTTACCAAATCGAAATTCGATAATAAGTATGGATGTAAAGAATCGTTGGTAGATGCCATCAGAAGGGCAACGGATATTATGCTTGCCGGAAAAGTTGCTGTTGTGGGAGGTTATGGCGATGTGGGTAAAGGATCGGCCGCTTCACTTGCAGGAGCAGGATGCCGGGTAATTGTAACGGAGATAGACCCTATCTGTGCGCTACAGGCGGCAATGGATGGGTTTGAAGTGAAAAAGATGATTGACGCGGTGAAAGAGGCAGACATTATAGTAACGGCTTCGGGTTGTCGGGATTTAATTACCGGCGAACATTTTCAATTAATGAAAGACAAAGCCATTGTTTGTAACATCGGCCACTTCGACATTGAAATTGATGTTGCCTGGTTGAACGACAACTATGGTAACACAAAAGACACCATTAAGCCACAGGTTGATATCTATAATGTAAACGGAAAAGACATCATTCTATTAGCGGAAGGACGTTTGGTGAACCTCGGTTGTGCAACAGGCCATCCCAGCTTTGTGATGAGCAACTCATTCACCAATCAGACGCTGGCGCAGATTGAGTTGTGGACGAACCACGATAGCTATGAGAACAAAGTGTATGTGCTTCCAAAACATCTTGATGAGAAAGTTGCGCGATTGCATTTATCGAAAATTGGGGTTGAATTGGATGAATTAACCGCAGCACAATCCGAATATCTTGGTATCAGCAAAGAAGGTCCTTTTAAAGCAGAGCACTATCGTTATTAGAAATTGTAATAAGTACTAAGCCACTTTGAAAACAAGGTGGCTTTTTTTATTTCAAGGCTGTTCACCCGCCAACACCACCGGTTAATTGGGCAGACGGGAACCTCCTTTTCAATACCGGCATAAAAAAAGGAGCACAAGGCTCCTTAAAAAAATTACCTGATTTCTTCAGGTTAATTGAAATTCATTGCCGCGCCAAAAATGCCGGTTACCACCGTGTTGTTTGCTCGGGTGTACTGGAAAGTTTTTCCTTCATACGCCTCGGCATATTCAATTCTAATTACTTCCTGACCCCATTCCCGGAGCGACATGGTGCGCATATTGTTCATGTTTCTTGGAAAAATTGCCTGAAAGCTGATCATCTTGCCCGCGCCGGTTTTGGGTTGGTAAGCAAGAACGCCCTGAGAGGTAGTGGGATGTTTATCTGTGCCGTTCAGCGGAAGATGAACCATATTTGAATTAACCATCTTGTTAAGGACGTCGGTATAGCTTCCGGTAACTGTGCCGCCCGATGTGCGGTACACGTTTCCATACACTGTTAACTTACGGTTGGCGCCGATAAACTGAATGTTTCCTTCTAGCATCAGATCGCCATAAATTTTCAGATCGCCGTCGATCTTCAACACGCCACCCGGCTCAACAGAAAGATAAAAAGTACTGTTTGTGTAACCATGAATTACGTTACCATACACTTCCATGTTTCCGGTAGACGTAACCGTAAAGTTTTTGGAGGCTGCTATGCTGCCGCAGTTTTTATAAGTTCCCGCTATATGGAATGTTTCTACACCGAGGTTGCCTCCATATGTTTTCGTTTGATTTTCGAGTAGCACAAAATCCTTGTCACCATCGTAAAGTTGCGCATTGGCACAGGTTGCAGGAAAACTGACGTTGCCTTTAAAGCTGAAAAGTTTTACGCCATCTTCTGTGGCCACCACCATTCCAGTGCCGAAATGTTTTACATCCAAAGCAATCATTTCGTCTAACCGCAGCGTACCTTTTAACTCGAGCGGTTTCGTATTGTTCAGCCAGTAAACGCCTGCGCTTCCATTCGCCACTAAAACATCCGTTCCGCCAACGTTATCCACCGAAAAAGAAGCCAGTAAATCCGGATTTTCGTAGGGCGCTGCCGATGGCACTGCAACCCTGTCTACTACGTTGCCTGTAGTAGCGTCGAGTACGCTCATTCCGTCGCGGCCGTTGGCAACAAAGATGTTATCGTAAAAAGTAATTTTGCGTTGTGCATAAGGCATATCCGGCGTCAGCATTTTCGAGTGCTGATAATTTTTATTCGACGCATCGTAGGTATGTAGTCCATTCTGACCGCTAAGCACTGCAAGCAGCGGATATCCCTGCTGGTTCACTGCAACAGAACGAAGGTCGAGATGTGGAGCCGACGACTCGATGGTGTGAGATAAAAGATTAAATGCAATGAGGGCGCTGGACGAATGTCCGGTAAACTGCGATGGACCGGTAGCTACGAACAAGCGGTCGCCATAAACATCTACATCATAAGCGATATCGCCCGGAATTGAAAAAACATTCACGTCTTCGCCAATGTTACCGGAAGGATCGAGGTGAACGTATCCAACAAATGCGGCATTGTATAAATCTCTGTATACGGAAAGATCAGTCGCCCCACTGAAAAACAAGGTATTTCCTTTCACCCTTAAACTGTATATGTCGCTATGCGGAAACTCAAGTTGCTGCTTCAGTGTAATGCCGTTATCATCTACAGAAACCGCTTCAATAGCTCCGGCAAAAGAACCGGTTTTTCTGCGATAGCCAACGTACATCGTTGATGGACCTTTAGCCGACACACCCTGAACAGAAGCAGCGGCGAGGGCCGCCGGAGTGGTTGCATTTCCCGATACTGCGGGTGCGTTCATTCCACCTATAAATTCATATATATAATTTGACGCAACGGTAACAGCAGAAAGCTTCCCGTTCTTGTTTGCCTTTTCCAGCAATACAACACCCTTCTCCGTCTCGTTTACACGATATTGTTGGTTGTTTATATTAACAGCGTTAATTTCAATATTAGCAGGCCGCGCTTGAGAAGCAGCGCTCTGATCGAAATTTTTTCTACAGCTAAAAAGTAGCAGCAGGGCAAAGACAAATAAGATATTCGATTTCATCCTCTTTGTTTTAGTGATGGTTAGATATTGCAAAGTAGCACCATCCCTTTGGCTTATGTTGCCAATGAGGATAAAAAGCGAAGAAATGGCTGCTAATAGTAGTTATCCACAGCCGGAAATAAGTAGTTCTACATCTTTTGTGTCGGATATTTCTTGTCGATCCAGTCAACTTTAAAATTGTTGGGTAAATCGAGAAGATAATAATTAGTGAATTTCAGCTCTTTAAGCAAGGCAACCGCCGGGCGTACATTCGGACACTGACTGTATGGACAACATCCGCAATACACAACTATCTTCCTGCTTTTGTCCAGTGAAGCAAGTTTCGCCTTTAATTTGTCCTTTCCTTTTTTGTCGCCGGCCATTCCTATATCCTCCGATCCGGGAATCAGCGCACTCGGCCCGATGCTGAGCACAAGGGCATCTACTTTTTTTGCGTTGATCATTTTCGCCAAGGCGGCCGGTGGCATCAGTTGAGCCGGCGTCCAGTTAACAGGCTTTTGTGCGTTTGCAGAAAATACTAAAGAAAAAACGATAATGAGTGTGGAAATGATTTTCATATTTTGTTATTGAGAGGTAACTGTAGTTGATAATTCTTTAGCGATTTCAATGTCCTTCCAACCTTTTTCGAAGTTGCCTTTAGAATGAATATGTCCGTTTGCCGCCAGTAGCCGCAGGCGCCAAACGATGAAAGCCGGATGATAGCTTTGCGGCAGTTTGCTTTCGGCCGTTGAAAGAAACTTGGGAAGCCGGAAGCTATCATTGGCGAGCAGTTGTTTTATCTGTGTATCCACCCATTCAATTCCGCGGTTACCTAACTTTTTGCCACCTTCCAATACGCGAAGCATCGCGTTATCGGATGACAGCTTCGTCCATTCGTCGGGATCAATTTCGAACTCACTTGGGGTAACCGGACGTGCGAGCCTTTTGGCTTTAAGAAACTCCTTAGGCAAAATTTCGTAAAGATATTTTGGATAAAATATTCCACCTTTTTCGTTGAGGAACGGGAGGTTATTTAAGTAGAGAATAAATACGCGTCCTTGAAAGTTTTTCAGTTGTGAAGAAAGCCAGTAATAACCACAAACGTCAGTTGCATTTTGTCCCATCCATATCCAGACAGTTTCTTCTTGTTGTTCGTTCAGCTTTTTGATGAGCTGATGCACTTTCAATTTATCTTCCGCCAAAACATCCGACAGCGGAAAGGCGGAATGTTGTTGTACTTCTTCCCAAAAAGCCTTTCGTTGCTGAAAGCCTTCCGCCTCGTAAATATCGGCCACGGGCCCCACAGAGAAATCTTCGTTCAGCACCATCAAATCGCCGGTTAGTGTATCATCTAACCGAATGGCTTGCTCCAAAACAGCAGCGCTCTTCTGTTGAAATACCAAATGAATCATAAGCGTTATTAAGCGGTTGCAGTTTCCGGCAAGTCCACTTCAACTTTTAAATGTTTAATGATAAACTCCTGACGCTCCATTGTATTCTTTCCCATAAAATACTCCAGCAAATTCTGTATGTGGTCGCCCTGCTCAAGAATAACCGGTTGTAACCGGATGTTTTCGTTAATGAAGCTTTCAAATTCGCCCGGCGATATTTCGCCCAGACCTTTAAAGCGGGTGATTTCGGGTTTGCCACCGAGCTTTTTTACGGCCGCCTGCTTCTCTGCCTCGCTATAGCAATAAATAGTTTCCTGCTTGTTTCTTACCCGAAACAGCGGTGTATCAAGAATAAACACGTGTCCTTTCTTAACAAGTTCAGGAAAGAATTGAAGGAAAAACGTCAGCAACAATAAACGGATGTGCATGCCATCAACGTCGGCATCAGTGGCAACAACAATTTTATTATAGCGAAGTCCCTCAAGCCCGTCTTCGATATTCAGGGCATGCTGCAACAGGTTAAACTCCTCGTTTTCGTATACAATTTTTTTTGTGAGGCCAAAGCAGTTAAGCGGTTTTCCCCTTAAGCTAAACACTGCCTGTGTTTCGGTGTTCCGGGCCTTTGTTATGGAGCCGCTTGCACTATCGCCTTCGGTAATAAATATGGTGGTTTCTTTTTGCTTTTGCGCCACCGATTCTTTGTCTTTACCACTCGGCTCTTCGTTGTAGTGGTACTTACAATCGCGCAGCTTTTTATTGTGGAGGTTTGCTTTTTTAGCGCGTTCGTTTGCCAGTTTGCGGATACCGCTTAACTCTTTCCGCTCCTTTTCGCTTTGCTCAATTTTTTTCCTGATGGCCTCCGCGGTAATCGGGTTGCGGTGCAGGAAATTATCGAGCTCTTTGGATAAGAAATCGCTGATAAAATTTTTCATCGACGGGCCGCCTTCATACACAACATGACTTCCTAATTTAGTTTTGGTCTGGCTTTCGAAAACCGGCTCCTGCACACGCACAGACACTGCCGCTGCAATGCTTTGGCGTATATCAGCGGCTTCATAATCCTTCTTATAAAAATCACGAATCGTTTTTACAAACGCTTCACGAAAAGCCTGCTGATGCGTGCCGCCCTGAGTTGTGTACTGCCCGTTTACAAATGAGAAAATATCTTCTCCGTAATCGTTGTTGTGCGTAATGGCAACTTCGATGTCCTCGCCCTTTAAATGGATAATCGGATAACGCAATTCGTCTTCATTCGTTTTCCGCTGTAATAAATCGAGCAGGCCATTTTTGCTCTGAAATCTTTTTCCATTAAAATAAATAATGAGGCCGGCATTCAGATAACAATAGTTGAGCAGTTGATCTTCGATATATTCATTTCGAAACTGAAAGTTTTTAAAGACGGTTTCATCGGCCTTAAAACTGATCAGCGTTCCATTGTTTTCAGCGGTTGCAGCTTCTTTATATTCTTTCAGTAAAATTCCTTTTTCAAATTCGGCTGTTTTTACGCGACCTTCTCTAAAGCTTTCCACTTTAAAAAAGTTACTCAGCGCATTCACCGCTTTGGTGCCCACGCCGTTCAGTCCAACGCTTTTTTGAAACGCACGGCTATCATATTTAGCGCCGGTATTTATCTTACTTACTACATCTACCACCTTGCCGAGAGGAATGCCGCGCCCATAATCTCTAACCGTTACCACGCGGTCTTTTATGGTAATTTCCACTTGCTTTCCGTAACCCATGGTGTGTTCGTCGATGCAGTTGTCGATCACTTCTTTCAACAGCACATAAATACCATCGTCCGGCGACGATCCGTCGCCCAATTTACCGATGTACATTCCCGGCCGCAGCCGAATGTGTTCGCGCCAGTCGAGACTGCGGATGCTGTCTTCTGTATATTCGGATTGCATCACCGGTTTAGCATCTGTCATTTTATCGGACGATTTAATTTTAGCCATACTCACTGTTCTTAAAGCGGACAAATATAACTTTTGTGGCCGTTAACGAGAAGTGCGCACTGCCTGTGATACCGGCAGATATTTTATAAAGCCTTAACCAAAAGGCTGAAAAAATACTGCTACTTTTAATTCATGGCCATGGTTACGCCCGAAAGGAAACAAGCTTATCAAAAATCAGAAAACATTCTTGCATATGTTTTGGGCGGACTGATTGTGATCCCACTCGCTCCCTTTATCTGTAAATACATCCCTCCGATTATTGTAGGTGAATGGAACATTGATATGTTTATCTCCGTTCTGTTTTCCATTGCTATTGTCCGGTTTCTTATCAGCATGCTGAAACCGCTTATTATTCCAATTTTTCTGCTGGTTGCCGGCTTCTTTATCTACAATCAGTTTTATGGCAAGTATGGATTTGGAAATATGATCAGCGACTACCGGGCAATCGTAGAAAACAACTGGATTACGCGTGAAGAAAAACAGACAGACCTCATAAGTCTGGACCCATCGCTTTTTTCGAAACCTAACAACAAAACTTCCCGGCGTGTGCTTGCTAAGATGCAGTACAGCGACAGTGTGGTCAGAAACTTTGCAGTGAAACATTCGCTGGAAAATTTCGACGACTACCGCAGCAAATACGGAATGGTAACGCGGCAATTGTCGCTTTTTAAATACATCAACTCAAATTTTGGCTATGTGCCCGATAATATGCGCGATGAGTATTTTGCAACGCCGAAAGAAACAATTTTAAACGGGTTGGGCGGCGATTGTGACGACCACAGTATTTTAATGGCGAGTGCGCTGATGGCAATCGGCGCCAAATGCCGGCTTGTAGTAATTGAAGGGCACATGTATCCTGAATTATATGTGGGGCATAAAGAAGATTTTGAAATTATGCAACAAGCCATTATTCAGTTGTTTCGCGATGTGAAGGTGGATAAGATATACTACCATGAACATAAGGGCGAGTATTGGATTAACCTCGATTATACGGCGCGCCATCCGGGTGGCCCTTACCTGAATGAAGATGTGAAGTATATTATCAGCTTATAATTCTTTCTTTGCACCATGCAGTCGTTGCTTAGAAAGATGGAAATTGAGGCCGGTGAGAAGTTTGAAGAAAACATAAGATTCAGGAATTTTTTAAAGGAGCAGGATGCGCCGGCTATTGATGCGCTTGTGATAGGGCTGAACGAAGAAGTGAGTGCCGGAGTGGACTGCACGGCCTGTGGAAACTGTTGCCGCCAACTGATGATAAACCTTGAAAATGCAGATGTAGAGCGGCTTTGCGCAGCGACCAATCAAACAGCCGCTGAATTTAAAGAGTACTATGTTGAATGCTCATCGTCAGGAAACCTGATGGTGATGAACACGATTCCCTGCAAGTTTCTGACGGATGACAAATGCACTGTTTACACTCACAGGCCGCAGGAGTGCAGAAACTTTCCCGGCTTGGACGCAGCGGGCTTTCAGGGCCGGATGTTCGCAACTTTTATGCATTATGGTCGTTGCCCGATAATATATGAAGTCCTCGAAAAACTGAAAGCAAAAACCGGATTCAGCAAGGATGAATAGATTTATATTTGTTTGCTAAAACTGAAAAATGAGAAGTTTCGGATTGATTGCGCTTTTGGCGATGATAAGCATTGTCGTACTGACATCCTGTAAAAAAGAACAGGACGGAAGCACCTTTGAAAAAGCCACGGATTATTTTCCAATGGAGGCCGGGAAAACTTTTTTTTACCGTTTAGATTCAGTGAAACCCGTAAACATCGACACTAAACTCGATACTTTCTATTATCTGGCGAAGGACAGCGTCATTGAAACATTTCAGGACAATCTCGGGCAAACTTCTTTTAAAGTTTATCGATACACTACGGACACCCTTCAACAACATCCTTTTCAATACAAAAACACCTATTACGTTACCCATACCGCAACCGGAGTAGAAGTGGTAGAAAACAACCTCCGTTTCTTCAAACTCGCCTCGCCGGTAACAGAAAACACACGATGGAAAGGCAACAGCTATATCGATACAAAAACGGCTAACTCGCCGTATAAATATTACGATGAATGGAACTATCAGTACCAGCATATCGGGCTTCCGTTCACTACGCGGAAAGGCACTTTTAATGAAACCGTTACTGTATTCCAGCATCAGTCGCAAGTGCAGCAGGGCGACTTCGATCCTGCCTATTTCGATCAACGCATATACGCGGTTGAAGTGTATGCAAAAGGAGTAGGACTTATTTACAAAAGGTTTCTGTTTTGGGACTGGCAATTAAACAATCCGGGGCCGCATTTCGAAGCAAACAGTAACGGACTTTATTTAAATCTTGTTGATAATAAATAGGAATGGGCAGATTGATTTTTTCTGTAGCTATCTGGATGTTTACTGCTCTAAGCGGTTACGGACAGCCGGGTTATCACATCATCTTTCTGAAAGATAAACAACACAACAGCTTTTCCATTCAAAATCCGCAGCAGTTTCTTTCCGACCGGGCTATAAGCCGCCGCGCAAAGCATGGCGTAGCAACTGACAGCACCGACTTGCCGGTATCCGCTTTTTACCTCAATCAGCTAAAACAAATCGGCGGAATCCAGGTAATCAGCAGTTCAAAATGGCTGAACGCAGTGCTGGTACATATCAATGATTATAGTTCGGCTGAAGCGGCTATTCAGCTGCTTCCCTTTGTTCGGTTTCAGCATCGTGCTGCAAAACAGAGCGGTTCATTTAAACCGAAATTTGAATCCGTTTTTGATATTGACCAATCGAAAAAAAATCAATCGTCAGCGACAACCGATGACGAAGCCTATTATGGCTATTCCTACAACCAGATCAACATACACGAAGGTGAATTTCTGCACAAAAAAGGATTTAAAGGCGAGGGCATGCTGATTGCGATGTTAGACGCGGGGTACAATAAATATAACAGCATTTTCTTGTTCGACAGCTTACGCCTGAACGGAAGAATTGCCGGCGAAAAAGATTTTGTTGACTTTGACAACAGCACAACCGAAGATAACGACCATGGCAGGAATTGCCTCGGCGTTATGGCCGCAAACAGTCCGGGCGTGATGGTGGGCACAGCGCCAAATGCCACCTATTGGCTGCTGCGAACCGAGGACGTTTCTAAAGAAATCCCTGTAGAAGAATACAATTGGGTAACGGGCGCTGAGTTCGCAGACAGTGCGGGTGTTGATTTATTGACATCTTCTTTAGGATACAATTTGTTCGATGATGCATCGTTAAATCATAGCTATGCCGACTTCTACACCAATGCAACAATGATCAGCAAAGGCGCGTCGATAGCGGTTTCCAAAGGAATGATTGTTATGAACAGTGCGGGCAACGAAGGCAATAACGCCTGGAAATATCTGATTTTTCCTGCCGACGCTGATGGCGTGTGTGCGGTGGGTGCAACCAATGCACTCGGTCAGCCTGCGGGCTTCAGCAGTTATGGATATCCCGGAAAAATAAAACCCGATATTGTATCGGTGGGCTGGGGAACTTATGTGGCGGGTTTAAACGGTCCGGTAACGAGTAACGGCACTTCTTTTTCGAACCCAAATATTGCCGGGCTCATTGCCTGTTTATGGCAGGCATTTCCGCAGTTTAAAAACAGTGAAATACTCGATGCGGTTTACCGCAGCAGCCATCGGTACACAACTCCTGACAATGTGTTTGGCTACGGGCTCCCCAACATGCGCAAAGCCTACACGCTGCTGAAGAAAAAGCAAAACGAAGATGTTTACGGAAGCGAATTTCTATTTGTTACGCCGCTGATTTTTGAAGACACGCTCTATGTAAAACTGATTGCACAAACAAGCGGCTCTGCGGTTTTACAACTGGTGAACCAGCAGTATGAGGTTGTACAAACAAAGTTGCTAACAACCGAAGAGCAAGAGGTTTATACCCTTCGGATCGATTCGCTAAAAACGCTTTTGCCCGGCAGCTATTATCTGAAATACAGTGCCGGCGCCTATTCCAGAACGATAGAAGTAAAAAAGCAGGGCAACAATGCGGCCGGCGATGCTTCGCTGATTCAATGGCAGGATGGCTTTGTGTACATTTCACTTCATCCTGCGCTGAGTGGGAAATGTATGGTTCGATTATCCGACATGAACGGCCGCGTGTTGGAAACGGTGGAACAACAAATCACTGCGGGGAGCCCCCATCTTATAAAGCTAAAAAAATCGGCAGCATTGCAAAGAGGGGTGTACAATATTGACGTGAGCGGCGTTTCGCAAAAAACATTCAGGTTTTTAAAGCAGTAGCTATACCGGCTTTCGGAGCAATGCCGCATAAAGTGTGTCGGCCTTATCGGCATATCCGCTAAAAATTTCACTGCTAAGCAATTCCAGATTCAAATCCGCAACAAACGATGCAACGTTATCTTCATTTTCGGCAGAAAAAACAGAGCAGGTAATGTATAACAGCAGGCCGTTTCTCTTTACATGATGAATTGCATGGGAAACAATTTTCCGTTGCTTAGTCTGGTATTCGAAAATTTCTTTTTCCTGAAAGAAGACGAGCTGTTCAGGGCTGCGGCTCCATGTTCCGCTTCCTGTGCATGGCACATCGCAGACCACTAAATCGAACATCCGCCCAGAAGAACGCTGCATCGTTAAATCATCTGCCGAAGAAGTGAAGCCGGTGATAGCAGCGCGCTGAAAACGCTTCCGCAGATTGTGGAGAATGGAGCTGCGCACATCAGACGCATGAATCTGCACAGCGGGCAAGGTATCGTAAAGAAGAATAGATTTTCCGCCGCTTGCCGCACAACAATCCCAAACGGATTTGATAGCTCCGGCGAAAGGCTTCAGCGGTTCAACCACTCGCTGCGAGTTTTTGTCCTGAACCACCGCCTCGAGGTCCAGAACAACGTAGTCGTCTACTTTGGCGGAAGGCGGTAAACGAACGCAGGTGTTACTGTCATCTTCAACATGGCAGGCAAGCCCACTATTCTTGAGCGATTGGAGCACCCTAAGCTGCATTCCCGGCCTTATACGGAGGAATACATCGGGCTGCTTTAAAAACGACTGTTGCCATTCATGCCGGCCAATAGAAGGATGAATTGCCTGTGAAAAACGGAAAACGTTTTGCAGCACAAACTCAGGATAGATTTTCTTCGTTTCCTGAAGTCTTTCGTCGAACGATAAGGTTAAATCATCTTTCCAAAACACACTGTTATCGTTGCAGAGAAAAATAGCGGCCCCTATCCTTCTTACAACATCGGTTTCCGGAAAAGACTTTCCCAGCCGCCAATAGCTGAAACATGCTTCTGCAATGGCTTTCCGGTCGGCAGATCCAAATTTTTTATGCTGTTTGAAATACTGCTTTAAAAAAAGATGAAACGGTATTTTACCATCGTAGCTTCCAATGATAGAAGCTGCATAGGATATGCGTTTCAACTGAATATGCGACGTCTGCACCGGCTAAGTTAAAAGGTTACAGTTGGACATTTTACGGCTTTGTCGCCACCAAAAATTCCGGCTTTCACCAGCGAAAATTCGTATGCGCCCCGCGCATTGTTGTAGGAACTGAGCGACGAAATAGTGGCATCATAACTTACCGTAAGCTTCATGCCACCCCACTGATATCCGATCGTTGGAATTACAGCATCATTGCCGCGCATATAAATTCCCCCGATAACCTGCATCGTGCCATCGCCACTTAAGTTATATGCCGCGTTTAATCCGGCTACCAACTCCTTCGTGCCGGTCATTTCGCTATAATACAAGTTAGGATTCAATATCCAGCTGTCATTCAGCTTCACCAAAGCGTTTAAGAATGCGTTATAACGCATGCTAAGGCGGGCGTCTACTTTTGAGGCATCAAAGAAACTCTCCACCGGACGGTTGATGTGCATAACGCTTAATCCGCCGTTGATGTAGATGTTGTCGGTAGGGAAATAAGCATAGTTGGCGCCGAGTGAAATATCGAGATAGTTCACCTGATCGTAGGCAAAGTTTTCATTGGAAGGAAGATTCTTGTTGTCGAAAAATTGTCCGTTCCATTGGTTATCGAAAGTCAGTTTCGAGAAGTCGATTTTTTTGTTCACCCAGCCCGCGTTAAAACCAAGGCTCAGCAGGCTGTTAAGTCCTAATACCTGATGGTAGGCCACAGAAGCGTAGGCTTTGGTGGAAGTTAAGCTTCCGGCACCGGCGGCGTCGCGCAGAATAACGCCGCCAATTCCGATCCAGGCATCGTCGAACTGATTACCGAAGGCTTGCACATCGCCCCACGCACTGAATGTTTTATAGGGATTATTCATCACGGATGCCCACTGGTTGCGGTAATTAATGCCAATCCTGTAATCGGCATTCGGATCGAAGCCGGTGTTGGCAGGATTGATGAGCAGGGGCGCATTAAAATATTGAGAGAAATGAAGGTCCTGCGCCTGCACTTTCGCACCTGTAAAACCAAAAAAAATCAAAAGCGCCGCTAAATATCTTTTCATAATCCGGTTTATCGTATTAAAGTTATATCACCTTTTTTCTGAAACTTAGTTCCGTCTTCAAGTTCACCCTCTAAGGTGTAAGTGTATACATCCATCGGCTGCAACACACCATTTACGCGGCCGTCCCATGCATTTTTAATTGTGTTGGTTTGAAAAACAATCTCGCCCCATCTGTTCCAGACTTTCAGCATCACCGAGCGAACACCATAGCCTCTTATCTGCAACATATCGTTCACACCATCGCCATTCGGGCTAAAGGCAGAAGGCACATCTACCGCAGGAATGATGGTGATCTTCACCGGCAAACAAAAGGTGTCGCTGCAGCCAGCGCTGTTATACGCCACAAGGCACGCGTTATAATTTCCGGAAAGGTTGTAATCATGAACAACAACAGAATCCCTTTTAATTACATGAAGCGAATCGCCATCGCCGAAACGATACTGATAGCGCACTGCATTGCCCGACAAATTCGTAAACCGCACGGGCGAGTTGAATGCGGTTGGATTCGGTTGGTAGCTGAAAAGCGCCGACGGTTTATCGCTTACCCGAATGCTGATAAATGCAGAATCGGTTTGATTGCATGTGTTGGGATCGGAAACTACGAGCTTGACCGGATAAGTTCCCGGGGTTGTGTAGGTATGTACAGGGTTTTTATCGGTTGAAGTTGCACCATCGCCAAACTGCCAGAAAAAGGTTGCACCCCCCGCACCGGTGTACGTAAACAGCGCATTGTAGGGCGCACAGCCAACAGTATCTGTAACAAACGAAGCTTTTACTAAATCAGCCACGTTTATATCAATCTTTTTTTCGTCTGCGTTGTTGCAGTAAGCGGTGTCGTTTAAAATAAGTTTTACCGTGTAGGGGCCGGGCGCAGCATAGCTGTGAAAAACCGGTAACAGGCCGGCTTTTACCCGAACACCATCGCCGAAATCCCATGTAAAGGAAGTATCGCTGAGTGTTTTTCCGGGTATCGGCGTTGTAAGGTTTGAGAACTTATACTTCAGCTCATTGCAAGGCATTTCCTTTGTGATTTGCGGTTTCAAATCCAGTTTGTCACTTCTCACCACGATGGTTGTGTAAGAGGTGTCCGAGATGTTGCACGAAGAAGAGTCAACCGCAATCAACATCACTTTATAGTTGCCTACGGCGTTGAATACATGAGAGGCTGCCGGCGTTTTTGTAGTATCGCGCTTGGTACCGTCGGCATAGTCCCAGATATACTGCACGCCCATCTGGTAAATATCGGAAAAGTCAACTGCCAGCGGCGCACATCCGGAGTTGGCTTGCACACCGTTAATTTTCGACTGTATTCCTGATCCTACACCGGCCAGGTTGAATGCTATTTTAACGGCGGCAAGGTTGCAGCGGTCGGAACCGTTTTGTCGCGACCAAACGCCGATGTTCGTTGGAAAATCGTTACTGCCATCGCAATTGGCACAGAGCGCCTGATAAATAATTCCGTTTTCATCGAAGCGGCTTGTTCCTCCGTCAACGTGTTCACCAAAACCGCCGGTTTGCCCAAAAAAGGAGCCGTAAAGGATGTCGGCCGCATCTTTCTTCAAAACAAAAAAATACAGGTCGCTCCCATCGGGTGTATGCGGCCTTGCGTCGGGTGTAATCGGCAGGTTAAAGGTGTTGGTGGCTACATAATCGGTTCGCCCGCCCATCACATTTGCTTCACCGCCCCATCCGGATACGTACACATTTTCGCAGCGGTCTACAAGAAAAGCAACCGGCGACAAAGAAGGATTTACATCGTTTTTTCCAAATACGGTTGAGTATACAAAACCACTGAGGTCGGGCTTAAGTTTGGAAATAAATTGTTTGGCGCCCGCGTTTACATAGGTGGCATTTACCACCGGCCAATCGGCTGATGTTGTACCCGTAATGTAGGGAAATCCTTTTCTGTCGAACTTCAACCCGAACACAATGTCAGCGCCACCGGTGCCCATGTAAGAAGTTTTAATGAGTTGGTTAGACGGATTGACCATGCATATAAATCCATCTGCCACGCCGCCCTGATAAGCGGGGTACAGCACGCCGGATTTATTGCCGGGCAGGTCGTTGCTTTGTGTAGCACCGCCGATGTACATATTCTTTGTTACAGGGTCTTGTGCAAGCACAAATGCCGCATCATCGCCTCCGCCTCCGAAATAGCTGCTCAGCAGCACCGTACTTAAATCGCCGCTAAACTTCATCACAACTGCATCCTGGCGGTTTGCGCCGCCCATGTTTGCCGTTTGAAAAGCATTCGTCAGCGGAAAGTTATTCGACTGAGAGCAGGACACCAGCCAGACGTTGCCCGATTCATCAACGATTACTTCGCTTCGGGCGTCGTCGCCATAATTGCGGCGGATGGTAGCGGGCGATGAAAGCGAAAGTTTCTCTTTAATATTGATCCCATCGTCGGCGCTGCCACCCATTCTTCGGCTGTTAATGAGCGCGGTGCCGGAGGCATTGAGCATGGTAATCGTTATATCCGTATTCCCTCCGGGCGGAGTGCCAAAAGTGTTAGGAAAGTTGTCGGAATTTGTTCGTCCCGCAACGATGAGGTTGCCGGATTTGTCAACAACAAGGCTATGTGGTTGTTCGGCTCCGCTTCCGCCGATATAGGTTGCATAAATGCGGTTGCTGCCGCTTGGATTCAGTTTTAAGATATAGATGTCGTGTGTACCGCCGTTAAAAGTATTGTCGTACCAGGGCCCGTTTCCGATAGAATAATTGTCGCTTCCAAAAACAATTCCTCCTGCATAAAAATTGCCTGCATCGTCGTAAGTTGCGGTATATCCCCAATTGTCGGAAGTGCTTCCGCTAAAAGTTGAGAAAACAAGGCTTGGGTCGATTACGAGAGTGGATGTCCGGTCGTAATTATCGATCTTAAACCGAACAATGTTCCCTCTAACCGAGTAGCTGCATGCCACCGTTTCGCGCCCGTTTCTGCCGGTAGTATAGCTATAAGGCCTCGACTCTTTGATCGTTTCAACAGACGTTTTAATCAGCAGCTCGCCATTTTTAATTTTTATGTCATCAGCGCCATCAAAAGAAAGCGCAAGCTTACTGATGTCGGCATGAGGATTCACAATGATGTCGTATTTGATATTCTTTTCCGAAGAATAATAACGGACGTCAATTCCGGGGTAGATGTTTTTATAGGTAACGGCAGCAAACGACTGCACACCCGATGCCCACTTAGACCGGTCGTTTCCAATAAAATAATTGCTCACACCGGGAATCGGCTTTTCCGGAATGACGGCCGTGGGTTTAGATGCATACAAAAACTTCACTTCGTAATTGTGCGACTTCACACCCAGTTTTCCAACGCGGCTATTTTTGTTGGGCGACGATGCGCCGTCGTGCAAAGCGGCATACACTTCCTTTAAATCTTCCCCATCCCTAAGGTTAACTTTATATCCGTCGGCCTGAATGTAGAAGTTTACGTTTGGAAGTTGTCCCCTAAACTGAACCTCCTCATGCCACTGCCCTTTGTTTTCGGTGAACAAAACATATTGTGACGAGGCAGTCCCCACTACGAGGGTTGCCACCGCAACAAAAAGCACACGCAAAAAGCGATGGGTACTGTATGTGTTTTGAATTAAGATATTTTGCTCCAAACTGTTTTTCCTTTTTGTGTAACAAGATATTGTTTCAGCACTATGTTTTCCGGTTCATCGAGTGTGGGATCTCTTTCAACAAGCTTTTCCGCATGGTACTTCGCCATATCGAGCAGTTCTTTATCCTGCGTAATACTTGCCAGTTTAAAATTAAGAATTCCACTCTGCTTTGTTCCTTCAATATCGCCCGGGCCGCGAAGCTCCAAGTCTTTTTCCGCAATTTTAAATCCATCGTTCGTTGCACACATAATCTGCATCCGCTGTTTTGCATCTTCCGACACTTGCGAACCGGTTAGCAGGATGCAATAACTTTTTTCAGAACCACGACCCACTCGTCCTCTAAGCTGATGCAACTGCGACAATCCAAATTTTTCGGCGCTTTCAATAACCATTACGCTCGCATTGGGAACGTTTACTCCAACTTCTATAACGGTGGTGCTAACCATTATATTTGTTTTGCCGGTCACAAACCTTTCCATATTTGTTTGCTTTTGCTCGGCGGGTTGTTTACCATGCACCATGCTGATATAAAACCTGGGCTCGGGAAAAAACGATTTTACCTGTTCGTAGCCCTGCATCAAGTCTTCATAGCTCAATTTCTCACTTTCTTCTATTAAAGGATAGATAAAATATGCCTGTCGGCCTTTTTCTATTTCAGAACGAACAAAATTCATGACGGATGCGCGTGCCATTTCGTTTCGGTGTACTGTAAAAATGGGTTGGCGTCCGGGTGGAAGTTCGTCGATCACGCTGTAGTCGAGGTCGCCGTAGGCTGTCATTGCAAGCGTACGAGGAATGGGTGTTGCGGTCATCACCAAAATATGCGGTGGAATGGCCGACTTTTTCCATAGCCTTGCACGTTGCTCCACGCCAAACCGGTGCTGCTCATCTACTATGGCAAGTCCGAGTGTTTTAAACTTTACCGCATCTTCAATAAGGGCGTGGGTGCCGATTAAGAAATGAATATCGCCGTTCGCCAACATTTTCAAAATCGTTTTCCTTTCAGCTTGTTTGGTGGTTCCTGTAAGCAATGCGGTTGTTACAGGCATATCTTTCAACAACGCTTTCAGCGAATCGAAATGCTGACGGGCAAGTATCTCTGTCGGCGCCATCAGGCAGGCCTGAAAGCCATTATCAGCAGCCAGCAGCATGGCAAGCAATGCAACCACTGTTTTTCCGCTTCCCACATCGCCCTGAAGCAACCGGTTCATTTGTTTTTCCGACCCGCAGTCGTTTCTTATTTCTTTCAACACACGCTTCTGTGCTTCGGTAAGGCTAAACGGCAGATAGTTGTTGTAAAAAGAATTGAACAACTCGCCCACTTTTGCAAACAGCACTCCTCTGAAACTTCGCTGACGTTTTATTTTGATGAGTTGCAGCCTTACCTGCGCGATAAAAAATTCTTCGAACTTTAACCGCCTTACTGCAACGTTCAGCTCTTGTTTTGATGACGGAAAATGGATGCCTTTTACTGCCTGAAAGCGGCTGCACAGTTCATGTTTACGAACGATGCTTTCCGGAATATTTTCAGCAAAATCGGCTATGCCGGCCTGCGTAAATACGGCTGCTGTAAGTTGCGACAATTGGCGGCCGTTTAATCCTTTTGATTTTAATTTTTCGGTGGTTGGATAAACAGGCTCCAGGCGGTTGCGTGGCGCCGTTTGTTCGGCTACAAGTTCCATATCCGGATGTACCATCTGAGGCTTCTGATTAAAGAATCCTGTTTTGCCATATACATAGTATTCTTCGCCTTCGCGAAGCACTTTTTCAATTACATGCAGTCCCTGAAACCACGCCAGTTCTAATATGCCTGATGCATCGCGCAAAACCGCGGTAAGCCGTCGCCCCCTGCCATGGCCCGCATGTTGCACTTGCAGCAATTTGCCTTTTACCTGCACATAATCTGTATGTATGTCAATGCTCGCAATAGGTGTAATGGTGGTGCGGTCAATGTATCGAAGCGGATAGTGCTCTGTCAAATCTTTATACGTAAAAATATTGAGCTCCTTTTTAAGCACATCGGCTTTTAAAGGCCCAACACCTTTCAAATATTCAACGGGCGTAAATAATATGGAACTACCGGTAGTGATAAGGCCAAATATAAGACGGGTTGCAGAAATTTACATCCCGAAAAACGTTAAGGAAAGCCTCCTGCAATTCAAAGCCAACCGCTAATAATTGAACTTATAGGCAGCCGTTGCATGCACTGCAAAAGTGTGATAATAATTGGTGGTTTTGTATAGCTGCCTACGCTCTAAGTGGCCCATCAGTCCCAACTCCGTTTTCGAGCCTGCAAATCGGAAGCCGAGTCCTGTTTTAAACGCAGTTTGCTCGAAGCTGTTTTCAATATAAGCGGCGTCTTTTGCAACGAAGGTTTGATAGGGGCTGAAGATCGATTCCCATTCAATCCAAACCCGTGGGCTCACCTTCACCGCAGCACTCTCCTCCAGTAAAAACCGGTTGCCGGATCCGGACGACTGCATGGCTGTGCGTAGTCCGAGTTTGAGGTTGTTGGTTCCGTTGGGAAACCAGATTGCCGAAAAATTGTATTGGTTAAAGGCCGAATCGAACACGCGGTTCAGCATAACATCTGCCTGAATATTTATTTTATTCCCAAAATATTGTGCGCCCAACATTGCAGCACTGTTATGAAAACTTCGGTTATTGAATGTTTTAAGCTGATAATTAAATGCTGCTTTCAATGCCACATTGTGATTGAGGGCAAAGGATAATTTATTATAGTAAGCGCTCTGATTGATGTGTATTTTTTCGGGCGACAGCACTTCTTTACCCAAAAACATTTCATTAATAATTTGCCGGTAGTAAGAGGCTGAAAATTCGTGAGCAAGCCTCCACGTCAAACGCGTTTCCAGTGTAACCTGACGAAGAAAAAGGTTGCCGCGCATAGGATGACCGGTAAACTGCGGACGCCCTATTGTTTTAAGGCTTCTAAAAGCAAAGGGCTTTAACCCGCGCTTTTCTTTATACTGAGGTGAAAGTTTTTTTGCAAAATAGCCCGCTGTTACTTCGTGTTCCAGTTTGTTTTTGCTGAGGTAGGCAAAATAAAGCGCGCTGTCGTTATCGGCAATTGCGAGCGCTTCTTTAAATCGCTTAAGGGCTTTGCTATAGTTGCCTTCCTTATAGTGCATCATTCCCATTACAACAGCCGACTGGTGATTGCGTTTTTCATCCGGGTTACCCGGCTGAGCAAACAATACCCAAGGGCAGCAAAACAATAAAATGGAAAACAGGTATAAGGAAGATTTCATAAACAGATGCAAAATAGTTTTTTCCCAAAGAATAATAAATTTAGTTTGATTTAATGATACTTTTGAAACAATATTTAGCAAGATGAGCTTCCTGCATTCCTTTTCAGCGATTGATACGTTTGTTTTCGATATTGATGGCGTTCTCACCGACGGCATGGTTATTCCTTTGCCCGATGGCAGTATGGTAAGAAGAATGAACATCAAGGACGGATATGCGTTACAACTTGCCGTAAAAAAAGGATACCGCGTTATTGCCATCAGCGGAGCCATTTCGGATGAAGTGAAATTGCGGTTAAAGAAACTCGGTGTACAAAGTGTGTACATGGGAATTGAAAATAAGCTACAGTGCCTGGAAGTGCTGGTAGAAAAGAACCAGCTAAGCCGCGAAAAAATTTTGTTTATGGGCGATGATATTCCGGATATTGAACTAATGAAGTATGCCGGATTTGCCTGCTGCCCGAATGACGCTGTTAGTGAGATTAAAAACCTTGCACACTACATTTCACCGCTGAATGGCGGCATGGGTTGCGTTCGTGAAGTAATTGAAAAAACCATGAAAATTCAGGGTAACTGGACAAACGATACGTCCGTAAAATCTCGGTAACAAATTGAAACTTTTAGCTGCCTTCTTAAAGCTTGTACGCTGGCCGAATCTCGTGTTCATTGCGCTTACACAAATTCTGTTTTACTTCTGCATTGTACTCCCCGAAATCAACAAAAACGGTCTTCAGTCCAATTTGTCATACGGCCATTTTGCCCTACTTGTGCTTAGCTACGTTTTTATTGCTGCGGGCGGCAATATCATTAACGATTATTTCGACCTGAACATTGATCTCATCAATAAGCCGCAAAAGGTTGTCGTAAACCAGATAATAAAAAGAAGGTGGGTAATTGTTTGGCATATCGTACTGAGCGTTGCAGCGGTTATGATCGGTTTTTACATTGATGGCAGCACGCCTGTAAGAATGCTGGGTATTGCCAATCTTGTATGCGTTGTTTTACTTTTTATTTATTCTATCAGCCTGAAGAAGAAACTACTGGTGGGAAACGTAATCATAGCGCTGCTGATTGCCTGGTCGCTGCTTGTGGTAACCTTTTGCGAGACCACTTTGATTATCCGGTCGGACAGTCCCGACTTTGTACTGAAAATTACCCGGCTTAGCATTTTGTACGCAGCTTTTGCTTACATCATCACACTCATTCGGGAAGTGATAAAAGACATGGAAGACATTGAGGGCGACCGCCGCTTTGGTTGCACCACCATGCCCATTGTCTGGGGCATTAATGCAACCAAAATCTTTACCGCGGTTTGGATTATCATCCTGATTGTGATTCTCGTGCTGGTACAGTTTTATGTGCTTCAGTTTGGGTGGTGGTTCAGCATCCTGTATTGTGTGCTGCTCATCATCATTCCGCTGATCCGCGTGTTCAAAAAATTGCTAAAAGCACGTTCAGCAAACGATTACAGCGAAATCAGCAAGCTCGTTAAGCTCATCATTCTTTCCGGTATCCTGTCGATGGTGTTCTTTAAAATCTACGACTAAATAGTAACCGCAGCAATTAAGCTGATTTCCACATTCACACCCTTTGGCAAACCTTTTACGGCAACCGTTTCACGGGCCGGATAATCGCCGCTGAAGTAGCTTCCGTACACTTCATTTACCTGCGCAAATAAACTCATATCGCTTAAAAAAATACTTGTTTTTACCACATGGTCGAAGGTAAGTTTCGCTTCTTCTAAAATCGCTTTTAAGTTCTGCATTACCTGGTGCGCCTCGGCTTCAATACTGGCGGTTACAAGTTCGCCCGTTTCTGCATTCATTGGAATTTGTCCGCTTATAAAAACAAGTTCGCCTGCCTTAATGCATTGGTTGTAGGGCCCTATGGGAGCGGGCGCTTTCTTTGTGTTTACAACAATTTTTGCCATACTTAATTCGTGTTTGATGAACGTTAATCAGCATACAAAGATGCCTTTGGTTACATTTGCGCAAATTTAGTTTATGCACTTGGTTGTACGAGCAAATGATCATCAGCGGGAAGAAGTTTTAAAAAAGGGAATACCCGAAAACATTCGCGTGAGTTGGTTTTCACCCACCGATTTAATTGAAGAGGCGGAAGGCGATTTGTTTTTCGACTTTTGCTACGACTGCGAGCATACCTCAGGAAACATTTTTGTGAAAGGCCGGATAGTATTTGCCAACGCAGTAATTACCACCACTCAGGAATTCAAACATAAAAACTACCTGCGCTTTAATGGATGGCCCACGTTTTTCGAAACGGATAAACTGGAGCTTGCATGCAGCGACGAACAGATAAAACAATGGGCATCGGAAGCACTGGAATTGTTGGGGTGGAAGTTTTTTTGGGCGCCCGACCTGCCGGGAATGACTACTGCACGAGTGGTTTCCATGATTATCAATGAGGCTTATTTTGGACTGGAAGACGGCATCAGTTCAGAAGCAGACATCGACATCGCCATGAAGTTGGGAACCGGCTATCCCTACGGGCCATTTGAATGGGCTGAAAAAATCGGCATCTCAAAAGTGTATCATCTCCTTGAAAAACTTGCGCTTTCCGATGTTCGTTACAAACCGGCGGCCCTGCTGCAACAAAAAGCCATTTCAGTTTAATGGCGGTATTGCTACATATCGACACAGCCACCCCGGTGGCGGGAGTATGCCTTTCGCGCGGAGAAGCTATTCTCGGATGGGAAGAGCATACCGATCAGAAATCGCACGCTTCCTTTCTTCATGCTGCCATCAAACGGCTGCTCGATCATAACCGGTTAACCGCCGGTCATCTCGATGGCGTTGCCGTAACCATTGGTCCGGGAAGCTATACCGGCCTTCGCGTATCGCTTGCTGCGGCCAAAGGCATTTGTTTTGCTTTGTCCAAACCGCTGATTGCCATCAACACCCTGGAATTCATTGCCTTTTCCGCAGCACAATCAGCACCGGATTTCTCGCCGGACATGCTGATCGTGCCGATGATCGATGCGCGACGAATGGAAGTGTATACGGCGGTATACGACAGCGCTATGGAAACAGTACTGACACCTCATGCTTTAATTATTGATGAAAGCAGCTTCCATAGCTTTCGGGGACGCAGGATGCTCTTTTGTGGAAACGGGATGCCTAAATATGAAAATTTTATTAAAGAAAAAACGAATAAATCGTTCTTTTCCGCGCCGCATTCTATCACCCACATGGTTCCGCTATCGCTTCAAAAGTATCAGCATCAACGCTTTGAAGACCTTGCCTATTCCGAACCCGACTATGGCAAAGCATTTTTCTCGCCTTCTCATAAAAATTAAATCTTATTTAAATTTACTGTAATACGCATCCCAACTGCATTTCACCTGAGGGTGCATAATATATTTGCATTTCGGATAATATTATAAACCCTTAACAGCCCCTGGAAATGAATACTACAAATCAATCCGTTCAGATGACAAATCCTGCCGACGAATCAACCATTAAAGTTGATTTTATACACATGAAGAAAGCGGCAATGATCTTACGGTCGTTGAACCACAAACTTCGTCAGCAGATGATTAAACTTCTGGATGAGCACAAAAAGATGACAGTTACTGAAATTTATGTAAAGCTGCGGTTGGAGCAGTCGGTAGCCTCTCAGCACCTTGCAATTCTACGTCGTGCAGGCATTGTAGTTACGCAAAGAGATGGAAAGTTTATTTTCTATTCTGTAAACTACACTCGCCTTAACGAAGTAAACCAGTTTGTAGAGCAGTTGGTTGCCTGATAGGATAGCAACCCAAAGCCGCCTCGTTTCCCTTTTATGATTGTTACTTTTGCAAAAATTGCAAAGCATGTTTGTTCAACAATTATATACCGGGTGTTTAAGCGAGGCGGCTTATTTTATTGAGAGCCATGGCGAAGCCGCTGTTATTGATCCTATCCGCGATATTGATTTGTATATAGCTTTGGCGAAAGAAAGAAACGCCACAATCAAATACATTTTCGAAACACATTTTCACGCCGATTTTGTGTCGGGGCATTTAGATTTAAGTAAAGCCGCAAAAGCGCCTGTTGTGTATGGCCCGGGCGCGGAAACAGCGTTTGATGTAATTGTTGCCACCGACGGCCAGTTGTTTTCTGTTGGTAACATTACCCTAGAGGTGCTGCATACGCCGGGGCATACTTTAGAAAGCAGTTGTTTTTTGCTGCGCGATGAAAACCGCAAACCCCATGCAGTGTTTACAGGCGATACATTGTTTGTGGGCGATGTAGGTAGGCCGGATCTGGCGCAAAAAGCAGGCAACCACTCAAAAGAAGACCTTGCCGGATTGCTGTATCAAAGCCTTCAGTCGAAAATTTTAACGCTGCCCGATGATGTGATTGTTTATCCTGCGCATGGCGCCGGCAGCAGCTGCGGAAAAAATCTTGGGAAAGAAACATTCAGCACCATTGGCGAAGAGCGCTTATCTAACTACGCGTTAAATCAGCCGGATAAAGCGGCATTTGTGAAGGCAGTTACGGACGGTTTATCGGATCCGCCCGTCTATTTCCCGTTAAATGTTGCCATCAACAAAAAAGGATATAAAAACATCGATTTGTTGATTTCAGAAGGAATGAAACCAATGGATGCAGGCAGTTTCAAAAACGCGATTGGGGAGGATGAAGCAGTTGCGCTCGACACGCGGGCTGCTGTTGATTTTACGCAAGGTTTTGTGCCGGGTTCAATCAACATCGGGCTGGAAGGGCGGTTTGCTGAATGGGCCGCGAGCCTGATTGGGCTACATCAACCTATTTACCTGATTACCGATAAAGGAAAAGAAAGAGAAAGTATTGTAAGGCTTGCAAGGGTGGGATTTGATAACGTTAAGGGATATCTGGCCGGCGGGTTCGATGCCTGGCGAAGCAAGGGTGAAGAGATGGATATGATTATTGATATCGAAGCCGATGAGCTTGCTATGGATCTGCCTTTCGATGAGAACGCTGTGGTTGTGGATGTTCGGAAAGAGTCGGAATTCAATAATGGCCACTTGAAGGAGGCGGTTAATCTTCCTCTTCACAGTTTAACCGATCCCGGCACATTGTCCGATTTTGAAGAACATCATAACCTGTATTTGCATTGCCAGGGCGGATACAGAAGCGTTATCGCTGCATCTATTTTTAAAAGACAGGGCATTCATAATTTGCGGAATGTGCTTGGCGGATGGGCCGCAATGGAAAAACTGGAAAAGCTAAACGAACGAATAGAAAAAAATTGATATGCAGGTTGATGTGCTGATTGTTGGCCAAGGTATCTGCGGAAGTTTTTTAAGCTATGAGTTGTACCAAGGTAAGAAATTGTCGTTTGCTGTAATTGACCGGAATGATGATTTTTCTTCGTCGAAAGTTGCAAGCGGACTTATCAATCCGGTTACGGGAAGGATTGTAGCTACCAGTTGGCTCATTGATACACTTTTGCCATTTTGCAAAGAAAAGTATCAGGCTATGGAGTCGGCTTTAGACATTCCCGTATTCTCTGAAACCACCATAACGGCAATAGCGGAAACTGCACAGATGCAGGAGGCCTACGAGAAACGTTTGCGCGAAAAGAATTCGTTTGTAATTGCTGCCGATGAAGCTAACATCAAAGATTACTTTATTGCCTCGGGTAAATCTTACGGAATATCGCCGGTGTTTCTTGTTGATTTAAACGCCATCATTCATCATTGGAGAAAAATTTTAACCGATGAGCGAATGCTTATTACAGAAGCATTCAATGAGGCTGAACTCAGCGTTTCTGAAGATGCGGTTTACTATAAAAATATTGTAGCCGGCAAAATTATTTACGCCGGCGGCGTGGACTCTTTCTATTCGAAGTATTGGAAAAACTTGCCGTATGCGGTAAACAAAGGCCAGGCGCTTATTGTTGACATACCGGCGCTGCCGCGAGGAAAAGTGTATAAACTTCCGGGCGTAACGCTCGTTCCCTGGAGTAAAAATTTGTGGTGGGCCGGAAGTACGTACGAACGTGTTTTTCGGGATAACAAACCCGACCCTGCTTTTTATGCGGCTACCAAAAGCGCGCTGCGAGCCATTCTTCGTGTTCCATTTACCATCGTTGATCATCTCGCTTCGATACGGCCGGCGTCCGTTGAACGAAGGCCATTCGTGGGCTTTCATCCCAAATATAACAATGTGGGCATCCTCAACGGAATGGGCACAAAAGGATGCAGTCTCGGACCCTATTTTGCCAGTCAGTTAAACGACCACTTAAACGGCCTTAGCGCTATCGATCCGCTTGCAGACGTTTCGCGCTTTTCGAGTGTATTGATGCGTTAGAGGTCTTTTTTTAGATAGTGTGCTCCCGCCTGCGCCAAACAAGTTATATCCAGCGAATTAATACAAACGTGTGGTGGCAGCGTAGCACAATAAAACACCACATCTGCCACATCGGAAGCTGTCAGCGGCTGGTATCCGTTATACACCACCGCAGCTTTTTCATCATTTCCTTTAAACCGCACATTTGAGAATTCTGTATTTGCCGCTCCCGGATTAACGTTGGTGACCTTAATATTATGATTCAACAAATCGATCCGCTGCGCTCGGCCAATGGCATCCACTGCAAACTTTGTGGCGCAGTAAACATTTCCATCTTTATACACTTCTTTGCCGGCAATGGATCCCATGTTGATGATGTGGCCCGCATTAGCGTGAACCATCAGCGGAATCACTGCTTTTGACACGTACAAAAGTCCCTTCAAATTTGTATCAATCATTATCTCCCAATCGTCAACATCGCCATCCTGAAACGATTCGCGGCCAAGTGCGAGGCCGGCATTATTTACAAGCACGTCAATTTTTCTCCAGACCTCAGGCAGCGCCGCCACCGTTTCAAACACCTGGCCGCGGTTGCTGACATCGAGCGGCAAGGCAAGCACTTCGGCTTGATAATTCTCTTCGAGTTTGGTTTTCAGCAGGCGAAGCCTTTCGGTGCGTCGTGCGGTAATAATTACACGCCATCCACCTGCAGCAAATGCAGTTGCAATAGCTTCTCCAAAGCCGGCGCTTGCGCCGGTAACGAAAACAGTTTTCATCATGTTATTCGCATTAAATCACTTCAAGAAGTTGAAGCGTTGTTTGTATTCTTTTGGTGGTTTCTTCTTTCCCCAAAAGTTCTGCAATGGCAAATACACCTGGGCCAAACTTACTTCCCACCAACATAATTCGCAAGGGGAGCATTAGCTCACCCACTTTAATATTCTGATCGGCGGCAATTGTTTTAAACAATGCTTCCATTGCTGTTGCCGACCATTCAACTGTTGTCAGCTTATCTAAAAATGTTTCAAAGAATATGCGCTTATGTTCGGTCCATTTCTCTTTAATGGACGCGGTGTCGATATTGGTGGGCGTTTTAAAAAAGAAAAATGCCTGATCGTAAAAGTCGTGCAGCGATGTGCATCGGTCTTTCACCAGTTGACAAGCATGTTTCAGCTTTTCGATGTCGCGAACCGGCATCCCCTTTTTGTTGAAAATTTCGTCCACTTCGGTCAGGTATGCATCTGTCGGCAGCCGTAAAATCCATTGATGGTTGAACCACTTCGCTTTTTCGTAATCGAACTTGGCGCCGGACTTATGAATTCTTTCTATTGAAAAAGCTTCAATCAGTTCGTCCATAGAAAAAATTTCGCGATCGGTACCATCGTTCCAGCCCAGCATTGCGAGCATGTTTACAAAGGCCTGAGGTAAAAAGCCGCGCTCCTTGAATCCATCCATTGTATGCTGCGTTGCGGGATCGGTCCAGTTCATTGCAAACACAGGAAAGCCCAGTCTTTCTCCATCGCGTTTACTAAGCTTCCCGTTACCATCGGGCTTCAGTATTAATGGCAGGTGCGCCCATTGGGGCATTTTGTCCAACCCAAATAGGTACTTCCACAGCAGAATGTGTACAGGTGCTGAAGGCAGCCATTCTTCCCCGCGGAACGCGTGCGATATTTCCATCAGATAATCATCTGCTACAACGGCAAGATGATAGGTGGGCATACCATCGGCCTTCAGCAATACTTTATCATCGCATAAAGCCGTTGAGAAACTGAGTTTGCCGCGAATCATATCGGTGAAAACAACGGTTTCGTTTTCCGGCATTTTGATGCGAACAACATAAGGCGTTTTATCAGCGAGAAGCTGCTTTATGTCGGCATCTGAAAGGCTTAAAGAATTACGCATCTGCATCCGGAGTGCAGCGTTGTATTGAGGAGACGGGTTTTCGGCGGACTTAAATTTTTCGCGCATCTCCGAAAGCTCTTCGGGTGTATCGAAAGCAAGGTAGGCTTTGCCTTCGTCTATCAGTTGTTGCGCGTATTTCTGATATAATTCTTTGCGTTCGCTTTGGCGATATGGCCCATGATTGCCGGAATGTATGGTGGATTCGTCGGGAACAATGCCACACCACTCCAAACAATTCAGCAGATAAGCTTCCGCCCCTGCCACAAATCGTGTTTGATCTGTATCTTCTATTCTAACAATAAATTTTCCGTTGTTTTTTTTTGCGAAGAGGTAATTGAAAAGAGCCGTTCGTACACCGCCCAAATGCAGGCCTCCGGTAGGTGAAGGCGCAAACCGCACTCTTACATTTATATTTTCCATCACACAAATTTAAAAATCATTTGCGCAATTATTACTGCATAAAACTTTATACTAACTTGGCGGCGATATCGGTTCCAAAACAACACCATCATGAAAAACATTCTTTATATATTATTTGCAATAGCTCTGATCAGTTGTAAGAAAAATGACGACGGCGGTTCGCCATCTTTGTGGAAGGTGAGCGAGAATGTGAAATACGGTAACGATCCTTTACAAACGATGGATATTCACATCCCGGCCGCTCAGTCGTCGCAACCGCTGAAAGCATTGATATTACTGCATGGCGGCGCCTGGATGTCGGGCGACAAATCTGATTTTGATACGGCCGTTTTATACTTTAAAGAACATCTTACCGGATATGCCATCTTCAATTTAAATTATCGCCTTGCAAGCATCACCGGTGCGAACGCCTGGCCTACGCAAATAAACGATGTTGCCCTCGCCATGAACTACATAAAGATGAGGCACGATGAGTTTAACATCGATAAAAGTAAACTCGTGATTGGCGGAGCAAGTGCCGGCGCACACCTGGCATTGTTGCAGGCCTACCGCAGCAATTCGGATAACACAATAAAAGCGGTGGTAGATCTTTTTGGGCCCACCAATTTAACTGCATTGTATTCCAGCAATCCGCAGTACCCGATTTTGTTTGATAAATTTTTTGGAGGATCGCCCGTGCAGCTACCGCAGAAATACGAAGAGGCAAGCCCCTATTTGTCGGTTACGCCTCAGTCGCCGCCCACCATTATTTTCCACGGCAGCGCCGATCCGGTGGTTCCTGTTTCGCAAAGCGATACGCTATACAACCGCCTAATGAACGCAGGCGTAACCGTTGAAAGAAAAATTTATCCCGGCGAACAACACGGTTGGTACGGCGAAAAACAAACCGATACATTTGAACGGATTGTAACCTTCCTAAACTCCATCTTCCCTTGATTGAAATACGGCGGTTTCAGGAACTGAGCAATACAGAGTTGTTTCGCATACTACAGCTTAGAAGCCGCGTATTTGTTGTTGAGCAGAACTGTGTGTTCTGCGACATGGACGAAGCTGACGAAAAAGCCATTCATCTTTTTATAAAAAACGATGACAGGGTAATTGGCTGCGCGAGAATTATCGCTGCGGAAAATTTACCCGCTGTTTCGATTGGAAGACTTGCCGTGGATGCAGATTTCAGGCGCACCGGAACGGGTAGATTGTTGATGAAGACTGCTATTGAGCACTGCTTCACTCATTTTAAGCGAGCAGACATTACGATTGAAGCACAGTGTTATCTCACTAAATTTTACGAACGGTTAGGATTTGTAGCTACGAGTAATCCTTATCTCGAAGACGGAATTCCGCATGTTTCCATGAAATTGAACAGATGATTTTCTGATCGGGTGAACGGAATAACATTATCGTTTTTCTATGAAGATGTTTAACGATTATAAGCGCTGCCCTATACCTTTGCGGCTTCCAAATGGCAAGAAAGCTTTTACATAGCGGTTCCGCTAAGGGCGAAATGAGTTTTACCGATCATCTCGAAGCGTTGCGATGGCATGTTGTGCGTTCGGTGATTGCAATCATTGTTGTTGCCATATTCATTTTTATCAATATTGAATGGATTTTCGATAATGTAATTGCGGGGCCTATTAATCCAAATTTTATTTCGTACAGAAGTCTTTGCGCCTTCAGCCACTGGGCACACCTGGGCGATGCCTTCTGCATGCCGCCTATTGATGTAAAAATGCAGACAACTTCTTTCGGCGCACAGTTTATGGGTTCTATCACCATTGGGTTTGTAGGCGGCTTTGTGGTAGCATTTCCTTACGTTTTCTGGGAGTTCTGGCGTTTTATTAAGCCGGCACTGAAAGAAAAAGAATTGCGTTATTCGCGTCTGGCCATTTTTTCGGTATCGTTGTTTTTTTTCCTTGGAGCGGCATTCGGATATTTTTTGCTTGCGCCATTTACGTTTAATTTTCTCGCAGGATATAAAATAGGCAGCATGAATTTGCTGGATACCAAGCCAACTTTGGATGACTATCTGGATAACCTCATTAATATTATTGTCGGATGCGGAATTGCTTTTGAGCTTCCGGTTATAACATATGTTCTTACCAAAATTGGATTGGTTACGCCGGCCTTTCTGCGCAAACACCGGAAATTTGCTATCGTAATTATTTTGGTGGTAGCGGCGGTGATTACGCCAAGCCCCGACTGGATTAGCCAGTTGATTGTTTTTATTCCTATCTACGGACTGTACGAACTCAGCATCTTTGTTTCGGCGCGGATATATAAAGAGCGTGAATTGAAAGAGCTGAAAGAGTGGAGCTAAACTGTTATATGAAGATCATCAATTTTGAATGCAAGGCTAAGGTGGATGACACTTCTTTCTACGAGGCAATTATATTACAACAGCCACACCGTTTTGCGGGTACCGATATACAAACCGATACCTACTTTAACGTGCCGAAGGGGCGGCTAAAACTACGGGAAGGCAATATTGAAAACGCATTGATTCAGTACGAAAGAAGCGATACAGCAGATGCAAAAGTTTCGAAGGTTGTTTTGTACAAACATAGTCCTGATGCAGCTTTGAAAGAGATTCTCACCACTCAGTTCGGAATAAAAACGGTGGTCATGAAAGAGCGTCGCATTTACTTTATCGATAACGTAAAATTCCATTTCGACCGTGTGGAGCAACTTGGTTGCTTTTTAGAGATCGAGGCTATCAGTGAAGCGGAAAGTGTTTCAGAAGCAGCATTGCAGCATCAGTGTGAGCACTATCTTCAGCTACTTCAAATTAGCCGGTCGCAGTTGGTTGCAGCGTCTTATAGCGACTTACTGCTCAGAAAAAAATGTTGACGTACCATTTCCGTTGTCAGACAAAGAACGGAGGTCTGTGCAACCGGTTAATGGATAACTAAAGAGAACCCATCGGCACAAGAACGGATGAAACATACTGATGCCCGGCCGAGGAGTTTAATGGTATCTTTTCAAGGAACCGTCGAATCTGAAAGATGCCGAGGCGGCAAAAAAACCGCAGTAAAAACTGCGGCTTCCTTTGTTTATTTTATCGATAGCAGCTCTACTTCAAATATCAATGCGGCACCGCCGGGGATGTTTGCTCCGGCACCAAAATCGCCATATCCAAGCGAAGCGGGAATATATAGTTTCCATTTGCTGCCAACCGGCATTAGCTGAAGCGCTTCAACCCATCCTGCAATAACGCCTTTAACCGGAATTTCGAGCGGCTGCCCGCGTTTGTATGAGTTATCGAACTCTGATCCGTTCACCAAAGTTCCCGCATAATGCACGCTAACGGTATCGTTGGCTGTAGGCTTTTGGCCATTGCCTTCTTTCAATATTTCATACTGCAAACCGGAAGCGGTAACTTTTACATTAGGCCGTTTGGCATTTTCGGCAAGGAACTTTTCGCCGGCAAGTTTTTCGGCAGCAGACTTCTTCATCATTTGTTTCTGCGAAAGCATTTGAATAATCATGTTAGCATCGTTGGCGCTTATCAACGCCGGTTGCTTCTTCAGCGTTTGCTGTAGGGCACTTACGAGCAATTCGCCATTGATATGGTCTACATCCTGACTTTTTAAAAATTCGCCCACGGTTATACCAAAAGCGTAGCTTAAGCTATCGTTCTCGCTTTTTAACTGAAGGGTATTTTTTGTTGGCGCAGCTACAACCTTTTTTGGCGTTGTTTTACCGGCCGTTTTCGGCTGCGCAATAGCCAATGCAGGGCTCAACAGGCAAAGTGCTATCACAAATTTTCGGTACATCATTCTTCTTAATTTTCGTGCGCAATAATAAACCACAATTCTGCTATCCGCACAATTATTTTCCCGAAAGCTTCATTAAATGATGCTTTCCTTTCAACATATAGGTTTTGCTTTGCTCTATGGAGTCCATCACCTGTTGCATAATTTCATCCACGGATGCGCTGTAATCGATTTTCAGCGGCTCTTTTATGCGAATGCACAACTGCGATCCTCTCTTTTTAAACGACAGGCCCGTTTTGCTGAAAGCACGCCAAAAGCCATTAATAACAACGGGCACTACCAGCGGCTGATTGTTTTTTATGATGTGAGCAGTTCCTTTTCTTCCGGGTGCAAACGGCTTTGTTGTTCCCTGCGGAAAGGTAATGATCCAGCTTTTCATCAGCGCTTCATCAATTTTCTGAGTGTCGTTTTCATCACGGTCGCGCGTCACGTCGGATCTACCCTGCCGCCATGTTCGCTTCACTGTTAGCGCGCCTCCCAACTTAAACAACCGGCTAATTAAACTGCCATTCATTGTTTCTTCGGCCGCAACAAAGTATACACGCGTAAATGGGTTGAGAAGATAAAAGGGAACACCCAGCTGATTTTGCTTACGCCATTTATGTGCAGAAAAAATATGGATTAACGCCATTACATCTGCAAAATATGTTTGGTGATTACTTACGAAGAGCACCTTTTGGTTGGGAAGTGCTTTAAGATTTTCGGTACCCTCAATTTTTAGTTTATTAAATATTACAAACCCGGGATAAGTAAACAGCCCAATTATTGCATATAAAACCTTACGCATAATTTTTATATGCCTTAACCTGTAGTATAAAGTCATGCAAGCAATACTTAAGTCAACCCGCAAAGGTAGGCGCAAACATTTTGTTAATACACATATTTGATACATTAATTGATATGCAATTCTTATTTTTTTGTCATCTATAAACTAAACAAATACCATGAAAAAAATCAGCGGACTTTTTGCTTTGATGATGTTGTTTGCGTTTTCATCTTTTGCACAGCAACAGCAGCCTCCCCGAATGATTAACGTAAACGGAACAGCCGAAGTTGAGTTGATTCCTGACGAAGTTTTTGTGCAGATAGATTTGCGTGAGTACGACAAAAAAGGGAGCGGAAAAGTAGACATTGAGACGATTAAAAATAAGTTTTTGAATGCTGCAAAATCGATGGGACTAACAGAGAAAGAAATCAGTGTTCAGAGTTATAGCGGATACAACAACTGGTGGTGGTACAACAACAAGAAAAAGAAAGATCCGGACATGAAGGCTTCTATCAGTTATTTGGTAAAACTGAAATCGACCGGGCAGATGGATGACCTTGTTAAGCGACTTGATGACGAGGCCACTCAAAACTTCTACATTCAAAAAGTATCGCACAGCAAAGTGGAGGAGATGAAGAAAGATTTGAAGATACAGGCCATCAAAAATGCGCAGGAAAAGGCCATTTATCTTGCTGCGGCCGTGGGTGAAAAAGTTGGCAGAGCCATTACCATTAACGAGCCGAACGAAGTGGGCAACTATCCCACTCCGCGTTTGTATGCCACCGCTATGAAGATGGAAATGCAAAGTGATGCATCCGCTCCTCCGTTAGATGTGGACTTTAAAAAAATAAAAATCAAGTTTGATGTGAACATCAGCTTTGAGCTGCTTTAATAATACGGGCCTGTTTTACAGGCCTTTTTCTTTTCCGGCAGCCATTGCCGCAAGATAGCCGCTCGTCCACGCGTGCTGAAAATTAAAGCCGCCGGTAATGCCGTCTACATCCATGATTTCACCCGCGAAGAACAATCCGCCATGCAGTTTGCTTTCCATTGTGGAAGGCTGTATTTCGCTTAAGCATATTCCGCCTGCGGTTACAAACTCCTCTTTAAACGTTGTTTTTCCTTTTACTTCAAAGGTTTGACCGGTAAGGTTCTTTATCAGTTTTTGGCGGTTTACCGACGTTACATCGGCCCACCTGGTATCGGCTGTAATTCCGCTTTGTTGTAAAAGGTAATCCCACAATCTTAGCGGCAGCCCGAAAGGGTTCTTGCCCGCCATTTTCTGCCCGCCATAAACATCTCGAAACTGCAACCACTGGTTTTGCAATGCCTGTTCGTTGGAATGTGCGAGCCAGTTCACCGTTATGGTAAAGCAATAATTTTTTTCGGCGAGTATGCGGGCGCCATAAGCAGAGAGTTTCAGCACTGCCGGGCCGCTTAGTCCCCAATGAGTGATTAGCACCGGACTGGTATACTGCAGCTTTTGGCCGCCAAGCTTAATGGTTGCAGCGGGCACACTGATGCCCATCAGTGCGGTTAATTCTTTGTTGGGAATATTGAACGTAAACAGCGATGGTACCGGCCTTTCAACGGTGTGTCCGAGGTGCTGTATCCATCGGTATTGTTCATATTTGGGAAAGCCTCCGCAGGCTATACAAAGCAGGTTTGCGTAATACTGACGTCCGCTTTTGAGGAGCAGTTGGAAGCCGTCAGTCACCCTTTCCACTTCTGAAATATCGGCGTTCATTACAATTTCCACGTTAAACCGGTTGGCTTCGCGCAGTAAACAGTCTATAACACTTTGCGAGCTGTTGCTTTCAGGAAACATGCGGCCATCACTTTCTGCCTTTAGTGATACGCCTCTGTCCGCAAACCACTGCAGAGTATCGGCCGTACTGAAGTGATGAAATGCCTTCTTCAAAAAGTTTCGTCCGCGCGGATAAAATTGAATCAGGTCGGCGATGTCGAAACAATGGTGGGTAACATTACATCTGCCACCACCACTTATCCTAACCTTGCTGAGTAATTTTGAAGATTTTTCCAGTATGGTTACCTTCAAATGTGGATGCAGTCTGGCAGCATTCACCGCGCAAAAAAATCCTGCTGCTCCACCGCCGGCTACAATAAGATGTTGTTGATGATTAGCGTGCTTCACAATAAAAGACTAACTGTAATAGCTCGAATTTAAATTTGAGTTTGCTTTCTCTGCTGCTTCAATGATGCTGTAGTCCGATAAAATCAGCGCCTTGTTTTTCTTCACACAAACGTCGTGTTCAAAGTGGACCGAGGGTTGTCCATCGCTTGTACGCACGGTCCAGCCGTCGTCGTCGGTATAAACATTTCTTTTGCCGAGATTAATCATCGGTTCAATGGCAATCACCAAATTTTCGTTCAATTTTGCACCCGTGCCTCTTCTTCCATAATTCGGCACTTGTGGGTCTTCGTGCATGCTTCTGCCCAGTCCGTGTCCTACCAGTTCCCGCACAACGCCGTATCCATGCTTTCGCTCGGTATGCTCCTGAATGGCGAAGGCAATGTCGCCTGTCCGGTTGCCCGCAACCGCCTTTTCAATTCCTTTGTATAACGATTCTTTTGTAACCTTCACCAACTGTAAAACAGCAGGCTTCACATCGCCCAAAATAAAAGTATAGGCATGGTCGCCGTGAAAACCATTTTTATAAGCACCGATGTCTACCGATACGATATCGCCTTCCTTCAGCGCTTTTTTGTTGGGGAAGCCGTGTACTACAACATCGTTTACAGAAGCGCAGATGTTGTAAGGATAACCATGATAGCCCTTAAACGAAGGCGATGCTCCATTATCTTTCAGAAACTCAAGAGCAAGCGCGTCGATTTGGAAAGTCGTCATTCCGGGCTTTAAAACTTTTGCAATTTCGGTAAGCGTTTTACTAACGAGCAAAGCACTTTGCTTCATCAATTCAATTTCCGCTTCGGTTTTATAAATAATCATATCAGCAATAAAAAAACCTGTCAAAGCTAAGCTCGACAGGTTAAAACTTATATTAATTAAAAATTAGTAACTGCTAACAGGCGAGCTGGTTTGACGTCCCTGCAATCTGCCACCCTTCATCAATCCGTCGTACTGACGCATCAATAAATAGGTTTCAATTTGTTGTAGCGTATCAAGAATAACACCCACCATAATCAGTAACGACGTGCCTCCGAAGAAAGTGCTGAACGAGCCGGTTACGCCAAGCATTTGGGCAAAGCCGGGAAGAATACCTACCACGCCAAGGAATATGGCGCCGGGTAATGTAATTCTGTCCATGATAGCACCAATATAATCGGCTGTTGGTTGTCCGGGTTTAATACCCGGAATAAAACCATTATTGCGCTTTAAGTCTTCACTCATTTGCTTTGGGTTGAAGATGAGTGCAGTGTACAAAAACGTAAATCCAACCACCATTAATCCGTAAATCAACATATACCATCCGTTGCTGTGATCGCTGAAAATGCGTACGAGTCCGGTAGCAGTTTGTGACTGAACGTTGGCAAAAGAGAATAATGTGGGAAGGAACATAATTGCTTGCGCAAAGATGATGGGCATTACGCCGGCGCTGTTTACTTTTAAAGGCAAAAACTGTCTGGCGCCTCCAAACTGCCGGTTGCCGACAATTTGTTTTGCGTAGTTAACCGGAATTTTCCTTACGCCCTGCACCAACACAATCAGTCCCATAATGATGGCAATCATGATGGCGATTTCTATTAAGAAAATCAGATATCCACCGCCGCCTCTCACATCTTTGGCGCCCCATTCCTGAATAAGGGACTGTGGGAGGTGTGCGAGGATGCCGACCATGATGATAATTGATGTACCGTTACCCAATCCTTTATCCTGAATTTTTTCGCCGAGCCACATTACAAACAAGGTTCCTGCGGTAAGCAACACCATGGTTGAAATGAAGAAATAGGGAGCGTATCCGGGAAGGATGGCTGCGGCATATCCACCCTGAGGGTTGTTAAGATATGCAACATAGGCGCCGCCCTGGAAAAGGGTTACAATAACGGTGAGATAACGTGTCCACTGATTAATTTTCTTTCTGCCACTCTCGCCTTCTTTCTGAATTTTTTGAAGCTGAGGAACCAAAACGGTAGCGAGCTGCATAAAAATAGAAGCAGAGATGTAGGGCATGATACCAAGCGCCAAAATAGAAGCCTGTGAAAAGGCACCACCGGCAAAAGCATCAAACAATCCGAGAAGTCCGTTATTGCTGTTTCTGTTAGATTGTTGAACCTGCTCAATAACGTTGGGGTCTAAACCGGGTAAAACAATATGTGTTCCGAAGCGATACACAAGGATCAGCGCAAGTGTGATAAGAATCTTTTCGCGCAGCTCGTCTATGTTCCAGATATTTTTTAGCGTTTGAATGAATTTTTTCATCTTAGGTTCTTTTCGGAAGAAGACAGGAAATTAAAGGATTGCCTGTTTCCGTACCGGGGTTTTTAATTGTTTCAGGGTCTTTGCAATTACAAAATTGCGGAGACAAATATGGTACAATTATTTTAAAATTTCAACGCTTCCGCCTAAAGCTTCAATCGCTTCTTTTGCTTTTTGGCTAAGGGCATTCACTTTAAAATTCATCTTCGTTTTTAATTCGCCATTACCCAAAACTTTCACAAGGTCTGTACGGTTAATTAAGCCATTGATGTACAGGTTTTCAGGAGAAAATTCTTCAAAACCGTATTTTTCGGTAAGTTGGGTAATTTGTCCCAAGTTGAAGACTTTGTAGTCGATGCGGTTAACGTTTTTAAACCCGCGTTTTGGCACCCGGCGCTGAATGGGCATCTGTCCGCCCTCGTGTCCTAATTTACTTTTGTAACCGGCACGGCTTTGTCCACCCTTGTTACCTTTGGTAGAGGTTCCACCTTTACCGCTTGCTTCACCCCGTCCTAAACGTTTTTCTTTTTTTACTGAACCTTTTGCAGGTTTTAAGTTGTGTAGTTTCATGTTTTTTGATTTTTACTCGACGGGAAATCTCCCTCGCAATTATTAATAAACAACAAATGTTGAACGTTTTGCAACATCCAACATTCGTTATCCTATTCAAAATATGTTATGCAAGCTCTTCAACTTTAATCAGATGGTTCACCTTGGTAACCATTCCAAGTATCTGAGGAGTTGCTTCCACTTCGCGGCTTGCGTTTAATTTATTTAAACCCAATGCCTGAAGCGTTAACTTTTGTCTTTCTGGTCTGTCAATAGCACTCTTAACAAGCGTGATTTTAATTTTCTTCATAAAAACTTTTTTGAGCAGAAGTTTAGCTGATAAACTTCGCCAATTGTTTACCCGTTAAATACTTTCTTTAAAGAGATGTTGCGATTTTTAGCAACGGTTATCGGCTCGCGAAGCATTGTTAAAGCTTTGATAGTTGCTTTTACCACGTTTTGCGGATTGGCCGAGCCAAGGCTTTTTGCCTGCACGTCTCTTAAACCGGCGCTCTCCAACACGGCGCGCATGCTACCTCCGGCAATTACACCGGTACCGGCAGCGGCCGGCTTAATCAATACTTTGGCAGCACCATCTTTTGCAAGTTGATCGTGAGGAATGGTACCACGCATTACCGGAACTTTTACAAGGTTCTTTTTTGCGTCTTCAATTCCTTTTGTAATTGCTTCCTGAACTTCTTTTGCTTTACCAAGACCTTGACCAACAACGCCGTTCTCATTTCCCACAATTACCAGAGCGGAAAAACTAAAAGTACGACCCCCTTTGGTAGTTTTAACCACACGGTTGATGGCAACAACTTTCTCTTTAAGCTCCAGTTCGCCGCCTGCTTTAACTTTATTTACGTTTACTCTAGCCATTATAATGTATAGTTAGATATTTTTTAGAATTGAAGACCACCTTCTCTTGCACCTTCTGCAACAGACTTGATACGGCCATGATATAAATTTCCACCTCTGTCGAAAATGCAGTTGTTGATACCGAGTTCTGTTGCTTTACGAGCAATTGCCTGGCCTACCATCTTAGACTTTTCAACCTTTGTTCCTTTTTGTGCAGCGATATCTCTATCTCTTGAAGAAGCAGCTGCCAGTGTTTGGCCGTTAACATCATCAATTAACTGAACATAAATATCTCTGTTACTTCTAAAAACAGAAAGACGTGGCTTAGCTGCCGTACCCGAAACTTTTTTGCGGATGCGGTAGCGGATTTTCTGCTTTTTTAAAACTTTAATCATTGTTATTGTTTTAAACTATCCGATACTGCCGGATAATGTTATTGAATATTATTTACCAGCAGCTTTACCGGCTTTTCTTCTCACTACTTCGGTTGTGTATTTCACACCTTTTCCTTTGTAAGGCTCCGGTTTGCGCAGGCTTCTGATTTTTGCTGCAACCTGTCCTAAAAGTTGTTTGTCGATACTCTCTAAAGTAATCAACGGGTTTTTACCTTTCTCGGTAACGGTGTTCACTTTAATTTCACCCGGCAACTCAACAATAATATTGTGAGAATAGCCTAATGAAAGATCGAGCGTGTTGCCGGAGTGAGCTGCTTTAAAACCTACCCCAACCAGTTCCAGTTCTTTCTTAAAACCATTGGTAACACCTTCAACAAGGTTGTTGATGAGGGCGCGGGAAAGACCATGAAGTGCTTTGTGCCTGATTTGTTCCGTTGGCCTGATGATGTTAATGCTATCATCTTTCACTTCAACTTTCATATCCCTGTCAATAGCCTGCTTCAATTCGCCTTTAGGCCCTTTGGCCGTAATTACGTTATCGTTCCCAACAGATACGGTAACGCCTTTAGGTAAACTGATTGGCTTTCTTCCTACACGTGACATAATAATTGTTTTTATAATTTTTACTACAGCTCCCTGTTTGTGTTCAGTTCCGTATAGAAAACTTAATTGTCAGCCAGGTAAAATGAAAAGCAGGCGCTGTAAAAAACCTGCTTTTTAAATTTTTATGAAATGTGGCAAAGCACTTCGCCACCAACGTTTTGGGCTTTTGCCTGCTTATCTGTCATTACACCTTTTGAAGTGCTAAGGATGGCGATACCCAATCCGTTAATCACTCGTTTAATTTCCGCGGGCTTTGCATACTGACGCAAACCCGGACGGCTGATGCGCTCCAGGGAACGGATTGCCGGTTGTTTTGTTGAAGGATCGTACTTAAGGGCTATTTTAATTAAGCCTTGCTTGTTGTCGTCTTCAAATTTATATTTCAGAATGTATCCCTGATCGTATAAAATTTCGGTAATACGTTTCTTTAGGTTGGAAGCAGGAATTTCTACAATTCTGTGACCTGCAAGTTGAGCGTTACGAACTCTCGTAAGGAAATCTGCAATAGGATCCGTTACCATAATTTTGCCCTCCTACATCCCGCTTATCGGGATAATTGGAATCTGATGATTAATGAATAAATTAATTTTTTTTTCAGCAGCCGGCTTACCAGCTTGCTTTTTTAACGCCTGGAATTTTGCCCGCCAATGCCATATCTCTGAAGATAACCCTCGACATTCCGAAATAACGGATGTATCCTCTGGGCCTTCCGGTCATCTGGCATCTGTTCTTTAAGCGAACAGGCGATGCATTGCGTGGCAATTGATCAAGTGCAGCATAATCGCCGGCAGCTTTTAATGCGGCTCTTTTTTCTGCAAATTTTGCAACCATTGCTTCGCGTTTCCTTTGTCTGGCTTTTACCGATTCTTTTGCCATAATGTAATTATTTGTGATAAGGCGGACCAACATCCGCTATCAAAAATTGATTATTGATTCTTTTTAATATTTTTAAACGGCATTCCCAGTTCTTTCAATAACTCGTAAGCTTCTTCGTTAGATTGAGCGGTGGTTACGAAAGTGATATCCAGCCCGGTAATTTTATTTACTTTATCGATATCGATTTCAGGGAAAATAATTTGTTCGGTAACACCCAAAGTGTAGTTACCTCTGCCGTCGAAAGCTTTGTCGCTGATTCCTTTAAAGTCGCGTACGCGGGGAAGAGCAACGGCAATAAGCCTGTCTAAAAATTCGTACATCTGTGTACCGCGCAAAGTAACTTTTGCACCGATGGGCATTCCTTTACGAAGCTTAAAGTTAGAGATGTCTTTTTTAGAGTAAGTGGCAATTGCCTTTTGGCCGGAAAGGTTAGAAATTTCATCAACGGCAACGTCGATTAATTTCTTGTCGGTAACAGCGCCGTTTACACCGCGGTTGATACAGATTTTTTCCAGTTTAGGTGCCTGCATTACAGTTGAGTAACCAAACTTTTTCATTAAAGCAGGTACTACTTCTTGCTTATATTTATCGGCCAGTCTGGGGCTATATTTTACAGTGCTCATTATTTAACCTCCTCCCCTGATTTTTTAAATGTTCTAACTAATTTACCATTGTCTCGGGTACGCTTAACTTTAGAAGCCTTACCGGCTTTTGCATCCCATAGCATAACGTTCGAGATATGGATAGGAGCTTCCTTTTTTACAATACCACCCTGGGTGTTTTGGGCCGACGGTTTAGTGTGTTTGGTAACGATGTTTACGCCTTCTACAAGCACCTTTGCGTCTGTAGGAAGTACTTTTAGCACCTTACGGGGCTTCTTTGCGTCTTTATCATCACCGGCAATCACCACTACTGTGTCGCCTTTTTTAATATTGTATTTCGGTTGAAATCTGTTGCTCATTGCTTTCGATTTGTCAATTCAATTTTATATAGACCCCGAAAAAAGGGGTGCAAAGATACGTTTATAACACTTCCGGAGCAAGAGAAATAATTTTCATATATCCCTTGTCGCGAAGTTCTCTGGCCACGGGCCCGAAAATACGGGTGCCTCTTGGCTCGTCGGCGTTGTTCAGCAGCACTACCGCGTTGTCGTCGAACCGGATGTAAGATCCGTCTCTACGGCGCAATTTGTTCTTAGTGCGTACAATAACTGCTTTAGATACTGTGCCTTTTTTAACGCCACCCGCGGGGATAGCATCCTTTACAGTAACTACTATCTTATCGCCGATTCTGGCATAGTCTTGACCTGAGTTTCCTAGAACTCTGATGCACAGTACCTCTTTGGCACCGCTGTTATCTGCTACGTTCAGTCTGGATTCTTGTTGAATCATTTTAGCCTCCCCAATCCTTTCCGGTACGGAAAGGTTTAGTTTCAAAAATTAATTTTAAAAATACCTTTTACCAGGTTGTTATTTTGCTTTCTCAATTATTTCTACCAGTCTCCAGCGCTTTGTTTTGCTCAGAGGCCGGGTTTCCATAATTTTTACGGTATCGCCAATGCCGCACTCATTTTTCTCATCATGAGCATGAAACTTGGTTGTTTTTTTAACAAACTTGCCATAGATGGGATGTTTTACTTTTCTTTCCACGGCAACGGTAATGGTTTTCACCATTTTATCGCTTGTTACGACACCGATTCTTGTTTTGCGCAAATTTCTTTCTAACATTTGAATATTATTTTAAGCCGTTTATGCTCCTAATTCCCTTTTACGTAATTCCGTTTTAATACGGGAAATATCTTGTCTAAGGCTTCTGATGCTCATGGGATTTTCCAAGGGAGAAATTGCATGGGCAAACTCTAACCTTTTCAGGCGCAGTTCTTCTTCCTGAATACGAGCTTTCAAATCGCTTTCGCTCAGCTCTTTCAGACTTTTGTTGAATTCTATTTTCTTAGCCATTTTACTGAATTTGATAAGTGATCGGATAGTTTGATAATTAGTGATGCTTATTATCACATCCGCATTATCAGTATCTCGTTTATGCCTGTAAATCTCTTCTGATGATGAATTTTGTTTTGATAGGCAGCTTTTGTGCAGCAAGGCCCATTGCCTCTTTCGCCACTTCCAGAGGTACGCCATCGCACTCGAAAATAATGCGGCCCGGCTCTACCACAGCAGCCCAAAATTCGGGGTTACCTTTACCTTTACCCATCCTAACCTCCAGAGGTTTACGTGTAATAATTTTATCCGGAAACACTCTGATCCATACATTACCCTCACGTTTCATAGCACGGGTCATAGCCTGGCGCGCAGCTTCTATCTGGCGGTTGGTTAGCCAAACAGGCTCCTGCGCTTTAATGGCATAGGATCCGAAAGAGATGGTAGTGCCTCTTTTAGCAACTTCTCTGATGCGGCCCTTCTGCATTTTCCTGTGTTTCGTTCTTTTCGGCTGTAACATTTAATTACAATTTGAATTTTTTTTGATAATCGTTTAACCGCTGCCGGTTATGCTTATTGTCTTTTGTCTCTTCCTCTTCTTTCTCCGCCTCTCATGCCGGTATCTCTTCTTTCTCTTCTGTCGCTCACATCACTTTTACCACCGGTGAAGTTTGGATTGAGGTCTCTTCTGCCCAGTACTTCTCCTTTACAGATCCATACTTTAATACCTATTTTTCCGTACACTGTTTGTGCAAATACGTTTGCATAATCAATGTCCATTCTAAATGTATGAAGCGGAACGCGGCCTTGTTTAAACTCTTCGCTACGGGCAATTTCAGCACCACCCAAACGGCCGCTAAGTTTTACTTTAATACCCTCTGCACCCATACGAAGCGTGGAGGCAATAGCCATTTTGGTGGCACGTTTAAAGTTGATGCGGTTTTCAATCTGCCGGGCAATGGTGTCGCCAACAATGGTAGCATCGAGCTCCGGACGACGGATTTCGAGAATGTTGATCTGTACATCTTCTTTGCCGGTAAGCTTCTTCAACTCTTCTTTAATCCGATCTACTTCGCCACCCCCTTTACCGATAATAATACCGGGTTTTGAGGTATGTATGGTTACAATTAGTTTACCTAACGTACGCTCGATAACGATTTTGGCAATACCGCCTTTGTTTACACGGGCATTTAAATAAGTTCTTATTTTATTGTCCTCGATGAGCTTGGTAGCGAAATCTTTCTTATTTCCATACCAGTTGCTTTCCCATCCGCGGATGATGCCTAATCTGTTACCAATTGGATTTGCTTTCTGACCCATATTCAGGTTTTGAATTAGTTTTTAGAATCTACAATTATTGTTACGTGATTGCTGCGTTTGCGCACTCTGTACCCGCGGCCCTGAGGCGCCGGACGCATTCTTTTAATGGTTCTTGCTCCATCCACAAAAATGCTTTTTACAACTAAGCCCGCATCGGCCACATTGGATCCGTCGTTTTTCTGCTCCCAGTTGTTAATTGCGCTCTTCAGCAATTTTGCAAGCGGAGTGGCATTATGCTGCGGATGAAATTCTAAAATGGCTAAAGCTTTCTCTACTTCCATTCCGCGAATCACATCGGCCAGCAAACGCATTTTACGTGGTCCGGTTGGGTAATTTTTTAATTTGGCTACTGCTTCCATTGTTTAATTTTTTGGGCGTTTCCGGTTCTGTCTAAAACCTAAAACTATTTTTTCTGTCCTGAATGTCCTTTAAAGTTCCTCGTTGGTGCAAATTCTCCCAACTTATGCCCTACCATAAACTCGGTAACATAAACCGGAATAAACTTGTTTCCGTTATGAACAGCGAAAGTGTGTCCTACAAAATCCGGTGTAATCGTGGACCGACGGCTCCAGGTTTTGATAACGGCTTTCTTCGATTTGCCTTCATTGATGTTTAACACTTTTGTTTCCAGGTTAACATCTACATAAGGACCTTTTTTAATTGAACGACCCATATATTCTGATTTGTTGATTTACTCCGGATAACCCGGAATCATTTTAACGGTTAAAAATTATTTCTTGTTCTTTTTTCTCTGAAGAATCAGTTTATCCGACCCTTTGTTTGGCTTACGCGTTTTTTCTCCTTTTGCGTATTTGCCGGTTCTGCTTCTTGGATGTCCGCCGGAAGCTCTTCCTTCACCACCGCCCATCGGGTGATCTACAGGGTTCATAGCCACACCGCGCGTTCTTGGCTTTCTGCCTTTCCAACGGTTAACACCGGCTTTACCCGCACGCTCAAGGCTGTGGTCGCTGTTAGAAACTACGCCGATTGTTGCAAAACAGTTAATCAGCACTTTTCTCAGCTCGCCACTTGGCATTTTCAATACTGCGTATTTTTCTTCTTTGTTTGCCAGCTGTGCAGATGTTCCTGCGCTTCTCACCAACTTGCCGCCCTGTCCCGGCTGCATCTCAATATTGTGAATCATAGTACCCAAAGGCATATTCTTCATAGGAAGAGAGTTTCCTACTTCAGGTGCTACTGTGTTACCCGAAATAACGGTGGCCCCTACCTGCAATCCCTGAGGTGCAATAATGTATCTTTTCTCGCCATCTGTATACTGAAGCAACGCAATAAACGCCGTCCTGATCGGATCGTACTCAATGCTCATCACTTTCGCTTCCACATCAAACTTGTTTCTTTTAAAGTCGATGATACGATAGTGCTTTTTGTTTCCACCGCCTCTGTAGCGCATAGTTCTGCGTCCTTGAGCATTTCTGCCGGCAGTGTTCTTCATCGGCTCCAATAATGACTTTTCAGGTTGGTTGGTAGTAATTTCAGCATAAGCATTGCCGATTCTCCAACGGGTTCCTGCGGTAACTGGTTTATATTTTTTTAATGCCATTTTTGCAATTTTTGCGGTCTTGCAGACCATTCATTTTTATAATAGTTAATGCTCCTGAAGGCTCATTAAATGTTTGCGTAAAGATCAATGCTGTCTCCTTCAGCAACAGTAACGTATGCTTTTTTGTAAGAAGATTTTTTTCCCTGAATAAAACCGGCTTTTGTATAGCGGGTTTTGTTTTTCCCGGGAACAACAATGGTGTTTACATCGGTAACCGATACGCCATAAAACTGTTCGATAGCGCTTTTTATTTCAAGTTTGTTGGCTTTCTTAGATACCTTAAAAGCATATCTTCTCAGGCTTTCCTGCTGCCCGTTTGCTTTTTCGGTGAGTATCGGCTTTATTAAAACTTCTGTCAGTTTCATTTTATCTCTTTTTGAGAATTTTATTCAAATTCAGTTTTAAAACTTGGGTTATGCCTCCGCAACTTCATCCGCATCGGTAAAAATACCCGCAGCCGATTCAGTTAAAATAAGCACATCTGCATTTATTATATCGTAAGTGTTGATGTCTGCCAGCAAAGTAGTCGCAGCAGATGGAATATTTCTTACACTCATGGTAAGATTGTCGTTATAATCTGCAAGTACCACAAGCGATTTTTTGTCGGCTACGTTTAAACCTTTCAATACATCAAAAGCCTGCTTTGTTTTTGGTGTATCCAGCGTAATGTCTTCTACAACAAACAACGCCTGTTCTTTTGCTTTATAGCTAAGCGCAGAAATTTTTGCCAGGTCTTTTACTTTACGGTTCAGTTTAAAACCATAACTGCGCGGCTTAGGTCCGAAAATGGTACCGCCACCTTTATACAAAGGGTTACGGATATTCCCCTTACGGCTTCCACCGGTTCCTTTTTGTTTGTGCAGTTTACGGCTTGCGCCTTTTACTTCAGCACGCGTTTTTACCTTATGTGTTCCCTGACGCTGAGCGGCCTGGTATTGTTTAACCGCCAGGTAAATTACGTGGTCATTCGGTTCTGCGGCAAAAATTTCATCAGGCAATTCAATTGTTCTGCCTGTTTTTTGTCCTTGTATATTTAAAACGTCTAATTGCATTTTCTTAAGATTTTTAGGATTACTTCTGAATTAAAACGATAGAACCGTTATGACCCGGAACCGATCCGCTAACTAAAATGTAATTTTTATCAGGAAATACTTTTATAATCTGTAAGCCTTTCAACTTCACACGGTCGTTACCCATGCGGCCGGCCATCCTCATTCCTTTAAATACTCTTGAAGGATAAGAAGATCCGCCAATTGAACCCGGCGCTCTCTGACGGTCGTGCTGACCGTGCGATTGTTCGCCCACACCGGCAAAGCCATGGCGTTTAACCACACCCTGAAAGCCTTTACCTTTTGTGGTACCCACCACATCTACTTTTTCACCTTCGGCAAAAATGTCGGCAGTAATCGTTTCACCGATATTTTTTTCGAGTGAGCAGTTGCGAAATTCTTTTACAAAATGTTTGGGAGAAGTGCTTGCTTTAGAAAAGTGATTCAATTCGGCTTTAGTAGTGTTTTTCTCTTTCTTGTCGCCGAAAGCAAGTTGCAGTGCGCTGTAACCGTCTTTTTCTTCGGTTTTTACCTGTGTTACCACACATGGCCCAGCTTCAATAATGGTGCAGGCAGTCTGTTTGCCGTCGGCGCCAAAAACGCTGGTCATACCAATTTTTTTTCCAATTATTCCTTTCATCTTTTTGCGGTTTTTGCCCCCGCAAGGTTCGAAGGACATTCTGCGATGAACAGAATTCAATCCTTTGTTTATCAACCGACCTTTTCTTTTGTTTTCTCAACTTCGAGAAGCAGAAGTACCGGCAGTAAACAAACCTCGAAGGGCTTGTTTATATGTTTTGCTCTTTTACTGAGCGGTTATTTTTTTTCAGAGCTCTTTTCTCAAAACTGCCGCAGCAACCTGATTGAGAGATGATTGATAAGAACTTTTTTTGCCGAATGCCCGGTTACAACCGAAAACATTCTATGCTTTAATTTCAACCTCAACACCCGATGGCAAATCAAGCTTGCTCAATGCGTCAACGGTTCTTGAAGAAGAAGTATAAATATCCAATAAACGCTTATGCGTAGCCAGCTGAAACTGCTCACGGCTTTTTTTGTTTACGTGCGGCGAGCGCAAAACCGTAAAAATTTTCTTACGCGTAGGCAAAGGAATAGGCCCCGTAACTACGGCTCCGGTTCCACGTACTGTTTTAACAATTTTCTCAGCCGATTTGTCTACCAGGCTGTGATCATAAGATTGTAATTTGATTCGTATTCTCTGAGACATAATTAAAGCCCAATTTTCAGATTGGGAGCGCAAAGGTAAGCGTATTTATCAGACCGCAAAATATTTTTCAAAATTAATTCGCCAAAAAAATCAAAATCCTTCGGCAAATTTTTATACCGTCGAAAGGAGTTGTTTTTTTATGGGGTCAGCGCCATTCCGCTCATCGCCTCCCGTCGCGTCGCACCCTTCAGGGTTCAGTTCGGCAGGCAGCGCTCAAACCCCTGCACACCAACGGCTTTCTTCTAAACCAAAGAAACTATTTCATCTCGCGAATGTTCACCACCGTAAGCCGCTCGCCTGCACCGGGCTCAATACTCAACTGCCGCCCCGCGGCACCATTGAGCTTTATCGTTAAATGATTCTCTCCTGGCTTTACATTCACCCGGGCATAGTAAATAGCCGCAGGCAACGACTGCCAGTTTCGCGTATCGGCCTTCTCAGTAAAAAAGTTTACGGCTTCAAAAACGCCACCCCAGCCCTTATCTTTTTTCTTCACCTCATTTTCGGCAAGTTTTTTCAGTAACAACCGGCTTAACGCTACCGAAACCTCTTTCACCATCCTTTCACTCAGCAGGCTTTTCGCCAAAACGTTTACATCTTCCACTTTCTCAAAGCCATGAAGGCTGCTGTCGGCAGCCAACAGCGCCACCGATTGAAACCGGGACGGCTGAACCGCATAGGCCGGCAACGCAAGGCGAAACGTTTTTAAATCGCTGATACCGGTTAGCTGGCTTGCATGAATACCCACCGAAAAATCTATCGGAAACCGGTTGTTTAAATAATCAGAAAAGAAAAATCCCGCATCGTTTTTCACCAGCGTAAACACCGTATTCACTTCTTCTTTTACCGGCGCCATACCCAGTTCGGCAAATACAATTGCTTGCCGTTCACCACCCAAAAACGATTTATCAAACTTCAGTTTAAACTGCTTTTCGTAATAGTTTAAATCGTTTTGGAAACCCATAAGCCAGGCAGTACGCAGCACATCTTGCTTTAATTGTAGTGGACAACTTACGCCGTAATACAGGCCGCCGTCAGCCTTTAAAAACACATCAGCCGCATTCCGGTAAGCAATAAACGCATTGTTGATGTCGTTGGCTTTTTCGTAAATAACGCCCTGCAATATCAGTGCGAAGGCATCGGCCGAAAACTTTTTGGTGGTAACGCTGTGCTGGCCGGCAACGGCGTTTTGTGCAAGCGAAATCCGCCTTGCTTCCACCAATGCATCTTCTGTTTTATTTAGGTAGAGATAGTTCAGTGCCTTATAATAGTGCATCAAAAAGCGCTCGTGGTCTTCAATACGATATTTAACAAACATTGGGTTCAGCAGGGCTGCGGTGGCAATATCCTTTGCGCCTTGCTTACCCTCATCTACAATACGGTCGGCAGCATTAAAATAGGCATTGCTGCTGTCGAACTGCTTTTGCAAATGCAGCACATATCCTTTTTCTAAAAAATAAAGCAAACGGTTGCGTTTGTATCGCAGCAACTTGTTCTGGTCTAAGGTCGTTTCGGCCGCAGGATAATCGCCCTGACGCAACTGGCTGTAGTAAGCGTTAATGCGCTCACGGTAGGAAGCACACGAAAAAAAAGCAGGCATCACCAATACAATAATGGCTGCCTGCCAGAATTTTATCATCGAAATTTTAATTCTTAACGTATTTAGCAATTTTTTTGTCGCCTATCCAAACCACCTCATTGGTCTGCAAATTTGTAAGTTCCAGATCTACCTGATATTGCACCACTTTTTGCTTTTTGTGCGCATCAACAATGGAGTTAATCGAACCCTGAAGCATGTAGTCGGCTCCTACTTCAAGTCCGAACTTCTTCATAGTGCTTTGCGAAGCGTTGGTTTGCTGATCGGCCCTTTCGCCTCTGATTTCTTCTCTCTTTTTACCGCTTTGCACCAGCTTAATTTTGTCGGAATTCACAAACGACTTTTCGAGGTCTTTCATAAATGTTTCTGCTTCAATATGCTCATGCGATTTGTTGGTAACAAAACCCACAATAATAACGGGCTTTTTTCCGGTACTTTGCAAGTGATTCGTGAGCCATTGGCGGGAAACAATATCTTTCATCATTTCTTCTGCAACCATTCGGCTGTCGGCATTATTCCATCCGCCACTGATATCTTTTGTTTCTGTTGGATCGATCCGGGTAACCTGGCGTGCGCAGGAAAATAATCCGAGCGTAAAAAGGGCAATAAAAAAATAAACAGGTACTTTTTTGGTGAACATATAGATGTGTTTAGAATTGATAAAGAATTAAAATCCAAAAAACCAGTCGCCCGTACGATATCCTATGTAGGGCCTGTAGCGCATGAAATTGGAAAAGAAGGAATGGTTAGAAGGGTAGTAATAGGGATCGGAATACTGATAATTATACAAACTCCTCATGGTGCGCATTTGGTTACGGCGCTGGCGGCGCTCGGCTTTGCGTTCCAGTTTGGCTTCATACCAGTCGTACGCCTTATATGTTTCCTGAATGGTGGTGTTGCTGGCATACAGAAGCGAATCCTTCATCTTCATATATTTTTTCCGGCTCACCTCGTAGTTTGGGTTCTGATCGGCATCAACCGATTGAGCCGAAACGCTAAAACCGGCAGCTAAAAATAAAAGAAATAAAAAGTTGCGCATAAGCTGTAATTTAAAACTCAAAGTTAGAGATTAATAGATGTTTCAGACGAACCGCTCGTCATAACATTCAACCGAATTTCGTTAAAAATGTGCAACAAAGTAGTAATCTCCGCAATTTTACATACCAACCCATGTTTATGAAGTTTTGTTTTCTCACCCTCTCTTTCTTCTTTGCTCTTGCCTGTTTCGGGCAGTCGGTTTCCGGAACCGTAACCGGTAACGGCAAGCCGCTTCCGTTCGCATCCATCCTTATTAAAGGCACTAACTTAGGTACCACGGCAAACGAGGCCGGCCGGTACCGGCTTGCAGTGGGGCGTGGCACACATACGGTTATTTGCCAGTATGTGGGTTATAAGGGAGTAACCACACAAGTGAACATTTCCGGCGATGAGGTGCTGAACTTGGAACTGGAACCTCAATCCTATAACTTAAACAATATTACTGTAAAAGCGGGTGGAGAAGATCCTGCATACGCAATTATCCGAAACGCTATTAAAAAGCGTCCGGAGTACGAAAACGAAATTAAAAAGTTTACGGCCGAAGTATATATAAAAGGGAACCTGAAGCTGCGCGATTATCCAACAAAATTTCTGGGTTCGAAAGTTGAGTTTGACGATGGCCAGTCGGATGATTATGTGGATGGAAAAGACAGCTCGAAAAAGAAGATGATTTATCTGTCGGAAACGCTTGCTCAATACTCGAAAAACGAAGGTAAATCGAAGATTGAAGTGGTTAGCACGAGAGTGAGCGGGCAAACAAACGGCTTCGGTTTCAGTGCGCCGCAAATTATATCATTTTATAACAACAACATTTCTTTGGGAAGGGGCATTAATCCGCGCGGCTTCATCTCTCCCATATCCACTAACGCATTAACTTATTATCGTTATAAGTATGAAGGAAGCTTTTACGAGAATGGCAAAGAAATCAGCCGTATCCGTGTAATTCCGAAAAGAAAGTTTGAGCCTTTATTTTCCGGCATCATCAACATTATTGAAGACGAATGGCGTATCCACAGCGTAAAGCTTGTGCTGCTGAAAAAGCAACAAATGCAGCTAATAGATACGCTTACCATTGAACAAATACTGATGCCGATAGGCAAGCACTGGGTGGTGAAACAACAGGTGCTTTATCCCGCCATTAAAATTCTTGGATTTGATGCGCACGGGAGCTTCCTTCAGGTATATGATAAGTACGACTTAAATCCGGTGTTTCCGAAAAACTTCTTCGACAATACGGTTTTGATATTCACCGACAGCTCCAACAAAAAGGAAAAAAATTATTGGGATACCGTGCGGCCCATACCGTTGCAGCAAGAAGAGATTGCCGACTATCATAAGAAAGACAGCATCGAAATTTTAAAGAACAGTCCGGCCTATCTGGACTCTATCGACAGAAATCGCAACAAGCCCTCGATGTCGCAGCTGATACTAACCGGGCAAACGTTTTCCATTTCGAAAAAGAAAACAGAAATTGCTGTTCAGCCCTTACTCGATGTGGTTACCTACAACACGGTGGAAGGCGTTGCGGTATCGCTGTCGCCCACCATTACAAAGGAATTTAGGAAAAATAACTGGCTGAGTGTACAGCCGCGGCTGCGTTACGGGTTTAGCAACGAGCATATTAATACCGCGGTAAATCTGAAATATAACCCCGGCTATAAGCGCACCACCCGCTTTAATTTATCGGGCGGGAAAACAATTTTTCAGTTCAACAACTCGGAGCCGGTCAGCGAACGCACCAACAGCATAGCCACTTTATGGTGGAAGGAAAATCTCATGAAAATTTATGAAGCAGCATTTGTAAACGCCGGTTTTCAGCAAGTGTTGAAGCGCGGGTTTAAAATTGGCGTATCGGTAGAGTTTCAGCATCGGATGCCCTTGGAGAACACGAGTTTTTACACATGGCGCACAGTGGAGAACAAATTTTTTACACCCAACTATCCAACGGAAATTACGGCTACAAACTTACCGGAGCACAATGCACTGAATGCTTCGCTCGTGGTTAACTGGCAGCCAGGCACAAAATACATTCAGTTTCCCGAGCGAACGCTTGCAATCGGGTCGCCTTATCCATCGTTCAGCCTTTCTGCTACTAAAGGAATACCGAGTGTATTCAATAGCTCTACTGATTATTTGAAGTGGAATTTTTCGGTAAGCCAGAACATCAATTTAAAACTTGGCGGCAGCCTGGGATACAATATAGGAGCAGGCGGGTTTTTAGACAACAAACAATCTTTTATTCCCGATTACAAACATTTTACCGGCAACGTCGGCATTCTGGCTTCGGAATATCTCAGTAGCTTTCAGCTTGCATCGCTTTATCAGTTTAGCACCGCTGCGCCCTTCTACCGCTATGTGCATGGCGAATACCATTTAAACGGCCTCATATCTAATAAAATTCCCGGCTTCCGCCGATTGAACTGGTTTTTTGTTGTGGGTGGTAACGGCATCAATATTAATCAGGATATGTGGCATTATGAAGTGTTTTTCTCGGTTGAAAACATTTTAAAAGTGATTAGAGTTGACTTTATCCGGGCTTTCGGGAAAAACGGTGTGGTGCTGGATGGTGTGCGGGTGGGCATTCCCGGGCTGTTGTCGGGTAAGCGATAAAAAAATAGGCTGCCGTATCTGGCAGCCTATGACAGGATGAATTCAGTGTTTAAAATTTATCCCAGAACAGTTTAATGGTAACTGCGTCGCCTCCCATAGCTGCAATTGCGGCCTGGTAGCTGCCGGCATTTACGTTTCCTTCTGTAGATGGATAACTAAAGCGTGTCGGGAAATCAGACTTTGGATTGAGTGGAGTAGCCATTGTTGGTGCATCCAGGCGGCGGACAGATGTCCAGCCATCTAACCCACGATTGTAATATGCGAGCCATTGTTGTAGTGCTATCTGCGCTTTCCAGTTCGCATCGTTGTAGGAAACACCCGGCTGAGCAAGATAGGTTGCCGCACTTGCTGCTGAGGCACCCCATTCTTTAACGGACGCGGTAACGCCGGCATCATAGTGAGACTGTGCCGTGCCACCAACTGCAAAATTCCTTTTTAGTGCTTCGGCTAAGAACAGTTCAACTTCAGCGTAAGAAAGGATAGTTGACGGAAAATCTGGCGAAGATACCCGTCCAATGTCATCAGAACTTCCTGTTTTGATGAATTGATAGCCTGACGGTTTAGAAAAAGCAGGAAATGAGTTTCCTTTACCCGGAACACCACCCGAATAGCCACCGCTTCCATCCTTCGTGATGAAATAAGGCGTCCGCGGGTCGTTATACATGTTAAGTGCGTTAGTTAAGGTATTGGCGGCAATATAGTCTTGGCGTCCGCTTTGAATGATATCTGCCCATACTGGGTTATTGTTCGGCGGGCTCGCCAAGTATTGAAACACAGCGTTGTCGGCATTGGATGTGAAAACGCCACCGGCTACCGCCGATTCCACCACTGCTTTTGCTTTTGTGGGATCCGAGTCTGCAATCAGCATCCCCATTTTTAATTTCAGGGAGTTCGCAAACTTTTTCCAGGCATCAATGTCGCCACCATATAACAAATCAGCGTTCGTCATAGCGGAGCCGGATGCATCAAGCGCGGCAATGTCAGCATCTAAACGGGTTAACAAATCGTAGTATACGGTTTTGGCATCGTCATACTTAGGGAAATTCGACTTACCCAGCGCCTCGCTGTATGGCACGTCGCCAAAAGTGGTAACAAGATAATAATATCCATACACAATCATAATGTCGGCCATCGCTTTGTTGTTCGCTTTCTCTTTCGCATCTGCAATCTGCGCGTCAAACAGCTTGTGTGCTTCATTTAAATCGGCAAGGGCATTTCTATATAAAAGCGTCCAGAGATTTACCGGAATGTTTCGAGTGCCCAGATCGTAGTTTGGCTCGTCGGTATAGGTTGTGGTTGTCCAGTACTGGGAAATAAGACGGAAAATATTCCGGTTAACGTTTGTGCTGGAGTAGATGTCGACAAACTCCTTTTGGCCGTTTGAGAACAAGGTTTCCGCCGGAACATTCGCTGCGCTCTTAGTTTCTTCGTTGAACCGCGAAATATCCTTGGTACAACCGGCAAACCCCAGCGAGGCTGCTATAATTAATATTAGTATTTTTTTCATCTTAATTAATTTAGAATCTGAATTTTAAATTAAATCCATAAGTTTTAGTTGCAGGATATGCACCGCTCTGATACCCCTGAATATTTCCGGATGACAGCGTTTCTTCAGGATCGGAGTAAGGTAGATTTTTCGAGATGATCCATAAGTTTCTTCCGAAGAGTGAAACATCTACTCCTTTAACGTATTTCAATTTACCCACCAGCTTGGATGGAACGGAATAGGTAAGAACCAATTCGCGAAGTTTTACATAGCTGCCATCGTAAATAAAGGCCTTGGCAGGATTTCGAGAGTAACCGTAGGCCCCAAAATTCTGACTAATATCTACCCGTTTGGTATTTTCTTTTCCGTCAACCTCGCTGATTCCCGGATAGATAATACCACCCCCATTTGCAATCGTTGACCTAACAGGATTCCCCAGGTCGTTGTTGCCGGCGGTTTCCGGATAAAGGCCCGTTGCTAATCCGTAGTTCATGTCCAAAGAGAAAATGTCACCTCCTTTTCTGATGTCTATCAAAAAGCTAAGTGCCAGGTCTTTATATTTGAACGTATTGTTGAAGCCGCCGAGCCATTCAGGACTGGCGTTTCCGATAATTTCGTTTGATGAAGCTGTAATCTTATAATATCCGTTCGCTTTTACGATTTTGCCGCCGGTTACCGGGTCATATTCAAAATCTTTACCGCGGATGGTACCATAAGGCTGACCTACAGTAGCATTGATTGAAACGCCGCCTTGCAAAGAAGCAATTTGAAGGTTTTTGGTTGCCGTATCGAACAGTTCAACTACCGTATTTGTATTTTTTGTGTAGTTGAAATTCATCGTCCAGGAAAAATCTTTCGTTTTTACAGGAGTTACAAACATAGAGAGCTCTATCCCTTTGTTTTGAACAGTTCCGGCATTTACATACATTGAACTGAACCCTGTTGACGGCGACACCGATACAGGAAGGATTTGATTAATCGTTTTTGCGTTGTAGTAAGTTACATCAAACCCAAAACGGTTCCTCAAAAAAGCCATTTCCAATCCAACTTCAAAGCTTTTTGTTTTCTCCGGTACAAGTGTAGTATTCGCCTGAGTAGAAGGGAGCGAAAACACAGTTACACTTCCAAAGGCCGTTGGCTTGTCGTAAACTGCTTTTGTTGAGTGCACAGGCGCATCGTTACCAACCTCGGCATAGTTCGTACGTAATTTACCATACGATAACCAGGGTGCCTGATTCCCTAACAACTTGCTGAATGTAAAGCCTAATGAAGCCGAGGGATAATTATAGGCATTTGCACCTTCGGGAAGCGTCGAAGATATATCACGTCGGAAGGTCAAATCTAAGTTTACCAATTCCTGATACCCAAGCGATAATGATCCGAAATAGCCGTCAACGGCCTTTTCAGATTCTGTTTCAGTTGGAGGGCTGAGCGGATTAAGGCTGTTGGAGAGCGCATATAACTTTGGCACCACTAACCCTCCGTTTGTGCTGGCGTAAATTGTTGAAATTTTCTGCCGACGGATGTTTGTACCAATTAATCCTTTTAAATTAAAATCTTTGCTTAAGTCTTTATCGAAATTCAACATCAAGTCAAAATTCGACTCTCTGTAGGTCCGGTTATAACGGGAGTACTGCCCGGGATCAGCGCTACCGATTGCCACTCTTTCTTCTTGCATTTCGTCGTAAGAATCGAGCGACATTCTGCCAATTAAACTCACCCAGTTTGTGATCTGATAATTTAAATGCACATTTCCGAAGTAGCGGAAGCGTGTATCGTTTTCGTAGTTTTCATAACGTGTCCAATAAGGATTATCGGTGTAAATAGGCACAAGCCCGTTAACCTCGTCTGTAGGGTCGGCCCAGTTCCAGGTGATATTTCTGCCGGTTCTCATGTAGGCGGCCTCAAGCTCTTTCATATCTACGTTGGTTTGCCACCACTGACGAAAGCCCTGATTTGGGTTTAGTCCGCTGTAACCGGTCCCAAACCTTCCCAAACCATCTGTTTTAAAGAAGTTAACACTGGCGCCTACAGTAGCTCTGTCAGTCAGATTGTAGGTTCCACCGAAATTCACAGCGGTTTTTTTCAACCGGCTATTGGGCAAAATGCCTTTGTCGCTGTTTGTTCCAAATCCAAGTTTAAACGTGCCCTTGTCTGAAGCGCCGTCTAACAACACCGAGGTGTTGAATCCTTTCGCTGTCTCGAAGAAAGAGGTAGGGTCGTTTGCAGCGGCAACCCAAGGACGCTTTTTGTGATAGTTAACAGACGTTTTGTCAAAAGCATCCCAATGGTATACCATCAGGTTCGGATCGAATGCGGGGCCCCAAGAAGCATCCTCAGTGGTAGGAACCACTAAATCATTAGTGCCATCGCCATCAACATCAAAATAAAACCAGTTACCATCCGGTGAGCCGTAGCCGTTCGCCGGGCCATAACCCGCACCGTAATTTTTTTGATACTCGGTATAAGTCTTTTTATCAATTTTGCCCATTGTAGCACCGATATTAACAGAAACACCTAACCCGCGTTTTCCTTTTTTAGTAGTAATCAGCACTACTCCGTTGCCGGCCCTTGAGCCATAGAGTGCAGTGGCGGCAGCGCCTTTTAGCACGTTCACCGACTCAATATCGTCCGGGTTAATGTCTGAAAGTGCGGAGCCAAAATCGTAGCCGCCGCGGCCCGTACGCTGATTGGAACTGTTGGTGTTTGAATTGTCGAAAGGAACACCATCAACCACCACCAAAGCCTGATTATTTTGTGTTAGCGATTTGTAGCCGCGAATGACAATGTTGGTAGATCCGCCCATTGTATTGGTGGTTTTTACATCCAGGCCTGAAACTTTACCTGATAGCCCCGCAGCAAAGTTTGAAGAGCGCGATTTGTTAACTTCATCGCCGCTAACCTGCTGCGATGCATAGCCCAGTTCGTTTTTATTCCGGGTTAAACCCAGAGCGGTTACAACCACTTCATCAATAATTCCAACTTCACGGTTAAGAGTTACAGAAATGGAACTTGAGCTTCCGATTTTAACTTCCTTCATCCCGAAGTTTGTTGAAGAAAATACAAGCACATCGCCTGTTTTTGCGTTGATAGAAAAATTACCGCCGACATCTGCTGCCGTACCGGTTGTGGTGCCCTTGATCATTACAGATGCACCTTCAACCGGCTTGTTGTTCTCGTCAACAACTTTTCCGGTAATTGTGCGGGTTTGTGCAATTGACCAAAGGCAGGAACTCACTGCTAGAATCAGCATGAATAGAGTTTTTCTCATTGTCAATAAATTTTAGTGTTAATTAATGGCCAAAATATTTAGACCATTCGTTAAAATTAAACGCTGCTTTTTAACAAAAAAAATTTATTTAAAACAGAAAAACACGATTCAATCCCGCAACACCCAGCCGCCGATACTGGCCTTTTACCCTTAAATAGATGGTTTGAAACAACAAACGGTCCTTAACAACAATTCCTTTTTCCAGTGTTAACGCCTTCACTTTTTTTTCCACTGCCGGATCGTTATCAGATAACACCTCGGCAACAATTTCCGAAGCCGGCGCAATAGATTGCTCTTTACAATATTGCTCGCCTGGCTTTGTAAAAAACAAAACGGCTGTAACACCAATAAAAGCAAAAGGAAAAACAATATTCTTCATGAGGAAATGGTTAGGATTATCAGGCAATCGTTACAAGAATAACCATAAATTTCAACCTAAAAATTAAATGCGATAATTTGCCGGCTGTTATGAGTACAAACTACCATTTTACGGCCGCAGAACGGTTTTTAAAATATGTTACCATCGATACGCAAAGCGATCCGCTAAGCGAAACCTTCCCTTCCACAGAAAAACAAAAAAACCTGCTTAACCTGCTGGTTACAGAACTTCGCGGCCTTGGTTTGCACGATGCGGAGATGGACGAGCATGGCTATGTAATGGCAACCATCCCTTCCAACTCTTTAAAACTTCTTCCGGTAATTTGCTTTTGTGCGCACGTGGATACGGCGCCCGATTGCAGCGGCACAAACGTAAAGCCCATTGTTCATAAAAATTATTCCGGCGCAGACATCGTACTGCCCGACGATAGCACGCAAGTTATTTCCATTAATAAATATCCCTACCTGAAAAATCACATCGGAAAAGATATCATTACAGCCGGCGGAAAAACATTGTTGGGTGCAGACGATAAGAGCGGCGTTGCCATCATTATGGATTTTGTGCATTTTCTACGTGCACACCCCGAAATCAAACATGGAAAAATCCGCATTCTTTTTACACCCGATGAAGAAGTAGGACGCGGCACCGCCAAACTGAATATGAAACGCCTTGGTGCAGATTTTGGCTATACACTCGACGGAGGAGAAGCCGGAACGCTGGAAGACGAAACCTTTAGCGCAAATGCTGCTACCATTACAGTTGAAGGCGTAATAGCACATCCCGGCTATGCAAAAAACACACTCGTAAATGCACTAAAGATTGCGGGTGAGATACTCGCAGCCCTGCCCGCAACAGAATTGAGCCCGGAAACGACCGAAAAACGCGAAGGCTTTTTCCATCCCGTCCGGATGGAAGGGATTGCAGAAAAGGCAACAATTGACTTTATTATTCGTGACTTCGAAACATCGAAATTGCAAGCGCTGGAGAATAAGCTAAAAGCCATTGCCGATGCTGTTATAAAGAAGCATCCTAAAGCCAGAATGAAGTTTGAAGTAAACGAACAATACCGCAACATGAAAGAAGTACTCGATAAACATCCGATGGTTGTAGCGTTTGCTAAGGAGGCCATTGGCAGATCCGGGCTGGCGGTTGTGCAGGAGCCGATCAGAGGCGGCACCGATGGCAGCAGATTGAGTTTTATGGGAATGCCAACTGCAAACCTGTTTACAGGTATGCAGGCCATCCACAGCAAACATGAATGGATTGGCGTTGCCGACATGGAAAAAGCGGTGGAAACATTAGTGCATCTTGTGCAGATTTGGGAAGAAAAATACGAAGCCTGACATGCGGCTGATAAAAAGTTTTGGCTACGCATTCAATGGAATCAGCAATTTTTTCGCTAAGGAAAAAAACGGGCAAATACAGTTAGCCGTGGCGAGTGCAGCCATTGCGGCCGGTTTATTTTTCCAAATTACAAGTGTTGAATGGTGCATCCTCGTCATTTGTTGCGGACTTGTTATTTCGCTGGAGATGATGAACTCCGCAATTGAAAAAATTTGCAATCAGGTACATCCTCAATATCATCCTCAGATAAAAATAATAAAAGACATCAGTGCGGCATCGGTACTGATTTCTGCCATCGCGGCCTGCGGTGCCGGACTCATCATCTTTCTAAAATACCTTTAACGTGTTTCCTTTAAGAATGGTTTAATGCCGTATTTTTAGTTTGCTTAAACCTGCCTTATGCTTGTAAAAACTTTCGGAAGCGCCGTGTACGGCGTGGAAGCTACCACTATTACCATTGAAGTTCATGTGGCCGCAGGGCAAAAATATTATGTTGTTGGACTTGCCGACAGCGCCGTTAAAGAAAGTATGCAGCGGGTAGAAAGTGCCATTAAAAACAACGGCTACCACATGCCGCGAACGAAAATAATTGTAAACCTTGCTCCTGCCGACATCAGAAAATCGGGTACTGCCTTCGATCTTCCAATCGCAATCGGGATTCTTGGCGCATCGGAACAACTGAAAGACACCGACAGGCTGAAAGATTTTGTAATAATGGGAGAATTAAGTTTAGATGGAAGTATTCAACCCATAAAAGGAGCGCTCCCCATTGCCATTCAATCGCGGAAAGAAAACTTTAAAGGCATGATAGTGCCACAGCAAAACGTTCGCGAGGCAGGAATGGTTAACAATATTGATGTTTATGGCGTGAGTCATATTAAAGAAGTGATTGATTTTTTTAATAATGAAAATGATCTTCTGCCTGTAGTTGTTAATACGCGGGAAGAATTTTTTACCGATCAATACAATTTCGAAATAGATTTTACTGATGTGAAAGGCCAGGAAAACATTAAGCGCGCCATGGAAATTGCCGCAGCCGGCAGTCATAACGTAATCCTTATTGGTCCGCCCGGTGCGGGTAAAACCATGTTGGCAAAACGGCTGCCTACCATACTTCCACCTTTATCGTTGCAGGAAGCGCTTGAAACAACAAAAATTCACAGCGTGGCAGGGAAACTTCCGGAAAGCAAGGCCCTGATTAGCAAACGGCCGTTCCGAAGTCCGCACCACACTATCAGCGATGTTGCCCTTGTTGGCGGCGGAGGTATTCCGCAGCCCGGAGAAATTTCCCTTTCCCATAACGGCGTTTTGTTTTTAGACGAACTGCCGGAATTTAAACGAACGGTTTTGGAAGTGATGCGGCAGCCGATGGAAGAAAGAAGGGTAACGATTTCGCGGGCAAAAGTTGCTGTTGAGTTCCCGGCCAATTTTATGCTGATTGCCTCAATGAACCCTTGCCCTTGCGGCTATTACAACCATCCTGAAAAAGAATGTAGCTGCATCCCCGGAACCGTTCAAAAATATCTCAACAAAATTTCAGGTCCGCTGCTCGACAGGATTGACCTGCATGTAGAAGTTACTCCCGTTCCGCTTAACGAGTTAAGCAGAGAACAAAACGGCGAAACATCAGCAGCCATCCGGGAACGGGTGATGAAAGCAAGAGACATACAGTCGGAACGTTACAAAGAATTTCCGGGCGTGTACGCCAATGCGCAGATTAGCAGTAAGATGCTGCAACAATTCTGCAAAATTAATCAGGCCGGCGACCTGCTGCTGAAAAAAGCCATGGAGAAACTGAATCTTTCAGCAAGAGCCTACGACCGCATTCTGAAGGTGTCGCGAACAATAGCCGACCTGAGCAACAGCAGTGAAATAAAAACAGAACATTTAGCTGAAGCCATCCATTTCCGCAGCCTCGACAGAGAAGGATGGGGCGGATAAAAAAAACCGGCTTTCGCCGGTTTTCGTTTCAAAAATCAGTATCCAAATATTTCCTCAAGGCTTAGCTTTTGCACCTTGCCGTACTTTTCCATATCGGCAGTGCTGATTCTTTTTTCCGATGCAACAATGCAATAGGTGTAAGGTTGTTTTACAAATTGTTGTTGATGGTATTTTACTATGTCGTCGAGCTTCAAACCTGCATAGGCACTGTAATTGGCCTTACGGATGTCGTCGGTTAACCCCTTCTTCTGGGCCGCCAGATAACTTAAAATAATTCCCATTTTTGCAACTCTTTCTGTTTCCAGATCTTTCACGAGGCTCTTCTGCGCATTGATGAAATTCTGATCAGCGGCGGGCAAATCGGTCAGCAATTCGTTCATGCCGGCCACAGCGTCATTGAATTTGTCTGCCTGGCTTCCCACGTATCCCACAAACGAAAACATATCGTCTTTTTTTGCCGGTGTTTGAACATAAGCATAGGTGGAATAAGCAAGCGCCTTCGACTCACGAATGGTTTGAAAAACAATTGATCCCATCCCGCCTCCAAAATAGCTGTTGAACACATTCACCAGCGCTTCTTGTTTGGGATCGTATGGGGTCAGGTTTTTAACCCAAAACACTTCCGCCTGCACCGCGTCGTAATCGGCAAACAAAACCTTGTTTTCCGATTGTTGTGTTCTGTTGAAAACCGCTGCGGAAGGCGCTTTCAGCCATTCAGCAGGCAAGGGATGATGTGCTGACACGGTGCTCGTAAGGCTGGTTACAGTGCGCGGACCATAATAAAGAATTTTATGCTCGTATTGGTTAAGGCTATGAAGCAGGGCAACCAGATCGGACGCTTTCAGGTTTTTAATTTCTTCGTCGGAAAGCGTATAGTTATACGGATTTACTGCTCCGTACATAGCATAATTGCGCAGCCCCACCGCAATGGCTTGTTTATTTAATTTATTGTTGGAACGCGCCTTTATCAAGCGTTCTTTTAAACTCTCCAGCGCACCATCGTCTTCTTTACAATTTGCAATCAAATCTTCAAACAACGATACGGCTTTATTGAAATTTTCGTCCAATCCGGTTAACACGATGTTTGTTTCCTCACCGGTAGAAGATGCGGTAAAATTGGCGGCAAGATTGTAAAAGCTTTTGCTGATTTCTTCGGCTGAATTTTTATCGGTTCCAATGTACTGAACATACTGAAGCGCTACCGGTAACACTTTGCTGTTCCAGTTGCCGATGTTGTAGCGATACTGCAAGGTGAAAAGGCTGTTATCGGTATTGGGAACATAGAGCACTTCAGCATTTTTCATTTTCGAAAACTGAATGTCTTTTTTATAATCTATCCATTTCGGAGCAATTGCAGGGAGTGGCTTTTCGGTGATATTTTTTACGAAAGCCGATTGTTTGCCTGCATTCGTTTCTACCGGTGTAATAGGTGGCTTTTCTACTTTCTGAATGTCTTTATCTTCTCCTTTTCTTTTATAAAGAACCACATAATTGTCTTTAAAGAATTTATTTGCAAAAGCCACTAAATCTTTTTTGCTGATTTTCCCCAGATCGTCGAGCATTGAAACATCTTTATTCCAAAGCTTTCCACGGCTTTTTACATACGCATCCATTAAATAATTTGCTCGATTGGTATTGTCTTCCATCTCTTGCAAAATCTCGAGTTTGTAGTTTGCAACGATTGCTTTAATTAAAGCCTCATCAAAATCGCCTTTCTTTAAAATATCGATTTGTTGCAGTAACAAATCCCTCGCTTGTTCCAACGACTGATTTTGTTTTGGACTCGCACTGATAATGAATGTTCCGTAGTCTTTGTACTGACGAACACCGGCAGAAGCACCCAGTAATTTCTGTTGCTTATTCAAATTCAGATCTAACAAACCCGCCTTCCCGTTCGATAAAACAGAACTGATCAACTGCACCATCAAGGCATCGTGCGTATCAAAAGCGGGCGTTCTGTAATTCAGTCGCACACTTTCTGCACTCGGGCCAAAAATATCTTTTGAAATCACTTTGGTAATTTCTGCTTCTTTCGGGCCCTTATACTCGTCAACCGGTTTTGGCTTCATGTAAGAAAAAGCAGCATCAATTTTCTTAATCAGCGCATCCGAATTAAAATCGCCCGACATAATAACAGCCATGTTGTTCGGAACATAATACTTGTTGTAATATTCGCGGATAGCCTTCAGCGATGGGTTTTTTAAATGTTCGATTGTGCCGATGGTTGTTTGCTGGCCATAGTTGTGGGTGGGAAACAACAAAGAATGCCCTGCTTCTATCAGCTTCCAACCGTCGTTATCGAGCGAACGGTTTTTTTCTTCATACACGGCTTCGAGCTCAGTATGAAAAATCCGGAAAATCGGATTGCGGAAACGCTCGGCCTGTACGGCTAAAAATTTGTCAACTGCGTTGGTTGGAATGTCTTCATGATACACGGTTTCCTCCACCCAGGTATGTGCATTTGTACCCTGAGAACCAATTGCCGACATCATTTTATCATACTCATTGGCAATGGCAAACTTCGCCGCTTCGCCACTCGTCTTATCTATCTCTTTATAAATCTCCCTTCTCTTTTCTTCATCAGTTGTACTGTTGTACTGTTCATAAAGCGCGTCAATTTTATCTAACAACGGCTTTTCTTTTTGCCAATCAAGCGAACCAAATTTATCGGTGCCCTTAAACAACAAATGCTCTAAATAGTGCGCAAGGCCGGTGTGGTTTTTTGGATCGTTATTGGAGCCTGTACGCACCGGAATGCGGACGCTGATGCGTGGCTCTTTTTTGTTTTCGGTTAAAATAACCGTAAGACCGTTTTTAAGCGTATAAAATCTCGCTTTAACCGGATCGTTTGCAACGTACTTATAAGTGTAACCTCCACTTGTTGCCTGTTTCCATTCGTATTTATTTTGCGCAAATAAAACAGCAGGAAACACAAACAACAAGAAAAAAAGCAAGCCCTTAGCTTTCATAAACGATTTAATTTAAATGAATGATTACCGAAAATAATATGGATGATGGAATGATGTTTAAATATTTTAATAAACTTGACCAATCCCGATGAAAGCGTGACGAATGGCTTTTTCTTTGTTCAGTAACCGAAAAATATTGATTTGAGATTAGCAGCTATAGATATTGGCAGTAATGCGGCCCGACTCCTGATTGCAGATGTGATTGAAACAACCGACGGTAAGATTAACGCAAATAAAATTGAGCTGATTCGCATACCACTGCGGTTGGGTTTTGATGCGTTTGAACTTGGAATGATCAGTAATGAAAAAAGCAGCAGGGTAATCGACACGATGCATGCCTTTAAATATCTGATGCGTGTTTATGATGTAACCAACTATAAGGCCTGCGCCACCAGCGCCATGCGCGATTCCATTAACGGTGCGGCATTGATTGAAGCCGTTAGAATAAAAACAGGCGTAGACATACAATTGATTTCCGGAAGTGAAGAAGCGCAACTTGTTTACGAAAATCATGTGGCTGAAAATTTAAGTCCGGCGCACGCTTACCTCTATATAGATGTTGGCGGTGGCAGCACAGAGCTTACTTTTTTCGACGCAGGTGAGCTAATCTATAAACAATCGTTCAACATTGGCACCATTCGGTTGTTGAAACAAAAGGTGTCGCTTTACGATTGGGAAGAAATGAAAGCCGTTATAAAAAGCTATGTACGCTCAAAAAAAAACATTTCCGCAATAGGAAGCGGCGGCAATATTAACAAGGTGTTTTCGCTGAGTAAGAAAAAAGACGGAAAGCCCCTGCCACTGCAGTTGTTACAGGATTATTATAAAGAACTTTCCAATGTGAATTTAGAGCAGCGGATAAAATTATATAAGCTGAAAGAAGACCGTGCGGATGTGATTGTTCCGGCTTTGCAGATTTATATTAATGTGATGCGCTGGAGCGATATAGAAGAAATTCTTGTACCTAAAATCGGCGTTGCAGATGGATTGATCCGTAAACTTTTTCTGGAAACAAAAAAGGCCTGATAGACATCAGGCCCGGATTCTTTTCCTTGCACATGAGAGACATTAATAAATAATTCTTAGTGCAAAAGTATTTTTGAAAGGAGGTGTGCAGGCTGACCGATGTCAAAGAGAAGTATGACAGTCGTCATTTTTATAATCGCTAACCCATTCTCATTATATGTTCTGCAATTTGAATGGCGTTTGTGGCAGCGCCTTTGCGCAGGTTATCGCTTACAATCCACATATTAAATGCGTTGGGGATTGAGTCGTCGCGGCGCAGGCGTCCAACGAAGACAGCGTCTTTTCCTGCTGCTGTCAGCGGCATGGGATAGCGTTGTGTATTTGGGTCATCATCCACCGTTACGCCCGGAGTTTCTCTCAGTATCGTAAGCAGGTCGTCGGTTTCAAATGGTGCCGCAAGTTCAACGTTAACGCTTTCGCTATGCCCGCCTACAACCGGAATGCGCACAGTGGTTGCACTGATGCCTATGGAGTAATCGTTTAAAATTTTGTGGGTTTCATTCACCATCTTCATTTCTTCCTTCGTATAACCATTCTCAAGAAAAACATCAATCTGTGGAATTACATTTAAGTCGATGGGATATTTATACACGCGGTCGCCTTCCACACCATTCCTTTCATTAAACAACTGATCAACCGCTTTTTTACCGGTGCCTGTAACGCTTTGGTAGGTGCTTACAACGATTCTTTTTATTTGGTACCGGCGATGAATTTTAAATAACGCCATCACCATTTGTATTGTTGAACAGTTGGGATTAGCGATAATCCGGTCTGTATTTTTCAACGTGCTCGCGTTAATTTCCGGAACAATTAGCTTTACATCGTCGTTCATACGCCAGGCAGACGAGTTGTCGATCACCACTGTTCCTGCGGCTGCATATTTAGGCGCCCATTCCAGCGAAGTGGCTCCGCCGGCGGAGAACAGAGCGATATGTGGTTTTGCGCTTACTGCTTCTTCGTTGGAAACAACGGTAACAGCTGCTCCTTTAAAGCAGATGGCTTTACCCACCGACTTTTCCGATGCTACCGGCAACAACGCCGTTACAGGAAAGTTTCTTTCCTCAAGAATCTCCAGCATTTTAGAGCCCACAAGACCCGTGGCGCCCACAACAGCAATTTTCATTTTCTGCTTTTTATTTCGTTCCAGGTTTTATATAATAACTCCTGCTTCGGCCGGTTAGGCTCAACTTCAGTTAAGGGACTACAAGGCGAGCAATGCTCGAACATTTCTTGCGGCAATGCTTGATACAAGCGCGTTCCGGCAGTTTTCCACTCCAGCATCGCGTCGCTCACTGCTTTTATTTTTTTCGCAGGACTCCCTGCGATCAACGAACGCGGTTCAATAATTTCTCCGGCCTTAATAAAGCTTAAAGCCGCCACAATACATTCGTCTCCAATCACTACATCATCCATCACCACACTGTTCATCCCTATCAGCGAATTTCTTCCAATCGTTGCGCCATGAATCACGGCACCATGTCCTATATGCGCCCCTGCTTTCAGCAACACCGTCGTGCCCGGAAACATATGAACCGTACAGTTTTCCTGAATATTGCATCCGTCTTCCACCACAATGGCGCCCCAATCGCCTCTTAAAGCGGCACCCGGCCCCACATAAACATCTTTTCCTATAATAACATTGCCCGTAACCGCAGCCTGCGGATGGATGTAGGAAGAGGGATGAACAACCGGAATAAATCCTTTAAAGGAATACACCATAATTAAAGGCTTTACATAATTTGTTTTTCAGTTCGGTAACAGGTGCCTTTGAACAGTCCCACAAGTTCTTTACGCTCGTTGAGCACTTCAACAAGATATAAACCCGTCCGGTTTGTTTTATGAATACGCTTTGCAGTTGCTTTTAACTTATCAAGAACCCGCACCGCTTTTGGAAACGAGACCGACACATCGAGCGCCACCGTAACATATCCGTCGCTGTTACACGCAAAAGCAAAGGCCGAATCTGCCAGCGAAAACAAAATGCCGCCATGTGCAATGCCAAATCCATTCACCATTTCCGGCCGAACCAGCATGCATATTTCGGATGTGCCATCGCCAACGGAAAGCACTTCAATTCCCAGCCACCGGCTAAATAAATCGGCCTCCATTAATCGGTTAACTACGCTGCGTGGATCCATGTCAGTTTCTATCGGTCTACTACTAATTTTTGCATCCATTGGCCGCCATCAACAGTCATTGTTACAAAATAGACTCCCGGCGTCAATTTATCAACCTGCAAAACTATTTGCCCGTTTACCGCTTTTGCATACTGCACCAACACTTTCCTTCCCTGAATATCGCAAACGCCAATCTGCACCATGGCATTTGAATTGTTGTTGATGTTAATATAAACTTTATCGCGGGCGGGGTTCGGATACAAGCTGAACTTCACATTCAGCGGAACGTTAACGGCAACAACATCGGAGTATGCATACTGCCCGTCAAAATCAACTTTTCTCAAGCGATAAAATAACGACCGGCCGCTGAAAGACTCCACGTTGTCGGTATAATTATATCGCGACTGTTTACCCGCTGCTACGGAGCCGACGTATTCAAAATCTTTTCCGTTGAAGCTTCTTTGCACCTCATAAGACCTAAGATTCTCCTCGTTCATCACACTCCAGTTTAATAAAACCTTGCTGCCGCTCAGCTTCGCCTGAAAGTCGATAACGTCTACAGGTAAAAGAGAAAGACCGGGACAAGTGGCATTCCATACGCGATCTACGTATTCAGGATGATCTACAAAGGGATTTCTGTTGTTTTGGAAACTGTAAGCGCCATTATTTCTGATGATCTCTTTTTGGCTGACGGGATCCTGATAATGCCATTTAAGCATTAAACGCAGATAAGGAATTTCCACCGCAGGAAAGGTAGTGCCATCAAGGGTTTTCGCGCCTTCGGTATTATAGCCGTTCCATTGAGCAAGTTTCGATTCGTACCGCGTAACCATATATAAATAAATGCGCGCTACATCGCCTTTAAACGAGTCGATCGGCTCAAATACCGTCCCACTAACGCCGGCAAAGGAAGATGTGCCCAGCTTGCTTCCATTTAAACTTGTAAAAGATGCGCTTCCCACTTCGCCATAGATATAGTTGCTTCTTTTGTTGTTCACGAAACCGTCAGTGGGCAAAAGATGAATATAATCGGAATACATAGGCGAAGCATCGTTGAACCAGCTTTTAGGGAACGAGTGTTCGCGGTTATAGCAATCCGATTCCTTTTTATAATTTCCGCATTGTTTTGTGCCCGGTGTAAAGTTATAAGGATCGGTTCCGGTGGGATTATCCGAATAGATATCGTAGATCACATTGGCGGACCCCGAACCCACTTCGCGTGGTTTTATATCGGTTAACAAGTACTGATTCCACAGTGCATCGTAGCTCTTGGAACTAAACCCGTTGGAAATAATATTGGACAGTGCTGTTTTCAGTGTGGCACATTGCTGAGTGGTGATACTGCTATAATAATTTGCAGGAGGTTGCGCAACAGCAACCACTGTAACAATTGAAAACACAAACGTTGTAATCCTTCCTTTCATAATCTAAGTTAATCTGCGAAGGTAGAAATTTATAAACAGCCGATACTAACGAATATCATCTACAGAACATTTAAGGCTGAAAAGTTCTCCTTCCCTATCAATCACAATTTTCACGGTAATGCCGTGAGTTTGTAAAATTGATTTGATTGCCTGGAAGTCGGATGCAGGCGTATTATCAACCCACAAAATCACATCGCCTCTCTGTAAACCGGCTTTGCTTGCAGGAGAATTCTGAATGATATCCTTAACGACGACATCGCCTCTTTCCAGTCCGATTGTCAGACCCGAATAAGCGTAGGTAAAAGGACTGTTGAAAAAACTGTTTGGTTTCAGATGAATTTCACCGGCAGGATAGTTAAATACGACGTTGAAGCGGCGGAGTACATCATTGCCGATGAGGCCATGCGCAACGGGATAATTAATGACATTAAACGAATCGCGGAAAATGTAGGTAGGCACATTTTTAAATCTGTAACCGGCAATCTTTAACCGTTTTAAAACCGTAATCTTCATTTCCTGCCTGCCGGCAACTCCTTCAGCAAATCCCGGTAAAAGCTTTTTGTCCTGCTTAAATATGCTGCTGTCGTTAACAAAGGCTTCCGACAACAGCAAACACAGACCCGCACCTGTATCAAACAAATAGTTTGCGTTCAGCGACCGGCCTTCTTCAATTTCGGCAGAGTCATAAACAAGTTGTGCTATCCTGGGTTTAATTAATTTTCCGGATCGGGGATAGCGAAATTTTCCCGGGGTGTAAACAGCAACCGTTCTCTTGTCGTAGTCAAGCGCAACGATGTAATCTTTCAGCAGGCTGTAGCCAATTACGCCATCAATCTTAAGTCCGTAAGCTGAGGATAGAAAAGAGTAGTCATTGATGTGAAAGTTGAGGTTGTTGAAGCTATAGCCTGCCAGCTTCAGTTTTTGATTGTAAACGAAGAATGCAGGCCGCACCCCTCCGATGCCGCGAATCACTTTGTTGGTTTTTTCGGCAGTTAATTGTTTTTCCAGAACTGTGCTGCTGTCGAGAGAGATACCTCCACTGCCCGTATCGAATACGAAGTTCAGGCTGTCGGGGGAATCGTTGATTGCCGCGGTGATAATGATTACTCCTCCGTGAATGATGTGGAAAGGAAGTTCGGCAACAAGCGCTGCTGAATTTCTGGGCTGAGAAAATCCTTTTGCAAAAAACCAAAGGCTAACCATTAGCAGCATGCCGGCTTTAGCTGTCATATTATAAAAATAGGGCGGCAGGCCCTATTCTGAAAAGATATTTATGAGCGGTAAGCGTATAAAACAGCAAAGCTTTCTTTTCTCAAAGAAAGCTTTGCGCGGCATCATTAATTAAGTACCTAAACGTTTCTGTGTTTTGGCTTAACCATCCAAACAATGAGCAGGATAAGCAACTGAGCGCCAATAACGTAAAAACCAATAAACCGTAAAAAATCGCTGCTCTCGCCGGATGTTGTTGGATTTGCCATTGCAGACTGGCAAACAAAAACAGCCATTAACAAGAAAAGATACTTAATCGCCTTCAGTGATAACAATCTATCCATAGGCGGGTGGTTTTATTGCTCCTAAGATAGTAAAAACTACGTATTTTTTAAAAAAATTATTTTTTGCGGTTATCCGGTTCGGCGACCACCCCTTAGCAAGGCTACGAGCAATAGTATAAATATGGCGGCTCCCACTATCCAAACCCATGGGCTGCCGAAGAATCCGGAATCGTTTCCGGCGCCTGCATTAATGTCGACATCGATTTTCTTTTCCTGAGCAAACGACTGCAGGGCGGCAATAAAAATAAAGACTTTTAGGAGCAGCGCGCTCTTGAACGCACGAAGGCTGGTAATCTTTTTCATGATGATTTTTTTTAGTTGAATCAGAAAAACCATGCCGATATAATAAAAAAGCCCCGACAAAATCAGGGCAAAGGCAGTTGGGTGTTGGTTGTTACACGATGTTTTAAATATTCCTGGTTAACAACTCTTTCTCAATAATATTACACAAGGCAACGAATATGTCGTGAACGCTGCCTTCACCATTAACTTTTTTTACTTTTCCAAACTTTGCATAATAGTTCTCCACTACAGCCGTTTTGTTTTCGTACTCGGCAATGCGCGCTTTTATAATTGCCCTGTCGCCGTCATCGCTCCGGTTGCTGGTAAGTCCGCGGTTCATCAATCGCTTCACTAATTCTTCTTCACTCACCTGAAGAGCAAGCAGGGCATTGATGGAGCTTCCTTTACCGGACAGAAGTTTATCGAGGGCCATAGCCTGCGCCTCCGTTCGGGGAAAGCCGTCAAACAAAAACCCTTTGCACTGTGAGTTGCTATCCACGGTGTCTGCAATCATACCGATTACCACTTCGTCGGGCACCAGTTGACCTTTGTCGATATATTGTTTCGCCTCAATTCCTAAAACAGACTGTTTGGCAATTTCATTCCGTAACAACTCGCCGGTGCTAACGTGCTTCAACCCAAATTTTTGTATCAGATTTTCGCTTTGTGTTCCTTTTCCACTTCCCGGAGGGCCAAATAAAATAATATTAAACATCGCTCGTTATAAATGAAAATGAGCGGCAAATATAAGTGGTTAAGGTTATTTTGGTACAGAAACAGCTCACCCAACCGTTTTAGGCGGCGTGAAAATTGATAGCTTATGGTGATGAAACTATTGGTTCTATCGGCTTGTATGGCGTTTTTAGCCGGTAGCTGCCATGCACAATCCGAAAAACAAACAAACATGCAAGCATCTAACCCAGTTTACTCCAGGGAAACGAAGGAGTCGGTAAATTTAAAAAACGAAGAGTGGCAAAGGATTTTGACGCCGGAAGTTTACCATATTGCAAGAGAAAAAGGCACTGAACGCCCTTTTACGAGCAAGTACAATTCTTTTAGCGAAGCGGGCACCTATTATTGTGCTGCCTGCGGAAACGCACTTTTTAAAAGCGACGCGAAATTCAGCAGCAGTTGCGGATGGCCGAGTTTTTTTGAGCCGGTTGAAAAAGGCGCCATTATTTACCAGCCCGACCACAGCTTTGGTATGAACAGGACAGAAGTGATGTGCGGCCGTTGCAAAGCGCATCTCGGGCATGTATTTGACGACGGGCCAAAGCCAACAGGATTGCGATATTGTATTAACGGTGTAGTATTGGATTTTGAGAAGCAGCCGGAATAATTAGTTGTTATTGATCAGGAACACAAAAGGTTGCAGCGGCCGGGCCATGAGTTTCGAGATCTTTTGGTGGTTGGTGACAAAGATAAATCTGTTTAAATCAACAATTTCATAGGGCGCGACTGAGGTCTCTACGTCTGAAAGAATTTCTTCCAGTTGCTCCATCTGCTGTTGAAACTGTTCTTCGCTGAGGAAGGTTTTTCCCAATACCAAAATGTCTCTATGCGCTTTCATATCTATTTCATTAACCTACCATTCCACGCCGGGAAGGGCAGCCGCATTTGTTACCGCGACTTGCAGCACAGGATGCAAATACTGTGCACAACAAGGCAAAAACAAATAATACCTTAATTATATTCAGTTTCATAAAATTTGAAAATAAAGTTTTTCTTTTATAACCAAAACTAAAAATATCTCAACCGGTCAACTCCATATACTTATTGCTCCGCTCGACTGGGGGCTTGGGCATGCCACCCGCTGTATTCCTGTTATTCGCATTTTAAAGCAACGGGCAAGGATAACAGTGGTTTGTAACCATGCTCAAAAGTTGCTGTTGCAGGCCGAATTTCCCGAAGTGGCTTTTGTGGAGTTAGGAGGCTATAACATCGCTTACGCAAAATCTAAACGAAAATTTGTCTGGAAAATTTTGCTTCAGGTTCCTAAAATTTTTCGCGCCATCCGATCTGAGAAGCAGTGGCTGCAACAGCAGATAAAGAGCCTGAATCCGGACATCGTTATTTCGGACAACCGCTATGGTTTTCGGCATCCCGGAGCCTACAATGTTTTTATCACCCATCAGCTCCAACTGCAAATGCCATTGAAAATAATGAGTGGTTTTGCCCGCGCTGTTGTGTATTCTTTCCTACGCCGTTTTAATGAAGTTTGGATTCCGGATTATGAGGGTAAACATAATCTCGCAGGAAGCTTGTCCCATCCGAAAAAAATGCCGCCCGTTAACTGCTTCTACATTGGTTTATTGAACCGGTTTGTAGCTGTAAATCCTGCTCCTGAAACGAGCAATCGGCTGCTCTTCCTCATTTCGGGACCGGAGCCGCAGCGCACAGCACTTGAAGAGAAACTAACCAAAGCCGCACAATATCTTCACCATGAAATACTCATGGTTTGCGGCCAGCCTTCCCAACTACCTCAAGTAAAAATATTGAACAACCTTGTGCGTAAAAATCATCTGCCGCAGCACGAGCTGCTGTCGGAAATTGAAAAAGCAGAAGCCGTTGTTGCAAGATCGGGCTATACCACGGTGATGGAACTGTTTGCGCTGAACAAAAAAGCGCTGCTAATACCCACGCCCGGACAAACGGAGCAGGAGTATTTAGCAAAACACCTTGTAAAAATGAATTGGTTTCATACGGCTTCGCAACAGCAGTCTGCTTCGGAAATAGCCGCATCCATCAAACACATGGTGACCGCAAAAACTGAAATGCGCAATGAGTTTGAAAGCCTCGATCTGGAAAAATTCTTGAACGATTTTCTCAACCGCGTCAGTGATCAAAAAAGGCAATAGTCCCGCCCACCCAGGTTTTGTTTAAGTTGTATCTAACGCCCACCATTTTCCCCTTACTGAGTCTGGCAAGATTATGCACCGCCACCGGCCGCTTCCATCCTTCCTTCCAAAAATAGAATACCCTTACTTCCGCTTTTGCCTTCCCGTCGGGTGTTTCGATAATATCGGCATACTGTACTTTCTTCTGTAATATCCAATTTTCAGGATCAGGAATCTGACGCAAATCTTCTTCGGTAACATCAATCATTACTCCTTGCCCAGCAAAGGAAAACAAGGGCTTCAGCACGTAATTTTCCAAATCTTCCGGAAGATTCTTCAACCGGTCTTTTAAAAAGTAAGTATCCGGAACAAAAGAATGATGCAGAAACGGAAGCGTAAACTTGCTGATACGGAAAAACCAGTTTGGATGAGTAACCCATTTCACGTTCAGCGGCTGAAAAAAAATTTTTCCCTTCTCTTGAATGTGGGCTTCCTGTTGTTGCAGCTCATCGAAAATAATGCGGTTGTAAATCCGTTGAATTTTTGTTTTTGAGCCATCAAGAATATAATATAAGTCGTTTCCTTCAACAATCAAATCGGTAAGGCAAACGGTTTTTATTTGAAGTAAATCTTCCGTGCAATAAAAATCGATCCGGGTTTTTTGTTGATGCGGAAACAATTCAAGGAGCACTACGTTGCGCGGATCTTCATCGGCAATAATGATGTCTTTCAGTAATTGGATATAAGATTCTTTATTGTATCCATTGAAATAACCGGAAAAATTATCGGGAATGTCGAACGATTTTTTCATCTGTTCCTCCATCACTATCTCAAAGCAAAACAAACTCGGGAAACCTTGCATTTCGATTAACTGCGGCTCTATACCGCCGTTTTTGTTTACGCAGATCCCAAAGTCGAACGCAATAAAATGTGTGTGCTCGTTTTCGTTCGGAACGGCAGAGCCCTCGGGGATGGCATTGGCCGATATTTGTTTGAAGTTGAGTCCGCTGATAACGTCGACCATTCCTTCGCATGCGGAAAGCATTTTCTCAGTAAAGGCATGCGTTAGAAACACGGGCGTTTCACCCACTCGAAAATCAATTTGGCCGGGATGGTTTTCCTGTAGCACCCGAACGTAGTTTTGATAAGTTTCTTCGTTAAAACGACTATTATAGCGGTTACGGATTTCGGTAATCATCGAAAAAAATTTAAGCAGCAAAAAAACAAGAGCCGCTTGATATTAATACAGTTTGCACACCTTGGTTAACGGCGTTTGTTTTATAAAAGCATAGCGGCTTTCGCCAATGCTTTGGAATTTAATTTTTATAGGAACAATGGTTACGCGCACAGAGTCGCCGGCTTTTGCAATGCGCTGTAAGTCGGTTGCTGTAAGCACTTCCGACGTGCCTGCAACATCGCTTGCCCATCCGGTTTTTCCGAGGCTGCCCGACGCTTTAATCAGGAACTGATCGCCTTCGTTTTGGTTCACGAATTTGTACTTCACGGTTAAGCCGCTGCCCGCAGAAAAGTGAACGGAGTCGGGCATAATAAAATCGTGCACCACCGGAAAGCTGCCGCCATCGTGATAGTTGATTTGAGGTATTTTATTAGCGGAATCGGCAGCCGTTACCCAAACTACATCATTCGAATACCGGAAGCCCGGAACAAGGCTATTGCGGAGATACCAGTTTGCATCGTACGGGTCGCCACCAAGCGATCCGGTTGCCATTGTATCGAAATTGCAGCTAACGTATGACGTTGTTTTAGTTGAGTGGATATTACCGAACCAGGCGCGTGCTGTATGAGAGATTAATGAATCGTAACCACCGGTTGCGTTTCTGCTGATAACGGCAGATTTGATGGCATAAAAAGCACCGTCAACCGAATCTACAAAATAAGCGTCCGGCTGGTAAATCGGCGTTAAGGTTTCGCCCGATTCCTTTTTACATCCTGCCCAAACAAAAGCTGCCACCATAACTACCAGAATAACATTCAAAAATTTCATCTGCTAAATTTTCTTGCGCCACAAGATATAAAAAAGGCGCAATAGAAGCCTGAAAATTTAGCGTTCAAAATCATTCGGCGGCGGCTAAAACCAAGTTCTGTAATGCCTGCTGAAATAGGGAACAAGAAACGCGGTCATCACGCCAACAATGAGTACCATGCCCGCAGTAAGAGTTCTAAATTGTGCTGCCATTTCGGGCTGAGCAAAGCGATGCAACTGCAATGCTGAAATAAACAGGAATATTGTAACGGCGAGCATTGCTACTGTATAAACGATGTTAGCAATACCGGGAACAAGTTTCATCAGAAAAAAATACAGTATGCCCGCAACGAGAAACAAAATCATCGTTCCGAAAATTAATGTGGAAACGTTGAAAAAGTCTGACGGAAAATATCCGCTGAACATGCGATAAAGCAAGTTGAAAGTTTCATCGGCAGCCACTGCCAGCAAACCCGCGAAAGTGGCGCCCAGAACGCATTTGGTGAGTAATGAAGGTTCGAAATTATACTGCGACTCGTAATCGTGATAGGAGGTTTCCATAAAAAATGTTTTATATAACGCCGGAATAATTGTGCCAACAAAACCTTTTATGCAAGAGTTTTGCTGTTTAATGGCCGCATATGAAACTATGGTCGGATCAGCTTAAGGCATTTTACAGCAGCCTTCGTCCAAAGGTGCAACTGCCGGAACATTTTGAGTGGCTGACACCCTATCAGAATGGGGAAGTGTTGCGAATACTAAATGTATTTACGGAAATGTTTTATAACGATGCCAACAAACGGGTGCTGTTGCTGGGCATAAATCCCGGACGTTACGGCGCAGGTGTAACCGGAATAAATTTTACTGCGCCCAGACAGCTCCATACGGTGCTGAAGATACATTCAACGCTCGGGAATCAGTCGGAGTTGTCGGCTGAGTTTGTTTATGAAGTGATAGAGGCCTTCGGCGGAGCGAAAAAATTTTACGCTAATTTCTTCATGAGTTCAGTGTGCCCTCTCGGACTTCTATACAAATCGAAAAACATCAATTATTATGATGACCGACACCTGCTTCAGGCGGTAGAATCTTTTATTGTTGCTACAATGAAAAAGCAGATGCGGTTTAATGTTTGTCGCAAAACGGTTATTTGCATTGGCGGCGACAAAAACTATAAATATCTGGCACCGCTCAACAGTCGGTTGAGCTTGTTCGAAAAAATAGTCTGTTTGCCGCATCCCAGATTCATCATGCAGTATCGGCGAAAAATAAAGCACGAGTTTGTACAGCAGTATGTGGACCTGCTTCAATTGCTTGCGCCGGAAGCCTGACATCTATTAAAATTTATCGGTATTTTTAGCCGAACTATACTGCTGCACATGGAAATTAAAATAATTGAGCAGGCTTCTGACGTTTGGAAAACGGCCACACGTGCTTTTTCCGATAATCATCTGAATCCTTTCCATGAGCTGAACATGCTTCGGCGGGCCCTGCACATTTTTCAAGCGGGCGAATATCATTATATGATTTTTAATTTAAGAGATGCGGCCTTCGAATTCGATAGTGAGTCCGTGGTCAACACACTTGGTTATCCTGCCGAGCGAGTTACTAGCGAGTTTTTAGTATCGATGATTCATCCTGATGACAAACCCTACTTTCTCGCCTTTGAAAAAAAGATAGTCGATTTTTTTGCTCAGTTAGAGGCGGAGGAATACCTGCATTACAAGGTACTGCACGACTATCGGATTAAAAACGCCGAGGGCAGGTATGTCCGCATGATGAATCAACTGATTTTTTTGGAACTGAACGAAGAGGAAAGAGAAATAAAAACACTTTTGGTACAAACTGATGTATCCGACATTAAAAAAACCGGCCGGCCCGTTCTGTCGATTTTAGGGTTGAACGATCGACCCTCACACATGAATATTCCCGTTGAACTTGAAGACAGTGCACTGTTGGAACTCGGTATAAAAGAAAAGGAAGTCTTACTTCATTTAGTTGCAGGGCGCAGCAATTCTACGATCGCTGAAAAGATGCAGATATCGGAGCTGACCGTGCAAACACACCGAAAAAATATTTTAGAGAAAACCGGGCATTCAATACCCAGCAAGCGATAAAAAAAAGTGTGCGTGAAGGTTTAATTTAATAAAGCGAATGATATTAAAAAGAATTGAACAAGCCGAAAAAGCGTGGAAGGCGGCAGGCGCCAACGTTTCAGGAAGCTACTGCAATGCCCTTGCACAGATTGAACTCCATAAGCGCCTGCTCAACTTCTTCCAGATAGGTGATTACTTTATGGTAGCTTTTAATCTCTCGAAACTCCGGATAGAATATGTAAGTGAAGGCATCCGGAAAGTGCTTGGCTATACGCCGGACGAATTTTCCTTATCGTTTTTTCTGTCCCTTATCCATTGGGATGATGAAACCTATTTTATAAACTTTGAGAAGAAGGTGGTGGATATTTTTGGCAGTATGCCCTCAGAGGAGCAGCTAAACTATAAGGTACGTTACGATTACCGGCTGCGGTGCAAAGACGGAAGTTATAAAAGGATGTTGCACCAAATGATGATTACGGAAATTGATGAGGAACAACAAAATTTGAAAACATTGACCGTGCTTACCGATATCACCGACCTGAAAACGTCGGGTGCCCCAATGTTATCGTTGATTGGATTGAACGGCAGGCCTTCACTCTGCAACATACCGGTTAGGCATGACGACAGCGAGGAAGATTTAGACGTGGTTGTGAATGTGAAGCTGACTGCAAGAGAGCAACAAATATTAATGTTAATTGCGGAAGGTTATAACAGTAAAGAGATCAGTGAACGGCTGTTCCTAAGCAAGCACACTGTTGATACACATCGAAAAAATATTCTGCGCAAATCCAAAGCTTCCAACTTAAATCAGCTCATTAGCCAGGCCATTAAAGAAGGGTTGCTCTAAATTTTCAGCACAAATAACTCGAGTCCTTTTTCCTTCCCTTTCAGCTCGATAATGCCAAGACTTTCATATTGGAATTCTTTAAGATGAAGGCGCGATAAAAACTCGCCGGAGACGATGAATTTCTGATTGAGTTCGCTGCATGCAGTGCGAATGCGGGCGGTAGTGTTCATGGTGTCGCCGCTCATGGCAAGATCGCGCTTAATAATTCCGATTTCTCCAATTGTTACCTCGCCTACATGTATGCCCACACGAAATTCGGGAAGCGTATTATATAAGCGCCGGAACTCTTCTGTGCGTTTCTGTAAATTTTTCCGTGCTTCAATCAGCGCATCCATGCACTTCCGCGTGTTGGATTCACTGTCGTGCCAGCTCACTACAATTTCGTCGCCGACGTACTGATAAATGCGTCCGCCATATTCGATAAGTGCATTGGAAATAAGGTAAATGAATTCACGGATAAATTTGAAGTAAGCAAGCGGGCCGAGTTTTTCTGCTATCGGCGTTGAATCTTTCAAATCGAGAAACATTACAATGCGGCTTTCTGTTTTTGGCTGAATATATTTTCCAAGAAGGATATCCCAAAAAACCCCCGGCGCGTATTTTTCGTTGATTTCCAAAACAAGTTGTGTAACAAAAAATAACAGGAACCAGTAAGGTATTTTTTGTATCAGCCAAATGCTGTGAAAGGCGTCGCGTATAAACCGCTGGAAGGCCATTTCATCTGAAAGCCCTACAATTAAAAGCGAGTGTGATACGTGCACGAGCAAATTAGTGAGCATGGCAGCAGAGGCGAGAATGAGCGTTTTTAAAATCAGCGTGAGCCAAAGCGACTTATATCGCATTCTTCTTCTCAACTTCATCACAAGCAAATAAGCCATAAAAAGGCTCATCAGGAATGTGATGCTTTCGCGTAGCAGAAAGGCGTAAGGTGGCATAAAGTCGGCGCCTGAATAATACCTGACGTCGGTAAACATCTCGAAGCGGAGCACTATGCTGATTACATCAATTAAGGTCCAGAATAATGCGATGTAAAGAATTGCTTTATACCGGTATCTTTTTACAAAAGAAAAACTGGGCCATATCGTGCTATTTTTCTTCATTGATGGTTTTCAGGTATTGATAAATCTCTTCTTGCGCAATCACTTTTTCGGATGAAGTGCCGGACGCTTTTGTTTGATTTAAAAACTCGTCGAGCACCACCGCTTTTTCGTTATCGCGCCATTGAATATTGAAGTAGTTAAGCAGTTGTTTGCGGCAAGCTTCCTCTTTTACTTCAACACACACTTCAATGCGGGAATGCAGGTTGCGCTTCATCAAATCTGCGGAGCCAATAATTACTTTTGCCGCTTCATCATCGCCAAAAATGAAAATTCTCGAATGTTCGAGATAGCGTCCAACAAGGCGCTTCACAGTTATATGCTCACTCATCCCTTCAACACCGGGAACAATGCAGCAAATGCTTCTCACTATTAAATCAATCTTCACACCCGCCTGGCTTGCCTTGTAGAGCAAGTTAATGATGTTGTGTTCTTCCAAATTATTCACCTTAATACGAATGTGTGCCGGCTTGCCCTCAACAGCTTTTTCCATTTCATAACTCACCAGTTCTTCAAACTTCTTTACAAAATTAAACTGCGACACCATGAGGCGGTTAAAGGTGAACTTTGCTTTCGACAGCGGCTTATGCTTTTTATTCTGTAAATACTCGAAAAGCGTGGTAAGCTCGGAGGTGATGGTAACGTCGGACGTCAACAGCACATGGTCGGTATAAAAACGTGCGGTTGACTCATTGAAATTGCCCGTGCTCAACACCGCAAAATGCACTTCTTGTGTGGCAACCACCTTTTTTACCAGAGCCGTTTTCGAATGCACTTTTATGGATGGGAAACTGTAAAGAATGTTAACGCCTGCCTCTTCCATTACTTTACTCCATTTTAAGTTGTTAGCTTCATCGAAGCGAGCTTTCAGCTCAACAAAAACCGTTACCTTTTTGCCGTTTTTTGCCGCACTCAGCAAAGCATTTACAATATGAGATTCTGAGGCTACCCGGTAAAGTGTAATGTATATCTCACTCACATCCGGATCAACGGCCGCCTGATTAAAAAAAGCAAGCACTGCATTGTATGAATGATAAGGCAGGTGCAGCAAGATGTTCTTTCTGCTTATTACCTGAAATATATCGTTATAATGTTTCAGTCCTGCGATGGTTAGGGGTTTCTGCGGAGGGTAACTGAGGGTTTCATCAAACACCGGGAAGTTTAAAAAATCGCTGAGGTTATGGTATCGACCGCCCATAAACATCTCGTCATGCTTTACACCAAAAACGCTCGCAAGAAACAATTGAATGTTGCGTGGCATGCCTTCTTCGTACAGAAAACGGGTAGGTGGGCCGAAGTCGCGTTTTGAAAGCTGCTTTTCCATTCGCTCCCTCAGGTTTCCGTTGTAGTCGTCGAGGTGCAGTTCCGAGTCTCTGTTAATCTTAAAGCTGTAAACGCCTTGCACATAATGGTTTGGGAAGATGGTGCTGATGTTGGTACGCACTAAATCATCTATAAAAATTACATAGTTTGTTTTCCCTACCGGACTCAATACATAAAACCGTTGTAATGTTGAAGCCGGAATATTAACGATTGCATGTTTGTACAGCCCTTCTTTTTCCTTGAGAAAAACCACGAAATAAATCTGATTATTTTCCGGATAAAATTCTACTTTATCAATGCCTTCTACAATAACAGGGCGGATAAACGATAACACCTTCGACATAAAAAGTTCATCCACTTCATCGATGTGGGGTTGTTCGATTTCGCTGTTCCAGTATAACCGGATATTTTTTTTGCTAAGTGCGGGCAAAATTTTTTTTGTAAGCGTTGCGCCGTATACTACCAGCTGGCGATTCACTTCGGTTTGCACTCTTTCCAAAATGTTTTCCTGAACTTCGTTAAGCGAAGCTTTCGTTTTTTTACTCAGTTTGGTAAGCGCAAGAATGGTAGGATAGCGCACCCGGAAAAACTCATCAAGGTTTGATGAAAATATAGCGTAGAACTTAAGCCGCTCGTTTAAAGGAACGCTGCTGTCGGCTGCTTCTAACAGCACCCGATAGTTGAAAGAGAGCCAGCTTAAATCTCTGTTGAAATACATATTAAAGTGGCGATGAAGATGAGTTAATGGCATCAGGCGTACTACCCGCATACACCATTGCAAGTCCGAAAGCAATTACCGATAAAATAATTCCAATCATGAAAATGGTATAGGCCATGCGGATTAGTTTGTACTTTCTTCCCAGCACAACACCAAGAAAATAGATGTCTTTTATTAACGAGCCGTATAAATAATTCGAGTCGCTCATCATTACTTTCATAGCACGCTGATATTCGTCGAGAGAGGTTTTATAAAAATTTCCGAAGAAGAGCAGGTTTACTTTTTTTGCGGCGATGTCGGTATCACTAAAAGTACCTTCCGTAATTTTTGGCCGGGTGGCAAGAATAGAAATCACGATGGTAACAACAGAAAATCCAAGAAACAAGAAGGTAGGAATGGTTAAGTAAGTTTCTACTCCAAGGCGTCGCACCAGCACAGAAAGAATTACTGAAATGATGATAGAGTTTACGCTGATAAGGATGCTGGCTTTTCTGTCGGCCATATCGCTTAAACGGATATGGTTTTCCGAAGTAAGCCGCAACATGGTTTGAATGCCCTTCGTCATAAAACTATTCTTTTGTTCTATCACGGGAGGCGAGGCGGCTTGTTTGGCTTCCTGCTTTTTCAGGCTTTCTTTTAATTCATCTAAATTTTTCTGCTTCCTTTTCTCCAGCAATTGTTTACAATAAGAAGTGTAATACTGGTGCGCTTCCATAAAGGCAATTGCATGGGTTATCCACTCCAACCGGTCGATATTTCCTTCGCGCAGCTCACGTTCTTTTCTAACTTGTTTGTTGCTCTTTTTAAAAGCATTTGTGCCCAAATGATAAGTGTCTGCATCGCAGATAATCTGTTGCAGCAGCGTTTGCGGCTCCGTATTTTTTTCGGTGGCCATTATGCAGTTTTCAATGTTGTTTAGCAGCGATTCATCTTGCGTATAGGCCAACATAAAGGAGCGCATCAGTTGCACACTGTTTTTTTCATGTTCCTGAAAATCGATGAGGTAACCGGTATCGTGAAACCAGGCCGCCGTGTACACCACCAGCATCTCATCCTCTTCAACATGATAGTGAGCGGCAATTTCCTTGGTGCGCTCCACCACGTTTTCGGTGTGCTTTAACGTGTGATAAACAAGCCCCACATCCTTACGGTTATTGAACAATGTGCGGACATGATCTTCGATGTGTTTATATAAGTGATCGCGCTCCATACTGCTGTGTTAAAACGTAAGATTAAATTTGGTGCCAAGAGTAATGTTGAACAAGGTTTCTTCCTTACTGAAGGCCGTTGTAGCAGAAAGTATCACACTGTTAAACGGCGCAATGTATAAGCCGCCTCCAATGCTGTTATGCCACGTTTTAGAATCTTCGTTCTTCGCCCAAACTCTTCCAATATCGTCGAAGGCAACAATGCCTACTGCTCCGGGAAGCACCGGCCATTTACTTTCAAAAATTTTTATCCTGAACTCGAGGCTGCCATAGAACAATGTTGATCCCGCAAAGCGGTTTTTCCGAAAGCCGCGTAAATAACTGTTTTGCCCGATGGACATAGCCTGAAAATATTCGTACTTGTCCGAAAAAATATGGCCTGCGCCAAGTTTAAGCACGGTTACAAACTTGGCCGGATCATTCATGGCTGCATATACCTTCATGTCGGTAGTGACAGCCGAGTAGTTCATTGAGTGGTTGTTTAATCCATAGGTGCTCACAAACTCCGTGTACCAATCAATTCCTCTTGTAGGCAGTAAATGGTTTTCGAGATTGTTGATGAGCAATCCAACCTTAAAACCGCCATAAGTTTTGGTTTTATAAACCGATGTGTCGAGTCCGATCAGCGACGGCGCCTCCAATATTTTACCAACATTATCCTTACCCTTCAGCCAGTAGTTGAAAACCGTTGGCCCTGCTGTTACATGAAGAATATCGAAAACGCGCTTCCGCAAAAGCAGGTCGGCAGTAACATAATTGTACCGAACGCGGTAAAAGCTTAGCGGACCGGCCTTTTGTGTTTCGTTGCCGATACCAAAAAAGTTGTTGAGGGTGGGATGCACAAAGCTTGCATTCACGAGCAAATCCGTTTTATTGACAGCGTGGTTAAACTCGCCTTCATAATCGATTTTGTAACTGCCGAAGTCGGTAGCAAAGAGCGATGAGAGCTTTTGGCGGGAGGCGTAGGGCTCCTTCCGGAAGCCGTAATGTTTATGCTGAAAGCCCAGGCCGATGAGTAAATGATCTTCTGCATTCCATCCCAAATTGATCAGCGGGAAACGACTTACATCATACTGATAGTTGGTGAAGTTTACTGCGTTCACCAGCGGATCTCCGGAAAACTTATTGCGTACGTTTTTGCTGTTTATAATATGATTTTCTTTCGAATCAAAGTCGTACAAAAACGTTTTTGCTTCGCCTTTAATGTTAAACGTATCATTACCCTTACCGCCCACAATCCGCACCTTCACTGTGTTTGGCGTGTTTGGCAACATCTCGAAGATATCGTCGTCATTCAATCCGTAGATCCTGATTTCTTTTGTAACGTCCGGACTAAACACGCGATCGTAAAACATAGCAACCGTGTCGGAGGCACCTTTCCGTTTAAAGCCCTGCACCCGCACTTTGTTATCTTCGCCGGCGATGCGGAAATAGTCTTTCTGGTTGGAGCCGGCAATATTTACATATTTTGAAATGAAGTTGTAATAAGAGATGGCATGCGGTTGCAGTTGATTACGGCGGCTGATCAGCGTGCGATAAATATGTTCTCCATTCAGTTTATAGATGGGTGCAGGGAGTTGTTGAACACTTTTCTTAAACAGCGTGTCGGTAAGATGCTTTTGCACATAGTTTATCGCTTCCTGCCAATCGCTCTCATCGAGCTGATTTAAAAAGATGCGGTCAAAATCTTTAGCGCTGTATCCAAACCAATTGATGTTTTTTATTTCGGGTGTAAATCCTTTCAGAAACTTCAGGTTCGACAGTGTTACCAGTTTCAGCAAAAAGCCGTCGTCGTAAAAATAGGCCTGGTCGCGGTCGCGCGGAACGGGCACAAAGAGTTTTCCTTTTCCGGTGTCTTGTTGTTCAAAGCGCCATTGGTCGAAGTGCCTGTCGAAGTCGCCTATAATAATGTCGAGAAGCCTTGCGCGGAGCACAGCTTTTTGATCTACGCGGTGATCGTTATCATCAATGAGTTTTTCAAATGTTTTGGCGGTGCTCTTTGTTTTTTCTTCTGTAGGGGCTCGCTCTTCGAGAAAGCAGATTTTATTGGCAAAAACCTGTCGATAGATTCCAAAAGCAGCGTCATCCGGAACGAAAAACAGTTCCGGTGCAGACTGCTGCACACCCACGGCATGCGCTAAAGGAGCAACGGTTAAAGGCGCATAGGGATGCGAGGCAGACATAAAATCCTGCACCAGATCTTCAGCAATGGAGTTCCGGAAATTTTCGGGCACCACAAGGTGCGGATCTTTTGTAATGGTGCGCAACACCCATTCTTTACCGCTTTTATCTTTGAGGCGAAGTGATTTGGTTTGTTTTCCGCCGCCAATCTTTACAATAGTGAAGCCGCCCTTTTCTTTTTTGATGTTGAACGTCTTCATCGTTACAGGTGTTGCCCATTCCTTTCGATAATTTTCGCCGAGCATGAAACGATGAAAGCCGCGCACTTTATTGTAGTTAGGATTGGCAATGGCAACTGTGCTGTCTTTGAACTCCACCACCACTTCAGTGGCTGTATCGGTTGCAACGAGCGGTTTTGGGCGCGGCACAAAATTCAGGAGGTGCGCACTGTAAGCGGTGTCAGTAGCTGCATCGTCGAGTGCTACCGTATGAAAACTGATATCTACGTTTTTATTTTTGGAAACAGTGAGAATGGCGTAGCCAAACTGCTCTTTTGCAAACAACGTTTGCTTTCCCTGCGAAACCCGCGTGTGCTTACATCCTGCACCGCTTACAATGTAAAAAGTGCTGTCTTCTTCAATCAATTGCATGTTATGTTCATGACCTGCCACATACACAACGTTTTCGTATTTTTTTATTACATCAGAGACCTTGTTTACCATTTCACGATACCAGGGATGGCTGAGGTCCTGCCGTGTTCCAAAAACGCTTCGGGTAATGGGATAGATGGAGCCGATCACCGGCATGGGAATCCACCAGTTTTTGTTGGCATCGGTGAAGGGAAAGATGTGTTGTTTCAGCGTAAAATATCCGCCATGGATGCCGGTGCTTTTAAAGGGATGGTGGGTTGCAAACAGCACTAATTTTTTTTGATTTTTAAGAAGGATGTCGTCCAGTTCATTCAATATCTGATCCTTCGTTTTCGAATCGCAATCCGATTCAATACCCGGCTTATCGTTTGGATGCAACCACCACTGGCTGTCCATAGCAATAATGACAACGTTGTCGCTCACGGGAATTTCAATCGGACCGGGACAACCATCTTTTGGATAGTACATCACGTTGCTGCGTGAAAGCAAATCAACGTATCGTTGTTCGCGTCTTACGTTGTCGTAGCCCGACGGAGCGCCGTTGCTCCAATCGTGGTTGCCGGGAATAAAAATGGCTCTGGCGCTTGTATTGCTCACCAAATTAATCTGGGTATCGAGCACAGCCTTCGCGTCGGAATAAGTAATCAGTTGGTCGTCGGGCAAGCCTTCTTTGTACACATTATCGCCCAAAATCAATACAACCGTTTTTTTGTCCATCGATACATTTTTTTTGATGGCAGTCATTACCGGATGCCATCCTTCGTGAAGCGACGAACCTGCCGTTGTTTTTCCCTTTATAAATGCACCTGCATCGCCTACCAACACAATCTTTAATTCAACAGAATCCGGCTGTGTCTGCGCAAACGAGAAACCGGTGAAACAACAGAACAGAAGCAAGCAAAAGAAACTATGTTTCATCTATTTTAATTTGAATAGTATTTGAAGTACAGAATGTTGGAAGGCCCAGAGTCGGCTGCTTCGTTTGAGATAAACATATCTCCGTTGGGTGCAAAGGCAATGCCTTCCGGTTGTTTAAAAATTACCGGATCAAGCGTGAAGGTCTCTTTCACATTAAGATTTTCATCGGTAACAACCAATAAATTGTTTACCGCCGAAATAATAAACAAGTCGTTCGTGACGGGATTAAACGCGGCGGCCGATGGTTTAAACTTATTTTTTGTTGCGGCTATCGTATCAATCGTTCGGGCCTCAAATTGTTTTACCTCATCGGAAAAACGATTGTTTTTTAAAGAGAAGCTGAAGTAGGAATTGAACTTCTTTTTATCTTCTTTACAATCTTTACACAGCATGATGAGGCTGTTGCTTGCTTTATGAAAAAAAAGCGTTTCGAAATCGTTTTTATTCTTCTTTAGCGGAGCTTTTACCTTGAGTGGACGGCCGGGTTTATTTCCTTCAAACTGAAAAATTACCAGCGTTCCATCGCTTATCAGCGCATAAAAGATTCCTTCATGCTGAACGATGTCTTCATAATCCGCAGCGCCGTTAAACTTCCATCTGTCGACACGGTTTGTGTCGAGAAAAATTTTGAACAGAATGCCCGATTCGTCCATAATAGCAAAAAGGCTCGAATCTTTTTCGTAGTAGGAAATTCCGGAGATTTCGTCAAGATAAGAAGGCAACGATTTCACCTGCGGATGATTCAAATCGTAGCCCTGCGGCGACTCCATACCGATGCCCGTGTACGACATGGCGGCAAATCCGCCATTGGTGTGTGGCTGCTGGCCGCAGCCATAAGAAAGCGGGAAAAAAAGTAAGAAAAGATAAACAAACCATTGATTCATAAGCCGGCTTTGCTTTAAGTTGGCAAATCTCTTGCCGTAATGAACCGGCATAAGGCGACTGTATCTTTCGGCAGCGATAACATTAAAAAAACCGCCCTGTTACGAGCGGTTCTTCTAACTTTAGTCGGGCCTCTTATTTATGACCCGGCATTATGTTTTTCGCCAGTTCCACCATCTTATTGATGGCATCGTCGGGCAGATTTCCTTTTTTAAATTCTGCGAGCACGTCGGGGTGCTTGCTTTCCATCTCCATTAAAAACTGCTCCTCAAAAGCCCTTACCTTATTTACCGGAACTTCTCTCAGCAAACCTTGTGTTCCAAGGTAAATAATGGCCACCTGCTTCTCCACCGAATAAGGAGAGTATTGCGGCTGCTTCAAAATCTCAACGTTTCTTGCACCCTTGTCGATAACAGATTTCGTTGCCGCATCGAGGTCGCCGCCAAATTTTGCAAAAGCCTCCAGCTCACGATATAGCGCCTGGTCCAGTTTCAGTGTACCGGCCACTTTTTTCATGGACTTAATTTGTGCGTTACCACCCACACGGCTTACGGAGATACCCACGTTAATGGCTGGGCGGATACCTGCGTTAAACAAGTTGGTTTCTAAAAATATCTGTCCGTCGGTAATAGAAATTACGTTGGTGGGGATATAAGCCGATACATCGCCTGCCTGTGTTTCAATAATCGGCAACGCCGTTAAGCTGCCACCGCCTTTTGCAAGGTGTTTTATTGAATCGGGAAGGTCGTTCATGTTTTTCGCAACCTCATCGTTACCGATCACTTTTGCAGCTCTTTCAAGCAGGCGGCTGTGTAGGTAAAACACGTCGCCGGGATAAGCTTCGCGGCCCGGTGGACGGCGAAGGAGCAACGACACTTCGCGGTAAGCAACGGCTTGTTTGGAAAGATCGTCGTAAATGATGAGCGCCGGACGTCCGGTATCGCGGAAAAATTCGCCGATAGCAGCGCCCGAAAACGGAGCGTAGAACTGCTGTGGTGCCGGATCGGAGGCAGAGGCCGCAACAATAGTAGTGTACGCCATAGCTCCGTTGTCCTCTAAGGTTTTCATTACGCCTGCAACCGTAGAAGCTTTCTGGCCAATGGCAACGTATATACAATAAACCGGTTTGCCGGCATCGTAAAATTCTTTTTGGTTGATGATGGTGTCGATACAGATAGCGGTTTTTCCGGTTTGACGGTCGCCAATTACGAGCTCGCGCTGCCCTCTTCCGATCGGAATCATCGCATCAATTGCTTTAATACCGGTTTGAAGCGGTTCTTTAACCGGTTCGCGGTAAATAACGCCGGGAGCTTTTCTCTCAAGCGGCATTTCATACAATTCGCCGCTGATGGGGCCTTTCCCGTCGATGGGCTCGCCAAGTGTATTGATAACCCTTCCAACAAGGCCTTCGCCTACACGGATAGAAGCAATTTTTCCGGTTCTTTTTACTTTATCACCTTCGCGGATATCTTTATAATCACCCATCATAACCACACCCACATTGTCTTCTTCCAGGTTAAGGGCAATTGCTTTAAGGCCGTTATCGAACTCAACAAGTTCACCGGCACTTACATTGTTTAACCCGTAAACACGGGCAATACCATCGCCCACCTGCAATACAGTACCTACTTGCTCAAGTTCGGTGGCTGTATTGGTGTTGCTCAGTTGCTCTCTGAGTATGGCTGAAATTTCATCTGGTTTAATCTGTACCATGATGTATGTTGTTTTTTCTGTTTTTAAAAATGATTCAGTAAAAACCTACCGGATGTTTTGAACATACTGGTTGGTTTGAAACTGCTTTTTTATTTCTCTGAGTTCTTTCAGTGCACTGGCGTCGACAAGGTTGTTATGATACTCGAGAATAAACCCGCCAATAAGATCAGCATTGGTTTTTAACTCAAGCTCAATTTTTCCGAAGCCGGTTTCCTGTTTTATTTTTTGGGTGAGACTGTTTTTTAACTCGTCGGTTAAGTTTACGGCAGTGGTAAGCTTTACCTTATGAATACCGTTTAAGTGGTTGTATTGATCGATGTAACCTTCAACAATTTCAGGTAAATTCTGATCGCGGTTTTTAGTAACCACAAGCGATAAAAAAGCCATGGTAAGCTCCGAAACGTTGCTGCCCAAAACTTTTTTCAGCACGCTGTTTTTTTTCTCGTTTGCCACAACCGGACTTTTCAGCAATGCCGCAAACTCGCTGCTGGCCTTTATTACAGCCTTAATGTACTGCATATCGGCATACACCGTATCGGCAACTTTTTTTTCGGTCGCCAGGTCAATGAGGCTTTTTGCGTACCGTCCTGCTAAACGTGGATTATGCATATCGATGAATGAAACTTAATTTAATTTAATACCTTCTGCAAGCTCGCGGATGAAGGATTCCTGCTCTTTCGGCTGTGCAAGTTGTTTACGCAACACTTTTTCAGCAACTTCAATTACAAGATTGCCAACCTGATTTTTCACGTCTACCATGGCTGCATTTTTTTGCTGCTCAATGGCAAGGTGTGCATCGGACAGAATACGGTCGTATTCTTTTTTTGCTTTCTCTTTTGCTTCTGCAATCAGCTTATCGCTGGTATCTTTTGCTTCTTTCAGCATAAGCGATCTTTCTTCTCTTGCCTTTGCCATCAACGTTTCATTTTCGTTTTTTAGCTGCGCCATTTCCACTTTTACTTTTTCAGCGGAAGCAATGGCATCGGCAATATTGGTTTCACGTTCTTTCAAGCCGTTTAAAATGGGCTTCCAGGCAAACTTGCCAAGTACAAAAAGAACCACCAGAAACGCAATAAGGGTCCAAACTATCAACCCTAACCCGGGGGTAAGTAATTCCATAACGCTGTTTTTCTTTTTAGGCTTACGCCCTTATGTTGGAATTTTAAAATGTTTAGTAAAACTGCACCGTTGGCCCTGTGCGTCGGGTGCAGTTTAAGAAAATGCTTTTCTTCTTACTTAATGAAGATAGCAAGTGCAGATACGATAACGGCGAAAAGGGCAACACCCTCAACGAAAGCTGCGGTAAGAATCATGTTACCACGGATATCGTTTGCCGCTTCCGGCTGACGGGCGATGCTTTCTACAGCGCCTTTACCAATTTGACCGATACCGAAACCGGCACCAATTGCAGCCAAACCTGCACCAATAGCAGCACCTAAGTTGGCAATGCTACCTGTTGCTTCGAGCATAATGTTCATTAATGACATAATGATTGTTGTTTATTAGTGAAAAGTTTAATTATACAATTACCGGATTTGGATGTTGAACGCCCAAATCTGCCTGATGTTCGTCGTCGTGATGTTCGCCTTCAAAAGCCTGCCCTATAAACACCGCTGTAAGGTTGGTGAAGATGAATGCCTGAATAAACGCAACCAGCAATTCAATTAAATAAATGAATACGGTAAACGCAATTGATACAGGGCTGAAACCAATACCCGCAAATGTGTTTATAGAAGCGAAGATGAAAATCATCAGTAACAAACAAGTAATAATCATGTGCCCGCCCACCATGTTGGCAAACAAACGAATAATAAGCGCTGCCGGCTTAATGAATACACCGAGTAACTCAACGGGTATCAAAATAAGCTTAACCAAAAACGGAACGCCCGGAGGCCAGAAGATATGACCCCAAAAATGTGTGTTGGTGCTGAAGATGATTACTAAAAGAGAGATTACACCCAGTACAAGCGTAAAGGCAATGTTTCCCGTAACGTTTGCCGACCCGGGCAAAAGCCCCATTAACGCATTGATTAATATAAAAAAGAACACGGTTAGCAAATAAGGCATATACTTCTCATACTTGTGCCCAAGATTTACTTTACCTACTTCATCGCGAATAAAAGTGATTACCGGCTCCAACGCATTTTGCATGCCTTTGGGAGCAGAATGAATGCCGCGCTTTTTATAACTGTTGGCAATGGAAATAAATAACCAGATGAGAATAATCATGGACACAAGCATTTGCGCCACATTACGGGTAATGGAAAGATCGTAAACCTGTATGCTCTCATCGGCAACCCCTGCTTCCTTAACGGCCACAATTTTGTTATCGATTATCTGATAACCATTGTAAACCGTATGGCCATGCTCCAACTTGGAACTCATGAAAAAAGAAAATCCTTTCTGCGGTGAGTAAAGAATTACCGGAAGCGGCAATGTAACCGGATGACCATTAATATCAGCAAAATGGTACTCGTGCGCATCCAAAATGTGCCCCATCAAAATTCCGCCGGCATCAACCCCTTTTGTTTCTTCGGTTTCCGACTCATGAACGGGCTGGGGCCCTTCGGCTACCTGCTCATGGCCATTGTTTTGTGCAATAGCAAAGGTGGAAAAAATACTGAAAAAAACGCTGAAAGCCGCTGCCAACAAGAATTTCATTCGATTAGAACGCATAGCTTATTTCTGAAATTTGCGGCAAAGATAGGAGTTGCAGCCACAAAACAAACAGTATTTTGAAGAATCGGCTTTTATTGGAAATTTTTAAACAAAAGCCCGCGTTGGCTTCCTATTTTATTTGCACCCAAACAATTTTCCCGTCCTTTTTTATATACGCCATTTTACCAGAAACCTTCACCCGTGCATATCCGTTTTCAAAGTTGGCGGCGTCGCTGAACTGCGGATTAATTGTGTATACGCCGTTCTTGTCAACATACCCAAAATTAGACCCCGACTTCACCACGGCTACATTTTCGGAAAACGGGAGCGCAAGCGTAAACTGCGGGTTCACCACAATTTTACCCTCTTTGTTTACATAGCCCCATTTACCGCCAAGCTTTACCGGAGCCAGGCTTTCGGTAAAGGCCTCCGCTTCCTGATAGTCGTTAGCAATTACATACTTGCCGTCCTTATCCAGATAACCCCACTTGCCCGATTTTTTTGCGGCAGCCAGTCCCTCTTTAAAATCTTTTGCATCATCAAAAGTGGGAACAATACTGTATTTGCCGTCGTGCCCAATAAAGCCATATTTCCCGCCAAAGCGTACCAGCGCACTGTTTTCCTGAAAGGGATAGGCTTCCTGAAACTGCGGATTAATCAGCATTTTACCTTCTTTATTAATGTATCCCCACTGGCTTCTTTCTTTAACCGGAGCTTTCCCTTCTTTAAACGAAAGCGCATTGTCGAAAACAGGTCGAATCACAAACTCACCGGAATGATTGATATATCCCCATTTGCCATCGATCCGAACCGCAGCAAGTCCTTCAGAAAAATCGTACGCATCCTGATACTGAGGGTTTATTTCGTATTTACCGTCGTAGTTAATGAAGCCGTACTTGCCGCCAAACCTTACCAGCGCAAGATTTTCAGAAAAAGCCGACAGTTTGTCGAACTGGCAGGCAATTGTTTCTTTGCCCTCGGGATCGATGACGCCCCATTTCCCTGCGTTCATTACCGGCAGCATCAACTTAGTGCTTCGGTTAACAGCTGGGCTCGTGGTTTTTTGCGCGGAAACATGAACGCATAAAAGCAAAAGAAGGAAGGGTAAAAATGTTTTCATATAAATGTTTTGCTACACCAAAATAAGAATTTTAAGCTTGCCGTTAAAAAAAACCGCTGATACAGCGAAATAACGTGTATATCCAAAAATTACGAATTGCGAACGAATTTCTTTTACCTTCATTCGCTTAAAAACCTGCATTATGAGCGACGCGATTTTGGAGTTGAAAAATCTTAAAAAACACTATTCATCGCACAAAGCTGTAGACGACATCAGCTTTACCATAAACGAAGGCAATATTTTCGGGTTGCTCGGGCCCAACGGCGCCGGAAAAACCACTTTGCTTCGTATGATAACGGGCATCATCTATCCCGATGAAGGAGCCGTTTTGTTTAACGGAAAACCCTTTAATGCACTAGAGCATGTTTCACAAATAGGATACATGCCCGAAGAACGCGGACTGTATAAAAAGATGAAAATTGCCGATCAGATTATCTACCTCGCACGGCTGAAAGGCTTATCGCGCCAAGATGCCATCAGCAAAATAAAATATTGGTTCGATAAATTTGAAATGCACAGCTGGGCAAACAAAAAGGTAGAAGATTTAAGTAAAGGAATGAGCCAGAAACTTCAATTTGTTACCACAGTTATGCATGAGCCGAAACTGATAATTCTTGATGAGCCTTTCAGCGGCCTCGACCCTGTGAATGCCAATCTTATTAAAGATGAGATTTTTAATCTGGCAAGAAAAGGAAGCACTATTATTTTCAGCACACACCGTATGGAGCAGGTGGAAGAAATATGTAATCAGATTGTACTCGTAAACCTGGGAAAGAAAATTTTAGATGGTACGGTGCAAGATGTGAAGCAGGAATTTAAAGAGCACGTCTTCAACATAAAGTTCAACTCCGCTGTATTTCCGGAAAGCCTTGCCTCGCCCATATTTACAGTGAAGAAGGCAGGCAGGCAGGAAGTGGTGTTACAGGTACCCGACGGCGTAACCAACAATGAGGTGCTTCAATATTTCATTCAGCAAAATTTGTCTATCGCATCATTTAATGAAGTGCTGCCTTCTTTAAACGACATCTTTATCACACTTGTAGAAGGAACAAAAGCCGTTTCCAGATCGTTTGAAAAACAATATCAGTAAGCTTAACCGAAACCAATTATGAATAAGATATTTTTAGTTGTACAACGCGAATTTTTAACACGCGTTAAAAAGAAAACTTTTCTCCTCACCACCATCGGGCTTCCCATTTTAATCTTTGGATTATATGCCCTCATCATTTATTTTTCGGTTGAGAGCGGCTCGGTTGTAACGGTTGCAGTGGCCGACAAAGCGCAACTTTTTAACGGAGAAATAAAATCGGATGATGATAAAATTAATTTTCAGTTTGTAAACGATTACAACGAAGCATCGCTGAAAGAAAAGCTGCGCAAAAAAGAATTCTCTGCTTATCTGTTGGTGCCCGATTCAACAAAAGTGATGCGGGCCGCCGACCTGAAAGTTGTCAGCAACGAAAGCATTGGAGTTATCAGCCAGGAAAGGATTGAAAAGCGGATCCATTCGGCGCTTGAAAAAAGAAGGCTGCTGTCGCTAAACCTCACACAGGGCCAGCTCGACAGCATACAGGCTAAAAACCGCATACAGTTTCCCACACTGGAAGGCGACAGCGAGAAGGAAAATGTTGCCGGCTTCAGCTACCTGATCGGAATCGTTTCGGGCTTCATTATTTATATTGTATTGTTTGTATATGGTACAATGGTGATGCGGGGTGTGATGGAGGAAAAAGTAAGCCGTATTGCGGAAGTGATCATCAGCAGTGTAAAACCTTTCCAGTTAATGATGGGTAAAATCCTCGGCATTGGCGCTGTAGGTTTATTGCAGTTCATAATTTGGATTGTGCTGATATCGATGTTGCCGCTGCTGCTGTCGGTTTTTAGTCCGGAGATGGCCCAACAGATGGCCGAATCGAAAATGTCGGGCGCCGACATCAGCCAGCAAACGGGCGCCATGGCAGAAGCTTTGGCGAGCTTTAAACAACTCCCGCTTCTGTTGATTGCAGGAAGTTTTCTGTTTTATTTTGTGGGCGGTTATCTGTTATATTCTTCCCTTTTTGCTGCCGTTGGCAGTGCGGTGAACGAAGATCCGCAAGACGCGCAATCGCTTTTATTCCCTATTATGATGCCGATCGTTTTTGGGATGGCCATTATGATGAAAGCTGCCAACGATCCCAACAGCAGCCTGGCCATTTTTGGAAGTATGTTCCCCCTCACCTCGCCTATTGTAATGATGGCGCGCCTGCCTTACAACCCGCCGCTGTGGCAGGTTTTCCTGAGCTATGGGTTGCTGATTGCAGGATTTTTACTAACCACCTGGCTTGCAGCTAAAATATACCGCACAGGAATTTTAATGTACGGCAAAAAACCAAGTTGGAAAGAATTATCGAAGTGGGCGTTTAAACGCTCATAACAAGTTCGGGCCTGCTATACAGCGGGCTTTTTTTTGCTTAAAAAATTTTCTGCAAGCATACACCTTACGCTCCCGCCGCCAACCGCTTCAACAGTGGAAACATCGAGTGGCAGCATGCGGGTAAACCGCTCTATCTGCCGCCGTTGTTTTGCAGTAAGCGCATGATAGGCTGTTTGCGATAACGCAAGAATTTTGTTTCCCGATTTATTGGTGAGCTGAAGCATGTTGCCGGCAAAATGATTCACCTGCTCCATCGAAATGTCGACGACCGAATATTTCCCCGCCACTAATTGTTTGTACACAGCCGCTCTTTCACTTTTGTTACGAATGCATTCCAAACAAATTATGGCGAAGCGATGTCCGATACACATGATGACATTCGTGTGATAGATGGCCTTACCCGCATGATCGGTGGCGTTGAAAGACACCGGCTTATACTTTTCCCGCACACACCAGTCTTCAAAAAGCGCGCGGCTGGTTCTTGACGACAAGGCCGCAAACGCAACTTTATTTTTTGCATCCAATATAATGCTGCCGGTGCCTTCGAGTATTTCGCCGCGCTTTTCCGCTTCCGATAAGTCGATCACCTCTTTCACTAAAAACCTGTTTTCAAGTGCCTGTATCAGGTGCAGGCTTCTCTCGGCTCGTCTGTTCTCGGTTTCCATGGGATAAAGAAAAATGTTTCCGCTTCGGTGCGTACTGAACCAGTTGTTTGGAAAGATGGCATCCGGTTTTTGCGGTTGTTCTCCATCCTGCCAAACAAATACATCAATGTCCGATGCACGAAGTTTCTCCACCATTCTGTCAAACTCTTTCACGGCAGCTTCTCGTACGCCGGGCATGTTGGCAGCAGATTGCTGAAACGCATTGCTGGCGGCTGTTTGCGTGTTGTAGCCAAAGGCCGCGGGTCTTACCATAATTACTGAATCGGCGAACTGCATTTTCGGAAGTAATTTGTTCAAAAATAACTAAACCCCGGGTTCATAAAAGCCGACTGCCCTTCCGGTTATGGAAGGGCAGTCGGTAACTAAAAACGCATATCAACTATTGCTTCACAAATTTAAACACACTGTTTTCACAGCCATCCGTACAAACAATTTTCACCAGATAGGTACCCGCGCTAAGGGAGCCAACATGCAACGTTTTTGTGTTGGTGCCCGGAGTCAAGTCCATTTTCTGGTTTGCCATTACCGTACGGCCCTGCAAATCCATCACCATTACTTCTACCGTTTCTTTTTGCAACGATTCCACCTCTATCTTAACATCTGCAACCGCAGGGTTCGGATAAAGTTTGTTCATCACAATCAGCTTACGGTTGCTCACCAACTGAATGGTTTTGCTATAGCTGAAGCTTTGGTCTTTATTCATCATTTTTAAACGATAGAAGTTTTTGCCGTAGCCAGGTGTTTCATCGTTAAAGGCGTAATGCAGGGATTGGTTGCTGTATCCACCTTCCGAAAGTGTTTGCACATATCCGATTTGTTTGAAGTGGGTGCCATCTTCACTTTTTTCAACACCAAACCCGGCACTGTTTTGTTCGCTTGAAGTGGTCCATTTCAGCTTATTGATTCCGCCTGCGTTTTCACCCGAAAATGCAATCAACCTAACCGGCAGCGCAAACTGTCCGGTGTGCACGTAGAAGCCGCCTGAGCCGGTTACGCTGAAGGTTACTTCCCAACGGCTTCTTGCAGCATTCCATACGATGTTTTGGTCAACAGGATCGATGAAGATTGCTGTGCCTGTGTAGTTGCCCGGAGCGGTTCCTGTTCCGTTAAACTGCGTAACTCTGAGGTTTGCGATTCCAACAACATCAGACGCTGATGACGGCAGCGCGGGTAGTGTGCCTCTTACCAAATTAAAAGAGTCGAATTCCTGCTGTTTAAAATACAGGGTAATATTGGAGGTTGCTGTTTGCGGCGCGCTAACAGGTGTAATGTTGTAATGGCGTTGTACGTACGGCTCTCCGGTGGCAGGGGCTGTTTGCACACCAAGATCTACCGTTACACAAGTAGTTACATTGCCGCTAACAGGAGCAGCGCCTGCCGGATTAATTACTGCAATCGGATCGCAATCTGTGAAGTTAAACTCTGTAAGGCCGTTTACTGCTGTGGTTACGCATTCGGTTGTGCCCGTAGCTCCGGCCGTGTTACCGGCAGCATTCACTGTTGCGGTAACGGCAACGCGTGGGCCTTCGCATCCAAATCCGGAAAACGGTAGCGACATCTGCGGGTTGGTAGTACCGACAGAAAGCGGTTCAATCACAAAGTCGGAAGCATTTCCGTTTGCTTTCGTGCCTTTTCTGGATACGGACTGTGTGGCCGCCACGGTTGTAATGTTCACGCCGTCGCCACTCCAAACTGTTGATGGATTGATGGTAACGCCGCCGAGTGAAATGGCAGATGCGGCAATATCGCTCGCCGTCCAGTTCATAAACACCATATCGCGTAAAACGCCGTTCTGATCTACAATAGCAGCCCATCCCGTGAAGGTTGGATAGGCGCCCGGATTCCATTGGATGTTACTGCCCCAGTAGTTTGGCTGGCCGGACTGATCTGTCCACGTTAAAATATCACCTGGATTCATCACTCCGTTAAGTGTTTGCACATTGGCGTTCACAAGATTTATATTCGTGTAACTGCTGCCGTTTACATATACTTTCCATCCGGTAACATCTACAGGAAGCGGAGAAACATTTTGAATTTCAAGCGCGTCGTTGGTACCAATGTCCATTTCAGTAATTAACAGCGGTGAGGTAGATCCGCCGCCGCCTGATGTTGCAGCTGAAACGTAATAGGTGGTAGAAGCGCTAATGGCCGGTGTGGTGAAAGAGGAACCGGTGAACAGCTTTTGTGTTGAGGTAGGCGTAGCATACCAGTTAACATCGAGACCGGCAGCTACCGTTGCGGTAAGCGTAACACTGCCCGGGCCACATCTTTCAACATCTGCTGCAGAAATGATCTGCGGATTAGAATAGTTCACCGTGAAGTAGGCAGAATCGCGCTGCAACCCACAACTTGCTACGGCCATATAGAAAGTTTGCTGGCTGATAGGCGCAGCTATCTTAACCGATGTTGAATCAGCGCCCGCAATAGCCGTGTAAGGACCGGAAGCCGCCGCAGCAGCATACCATTGTAAATACTGGAGAGCCGAATAATTCTTGATCGACAACGACGGGCCCTCAGTGGCATCGCTGCACATCACGGTAGGTCCGCTGATTGTGCCTGCAAACACGGCATCTCGTACAAAGGCCCTGCTGATTGTGTCGTTGTTCGGATTCACATCGCCCGTTACCTGAATATAAGCGGTAAGCGTATACACTCCTGGAGCCGACCAGTTTACGGAAGTTGGAATTGAAACAACGAGCGTTGAGTCGCTGTCGAGTGTTCCGGTATTGATAGTCTGTGTAAAGCTTTGTGTAACCGGTCCACTCACATCAACGGTAAGCACCGCAGCGTTGTTTGCAAAATTGATGGCCGTTGTACTGCTGTTGCGTATCTTAATTTTAATGGTTTCACTTTCGGTATAACAGTTTGCGTCGCTTTCCATTGGGGATACAATCATATCCGCCATGAGGTTTAGCCCCGGCGTAAGTATCGTATATTCGAAAGCACCGATATCGGGCGTAACAGTGCTTCGGGCCGAGTCTCTGATATCCGTAAGTACACCCACCGGTGTACCGAGGTTATTCAGCGCACTGAGTGTGGGAATAAATTCGCCGGTAGAGGGATTAGAGAATATCGGATCCACAGATACACTGTTGTTGTCGTGGCCGGGATGCGCAGTCTGCCAGTCGCTTAGCGTTGTGGATCCCGTATTCCAATATCCAACGCCGCTGGTGCCGGCGGTTGAAGACACATAAAGGATATTGTTGTCCGAACTTGTAACGCCCGTAGCACTGAAATAAAGGGCATACTTGGAACCGTTTCCTCCCCTTGAAATGTAAACAATGTTATTCTTTAAATCGATGGCAGTGCCATAAACATACATTCCGTAAGTTGTTCCTCCTGTGGATGAAGCATCGTCTAAAACTACCGTGTTATGATAGATGTCTGTGTAATTCGCACTCAGTCCATACAATCCATACTGCAAGCCACTCGAGCTGCCATGAATATCATAGATGAGATTGTTAAGCACCTTGTTCGGGCTTCCGTTAACCCCGGCATTTAAATAAATACCATAAAAGCCCGTTGTTACTGAATTATTGCCAAACGGCTTGCGGAGCGTGTTTTTTTCTATGATATTATTTCCACCGTTTGTAGACAGATACAAATTATATGCAGAGGCGTTTGTACGGGTAGGCCGTGAAAGGTTGTTTTTACTTATAACAGAACCTTTTTGCCCGTACACATAAACGCCGTAGTAATAGTAATCTTCAATAGTATTGTTTCTTACTATGTTGTTCTCGTTATAGGCGGTAGTGCTTCCATACAGATAAACGCCGTAATACCCACCCTTGATAAGGTTGTTCTCGATAATATTTCCGCTACCATTACTTCCGCTGCTTGCCGTTCCTGTGGCGGTACCGTTAATAACGATGCCCGCATAGTTGGCGGAAGTAGATGCCGCATCGGAAAGGATGTTGGAGTTTCGGATGATGTTGCTGTCCGCACCCTTTGTCAGCACAATGCCCCATCCGTAGCTGCCGGCTGAAACATCGATGTTTAAACTGTCGATAATCATAAAGTCAGTGCCCTTGAGCACGAGGGCTGCACGGTCGTTAGAGCCGGCGGCTGTATAATTCAGATACTCAAGGCTACCCTTAATCGTAACAGTGTTGGTAGCGGAAGAACCGCGGATCGTATCGAACTCCACTCTTTCATTATAGGGACCTGAACCCGGAACAACCGTTACCACCACAGCGCTGTCTATTCCCCCACAATTCAATGCCGATGCAAGCTCGTTGAACGACATGAAATTAGTGCCGCCCGGAGTGCCACCCTGATTAATTGTGTAGTTGCCTTTTAAAGCAAAACAAATACTCGCTGATGCTGTATCATTTGCCTGACTCAGATCTACCGTATTATTTACCAGATTGATATAAGCGGTTAAGGTAGTGTTGGAAGTAATATTATATGGCGTGGTGAATGTGAGATCGGTGCTTGTGCCGGGTGCTATATTCAACCCGGTGAAGTTCTGCGTCTCTACAGTGAGGCCATCGGTATAGCTCAGATTCAAGCTGGTAATCTGCGCGGTGGCTGTGTTCGATATCTTCACTTTTATAGGATTAGCACCCATTGTTGCAGGCGTTACCGGCGACACCCAACTGATGCCTGCATCAACACCCGTCACATTAAACTCGTATGCCCCCGGATCGGGGAAAGCAGCTCGCGTTACATCATTAATATCAGTTGTTATATTTAAGCCTGTAGCTCCGGTATTATTTACCGCCGGATTGGTGGGTGTATAATCGCCTCCACCAATAAACATTGGATCTGTATTCAGGCTGTTCTGGTCGTAACCGGTGGCCTGCCAGTCGGCAAATGTTGCTTTGGCACTCGAGAAATATCCAATGTTATTTGTTCCCTGGGTGGATACATTCCATAATACATTATTATTCGATGACGTAACACCGGTTGAACTATAGTAGAGGTTGTACTTGGTGCCCGTTCCTCCACGGCTAATGTAAACGATATTGTTTTTTACGTTTAACTCGTTACTTCCATATACATAAATACCGTAAACAGCACCTCCGGTAGATGCCCCATCGTCGAATACTATCGTGTTGTGATAAACGTTTACATAATCTAACGTAGTTCCGTAGATACCGTAAAGCGATCCGTTAGATCCGGTAATATCGTAAATAAGGTTGTTGGCAACAGTGTTGGGGCTGCCCGCAGCGCCTTTATTAAGATAAATGCTATACAGCGTAGTACCTGTACCGTTACCAAACGGATTGTGCACTTTGTTTTTCTCGATTAAGTTGCCGCCGCCATTGGTGCTGAGATAAATATTATAACTTGAGTTATTAGTGCGGGACGGCCGGCTGACATCATTTTTGCTGACGATGCCATCTTTTTGTCCGTAAAAATAAATGCTGTAATAATAGAAGTCTTCAACCTTGTTATTCCGGATGATATTATTCAGGTTATAATCGGTTGTACTTCCGTACAGCGATATTCCATAGTATCCGCCTACAACGATATTATTCTCTATGAGGTTGCCGCTCGCATTGATTCCGGCTGTAGTGGCTGATGTTTCCGATCCGCTGCTCACTATCCCGGCAAAATTGGTTGCGGTAGAGCTTATATCGGTTGTAATGTAGTTGTTACGAATCGTGTTGCTGTCGGCGCCTCCTTTCAGTAAAATACCCCATCCATACGTACCGCCGGATACATCAATATACAAACTGTCAATGGTAATATGGTCAGCGCCATCCAGCACAATCGCTGAGCGCTCGGCCGATACGGTGCTGTTGAAATGGATGGTTTCGTTGTTTCCTTTAATTATTACCGGCGAGTTGGCTGTTGCACCCGGTATGGCCGGAATCACCACTCGTTCATTATAAGGCCCGGTGCCGGGTTCTACACGTGCGGTTACCTTGCCTTCCACTCCTCCGCAAAGGAGGGCTGCAACAAAGCTGGAGAAGCTGCTGAAGGTGGTATCGCCTTCTATTGCAAATTGGTTGATTACATAATTGCCTTTCATGGCAAAGCAAAGGCTCACGTGCGAGGTGTCGTTACCCTGGCTTAAATCGGGTGTACCGTTTACCATGTTAATGTATGCTGTTAAGCGGGTAATGCCCTGTACGTTGTACTGTGTGGTAAACGTTAAGTTTTGTGCCGTGCCGGGCGCTAAATTCAATCCTGTAAAACTTTGCGAGTTCAAGACAATGCCATCCGTGAACGAAATATTTACGCTCGAAATGGGGGTAGTGCCGGTATTGGAAATGCTTACTACAACCGGCTGAAGACCTTTGGTTGCAGGCATTACCGGCGAAACGATACTGATAGACGCATCGGTGCCCGCAATACTAAACTCGTATGCACCCGGATCGGGCGGATTATCCCTCGTAGCTCCGGTAATATCATACGTTACGCCAAGGCCGCTTTCTCCAATATTATTCAGCGACAGATCGTTGGGCACATAATCACCGCTGCCGTTAAACATCGGATCTAAGGCAACACTGTTGGCATCAAAACCCGCTCCCTGCCAGTCGGAAAGGGTAGTTTTTGCGCTTGACATGTACCCAATGGCATTGGTAGATCCGGTGGTGGATCCCATATAAAGCACATTGTAATTTGAAGAAGTTACACCCGTACTGCTGAAGTAGAGGTTGTATTTCGCACTTGTGCCGGAACGATTTACATAGATGATGTTGTTTTTTACGTTCAGATCCGTTGTTCCATACACATACATGCCGTAGGTGAGGCCGGCTGTCGCGGTTTGATCATCGATTACCACAGTATTGTGATAGATGCCTACATACGACAAGCTGGTACCGTAAACGCCGTAAATGGTTCCGGTTGTGTTAATGTTGTACAGAAGGTTATTGATAACAAGATTTTTTTTGGCGGCCGTTCCGGATGCGAGATAAATGCCGTAGCAAGATGCAGTACCGCCCGATGCAAATAAGTTGTGCGATATGTTTCCGTCAAACACAACTCCTCCGTTGGAAGATGCAGCGTAGAGGTTATAAGCTCCTGCGTTAGTGCGCACAGGACGCGAAAGATCATTTCCTTTTATCAGTGCGCTCTCCTGGCCATACACATAAATGCTGGAGTAGTAAAAGTCTTCAATTTTATTATTCCGGATCACGTTGTTTTTGTTGTACGATGTAGTACTTCCATAAGCATAAATGCCATAGTATCCCCCGATAATATGATTGTTCTCAATTAAGTTTCCGCTACCATTTGCACCTGAAGCAGCGGTTCCGGTTGCGGAGCCGTTAATTACAATACCGGCATAGTTGGTAGAGGTTTCCGTAATATTTGTAGTGATTTTCGAATTCCGGATAATATTGCTGTCTGCACCGTTCATCAGCACGATGCCCCATCCGAACAAACCGCCTGAAGCGTCCACATCAAAGCTGTCAATAATAACATGCTTGGCGCCGTTGAGCACGATGGCAGCACGCTCGGTTGAATTGTTGGCAACGTGTACAATCTGCGTTCCGTTACCAAAGAAGGTTACCGTGTTGGCGGCAGACGCTCCCTGAATAGCGGGAATTTCGATACGCTGACTAATGATGGTGCCGGGTGCAAACGTAAAGGTTACTTTACCGGCTATTCCGCAGCCAAGCGCATTCGCTACGTCGCTGATGGAATTGAAGTTTTTCCCCCCGGTTGGCTGTCCGGCATTAATGGTATAATCATCCGCAGGAAGCGTTGCGAGTGGTTTAACTTCCAAAGGAGTTGAGTAGGCTGTATTTCCTCCGCAGGTTACGGCGGCCCGGTACCATGTTCCTCCACTCACAGTAAACCGGAAACTGCTGGCTGAAGACGCGGTCGAAACATCGGTCCAGGGGCCGGATCCGGATGATGCAGTTTGCCATACATAGGTTTGTCCTACCCCGCTGCTGCCGTTCTTTACATCGAGTTTCACCGTTTTGCCGGTGCAGGTAGATCCGCTGTCGAGCACCGCATCGCCGGGAGTAGGCGGCGTGGTGCAAGGGGTGGAGATGTCGAACGCGATATAGGGCCTGCGGTAGTTACCGGTGCTTAAAGAAGCTGGAAGCGTACCGGTGGTATTGTTTGTGTACTTCGTAGTGTTATTATTGGTTGTGCTTAAACAAGGCGCAGTGTATTCATAATTCCAGGTAATGGCTGTGCTGGCATTGGTATTCTTATACTCTGTAAAAACCGCCAGGTTACCGTTGCCCGAATAGCTGAAAGGCGCAATAAAAGGAAATTCCTTCCATCCATCCGAGCTTCCCGCAATCGGCGCAGGATTACCATCAAAAACAAGCGTAGCGCCCGATGTGGCGGTCGCCCAATCCAGCGCGCCGGCGCCAAAATCGGAATTACTCACTTCTTTCAGATAAATTTTAAAAGATGCGGGGCCGGCAATGGTGCCACTCGTGGTATAGCGGTTAAAAAATAAACTGCCTATATCCTCGCCGGAAATTCCGGTGAGCTCGGAAGCCTGATAAATAAACGCGGTTCTGCTGGTAGAATTTGCTGTAGCAGAAGAATACATCGGACCATAAGTATTCGTTCCAAGTCCGGGTAAACCCGAGCAATACGTTACTACAAAGTCCGGAGTTTGAGCGTTACCCACTGCCGGTAACAAAAAGCAAAGGGCAATAACGGCCCGAAAAGCCAAAGAATAAAGTTGTTTCATAAAACAATTTTTTGGGGGTTATACTTGGTTTTTCAGAATAAGGAGAGGGCTAATATATAAAAAAATATGAATGGCTTTAACTTTTTATTTTTTTCGGGAGAGGGAAACCGCTTTCTGTTCATTGCCATCTCCTTATTTTTATCGCCTAAAAATGGCATGTGTCGAACCATCGATTACGAAACGATAAAACCTGCTTAAACTGCGGCAACTATGTTGAAAACCGATATTGTTCGTACTGCGGACAAGAGAATATAGAACCGCACCACAGCTTCTTTGGATTTCTGTTCCATTTTATCAGTGACCTGTTTCATTACGAAAACACATTCTTTTCTACCATAAGAACCGTTTTGTTTCAACCTGGTGTGGCGGTAAAAAAATACATGCAGGGGCAACGGAAAAGATATACCGACCCAATTAAGATGTACATTTTCGTTTCGCTGATTTCGCTCTTTTATCTGCTGTGGCTTGTTCATTATGCCGAGTACGTAAATTTAAAGCAGCACCCCGCTTACGTACAAGCCGTGGACTCCGCCCGTGCCGCCATGCATGCCAATGTGCTCGATATCGATGTGATTGAAATAGAAGGTAACGAGGTACTTATTTTTAATGTTCCCGATGAAATGAGGGAGAGCGCTGCCGCCTATGAAGCCTCCGCATCTTTTCAGCAAAAAGGCCCGGTTGGACGCGCATTTAACCGGAAAATTGCCCGGATGTACGACTCGTACGACAATGCGCCCTATAACTTTTTGCCGGCAGTAATTAATAAGCTGTTGCATTCGTTTTCACAGATATTCTTTTTTTCACTGCCTTTTTTTGTAGTGATGCTGTCGCTGCTCTTTTTTAAGAGGCGAAAGGTTTTTCGTGCCCCTTCGCACAGCGTGTTTACACTTTACTATTACTGCTTCAACTTTTTATGGCTGGTAACCCTTATTACCATCAGCGATTTGTTCGAAAACACGCGCTTCTCAGAAACGCTCGACTACTTCTTGCTGTGGGGCGGGCTTTCTGTATCGTACATTTATCTCGTTACCGCAATGAAAAACTTTTACGGAGCTACAATGGGGAAGGCGCTGTTGAAATCGTTCGTTCTTTTTTGTGTTAATCTCATCATCATCTTACTGATCGTTATCTTTTTCTTCTTCAACTCATTTACCGCTGTAAACGCTTGATGAAGTGATGAACCGCACGATGGTTTAAAACAATAATCTTCAATCGTAAATCTTAAATCATTAATCCTAAATCATCAATCCTAAATCGTCAATCGTAAATCATCAGTCGTAAATTTTTTCCATAAAAAAAGCCGCACCGAGCCCGGCGCAGCTTTTCTATCACTGTTTTCAAAGGTTACTTTTTACTGCTCATGCCATCCATCAGTTTGTAGGCGACTCTCGCACCCACAAATCCCCAGCTTGCTCCCTGCGCAGAAACCGTTTCGTAGCGTATGCCGAGATCAACTTTGCTCATCATATACCCCACGTTAGCTGCATAGGTAAAGCCGGATGTAGAACCACCACCACCGGAGGTTGAAATCATAGTTACGCCAAGTTGAGGCTCAACATAAAATCCGCCTTCAAATCCGTAACGATAACCGGCTTTTACGGGAATTAACCCGGATGAACCGCTGGCCGGACTTTTAAAAGAAAACGACATATAACCGGCCGACAACGTGATAGCCGAATTATCGGTAATGCCATACCCATATTTTGCGGATGCACCGAAACCTACTGAGTAGCCCTGGCCAAAAGTGCCCATGGGTAAGCCCACTTCGGCGCCGAGACTAAGTTCACTTTGTGCAAAAGAAGCTGCACCTATAAAAAAAGATGCAAGTAGTAAAAATGTTTTTTTCATGATGATCAGTTTTGATGATTTATCTGCAAGTTACCACCGCGCCGATATAAAAAATACAAGCTCACACTTTTTTACTACTACCAAAAAAGGCCGGAAAATTCCGGCCTTCTGTCAATATGGATGAAAGATTATTTTCCGTTACCCATGTGGATTTGGAAACCTGCCATTACACCAAACTGGCTTTGTGTTGCTCCGCCGCCTGAAAGACTTGTAAACTGAGCACCGATTTCTAAAGCAACGTTAGGAGTTAAGAAGAAAGCAGGACCTGCTGCAAGTTGGAAACCTGTAGTGCTGGTACTGCCCGCGCCACCACCTGGGTTAGTGCTTCCGAAATTAATACCCGCCTGACCAAAGATGTTGGTTTTAGCAGCCGCATCGAGGAAGTAGTAACGAGCGTAAGGACCGAAAGCAAAAGTCGATGCGGTTACACCGCCACCACTTGTAGAGGAAAGGTCAAGTTTTGCACCTACTGCAAGTTTGTCCATCACAAAATAACCAAAGTTTGGAGAAAGGGAAACGTTAGTTGTAGAACCACCGCCACCGCTTTGGCTGGTAGAAGTGAAGCCTGCATTACCGCCCACTAAGTACTGTCCTTTGTTAATTTGAGCGAAAGAAGTTCCGCCAACGAATAAAGCAGCTAATAAAATGATTGTTTTTTTCATTTGTAGTTTTGTTTAATGAATTAATGCGCAAAAAAAAGTAAAATCATCAAACCGCCAAAAAAAAACTTGTACCAACGGACGGTTTTCGGTACGAACTGTTTAAAACGTATTTAAAATGCCTTCAAAAAAAAGGAGGCCGAAGCCCCTCAATACTTCGTTTAAAAACATTTGATTATTTAAAACGGTATCCCAACAATAAAGAAAACCCTGAGTTGGTCATTTTAACCCCATTAACGTTGGAGATGTCGGAAACAGGCAGGTTGTAACGTGCACCCACATTCAGTTTCGTTGTAGGAATTTCGAACTCCGCACCAATAGCAACAGAGATGTCGGTAGATTTAAATGAACTCTTTACATCAGCCGTTGCACCGCCTGCCTTTTGTTTTGCACTCATCAGGAATCCGAACTGAGGACCAGCCAATGCGCTGAAGCCCGAACCCATAAATGTATATTTTGCAAGCACCGGAACGGAAAGGTAACTTAAATTGGTAGTAACGCCCTGATCTTTACTGGACGCGACAGAATAGGCCAACTCAGGCTGAATTTTAAACGAACCAAGAGAAATTACACCGTACAATCCGGCATTTAATCCAACGCCATTTGCAGTGGTCGATGCACCACCGGCCTCTGATTTTAAAGTGGAGAAGTTAGCACCGGCGCGGGCACCAATACCCAACTGCGCAAAAGATGCTGCACTGATAAATAAAGCAGCGCCTAACAATAATGTCTTTTTCATAAAAAAAATAGTTTGGTTTAGAATCGGCCAAAGAACGGCCCAATAATTATCATCGTCCCCCGTTTGGGGATAAAGAATTGTTAATCCAATAATTGCTCACACTCCCAAATTCAGGCTTAAAAATAATTTTTTGGCAATTAAAAATCTGCTTCTAACTTTAGTTAAAACAAGTAAATCAAAATGAAAAAAATTCTACTCTTTGCATTTGTGCTTACCTCAATAGGATTACAAGCACAAAGCGTTACCATTGCCGCAAACGGCAGCACCAGTTCGCTCAACATTTTCGGCACTCAGCAGGCGCATGCGAGCGAACATTTTTACACAGCCGCGGAGTTGGGGAGCGCTTTTACCTCGCCATCCACTCCTATTAATACAATTGCGTTCAGCGTTGCAACACTCGGCACGAACACCCTGTTCTCCAACGTAAAAATTTACCTGAAGGAAACCACCACCACCATTACCGCTGCCGGAAAATTTTCCCTTAGCGGTTACACTTTGGTGTACAGTGGAAATGTTACACTCAATAAAACCGGCTTTACTTCCATCATGTTAAACACGCCATTTTTACGCACCTCTGCTTCTAACGGGCTGGCGTTGATAATGACGCGTGAAAGTGATGTAACACATGCATCGTATATATTCACCAGTGCAAACGGTAACAACACCAACAATGCTGCTGTTACCAGCAGAAGGTATAATGGCACCACAAACGCTGTTGAAGGAACCACAGATCTGTCAACTTCTGTTTATCGCGCTGCCGTACGTTTTAAATATACAGTGGCAAACGACGCTATGGTAGAGGAAGTTTCGGCTTTCGGAAAAACGCCGGCCTATTCAGTGCTTGCAGCCGACACGATAAAAGCCATTATCACCAATAACGGCGCGAGCACATTAACAAACCTGCCGGTTACACTGAGCGTAACCGGCGCCAACACACTTACCGACGTAAAAACCATTCCGACACTCCTTCCCGATGCTTCCACCGTGGTAACGTTTAATACATTAGTGCCCGTAAATTATGGTGTAAATACCATTACCGTTTCCGTGCCTGCGGACGATGCCAACGGCAACAATTCCAAGGTAAAAACACAGGAAGTAGTAAATGATGCCATCCGCATCGCCGACAACGGCCCGGCAGTTACCCAAATTGGGTACAATACCGGCTCCGGATTGTTGCTTGTCAGATACCGCTTATCAGAAAACGCATTTGTAACCAATGTAAGAGTAAGCTTGGGCTCCGGTGCGGTTGGCAACAGTGTGTATGGTGTTCTTTTAAACAGTAGTGGTGCTATCCTCGCTCAGTCATCGCCTTACACCGTTCAGGCAAGTGATGTAGATACTTACGTAAACTTCATTTTCCCAACACCGGTATCGGTACTGCTGGGTACAGACTTCTATATCGGAATAGCGCAAACGGCTAACACAACCGGTTATTTTCCAATGAACGCACAGAGCGAACAGATTACCCGCTACAACAGATACTTTGGAGCGGCATTAACGGGTGGCGCCTTCACCGAATATCCCACCTTAGGACGCTTTATGATAGAAGCGCAGTTTAACTCACTGCTGCCCGTTAAATACGCCAACTTCAACGGCGAAAAAACAGAAAACGGCAACCGCTTGTTTTGGACAACAACCGTTGAGCAAAATAACAGAGGCTTCGAAATTGAGCGCTCCTCTAACGGAACAGATTTCGCAAAAATTGCCTTCACTCCTTCCATTGCAGAAGGCGGCAACAGCAACGCAAACCTCCATTACACCTACACCGATGCAACACCTTCAAAAGGCAATAACTATTATCGCTTAAAACAAATTAACAAAGATGGTAAAAGCGAGTACTCGAACGTTATTGTAATTAAAGGAGCAGCCGAAGGACTTGAAATTGTAAACATCTTCCCTAACCCTGCGGTAAAAAACCTAACAGTTAAAGTAGCAGCGGTGGCATCGGAAGACGTTCAGCTCCATATAATGGACGTTCAGGGCAAGTCAATAATACAAAGCACGCATAAACTGGTAAACGGCGAAAACCTCATTAACGTAAACGTGGGTAATCTTCCTTCAGGAACTTACTTCATTAAAGTAGCCGGAAAATCCGGTGTATTCAGCACGCCGTTCACAAAACAATAATTTCTTTTTCCCTTTTATAAAAGCTGCCTCCACGAGGCGGCTTTTTTTATGCAGGCAAGTCAACAGAGAAAGCCATTTTTTTATGGGGCCGCCTTCCACCTCGCTTTTCAACACCCGTCGCGTCGCACCCTTTTTGGGTTCGGCTCTTTATTTATCTGTTCTTTCCGGCTGTTTGTAATGTGGAATAGTTTTAGATATTCTATCAACCACAAGAAAAACACACGAAAATCAACAGAAGTTTATGAAAACACTTTTACCTGCCTTATTTTTTTTACTTCTATTTACGGGTTTACAGGCGCAAACCGTGACACTCGACAGCAGCCGCGGCGGAAGTTCGTTTTCCGTTTTTGGCAACGATCCCTATCATGTAAGTGAACACTTTTACACCGCTTCGGAGCTGGGCAATAACTTCACCACTTCGTCAACCGCATTAACGGCTGTTTCGTTCAGCGTAGTGTCTGCCGGTTCGCCCTCCACTTTCAACAATGTAAAAATCTACCTTAAAAATTCTTCCGCTGCCACCACAAGCACCGGAAAATACTCGCTTGCGGGTTATACACTTGTATACGACGGCAGCGTAAATCTTCTTTCAGAAGGATGGACAAGAATAGAACTTTCTACGACCTTCATCCGTATTGCCGACAGTGCACTCGCTATGCTGATAATGCGTACCGACGGCGTTCAGCGGACTACGCCATACGTGTTTGCTTCTACCATCGGAAACGATACAGATGGAAGCGCCAAGGTTTCCCGCCGGTATAATCTTGGCCTGGAACCCATCGAAGATTCAACAATGTTGGTCGAAAACAGCTATCGTGCTATGGTGAAATTTCAACACCTTCTCAGTAACGAGGTAGCGGTAAACTTCCTTTACTCCATGGGAAAAATTCCGCCTTCACCCATTATTGAGGGGGAAACCATACAAGCCCGGGTGTATAACAATGGTAAACTCACGGCTTCCAATGTGCCGGTGCAACTCAATATCACCGGCGCCAACACATTCAGCAGTACCAAAACCATTTCCTCCCTTGCTCCCAACACATCAGTGCTGGTATCGTTTGTTGTTCCCTCCTATCCAACAACCGGCGCCAACAACATTACAGTAAGTGTACCTGCCGATCAGGACAATTCCAATAACTCTATCACCAACTTACAAACGGTAACCGCAACTGAACTGAGTTATGCAAATGACGCAGTGCCGATTGGTAGCACCGGCTTCAACGCAAGCTCCGGCCTGCTGCTCAACCGCTTTCAGTTAAACCAGCCGGTTTCTGTGCTCTCCGTTAAAGCGCACTTGTCGACTGCCGCCTACGGCAATCAACTTTATGGCGTCGTTTTAAATTCTATTGGCGATACAATTGTGAGAACGACAAATTATACGGTTACCGACACCGATACATCCGCCTATGTAACATTTGCTTTTTTGCCGAATGCCCATATTCCGAAAGACACGGTTTTTTATGCCGGCATCGGGCAGGTTGAAAACATAGTGAACGGTTATTTTCCGCTCAACTACCAGAGAGAGTATCTGGCGCGGCCGGAAACTTATTACGCCAAATCATCTATCTATGGCGATACATTAATGGAAGTGAAGGATGTGGGCCGCTTTATGCTTGGTATGGAACTCACCACGCTGTTGCCGGTTACCATCAATAATTTCAGAGGTGAAATAGTGCAAACGGGTAACCACTTAATATGGTCTACGCTTACCGAGGCCAACAACGATGGTTTCTTTGTAGAAAGATCGGCTGATGGAAAAGCATTTCACGCCATTGGAAAAGTTGATTCGAAGGCCGAAAATGGAAACAGCGCAATGGAATTGCCTTACGACTTTCTAGATGAAACTCCTTTATCCGGCGCCAACTACTACCGCTTAAAGCAGCAGGACAAAGACGGCAAAACAACGCTTACCTCCACCATTCTTCTTAAAAATGAAGCGCAGCTGCGGCCGTCGGTTAAGCTTTATCCCAACCCGGCTGCCAGCAATATTTCGGTGCTTATAAACAGCACCACCTCCGAAAACATCCGAATTCGTATTGTAGATATGAACGGCAAACCGGTGATGGAACAAATCCACCCGATTGCACCCGGAGAAAATAAAATTGAACTGAACATCTCAAATTTGCAGGGCGGCAATTATCTGATAGAATTAAACGGAAGCAAAACCTGGACTGAAAAATTCAGCAAGCAATAAACACTGAAAAGGAAAGAAGCAGCCGTCTCAAAAATAATTGAGGCGGCTTTTTTTTAAAACCGCCGGATGATGGCAAACGATGAAGTAACTGCACCCGTTTGGTTTTTTCCAAACTTCTCATCACGTTGCAGGTAGCCGAGGCCGTAATTGCCTCCGCCCATCAACGAAAATTCCCAGTTTTCTAATCGGTAGGAAATTGCAAGTGCACCTTGAATGCCGTAGTTAAAATCGTTGCACAGTGGTGTAATGGTAGAGTCTGCATCAACGGTTATCACTACCGGCAGATATTCGTTGGTAAGCTGTGGGTCTCGGTAAATTTTCCCCTGACCTTTAATAAAGTTTTTTGCTGACAGCAGGTTCGATACAAAAGGGCCGCCCATCACCTCAACATTGAAGTCGTTAAAAAGGGGCACCTTATACTTCAACATTACGGGAAAGTGCAGGTACTTCAGCACCACTTTACTTTCGAAGCTTGCGTATAAATAATCGGGAAGCGGCGTGCCCGGAAAAGCGAAGTTGTGAATTTCTTTAAAGGCCGTTCCTTTCAGGCGTTGTGTTCCGTCGCGCAAGCCGCCCGCTGTGGTATAAAGCAGTTCGGCCTGAATGGCGAGCTTTTCCGAGAGCTGCCGTTCAACAACCAGTCCGCCTTCAAATCCTAAAATAGAATGGTAACCACTGTTTAAAGTTCCGGGATCATCGGGCGAACGAAGATTGGGAATCGTAAGGCCCGACTTGACGCCAACCGCCCATATTTGAGCCAACGCAATCTGCCACCAGCAACAACAAACAACTGCCATCAACAATCCCTTTCTCATGCATCCGGTTTAAGCCGTAAATATATTAAGCAAACCCCAAGGAACGTAACTATACCTGCATGCCAAGGCGCCGGCTAAGGCCGGTGCTTAAACCGTAAGTGATCAGCAAAATACTCATGGTGCTCACCGGCATAATTACCGCCGCATATAAGGGCGATAACAGTCCCTGCACCGCAAAATAGTTTCCGACAATGTTGTAGATGAGTGACACAACAAACGCAAACTTCACAATAAAGAGATTGAGTTTACAAACCTTTAAGTAGTTGGCCAGGCGGTGCAGTTTTTCTGCTTCCATAATGCCATCGCTGGCGGGTGAAAAATTATTGGCATTTTCTGTAATGGCAATGCCCGCATCAGCCTGCTTCAGGGCACCCGCATCGTTTAGCCCGTCGCCAAGCATCAGCACTTTCTTTCCCGACTGCTGCAGCTTGCGAATCACTTCTAACTTTTGAACGGGCGTTTGGTTAAACAACAGATGTGCATCGAAGCCAAAAAGCTTTTGCAAAAAGCTTTTTTCGCCGGCATTGTCGCCACTGAGCACGGCAAGTTGATAATCGTCTTTAAGTGACGAAATCATTGCTTCTATTTTTGGACGATAGTGATTTTTGACAGAAAAATGACCGGCTAGTTCGCCGTTAAAGGATACGTAAACCACGGTTTCGTTTTCGGCAGGCGTCGTGCCGTTGCTTTGCACAAAGGCGCTGCTGCCGAGTTTTATTTCCACTGCATCAACCACAGCAGAAATTCCTTTTCCCACTTCTTCAGAAAAAGCCGATACAGGCAGCTTTTTATCTTCTTTTAAAAACCCTACAATGGCCTTGCTCAGCGGATGAACGCTTTGTGCTGCAACGGTTGCAACCAATTGCCTGCGGTAAGGACTTAAAGCTTTTCCTGAGTATTGAATGTTGTGCAGGCCGCTTCCGGTTAGCGTTCCCGTTTTATCAAAAACAATACAGTCAACCTTTGCAATGGCCTCTATTGCCAGCGCATTTTTTAAGTAGAAATTGTTTTTCCCTAATATGCGCAGAATGTTGGTGTTGGTGAATGTGTTGGACAAAGAGAGCGCACAGGGACAAGCAATAATCAACACCGCCGTAACAGCCGGCCAAATGCGCGATGCATCGTGTGCACTCCAGTACATTGCCGAAGCCGCTGCCACCAACAGCACGAGCAAGGTAAAGTATTTACCAAGCAGGTGTACGAACGACCGGCCGCCTGATGCTTCCGTGGCGCTAAAGGCATCGCGGTTCCAGAGCTTGGTTAAATAGCTTTGAGCCACTTCTTTAATCACCAGCACTTCTATATTGCTGCCGGTTTGTTTGCCGCCGGCGTAGATAATTTCGCCCATCTCTTTTACCACAGGCATACTTTCGCCGGTAACGAAACTATAATCGATTAACGCGCGGCCTTTGGTTAAGATGCCGTCAGCAGGAATCAGCTCATTGTTGTGAATGAGTAAAGTGTCGTCCAGTTTAATATCGGGAAGCGCAACGGGCACTTCCGATTTGTTGGCCATCACTTTTGTTACCGCAATGGGAAAATAAGAGCTGTAATCGCGCTCGAAATTGAGGCCCTCGTATGTTTTGTTTACCAGCACACGCCCAACAAGCATGAAGAAAACGATGCCCGCCATGCTGTCGAAATAGCCCGATCCGGAGCCGCCGGCTACATCAACCAAACTACGAACAAAGGTTACAATTATGGCTAAGGCAATGGGTGCGTCTATATGCAAAAAACGGCTTTTCAGGCTTTTCCATGCCGTACTGAAAAACTCCGTAGCGCTGTAAAAAAATACCGGCAGGCTAAAAACAACGTTCAGCCATCTGAACCAAACCGATAAAGCCGCATCGTGCGGATCGATGCCCAGGTATTCCGGAAAGCTGAAGAGCATGATGTTGCCGAAACAAAAACCTGCCACACCCATCTTGTAAATTTTGCTGCGGTCGGCCTTTGGCTTTTTTCCGTTTAGATTGCTGAAGCTGATATGGGGTTCGTATCCAATGCGGGCTAATAATTCAGCCGTTTGACGAACAGATATTTTGGAATGACGTATAACGATATCTACTTCCTTCCTTGTAAAATTTACTTTTGAAGAAACGATGTTTTCGTTGAGCCGATATAAATTTTCGAGCAGCCAAAGACAGCTGCTACAGTGCATTTGGGGAATATAGAACTGCAGATGGGTGCGCTCGGCATCACTGAAATTGATGAGCGATTTCGCAATAGCTGCGTCATCAAGAAAGGCAAACTTATCTTTCCGCACCTTTACTTTTTGGGAAGCACCGGGATTTTCACTGAGGTTATAATAATTGCACAGCCCGTTATTGTTCAGTATTTCGAAAACCATTTTACAGCCCTCGCAGCAAAAAAGTTTGTCGTGCGCTTCAATGGGTCTTTCGTCGCAGTCTTCTCCGCAATGGTAACAACTCAGCTTATTTCTTACCTGCTTCATACGGCCTATACATTCTCGAGGTTTGCAATTTTTATGAGCTCCTCTTCATTTACAATCTTTATTTTTTTGCCGTCGAGGGCAATCATTCCATCTTTATTAAACTCCGACAACAGGCGTATAATTGATTCTGTTGCTGTACCTACCAGGTTGGCAATCTCTTCTCTCGACAGCCGGACATCCAGTGTTACAGCATCCTGCTCACAACCGTATGTTTGTTTAATAAAAAGAAGGGTTTCTGCCAGTCTTTCCCGAACCGGCTTTTGCGCCAGATAAGTGAGTCTTATCTCCGCCGTTTTCAATTCAACACTCAATAATTTCATCAACTCAAATCCTACCGATGCATCGGTTTGCAAAACATGGAGAAAAACTTCTTTCGGAATAAAACACACATTGGCGTCTTCCAGCGTTACTGCACTGCCGTTATACCGGTCGTTGCTGATTAAGGCACGATAGCCAATTACATCGCCGGCATTAATGAGGCGGATAATCTGTTCCTTTCCATCCTGCCCCAGATGCGACAATTTAACCTTGCCGGTTTTAATATAATAGAGGCCAAACGGAAAAGCGCCTTCTGTAAAAAGCATCTGGCCTTTCCTGTAAAAATTGCAGATTTTATGTTTGTTGATTTCAGCAACCGTTTCAGGTTTCGCCTTCGAAAAAATAGAGGTATAACTGCTTTGTGCGAAACAGTTTCCATACATTCTTTCTTTTATACTCATGCAACAAAACTATAACAGCAGGTTTGCGGGAAAGATGACATTTGTCATGTTTTGCGGCAGGCCGTCAACCTTAACATGCACCCGAAAGCTAGTCTAAACTTTGGTTGGAAGAAGCGGCAAGTTTCAGCATCTGATCAAACTGTTCGGGTGTAAGGTCGTTGTAGAAATAATAAACCGGGTTAATGGGCCGTCCGTTTTTATGCACTTCGTAATGGCAGTGCGGGCCTGTACTTTTACCTGTATTTCCAACGTAGCCGATCACTTCGCCGCGCTTGATATTTTGGCCCGGCCGCGCCTTTATCTTGTACATGTGCCCGTACAAAGTTTCATAACCGTAGCCATGATTGATGACTACATGGTTTCCGTATCCGCCGGCGTTAAATCCTGCCGTCCGCACCCTTCCGTCGGCAGTGGCATAAATCGGTGTGCCCTGAGGAGCAGTGAAATCGAGGCCGGCGTGCATTTTCCGAACTTTATAAACGGGGTCGATGCGGGGGCCGAAGCCGGATGCAATGCGCCTTAAACTTTTGTTGCTCACCGGCTGAATGGCGGGTATAGCGGCTAACAGCTTTTCTTTATTACGAATCATGTTGTTGATTTCGTCGTAGCTTTTAGTTTGATAAGCTACCCTTAGTTTCAACTTATTGATCTGGTCGGTAATGTTGTTAATCAGTTCCGATTCGCTCATCCGCTGCACGAGTTGTATTTCTTTACGCTTTTCCATGGCTTTCAGCCTTGCGCTGTCGGGCACGGGCGCAGCTTCAAATATGGCACGGTACACTTCGTTATCACGCTTTTCAAGCTCCGACATCTCCTGCTCCGTAGCATCGAGCTGCTGGTTCAAAATAGCATAGGCCTGCATTAAATCGGCATTCTGCTGCATCAGCATTTTTTCATTGCTCGACGGGAAATATTTGTACAATATCAACACAAAAATTCCGGCCGTGAAAAGAGAAGATGCAATAAACCCAAAAACGCGCAAAAGCCGCACCCGAAAGGGAAGTACGTGCTTTTCGAAGCGCATGGTATGTGTATTATAAAAGTATTTTATCTTCTTCATTTCCAAAAAAAGCAATGCGCCAAAGTTTTACCTTTGTGCGCCTGAAAAAGGCCAACAAATATATACGTTCTAACAACAACGGCTTGTTAACAGCAACTTGAATTAACGATATGACCTCGAAAGAAATCAGACAACAGTTCCTGGACTTTTTTGCATCCAAACAACATCAAATTGTACCCTCAGCACCCATCGTAGTAAAAAACGATCCTACACTGCTGTTTACAAACGCCGGCATGAATCAGTTTAAAGACTATTTCCTCGGCAATAAAAAAGCGCCTCACAAACGCATTGCAGACACACAAAAATGTTTGCGCGTAAGTGGTAAGCATAACGATCTGGAAGAAGTGGGCGTAGACACTTATCATCATACAATGTTTGAAATGCTTGGCAACTGGAGCTTTGGCGACTACTTTAAAAACGAAGCCATTGCATGGAGCTGGGAGCTGCTTACCGAAGTGTACAAACTCGACAAAAGCCGTTTGTATGTTACGGTGTTTGAAGGCGACGACAAAGAAGGCCTTCCAAAAGACGAAGAGGCCTTGGATGCCTGGCGGAAATATACGGAAGCATCGCACATACTTTATGGCAATAAGAAAGACAATTTTTGGGAGATGGGCGATACCGGACCTTGCGGCCCCTGCACCGAAATTCATTTCGATTCCAGAAGCGATGAAGAACGTAAAGCCATCGATGGAAGCGCGCTCGTAAACAAAGACCATCCGCAGGTGATAGAAATTTGGAACAACGTCTTTATTCAGTTTAACCGGTTAAAAAATGGAAACCTGGAACTGCTGCCCGAAAAGCACGTGGACACCGGCATGGGGCTGGAACGCCTGGTACGCGTGCTTCAGCAGAAAAAAAGCAATTACGACTCCGACTTGTTTACGGATATTATTTCCGTTACCGAAAATATTACGAACGAAAAATACAGCAACACCGACAGCCGAAAGGATATTGCGTTTCGTGTACTTGCCGACCACATCAGAGCCATTTCTTTCACCATCGCTGACGGACAGTTGCCCGCAAACACAGGCGCAGGCTATGTGATACGCCGCATTCTTCGCCGCGCCGTGCGCTACTATTACTCTTATCTGAATTATAAATCGCCATTGTTGTTTCGGTTGGTGGAAGGGTTAGCCGAGCAGTTTGAAGGCGTGTTTCCGGAACTGAAAGCGCAACAAACCTTTGTTGAAAAAGTGATTAAAGAAGAAGAAGAAGCCTTTTTAAGGACGTTGGAAAAAGGACTGAAGAAGATGGATGAAATCCTATCGGATGCAAAAGCTAACCAACAACCTGTTAACGGGAAAGCGGCTTTTGAATTATTTGATACCTATGGATTTCCAATCGACCTTACGCGCCTGATTGCGCAGGAATCAGGCTTTGAAGTGGATGAAGCGGCTTTTGAACACGAAATGAAGCAGCAGAAAGAGAGAAGCCGTGCGGCAACAACAATAGATGCCGGCGACTGGATTGTGCTGGATGAATATGCGATGAATGAGTTTGTTGGATACGACTCGTTTGAAACAAAAAGCCGTGTTGTAAAGTACAGGAAAATAAAACAGAAGAATAAAGAGTATTTCCAGATTGTGCTGGAATCAACGCCGTTTTATGCAGAAAGTGGCGGGCAGGTGGGCGATACAGGAACGCTTACGTTCGATGACGAAGTGATTGATGTAACAGACACACGGAAGGAAAATGAGCTGATTGTTCATTATACCGAAAAGCTGCCGCTTGCTATTGAAAGAAGTTTATTGGCGAGGGTGGACATCGCAAAACGGAAAGCAACGGCGGTACACCATACCGCTACACACTTGCTGCATGCTGCGTTAAAAAACGTATTAGGTGTACACGTAAACCAAAAAGGCAGTTTGGTAACGGAGGGCTATCTGCGTTTCGATTTCTCCCACTTTTCAAAAGTGAGTGCAGAAGATTTACTGACGATAGAAACGTTGGTGAACGACAAAATCCGTGAAAACATTCGGGTTTCAATTGCGGAGATGAACAAAGATGAAGCGGTGGCCAAAGGTGCAATGGCATTGTTTGGAGAAAAGTATGGCGAAAAAGTGAGGGTTGTAATCATCGACAGTCAATTTTCTATGGAGTTATGCGGCGGCACTCATGTGCGCAACACTGGCTCTTTGGGTTTCTTTAAACTATTGAGCGAAAGCTCGGTGGCAGCCGGTGTAAGAAGAATAGAGGCCGTATGCGGAAAAGCCGCCGAAAAATTAGTGCTGCAACAGTTTCAGGCGTTAGGATTCGTAAAAGAGATGCTGAAAAACCCGAAGGATATTGTGAAAAGCCTGCAACAGATTCTGACTGAAAATAATGAACTCAGGAAAAAAATTGAGAGCCTCGAAACGCTTCGCCTAAACGAGATGGAGCAAAAAATTGCCGAAACATCCGAAACAATAAACGGTGTACATTTTATTGGACAAGTGGTGGAAGTTTCCGGCATGGAGATGCTGAAGAAGCTTTGTTTCAATTTAAAGAGAAGGAACGATAATGGTGTGGTGGTACTTGCGGCAAATGTGGAAGGAAAGGCCCAGGTTGCGGTATTGGTGGATGAGGCCGTTGTGAGCAGCCGGCAAATCGATGCTACTACCATCATCAAGAATCAGGTTGCACCTGTAATAAACGGTGGGGGTGGCGGACAAAAAACACTGGCAACAGCAGGCGGCACCAACGCATCCAACCTGCCTGCCCTGATTGAGGCGGTGAGGCGTATTCTATAAAAAGTTAGCCGGCTGCTGTTGCTCCGGCTAACCTTGTTACAATGTTGTTCAACGTTTAGTAGGGCTTCAATGTCGTCCACACCGTTCCGTTTGGACGGGTAATCTGTATTTGCATGTAGAAGTCGCCCGCCGGGCATTCAACGGCTTTTCCACTTGCATCCAATCCAAAGGTGGTAGAAATAATCCAGTTGTTGATGCTGTGTACAACTTTGCCTGCTGTAATACGGAATGCGCAGGATTCTTTTATTACACGCGGTTCTGCAAGAACGGTAACAAAATCATCGCCGTTACGGTTAACGCCCCACACCGATACATTGGTTTGGCTTCCGAGCGTTTTATTGCCTGATACCGAAATTACCAGCTTGTTATTGCTGTCCGCGGTGTAAGTCCGCTTCCTCGCTGCGTTCCAGGCTCTGAAACTGCCGTCGTCGAAACGCACCTGCATTGTACTGGCTACCGTGTAAACTACCTGCTGCATTCCGTAGGCAGGAACTTTTACATAAAACGGTTTTCCGCCGGATGTATTCGTAATGGTATGTTGGCCATTAACTACCACCGATTTCCCCGTGGAGAGCCTGGTAACTTTCAGGCTGTCTGTTTGAATAGCAAGCACGGCGCCTGCGTCTTTCCATTTTTTTGTGGATGAGAGTGTAATGACGATTTTTCCGAAACGCGAGAAGGTGTTGGCGCAATTGTTTCCGGAGTAGATGATGGTGATTTTCCTGTTGGCGCTGTCGAAGGTTTTTGTGGCATTGCATGGCCCGGTTGATGCGGACTTTCCGGCGAGCAGCGGCTCGTCTTCAACGGCATCGAGCGATTCATCCATCACATCATCAACTGCCTGAAGCGATAGTTGTTCGTCGTCGGAATGGGTGATGTAACGGGCGTCTTCATCTGCGGTGCCGCCATTGTCTTTCTTGCAGGAAAATAAAACTGTTGAAGCCAGCAAAGCAATCAACAATAACTGATAAGGTTTCATAAAATGATTTTGAACGTAGACGTGAAATGTTTTGTGGAGTTTAACAAAGCATCAACTTTTTTTACATAAAAAAAGCCGGCCAAAAAAAGCCGGCTTTTGTAACCAATCAAAACTACTATGACCTTCTCAGAAGGAGGACGAATGTAAAGCTTATCCCTGCTTTGGCGAACGAAGGCTGCTAAAAAATCTACTTACCGCCAAAAAAAAGAGACAGCCGCAGCCGTCTCTTCTATATTGAGTAACTAAGTTCTACTATTCTTCTACTTTTACTTTGCCTTTGCTTTTCGCAATCACTTCTTCCGAAATGTTGTTGGGTGCCGGGTTGTAATGGCTAAACTCCATAGTAGAAGTTGCACGGCCCGATGTAAGTGAACGAAGCTGTGTAACGTATCCAAACATTTCGCTCAAAGGCACTTTGGCTTTAATAACCTGCGCGTTTCCTCTTGTGTCCATTCCTTCAAGCATACCACGGCGTCTGTTTAAATCGCCTGTTACATCACCCATGTACTGATCGGGCGTAACCACTTCCACCTTCATAATCGGTTCAAGTAATGTGGGTTTTGCTTTTTTGCCTGCTTCGCGGAAGCCTGCTTTAGCACAAAGTTCGAACGACATGGAATCGGAGTCAACCTGGTGGAAGCTTCCGTCAAATATTCGAACTTTCATGGTTTCAACCGGATAACCAGCCAAAACACCGGTAGTCATAGAAGTTTCAAAACCTTTCTGAATAGCAGGAATAAACTCACGCGGGATAGAACCTCCGAAAATATCGTTTACAAACTGGAAGGCTTTACCCGGATTTTCTTTCAGCCATTCTTCATCGGCAGGGCCGATAGAAAACTGAATATCGGCAAATTTACCTCTACCACCTGTTTGCTTTTTCAGTGTTTCGCGGTGTTCAATCGTAGCTCCGAACGACTCTTTATACGCCACCTGAGGATTACCTTGATTCACTTCTACTTTAAACTCGCGGCGCAGACGCTCCACAATAATTTCGAGGTGAAGTTCACCCATTCCTGAAAGTATGGTTTGTCCGGTATCTTCATCGGTTTTTACCCGGAGTGTCGGATCTTCTTCTACAAGTTTAGAAATTGCCATTCCCATTTTATCAACGTCGGCCTGTGTTTTAGGCTCTACTGCCACCGAGATTACCGGTTCGGGAATAAACATATTTTCAAGGGTAATCAGGTGCTTCTCATCGCAAAGCGTATCACCCGTTTTAATTTCTTTAAAGCCAACAGCCGCTGCAATATCGCCCGCTTCAATAAAATCGATTGGGTTTTGTTTGTTCGCAAACATTTTCATGATACGGCTGATTCTTTCGTTTTTACCGCTGCGCACGTTGCGCACATAGCTGCCTGCATCCAGGCGGCCGCTGTAACAACGGAAGAAGGCGAGGCGTCCAACAAAAGGATCGGTCATAATTTTAAAGGCAAGTGCTGCAAAAGGCTCTTTCGCATCCGGCTTACGTACCAGGGTTTCGCCGCTGTCGGGGTCTGTTCCTTCAATCGCGCCCACATCAATGGGTGAAGGCAGATAGCGACAAACTGCATCCAATGCGGTTTGTACACCTTTGTTTTTAAATGAAGAACCACACATCATCGGCACAATGCTTAGGTCGATGGTTGCTTTACGAATGGCTTCGTGCACCTCTTCTTCCGAAATAGAATTCGGATCGTCGAAGAATTTCTCCATCAATTTATCGTCGTATTCTGCAACAGCTTCAATCAGGTTCTGACGCCATTCTTCTACTTCCGCCATCATATCTTCCGGAACAGGAATTTCATCGAAGGTCATTCCTTCTGTTTCAGCGTGCCATATAATGCCCTTCATCTTAATCAGGTCTACAACGCCCTTAAAGTTGTCTTCAGCACCAATGGGCAACTGCAACGGAACGGCCTTTGCACCGAGCATTTCTTTCACCTGGTTTACCACCATTAAAAAGTCGGCACCCGCACGGTCCATCTTGTTTACAAAACCAATTCTTGGAACTTTATATCTGTTTGCCTGGCGCCAAACGGTTTCCGACTGGGGCTCTACGCCGTCAACAGCCGAAAACAAGGCAATAAGGCCATCGAGTACCCGCATTGAGCGTTCTACCTCTACGGTAAAGTCAACGTGGCCCGGAGTATCAATAATATTAAAATAGTAGTTTTTTGAGTCGGCAGTGGGCTTACCGGCGAGGGTTGGGAACTTCCACTGGCAGCTTACGGCTGCAGAGGTAATGGTGATACCTCTTTCTTTTTCCTGGTCCATCCAGTCGGTAGTAGCACCGCCTTCGTGGGTTTCTCCTGTGCGGTGAATCATACCTGTATAACGCAGGATGCGCTCGGTGGTTGTGGTTTTACCGGCGTCAATGTGTGCAGCAATTCCAAAATTGCGTTGTAATCTCAAGTCAGCCATAAAGCTTTAAATTTTTCAGGCGGCGAAAGTATGAAGATTTTCTATTGCACCACAATTTCGGCTTCATTATTTCAGGAAAAAAGCGTTAAATAAAGGGCGTTTTATTTTTTGAAGGTCATCGTTCAGCCCCTAATGATGCTTCCGCGGCGACGCTCCGTTCAGGGTTCAGCTCGTTGATGATGCTTTTCCTTCACCGGATTTTATCGTTAAAAAAAGAGGCCATCCTTTATGGGGACGGCCTCTCGTTATCGTTGAATAATCCGTTTAGTAATGGAGCACTCTGAACTCAATTCTACGGTTTTTCTCTCTTCCTTCAGGATTGTCTTTTCCGTTTGGCTTTTTGTTTGGTGCAACAGGTTTGGTTTCGCCGAAGCCAACGCTTTGCATTCTGTCGGCAGCCACACCTTTACCTTCGAGATATGCCACTACAGAAGCAGCGCGCTGCTCGGAAAGCAGTTGGTTTTTCTCATCGGAACCTACGTCATCCGTGTGGCCGCTGATTTCGATCACCATCGTCGGATACTTGTTCATGAAAGCGGCAAGCGAATCCAGGAAGTCGAACGAATTCGGACGAATGTCTGCTTTTGCAAATTCGAAGTAAATATTCGTGAGTACAATCGGCTCATCTTCCGGAATTGGCACCGGCTCTATACAAATGTCGGCCGCTGTGATACTGTCGATGTCGAGGTCTTCATTCGGGGCATTTACGCTGCCGCCGCCGGGTATATATCCCTTCCGTTTCAAGCTGAAGCTGAGTGTTTTAAAATCGGGAATGGTAAGGCTGTAATACCCGTTTGCATCGGTGGTGAGGGTGTCAACAACTTTTCCCGACTGGTCTCTTACAACAAGTGTCGTACTGTCGAGTGCTTTGCTTTCTTTACAACTAATGATTCGGCCGGTAACATATTTGTCGATTTTGCTTCTCTCCAAAGTATATAAATCGAGGCAACAAGCCGACCCGCGGTCGCTGCTTAGCAAAACGTTGTTGAAAAGATTTCTGCCGTAGGCGAGAAAATACATATCGTCCTTAATAGAGTTATACGGATAACCCATATTAACGGGCGTTGACAAAGATGTAATTTCTCCGTTTGCTTTAAAGAAGTCCATTCCACCCATTCCAACTTTTCCATTGGTGGAGTAGATAAATGTTCTTGTTCTTTCGTGGTAATAGGGCGCTCTTTCGTCTTCCGGGGTGTTAAACTGCTTGCCCATATTGGTGATGGTCCCGCTTATTTTTCCGTTCGATAACGCCACATAATAAATATCGAATTTACCTTCACCACCCGGACGATTTGAAGAAAACAGCAGGAACTTCCCATCCGGCGTAATAAACGGTTCTTGTGAGGAATAGCCATCCACATTAATGCCTGTTACCGCCTCGGGCTGCGACCATCCGTTAGCCGATTTGGTACTCCGGTATATGTTGGCTCTTTTGCTATCTCCCGAGCCATTCCATCTTGTGAGATACATTGTATTGCCGTCGGGTGTTAATGAGGCTGCGCTGTGATGCATGCCGGGTTCGTCATTAAAATCAAGCGAAGCGATGTCGGCAGCTTGCCCATCTTTATAAAAAGCCTGATAAATTTGGTTTACGTAGGCATTCTTTTTTGCCCCCTTAGCGGTATCGGGTACAGAAGCAGAAAAATACAAAAGGTTATTTACCATTGCCGGCGCCGATTGAGAAGTTGCGTTTATTACCGGCGCCTTCGTTACGCTATATCTTTCAACGCCGGGCTTCTTCAGTTGTGCATTGATGAATTTTAAGTTAGCCAGCTCTTTCTCTGCTTTGGTTTTCATGTCGGCATCGGCAATGCTGCCGGAAAGAAAATCTTCAAATGCCTTCTCTGCATTTTCAAAGTCGCCGGTGGTGCGCAGGCTCACTGCATACCAATAAGGAGCATCGGGAAATTGATCTCTCCACTGTGCGGCTTCTTTATACCAGGGCAGCGCCTCCGGAAAATTATGCAGTTTCCGGTAGCTGTCGGCAAGGCGGTATACAGCTTCTTCGCGTGTGGTTATTCTTTTACGACCTTCTTTTTGTGCCTTCACCTGTTTAACCTGATAAGGTTCGTAATTACCGGCACCTTTTTTAGCGCCTATATCCAGATATTTCTTATAGTAGATAGTGGCAGAGTTATAGTCGCCGTTCCGATAGTAGCTGTCGGCGCTTTTCAGGTAGTCGAGAAACACCTGAGCGTGCAGCGGGTTAATGATCAGCAGCGTAAGAAAGGCAATAAACAAATTTTTTAAACTTCTCATATCAACTTATTAGATCGAATTAGCAATTATAATCTTGGACAAATAAATCCTTCTGCCGGTGTGCTCGCTTTTTTGCGGCCGATGAAGGTTAAAGAAATCTCGAAGCTGCTGGCGCCTTTTGCCATCTTTCCAAGGTCGGAAGTGTTGATGTCGTAGCTTAAACCGAGCACCATATTTTTAAAATACACCCCGGCAAACGCCACCACTGCATCATTAAAACGGTAGTTTACACCACCCATTAAATCGGTTGATTCGTTGGCAGGAATTTGGGCATACCCACCTAACATCATTTCTTCCGACTTTGCCTGGCGCATATAAATGAAATTGGGCGTGAACGACCAGGAGTCGAATAGCATTCGAAGACCACCGTGCGCGGTCCATCTCACCGGAACTTTATCGTCAGTGGCAGAGTTCGTCAAGAATTTATTTTTTGGCTGCGTAAGATGCGAGGCTGAAAGGCCGAGATATAGATTGGCTTTTTTACCGGGTTCGGCATCGTAATAAAAGGCTCCGGCAGAGGCGTCGAATGCGGTAGCGCTGGTGTTGGCAATGGTTTCAGGAGCATCCGGAAACTTCGCATCAGATCCCTTCAATTTGCGGCTCAGAATACCTGCGTTTAATCCGAACACGACACGCTGATTACCATTGGCGCCAAATCGCACTCCGGTATAAGCAGCGGATACTCCGGCTGTGATATTGTTGAACAGCCCGGCCGTTTGATTCATGATGTTAACGCCGTAGTTCATGCTTTTGTTACCGGCAATATCCGCAGAAATTCCGGGCGTTGAAAACGGACTGTTTACGTTTGCCCATTGATTTCGATAAATACCCGATATCCGGTAATCACCATCGAATACGCCGGTGAGCGCAGGGTTTAGATATGAAGGATAAACGTAGTATTGCGAAAAGTGCGGGTCAATTTGCGAATAGCCTGCTTTCGCCAGTAAAAAGATTACAAAAACCAATAAAGTTTTTTTCATTACGATAATTTTTCAAAATTATTTACTCATATATATCCATCCGGTCATAACCGGCAATCCGTTTTTAGGGTCTATCACATAGTAAT